>CAZFTL010000122.1:0-1002 GCA_964521615.1 uncultured Stakelama sp. | reverse complement strand
CCTTGACCTTCAGGTAGAGCACGGCCAGGATCACGCCGGGAAAGCCGACCACGCCAAAGGCCGCCTTCCAGCCCCAGTGGGACGCGATGATGCCGCCCAGCATCACGCCCAGCACCGAGCCGATGGAGGCTGAAGCAAAGAACGAGGCCATCAGCGCGCTGCGCATGCGCGAGGGAAAGTGGCTGGCGATCAGGGCCGAGCCGGCGGAGCCGTAACCAGCCTCACCCGCACCCACCACCGCACGCGCCAGCAGCAGATGGCTGTAGTTGCGAGTAAACATGCAGGCCACGCAGGCCAGGCTCCAGGTCAGGGCCATGACGAAGATCGACTTGACGCGGCTCACGCGGTCGGCCACCAGGGCCACCGGGATGGCGCCCACCCCCACCGTCATCGATACCACGGACACCAGCGCGCCCAGCTGCTTGTCCGACAGCCCCCATTCCTCCTTGATATGCGGAAACAGGGACACGATGACTTGCCGGTCGATGTAGTCGAGCAGCATGAGCATCACGGTCATCGCAAAAGCGAACCAGGCCGCTCGAGGGCCGTGCAGGTAGTCGTCGTGTGGCTTGTCGTCTTCGAGTATGGTTTGCATGGGCTTGTGTCTCGCAGGGATCTGAACGTCGTGGGCGCCGCCTGTTGGCCACCGAGGCGCGCAACGCCTGCGTGTGCGGCGGCGGGGGCCGGTGGCTGACGCGGTACCCTGAACAGGATTGGGTCACTTTTGCGCCCATTCGACGTAGCAATTCATGCCACGCGCACAAGAGTGTGTCGCTTTCGCGACGGACCGTCGGCGGTGTGGGGGAGGCGGCCGCTGGGGCGCCAGTCTGCGCGGCGCGGACGAGCGAAGTTCGTGCGGCCGCGCAGGGTGCTCAACCCTCGCGCTGTGCCTGAACCATTTTCATCGCCGAGCTGATCAGGGCCGATACCTCGGTCATGTTGCTGGGCACGACCAGGGTGGTGCTGGACTGCTGCGCGAGCTGGCCGTAAGCGTCCACCGCG
>CAZFTL010000121.1:0-1003 GCA_964521615.1 uncultured Stakelama sp. | reverse complement strand
GGGGTGAGCGTGCGCCTCGCGCAAAGCGATCTGGCCGCCCTGCAAGCCGCGCAGCGCATGCTGCTGCGTCTGGGCATCGCCTCGACCATTTACCAGAACCGCCGCCCCGCTGGCCTGCGCCTGCTGCCTGATGGCCGCGGCGGTAACGCCGAGTACGCCACGGCCGCGCAGCATGAGCTGGTCGTCAGCGGCGACAACCTGGCCCTGTTTGCCGAGCGCATCGGCTTTGCCGATACGCAGAAAAATGAGCGCCTGACGCAGGCCTTGTCGGCCTACCAGCGCAGCCTGAACCGCGAGCGCTTCACCGCCACCGTCGCCGCGGTCACGCCAGACGGCAGCGCCGATGTCTTCGACGTCACCGTGGCCGACGTGCACGCCTTCGACGCCAACGGTTTGTTCGTCCACAACTGCGGTGAACAGCCGCTGCCGCCCTACGGCTGCTGCGACCTCGGCCCCATCATCCTGACCAACTTCGTGCGCCATCCCTTTGGTCAGGGCGGCGCGCCGGCGTTTGATTTCGACACCGTCGAGCAGGTCGTCGCCACCCAGGTGCGCGCACTTGACAACGTGCTGGACGTCACCTTCTGGCCGCTGGCGCAGCAGCGCGCCGAGAGCGCCTCCAAGCGCCGCATCGGTGTCGGTTTCACGGGCCTGGGTAATGCGCTGACCTTGCTCGAGCTGCGCTATGACCGCGAGGAAGGCCGCGCCATGGCCGCCGAGATCGCGCGCCGCATGCGCGACGCGGCGTACCGCGCCTCGGTCGCACTGGCCAAGGAGAAGGGCGCCTTCCCCAAGTTCAAGGCCGATGGGTATCTGGCCGCCGGCACCTTCGCCAGCCGTCTGCCGGACGATCTGAAGGCCGAGATCCGCCAGCATGGCATCCGCAACAGCCACCTGCTGTCCATCGCGCCCACCGGCACCATCAGCCTGGCCTTTGCCGACAACGCCTCCAACGGCATCGAGCCGGCCTTCAGCTGGGGCTACAAGCGCAACAAGCGCGAGG
>CAZFTL010000120.1:0-1017 GCA_964521615.1 uncultured Stakelama sp. | reverse complement strand
GCGACGCGCTGCGCCAGGCCGGCGAGCGGCCGCGCATGGCCTGGATGGCCGAGGCGCGCGGCCTGAGCGAGCACGACTTCCTGCCCCATGCGGCGGCCTACTTCGGCCTGCCGGCGCTGTCGATGGCGGGCATGCGCCGCCTGCGCCCCGATTTCACGCTGGTCTCCTTCGCCGATTGCCAGCGGCGCGGCTGCGTGGTCGGCCACCTCGCCGGCGAGGCGCGGCTCACCTGCGTGATCACCGACCCGACCGACGTGCGCCTGCGCCAGTGGCTGGAGGTGCGCCTCGGCTCGCGCAGCGTCGACATGAGCCTGGCGGCGGCGGCCGACCTGCAGGCCTTCCTCGCCGCCGCCGAGAAGTCGCTGCGCGCGATGGACGCGCTGAGCGTGCAGTCCGGCCGCCCCGCGGCGGCGAGCGGCGAGCAGAGCCTGGCGATCTCGATCTCGGCCATCGAGGCGACCGGCAGCCCGGTGGTCAAGCTGGTCGACTCGACGCTCTACGACGCGCTGCGCAGCGGCGCCAGCGACATCCACATGGAGACCAACCCCGAGGGCATGGTCATCAAGTACCGCCTCGACGGCGTGCTGGAAGTCGTCAAGCAGATCGACAACCTCGAGTTCGCGCACCAGGCGATCTCGCGCATCAAGGTGGTCTCGGAGCTGGACATCGCCGAGCGGCGCATCCCGCAGGACGGCCGCTTCCAGGTGGTGGTCGACGGCCGCGAGATCGACTTCCGCGTCTCGATCATGCCCAACCTGTTCGGCGAGGACGCGGTGCTGCGCGTGCTCGACCGCAAGCACCTGACCGGCCACTTCAAGTCGCTGACGCTGGACACGCTCGGCTTCGACGCCTCGGTGCTCACCTTCATCCGCGACGCGGCGCTGATGCCCTACGGGCTGCTGCTGGTCACCGGCCCGACCGGCAGCGGCAAGACCACCACGCTGTACGCGGCGCTCTCGGAGATCAACACCGGGCTGGACAAGATCGTCACCATCGAGGATCCGGTCGAGTACCAGG
>CAZFTL010000119.1:0-1026 GCA_964521615.1 uncultured Stakelama sp. | reverse complement strand
CAGCTGCCCCCGTGTGCCGTGCCCGCACCGCGATAGGCGTTGATGCAATACCAGGAGTAGGGGTTTCCCATGGCGCGCGGATGGACGGGATCGCTGGAGTTGACCGGATCGGCGACCTTGACCTCCCACATCAACCCTGTGACGTTGTCGCGCGTGCACGCCCAGGCGTTTGGGCCGCTGCCCAGGGCGGCCGTGTCCGGCAGCGGGTTGCCGGTGTTGCTGATCTTGGTGTAGTCAAAGCCGTTGGGCTGGTCAGAGGGCGTGCCGGCGCTGCCGCCGACCTTGGTGGGCAGTGCCCCCTTGACGGCGGCGGCATCGCGGCCATAGCGGGCGTCCTGCGCGCCTTCGGCAGGCAGATCGGCGCAGGTCGTGGTGACGGTGACGGCGGTGTCGGTGCCTGTTGTGTGATTACGACAGAATTCAATGCCCGTGTCGTTGATTGGCGCGGTCTGGCCCCAGGCGGCGGCCAGGGGGAGCGTCCAGGCCAGGGCAAGAATGGTGAGACGCGGGGCGGAGGGCTGGGTCATGCAGGTCTTTCGGCACGCCGGGCAACCGGCCGCGTATGAGTAAGCAATTACATCTTGGATTCGAAGCAGTTTGTCACAGAACGCTACGTCATGCAAGCATGTAAGCCTTGTTTTTTTGCCGCCATGCTTGTGCTTGAATGCAGCCTGAAGCGACGCACTCCGCCTGCGCGCCCCGCCCCCCATGACCCTGGATCGAGCCCTGACCCACGCGCAAGCCGCCGGCCTGCCGCGCGCCGAGGCGCGGATGCTGCTATTGCACCTGCTCGGCCGCCCCACGCACGACCGTGCCTGGCTGCTGGCGCACGACGACGAGGCCCTGGCCCCCGAGCTGGCGCAGGCGCTGCAAGCGCTGACGGCCCGCCGCCTGGCCGGCGAACCGATCGCCTACCTGACCGGTGAGAAACACTTCCACGGCCTGCGCCTGGCCATCGACGCCCGCGTGCTCGACCCGCGCGACGACACCGAGACGCTGGTGGACTGGGCGCTGGAGTTGCTGCCC
>CAZFTL010000118.1:0-1037 GCA_964521615.1 uncultured Stakelama sp. | reverse complement strand
GAGGTGCTGGCGCCAAAGCGCTCGCACAGGCGGCCGTCCGGGCGCACGGTCCAGACTTCGTTGAAGCCCCAATAGCCGTCCGAGGTGCGGGTGGCACGCTGGAACACCAAGCCATCGGCGCTTTCCGCTTCACCGAGGGTCACGGTGTCGGTTCGGCCCACGCCCAGGGCCTGTAGCGTGCTGGCGCCGCTGCAGTTAGCGCCCGCGTAACGAACCTGCATGAGTTGCACGTCCATCGTCTTGTCTGTCTTGGCCTGCGCGTGCAGCGCGTAGCGGACGAAACCACCATTGGGGCAAGTGGCCTGCACCCAGTCGCCCGCATAGCGCGCGGAGGTATAGGGCGTATCGCCATCACCACCACCGCAGGCGGACAGCGCGGCGGCGATGAGGGCCCAGACGATGAGCCAGCGACGGGTGGCTGGCTGCGTAGAGTTTGAATCGCTCATGAACCCTACCGTACCACACCCGCCGAACGGTGCGGCGTCCCGCTCAACCGAGCTTGACGCCCGCCGCCTTGATGATGGCGGCCATGGTCGCGCGCTCCTCGGTCACGCGTTGGCGAAAGCCCGCGGGGGACGAGCCCACGGCGTTCCAGCCCTGCAGGAACAGGCGCTCGCGCACCGGTGCGCTGCGGATCACTTGAGGCACCAGCTCGGCCAGGCGCCGCTGGGCCGCCTGGCTCAAGGCGGTGGGGCCCACCAGCCCGGTCCAGACCTCCAGGTGGAAGTGCTTCACGCCCGCGTCGGTGAGTGGCGGCACGTCGGGCGCCAGGCTGTTGCGGCCGCTGGTCGTGAGCCCAATGATGCGCAGCTTGCCGGCCTTGACGTGCTGCAGCACGAGGCCGGGCGGCATCAGCGCCATCTGCACCTGGCCGCCCAGCAGCGCCGCGACCACGGCCGGATTGCCCTGGTAAGGCACGTGCACGGGCTTCAGGCCCGGCACGCGCGACTTGAGCAGCTCCATGCCCAGGTGCGCGACCGAGCCGGCGCCGACCGAGCCGTAGTTCCAGCGATCGCCGTGCCGAACGGCGTCGGCGA
>CAZFTL010000117.1:0-1050 GCA_964521615.1 uncultured Stakelama sp. | reverse complement strand
ATCAGCAAAAGGGGATGATAAGTTTATCACCACCGACTATTTGCAACAGTGCCCCCGCCGATGCGCCAACCGCATTCATTAAAGACTAACTATCAGAAAAACTCATCGAGCATCAAATGAAACTGCAATTTATTCATATCAGGATTATCAATACCATATTTTTGAAAAAGCCGTTTCTGTAATGAAGGAGAAAATTCACCGAGGCAGTTCCATAGAATGGCAAGATCCTGGTATCGGTCTGCGATTCCGACTCGTCCAACATCAATACAACCTATTAATTTCCCCTCGTCAAAAATAAGATTATCAAGTGAGAAATCACCATGAGTGACGACTGAATCCGGTGAGAATGGCAAAAGCTTATGCATTTCTTTCCAGACTTGTTCAACAGGCCAGCCATTACGCTCATCATCAAAATCACTCGCATCAACCAAACCGTTATTCATTCGTGATTGCGCCTGAGCGAGACGAAATACGCGATCGCTGTTAAAAGGACAATTACAAACAGGAATCGAATGCAACCGGCGCAGGAACGCTGCCAGCGCATCAACAATATTTTCACCTGAATCAGGATATTCTTCTAATACCTGGAATGCTGTTTTCCCGGGGATCGCAGTGGTGAGTAACCATGCATCATCAGGAGTACGGATAAAATGCTTGATGGTCGGAAGAGGCATAAATTCCGTCAGCCAGTTTAGTCTGACCATCTCATCTGTAACATCATTGGCAACGCTACCTTTGCCATGTTTCAGAAACAACTCTGGCGCATCGGGCTTCCCATACAATCGATAGATTGTCGCACCTGATTGCCCGACATTATCGCGAGCCCATTTATACCCATATAAATCAGCATCCAGGTTGGAATTTAATCGCTGCCTCGAGCAAGACGTTTCCCGTTGAATATGGCTCATAACACCCCTTGTATTACTGTTTATGTAAGCAGACAGTTTTATTGTTCATGATGATATATTTTTATCTTGTGCAATATAACATGGGTTGGCACTGTTGCAAATAGTCGGTGGTGATAAACTTATCATCCCCTTTTGCTGATGG
>CAZFTL010000116.1:0-1053 GCA_964521615.1 uncultured Stakelama sp. | reverse complement strand
CGCGTGGCGGTGAACAGGTCGTTGCGGGTCGGGTCGTACACCACGGCCTGCTCGATGCGGCCCTTGACGCTGAGCGCGATGCTCACGCAATAGACCGGAAAGCCGTGGATGAAGTTGGTGGTGCCGTCCAGCGGGTCGACGATCCAGACATGGTCCGACCGCGCGTTGCCGTGCGTGCGGCCCGATTCCTCGGCGTGGATGCCGTGGTTGGGGTAGGCCGTGAGCAGCGTGTCGATGATCGCTTCCTCGCTGGCGTGGTCGACATCGGTGACGAAGTCGTTGACCTGCTTTTGCGAGATGCGCACGGCCTCGACGTCCAGTGCGGCGCGGTTGATGATGGCGCCAGCGGCGCGCGCGGCCCGGATGGCCACGTTGAGCATGGGGTGCAATGAGGACGACATGGATTGTGCGAAGAGCGCGTTGCAGGGCGCGCTCGATGGCGCGCAAGGGCATATTGTCTCCGATGCGCGCCGCGGGTGTGGCGAACCGGGTTGGCCATGAAAAACGGCCCGCGAAGGGCCGTGTTCGTGGCGTGTAAAGCCCCTCAGCGCCGCCGCGTGGCGGCACCCGCGCCCAGCAGGGCCAGCAAGGCGCTCAGGCCCAGCAGCAACAGCGGGGTATCGACGGGCACGGGCGTCGGGTTGGCCGGGGGAGGCGGCGTGTACTGGACGGCGCGCATGAAGCTGAACTCCGAGGTCACGTTCTGGGCCACATCCGTGGCGGTGGCGGTGAAGATCGGGTTGGCGGGCAGCCACGCCGGTACTGTGCAGGTCACGGTGAAGGCGGCGGCGCTGGAATCCTGCCCTTCCTGGCCACCCACGGGCGGCGTGGTGCCGTTGGGGTAATTGACCTGATTGGGGTTGAGCGGCTGCACGCCGGCCGTGGTGCCCGAGTTGGCCGAGCAGACGTAACGCAAGCCCTCGCCAAAACCCGTCGGATCAGCCCCGTCCGGATTGACGATGAAGAACTCCAGCGTGTTGCCCGGGCGTGCCCAGCCCTTGAAGGTGATGAGCCCGCCCGAGATCGTGATGCCGCTCGCCGGGTTGAACACGG
>CAZFTL010000115.1:0-1054 GCA_964521615.1 uncultured Stakelama sp. | reverse complement strand
TCCGAAGAATGGCCGGTGAGATGTCCTGCTGCAGTAGGTCCGATACGGAGTTCAGATAGGACAAATATGAATCGGGTGACGACGCCACCGAGTCATGCAAACCGACACCCTGCTGCACAAGCAAAGCGCGATACTCATCTTTGAATTCAATCATGGTTCATTCTCCCAACTCGCTCGAATCGGCGCTTCATCACCGTCGATTCCAATGAATCGCCAGCCTACGCGACAACAGATCACGTTGCCGTCCACCTGGACGCGCAGGGACAAAGCAGCAACCCTTACGCGCTTCCATTCACCTGAAAAACAGGAACGTCGCCACGGCGAACAGCGGCACCAGGATGCCCACGCTCCAGGCCATGTAGCCGAAGAAGCTCGGCATCTTCACGCCGCGGTCCTCGGCGATGGCCTTGACCATCAGGTTCGGTGCATTGCCGATGTAGGTGTTGGCGCCCATGAAGACGGCGCCGGCGCTGATGGCGGCCAGGGTGCTGGCCAGTGGCCCCATCAACGCCACTGGGTCGCCGCCCGCGGTGTTGAAGAACACCAGGTAGGTGGGCGCGTTGTCCAGAAACGAGGAGAGCACGCCCGTGGCCCAGAAATACATCGCCGGGTTGTGTGATCCGTCCGGATTGGTGACGGCGCGCACCACGGCGCCGAACGGGCCGTCGGTGCCCGCCTGCAGCATGGCGATCACGGGGATGATGGTCAGGAAGATCCCGGCGAACAGCTTGGCAACCTCCTTCATCGGGTCCCAGCCGAACTGGTTGTCGTCGTGCACCGACTTGGGCGTGACGGCCAGCGAGATGAAGATGACCGCGATCAGGCCCACGTCGCGCACCAGGCCTTGCAGCGGCAGCGGGGTGCCGGCGATGTCGAAAACGGTATCGGATTTCCAGATGCCGCTCAGCAGCACCAGGCCCACCACGACGGCCAGCAGCACGAAATTGCGCGCGCCGTCAAAGCCGAAGCGCTCGGGCGGTGTGTCGGGCGTGGGGTCGGCCGGGGTGCAACCCTCCTTCTTGTACAGGTAGCTGTCCAGCAGATAGAAGATGAC
>CAZFTL010000114.1:0-1054 GCA_964521615.1 uncultured Stakelama sp. | reverse complement strand
CGCCATAGCAGCCGCGCGGGCGCGGTCCGGCGCGTCGCCGCCTGCGCCAGCAGGGTCACGCCGCCCGCCACGCCCAGGGCCGGGGCCACAAATCCGGCCAGAGGCCAGACGAGATCGACAAAGTCCATGCAGCGCTCTTGATTCGTGTCGAGACCATGGCCGGTCGCCCCGGCACGGGTCTGCGTCAAATTTTATAATCCGAGCCATGGCCGTCTGGGCATTGGGACTGAACCACAACACTGCACCGCTGGATTTGCGGGGCCGGTTTGCGTTCGCCCTCGACCAGATGGCGCCCGCGCTGCAAGGCCTGCGCAGCTCGCACCAGCGCCACCCCGAGGCCGCCCTGCTGTCCACCTGCAACCGCACCGAGGTGTATTGCGCGTCGGACAACCTGCAGATCGACCATACCCTGGGCTGGCTGGCCCGCGCCGGCGACGTGCCGCTGGACGCCCTGCGCGACCACACCTACGTGCTGCAGGACGGGCTGGCGGCGCGCCACGCCTTCCGCGTGGCCAGCGGCCTGGACAGCATGGTGCTGGGCGAGCCCCAGATCCTGGGCCAGATGAAGGACGCCGTGCGCGCCGCCGAGGACGCGGGCGCACTGGGCAGCACGCTGAACCAGTTGTTCCAGCGCAGCTTTGCCGTCGCCAAGGAAGTGCGTACGTCCACCGAGATCGGCGCGCACTCCATCAGCATGGCCGCCGCGGTGCGCCTGGCCGGCAACCTGTTCGAGGACCTGAGCCAGGTCAAGATTCTGTTCGTGGGTGCCGGCGAGATGATCGAGCTGGCCGCCACCCACTTTGCCGCCAAGCGCCCGGCGGCCATGGCCATCGCCAACCGCACGCTGGAGCGCGGCGAAAAGCTGGCCAGCCGCTTCGGCGGCGAGGTGCTGCGTTTGGCCGACCTGCCCGAGCGCCTGCATGAGTTCGACGCGGTTGTCAGCTGCACCGCCAGCCAGTTGCCCATCATCGGACTGGGCGCCGTGGAGCGAGCGCTCAAGAAGCGCCGCCACCGCCCCATCTTCACGGTCGACTTGGCCGTGCCGCGGGACATC
>CAZFTL010000113.1:0-1063 GCA_964521615.1 uncultured Stakelama sp. | reverse complement strand
GCCACGATGAGTTGACGCTCGACCTGGCGCCAGTGCTGCTCACCAACAGCGTCCATCTGCTGTACGACTACGTGCTGCAGCACGCCGCCATCGTTTGCCTGCCCACCTGGGTGTCATCGCCTGCTCTGATGGACGGGCGCCTGAAGGTCTTGCTGCGAGAGGACCACCTCAAGCCCCTGACGCTCAGCGCGGTGTTCACGCCGACCTCGCGCAATGCTGTCAAGTTGCGGCTGTTCATCGACTATCTCACCGCGCGCTTTCCTGAGACCCCCTGCTGGGACGCGGCGCTGATCAATGCCGGCGCGATCCCGGCCGACCTGCTCGCACCTTAGGAGCCTGTCGGACTTGGAAATCGTCGGCTGCAAATTGGCCGCAGCGGTCCATTTGCCACCGTCTTTTTGCCCCATAGCTGGGCTATGGGGCTGCAAACCCGGCGACAACTGTCCTCGCTGGGGCCAATTTTCGCTGATCGACGCTCCAAGCCCGACGGACTCCTAGGGAAAACCCGCCCAATTGTTCGAATCTGACGAACAATTCTGTCTCTCATTGGCTCCTTCTGCGATCCGGCGTTCGCGGCTAAAGTCCGCCTCAACGCTGAGAGCACGTCGCTCCGCAAGACCAAAAGGAGATGAAAATGACCGCGAAATACCAGACAAAGTTTGGCTCCCTCAAGAACTACGAGATGGGCCGCGTCGAGTCCATCACCGACGATGTCAAACACTACGCTTTTTCGAATTGCTTTGATATCGCGAACAAATCCAAGCCCTACGAAAAAGTGGTGTTCGGCAAGAACCAGATTTACGTGCTGGAAGCCCTGCGTGCCGAGGGCGCCTCGCCCTGGTTCACCTGCGCCCATGACGAGTTCGTCCTCAACATGGACACCGACGTCGAGGTCCACCTGGTCAAGCTGGCGCCGGCGCAGACGGTGAAAGACACCGAGAAAAACGGCGCCGTGCTGGTGCGGGGCGAACCCGTGGGCCAGAAGATGGGCTGGATGAAGCTCAAGCGCGGCCACCAGGGCATGCTGCCCAAGAACACGGCCTACCAGATCCGCGCCGCCGAG
>CAZFTL010000112.1:0-1064 GCA_964521615.1 uncultured Stakelama sp. | reverse complement strand
ATCATGTAGGCTCCTTTGGGGTGCGGCGGGCGGTCTACGGTCGGCCAAACGACGCCAGGGCCGCATGCGCATGATCGCTGAAATTTTTCGCGCCGAGGTGCCGGGTTGCGCCGCTCCGACCGCCGGGCCACCGACAACGCCTGACGCGGTGTCTCGAACGCTGCCCGCCGAATGGACGGCCGCCGCGCTCCACGACGTGTTGGCCCACGTGCGCGCGCATGGCACCACCGGGCTGCTGGTCATTCAGGTCCGTCGGGTCGTCGCCGAGCGGAACTGGCCACGCCGCGCGATATCGTCAGCCTGTCTTGATTGGTGATGCTGCAGTGCAGCATCCGAGGTCGGGCCTGCACCGGGGCCATGCGGCATGGCACCTGCGTGACGGCTGATGGCGGTCAATGGTGGCGCCTCGCGCCGCCTTCTGGCACGATTAGGGCAACCGCCGACACCATCAGACGAGAGGAGCCCCCATGACAGCCATCGCCGATATCCTGTCCGCCCGAAAGGGTCACAAGCTGGCCGCGCTGCCACCGACCGCCACCGTGCGCGAGGCGCTGCAGCTGATGGCCGACCGTGAAATTGGCTCCGTGCTGCTGATGCAGGGCGATTCGCTGCTGGGCATCTTCACCGAGCGCGACTACGCCCGCAAGATCGCCCTCAAGGGCTTGTCGTCCGTCGACACCCTGCTGGCCGACGTGATGACTTCGCGCCTGTATGTCGTCAGCCCGCGCCAGACCGTGCAGGAGTGCCTGGGCATCATGACCCAGGGCAAGCTGCGCCACCTGCCGGTGGTCGACGGCGGCCAGGTGCTGGGCCTGATCTCCATTGGCGACCTGGTCAATGCGCAGCTGGCCGAACAGCGCTTCCTGATCCAGCAGATGGAGAGCTATATCGCCGGAAATATCGCCTGACCCCCAGGCTCCACACGCTTCGCGTTGTGCCGCCACCCCCCTTCCAGGGGGCGCAGCCCATGGCCCTCGAGGACCCCGGCCATGGCTGCCGCTGGCATGGCCTGCTTCGCGGCCGTTGGAATCTTTTTGCAAGTGGCGTAGCTGACGGCAGGCGCT
>CAZFTL010000111.1:0-1079 GCA_964521615.1 uncultured Stakelama sp. | reverse complement strand
CGACACCTTCGAGCGCCCGATCTACGCCGGCAACGCCATCGCCACCGTGCAGAGCAGCGACGGCACCAAGGTCATCACCGTGCGCACCACCGGCTTTGACGCCGCACCCGCCACCGGCGGCAGCGCCGCGGTGGAGACCATCGCCGCCGTGGCCGACAGCGGCAAGAGCAGCTTTGTCGGCCAGGAGATCGCCAAGAACGACCGCCCCGAGCTGACGGCGGCCAAGATCGTGGTTTCCGGTGGCCGGGCGCTCGGCAGCGCCGAGAAGTTCACCGAGGTGATGACGCCGCTGGCCGACAAGCTGGGCGCGGCCATTGGCGCCAGCCGCGCGGCGGTGGATGCGGGCTACGCGCCCAACGACCTGCAGGTCGGCCAGACCGGCAAGATCGTGGCGCCGCAGCTGTACATTGCCGCCGGCATCTCGGGCGCGATCCAGCACCTGGCGGGCATGAAGGACTCCAAGGTGATCGTGGCCATCAACAAGGACCCCGAGGCGCCGATCTTCAGCGTGGCCGACTACGGCCTCGAAGCCGATTTGTTCCAGGCGGTGCCGGAGCTGGTCAAGGCCCTTTGACCATCGGCAACCAGAAAGCAGAGACAAGGCACCATGAGTTCCGAACGCCCTGATTCCTACGACGCCTGGGTGGGCCGCAGCGACGAGAGCGCCGACCAGATCACCCCCACACCCATCCGCCTGATGCGCGCCACGCTGGATGCGGAAAGCGTCTCGGCGCTGCCGGCCCATCTACCGCCCTTGTGGCATTGGCTGTACTTTCTGCCCAGCGAGCGCCAGTCCAATATCGGCCCCGACGGGCAGCCCAAGCGCGGCGGCTTCCTGCCGCCCATCAGCCTGCCCCGGCGCATGTGGGCAGGTAGCAGGCTGTCGTTTCTGCGGCCGTTGGCGGTGGGCGCGGCGGTGCGGCGCGAGTCGTTCATCAAAAGCGTCCATGCCAAGGACGGGCGCAGCGGCCGGCTGGTGTTCGTGACTGTGCAGCACCAGATCTCCGATGCCGAGGGCGCGGCCATCCAGGAAGAGCAGGACATCGTTTACCGCGATGCGCCAGTACCGGGTGTGTCCG
>CAZFTL010000110.1:0-1083 GCA_964521615.1 uncultured Stakelama sp. | reverse complement strand
GATCTTGCGGCTTTCGCTTCGTATCCGAACCAGTACCAGGTTCTTACCGATGATAACGGAAAGTTGGTCCTCCATTATTTCCTTCCGTCGGAGCTCGTGGGCGAGGAGCCGGTCGAGATTATCTTGAAGCAAACGGATCAGAAGGGATCGATGATCTCGATGGCGGGCGTCACATAGTCGGTGGCGGCCAAGACCTGATCGACGTCGACGTGGGGGCCCTTCAGCTCGGACTTGAGGATGAAGGCCAGCTCCACCTCGACCCGCGGCACCAGAAAGCGGTCGGTCGGAATGGGCAGCACCTGGCCCGGCGTGCAGGTGAACAGCATGCTGTCGAGCAGGGTGCCGTAGTCGGGCTCGTCGATCTGGCTGGACTGCTGCATGGCGCGCGAGGTCAGGCCGATCTTGTGGCCGATGACCTTGCGCCCCTCGGCCAGCTGCATCGCCACCCAGGCGCGGCTGATGCGGTAGCCGTCCTCGATCGTCATACCGGGAAAGCGCTTGGAGAAATGCTCCAGCGGTTTTCTTGACTTTTCGCTCTGGTCCAGTTCGGCGGCAAGCGCCTGGATCTGGTCGTCGGTCAGCATGGATTTCAGCCTTTCTTGAACAAGGGGTGCAGCGTGCTGTGCTTGGCGTCGAACACTTCCGGGCCGACATCTACCTGCACCGTCAGGCCGATGTGGCGCGTGGCCATGGCCGGGTCCAGCCGCGCACGCGCCGCATCGGTAATCGCCTGGCCCGCGCGCTGCTGGGTGGCGTTGCTGCGGCCATGGCCCATGCGCAGGTTGAGGTAGATGAAACCGTACTCGCCTGGGTCGGTCGTGGTCAGACCTGTTTTGCCGCCGACCGCACGGCCCGCCGCGCCGCCATCGGCGACGGCGAAATGCGGCGCCGGGTAGGCCAGCACGCGGGTGCCGCCGGTCGGAAAGACCTGCTGGCCTTCCTCATCGCGCACGGTGAGCATGGCGTCGGCGAGTTCGCGGCACAGCACCGGCATGTCCAGAACAGCGTCCAGGTTGCCGGTGTAGAGAACGACCAAGTGCGGCATGTCACAGCCTCGGGAAAGCGCGGTAGCTGCTGACGTTG
>CAZFTL010000109.1:0-1084 GCA_964521615.1 uncultured Stakelama sp. | reverse complement strand
CGAGAACATCCGCTATGCCGAGCAGTTCGGCATCCCGTTCATCGACGCCGACTACGACCGCGACAACTGGTTTGCCCGCGCCAAGGGCATGGAGCACGAGCCCGAGCGGGGCGTGCGCTGCACCATGTGCTTTGACATGCGCTTCGAGCGCACCGCGCTGTACGCGCACGAGCACGGTTTTCCGGTCATCACCAGCTCGCTGGGTATCTCGCGCTGGAAGAACATGCAGCAGATCAACGACTGCGGCATCCGCGCCGCGTCGCGCTACCCCGGCCTCATGTACTGGGACTACAACTGGCGCAAGGGCGGTGGCTCGGCACGCATGATCGAAATCAGCAAGCGCGAACGCTTCTATCAGCAAGAGTATTGCGGCTGCGTGTATTCGCTGCGCGACAGCAATGCGCACCGCGTGGCCCAGGGGCGCGAGCGGATTCAGCTGGGCGTCGTGTACTACACCGACGAAACGCCGAGCTGAACCGCGGCCTCGGGCTACGGCGCGCATTTGCAACGCCGAGTGGGTGCGTTTGGGCAGGATGAGCGGGCATGGCGGATTCGTTCACACCTTCTCAGGGTTCGAGCTTGTAGAACGCCCTGATCCGCTCCCACGCCTGCGCCGGCTCGTCCACGACGGTGAACAAGGCCAGGTCCTCGGATGAAATCGTGCCGTCCTCGACGAGCACGTCCCAGTTGAACAGGCGCTGCCAATAGTCGCGCCCAAACAGCACGATCGGCACGGGCTTGGCTTTGCGCGTCTGCACCAGGGTCAGCACCTCGAACAACTCGTCGAGCGTGCCGAAGCCGCCCGGGAAGGCCACCAGCGCCTTGGCGCGCATCATGAAATGCATCTTGCGCAGGGCGAAGTAGTGAAACTTGAAGCACAGCTCGGGCGTGACGTAGGGGTTGGCCGACTGCTCGTGCGGTAGCGAGATGTTGAGCCCCACGGTGGGCATGCCGACGTCGAAGGCGCCACGGTTGGCGGCCTCCATCACGCCCGGCCCGCCGCCAGTGCAGACGTACAGCCGCTCGTCTTGCGGTTGGCGCTGGCTGTAGGTGGCGACGATGCGGCCAAAGGCGCGCGCGGCTT
>CAZFTL010000108.1:0-1084 GCA_964521615.1 uncultured Stakelama sp. | reverse complement strand
GGGCCGCCAGCAGGTTCTGCGCCGTCAAGGCTTGCGCGCGCCGGCCAAGCGGCGGGTATTCGCTGGCCAGGAAGGCCATGTCTCGGTAGATGAAGCGGTAGCCGTCAATGGCCTCGAAGCGCAGATGCAGCGCCAGCCACAGGTCGTCGATGGCGTCCACGTCCCCGGCCGATGCGTTGAGCAGTTCAAGCCGTTCCTCGAAACGCCGAAACAGCCGCTCGACAATGAGTTGCTTGGTCTTGAAGTGGTAGTGCAGGTTGCCCGGGCTGATTTCAAGCTCGGCCGCGATGCGGTGCGTGGACACAGCCGCCAGGCCTTGCGCGTTGAACAGCGCCAGGCTGGCCTGGAGGATGCGTTCCCGCGTGTTGACGCGCGCCACGGATTCGATGCGTACGTGGTTAGCCGGGCCTCAGCGCTTGCGCCGCTCGGACTCCAGTCGCTCGACCTGCTCGCGCAACAGCTTTACCTGGTCGCGAAGCTCCTGGATTTCCTGGGCGCTCGGCATGCCCAGCCGCTGCAGCGTGGTGGCCACGCGCTGGTCGAACACTTCCTCGAACTTGCGGATGCCAAAGGGCTCCAGGGCCGGAAACCCCAGCGTCGGCGCGCGCTTGCCGTCGATCGGCTCGGTCTTGCCGATGCCCAGCAGGCTTTCGATGACGTTGGACTGCCGTTTGACGACATCGTCGCGCACGGTACCCAGGGCCTTGAGGCCCGCGCGCAGCAGGCCCTGAGGCTGGGCCGCGGCGTCCGCGTCGGCGGGCGTTGCGTCAACCCGGGGCCCCGTCTCGCTGGCCGCCGGCTTCTTGCGCGGCACGGGCGCGGACTTCCTGGCGGGCGCGCGCTTTCGGGCGGGCGCTGCCTCGTTCCTGCCTGGGGTGTCATCGCGGCGAGTGACCATGCCTTGCTCCGGGGATGTGAAGATGGCGCCGCGCTCGCCGACGGGCCGTTATCAGGCCTTGCGCACGGCGCGCTTTGCGCGCGACACGGCCGACTTGACCTCGGCGACTTTTTCGGCTTTGACGGTCTTGACGGCTTTCACGACTTTCGCGTTCACGCCATTATCGGTCGCGCGGCTTTCCAGCTT
>CAZFTL010000107.1:0-1085 GCA_964521615.1 uncultured Stakelama sp. | reverse complement strand
GTGGGCGGGGCAGACCAAAAGGCGGCTCATGCGCGATGCCGCCCGCGTGCCTCACTTGGGCAGGTACTTGGCGCCGATGCTGTGCGCGGCGGCGGCCAGCCCCTTGCCGTCCAGGCCCTTGGCCGTCGCCTGCTTGATCCAGTCTTCCTCGACACCGCCGGTCGCCTTCTTGATGGCGGCGTAATCCTCGGCCTTGATGGTCAGGATCTTGTTGCCGCGCTCGGCGGCCTTCTTGCGCCCATCGGCGTTGCCGATGTCCCACACCTTGCCCAGCGCCTCGGTCATGACCAGCCCGCTGTTCCTGTCGATCACCGCCTTCAAATCCGGGGGCAGGCTGTTGTACTTGGCCGGGTTCATCAGCACGGCCATGGGCGTCTGTGTGAAGCCGGGCTGATTGGCCGGCCCTTCCATGTGGTACTTGGTGACTTCGTCGATCTTGACCGCCGGCAGGATTTCCCACGGCGCCATGGCGCCGTCGATCACACCCTTGGAGATGCCCTCGGTCACCTGCGCCACCGGCATGGTCACCGGCGTGCCGCCCAGCGCCGTCAGGAACAGCGCGGCGAAGCGCGACGGGCTGCGCAGCTTCAGGCCCTTGAAGTCGGCCGGCGTCAGCACCGGCTTGTTGGCGGTGGAGATGACCACGTTCGAGGCGCTGAAGATCGACAACACCTTGAAGTCCTTGTAGTCGTCCTTGCCGTGATTTTCGTAGAACTCCCACATCGCCTTGCTGCCATTGGTGCCGTCGCCCGGCATGGTGAAGGGCAGCTCCAGCGCCTCGGTGCGTGGGAAGCGCCCGGTGGAGTAGCTGGGCGAGGTCCAGATGATGTCGGCGACGCCGTTCTTGACCTGGTCGGCCAGTTGCTGTGGCGTGCCGCCCAGCTGCAGCGCGGGGTAGATCTGGCACTTGAGCTTGCCGGCCGACTCCTTGCCGATCTTGTCGCACCACGGCTCGATGAACAGCTTCTGGAAGTTGGAGTTGGGCGGCAGGAAATGCGAGAACTTGAGCACCACCTCCTGCGCTTGCGCGCCGGTCAAGGCGCCCAGGCCCAGCAGCAGGCCAGCGGCGGCACGCACCGCAAGTC
>CAZFTL010000106.1:0-1096 GCA_964521615.1 uncultured Stakelama sp. | reverse complement strand
GTTGCCCCCCAGCAGGTCCATGACGTTCATCCGCGCCTGCAGGTCGGTCACCTGGCCCGACAGAAAGGCGTCTCGGTCGGTGTCGGTGCTGGATTCGCCTGCGGCCAGAAACGTGGACAGGCGCGCCTCGGCCAGCGGCACGGCCCAGGGTTCGCCCAAGTGGTCGACGTACTTGCCGGTGCGCCGGTCCTCGGTGCGGTCGCCGGCCAGGACCAGCCGGCCCCAGTCCAGCGCGCCGGTCAAAATCCACGAGGACTGCACGCGCGCGCGCTCGGCGCTCTCGACCTCGACCCCGCGCCACTGGCGCCACAACGCGGCCGCGGCCAGCGTGGCGACCAGCGCGACGGTGATCATGGCGGCGAGCAGGGCGGCGCCGAGTTCATGGCCCCCACGCTTCACGGCTTCGCCTGTTGCGCTGCCCCCCGAGGGGGCCCCGGCCACCTTGGGGCGGCCCGGCGACGGCCGGGACTGGCCCCCACGCTTCACGGTTTCGCCTGTTGCGCTGCCCCCCGAGGGGGCCGCACCCGCCTTGGGGCGGCCCTGCGGCGGGTGGAGCGCGCCCTTACGCTTCCTCGTTGCGCGTAGTGCGCTACGCCCTGAGGGGGCCCCGCCCGCCTTGGGGCGGCTCGGCGGCTGGAACAGGCCTCTACGCCCTCCCGCTGACGCGTGGTCCGCTGCCCCCCGAGGGGGCTGCACCCGGCCTTCGGGCGGCCGGGCGTCCGGGTGGGGCACGTCGTAGCGCTCGCTTGTCGGTACGCCGTAGGCGCCTTGGCGGGTCATTGGGCTGCTCCGAAATCCGGCCGCACCCAGTCGATCTGCATGGGGCCGGTCAGCGCCTGGCCGGGGGCCAGCGTGATGAACAGACGCACGCCGTCAGGCAGGGCGTTGACTTCCTGGCTCGATTCGGCCGCGCTGGACAGGGGGTTGGTCCAGGCGTTGTTGCGGTAGTACTGCAACTGCCAGCTGACCAGGGCAGCCACGGCGACCGCTTGCGCGCCGTCCGGGCGCACACCCAGGGACGCCGCTGCCTGGCCCCAGCGCGCCGCCTCGTCCCAGGCGGTGATCCACGCCCTTTGCTAGCGCAGCGGCGCCGACT
>CAZFTL010000105.1:0-1097 GCA_964521615.1 uncultured Stakelama sp. | reverse complement strand
GGTGATACGGGTCGTCGAGCCGCTCGATGTCATCCTCGCCCAGGTAGTCGCCAGGCTGGATCTCGATGATCTCCAACAGCTCGTCGCCAGGGTTGGCCAGCCGGTGCACCTCGCCGACGGGGATGTAGGCCGAGGCGTTGGCCGGGAGGCTGAATATCTGCGCGCCGCGCGTCACCTCGGCCTCGCCACGCACCACCACCCAGTGCTCGGCGCGGTGGGCGTGCTTCTGCAGGCTCAAGGCAGCGCCGGGGTGCACGACGATGCGCTTGACCTGGAAACCCGGCCCGCGGTCCAGCGCGTCGAACCAGCCCCAGGGCCGGTGCACCTTGCGGTGCGCGCTACCCAGCTCGGGCCAGCGCGTCTGCACCTCGGCCACCAGGGCCTTCACGCGCTGCGCGTCGGCGCGGTGCGTCACCAGCACGGCGTCGGGCGTCTCCACCACCACCGCGTCCTTGAGGCCCAGGCCGGCCACCAGCCTGCCGCTGGATACGGCGAGCGTGCCCTCGCAATCGCGCAGCAGGGCGGGGCCGATGGTCGCGTTGCCCTGGCCGTCGCGCGGGCTGACGGCCCACACGGCGTCCCAGGCGCCGACGTCGGACCAGCCTGCCTGAAGCAGCACCATGCGCGCCGGCATGCCGAGCGCCGCATCGCCGGGCAGGCGCTCCATCACCGCGTAGTCGATCGAATCGGATGGGCAGGGGCCCCAGGCCACGGGGTCGGGGCGCCAGAAGTCGAGATCCCGCCGCGCACCGGCCATGGCCTGGCGGCAGGCCGCGGCGATGTCGGGCCGGTAGTGCGCCATCGCGCGCAACCAGGCGTCGGCGCGCACGGCGAACATGCCGGCGTTCCAGAAGTGGCTGCCGTCCGCCACCCAGGCGCGCGCGGTGTCGGCGTCGGGCTTTTCGGTGAAGCCGGCTATGGCCCACACGCCCGCGCCCAGCGCCGCGCCGCGCCGGATGTAGCCGTAGCCGGTCTCGGGCCGCTCCGGTGCGACGCCAAAGGCCACCATGGCCCCGCCGGCCGCGGCTGGCACCGCCTGGCCGATGGCGGCGTGCAGGCGCGCGGGGTCGCCCAGGTGGTGGTCGGCCGGCAGCACC
>CAZFTL010000104.1:0-1097 GCA_964521615.1 uncultured Stakelama sp. | reverse complement strand
CCGCAGAACCTCATTAGGCGGACGCTGAATCGGCATCGGGCGCCGGGATAGACAGCGCCTTCGCAATGACCTGATTCTGGTAGTCCGTTTCCAGGCAAGGACTATTGATCGCCTTCAGGTAATGCCGCACACAGGCGATGAGGAATTCGCTGGATTTTTCACCAGCCTCAAAAAGCGCCGTGTGAACGTCCCGGTCATTCTGAACAGCAACAGTCAATCGGTAATTCATTTTTGAATCCCAGACCGGCGCGCTGCGAGGCCGCCCCATCACCGACTTGTCACCAGTTGCCATGTCACTTCTTCCTAAAGATGTTGAGACTTAGTTTTGCCGAAGTACCACTAGGCCGACCCCTAATTATGCCAAAACCAGTAGCTTTGACAACTGCATTACGCTAGTCTTGGTTCTTGCATCTACTTCCGCCGAAGTCTCTACATACTTTTGCCGAACTATGTCTAACATGGAACATCCAGTCGCCAAAGGTCCGGCCCTCTGCCAGGCTGCGGCCGCGAAGCGCACAAACGCGCCAGAAACGCGTGAACAGGTGCGCAGTGCTCAACGGTACGGCTGGTCAAAAAAACCGCTCCTGGGCCGATCTGAGGCCTCCCCTTGGCCAACTCGCGCTCGGGTCGACATCCGCAAAACTAAGTTCGTCACGCAGCAAGATCCGCCTTGCGTTGCAGCTGGCGCAGCACGGTGCCGCCAAACGACGTCCGCTCTGAATCAGCACCGGCAAATAAAACCAGCGGCTCATTCTGTTTCTTCGGCCTTCGGCATCGGCAATATCAAAGGGAGCACCAGAACCAACGACAGCGCTGTGTTCAGGCGGCCCCGGCCGAGGCTAGGGCAACGCCTCAGCCCATCCAGCTCGAACGGCCCCAAAGGAATAACCGCCCCCGTCGTATGCTGCAAATGTAATTCAACGCCGCCCCTCACTTACTCCCTCTGCCGGCAACCACCATCGCGCAGCAAAGCCGCACAAAAATTGCCCGCGGATCCCGGTCACCCCAAAGTTGGCCTCTCGCCGGTCATACCCCGCGACTGGCCTCCCCGCCCTAATGAAGCGCTCGGCTCGCCATTTGGCCCCGCACGACCCAGA
>CAZFTL010000103.1:0-1101 GCA_964521615.1 uncultured Stakelama sp. | reverse complement strand
CGCTGAAATCGTAATAGGATCGCCCATATTTAACCGGGCTGCTAACCTGTTTACAGAAGATGGTATAAAAGCTTAACCGGTAAGCAGCACCTGCCTTACGGTGATTGATCTGGGTGGTAGCCAGATCAATCACCGTAATTAATGGATGTTTCGGTTTGCCTATACCATAATCTAAGTTGCGAGATAGCGGCTCATTCTTCAATAAGCCCATTAAAAGTATAAGCCAATACAAACAGAAAGACTTTCAATAAAAAGCCTTCCGCCGTGACGGCATGTAACTTACGAGGAAACAGATTCTCAATCTGGCTGATGCAGGTCTCCACCGGCTTACGAAACACCTTTTTTAGATACGCCTGCCAAGCTTCATCAGGGCGCTTGGCGTTCTTCTTGCGGTGAATCTTCAGATAAATTTGATCACACTCGGCATACAAATCTTCTTGTTCATAGTCGGTATAGCCACTGTCGCCATACAAATAGCTCCCTGCTGGCAAATCCAGTTGCATGGCTTGCAAGGCTGTAGTATCATGAAAACTACCGGCTGTTACATAATAGTCAACAGGTAAGTTACTATCTAAAGAGGTAATCAACTGCACTTTGAACCCATAGAAGTACTCTTTCTTTGATTCATTATAACCCCGATAGGCCTTGCCTGTCAGTAACTTACAGGCCGGAATGCGACAATTGCGGCAAACCGCTACCGGAAAAGAATCAATGACGTAGCGCGCCGACGTGTTGAGTTCTTTAAAGGCCATCCCCAAAGCGCGAAAGATGATCAACAAGGTGTCTTGCAGTCGATGCAATCGTCGATTAAATCCTGATTTATCAATCCTCTTCATGTTGTGATGTTCTTGCATATAGTCACAGGCCGAGGCATGATTCCCATAAAATTTAAGGGCTGCCAATAAGGCTGTGGTGGCAATCTGAGCATCGTTAAGTTTACAATGGGGATCGGTTTTGCGGCCCATTGCCTGGAACATATCATCCAGAAAGCAGTAAATTGCGATGGTCTTGTCAGCCAACATAAGATTGATTTTAGAGCGTGAGATACTCCAAAATTACCTGCGAGGTTGGCAAGACCTATTATCTCGCAACTTGAGTTAA
>CAZFTL010000102.1:0-1103 GCA_964521615.1 uncultured Stakelama sp. | reverse complement strand
GGACAGAGGACCCCATCCTCACCATTCCCGCCGGTGAGATGGCGGCCGAACTGCGCGCGCGCGGTGACGATTGGTGCTTCGAGCGCTATCAACCCCAGACCGGAGCCGGCACGCCGCCGCCAGCGGGTACCGACGGCGCCGACCTGTTTGGCCTCTACGCCGATGTGGCGCCGACCGTGCCTGGCATGTGGGGGCCCCGCGTCACCTGCATCGACATCAGCCCGGCGCCCAGCACTCCCCCGCTGAGCTACCGCGCGGCCGAGGAAGTCGCACCGGGCCCGAATGCGTTTGAGCTGATTCGGCCAGGTCGCGTGATCAACTACACGCAGGCGGGTTGCGTTGGCCAGGACAGCCTGGAGCCGCTGACCTCGCCACCCCCTGACGTCTACCAGCTCGCTCCCCCGCGCAGCGTCTCTGGGCGGCTCGTCCATCCCGCCACCAGCCTGCAGGATGGCCTTGACGCGCCCTATGGCGTGGCACCGCAAGGCAGCGTGTGGTTCAAGGCGCCGAACGGCGGCGTCTGCAGCGTCGGCTACAGCACGGGCTTGCTGCCCTTGAGCGTAAGCGATGAAACGATCGCCTCCGCCATCTCCACCAATCAGTTCTGCGGATCGCCCCCCTACACACTGGGAGCGCATTGACTTCCTGCCCAGCGCCTCGACCACCGGGTTAACGCGCGTGGAGCGCTCGGGCCGGCGGCCGCGGCGACCCGGCCGCCATGCTCGCCGAGCGGAACCCGGCGCCCGCCGATTGGCACCAACCCTCACCGCTTTTCTTGGGGAGGCTCCATGGGCACTGCGCTGGCATTCTGCTGTTTCCTGGTGCTGGCCACCTCGGCGCTCCACTATGAGGTGCTGGGCCAGTTGCAGGCGGTGCTGCCGCGCCTGCGCGTGCCGCGGCGGGCACGGCTGCTGGTGGTGATTCTGGTCGCCTTCATGGCCCACGCGGCGGAAATCGGGCTGTACGGCCTGGCCTTTCACACCCTGATCTGGCAGCTGCACGCCGGCAGCTTGCTGGGGCTGGCCGCGCCGAACCTCACGACGGCCATGTACTTTTCGGCCGAGCCCTACACCTCGCTGGGCTTTGGCGACCTGACGTCGTCG
>CAZFTL010000101.1:0-1106 GCA_964521615.1 uncultured Stakelama sp. | reverse complement strand
CGGCGAACGGCGCGACCACGAAGAACGGCAGCACTTCGGCGAGGCCGATCATGCCCAGGGCGAACACGCTGTGGGTCAGGTCATAGACGTGCCAGCCGACGGTGACCGCTGCGATCTGGTAGCACAGCATCGTGCAGATGCGGTACGCCATCAATTGCAGGAAGCCGCGGTTGCGCAGGGGCGACGCGGAGGCAGCGGTCACGGTGTCGGTCATGGGGCCTGCGCGGCGGTGGTCTTGATGAAATCGAGCAGCGCGGCGAGGCCATTGCTGCGGGTCGGCGACAGGTGCTTGGCCAAGCCAATGGTGGAGATGTAGTCCGGCGAAGTCGCGAGGATTTCGCTGGCCGGACGCCCGGAATAGACCCGCAGCGCGAGATGGATCAGTCCCGAGACGATTGTCGAATCGCTGATGGCCTGGAAATCGAGGCGCGCGGCATTGCCGCTGGCAACGATCCACACCTTCGACTGGCAACCCAGCAGGCGGTGTTCGTCGGTCTTCAGCGTATCCGGCAGGTCGGGCAGCTTGCGGCCGAGATCGATCAGGTACTGATAGCGTTCGGACCAGTCGCCGAACAGCGAGAATTCGTCGGCGATCGCGGCCTGCGCTTCGATGGCCGTCGCTTCAAGCGGGAATTGTGACGCGCTCATGCGCGCTTCCAGCGCACGCCCGCGGGCGTGTCTTCCAGCAAGATGCCTTCGTCGGCAAGTTGCTGGCGAATGGCATCGGCGCGGGCGAAATCGCGGGACTTTTTCGCGGCGTTGCGTTCGTCCACCAGGTGCTGGATGCGGGCATCGTCGTCACCGGAGGCGCCACGCGCGAACCACGCCGCGGGATCCTGCTGCAGCAACCCGAGGGCCAACCCGGCGCCCAGCAATTCCGATTTCAGGCGGGCGCGATCACCACCGTTGGCCTTGCGTGCTTCGCCAGCAATGCGGGCGAGTTCCGCCAGCGCCTGCGGTGTGTTGAGGTCGTCGTCGAGCGCGGCTTCGATACCCGTCGGGATTGTCGGTAGCGCATCGACATCGGCGAGATCACGCAGTGTGCCGTACAGGCGATCCAGCGTGCGCACGCTCTGGTCCACCACGGCATCGCTCCATTCCAGCGG
>CAZFTL010000100.1:0-1107 GCA_964521615.1 uncultured Stakelama sp. | reverse complement strand
CAGCCGGGCCCGTACTCGGCAAAGGAGCCCGGCCGCCCGATGTTGGCGGTGCTGTTGTCCATGTCCTTGTGGATCCACTCGCGGGTACGTGCCACGTCATAGACGGAATTGGCGTCGGCGCCGTTGTCCGAGAGGAACACCACCACGGTGTTGTCCAGTTCACCCGTGCGCTCCAGGTAGGCCAGCACGCGGCCGAGCTGGCGGTCCATGTTGTCCACCATGGCCGCATAGACCGCCATGCGCTTGGCTTCCGAGCGCTTCGCCGCGGCGTCGAGCTGCTCCCACTTGGGCCAGCGCGAATGCCCTGGGTAGAGATCGGCGCCAGCGGGCAGCAAACCGAGTTGCTTCATCCGCTCGAAGCGCTCGCGCCGCAACTTCTCGTAGCCACCGCTGTAGCGGCCTTCGTACTTTCGGATGTCTTCGTCGGGGGCCTGCAGCGGCCAGTGCGGCGCCGTGAAGGCCAGGTAGGCGAAGAAGGGCTTTGTGCCGTCGCCGCGCGTTTCCTGCAGGTACTGGATCACGCGCGTGGCGAATACCTCCGACGAATAGAAACCGGTACGCGGCGTGTCGACCGCCTTGCCGTTTTCACGGTAGATCGCCTTGGGCGGTTTGTTCGGATCCAGGGCCACGATGCCCGTTTGGTCACCGAAGTGGCTGGCACCGCCTTGCACCATGGCGTAGGAGCGGTCGAAGCCGCGTGCGGCGGGACTGTGGGCCTCGCCGGTCCCCAGATGCCATTTGCCGGCCATCACGGTGCGGTAGCCGGCATTCTTGAGCACCTGCGGCAGTGCGACCACGCGCTCATTCAGGTAGCCCTCGTAACCCGGCTTGCCGCGCTGCTCCTCCACGAGCAACTCGGCCATGTCCCCGAATCCCGCCAGATGATTGTCCGTGCCGGACATCAGCATCGCCCGCGTCGGAGAACAGAACGGCGACGCGTAGAACGACGTGAACTGCGCGCCGCCGCGCGCGAGACGATCAATAGTGGGGGTGGCGATCTCGCCGCCAAACGCACCGACGTCCGTATACCCGAGGTCGTCGGCAAGGACCAACAAGACGTTGGGCCGCTTGGCGCCGGCCTTGGAGGCGCCTGCGTCGGCAGTTTCC
>CAZFTL010000099.1:0-1107 GCA_964521615.1 uncultured Stakelama sp. | reverse complement strand
GCCACTCGCGATTGCGGCCGCCTTCCCGTTTGCCCTGCTGGCGCCGACCGCGTTCGCCGCGAACACCTACTACGTCCGCACCGACGGTGGTGACGCCACCCAGTGCACCGGATTGGTGGACGCTGCATACGACGGCAAGAGCCGCAATTGTGCCTGGTCCAGTCCCAACATTGCCTTCCCGCTGGGCCAGACAACAGCGACCAGACCCCTGATTGCAGGCGGCGACACCCTGATCATTTCGCCGGGCAGTTACAAGATTGGCATTGGCGCACCAGGCACCGCGAACTGCTCGCCCAGCTACAGCTGGGATTGCTACCCGCCACCAATTCCGTCTGGTACGACCTGGGACACGCGTACGCGCATCCTCGGCAAGGACTCGACAACGTGCGCCGTCAAGCCGGAACTGTGGGCGAGTGGGCGGGCCGAGACCGTACTGAATCTCAATGGCAGCCAGAACGTCGAGGTGCAATGCCTCGATCTCACTGACCATGCCAGTTGCGCACTTGCGCATCTCACCTCAGGCACATCGACGGCCGGTGCAGTCAAGGCAGCCTGTCCATCGACTGCACCTTTCGGCGACATCGGTTCTGATGGCATCGTTGCTGTTGGCGCCGGCAAGGCCTTCATCGGCAACGTGGACGTCCACGGTTTCCCACACAACGGCATTTCTGCCGGAAAACTCACCGACTGGACGCTCTACAACGTGCGCATCCTCGGCAATGGCTGGGCAGGATGGGACGGCGATGTCGCCAACGGCAGCCAGACCGGCTCAAGCAATAGCGGCACCATCGCCTTCATCGGTGGCGAGATCGCTTGGAACGGCTGTGTTGAGAATTATGTCGACCACACTTATTTCGGATGCTGGGGGCAGCAGGAAGGCGGGTATGGCGATGGTCTCGGTACCGGACGCACCGGCGGCAACTGGATCTTCCAAGGCACCAAGGTGCATCACAACACATCCGACGGCATCGACTTGCTGTATGCCAACGGCACCGGCAGCGTCACTATTCGCCAGGTGCTGTCCTATGCAAATGCCGGCAACCAGGTGAAGCTGGCCGGTCCTGGCCTGATCGAGAATAGCGTCATCATCGGCAACTGCAACGCCCT
>CAZFTL010000098.1:0-1143 GCA_964521615.1 uncultured Stakelama sp. | reverse complement strand
CAGCCCAACCGCTTCATCGCCGGCATGCGATGGAGCGCTGGCGAGATGGACGACGACCGCTTCGTCAACCTCGCCGGCCACCCCGGCGCGCGCACCAATCGCCTGCACAACACAGCGCGGCAGCTGACGCTGTACGCCCAGAACGAGTTCACGCTGCGGCCCGATTGGACTCTGGTGACCGCTGCACAAGCCCAGCGCAGCACGCGCGACAACAGCGACAGCTTTCTCGCGCCGGGCGAGGGCGATGAAAGCTTTGCGCGCCGCTACAGCGCCTTCAGCCCGCGCCTGGGCCTGGTGTGGGACGCGCTGCCGCGCGCCGGTGACCGCTACGCCCAGGTCTACGCCAACCTCTCGCGCAGCTTCGAGCCGCCCTCGTTCGGCGAGCTGACCGGCGGCCTGCGGCCCAACCTGCTGGACGCCCAGCGCGGCACCACGCTGGAAGTGGGCACACGCGGCGCCCTGGGCGGTTGGACCTGGGACCTGTCGCTCTACCACGCGCGCCTGTCGGGCGAGCTGCTGCAGACCCAGGTCTTCCCGGCCGGCAACAGCGCCGCGCCAGCGCCGCAAACCGTCAACGCCGGTCGCACCCTCCACCAGGGCATCGAGGCGGCCGTGCGCTGGCGCCCGCTGGCGGCCGTGGAGTGGCGCGCGGCGTGGACGGTGAACGATTTTCGTTTCAAGGGTGATCCCGTCTTCGGCAACAATCGGCTGCCAGGCCTGCCGCGCCAGGTGCTGCGCAGCGAGCTGCTGTGGCGCGGTGCCAACGGCGTGTACGCCGGCCCGGTGCTGACCGCCGCCGCACGCACCGACGTCGACATGGCCGGCAGCGCCAGCGCGCCGGGCTATGTGCTGTGGGGCCTGAAGGCCGGCCAGCGCATCGACCGCCACTGGTCGTGGTTTGTCGACGCGCGCAACCTGGCCGACCGCAAGTACGCCAGCAGCGTGGGCGTGGTGCGCGTGGCCACCGCGGGCACGCCCTTGTACCTGCCGGGCGATGGGCGCTCGGTCTACGCCGGGCTGCAATGGACGCCTTGATCGTTCTCGCTTTCTTTCGATTTTTCTGGAGCACACGATGATTTCTCTCAAGACACTTTTCTCGGCCGCCGCGCTGGCCGCTCTGTCCACGGTCGCGCTGGCGCAGGA
>CAZFTL010000097.1:0-1152 GCA_964521615.1 uncultured Stakelama sp. | reverse complement strand
CCAGTTCATCGAGCCGCCGGTTGAGGATGGATTCCGCCGTGCTCACCAGTTGGACCACCACGCTGTCGCCCTCGCCCAGGTGCTCGTCGATCGCGGGATAGATCGATGGCAGCTTCAGCGAGAGCAGCACCTGTCCGAAGAAGCGCTGCTTGGTTCCCTCGAACCGGCTGCGCGCCGCCGCCTTGGCACCACTGTTGAGCGTCTTGTTCTCGAGGCCGTCGACAATCCCGGTGAGCTCGAGCGCCGCTTCAAGGTTCTGGTGAATGATCGTCCAGGCCTCACAATAGGTGTCGTAGACCGCGATCTGCTCTGAAGTCAGGTCGTGGCGCAGAATATCGTACTCTACACCTGCGAAGCTGAGTGCCCGGGCGAGGTAGAGCCCGGAGGCCTTGAGATCGCGGGCCACCAGTTCCATCGCGGCAATGCCGCCGTCGCGGATTTCGCTGATGAACTGCTCGCGGGTTGCGAACGCCGTGCCCGGCCCCCACAGTCCAAGCCGGACCGCATAGGCGAGGTTGTTGACGTCCGAAGCGCCGGTGGCCGAAGCGTATAACACCCGTGCACGGGGCAGCGTGTTCTGGAGCAAAACGCCGGCGATGCCCTGAAGCGAGCCCTGCTTCTGGCCAAGTGCCCCTTCCCCGCCCGCGACGCCGCCCATTTCGTGGGCCTCGTCAAAGACGATCACGCCTTCGTAGTCCTCCCCGGCCCAGCGGACGATCTGGTCGAGCCGGGTATCTTCGACACGCGAGCTTCTGAGTGTGCCGTAGGGCACGAACAGGATGCCCTCGGGCGCGGTGATCTCCTCACCGATCTTCCAGCGGGCAAGATCGAGAATGTCCGACGGCAATCCGCCGATCGCGGTCCAGTCCCGCTGCGCGTCTTCGAGCAGCGGCGCATTCTTCGATATCCAGATGTGGCGTCGATTGCCCTTGATCCACTGGTCGAGAATGCAGGCCGCTGCCTGCCGCCCCTTCCCTGCCCCGGTGCCGTCGCCAAGGAAGAACCCGGTGCGGTAGAGCTTGCCCTCAGGATCCTCCTTGAGCGCAACCTCGCCAGCAGGATGGCTGAAGCGACCATGGAGATCGCGGCTCCAGGCCTCGCCCGCATAGATCACGGTTTCGAGCTGGGCGGCCGAAAGCAGCCTTGCCGTCA
>CAZFTL010000096.1:0-1160 GCA_964521615.1 uncultured Stakelama sp. | reverse complement strand
GGCTGAGCAGCTGCGCCTCGCCCGCGGGTGTGACGCGCAGCGCCCGGTCATCCTGGCTGGCGCGCAGCCAGCCGCGCAGCAGGTAGTGGTCGAGCAGGGCGCTGGCCAGATGGCCGGCCAGGTGGTCCTGCCGTTCCGACCAGTCCATGCAGCGGTAGGCCAAGCGCCCGCTGGCGACCGTGGGGGGCGCGACGCCCGTCGCCTTCAGCCAGGCCTGGCCTGACCCGGTGACCTCGAAGCCGTCGGCCGATTCGCGCAGATGGCCCCGCGCCAGCAGCATGCGCAGCTGCGCCACGCCCAACTCGCCCGCCAGATGGCCGTAGCAGCGGCGTGCGCGCTTGAGCGGCTGGTAAGCGGGGCGGCGCCAGCGCGCGGTCACATTGTCGCGCTCGGCCACCAGCGCCAGCGCTTCCAGCGCGTGCGCCACCTCCACGTCGGCCAGCGCAAAGTACTTGTGGCGGCCCTGCTTGCGGGCGCGGATCAGGCCGCCACCCTCCAGTTGCGCCAATTGCGAGGTGGCGGCCTGCGGCGTCACGCTGGCACCGCGCGCCAACTCGCCCGCGGTTCGGTGCTCGCCACCCAGCAGCAGCGCCAGCATGCGCGCACGGGTGGGGTCGGCCAGCAGGGCGGCGATGCGGGCGAAGCGGGGTTCGGGGTGGTGGCCCATGCCTTCATTGTGGCGTTTGGTTCAGCGTGCCGGGCACGCCCAGCAGAAATCGGCGCTCCTCCCTCAGGATGAAACGCTCAGTCTGCGCCCAGCCAAAATTGCGGGCGCCCTCGTCGTCGGCGCGCAGCCGCGCGCGGTAGGCCTCGTAGGCGGCGAGCGACTCGAAGCTGATCAGACCCCAGGCCTCGAAATTACTGCCTTCGTGCGGCAGCCAGTAGCCCACCAGAACGCCGCCGCAGCGCGAGATGATGCGGCCCCAGTTCTCGGCGTACTGGCGGAAGGCTTCTTTCTGGAACGGGTCAATCTCGTAGCGGATGAAGCAGGTGAGGGTGCTCATGGTGATGCCTTCAGGTGGTGTTGGTTGGAGTCCTCGGGCGCCTCGGCGCGCTCGTTCAGCCCGTAGTCGCGCAGCACCTCGGCCACGCGCAGACGGTAGACGGCCAGCACCGCCGTGCGCCCTGCCTGTTGGGCCGCTCGGTGAGAGGGGCGGTTG
>CAZFTL010000095.1:0-1163 GCA_964521615.1 uncultured Stakelama sp. | reverse complement strand
GCTGAGCGCTTGCAGCACCAGCAGCACGTCCAGCGGCTGCGGGGCGGTGGCGCCGTCGGGCCCCATGACCTCGACAGCCGTCAGGCGGTCGCCATCCTGGACGATGCCCGTGATCTGGCCGGTGACGAAGTGCAGCGCGCCTTGGTCGCGCAGCGCTTGCACGCGCGCGACCAGTTCAGGCTCGGCCTGAAAGGCGTCGCGGCGGTGCATCAGGGTGACGCGGGCGGGGGCGTCGGCCGCCATCGTGGCCAGGCGCACGGCGGCATCCAGCGCGACGTCGCCGCCGCCGGAGATGACGACGTGCTGGCCGGCCAGCCGCGCGGCGTCCGGCAGCGTGTAGAACAGCTGGTGCCGCTCGAAGGCGGTCAGGCCGTCGATGGCCAGGCGCTTGGGCTGGAAGGCGCCCACGCCAGCGGCGATGAAGACGGCCTTGGCGACGAACTGCAGGCCCTGGTCGGTGGCCAGCCGCCAGCGGCCATCGGGTTGCTGCGCCAGCGTCTGCACCAGCTGGCCGAAGTGGAACTGCGGCTGGAACGGCACGATCTGACGCAGCAGGGCGTCGGTCAGTTCCTGCCCGCTGCAGACCGGAATGGCGGGAATGTCGTAGATCGGCTTGTCGCCGTACAGCTGGGCCGGCTGGCCGCCAGCATGGGGCAGGGCGTCTATGACGTGGGCAGCGACTTCGAGCAGGCCCAGCTCAAACACCGCGAACAGCCCCACGGGCCCGGCGCCGATGATGACGACGTCGGTTTCGATGGTGGGGGGGGCTGGGTCGGTCATCCGATGCCGCAAAGACGCTCGTTTACCTCAAAAATGATAGCTATCGGTGCTGCAAACTCTAGCGCTGGCGGCCGATTTGACTGCAAGTTGAACCCGTCGCGACGCGGGGCTTCGACAGGCTCAGCCCGAACGGTTTTGCGGATGGAGCGCCCACCGGACGCCGTCAACGCTTGAGCAGCGGCAGCTTGTCCGTGCGGTCCTTGTATTCCTCGGCCGTGGGCAGCGCGTCCTTGCGCTTGGTGATGGTCCTGTAGTCGGGTGAGCGGGCCAACTCGGCGTTGATCTCGGTCATGTGCAGCTGGTCCTTGGGCACGTCTTCCTCGGCGTAGATGGCGTTGACCGGGCACTCGGGGATGCAGACCGCGCAGTCGATGCACTCGTCC
>CAZFTL010000094.1:0-1182 GCA_964521615.1 uncultured Stakelama sp. | reverse complement strand
CAGCGTCGGTCGGCCACAGATCGGCCAGAAATACCGCTTGGCCTTGTGCATCAACGACCAGCGGGTCGTGCGCCACATCGACGCGGATGGACCCTGCAATCGCATACGCGACCACCAGCGCGGGCGATGCCAGGTAGGCTTCTTTCACCCGCGGGTGTACGCGACCATCGAAGTTGCGGTTGCCGGAAAGCACGGCCGTGGTCAGAACCTGACGGTCCAGAATCTCTTGCTCGATAGCGGGTGCCAGTGGTCCCGACATACCATTGCACGAGGTACAGCCGAAGCCGATGATGCCAAAGCCCAACTGGGCCAGTGGCTCTAGCAGGCCGCCTTCGCGCAGGTATTTTTCGACCGCGCGTGAGCCCGGTGCCAGCGAGGTCTTGACCCAGGGTTTGCGCACCAGGCCGCGCTCGGCAGCGTTGCGCGCCAGCAGGCCAGCTGCAATCAGGCTGCGTGGATTTGAGGTGTTGGTGCAACTGGTGATGGCGGCAATCACCACTGCGCCATCAGGCAAGGGGCCGTCTGCCGGCACTTTCGGATCGGGAGTGGCGATACTTTGCTCCTTCAGCGTGTCGAGTGCTCTGCGTTGGTGTGGATCGCTCGGTCCGGCCAGGCACAATTGGACGCTTGAGAGGTCGAAGTGCAGGGCGCGGTCGAACTCGGCATGCTCAAACCCATCGGCCCACAGACCCTGGGCCCTGGCATAGCTCTCGATCAGGGCGATCTGCGCCTCGCTGCGGCCCGTCAGGCGCAGATAGTCTAGGGTGTGCCCGTCAATCGCGAACATGGCCGCGGTGGCACCAAACTCGGGCGCCATGTTCGAGATGGTGGCGCGATCGGCCAATGGCAGTGCTACCGCGCCGGGACCGTGGAATTCCAGAATCGTGCCGACCACCCGCTGTGCCCGCAGAAACTCGGTCAGCGCCAGCACGACATCGGTGGCCAGCACGCCTGACGGTACGCGGCCTGCCAGATGCACCTTCACGATCTCAGGTAGCCGCATCCAGCTGGCGCGCCCCAGCATGGCTGATTCGGCCTCCAACCCGCCCACGCCCCAACCCAATACACCCAGGGCGTCAATCATGGTGGTGTGACTGTCGGTACCCAACAGCGTGTCGGGAAAGGCAACGCCGTCCGCCACCTGCACCACGGGCGACATGCGCTCGATGTTGATCTGGTGCA
>CAZFTL010000093.1:0-1182 GCA_964521615.1 uncultured Stakelama sp. | reverse complement strand
TTCACCCAGGCGATAGACCGGCTGCATGCGGAGGGTCGGTACCGTGTGTTCATCGACATTTTGCGGAACAAGGGGATGTTTCCGAACGCGCGGTGTTTTGCGGGGCATAATGGCCCCAAGCCGATCACGGTGTGGTGTTCGAACGATTATCTGGCGATGGGTCAGCATCCCAAGGTGATCGCGGCGATGGAGGAGGCGCTGCACGATGTGGGGGCGGGCTCGGGGGGCACGCGCAACATCGGCGGCAACACGCATTACCATGTCGATCTGGAAGCCGAGCTGGCCGATCTGCACGGCAAGCAGGGGGCGCTCTTGTTCACGAGCGGCTATGTCTCGAACGAGGCGACCCTGGCGACCTTGGGCAAGATCCTGCCGGGCTGCGTGATCTTCTCGGACGAATTGAATCATGCCTCGATGATCGCGGGGATCCGCAATTCGGGCTGCGAGAAGCGCGTGTTCCGGCACAACGACCTGGCGCATCTCGAGGAATTGCTGGCAGCGGAAGACCCCTCGACGCCCAAGCTGATCGCGTTCGAGAGCGTCTATTCGATGGAAGGCGACATCGCCCCGATCGCGGGCGTGTGCGACCTCGCCGACAAATACAATGCGCTGACCTATCTCGACGAGGTCCATGCCGTCGGCATGTACGGCCCGAGAGGCGGCGGCATTTCCGAGCGCGACGCGGTCGCCGACCGCCTCACCATCATCGAGGGCACGCTCGGCAAGGCGTTCGGCGTGATGGGCGGCTATATCGCCGCCGACCAGACGATCATCGACGTCATCCGCTCCTACGCACCGGGCTTCATCTTCACCACCAGCCTCTCGCCGGTGCTGGTCGCCGGCGTGCTCGCCAGCGTGCGCCACCTCAAATCCTCCACCGTCGAGCGCGACGGCCAGCAGGAAGCCGCCAAAAAGCTCAAGGCAATGCTCGCCGACGCCGGCCTCCCCGTCCTCCCCGGCGACACCCATATCGTCCCCATCATGGTCGGCGACCCCGTCAAGGCCAAGCGCATCTCCGACATCCTGCTCGCCGAATACGGCGTCTACGTCCAACCCATCAACTACCCCACCGTCCCCCGCGGCACCGAACGCCTCCGCTTCACCCCAGGCCCCGCACATGACGACACCATGATGCGCGACCTCACCAACGCACTCGTCGAAATCTGGGACCGCCTGGAACTG
>CAZFTL010000092.1:0-1211 GCA_964521615.1 uncultured Stakelama sp. | reverse complement strand
CGCGCTCGAAGTGTATGAGACAGGTTGGCGATACACGCTTGGTCTGCTCGACGAAGCCGTCGAAGGAGCGCCCCGGGGGCATCAGACTGGCCACCTCGATGGCGTGGACGTCGGCAACGGTGCCGGGCAGCACCCCATGCTCGATCTGAGTCCATTGCGCGATGCACTGTGCTTCGAGCCAGGCATTGAGTGCGTCGAGATCGGGGAAGCTTGGTGTCGGCTGCCACAGCCGTCGCCGCGCATCCTGGACGTTCTTCTCGACCTGCCCCTTCTCCCATCCCGAGGCCGGATTGCAGAACTCGGGCTCGAACAAATAGTGGCTCGCCATCGCCGCAAATCTGGCGTTGACCTGCCGCGCCTTACCCACACCGATCCGATCGACCGCTGTGCGCATGTTGTCGAAGATGCCACGTTGGGGCACGCCGCCCAGCACGCGGAACGCTTGCGTCAACGCGTCGAACAGCATCTCGTGCGTCTGGAGCAAATAAGCTCTGACGATGAAGGCACGGCTGTGCGAGAGCTTGGTGTGCGCCACCTGCAGCTTGGTCTGCCGGCCGGCCAACATCGCCCAGTCCTCGCTCCAGTCGAACTGGAACGCTTCACCCGCGGCGAACACCAGCGGAATGAACGTGCCGCGACCGCTGGTCTGCGCCTCGCGCTGCCGCTCGTCCTTCCACGCGCGGACGAATGCCGCCACGCGGTTGTAGGAGCCGTCGTAACCCAGTGCGACCAGATCGGCGTGCATCTGCCTGGCGGTGCGTCGCTGCTTGCGCGACCTCGCCGCCTCGCTGCGCAGCCAACCCGACAGCTTCTCTGCGAACGGATCAAGCTTGCTCGGCCGATCGGGAACATTGAACTTGGGCTCGATCGCGCCGGCACGAAGGTACTTGCGGATCGTGTTGCGCGACAGTCCGGTGCGTCGCTCGATCTCCCGGATCGGCATCTCTTCACGAAAATGCCAGCGCCGGATCACGCTCAATAACGCCATGTCGATCACTCCAGGATCCCCCGACCAGGCAGCCAGGGGGAAGGTCAGAACATGGGTCACTTCTCAGTGGAAATTACGCCCCTCCCGGGTCAACTCTCGGTGGAAATCAACAGGTAGTTGACTGGCAGTTGAGGCGTGTAGAACGCGTCGTACACCGGGTTGGCGAGATCGATCGTGCCGCCGGGCGTGTTGCTGACGAACAGGCCCATATTGCTGGAGAAGC
>CAZFTL010000091.1:0-1221 GCA_964521615.1 uncultured Stakelama sp. | reverse complement strand
TGACCGGCGCTGTGCCCGCGACGCCGTCCTCACTCATCGCCGGCGGGTCCCGCTTGTGCCCCAACTACCTCGCCACTCCCAGTCCCACCGACGCGGCCTGGGACGCGGCCACTGGCACCACCCCCTGGTCACGCGACTGCACTGCGGCCCCGGCGAATGCCGCCGCTCCCGTACCCACCCTGGGCCAGTGGGCGCTGGCGCTGCTGTGCCTGCTGCTGGCGGGACTGGCCTGGGCGCGTCGGTGGCGCCCACGAGTCACGTGACCCTGGATCCGGCAATGGGCCGCTTGTGCGTCTCGTGAAATCCGCATGAAAATTGGTTTTTCGCGAGGAAACAGACCATGTGGTTCCTAGCCCGAACATTGACAGCAGCGCGGCGGCGGCACGCGCTGGACATGGCCACGCTGCTGCTGGGCAGCGCACTGGCGGCGCCATTCGCGTTGGCGCAGCCCGTGCCGACGCCGTTTCCGGGCCCGCTGACGGCCACGGTGACGGTCGACCCGGCCTTCAGCCCGGCGCTGAATCCTGGCGCCCGCGTGCGCGCGCTGGCAAGGCAGACCGACGGCAAACTGGTGATCGCCGGCAGCTTCACGCAGGTCGGCGGCGTACCGCGCCCGGGCCTGGCACGGCTGAACATCGACGGCAGCCTGGACGCGGCCTTCGATCCGGGGCCGGGCGCCGACGGCCCGGTGCTGGCGCTGGCGGCGCAGCCCGACGGCAAGCTGTTGATCGGCGGTCAGTTCACGCACGTGAACGGGGCCGTCGCCACGCAGCTGGCGCGGTTGAACGCCAACGGCTCGCTCGATACCGGCTTTCGGGTATCGGGCCTGCAGCCGATCGTGGGCGACCGTGTGAACGCGATCGTGCTGCAACCCGACGGCAAGGTGGTCGTCGGCGGCACCTTCACCTACCGTGCACCGACCAGGCGCCTGCCGCGCGTGGTCCGGCGCGGGCTGCTGCGCCTGCTCGGCGGGGGCACGCGTGACACCAACTTCAGCGCCACGCTGGATCCGTCGAGCAACGACTACGTGAGCGCGCTCGCCCTGCAAGCCGACGGGCGCCTGCTGGCCGGCGGCCGCTTCGCCCAGGTCAACGGCGGGGTCGAGCGCCGGCTGCTGGCACGCTTCGAGGCCGACGGCAGCGTGGACGCGGGCTTTCGCGCCGCAGCCTACGCCGCGCTGGACCCGTGGCAGACGGGCGTCAAGCTCATTGCATTGCAAGC
>CAZFTL010000090.1:0-1227 GCA_964521615.1 uncultured Stakelama sp. | reverse complement strand
AGGTGCGGGCCGCCGGAAAGGCCGCCTGCAGCGCACCGGTGCCGCCGCAATGGTCGCTGTGCAGGTGGGTGTGGGCGATCGCCGCCAGGGCCTGGCCGTCGCCCAGAGCCTGGCGCACCAGCGCCACGGTATCGTCGGCATGCTTGACGTGGCCGGTGTCGAGCACGGCCGGCTGTTCGCCCAGGCAGAGCAGGTTGTTGGACGACAGCCAACCGCGCTGGAGCACGTGCAGGTCGGGTGGGAGCGAGGGCGAACGCATTGAGCGATTATCGAACGTGACTTAACGCCGCAGCCAGGTGCCGCTTCGATTCGAACTGCCGCGGCTGCCCCGTGACCGGATCGGTGAAGCTGATGGCCCGCGCCAGCAGCTGCAGCGGCCGGGCCGGATCGTCCGGTGCGCCGGCAGGCCTCAACACGCGCGGATAGAAGGCGTCGCCCAGGATGGGCAGGCCCAGCGCGGCCATGTGCAGGCGGATCTGGTGGCGCTGGCCGCTGACCGGGCGCAGGCGGTACAGGGCGTGGTCGCCCAGCACGGCGGCGCGCTCGATGTGGGTTTCGCTGTTGGGTGCGCCCGGCACTTCGCGCGAGATGAAAAAGCGCTCCGGATCGGGCTCCAGCCGGCTGCGGTAGGTGCGCGGGAGATCGAGGGCCGGCGCGTGCGCGGCCACGGCCTCGTACAGCTTGTCGACCTGCCGGTCGCGAAACAGCGCCTGGTAGGCGGCGCGCGTGCGCGGCTGCACCGCCAGCACCACCAGGCCGGCGGTGTCGCGGTCGATGCGGTGCAGGGGGCTTAAGGTTTCGATGCCAAGCAGGCCCTTCAGCCGCACCAGCAGGCTGCGCTGCACGAAGCGGCCACTGGGTGTGACGGGCATGAAGTGCGGCTTGTCGGCCACCACCAGCCAGTCGTCCTGAAACACGATGCGCTCGGTCTCGATAGGCGCCGGCTCATCGGGCCAGCCCCGGTAGTAAAACAGGCGCTGGCCGGCACGACAGGGCGCGCAGGCCGTGAGCGGGCGACCGGTGTCGTCCAGCACGCCGTTGGCCGCGAAACGCTGTTGCCAATCGGCGCGGGTCAAGGCCGGCAGCCGCTCGGCCAGAAAGTCCACCAGCGTCGGCCAGCGCGCCGCCGGCACGGCCACGCAGCTGGGACTGACGCCGCCCAGCGTGGGGAGGGCGGGGCGCGGTGCGTGGGCCATGGCGCGCGATTCAGGCGCCGCGCCTCACGCG
>CAZFTL010000089.1:0-1231 GCA_964521615.1 uncultured Stakelama sp. | reverse complement strand
GACGGGCACCACCACGACAGCCCCCAGGCGCGATGCGGTGGTGGACGGCACCACGTCCCCGGAACCCACGGTGGCCGCGGTGGTGAAGGCCAGCCAGACGCCTTCGCCCAGTGAGTTGATGCGCGGATCGATCAGCCAGAAGCCGACCCCACCGAGCAGCATCATGAACGCCACTAGACCGAGCGAGTACCACAGTGCCCGCCACGCCATCTTCAGGCGCAGCTGGCGCAGGTTGGGCGTGGCGGCGGCAGGGGTCGGTGTGTCCATGCATCCATTGTGGCGCGGTGCCTCGGGCCTGAACAGTCGCCGGGCTCAGGCGCCGGGCGGAGCGTTGCGCGACTGGCGCACCTCCTCACGCAGCACCTCGACCTGGTGCTGCAGGTGCTTGATCTCCCGCATCAGGTCGATCTCGATCTGGCGCTCTTCCTCCTCCACGTCCTGCTCGACGAAGATCGCCGCCAGCGAGGCCGTGACCAGCGACAGCACCGCCAGCCCCAGCAACACCACCAGCACCGCGAAGGCGCGCGACAGGTGCGTGGACGGCACCAGGTCGCCATAGCCGACGGTGGCCGCCGTGGTGAAGGCCAGCCACAGCCCGTCCTGCAGCGTTTCCACGCGCGGGTCCAGCACCCAGAAACCGACCCCGCCCAGCAGCAGGATGGCCAGCACCAGGCTGAGCGAGTACATCAGCCCGCGCCGCACCAGATGGCTGCGTCGGGTCATTCTCGATAGCGTGCGCGACTTCATGCCGCGATTGTGCGGTAACGCCGCGGCAAATACCCTCAAAGACGCGCAAGTGCGGCCTTGACGTCGCCCACGCTGAGCACCTCGCTCAGCACGATGGGCGGCTTGCCGGGCGCCTGCAGCATGTAGACCGGCACGCCGCTGCGGCCGAGTTTGTCCAGTTCGGCGGTGATGGCGGGGTCGCGCCGCGTCCAGTCGGCGCGGAAGGTCCGCACCCGCGCGGCGTCCAGCGCGGCCAGGACGTCGGCACTGGCCAGCGTGGTGCTCTTGTTGTACTGGCAGGTCACGCACCAGGCGGCGGTGAAGTCGACGAACACCGGCTGCCCGCCGGCCAACACCGCCTGCACGCGCTGGTCCGACCAGGGCTGCCAACGGCCGTCGGCCTGCGCCACGTGCGGGCCGACGTCGACCGCGCGGGTGACCAGCGGCCCCAGCAGGGCCAGCAGCCCGGCGCCGATGGCGAGCGAGGCCGCGCCCAGCCACAGGC
>CAZFTL010000088.1:0-1235 GCA_964521615.1 uncultured Stakelama sp. | reverse complement strand
CGCCTGGCCGAAGGCGGCGCGGCCGATCTGTGCGTGTTCGATCCGGCCGAGCGCTGGCAGGTCAAACCGGAGGCGCTGCGCAGCCAGGGCAAGCACACGCCGTTCGCGGGGCTGGAACTGGTCGGGCGTGTGCGCTGGACCTTGGTCGGTGGCCACTTGGCGCACGGCGCTTGATCTCCACGGGCCTGGCGTCGGCGCGGGCATGAAGCTGTTCACCGCCGTGTGGCTGCTGCTGCGTGGCGCGGCGCATCTGGTGGGCGGGTGGTGGACCATTCGCACCCGCTTTGCGGGGCTGTCGCAGGCCGAGCGCGAGGCGCGCGTGCAGCAGTGGGCCCGCGACTTTCTGCGCATCTGGCGCATCGGGCTGGAGGTGCATGGACCAGCGCCCACGCAGGGCCCCCTGCTGCTCGTGGCCAACCACATCTCCTGGCTCGACATCCTGGTGCTGCATGCGGCCGGCTTTTGCCGCTTCGTCTCCAAGTCCGAGCTCAGGCACTGGCCGGTGCTCGGCCGCATGGCCAGCGGCGCCGGCACGCTGTACATCGAGCGCGCCTCACGCCGCGACGCGCTGCGCGTGGTGCACCACATGCGCGACGCGCTGCTGCGTGGCGAGGTGGTGGCGGTGTTCCCGGAGGGCACGACCAGCGACGGCCGCACGCTGCTGCCGTTTCACGCCATCCTGATCCAGGCTGCCATTTCGGCCCAGGCGCCGGTGCAGCCGGTGGCGCTGCGGTTCATCGACGAGCGCAGCGGCCAGCCCACGCTGGCGCCGATTTACGTGGGCGAGCAGTCGCTGATCGGCTCGGTCTGGCGCACGCTCACCACGCCAGGCACGCGCGCCGTGGTCCACTACGGTGCGCCGCAGTCACCCGAGGGGCGCGAGCGGCGCGCCTGGGCGACTGAGCTACGGGCAGCGGTAGTGGCGCTGCGGGCCTGACAAAGCACCGGGCAGCGGTGCGCTCGGCGCGACCGCGAACACCGCTTGTGCGTCCAGGCTCAGCGTATAGTTTGCGCATCGCACCGGCGCCCCATCATGGTCACCAATACCGCTCCCGCACCCAACGACGGCGCCCTGGAACCCGATCAGGTGTTCGAGTTGGCCGCCGAGGTGTTCCGCGTCATGTCCGCGCCCATGCGGCTCAAGATCATCAGCGCGCTGTGCAATGGCGAGAAGAACGTGGGTGAGCTGCTGGGCGAAATCCCCACCACCCAGCCCAACATGAGCCAGCACCTCA
>CAZFTL010000087.1:0-1238 GCA_964521615.1 uncultured Stakelama sp. | reverse complement strand
TGCATGCGGCGATCGACGCCCTGGCCGAGCAATTGCGCCGCCGCGTCGCCCACGCACCCCAGATCGAGCGCGCACCGCGAAAATCCGATGCAGCGCGGCGCCCCAGGCCGACCCCGTTGCGCCCCAGCGTTCGCGCGCGGACGCGCCCGGGCATGGACGCCCTGGCCCGCAACGTCATCCGCCTGTTGCTCCGCCAGCCGGCGCTTTGGGACGATCTGACGGGCGCCGACCACGAAATGCTGTGCCGCATTGACGGCGGCTACGGCGAGGTGTTCCGCTGGATGGACGCCCAGGCGCTGGAGCATGGCATCCAGCCGCTGGCGTCGCTGTTCGTGGCCTTGGAGGGTACTGAGTTCGAGCCCTTGGTCAAGGGTATCCACGAGGAAGACACCATGCGCGCCAACCTGTCCGAGGAGCGGGACTCGGCCATCCCGCTGGATCTGGACACATCCGCCCAGGACCTCCGGATCTGCATGGTGAAGACCTGGCTTGAAGTGCTCGGAGCGGAGCTTTCGGAGCTCTCGCTCGATTCAAGCGAAGGCAAGCAGGTGCTGGTGAGGCAAATAAAACTCAAGGGCGAGTTGCTTGAATTGACGCGCCCTCGGCCTTAAGTGGCAGTATAATTAGAGGCTTGTCTCGGCAAGAGCGACAGCAGCACCTCCGGACCGGCCAGCGCGCCAGCGTGAAGCGCGTTACCCCAAGCGGGTCGGCCAAATTACCGCAAGGACTGCACACCAAATGTTCGCCCAACCATCTTGCCCATGACGACGGATTTGCCGAGCCTGGGCTACGCCCTGCCCGGCGCCGTCGTTTCATTTTTTGCCTATCGTGATTTCCGGGTCTCGGCAATGCGCGTCGACCGACGTTCAACGGCCGTGGACCACAGACTCCTTTTTGAACCGAGGTTGATTCATGCCCACCAGCCAGAAGCCCGTCAAACCTGCCGTGAAGGCACCTGTCAAGACACCCGCCGCCAAGAAAGACGCGGCGGCGACCGACGAACTCGACCCCAAGGCAGCGGCGGCCAGGAAGGCCGTGGTTGGCAAGTCGGGCCGGCCCGCCAAGGGCGCCGCCGCGGCCGAGAAATCGGCGCCGTCCAAGCGCGGCCGTCCGGGCAAGGCTTCGGCCAAGGGCTCGGACGACGATGAGGACCTGTCCGACATCGAAGCCGATCTGGAAGGTGAGCCGGCGGCCGAGCTCGAGCAGGCCGCCGCGGTCGAGAAGGTCAAACCCCTGCG
>CAZFTL010000086.1:0-1240 GCA_964521615.1 uncultured Stakelama sp. | reverse complement strand
GGTGCGGAGGCAAGGCCTTCAACGACTGGCTCGTCGCCATGTCATCCACGGCGCGCAGCGCTAGCTCCACCTGCTTGGCCTCGGTGTCGCTGACAGCATCGGCATCAGCGTCCCCAATCTGTTCTTTAGCCGTCGGTGGTGCTGAGTGGTCAGAATTTATGCAACCTTGGACCATGAAAAGAGTCCCAAGGAACAACGGTGCGAAGCGCAGATTCGAGAACAGTCTCACATTCATAGTCGGCCTAAGTGTGCGGAAAATTGCGAAAGTTGTACGATTATCCGTTACTGCTCTCGAATCCAGCAACCGCAATCGGCCTGGCTGTAATACGCGGTTACACTACGGGTAGGTTACAGAATCTTCCATCTCACATGTCGGAGGCTCATGGACATGGACCAGATCACTCAAGTCGTCTCTTGGACTGACACTTTGAAGGACACCGCGGTTGGCGAGCAACGCCGTCCGTGGGGCGGCGAGCGCATCGACGACGGTCTCATTGACATTTCGGGTACGCCCAAGGCCAAAAAGGCCCCGAAGGCCGACCCTGCCCGAGCGGCACGCAGAAAATCCCCTCTCACCGAAGACGAGAAGGATCAGGCCAAGCGCAAGACCGAGCTCGAACGCCGGCGCCTCATCGCGGTCTACGAGGATTTGCGCGATGAGCTGAACATGAACAACCGCGAGATCGTGGATGCGCTCAGAAAACGGCGCTATGAGATCTCCTACGCCAATTTCCAGCGCCATGTTCAGGGCAATGCATCGGTGCATGCCATTGCCAGAACCGTCAGCAAGACCCAGGCCTTCTACGACGAGATGATGAACAACCCGTACATGAATATGACCACCGAACAGGTCATTCATGCGTGGTTCACCGACGTTGGCTTGCCGTACCACGAGTTCGGCGTGCGCTCCGCTGCGCTGAAGGAGTTCGCAGCGATCGTGGATGAGACCTACTCCACGCTGTGGCGCTGGCGCCTGGCAGAAAAGATCCCCACCTACGCGGTGAACCGGATCGCCAAGAAGGTCGAGAAGATCAAGGCCGGGCTTCAGCGTGCTAAGGCGCGGGAAGAAGCCAAGAAGGCTCAGGCGGCGCGCACCCAGGCCCGCGCGTCAACCTGAGCTTGCGGTCAGCAGCGACACGGCTTGCTTGAACTTCAAGCCGGTCAGGTGCATCACCAGGTCAATCGCACCACCGCCGCCGGCGCGTAAGCGGCCGTCGTGCCACTTGAGGTCCGCTCCAGG
>CAZFTL010000085.1:0-1242 GCA_964521615.1 uncultured Stakelama sp. | reverse complement strand
CGCCGACCCCCTTGGCCACCGCGCGGGGGAGGTCCACGTCGTCCAGCACGATGTCGCCGCGGTTGTGGCCGCGCTGCAGCACGTGGTGCGGCAGGCCGGGAACGGTGAGGCGGGGAAGGCGGGCCATGAGGGCATTGTCGGGCCATCGAAGGCCGACCGCCTCGCAGTGCGTGGGCGGCCCTCGTGGTGCCGGATTCGGCGCAGCGACGATCAGTTGCTCATGATCGAGCGTGCGAGCTCCGCCACGACACGCACGTGCGCCTGTGCCGCCGCTTCGGCCGCGTCGGCGTCCCGCGCCTGAAGCGCTGCCACCAAGGCACCCATTTCCTCACCCGCGCTCACGGCACGTCGGGGAGCACCAATGGTCATCAGCCGCAGCCGGTTGATGCGGGCGTTCAGCCCATTGACCACCGAGAGCGCCACGTGCTGGCGGGCTGCCGCGAACATGGCCTGATAGAAATCCGACGTCCGCAGCATCACCGTGCGCGAATCCCGGGCAGCGAAAGCCTCTTGAATGGCTGTGTTCAGCCGGCTGAGGTGGTCTAGCTGGGCGTCACTCGCCACCTCGGCGCAGCGGCGAGCGGCATGGCCTTCCAGCAACATGCGCAGTTCATAGATCTCCATGGCCTGCTCCACCGACAGCGAGGCCACGGCCGGGCCCTGCGGCAGGGCCTCGACCAGGCCCTCGGCCTCCAGGTGGCGCAGCACTTCGCGCACCACGGAACGGCTGACGCCCAATTGCTCGCACAGCGTGCGCTCCACCAACCGAGCGCCTGGCGCGAAATGGCCCTCCAGAATCGCCCAGCGCATTTTCGCCAGTGCCAGCTCGCGCAAGGTCTTGGCCCGCTCCACCGAGAGCGGAGACGCACCCGCGGCCGGCATGCCCTTCACCTCAGCGTGCTCGCTGGAGAAAGCCGCGCAACTCGGCCAGGACGCACGCACGGTGCGTCAGGATCAGCATGTGGCCGGCCTCCGGCACCACGACGCACGCCGACCCGGTGACTTGGCGGTGCATGGTCTGGGACATGGCTGGCGTGGAGTTCGCGTCGAATTCAGCGGTCATGAACAGGGCCGGTACTTTCAGCGACTCCAGCCGCGCGACATGCGCATCGTCGGAAGTCGCGAACACCTGGTAGGTGCGAGCATAGCCCAAGCTGTCGGCATGGCTCAGTTGGCGCAGCGTCTCGGCCGCCGCTTCCCTCAGGTGCCCGGGCACCGGGTCACCGAACCAACGGCGAATGG
>CAZFTL010000084.1:0-1250 GCA_964521615.1 uncultured Stakelama sp. | reverse complement strand
GGCACGCTCAACTTGAAGATCCCCAAGCTCAGGACCGGCGCCTACTTCCCCGGCTTCCTCGAGCCCAGGAAGACCGTGGAGAAGGCGCTGGTCTCGGTGATCCAGGAGGCATGGATCGCCGGCGTCAGCACCCGCCGCGTCGACGAACTGGTCCAGGCCATGGGCATGACCGGCATCTCCAAGTCGTCGGTCTCGAAGCTGTGCAAGGATATCGACGAACGCGTGCACGCCTTCCTCAAGCGGCCTCTGGTCGGTGACTGGCCCTACCTCTGGCTGGATGCGACCTACCTCAAGGTCCGCGAGGGCGGCCGCATCGTCAGTGTCGCGGCAATAATAGCGGTCGCGGTCAACACCGAGGGCAAGCGCGAGATCGTCGGCCTGCACATCGGTCCCAGCGAAGCCGAGCCCTTCTGGTCGAGCTTCCTCAAGGATCTCGCCCGCCGCGGTCTCACAGGCGTCAAGCTGGTCATCTCCGATGCCCATGAGGGCCTCAAGGCGGCGATCACCCGCGTGCTCGGCGCCACCTGGCAGCGCTGTCGCGTCCACTTCATGAGGAACGCGCTGGCCTATGTGCCGAAGGGGCAGAACACCGTCGTCGCCGCCGCCATCCGCCAGGTGTTCCTGCAGCCTGATCACGCGGCCGCTACCCAGGTCTGGCGCCAGGTTGCCGACCAGCTGCGCTCCCGCTGGCAGAAGCTGGGAGCCTGCATGGACGACGCCGAGCACGACGTGCTCGCCTACATGACGTTCCCCGAGCAGCACCGGGTCAAGCTGCACAGCACGAATCCACTCGAGCGCTTGAACAAGGAAGTGAAGCGCCGCGCTGATGTCGTCGGCATCTTCCCCAACGAGGACAGCATCATCCGCCTGGTCGGAGCCGTCCTGCTCGAGCAGAACGACGAGTGGCAGCTCCAGCACCGCTACATGCAGATCGAGGGAATGGCCGCCCTTGCCACACCACTGATCGAGGAGGCTCAGCCGCTACAAATTACACCCAAGGCCGCCTGACCATGGCGCCCAGTGACCACACCCGAAATTACACCTCATTGACGGACGTGACCGATATCGTCCTGTTATCGCGTTTTTACGACCTGTTTTTGTCGTTCCAACGAAATATCGGTAATAGATTGATATAATTGTATATTTTTGAGAGATTGGTGCGCAAAATCGCCGAAGGGAGCCTGTTATTTCACGAAAACAGGAATTAACAGGCACAAATCAAGAAGGGCGGCGTAGAGACGGGTTCTCAC
>CAZFTL010000083.1:0-1260 GCA_964521615.1 uncultured Stakelama sp. | reverse complement strand
ATCAGCAATTGTAATACCACAATCAGTTAAAAACGGGTCTTTGCCTTAGCCGGAGATAGCGTTTACTTGAGAGCGGATCCAGCCGTCGCCAACCAGGGAGCGCACCCGCCGGGGATCGCTCCACAATGGCTTGATCTCCTTTTCAATCGCCTTCTCCATGTCCTTGAGGCTTTTGAACACCCGGTTGCCCGTGGCATCTCTGATCAGATCCCCCACACGCTCCACCGGATTGAGTTCCGGAGAGTAGGGCGGCAGCGGCAGCAGACGCACGTTCTCCGGCAGCCCTTCATCCTGCGCCTTGAGGTGGAACCCCGCCTGATCCTGGATGATCACATGCACCGCCTGCTGGTCAGCATCGGCCAGTTCACGCAAAAACACCGCGCTGACATCCTTGTTTACGCAGGGAAAAAACAGGCACACCGCCTCGTCCCTGCCGTCGATCTCCAGTGCGCTGGCAAGATACCCCCAGTCATACTTCGTGCGGTAGGGGGCATGGGGCCTCACCCTGCGCAGCCCCCAGCAGCGGCGCTGGTGGCTGATGAGCCCGTAGCGATGCTCGTCAATGGCCCATATTCTGACCGGCCTGTCCCTGGGCAGGCTCAGATTGCAGAGCCGCCGTGCCAGCGTGGTCTTGAACTTCTCGGCTTGCTCCGCGTCTTTGCGGGTGTGAGTCCGGCGCGGGCACTTCAGGACTCCCCCGCTTTTTTTAACCAGTAGCGCACGCCTCCTTCTCCCAGCGTGATGCCATGGCGCCTCTGCAACCACTCTCCGGCCTCCCTGGCGCGCTTCCAGCGGCCCCGCCGCAGCCCATGCCTGAGGCCTTGGAACGCCTTGTCCGTGACCCGTGGCTTGCTCCCGCGCCCCTGATGCCTGCCCAGCAGGGCCTCAACCCCTTGCTCACGCGCGATCTTCATCCATTCGATGATGCGTGAGCGTGCGCGTCCCACCGCCTGGGCGATCTCTTCAAGGGTGTGCTCTCCGCCGAGCCCCAGGCGCAGGGCCATGAGGCGTTCCATGTGTCTGCGGCTGCCGCCAAGCGCCAGCCGCCGTTCGACTTCCACGGCCAGTTCCGGCCGTCCGAGTTGAAAGGTCTTTGCCATGCTCCTTGTGTAGCACTTAAAAGACCCGTATTCAACTGCTCATGGTATTACTCATTCGTCATTTCATCCTCACATCCCTTTCGGCATCCACACCTCCATCTTGCTCACCTCCGCCTTCGCCGCTGAGCTCACTGGAATCCCCCACGCCTCAAAAAACGGC
>CAZFTL010000082.1:0-1263 GCA_964521615.1 uncultured Stakelama sp. | reverse complement strand
CTGACCTGCCCCCCTTCAGCCTTACCACTCTGAAGTAGCAGGAGTCCGCCAACCAGGAGAATGGCGGACATGAGGAAGAGCAAGTTCACCGAGGAACAGATCATCGGGTTCCTCAAGCAGGCGGAGGCCGGCATGGCCGTGGCGGAGATCTGCCGCAAGGGCGGGTTTTCGGACGCGACGTTCTACAAGTGGCGCGCCAAGTTCGGCGGCATGGAGGCGTCGGACGCCAGGCGGCTGAGGGAGCTGGAAGCGGAGAACGCCAAGCTCAAGAGCCTGCTGGCGGAGGCGCACCTGGACATGCATGCGCTCAAGAGCGTTCTCGGGGTAAAGCGCTAGCCCCACAGGTCAAGCGGGAAGCCATCGGCGAGCTGATCAGCCAGCATCAGATGTCCGAGCGGCGAGCCTGCAGGCTTGTGGGGCTGAGCCGAGACAGCTATCGCAACGCACCGGAGGCCAGCGCGCAGACCGAGGCGCTGAAGTCGAAGATCGTCGAGATCGCCCACGCGCGCCGGCGCTTCGGATATAGGCGCGTGCACGACCTGCTGCGCCTGGATTTCCCCGGCGTCAATCACAAGCGGGTGTACCGGCTGTACAGCGACGCCAACCTGGCTGTGCGCAAGCGCAAGAAGGTGCGCAGGCTGCCAGCTGAGCGCACGCCGCTGAACATTGCCACCAAGGTCAACGAGGTGTGGAGCATGGATTTCGTCAGCGACAGCCTGGCCAATGGCAGGCGCCTGAAGTGCCTGACCGTGGCCGACGACTTCAGCCATGAGGCGGTGGACATCGCGGTGGACTACGGCATCAGCGGCCAGTACGTGACGCGGCTGCTCGACCAAGCGGCCCTGTTCCGCGGCTACCCGGCGGCCGTTCGCACAGACAACGGCCCGGAATTCACCAGCAGGGCATTCATTGCCTGGGCGCAGGGCCACGGCATCAGACACATCCTGATCGAGCCAGGGCGGCCCATGCAGAACGGCTACATCGAGAGCTTCAACGGGCGGTTCCGTGATGAGTGCCTGAACGAGCACTGGTTCGAGACATTGCACCAGGCGCGTGCCGTGATCGCCGCCTGGCGGCGCGACTACAACGAGATCAGGCCCCACGGCAGCATCGGGCGGATGCCACCCGCGCGCTTCGCCGAGCAGCATCGCCGGCATGCCGGCGATGCTGCTCGGCATCCCACCCCTGCAAGCAACGAGATCCAGTAACCTTCAAACCCAGGACTCCTGCCGAATCATTGGTACGGCAGATGGGGGCAGGTCA
>CAZFTL010000081.1:0-1271 GCA_964521615.1 uncultured Stakelama sp. | reverse complement strand
CCAGCGCCAGCAGTGAGCCCACCACGGCGACCCACACCTGGGTGAAGAACAGGAAGCGCTTGCGGTCCAGGATGTCGGCCAGCGCGCCCGAGGGCAGACCCAGCAGGAACACCGGCAAGGTGGCCGCCGTCTGCACCAACGCCACCCAGATCGGCTTGGACGTGAGCGAGGACATGAGCCACGCCGCCGCCACGTCGTTCATCCACATGCACAGGTTGGCGATCAGCCAGGTGGCCCACAGCATGGTGAACACGCCGTGCTGGAACGGTGAGAACGGCCCTTCGTCCTGATCCTTGGCGGGCGCGCTGACGTCGGGTATCGAGTCTGGCATGACCCAAGGATGATAAGCGTCAATGCTCAGCGCAGTGGTCGCTTGCGGCACGCACGCGCCAGGCCTTCGACCTCGTGCCAGGATGGGTCTGGCGATTCGCCGTATCCGCCGGCTTCAGAGCTTCGGAATGCGGATGCGGCTGATCATCAGCGAACCCGACAATGCATACAAAAGCACCAGCGGATGCAGCGTGCCGGCGAGCACCTCGACGCTGCCGCCCCACAGCTGCGCGCCGATGGCGTCCGCCGCCGCCGCCGCGCACAGCAGCGCCACCAGCACGATCGAGGTCGGGATCGGCGTGCCCTCGAAATACGGCACCTTGCCGCTGCCGCCCGACAGCTGCTCGGCCGTGACGTTGAAGCGCGCCAGACGCGACACCCCGCAGGCGACGAAAAAGCCCAGCACGATGCGGTCCCACAGGCCCTGCATGCCCACGCCGTAGGCGATGACGGCGGGGGCCACGCCGAACGAGATCACGTCGGCCAGCGAATCCAGCTCGCGCCCCAGCAGCGAGGACGTCTGGCGCCAGCGCGCCACACGGCCGTCGAACACGTCGAACACCAGCGCCGCCAGCACCAGCGCGCAGGCGTAATACACGTGCCGGATATCCTGGAACTGGATGTAGCTGATGGTGGCGAACAGCGCCCCGACCCCGCACACGGCGTTGCCCAGCGTGAACCAGTCCGCGAGGTGGAATTCGCGGATCATGGAAAACGGCTTCGGACGGCGCGGCGGCTTGTTGGACGGCGGAGGGGCTGCGGCGGTCATGGTGAAACAGGGTCCGTGAACTGAGGGTCAGTCTCCAGTGTGCCCGCGGACGGGAGGCAACGCCGCCGGCCGAGAACTTGAATCAGCATCCGGCGCCCTACCCAGTGCATGGTACGAGTGCCGAGGACTTGAACAAATGTGCCACAAGCGGCCTTCGCCCGGTTGGCGATGC
>CAZFTL010000080.1:0-1271 GCA_964521615.1 uncultured Stakelama sp. | reverse complement strand
TGCTGGCGGTGGCGCGCGCCGGCGCCGGGGTCAACAACATCCCGGTGAGCGAGTACGGCAAACAGGGCATTGTCGTCTTCAACACCCCCGGCGCCAACGCCAACGCGGTGAAGGAGCTGGTGCTGGCTGGCATGCTGCTGTCGGCACGCGGCATTCTGCCCGGCATCGCCTACGCGGCCTCGCTCAGCGACATGAGCGACTCGGCCGCCATGCACAAGCTGCTGGAAAAGGAAAAAGCGCGCTTTGCCGGCGGCGAGCTGCGCGGCAAGACCCTGGGGCTGGTCGGCCTGGGCGCCATCGGCTCCATGGTGGCCGACATGGCGCTGGCCCTGGGCATGCGCGTGCTCGGCTTTGACCCGGCGCTGTCGATCGACGCGGCCTGGCGCCTGTCCAACGCCGTTCAGCGCATGGAAAACCTGCCGGCGCTGCTGGCGCGCTCGGACTATGTCAGCCTGCACGTGCCGGCCATGGACGCCACGCGCCACCTGATCAACGCCGAGGCGCTGGCCCACATCAAGCCCGGCGCCGTGCTGCTGAACTTCGCGCGCGAGAGCATCGTCGACCCCGCGGCCGTGCTGGCCGCGCTGCAGGCCGGCAAGCTGGGTCGTTATGTGTGCGACTTTCCCGAGCCGGGCTTTGCCAACGAGCCCAAGGTCATCGCCATGCCCCACATCGGTGCCAGCACCGAGGAGTCGGAGGAAAACTGCGCCGTCATGGCCGCCGACCAGCTGATCGACTACCTGGAAAACGGCCACATCAGCAACAGCGTGAACTACCCCGCGCTGCGCATGGACCGCATGCCCGGCGCCACGCGCCTGACGATCGCCAACGACAACGTCGCCGGCGTACTGGGCCACGTGCTGTCGCTGCTGGCCGATGCCCAGGTCAACGTCATCGACATGAGCAACCGCAGCCGCGGCGACCTGGCCTTCAACCTGATCGACGTGGCCTCACCGCCGGCCGAGCAGGTGGTCGAAGCGATTCGGCGGCAGGCGCATGTGATTCGGGTACGCGTGGTTTAGGGCCTGTTGACGGTACTTGGACGCGCTGGCCAGTACCGCGATCAGGGTTCTCGGTAGGAGCCATGGGATCGCACCGTCGCGCCCAGAACCGACGCTCGCGATAGCGTACGGGCCCGGCATAAGCGGCGACCAGATGCGCCTGATACCGTGCCTGCACCTGTTGCATCTCCGCGTAGTAGCGTTGGCCGGCACGGACGTCGCCATCGAGCTCACGCGCGATGGCGGTAGCGGCGCTCTCGGCGGAAGCCA
>CAZFTL010000079.1:0-1278 GCA_964521615.1 uncultured Stakelama sp. | reverse complement strand
CTCACCCTGAGGAGCTTCTCCATGCACCGTCGCCACTTCGTGTTGTCTGCCGCCGCCCTGGGCGCGCTGCCTACCGCCTGGGCCGCCGGCCCGCTCAAGCCAGATCCCAAGTCCGCGCTCATCGTCGTCGACGTGCAGAACTGCTTTGTCGACGGCGGCACGCTGCCCGTGAAGGGCGGGGCTGAGGTGGTGCCCATCATCAACAAGCTGGCACCCGCCTTCGAGAACATCGTCATCACCCAGGACTGGCACACGCCCGGCCACGCCTCGTTTGCCAGCAGCCATCCCGGCAAGAAGCCGTTCGAGACCACCCAGCTCAGCTACGGCACCCAGGTGCTGTGGCCCGACCACTGCGTGCAGGGCACCGAGGACGCGGCCCTGCTCAAGGGCCTCAACCTGCCCAAGGCCCAGGTCATCGTGCGCAAGGGCTACCACCAGCATGTCGACAGCTACTCCGCCTTTCAGGAGGCCGACCGCAAGACTGGCACGGGCCTGGCTGGCTACCTGAAAGAGCGCGGCATCAAGACCGTGTACGTCACCGGCCTGGCCACCGACTTCTGCGTTGCCTGGACGGCCATGGACGCGCGCAAGGCCGGCCTGCAGGTTTACGTGATCGAGGACGCCACCCGCGCCATCGACTTGAATGGCTCGCTCGCCAAGGCCTGGAAGGACATGCAGGCCAAGGGCGTCAAGCGCATCCAGTCGCAGGACATCGAAGCCGCTTGAGCGAGCGCCCGCCATGCCCCGGCTTGCGCTCACCGTCAACGGCCAGGCTGTGGACCTGGACGTGCCGCGCGAAGCCAGCCTGCTGCACCTGCTGCGCAACGACCTGGGCCTGAACGGCCCCAAGTACGGCTGCGGCCTGGGCCAGTGCGGCGCCTGCACCGTGCACGTGGACGGCGTGGCGGCGCGGGCCTGTGTGATTCCGGCGCATGGGGTGGCCGGGCGATCGATCACAACGCTAGAGGGTTTAGGTAGCCGCGAAGCCTGGCACCCGGTCCAAGCCGCCTTCGAGCAGGCCCAGGCCGCCCAGTGCGGCTACTGCCTGAACGGCATGGTCATGCAGGCCGCGGCGCTGCTGGCGCGCGAGCCTACCCCTTCGCCGCAGCGGATTCGCGACGCGCTGTCGGGCAACCTGTGCCGCTGCGGCACACACGTCGAAATACTGGAGGCCGTTGCGCTGGCTGCGACCTCGCCGTCTTGAAGGAACCCCCATGCTCGCCCTGCGCCCCAACTGCGAATGCTGCAACCGCGATCTGCCGGCGGCCAGCGCCGACG
>CAZFTL010000078.1:0-1284 GCA_964521615.1 uncultured Stakelama sp. | reverse complement strand
GTTGTCGTCCAGCGTGATCCAGATCGATCCGTCTTCCGACAACAGTTCCCGCAACAACTCGAGCCGCGGATACATCATCGACAGCCACTGCGAATGCTCGAGGTTGTCGTCGTAGTGCTCGAACGCGCTGCGCGTGTTGTAGGGCGGAGCGATAAACACGCATTTCACCTGCCCCGCGTAATAGGGCAGCAGCGCCTTCAGCGCGTCGAGGTTGTCACCCTCGATCAGCATGTTGGGTGAATCGGGATCGCCATGCGCCAGGCTGGCGACCGGCTCCAGCAGCCGGTATTTCGTCCTTGCCGCGCGCGTCAGGTCCGCATCGCGGTTGTGCCAGGACAGCAGCGGCACCTAGGCGTCCCCGCTCCGGGCACGCCCTTGCCCGCCAACAGCGTCGCGGTTGTACCGGCGATGTCCCGTGGTGACGGAGGGCATGGGCTTATCGGGCTTGTATTAGCCCAATAAGCTAATACAAATGAGCCCAATAGGCTAATTATCGATGCCACGGCTCCGTACCTTCGCTGGTCATGAGCGACGAACGGCTAAAGTTTTCCCACCGCCTTGCGGAAGCGATGCAGGCAAAGGGATACGAACCCAAGCCGGGCGTGCTGCTGAAACTGTTCAACAGCCGCTACAAGGGCAGGTCGATCGCTTTCTCGTCCGCGTCGAAATGGCTGCGGGGCATGACCTTGCCCGATCCCGACAAGTTGCGCGTCCTGGCCGATCTGTTCGGAGTGGAGCCACACGTCCTGCAGTACGGAGGCCCGTCGAAAACGGGTGAGGGCAGGCAGGAGTGGTCGGCCGGCCTCGGCGCGCAGGACCGGGCGATGGTCGATGGCTACCTGACGCTTCCTGCGCCGCAGCGCAAGCTGGTGCGCGAGCTGGTGGCAGCCTTGGCTGACCGGAAAGAATGAACAGTCTCCCTGGATGGCGCGTTGATCCATCTATGACGGGTTGCGCCATATGACGGATTGCGTTATGGTTGCCGGGTGATTCGGAATTTCACCGACAGGGAAGCCGAAAGAATCTGGGGCGGGTCGCAGTCCAGGCGGCTTCCTGCCGGGATTCAGGTCGTCGCCAGACGCAAGCTGCGCATGCTCAACAACGCGGTTTCACTGGACGATTTGCGGATTCCACCGGCCAACCGCCTGGAGGCGCTGAAGGGTGACCGGCGCGGCCAGTACAGCATCCGCATCAACGATCAATGGCGCATCTGTTTCCGCTGGAAGGCCGGTGATGCCCATGACGTGGAAATCGTCGATTACCACTGAATCCGAGAATCGAACA
>CAZFTL010000077.1:0-1292 GCA_964521615.1 uncultured Stakelama sp. | reverse complement strand
TGGACCACATCTGCACCCTGCCCTTCTTCACGAAGAATGTGTTCGGGCATGTGGAGGCGCCGGTGGAGATCCACGCGCTCCCCGAGACGCTGGAGGTGCTGCGCCAGCACCTCTTCAACGATGAGCTCTGGCCGGACTTCAGCGTGATCCCGACCAAGGACCAGCCCACCATCCGCTACACGGAGGTGGAGCCGGAACGGGGTTACGAAGTCGAAGGCCTCACCATCACCCCCATCCGCGTGAACCATCTGGTGCCCTGCGTCGGCTATAAGGTGGACGATGGCGAGGACGCTTTCATCTTCACCAGCGACACCACGCACACCGACCGCATCTGGGAGGTGGCCAACGCCACGCCCAACCTGCGCCTGCTCATCACCGAGGCCAGCTTCCCCAACGATCAGAAATGGCTTGCGGAAGCGAGCAAGCACCTGACCCCAGCGATGCTGGGCGAGGAACTGAAGAAGCTCGCCAAGGACATCCCCGTGGGCATCTACCACCTCACCCCTGGGGACCGGCCAGAGATGCTGCCGGAACTGGAAGCGCTGGGCGATTCGCGGGTCCGACTGCTGGAGCAGAACGCGGTCTTCCGGTTCTGATGCTCCACACGCCCTTCTTCCTCACCGGAGCTCCGAAGTCCGGCACGACCTGGCTGGGCAAGCTGCTGGACGCGCACCCCGAGATCAGCTGCCGCGGCGAGGCCTGCATCCACCATTTCGGGCAGCGCCTCGTGGGGGCGGCCAAGGACTACAACGGGCTGCTGGCGCAACGCCGCGCGATCATCACCGACGCCAACGATTTTCCGGCGCTGCCCTTCGAAGATGTGCTCGTCCTCATGCGCACCTTCATTGAATTGCGATTTCAGGCCGTCGCGGATCCGGCCAAGCCCGCGCTTCGATTCCTGGGCGAGAAGGATCCTGAACATGCGCTTCATTTCAAGGAACTGGGCAACCTCTTCCCGGAATCGAGATTCATCCACATCCTTCGCGATGGGCGCGGCGTCTTCATTTCCGCGTGGCACCACAATGTGCGTTCCAACTACGCGCACCTGAAGACTCACGACTTCGAGGCCTTCCTCGACATCACCGCGCGCGAGTGGTCGGATCGCGTGCGCAAAGCGCGGGCAAGCGCGAAGCCGCTGGGGGACCGCCATCTGGAAGTGCGCTACGAGGACTTGATCGCGGAACCGCTTTCGGAATTGACGCGGATTCTCGCCTTTCTCGGCGCGACGACGGAGGAGGCGGTGGTCCGCTCCTGCCTCGAAGCGGCCTCCTTCGAGAAGCTGAGCCAGGGGC
>CAZFTL010000076.1:0-1305 GCA_964521615.1 uncultured Stakelama sp. | reverse complement strand
TCTGCGGCTTCGGCGCTGGCAGCGGTGTAGATCGGTTTGATCGCCGCCGCCAGCGCCTTGCGCTCTTTCCAGCCGGCGTAGCTCAAGCTGTTGCGGATCAGGTGCACGATGCAGGTCTGCAGCGTCGTTGCCGGGAACACCACTTCCAGCGCCTCCGGAAAACCCTTCAGTCCATCGGCCACGCCGATCAGGATGTCGCCGACGCCGCGCGTCTTCAGGTCATTGAAGACCTTCATCCAGAACTTCGCGCCTTCGGTGTTTTCGATCCACAAACCAAGAATGTCACGGGTGCCATCGGCCAGCACGCCCAGCGCGAGGTACACGGCTTTGTTGCGCACCACGCCGTCCTCGCGGATCTTCACCCGCAGCGCGTCGAAGAACACCACCGGATACATCGTCTCCAGCGGCCGCGCCTGCCACGCTGTCACCTCCGCCATGACTTCGTCCGTGACCTTGCTGATCAGGTCCGGTGAGACCTCAACGCGATACATCTCGGCCAGGTGCGCCTTGATCTCGCGCACCGTCATCCCGCGTGCGTACATCGAGACGATCTTCTCGTCGAAGCCGGCGAATCGCCGCTCGTGCTTGGGGATCAGCTGGGGCTCGAAGCTGCCGGCGCGGTCGCGCGGCACCTCGATGCGCAACGTGCCTTCGTCGGTCAGCACCGTCTTGCCGCTGCGGCCGTTGCGGTGGTTGCCGCGGCCGCCCTCCGGATCAGCCAAGTGCATCCCCAGTTCGGCGCCCAGCGCCCGCTCGATCACGGCCTTCTTCAGGCGCTGGAACACGGCTTCGACCCCTGCCGCATCCATCGGGCCGGGAATCAGCTTCTCAAGCAGTTCCTGTGGAACATCGAATGCCGGCGCGCTCGCCGGTGGCTTCTTCTTGCGTGGCATACATGCTCCTTGGCATCGTCATGGTATGCCCCACACACAAAATTCCTGACACCCTCAACGCCGGGGAGACCCGGCGTTTTTTGCTCGACGGATTTGCGCACGCTCTTATTGCAAGGGCACAGGCTTGAGATCGATATCCTCCATATTATTGACGACGGTTTCATCCCTGCACTTCACCGTGCCATTATGCTTGCCGTTGACCTCCACGTAGATGCCAGACGTCCTTTCATGTGCGTCGCTCATGCGATTCGTGGAACTGAAGACCTCATACACGGTTCCGCCATTGGGAATCTGAATGCTAGTGGTCATGCTGCTCCCGAAACCATCCCACTGCGACGTAGACGCCGCTGAACGCGGAACGGATAGCGCGATTTCCGGCTTGATACCCTTCTTCCCGTAAGAGTACTGGATG
>CAZFTL010000075.1:0-1333 GCA_964521615.1 uncultured Stakelama sp. | reverse complement strand
GCGATTGCTGGTGCGGGTGCTCGACCCAGCGCCGCGCCGCGACGGGATCGATGGTGGGGGGCAAGTCGTGGGCCATGGGGTCGCCGCAGTATATTGACCCTTCCCTGCCCTGCGCCTCTCCCGTTCGCATGTCCCTGTTCTCCCGTCTGCTGCAGTCCTCGGCCTGGCCCGGCCAGTGCCTGATCTGCCGTGGCTGGCCCAGCGCGACGCTGTGCAGCCGCTGCGTGGCGCGCTTCGCCGTCCCGCAGCCGCGTTGCGAGACCTGCGCGCTGCCGGTGCCACCGGGCGTGGCGCGCTGCGGTGCCTGTGTGCGCACGCCGGCGCCGTTCGACCGTTGCCTGGCCGCCACGGCCTACCGCTGGCCCTGGACGCGCTGCATCGGCCAGTTCAAGTTTCGGCAGGATCCGGGCCTGGCCGCGCCACTGGCCGAGTTGATGGCCGCCGCGCCCGGCGTGGCGCCAGCGCTCGCGACGGCCGATGCAGTGGTACCACTCCCGCTGTCCAGCGCGCGCCTGGCCGAGCGCGGCTACAACCCGGCGCAACTGCTGGCATCGCGCCTGGCGGGGCGTCGCGCGCGCACGGACTGGCTGTTGCGCGTTCGCCACACGCCACCCCAGCGCGGGCTGACGCGCGCCGAACGGCTGAAAAACGTACGCGGCGCGTTTGCCGTCGCCCCCACCCACGTCGCCGAGCTGCGGGGCCGCCACCTGTTGCTGGTGGACGACGTGATGACCACCGGCGCCAGCCTGGGCGAGGCGGCGCGGGTCCTGCGCGCCGCTGGCGCGGCGCAGGTCAGCGCGCTGGCCTTGGCCCGCACGGACGAAGCCTGAACCCCGCATTCGCCATGTTCCACATCGTTCTCGTCGAACCCGAGATCCCGCCCAACACCGGCAACGTGATTCGCCTGGCGGCCAACACCGGCTGCACGCTGCACCTGATCGAGCCGCTGGGTTTCTCGATGGACGACAAGCACATGCGCCGCGCCGGGCTGGACTACCACGAGTACGCCGAGGTCCGACGCCACGCGGACTGGCCGGCCTTTCAGCGCGCCTGCGCGCCCGATCCGGCGCGGTTGTTCGCCCTCACCACGCGGGGCACGCGCGCGGTGCACGACACGGCTTTCCAGCCCGGCGACTGGCTGGTGTTCGGTGCGGAGACGCGCGGGCTGCCGCCCACCGTGCGCGAATCGATCGCCGCGCCGCAGCAGTTGCGCCTGCCGATGCGCCCGGGCCAGCGCAGCCTGAACCTGTCGAACGCGGTGGCCGTCACGGTCTTCGAGGCCTGGCGCCAGCAGGGCTTCGCAAACCGCTGATCCCGACGCCAGGGGCGTCCG
>CAZFTL010000074.1:0-1334 GCA_964521615.1 uncultured Stakelama sp. | reverse complement strand
ACGACGTCATCAACAACGTCTTTGCCCACAAGGCGATCGAGAAGGGCGCCGACGGTCTGATCGCCGTGGCCGCTGGTGCCGGCGGCCACGCCAGCGCCAAGAGCCCGTTCGCGATGGTGCAGGAAATCCGCCAGTGGTTCGACGGCCCGGTCGCATTGTCGGGCGCCATAGCGTCTGGCGATGCGATTCTGGCGGCGCAGGCCATGGGCGCGGATTTCGCCTACATCGGCTCGGCCTTCATCGCCACCGAGGAAGCGCGTGCCGTCGATGGCTACAAGCAAATGATTTGCGACAGCGATTCGGACGACATCGTCTACAGCAACTTCTACACCGGCGTGCTGGGTAACTACTTGAAGGGCAGCATCCGCAACGCCGGCATGGACCCCGATCAGCTGCCCGAGAGCGATCCCAGCAAGATGAACTTCGGCAGCAGCAGCGCCAAGGCCTGGAAGGACATCTGGGGCTGCGGCCAGGGCATTGGCGCCATTACCAAGGTGGTGCCGACGGCGGAGCTGGTGGCGCGCCTTAAGCGCGAGTACCAGGCCGCGCGCGAACGGCTGGCGCTCTGACCCCGTTTATTCCGTCAGCCAAAGCCCGCCGATGTGCGGGCTTTTTTTCTTGGACGTGCGCCGATACCGCACTGGCTTGACGTAACGTTCGAAACAGCTATTATGGCTGTAATACCATTTCATGGAGCATGCCCATGCGCACGATGACTTCCCTGGAGGCGCAAAACCAATTTGGCACGCTGATCGACGCGTCGCAGCGCCAGCCCATTACCGTAACGCGCCGTGGCCGTCCCGTGGCCGTGGTGCTGTCGTACGAGGACTACATCCAGCGGACGAAGTCCATACCAGTTGAGGTGGCCAGGGTCATCAGCGAAAGTTTTCCGCTGCGTGGGGAGGAGGCCGTCGCCTCGCTGCGCAAGCAGCTTGCCGCGATGAGCAACCGCGCTGCTGAAGAGGGGCTCACGGAGGAAGACGTCAACCGCATGCTCAATGACGAATAAAGTCGAGGCGATCGTCATTGATTCCAACGTCCTGATCAGCGCGGGACTTCTTCCTCAATCGAGCCTGGCACGCGTCCTCACGGTCGTTGCGGGGCGGTTTGTGATCGCTCAGAATGAGGCGACCTGGAACGAAATACGCAGCCGCATCGAGCGCGAAAAATTTGATCGGTACTTCGGCGAGAACGGCAGGCTCATCTACTTGTCCAAGCTTGCCCAGTTGGTGCATTTCTTTGATGCGCTCGCGAGCGAGCGCGTCAGCCGCGATCCGGATGACGACAAGTTCGTTTCACTTGCGCTGGATGCCGGAGCCAGGATCATCATCTCG
>CAZFTL010000073.1:0-1353 GCA_964521615.1 uncultured Stakelama sp. | reverse complement strand
CGGCCCTGAAGGCGTCGAACACGCCGGGCGTGGTGCGGTCCAGCAGCACCTCGACGACGACCACCAGGCCGCGGCCCAGCTTGTCGGGGTTGAGTTGGGCGGCGTAGCCCAGGATGTAGCGCTCGCGCGTCAGCCGCTGCACGCGCGCCAGCACGGCGGTGGGCGACAGGCCCACGGTGTCGGCCAGCTTCTGGTTGCTGATGCGGCCGTCCTGCTGCAGCAGCTTCAGCAGGCGCAGGTCGATGCGGTCGAGTTCATGCGGGGCGGCGGCCATGACTGGATTTTCCACTATCACATCACCTGAATACAGCAGAACATTCGCTTGATTTAGCGAAACAATGGCGCATTGCTCGACGGCGGCCCGCCGTCATTTTGACCGTTGCCGCCATGAACGCTCCCTTGCTCGCCGCCGCCACATCCCCTTTCGCAGCCCTGCAGGCCGAACTGGCCCCACCGGCCAGCCCGCTGCGCGCCGCCATCACCGCGGCCACGCGCTGCCCTGAGCCGCAGGCCGTGCAGGTCCTGCTGCCGCTGGCCCGCCTGCCCGGCGATCAGGCGCTGGCCGCGCACGGGCTGGCGCGCCGTCTGGCCGAGGCGCTGCGCCAGCGCAAGCGCCAGACGGGGCGCGCCGGTATCGTGCAGGGGCTGCTGCAAGAGTTTGCGCTGTCCTCGCAGGAGGGCGTGGCCCTGATGTGCCTGGCCGAGGCGCTGCTGCGCATTCCCGACGCCGCCACGCGCGATGCGCTGATCCGCGACAAGGTCAGCCGCGGCCAGTGGCAGGCGCACTTGGGGCAAAGCCCGTCGATGTTCGTCAACGCCGCCGCCTGGGGCCTGCTGCTCACGGGCAAGCTGGTGGCCACCCACAGCGAGGCCACGTTGGGCAACGCGCTGACCCGCATCGTCGGGCGCAGCGGAGAGCCGCTGATCCGCAAGGGCGTGGACATGGCCATGCGCATGATGGGCGAGCAGTTCGTCACCGGCGAAACCATCGGCCAGGCGCTGCACAACGCGCGCCGGCGCGAGGCGCAGGGCTTTCGCTACTCCTACGACATGCTGGGCGAGGCCGCGCTGACGGCCCAGGATGCCGAGCGCTACCCGCACAGCTACCAGCAAGCGATCGACGCCATTGGCCGGGCCTCGGCCGGGCGCGGCATTTACGAGGGGCCGGGCATCTCGATCAAGCTCTCGGCCCTGCACCCGCGCTACAGCCGCGCCCAGCGCGAGCGCGTGCTGGCCGAGCTGTACCCGCGCGTGCTGGGCCTGGTGCAGCAGGCGCGCGGCCACGACATCGGCATCAACATCGACGCCGAGGAGGCCGACCGGCTGGAGCTCTCGCTCGACCTGCTCGAGCGC
>CAZFTL010000072.1:0-1354 GCA_964521615.1 uncultured Stakelama sp. | reverse complement strand
GTCTCGGCGCTGGACTCGTCGCCCTTGATCAGGTCACGGAAAAAATCGTAATGGCTCTTGGCATGCCGGTCCGGGTTCATCGCCATGAAACCGGTGTGCTGCAGGAAACCAGGGTACACACGGCGCCCGGCGCCGGGGTAGTTGGGCGGCACGCGGAAGATGACGTTGTTCTCGAACCACTCGTAGCTGCGCTGCATCGCCAGGTTGTTGACGGCCGTGGGCGATTTGCGGGCATCGATCGGGCCACCCATCATGGTCATGGACAGCGGCGTGGTCTCGCCACGGCTGGCCATCAGCGACACAGCCGCGAGCACGGGCACCGTGGGCTGGCAGACGCTGACGACGTGACAATTACCATAAATGCCCTGCACGTGGCGAATGAACTCCTGGACGTAGTTGACGTAGTCGTCCAGGTGGAACTCGCCCTCGGATTGGGGCACGGTGCGCGCGTTCTTCCAGTCGGTGATGTAGACCTTGTGGCCTTCCAGCATGGTGCGCACGGTGTCGCGCAGCAGGGTGGCGTCGTGGCCGGACAAAGGCGCCACGATCAGCACCGGTGGTTGGTCCTTGAGCTTGGTCAGGGTCGCCGGGTCGTCCGAGAAGCGCTTGAAGCGGCGCAGCTGGCAAAAGGGCTTCTCGATCTCGATGCGCTCATCAATGGCCACGTGGACGCCATCGACGTCGATGTTGCGGATGCCGAACTCGGGCTTTTCGTAATCCTTGCCCAGACGGTGGAACAGCGCGTAGCCGGCCGCCACACGCTGCGCCATCGGCATCTGCCCCAGCAGCGTGTGCGGGTTGCCGTACATCTTGGACGCCGCGTCCGCCATGTCGGCGAAGGGTTCGATCAGTGAGCGCTGGGCTTCGTAAATTTGGTAGAGCATGGTAACAAGTGTGATCTGCTGCGGTGCAATATAGCGCAGCCCGACCCAAAAAGCAGTGGTTAGCGCCCTCTAAAGAACAAGGCCGATCGCCGAAAGGTCGCCGCCGTGACAAGCTTCACTCCGGCGCGCGCATGCTTACCATTCCCATGCTGCGCGTCGCGGATTGCACGAAACTTACGGCGGCGGCCGCGGTCGTGCGGCACGAACGATAGCGCGCGTCGGCCGCGCAGCGGGGCCCCGGGTATCATGATCCATCATGACCGCGGGGTTTTCGCTGTACGGTTGGCTGCTGGAGCTGGGGCGCGGCGTGCTCCGGTGGTTCCATGACGGCTGGATGATGCTGTTCATCGGCGCGCAGCTGTTGGTGCTGGCGCTGTCCCCGTCCAGCTACCGCAAGGCGCCGCGCGGTGCCGTGCTGCGTCAGGTCTACGAGGCCGCAGGCCCGGGTCTGCCGGGCTTCACCACGCTGA
>CAZFTL010000071.1:0-1375 GCA_964521615.1 uncultured Stakelama sp. | reverse complement strand
TTGGTCAGGATGCCCTGCCGGGCTCCTACCGATGGGGAAGAAGTTGCGCTCTTTCTCCTATAAGCGTAGGGTTTATTTTCGGCCCCGAAGGCGCCCCCACAGCGCCCCCGGTGCTATCCTTTTATCGGTCCCCTGCGTCGGCCCTCGGGCTACTGGACGATTCCCGTGTCGTTCTCGATCAGGTCGGCGGCTTGCTGATTGACGCCCTCGATAGCGGCCCTTGCGGTGTCCGTATGGTGGTCTATGACTTCCTGCCAGTAGGTGCTGCGGGCCATCAGCGCTTCAATGGTGTCGCTGGGCGTGAGAGCTTCCCCGGACAGTGAACTCAGATAGTCCCTCTTCCGCGCCAGGGCGTACGCGGTATCCGCATCCAGGACCACCGTGGCCGTTCCCGTGCGTGGTTGCTCTTGGGTCCATCCAAGCTGTTGCATGCGCAGGTTGTCGAAGGCCGTGCCGACCGTGGGCCACTCGCCGGTGCCCTCCTTCACCCGGATCATCTCCGTGGCGATGGCGCTAAAGGTTTCCTGCAGCAGCCCGCTGACCTCGGAAAAGCTGACGAAGGGTTGTGCTGTGGTGTTCGTGTTCATGTTCGTGCTCTTGACTGTTGAAGTTGTGTCGGCCCTTCACGCGGGCTGAACCCTGTCCATCCGGCTGACCACGCCGTGAGTCCCGAAGGCCCACCACTCCCAGCCGTCGCTCGTGGCCTCCTTGTGGAAGTCCAGGAAGGGCATCCCGCTGCGGTACTCGATGTAGACCTCGCGGCCCCACAGGCGGGCGTAGAGGGTGCTGAGGCTGACTTCCAGGATGGTGGTGTTGAACTTGATTTCCATTTCTGCTCCTTGCGGATGGCCGTGCCAACGGCGGCACAGGGGGAATCATTCAGGCTATCGACCAGCGGGCCAAGCGATAACCCCACGGTGCATTTTTGGGGCTTGACCGTCTCGCTAGTGCGACCGTTTGCGCATTCTCCGTGGTAATCTCTACGCACTCCATCAACCCCGCCATTCGCGGGAGCCTTACGGGACAACAAGTTACGGCGGCCTCGGGGCTCCCCCCTTACCGGCAGTCGGCACCACTCTAAAGCCCGCACCGTTCCATGAACGTGCGGGCTTTTTCCTTGCCCGTTCGTCATGGCGCTCAACTTCTTGTCGGCGGACTTGCCGGACAGTTGACATGTATCAAGGCCGCGCGTGCCGTTGCGCGGCAGAGTGCGGGCATGCAGTCAGTTCCCGTCTTCGACTGGCCAGGCGAAATGGTCACATTGGCGCCGGGCAGCGTGTTGCTGCAGCGCGGTGCGATGTCGACGCACATCTACCACGTGGACGAAGGTCGGGTGTCTTTGGGCTTGTTGACGGATGGCGCCCTCGCCCACAGC
>CAZFTL010000070.1:0-1381 GCA_964521615.1 uncultured Stakelama sp. | reverse complement strand
ATGGTGTGGACGGCGCTCTGTTGAGGGTTTGAGTCGGCGATGCCGAACCTCCACGGTGTGATTGTCGAGATCCACCAAAGGAGCACCATCCACATGAGCAAGATAGTGGCCGATCTTTCGGCTGTCACCGTGGTCAGCGTCGATCTGGCCAAGCATGTTTTCCAGGTTCACGCGGTCGATGCCGGCGGCAAGGTGATTGCTGCCAAGGCGCTGCGAAGACGCGACCTTCTGGCCTTTTTCGCATCGTTACCGCCCTGTCTTGTCGGCATGGAAGCCTGTGGTTCAGCGCATCACTGGGGGCGCGAACTGATGGCGCTGGGCCATCAGGTGAGACTGATCCCACCGGTCTATGTGAAGCCGTTCGTCAAGCGGCAAAAGAATGACGCCAATGACGCGGCGGCGATTTACGAGGCGCTGTCGCGTCCCGGCCTGCGCTTCGTCAAAGTGCGCTCGATCGCCAACCAGGCCGTGCTGATGCAGCACAAGGCGCGCGAGATGCTGGTGGCTCAGCGTACCCAGTTGCTCAACGGCCTGCGTGGCCATCTGGCCGAGGTGGGCGTGATCGCGGCGCAGGGCAGCTGCAATATGCGCAGCCTCGGCGCTCTGATCTATGAGGGTGATCCTGCGATACCTGAAGTGGTGCGCACGAGCTTGATGCCACTGGTCGCTCAGATCGGGCACCTCGATGAAGCGATCAAGGCGATCGACGCGGATATGGCCGTGCAGGCCAGGGCCGATCCGGTGTCGAACCGGCTGATGACCATCCCCGGTATCGGTCCGGTCACCGCTTCGGCGCTGGTCGCGACCATCGGCGATCCCACAAGCTTCTCAGGACCACGCGAGTTCGCGGCGTTCCTCGGCTTGGTCCCGCGCCAGCACTCCAGCGGAGGCAAGGCAAGACTTGGGCGCATCACCAAGATGGGCAACAGCTACCTGCGCAAGTTGCTCGTGGTAGGCGCGCATGCCGTGCTGCATCATCAGGCGCGGCATGACGATCCGTTGCGCAACTGGGCAAGGAAACTGCTCGCAACCAAGCCGTTCAAGCTCGTCGCGGTCGCAACCGCCAACAAGCTGGCGCGCATCGCGTTCGCGCTGATGTGCCACGACACACGCTACGCCGCCGCCTGATCGGCCCGGCCTGGCACGAAATCAAGGGTGACCAAGAGGTGATGTGACAGAAACGGACACAAGCTGCCAAACCCGGTGCACTGTCAGCGCAACAACAGCGCGATACGGTGATGGGGGTCAACAGCTCAGGCGGACAAACATCAGGGCCAGTGATTAACCGTCACACCAAACAGGCCGAAGACATGACCGCACCCGGACTACGTAACTTCAGCTCATCTACACCCTTGATCGCAGGGCGCCGTCCAGACATGAC
>CAZFTL010000069.1:0-1384 GCA_964521615.1 uncultured Stakelama sp. | reverse complement strand
GGGTTCCGGTATAGACCACGGGCAGCTTGGCATCGCCGTCATCGACATCGAAATGCGCTTCCATCGACCCCTGCGCACGTTTGAACGATCCGGCTGCGACCATGCCGCCAAGGCGGAAACGCGCGTGGCCACCGGCTTCGCCCTTGAGGACATCGGTGGGGGTGTAGAGATAGTTGACGTTGCGTTGCAGGGCCATTGCGATCAGCGCAGCGGCGATTGCGGCGGCGAGGACCAGCAATCCGACGAAGACCAAGCGGCGACGGCGAATCGGATTCACGAACGTGCCTCGCCCTTGCGTGCGGCGTCCCGGCGTCCGCGCAGTTTCGCTTCGCGGCGCGCGCGTGTGATCTGCAGTTTCGGCGCCAGCCAATCCCAGAGGATCGCCAGCACGAAAATCGCATACGCTGCGATGACATAGCTTTGGTAATTCATGCCGTCTCCGTGATCCAGTTCTTGCCGGCTTCACGCCGCAGGTTGTCGGCGCGTGCGCGCGCCAGCAGGGCGCCCACGAACCAGACGTGGATGCCGACTACCATCAGCCACAGCGGCAGCTGCATGCTGGCGTCCATGTGCGAAGGGCCGGTCAGCGAAATCGTGCTGCCCTGGTGCAATGAATTCCACCATGTCACCGAGAACTTGATGATTGGCAGCAGCACCACACCGACCACGGCGAGAAAGCCGGCGGCGCGTGCGGCCTGGCGGCGATCTTCGATGGCGGCATAGAGCCCGATCACGCCGAGATACAGAAAGAGGAGCAGCAACTCGGTGGTCAGGCGCGGATCCCAGTCCCACCACGTGCCCCACATCGGTTTGCCCCAGATCGATCCGGTCGCCAGCGTGACGGCGGTGTAGAGCGCGCCGATCGGGGCGCAGGCCATCGCCAGGATTTCCGCCAGCTTGATCCGCCACACCAGCGCGATCGCGGCATAGATCGCCATGCCGAGGTACACCGCCATGCTCATCCACGCCATCGGCACGTGCACGTAGAGGATGCGAAAGGCATCGCCCTGCTGGTAATCCGCGGGGACCCGGAACAGTGCCAGCCACAGCGCAACCGCCATCGTCACCACGCCGATGCCGTGGCACCACGGCGCCCAGCGCGTGGCGAAACGGTCGAAGTAGGGCGGTGAGCCGAGTTGGTGGAACCAGCGGACGAGAGGGTGCATATCAGCTGCACAGGATACCAGCGGCCTCCTGGGGCCGGTTGATGCAGATCAACCTCAATGCAGCGTCAGGGTGCCCCGCATGCCCTTCAGATGGCCCGGAAAGGTGCAGAAATAGGCGAAATGCCCGCTCCTCAGCTTGACAGTGTCGAAGGTGGCGCTTACGGACTCACCACCACCCGCCAGCTTGCTGCGCGCAACCACACGTTTGTCGCTGGGTT
>CAZFTL010000068.1:0-1395 GCA_964521615.1 uncultured Stakelama sp. | reverse complement strand
CGAAGGCGCCAGCCTGCAAACGCTGAAGGACGAGGTGCGCCGCGCCCGTGCCAGCGACCTGCTGCTGCGCACCCGCCTGCCCATTACCCGCGTGGCCCGCGCCGCCGGCTTTGCCAGCGACAAGAGCTTTGCGCGCGCCTTCAGGCAATGGACGGGACAGACGCCGCTGGAGCACCGCCAACAGGCCATTTCTGAATGAAATCGGCCGCCAGCGCTAGTGGATGTAACGCCGGCAGCTATTATTTTTATAGTATTCGCTTGCAATCGATCAACCAGGAGACACCGATGACCAGCCCCGCCGACACGCCCCTGTGGCAGCTCTCCGCCAGCCAGACCGCCGCCCTGGTGCGCGCCCGCCAGCTCAGTGCCACCGAGGTGGCCCGCGCCGCGCTGGCGCGCGTGGCCGAGGTCAACCCGCGCCTGAACGCCATCGTCGAATGCCGCCCCGACGAGGTGCTGGCGCGCGCCGCCGCCATCGACGCCGCCCTGGCGCTCGGCGAAGACCCGGGCCCGCTGGCCGGCGTGCCCGTCACCACCAAAGTCAACGTGGACCAGGCCGGCTACGCCACCACCAACGGTTTGAAATCGCAGCGCGACCTGATCGCCACCGAAGACGCCCCCATGGTGCGCGGCCTGATGCAGGCCGGCGCCGTGCTGCTGGGCCGCAGCAACGTGCCCGCCTTTTGCTACCGCTGGTTCACCAGCAACCAGCTGCACGGCCGCACGCTCAACCCGCGCAACCCGGCGCTGACACCCGGCGGCTCGTCGGGCGGCGCCGCGGCCAGCGTGGCCGTCGGCATGGGCGCCATCGCCCACGGCACCGACATCGCCGGCTCGGTGCGCTACCCCGCCTACGCCTGCGGCGTGCACGGCCTGCGGCCCAGCCTCGGGCGCGTGGCCAACTTCAACGCCACCGCCCCGCGCGACCGCGGCATCGGCGGCCAGATCATGGCCGTCTCCGGCCCGCTGGCGCGCACCGTGCACGACCTGCGCTTGGCGCTGCACGCCATGGCTGAGCCAGACGCGCGCGACCCCTGGCAGTCGCCCGCGCCCCTCACCGGCCCCGCCCTGCCGCGCCGCGCGGCTGTCTGCCTCAAGCCCGACGGCATGGACACTGCGCCCGACATCTGCACCGCCCTGCTCGAATCCGCCGCCCGCCTGCGCGACGCCGGCTGGGTGGTGGACGAGGTGTGCGCCCTGCCCCCGCTGGCCGAAGGCGTGCCGCTGCAGATCGCCCTGTGGATGGGCGACGGCTACGATGCCCTGGTGGCCGCCGCCCAGGCCGAGGGCGACCCCGGCGCCATCGCCGCCCTGGCCGGGCAGGCCGAACTGGCGCGCGGCGTGGGCCTGCGCGAATTCTCCGACGCCCTGGTGCGCCGCCTGACCCTGGCGCGC
>CAZFTL010000067.1:0-1402 GCA_964521615.1 uncultured Stakelama sp. | reverse complement strand
ACGGCGTGTCGGAAGCGACGATCTACAACTGGAAGGCCAAGTATGGCGGCCTGGAGGTGTCCGAGGCGCGGCGGCTGCGCGCGCTGGAGGACGAGAACGCCAAGCTGAAGCGGCTGCTGGCCGATGCGATGCTGGACAACGCAGGTCTGAAGGACCTCCTCGCAAAAAATTGGTGACGCCCGCTGCCAAGCGAGAGGCGGTCGCTCGTCTCCAGGCGGTCCTGGGGATGAGCGAGCGGCGGGCGTGTCGTGTCATCGGCGCTGATCGGAAGAGCATGCGCTACCGGTCGCAGCGGGATGATGATGCCGATCTTCGGTCGAAGCTGCGCGAGCTGGCGCAGCAGCGCCGCCGGTTCGGCTATCGCCGGCTGCACATCCTCTTGCGGCGGGAGGGCGTGGTGATCAACCGCAAGAAGACCCAGCGGCTTTACCGCGAGGAGAAGCTGGCGGTCCGACGACGAAGGAACCGTCGCCGTGCCATCGGTGCGCGGGCACCGGCGCCCGTCTTGGCGCTGCCGAACCAGCGGTGGAGCCTGGACTTTGTGCACGATCAGATGGCGTCGGGACGCCGGTTCCGGGTGCTCAACATCGTCGACGATGTGACCCGCGAGTGCCTGCGTGCGGTGCCGGATACGTCGATATCGGGGCGTCGGGTCGTGCGCGAGCTAACGGACCTCATCGCCGAGCGCGGCAAGCCCGGCATGATCGTCAGCGACAACGGCACCGAGCTGACCTCCAACGCGGTGCTCGCCTGGTGCGGGGAGATCGGCATCGAGTGGCACTACATCGCCCCGGGCAAGCCGATGCAGAACGGCTACGTCGAGAGCTTCAACGGTCGCATGCGCGACGAGCTGCTCAACGAGACCCTGTTCCTCAGCCTGGACCATGCCCGCGTGGTGATCGCCGCCTGGGCCGACGACTACAACCGAGAGCGACCGCACTCAGCCCTTGGATACGAGACCCCAGCGGCGTTCGCCGCTGAACTGGATAAGCAATGGCCTGCTTCGCTACGCCCTAGGGGCTCCGCTGCGCAGGCCATTGCTCAACCCGCGCTCATGCGCAACAAAGCTGCCGGGCTCTAATCCGCGCTGGTGGAAACCAGGGGGTCACGTCACCATCTGCCATCTCCGGTTGTCGGGAAACGCCAAATGGATCAGGGAATTATCGGGAAATAGCCGTCACGATTAAACATCCGATTTGATTCAGCGCGACGATTTTTTCTTGGCTCCAGGCTTATCTCGACCAAACTCAGGAGCAACCACTCCCCAAGCAACGTCGAATTCCCGGCGCGACAACCCGATAATGTCTTTGTTCGCTGCATCCCAAAATGCCCCCTTAGACGTTTGCTGGGGGGCCGTGAGAAAAGTCTCTCGCAACCATTTCTGACATTCTTCCCGAGCATG
>CAZFTL010000066.1:0-1413 GCA_964521615.1 uncultured Stakelama sp. | reverse complement strand
CCGTGCTGGTCACCGGGCTGCTGCGCGTGTTCCTGGGCGACAAACCGGCGTCCTGGTACGCCGTCAACTGGCTGCTGCACCTGAAGGTCGCGCTGTTCATCGCCGTCGCGCTGTGCATGATGCTTCCGACTTGGCGCTACGCGCGGTGGCGGGCGGCGCTCGCGGCGGGCGGCGGCCTGCCCCCGGAATCGGAGGTGCGCGCCGTGCGCCGGCTGGTCATGCTGGAAACGCACGTCGTGGCCTTGCTGCCGCTGGCCGCGGTGTTCATCGCGCGCGGCTGGGGCACATGAGCCAGGCCGAACGCGCTGTGGTGCTGTGCGCCGACGACTACGCCCAGGGCGCGGACACCAGCACCGGCATCCTGGCGTTGGCGCGCGAAGGCCGCCTGCCGGCCACCAGCGCCATGGTGCTGTCGCCGCGCTGGCCAGCGGATGCGGCGCCCTTGCGCGAACTGCGCGGTGAGATCGACGTCGGCCTGCACCTGGACTGGACCAGCGACTTCGCCCTTGCCGCCGGTCACGGCCTGCCGCTCGGCGCGGCGCTGCGGCGTGCCGTGCTGGGCGGTTTCGACCGCGCGGCCGCGGGGGCGGTGATCGAGCGCCAGCTGGACGCGTTCGAGGCCGCCTGGGGCGCGCCGCCCGACCACGTGGACGGGCACCAGCATGTGCAGCAGCTCGCAGGCATCCGCGAGCCGCTGGTCGACCTGCTGGCGCGGCGCTACGGGGCGCGCGCGCCGTGGCTGCGCATCTCCCGGCCGGCGCCGGGCAGCGGCGGGCTGAAAGCGTCCGTCATCGCCTGGTTGGGCGCCGATGCGCTGGAACAGCGGGCGCGCGGCGCGGGTGTGTCAAGCGCCCGTTGGCTGTCGGGCATTTACGACTTCAGCGGCGACCAGACCGGCTACGCGCGGCGCATGGCCGAGTGGCTGACCAAGGCCCCGCCCGGCACGGTGCTGATGTGCCATCCGGCCAGCGCGGCTGCCGATTCACAAGCGCCGGTGGATCCGATCGCCGCGGCCCGGCGGCACGAAATGGCCTACCTGCAAAGCCCGACGTTCGCCGACCAATTGCGCTCACAGGGGATTAAGCTGGCCCGAGGCGGCGCCTCTACACTGGGTGCCAATGCCTTCTGACGTCGCCACATCCCACCCCCCGGCAACCAGCGCGGAGCGGGTCCCACCGCCGGGGCGCTACTTCCTGCCCACGCTGCTGGCCGCGTTCTTGGCGCTGACATGGCTGCTCGGTGCCGTGCGGCCCTTGTCGGTGCCCGATGAGGGCCGCTACGCCGAGATCAGCCGCTGGATGCTGGTCAGCGGCGACTGGCTGATTCCGCGCATCGACGGCCTGCCGTTTTTTCACAAGCCGCCGCTGACACACTGGCTGCAGGCCGCGAGCATGGCCGTGCTGGGCGTGTCGC
>CAZFTL010000065.1:0-1417 GCA_964521615.1 uncultured Stakelama sp. | reverse complement strand
GTCGGCGAGCAGGCGGCGGAACTCGTTCGGTGGCTGCCAGTCGACGACCGAGTTGGCGCGGGCCAGGGCTTCCTGCACCTCGCGTTGCTGCAGCACCTTGTGCAGGCTGTTGGACAGGCGACTCATGATGGCGGGCGGCGTGCCCTTGGGGGCCAGCAGGCCCCAGCCCGCGCTCCGCGCGGTGGTGACCTTGAAGCCCGTCTCCTCGATGGTGGGGACCTGGGGAAGTTCAGGGTGGCGCTGGCTGTACATCACGGCCAGCGGCTGGACACGGTCGGCCTTGACCATGGGGGTGACGGCGCCGTCGATGATGAAGTCGATGTCGCCGGCCAACAACCCGGTCACCGCCGCCGCCGAGCCACGGAACGGCACATGCAGCACCTTGATGCCGGTGTCGCGTGCCAGCGTCAGTCCGTAGACGTGACCCGCCGACGCCTCACCCGCCGAGCCGAAGCTCAGCTGGCCGGGGTGCGCCTTGGCGTAGGCGACAAACTCGCGCATGGTCTTGATGGGCAGGGTCTTGCGCACAGCCATGACGGCGATGTAGGCGGCGATGCCCCCCGCGACCTCGAAGTTGTCCAGCGTGAAGGGCAGCTTGCGCTGGTTCGGCAGCACGGTGAAGGTGGTGGCGGCCGCCAGCAGCAGGTTGTTGCCGTCGGGCGCGGCATTGGCGGTCAGTTCCGTGCCGATCTGCGTCGTGCCGCCGGGCTTGTTCTCGACCACGAAGGGCGTGCTCAGTTCTCGGCTCAAGTGGTCGGCGACCAGGCGGCCGAGGGCGTCCGACGAGCCGCCGGGCGGGAAGGGCACGGTGAGCTTGATCGGCACATTGGGCCACGCCGCCTGCGCCCAGGCGGTGCTCCGCAGGAGCAGGGCCGGGGCCAGGGCCGCCAGCGGGGCGATCAGCTGTCGTCGGGATAGCGCTGTCACGAGGGTCTCCGTTTTTCCGATGTCCGATGTCGTTCGCGTGTTCATGCCGCGGCGCTTGGCGGCCGGGCGACGAGGCTGGCCTGCCGGTAGCGCCGGATCCGCTCGATCAGGCCGGGCTGCGCGGCCGAGCGCACCAGGGCGGCCAGGTCGGCGTCGCGCCGGTTCTCCCGGGTCGCGGCCTTGAGCCGGGCGTAGGTGCTGCGGTCCACTGCCAAGGGCGGTAGGTCGGAAGCCGCCCGCGGCAGGCTCGGCACGACCTGGCTGGCCAGCCCGGCCGCGCTGGCCAGCGTGGCGTCGATGTGCTCGTTCTGCGCCACCCAGCGCAGCGCCTGGTCCTGGCCGACCAGGGTGGCCAGGCGGCGCGTGCCCAGCACCAGGCCGAAGCCGGCGCCGGGAAAGCGCCATTGCGTGTCCGCCGTGGCCCAGCGCAGGTCGCAGGCGGCAAACAGATCGGCGCCGGCGCCCCACGTCCGCCCGCTGGACAGGGCCA
>CAZFTL010000064.1:0-1442 GCA_964521615.1 uncultured Stakelama sp. | reverse complement strand
GAGGGTGTAGAAAAAATAAACTATGATCCTGTCGCATTGACCAAACAAGAGCAATGCAATGGCAAAGACTGGCCGTCCACCGGTGATTCCTCCTGGCGAGTACGCCGCTTTGCGCGAGGTCGTCCACGACAACCCGCAGGCGACGCTGGCCGAGTTGGCGCTGATTTGGGCAGATCGCACGGGTCGCAGCGCACCCAGCACGGTGACCATGCGTGCGGCACTGAAGGCCGCCGGCTTGCAGCGAATTCGACCCAAGCAGCAGCTGTCTCGCACGCAGCCCCAGCAGCCTGGCGTGCGCTACGGTTACAACGCTCGACATCGGCCAGCCGGGCAATCGGGCGGCGCCATTGCAGGCGCCTTGACCGATGCCGAATGGGCTTTGGCGCAGGACTTGTTTGTGCCAGAACCAGGCTCGCGCGGCAGACCAGCGACCTACTCCCGGCGCAGCCTTGTCGATGCGTGCTGCTATGTGCTGCGCACAGGCTCGTCCTGGCGCAACCTGCCCGCTCAGATCTATCCGCCATGGCAATCGGTGCAGAAGGCCTTCGTGCGCTGGGCTCGGCAAGGCAAGTTCGAAGCGCTGCACGAGCGCTTGCGCCAGCAATGGCGCCAACGTGTGGAGCGTGCCGCGCAGCCCAGCGAAGCCATCATCGACTCGCAGTCCAATCGGGGCAGCCCACAAGGCGGCACGCTGGGCTTCGATGCGGGCAAGAAGGTGCATGGGCGCAAGCGCCATCTGGTCGTGGACACGCTGGGCCTGTTGCTTGCGGTGGTGGTCACCAGCGCAGCCGTTCAGGACCGCGACGGGGCTGTGCAAGCGGTGGCGCAGGCGTGCAAGCGCACGGAGGGCTCCTTCAAGACATTGTGGGCCGACAGCGCGTATGCCGGGCAATGCGCTCAGCAGATCGAAAAGGTGCACGAGGTACAGGTACGCATCGTGCGCCACAGTGCTCGCCATCGTTGGGACGATGCCCAGCAGCCGCTGTGGGCCGACGAGCAGCCTGTGGTCATCGCCAAGAAGCGCTGGGTCGTGGAGCGCACCCATGCATGGCTCGAGCGCAACCGCAGGCTGGTGATGCACCACGACCGCAAGCCCTTCTATGCTGCCGCGTGGGTCTGGCTTGCACAGGCTCGGATGCTGTTGGCGCGACTGCAATAGATTTCTTCTACACCCTCTTGGCGAGTCAAAGAAAAGAAGGTGCGCCGCCGGGCGCACATCCCGGCCGACAGCGCCACCGGCAAGCATGCAGGCCACTACGGGCCTGTGCTCTTTAAACGCGAAGCCGCTTCAAAAAGCCCCCGACGCCTAGGGCGCCGCACTGCCGCGGCTTCGGTAGGTCCCCGGCGCCGTGCCCGTCCACGCCTTGAAGGCGCGCTGAAAGGCGGCGTTGTCGGCAAAGCCCAGTTCGTCGGCGATCGCCGCCAGCGGCACGGTCGACGTG
>CAZFTL010000063.1:0-1447 GCA_964521615.1 uncultured Stakelama sp. | reverse complement strand
GCCGGCTTGCGCCGGCGGTGGATTGTCCGTTTACACAAAATTCTGCACACCCTCCAACGCCCGTTGGGGCTTCTGGAAGTGCTTTGACCGGCTGCGTCTGGATGGTCGGCCTTGGAATCACAAACGGGTCTGGCGGGTGTACTGCGAGCTGGGGCTGAACATTCCTCGCAGAACGAAGCGTCGCGTCCCCAAACGCGAGCCGGTGCCGCTGACTGCAGGATCGTTCGTCAATCAGGGCTGGGCGCTGGACTTCATGCATGACGTGCTCTACGACGGCCGGCGGTTCCGCACCCTCAACGTGATCGACGAGGCCAACCGCGAGGCCCTGGCCATCCAGGTGGCCCAGTCACTGCCGGCCTCGATGCTGATTCGCACGATGGACCGTTTGGTCGATTGGTACGGCGCGCCACTATCGATCCGGATGGACAACGGCCCGGAGATGACCAGCCACGACTTCGTCGAATGGGCCCAGCGCAAGGGCATTGCCTTGAACTACATTGAGCCCGGTGAGCCCAACCAGAACGCCTACATCGAACGGTTCAACAGGACATTCCGCACCGAGGTGCTCGATGCCTATCTGTTCAATTCCATCGAGCAAGTCCAGGCCATCGCGGACGACTGGCTAACCCAGTACAACGAGTACCGACCGCATGACGCCCTGGGTGGCGTGCCGCCCAAGCAGTTCATGCCCAGATTGATCACCACAACCGCCGCAGACTCTGGAAATCAACTGTCTGCTTGACAGGGGAGCTTACGCTCAAGCAAGAAGGCTTGCAGGCCCAGCGGGGCTACCGCAGACGTCCCAGCCCCCGAGGCGGTCAGCCTGCCGTGGTCGCACCCAATGTGCTGGAGCAGCAGTTCTCGGTGGAAATGCCCAACCAGGCGTGGGTGACGGACATCACCTACATCCGCACTCACGAAGGCTGGCTGTACCTGTCGGTGGTCATTGACCTGTTCTCGCGTCAGGTGGTGGGTTGGTCCATGGGCAACCGCGTCGACACCCAGTTGGCTTTGGATGCGTTGCTGATGGCCGTCTGGCGGCGCAGGCCCAGCAAGACGGTGCTGGTTCATTCCGACCAGGGCTGCCAATTCACTAGCCATGAATGGCAGGACTTCCTCGAGAGCCACAAACTGCAGCCCAGCATGAGCCGACGGGGCAACTGCCATGACAACGCTGTCGCAGAGAGTTTCTTCCAGTTGCTCAAACGTGAGCGCATCCGCCGCAAAACCTATGCCACCCGGCAAGATGCCCGCAGCGATATCTTCAACTACATCGAAATGTTCTATAACCCCAGACGTCGTCATTCAAGTGCTGACGGCCTGCCGCCTGCCGAGTTTGAGCGGCGTCACTTCCTGAGGCTCCAAGGCGTCTAGAAAATCCTGGGCGATTCAGGCCGTCATAGGGGTTGCCGGTAAAGCTGCGTGCGCCCACCATCAGCCCTTGCCT
>CAZFTL010000062.1:0-1476 GCA_964521615.1 uncultured Stakelama sp. | reverse complement strand
GCACCGAGGCATAGCCTTCATTGATGCTTGCGGTGGCAACCGCCGCCTGGGCCTGCTTGACCGCGGCATTGGCGCTGCGTTCGGCCGCAAGCGCGTTGTCGAGATCGGCCTTGGAAATGAACTTGCCCGGTGCAAGGCCGCGCGCGCGATCGGCGGCGGCGTGCGCGTTGGCGGCAGTCGCCTGGGCACTGGCCAGCGCCGCCTGTGCGGAAGCGGTGGCTGCGCGCAGCGGCGCCGGGTCGATCTGGAACAGTGCCTGCCCGGCCTTGACGTCGCTGCCTTCGGTATAGAGGCGGCGCTGGACCACGCCGGCAACTCGGGCACGCACGTCGGAGCTGCGATAGGCGGCGAGGCGTCCGGACGATTGCGCTTCGACGGCGACGTCGGCGGGCTGCATCACCACGTAACCGACTTCGGGAGGCGGCATCTGCCCGCCCTGGCCAGGACCTCCGCCCTGCTTCGACGAACAAGCCGCCAGGGCCGTGGCGAGGACGCTCAGTGCGAGCAGGCGCGTGGTGGTTTTCATCAAGAAGGGCTCCTGAAGCCGGTCGGCCTTGGTGGAAGTGCGCACGAACCGGCGAGGTTACACTGCACCCTCGTTAACTTCGTGTGCCTAAAGTATAGGATGGACAGGATGCCAAGGGAAATGACCACACCAACGCTCATGCAACTCGACCAGGTTCGGCTCGCCGTCATCGGCCTGGGATACGTCGGACTGCCGCTCGCGGTCGCGTTCGGCAAACGCTACCCCACGTTGGGGTTCGACATCCAGCAACGCCGCATCAGCGAGCTGCGCGACGGCCACGACCGCACCAATGAAACATCGGCAGACCAATTCGCTGCGGCCACCCGCTTGCGCTTGAGCAGCGATGAAGCCGATCTGCGCGATTGCAACGTCTTCATCGTCACCGTGCCGACGCCGATCGACGACGCCAAGCGCCCCGACCTGCGACCGCTCGAATCGGCCAGCCGCACCGTCGGCCACACGATCTCGCCCGGCGCCGTGGTGGTGTTCGAATCCACCGTCTACCCCGGGGCCACCGAGGAAGTCTGCGTGCCGATCATCGAGCAGGTCTCGGGCCTGAAGTTCAATCGCGACTTCTTCGCCGGCTACAGCCCGGAACGCATCAATCCCGGCGACCACGAGCACCGCCTCGAAACCATCCTCAAGGTGACGTCGGGTTCGACGCCGGAAGCGGCGGAGCTGATCGACCGCCTCTACGGCAGCATTATTACCGCCGGCACCCACAAGGCTTCGTGCATCCGCGTGGCGGAAGCAGCCAAGGTGATCGAGAACACCCAGCGCGACCTCAACATCGCCCTGATCAACGAACTCTCGCTGATCTTCCATCGCCTCGGGATCGATACCGGCGAAGTCCTGGCGGCGGCCGGCACCAAATGGAACTTCCTGCCGTTCAAGCCGGGCCTGGTCGGCGGCCATTGCATCGGCGTCGATCCCTATTACCTGACCCACAA
>CAZFTL010000061.1:0-1500 GCA_964521615.1 uncultured Stakelama sp. | reverse complement strand
CGGTCAGCACCAGTGCCGTCGCCAGCGGCAATACCAGGCCCGCGCCCACGTACAGGGCCGTGTTGCCCACCACCAAGATGCCGATCAAGGCCATGCCCAGCATCAGCGCGCGGGTCACGGACAGCATGGGCAGCGCGATGGCGAGCACGGCGCCCAGCGCCAGCAGCAGCAGCACCTCCAGCCCGACCACGTAGTCCGGGCGTGCCGGCACCCGGCCGTCGAGCATGCCGGAGATCATGTTGGCGTGGACCTCGACACCGGGATAGGCTTCGCCGACGGGGGTCGCGCGCAAGTCCATCAGGCCCGGCGCGGTGAAGCCCAGCAGTGCGTATTTGCCCCGCAGGCTGGCGGCGGGCAGCTTGCCCTCCAGCACGTCGACGGCCGAGATGTATCTGAACGAGCCGCCGTCCGGGCCGCCGCGGCCGCGGTAGGGCACCAGGGCGGCGCCCCGCGGGTCGAGCGGTATGCGCGGGCCGTCCGATCCCAGCACCAGCGCGGACAAGGCGCCATCGGGCGCGGCATCCACGCGCTGCACCTGCATCGGCGGAAAGCCCTGGGCCACCCGCAGCGTGGCGAGCGCCAGCGACTCGTACAGGCCGTCCTCGAACGCCGCGAGCAAGGGCGCCGCGCGCACCTTGCCGTCCGGGTCGGAGACCGAGTTGAAGAACCCCTCCCTGCGCGCGGGCGCGGACAGGGCCGCGATGTTGGCCCCGTATCCGTCCCAGTTGAACATCCCCGGCGGGATCGCGTCCAGCTGAACCAGGGGCGGCGGCAATTGCCCTGAGCGGCGCGCATCGCGGTCGCTGGTGAAGTAGTAGCCCAGCACCACCTGTCCGCGCCCCAGCGCCCGGGCCAGCACCGCGTCGTGGTCGAGGTTGGCGCCATGGCGGTCCAGCCAGGCGGTGAAATCCGCGTTGCCGCGCAGGTCCCCGCGGGCCAGGCGCTCGAACTGATGGCGGGGCGAGCTGCGGTCGGCTTCGGCAAACACCACGTCGAGCCCCAGCGCCGCGACCTGCTGGCGCTGGGTGAGCTCCGTGACCAGCTGCGCGACGCGGGCGCGGTCCCAGGGCCATTGCCCCAGCCGCGCCAGGCTGCGCTCGTCAATGTCGACGATGACCACCCGCTCGTCCAGCGTGCGCGGCATGGTCAGTCGCAGGCGGGCGTCGTAGAGCGCTTCGTCCACCCTGTACAAGGCCGGCAACGGCCACAGGCCCGACGCGTGCAGCACGGCCAGCACCACCAGCACCGCGGTGGCCAGCATGCGCTTGCGGTACTTGCGGAAAATCCGCCAGATCAGGTTGGCCAAGCCTGTACGTCCTGACTAGGCAGCGACGCCACCCAACCGAGGCGAGCAGCTTGGGCATGAGCGAATGGGCGGCACGCGCGGCTTTCAGTCAAAAGGGTGGCTTGAAGAAGGCCAAGGATAGCGCGTCGCGGTGTCGAACCAGGCCGCTGTACGCAAGCGTTTCCGCGCCACGCCGGACTTATTGGGCGTTTCCA
>CAZFTL010000060.1:0-1517 GCA_964521615.1 uncultured Stakelama sp. | reverse complement strand
AGTGGAATACCGGCCTTTTCAGGGTTTGCTGTCAAAGCGCTGATCGTTGCGTCTGGAATCAGAACAAGTAATCAACACTCTCACCGCCTCACAAGTCGGAGAGAGTATACATGTTCTGATTCTGCGCGCGCAAGTGGTCAACCACATGAATTTTTGTGTGGTTTGACACGCACACCGGAGCGCTCGCGTGGAATCGGTAGTCCTAGAGAACGGATTACGCGACAGGTTTCAATCTGGCACTGGCCCACTCGGAAGAATATGGCGGGAAGCGCCATTCTTCCCCCGCTGCTCAGACAATAAAACTGCCGTGTTCAGCCGGCCCCTCAGCTACGCGCTGAGGTGGCCGTACATGCAAATCAATAGGCGGGACCGGGTCTCCTGGCTTATTTTTGACATCGAGGAAGGTGATGGCCAGCGCTGGGAGGCGGCTGGACTTCCTCCTCCCAATCTGATCGTCCAAACCGTGGATGGCGAGCGAGTACGGGGTGCGCACCTTTACTACGCGATCGCGCCGGTGTGCACCAGTCCCCGCGGCCGCAGCGAGCCCATTCAGTATCAGCGCGCCGTGTACGCGTCCATGGCGGCGTCTCTTCGGGCAGATCTGGCCTATCACGGCGGCCCCGTCGCCAAAACACCAGGTCATCCTCTCTGGCGGACCTGGGAGATCCACTCCCACGAGTACACGCTGGGCGAGCTGGCGGAATACATCGATCTGCCCCAACGCCGGCGCGGCAACGTATCTGAGCAGGCAGCTGAGTCTCGCAACTGCGCGTTGTTCGACGCCTGCCGCTTCTTCGCGTACAGCATCGTCGGCAAGGCGCGTGACGGCTCCTTCGAGCCGTTCTATGACCGCCTGCTGGCCTTCAATGAGGCCCACAACGATTTCGGGCGAGCTGGCCATGCCAAGGGCGACCTGAGGCACAGCGATCTGCGCGCGATCGCCAAGTCCGTTGCGCGGTGGACGTGGGACAAGTACCGCGGCTCCGCCCGCATGCGCGGCACCATGCATTTCGATCCGGCCCTGACGACGAAGGAGCGGCAACAAGCCGCGGCCGCGCGAACGCACTCCCTTCGCAACCAGTCCACGTTGGCCAAGCTCATGGCGGCGCTGGCCAGCCTGCAAAGCGGCGGGGAGCTGATTCCCACGGACGCCGGCATTGCTCGGACGGCGGGCGTCGATCGGCGCACCGTGGCCAGGTACAGAGCACGCCTGGAAGAGGCGCTGGCGGCCTCTGCGGGGCGTTTGGTCGGCCTGATAGAGCCGACCGTGCCTGAGGGCCACCGCGGCCCGCTGCTGACCCTCCAGGCGCTCCTTGAAGCGCTAAAGACCATCGCACCCAGGAGCGCTCATATTCTGGCCAAGTGGGTGCCAAATGGTGCACATCAGATAACCACCCCCCGCGGTAGCGGCAGAAAAAGCGAGGGTACGGGAACACAAAGTAATGGAGCAGGGGATGGCTTCGTTGCATTTGATACAAGTTGAGAGGAGGTCTCGTAGAGACGAGTAGCGGCAAGAG
>CAZFTL010000059.1:0-1589 GCA_964521615.1 uncultured Stakelama sp. | reverse complement strand
GGTCGAAGGCGATGCCGCGCAGGTCGCTGGTCACCAGCAGATCGGGGGTTTCCGGGCGGAAGCCGATCACCGCCTCGTACGCGGCGCTGCCGCTGGCCCGCCGCGCGATCGCCGCCACCGGGCCCCAGTCGGTCATCTGGCGCAGCGCCTCGGCCGTGGCGGTGCCGCTGGCGCGCAGCGCCACGGCCGGCGCGCCGCCCGCCGTGGATTGCGAGCCGCCACTGATGCGGGCATCGCCCCCCAGCAGGCGGGCGCGCGTGTCCTGCAGCGTGAATCCGGCATGGTTGAAGCTGATGGCGCCTTGCGCCTGCGCCAGCAAGGGCGAGTCCGGCGTGATGCGCAGGTCGTTGCCCTGCAGCGCCACGCGGCCCTCCACCTGGGCCCGGTCCATCTGGTCGATCGGCAGGTTCAGCTTGAGCTGCAGGCCGCCGTTGCCAGTGGCCGTGGCCTCGTTCAGCACGTGGTCGATCAGTCCGGCGATCGGCGACTGGCGCACGATGCCCAACGCGGCGGCCAGCGGGCCCTGGCCCCGGGCATCCACCAGCACCCGGGTGTGGCTGAGGTCGGCGATACCGACCTGAATGGCCGGAAACTGCCAGCCCGGGTGCCCCTGGACGCGCGCGCTGGCGTTCTTGATCTGCATGCTGTTGTGGTCGAACACCAGCTCGCCCGCCAGGTCTTCCAGCGCAGGCCATGCCGGCTCACGCGCCGGCTGCAGCGCCCTGGGCACGTAGGCCATGGTGATGCCCGCCACCTGGCCCCCGAAGCGGAACTCCCCCGCCGCCGGGTGCTTGTCGAAGGGCAGGTCGCTCAGGGCACCCTTGACGCGCACCGCGAAATCGCGCGCCTCGCCCTTGACGATGGCGTCGCGCACATAGTGGCGTGCCTCGGCCGGAATGCCCAGCGGCAGGTAGCGGTGCACGCGGGCGCCATTGGCGCGGGTGAACTTGCCTTCCAGGTCCAGCACGCCCGGAAACGGCGCGTCTTCCGGCCGCTTGACGTCGGACGTGTGCCACCGCGCCTTGAAGCCGGCCATGGCGTCGGCGTTGCGCAGCTTGAGGTCGTCGACGTCGACCTCGATGCGTTCGCCGTGCACGCGCCAGCGCGTCTTGAGCGACAGCTCGTCCATCGGGATCCGGGGCTCCTCGAACACGCCCGGAAACTCCAGCGCCCCGTCACGCAGGCTGAGCGTGGCCTGGCCACCGGCGCCGGTGGCCTCCAGTTCGAGCGCCGCGCCTTCCAGACCAGGCACGCCCAGGGCCGGCGTGCCATCGGCGCGCGCGGGCGCCGGGCTGGCGCCGACCGACAACGCCGACGCGCGCATCTGCAGCCGCCAGTCGCGCGGCGCGTCCAGCGCGCCGTCCCAGCGCGCGACGATGCTTTCGACCATGCCCGCCACCGGGTGCGCCTTCAGCCGTTCGTGCGCCGCGGCCGGCAGCGGCAGGCGGCTGGCGATCTTGGCCAGCGCCGCCAGGTCGAGTTTGTCGCCGCGCAGCTCGCCACCAGCGGCTTGCCCGCCCTGGCCGTCGCGCAGGTTGAGCGCGAAATTGCCGCCGGGCCAGACCGCGCCGTCGGCGTCGACAAACTGC
>CAZFTL010000058.1:0-1590 GCA_964521615.1 uncultured Stakelama sp. | reverse complement strand
GTTCCCAGTCGTACTTGAAGTCCTTGTAGCGGTTCAGCATGGGGTACAGGCCGAAGTTCATGGAGCCCATGTTGAGCGATGCCACCTCGGGCTTGAGCTGCAGCGCGGGCTGCAGGCGTTCCTCGACCAGCATGGCCGGCGAGCCGCCCGTGGTCAGGTTGATGACGACGTCGGAGCCGTCGGCGATGCGCGGCAGGAAGGCGCGAAACAGGTCCGGATCCTGCGAGGGCTCGCCGGTGTCCGGCTTGCGGGCGTGCAGGTGCACGATGGCGGCGCCCGCCTTGGCCGCGGCCAGGGACTCCGTGGCGATCTCATCGGCCGTCACCGGCAGGTGCGGTGACATGGTCGGGGTGTGAATGGCGCCGGTGATGGCGCAGGTGACGATGACTTTGCTCTGTGGTGCGGCCATGGGTTTCCAACCTAATGCAGGGTGAACAGAATTCGCAAGCCTAGTACGGAACCACTCCGGAGGCTGTACGAAACGCGACAGTGCCGCCTGCACGGCCTTTGACGGGCCCGGCGCGGGCAGCACCAATGCCCGACTGTAACGTTCGGGCATTCTTGACATGCTTCAAGGACGCAACAGCGGCCAGTTCCTACGCTCCGAGGGTCAGTCCAATGAGCAAGGAAGAGGGCCATGAGCACCAAATCGTCCGGCGGCTTCACCAAGGAGATGGCACGCAACATCTTCTACGGCGGGTCGCTGTTTTTCATTCTCGTCTTCGTCGGTCTGGTGTTCCATTCGGAGCAGCGGATTCCCAAGCGTTCCAATGAGCAGGCCATGACCGAGGCCGTGGTGCGTGGCAAGGCCGTGTGGGAGCAGAACAACTGCATCGGCTGCCACACGCTGCTGGGCGAGGGTGCGTACTTCGCGCCCGAGTTGGGCAATGTGTACCAACGCCGCGGTGGCGACGCGTCGGGCGCTGCCTTCATCAAGGCCTGGATGCAGTCGCAGCCCACCGGTGCGCCGGGCCGGCGCCAGATGCCGCAGTTCCACCTCACCGATCAACAACTCGACGACCTGGTGGAGTTCCTCAAGTGGTCGAACGGCATCAACACCGAAAACTGGCCACCCAACATCGAAGGTTGATGGCGCGGAGCACGACAACATGACCAAGAACCCCGTTCTCAAATACCAATCGCAGGCGGTTGCCAAGCCGTACTTCATCGCCGCCATCGGCCTGTTTGTCGGCCAGATCGTGTTTGGTCTGGTGATGGCCACCCAGTACATCTGGGGCGATTTCCTGTTTCCGGCCATCCCGTTCAACGTGGCCCGCATGGTGCACACCAACCTGCTGATCGTGTGGCTGCTGTTCGGCTTCATGGGCGCCGCGTATTACATGGTGCCGGAGGAGTCCGAAACCGAGCTCTACAGCCCCGCGCTGGCGCTCGTGATGTTCTGGGTCTTCCTGGTCGCTGGCGCGGCCACGATTCTGGGCTATCTGCTGGTGCCCTACGCCAAGCTGGCCGAGATGACCGGCAACAACCTGCTGATGACCATGGGCCGCGAGTTCCTGGAGCAGCCCTTGCCCACCAAGGTCGGCATCGTCATCGTGGCGCTGGCCATGCTGTTCAACATCAGCATGACCT
>CAZFTL010000057.1:0-1604 GCA_964521615.1 uncultured Stakelama sp. | reverse complement strand
ATCCACAACAGCCCTCAAAACTTGGCTCAAAACATATTGACTTCGATATTGAGCCTAGATCAAAATGGAGGCACATCATTTGATCCATTGACGACCCATGAACACCAAGCGCATTGCGTACTACCGAGTCTCCACCATCGACCAGTCCACCGAGGCACAGCGCGTAGCCATGGGTGGGGACTTCATCATGGAGTTCTCGGACGAAGGCGTCAGCGGGGCTACTCCAGCAGCCAGCCGTCCAGGCTTCGCAGCGATGCTCAAAGGCTTGACCAAGGGCGCCACAGTCCACGTGTACGCCGTTGACCGGCTCGGACGGGACGCAATTGACGTACAGGCCACCGTCCGCAAGCTGCTGGATATGGGCGTTTCTGTCCACGTGCACGGGCTAGGGCTCATTGCCAAGGGTGCGGGTGAGTTGATCTTGGCCGTGCTGGCCCAAGTGGCCGACATGGAGCGCCAGAGGATCACCGAGCGGACCGCAGCGGGGCGCCTTGCGGCTCGGGAGTCGCTGGCTCGCACAGGAGTCACACACCGGGGCAAAACCAGCTTAGGACGACCGGTGGGCCGACTGGCTGAGGGCAAACAGGTCGAGCCGGACAAGGTTGCAGCTTGGCGCAGGGAACAAGGCGCCAGCATCCAAGCGACAGCCGACCACTGGGGGCTGTCTACGGCCACAGTGAAGCGGTACTGCCGCGACGGCTCAGTCAAGGCATAGTCAGCCCCGGTCCAAGTCTCCCAGGAAACCTTCGTGCCTGTGCCTCAGTGGGGGTGGGCGCTAATAACCAACAGCAATAACGATCACCGAATCAACACGATGAACTTGATATGCAAGGTTCCCGACTGCGGCGAGGAACGGGAGGGGCGTAGTTCCTACTGCACGTCGCACAAGACCACCATGCGGCGCCATGGCGACGCTTTGCAGGCAGGAGTGACGATCACCGAACTGAAGCCCTACCGCAAGAAGATCGCGGCACGTCGTGCCAAGAACCCGCACAGCCCCTTGTGGACCATCCTGCGGGAGCGCTGGGATGTTGTGGTGCAGAGCGCTCGCAAGACCCTGGACGCGTTCTACAAGGGCAAACCGAGCGGGTCTCACGAGGTCAAGGCCGCCGACGCCATCGTGCGTACTGCGGACAACACGGAGCCTGACGAAGTTATCGATACCGCGATGGCGGTATTTCTTCTTCAAGAGGCCAAGCCCCGGCGGTTCATCACCGACAAGGCGTTCAGGTTCCAGCTTGCGCGACGCGTGCGGGGAACTACGGGCGTGAACGCAGGGACTTACTACGATCCCGCCACGGCCAAGGTCAAGCGTGTCTATCGGGACATGGCCCCTCGGACCCTTGAGGCGTTTGCAGCGCCCCTTGCGGCAGCGTTCGGGGTTGCCGCTTTGCGACTCGCTGAGTTGGACCGCAGGGAGGTCGAACGGGCGCAGAGCGACAAGGCGAAGTTTGAACAGGCATTGAAGGAGTTGAAGTGATCGAAGACGAGGGCGAATCAAACGAGAACAACACGTTCGAAATCCTGAGCGAGGGCGGGAGCGATATCGCAGACGGCGTGGCTGAGGTCAAGGCGCGTATCGAGAACGGCTCACCACAGCCCCA
>CAZFTL010000056.1:0-1622 GCA_964521615.1 uncultured Stakelama sp. | reverse complement strand
CAGGGCTTTTCGGCTAGACGCCATTTCTCTCCATGTTCAACCGCCCCCAAGGGGCAACCAATGGAGAGAAGCAATGGAAAACAACGCAGATACCCTGCAGTGGTACCCAACCCCCAGAAACCTGGCCGTCAAGGCCTGGTCGCTGTTCAAGTCCAAGGAGTTTCGGCGCCTTCTGGAGCCTTCGGCCGGCCGAGGGGACTTGCTCCTCGATGAGCGCGTCAACCGGAAGTACGAGCAGATTCCCGTCGACTGCATCGAGATCGATGTCCGGCACCACCCAGGCTTGCGCGAGCGAGGGTTCACGGTAGTAGGGACCGACTTCCTGACATCGACCTGTTTGGCGCAATACAGCCATGTGCTGCTCAATCCACCTTTCAACGAGGGTGCTGAGCATGTGCTGCACGCTTGGGGCGGCCTGTTCGATGGCGAGATCGTGGCGATCATCAACGCCGAAACCCTGAAGAACCCGTTCAGCAAGACCCGCCAAATGCTGGTGGACCTGGTCAGCCGGCACGGCACCGTCGAGTACATCGAGGGTGCATTCGCTGACGCCGAGCGACCAACGGGAGTTGAGATTGCGCTCGTGCACCTCATCAAGTCCGGCATGGCCGACGACATGGTGACGGCGTGGATCCGCGATCTCAAAGAGGCCGACCGGCCGCACCTGGAGTGGTCCAGCGGCAATGAACTGACGATGCCTCGGGCGGAGATCGAGAACCTGGTCATCGCATACCGCGCAGCAGTTGAAAGCGCCAAGCAGATGATTTTGGCCGGTCAGCGACACGGGTACTACAGCAGCTTGTTGGGCAAGTCCCTGGCGGAAACGGACCACGGTGGCGGCGGCGTCAATGCAGCCAAGAACGTGGTTGAGAACTGGCAAAAGCAGCTCAGCACCACGTTGACCGATCTGCGCGACCGCGCGTGGACGGCCGTCATCCGGCGATCAGAGCTCACCGGCAAATTGTCATCGGCAGCGCAGAAGCGCATCAGCGCGGAGTTCGATCAGATACGCAAGTTGGATTTCACGCTGGGCAACGTGTACGGCTTCATCGAAGGCGTGCTCGCGTCACGCGGGGAGATCCAGATCGGCATGGTTTGCGACGTGTTCGACATGATCACGCGGTACCACTCAAGCAATCGAGTCTGGTACCGGGGGTGGAAGTCCAACGACAGGCACCGGGCCGCGGGAATGCGCGTGCGTGCCAAGCGCATCGTGCTGCCGGCGACCGGGTACCGTGGAATGGACGGGAAGCCGGGCTACGAGTTCATGCAGTCGCTGCGCGACATGGACCGCGTCTTCGCGATGATGAACGGTGAAGCTGAGCCTACGGTGTCGTTGGAGAAGTCCTTCGACACTCAGTGGTCGGCGCTGCGGAATGCAGAGAAGGTTGAGACAGACCATTTCTTTGCCAGGTACTACAAGGGCATCGGCACGCTGCACCTCATTCCGAAGAGCCAAGAGCTGATGGACCGCTTCAACCGTGTGGTCGGCAAACAGCGCCAATGGTTGCCGCCGGACGTTGACGAAGGCAAAGCCAGCAAGGCGTTCTGGAAGCAGTACGACGAGGCTGAGAAGGTGAACCAGGCGGCAAAGGTGGATATCCATCGAAGGCTCGCCTGGG
>CAZFTL010000055.1:0-1655 GCA_964521615.1 uncultured Stakelama sp. | reverse complement strand
TCGATTTGCCTGAGCTGCTCGGGGTAGCTCAGCGCACTGGCACGGTAGCGCTGCGTTGGCACCGTCATCGCCAGGGCTTCATGCGGTCGCTCGCAGTTGTAGCTCTGGCGCCAGGCGTCAAACGCGTGTTGCACCGCGCCATGGTCTCTGAAGTGGCGCCCTGCAATCACCTCCACATCCAGAGAGCGGTGAAAGCGCTCAAGCTTGCCATTGGTCTGGGGATGATGCGGTGCGCTGAAACTCACGCGCACGCCCAGTCGAATCAGCCAGATTGCCAACTCGCTCAGGCTACGCCCGCCAGCGCTGGGGCTACCCCAGGGGGAGCCGTTGTCGGCATTGATGCGCAGTGGCAACCCGTAGCGGCGAAACGCCTGTATGAGCTGGGGGCGAACGGCGGCGTTGTCGGTGCGCGAGAGCGCGCACAGCAGCAAGTTGAAGCGCGAATGATCGTCCAGCAGCGTGAGCGCGTGGCAGCGCCCGGCCAGCGTGGCAAAGTGGCCCTTGAAGTCGATCTGCCACAGGCTGTTGGGTGCGTCGTGCTCAAAGCGTTGCCAGGGCTGCGCGGCCTGGCTGGCCGCCTGGGTGATGAGCCCGTGGCGGTGCAGGATGTGGGTGACGGTGCTGGGGGCCGGGGCCACGTGGCCCAGATCGGCCAGGCGGCGGGCGATCTTGCGCCCACCCCAGGCCGGGTGCGCTTGGCGCAGGGCCAACACCTGCTGCTCGATCGCGTCGGCGCTGCGCGTGGGCGAGGTGCGTGGGCGTCGGCTGCGGTCGGCCAATGCCTGCGCGGTGGGCAGCTCTTGTGCGGCCCGCTGCAGCCACTTGTAGCCGGTCTTGGGACTGATGCCAAAGCGCCGGCACAGCTGGCGCTTGTTGGCCCCTTCCTGGCGGGCCAACTCAACGAATTCTTGACGCAGGGACACGGTGCTCTTCTCCATCCAGACCATGGGCTTCTTCCGGGGGCTTGCAATCCCCAAAAGCGTTACCTATGTCCTGGCACACCTGTTACCCATGTCTCCGGTCTGTACACAGCGCAAAGAAAACCTGCTTCGCAGGTTTCGCTAAAAGAAGGTCGCCCGCCGGGGCGAATTCCCGGCAACCAGCGCCTCCAACACGCGCTGCGCCAGCTATCCAAAACCAGTGTCATCGGACTGCCTCGTCATGCTTGGGCGCCGTGCACTGTCCTTGCACCTTGAACGCAAATCGGTATCAATCCATCGTGATTCCCTTATCCCGCACGATCTTGCCCCACTTGTCGTAGTCCGACCGGATGCGCGCGCCCATTTGCGCGGGCGTCTCGTAGTGGGCGATGGCGCCGGCCTTGAGCAGGCGGTCCTGCACGTCCTTCTCGGCCAGGATGGCCTTGACTTCGGCGGACAGTTTGTCGATGACCGGGACTGGCGGGCGTTTGGGCGCCAGCAGGCCGCCCCAGGACACGGCTTCGTAGCCCTTGAATCCCTGCTCGGCAATGGTTTTGACATCGGGCAGCATGCTCACGCGCTGGGGCGAGCCCACCGCGATCGCGCGCAGCTTGCCGGACTGGATGTGCGGCAGTGCGGCCACGAGGTCGGCGTACATCAGCGGCACCTGGCCGCCGATGGTGTCGGTGATCGCGGGCACGCCGCCCTTGTAGCCCACGTGCTGCATGTCGAACT
>CAZFTL010000054.1:0-1668 GCA_964521615.1 uncultured Stakelama sp. | reverse complement strand
TGGAGCAGCAACGATGTTACGCAGCAGGGCAGTCGCCCTAAAACAAAGTTGGGCGCACAATAAGGCTCCTCGCAGAGTTGCTTGAAAGTTGTTACGATTCAAATTCAATCATGAGATAGTCGGCAGATGAGCATTTCCAAGAACGCAGACAAGTAAGCCGCAGCAACCTTCATTTTTCGGTTGTTGCGGCGTTCTCAAGAATCCTTTTGCTCTACGGGAGCGCCGCCAAATCCTTTGTTCAAGGAGATGGTTTCGTGCGCTCAAAAAATTTTAGTTGGCGGTACTCCCTTGCCGCCACGGTGTTGTTGTTATCACCGTTCGATTTATTGGCATCACTCGGCATGGACATGTACTTGCCGGCAGTGCCGTTTATGCCAAACGCGCTTGGTACGACAGCGAGCACAATTCAGCTTACGCTGACAACGTACTTGGTCATGATTGGTGCCGGTCAGCTCTTGTTTGGACCGCTATCGGACCGACTGGGGCGCCGCCCCGTTCTACTGGGAGGTGGCCTCGCCTACGTTGTGGCGTCAATGGGCCTCGCTCTTACGTCATCGGCTGAAGTCTTTCTGGGGCTTCGGATTCTTCAGGCTTGTGGTGCCTCGGCGTGCCTTGTTTCCACGTTTGCAACAGTACGTGACATTTACGCAGGTCGCGAGGAAAGTAATGTCATTTACGGCATACTCGGATCCATGCTGGCCATGGTCCCGGCGGTAGGCCCATTGCTCGGAGCGCTCGTCGACATGTGGCTTGGGTGGCGGGCTATCTTTGCGTTTCTAGGTTTGGGCATGATCGCTGCATCTGCAGCAGCGTGGCGATTCTGGCCTGAAACCCGGGTGCAACGAGTTGCGGGCTTGCAATGGTCGCAGCTGCTACTCCCCGTTAAGTGCCTGAACTTCTGGTTGTACACGTTGTGTTACGCCGCTGGAATGGGTAGCTTCTTCGTCTTTTTCTCCATTGCGCCCGGACTAATGATGGGCAGGCAAGGTGTGTCTCAGCTTGGCTTCAGCCTGCTGTTCGCCACAGTGGCAATTGCCATGGTGTTTACAGCTCGTTTTATGGGGCGTGTAATACCCAAGTGGGGCAGCCCAAGCGTCTTGCGAATGGGAATGGGATGCCTGATAGCTGGAGCAGTATTGCTTGCCATCACCGAAATATGGGCTTCGCAGTCCGTGTTAGGCTTTATTTCTCCAATGTGGCTAGTGGGTATTGGTGTCGCCACAGCGGTATCTGTGGCGCCCAATGGCGCTCTTCGAGGATTCGACCATGTTGCTGGAACGGTCACGGCAGTCTACTTCTGCTTGGGCGGTGTACTGCTAGGAAGCATCGGAACGTTGATCATTTCGCTGTTGCCGCGCAACACGGCTTGGCCGGTTGTCGTGTACTGTTTGACCCTTGCAACAGTCGTGCTCGGTCTGTCTTGTGTTTCCCGAGCGGAGGGCTCTCGCGGCCAGGGGGAGCATGATGTGGTCGCGCTACAAAGTGCGGAAAGTACGTCAAATCCCAATCGTTGAGAGAATGTGGCAAGCTATCGCCCAACAAATCGCTGCAGCCGACCCAAAACCGCTACGCGGTTTCGGTCGGCTGAGCTCAGGCGTTAGACATCATGAGGGTAGCGGTGACCATCGAAATTTCGAACCAACTATCAGAGGTGCTAAGCGTCATTGA
>CAZFTL010000053.1:0-1722 GCA_964521615.1 uncultured Stakelama sp. | reverse complement strand
GCGCGGTCGCGCGCATGACAGTCCTGGGTGCTGTCCCTGACCCTATGATGCGACACGAAATCGGTCAAGGAGCCGCCCCGATGTCACTGCCCGCCACCGACCTGGACGCGCGCGTGTATACCCCGCAGCGCGTGGCGGCACTGCTGTCCACCCTGGCTGAAGATGGCGTGCCCGCCCACCAAGCCCTCGAAGGCAGCGGCCTGAGCGATGGCGCCCTGACCGACCCCGCCACGCGCGTGTCCTGCCGCCAGTTGGCGGTGGTCTTCCGCAACGCGGCCCGGCTGGCGCATGACCCCGCCACCGCGCTGCGCGCCGGCGCCCGCACGCGCGTGACCGATCTGGGCATCTACGGCTACGCCTTGCTGAGCAGCCCCACGGCCGTCGCCGCGCACGAACTGGCGGCGCATTTCCACCTTCTGGCCTCGCCTGGCGTCACGCAGCAGTTCATCCCCGATGACGGGCGCCCGGTGCAACGCCTGTCCGTCAGCCTCACGCCCGACCCCACCGATGCCCTGGCGCGCTTCGTGATGGATTTCACGTTCACGGCGGAGTTGGCGCTGGCGCGCGCCCTGCATGGGCCCGCCTACCGCTTCGCGGCCGTGCACGCGGTTTTTCCCGCCCCTGACCATGAGGCCGCGTACACCGCCCTTCTGGAATGCCCGGTGAGCTTCGAACAAGCCGCCAACGAGCTGGTGCTCGATGGCCCCTGGTTGGCCCGATCGCCGCGCCAGGCCGATGCCATCACCCACGCGCAGGCCCGTGAATTCTGTCGCCAGCAACTGCGCGAGATGACGCAAACCACCGGCAGCGCCGGCCGGGTCCGCCATACGTTGCTCGAACAGATGCCGTGGCGCTTTGCCCGCCTGGAACAAATGGCGGAGGCGCTGTCGATCGAGCCGCGCACCCTGCGCAGGCGCCTGAAGGCCCAGGGCACCAGTTACCGTGAGCTGCTGGCCGAGGCGCGCTGCACGCTGGCCATCGACTACCTGCGCCATACCCGCATGACACACGAGGAAATCGCCAGCCGCCTGGGCTACAGCGACGCGTCGAACTTTCGCCACGCATTCGCCGGCTGGACCGGCAGATCGCCGCAGGCCTACCGCAAGGAGCGCAGCGGAGCCTAATGCGCCTCGGCCTGCCTGGCCGCCTGGATGCTCGCCGCCGTGTCGTCGCGCGCGCCGTTGAAGAACAGGTTGAGCAGCACCGCGGCGAGCGAGGCCAGCAGGATGCCGGACTCGATCAGCGGGTGAATGCTGTGCGGCATCCACTGCGAGTAGCGTGGCGCCACCAACGGAATCATGCCGACACCGATGGAGACGGCGACGATCAGCGCGTTGTGGCGGTTGGTCCTGAAATCCACGCCGCCGAGGATGCGGATACCGGTGGTGGCCACCATGCCGAACATCACCAGGCCCGCGCCGCCCAGCACGACGGTGGGCAGGGATTCGACCAGCGCCGCCATCTTGGGCAGCAGGCCCAGCACCAGCAGGATCACGCCCGCCGCCACGCAGACAAAACGGCTCTTGACGCCGGTCACGGCCACCAGGCCGACGTTCTGCGAGAAGCTGGTGTACGGGAAGGTGTTGAAGATGCCGCCGATCAGCGTGCCCAGGCCGTCGGTGCGCAGGCCGCGCGCCAGGGCGGGCTGGTCGATCTTGCGCTCGGTCATCTCGCCCAGCGCCAGGAACATGCCGGTCGATTCGATCATCACCACGATCATCA
>CAZFTL010000052.1:0-1763 GCA_964521615.1 uncultured Stakelama sp. | reverse complement strand
CGAGGTCGGCAGTTAGGCGTCGCAACGGGAATAGCAATGCCTGGCTCGATTCGACTTCGTATTCGAACTCGATCCGCGACTCGAAATGATCCGGTGGCTGGAACAGCGGCAATGGTGCGACCTCACTCGCGCGCAATGCATCGAGGTGAGCCAGCACCGTTGGTGGGAATCGGCGCGTGATGCTCTCTCGCGGCAACGCGAACACCTGACGCAGCTTGCGCAGACCCGAACGGCTCAAGGTCGTCACGGCTTCCGAAGGCAGACCGCTTTTCTCGATCGGGACATGTCCCAGCGCCTGAACCAGCAATCCTTCATCGACACCCAGTTCGGCATGGATTCGTGCCAGCACCCATGCGGCATGCGGATTGGGCGCAGCCACGAGCCGATGCCGAAAGCCCATGACGTCGAGTTCCAATGACAGCCGACGACTCAGGTCGGGCCACTCACCGAACAAGGCACGGCTGCCGGCGATTTCCAGCACGATCGCATGCGGCAACGCCAGGCTGACCTGCGAACTGAAGCTGTAAGCCCAAGTCGCCAGCATCGTGCGCGCCGTCGACTCGCGCAGTGGCTCATAGGCGTGGATATGGAAGTCACGCGTGAGCAGTTGTGCCGCCGTCAGCGGCATGCCTTGTTGCAGACCTTCAGCGCGCGCGGCTGAATTGACCGCATGCAATACGCGTCGTTGCATGGGCCCGGAGACGAGGACATGCGCAGCTTCAGGGTCCGCCTGTTGCCTGAGGACGGCATCGATTGCCAAGTGCGGCAGAAGAACGCAGGCCCAGCGCATGGCGATTCACGACGCGAGTCGGATGGGGTGCGGGGGCGCCAAACCGCCGCGGCACTTCAACACGCGAACCTGACCCGATGCTTCCACCTGTACGCGCAGGGCAGCCGGTGACGGATTGCGGGCATGCTTGGCATCGCGGAAGGCGAAGCCGAGGCACTGTCCGGTTTCGGCCGCGACTTGCAGGCGACGCAGTGCGCGATCATCTGCCTTGGCGGGCCAGCAGAGCACCGCAGCACACGCAGCCGAGCGCAGGCATTGTTCGGTTGCCCACAAGGCATCACGCGGACTGGCATGAATGACCTGCAGCTGGGGCAGCACAACGCTGGCACCTGCCCATCCCGGCGCATGCACCCGGTAAGGCGGCGCGATCAGCAGGACGCGCTCACCGGCCTGCGTGAGGCGAGCCAGGGTCGGAAAGACAAGGCCAAGTTCACCGACGCCATCCGCCGGCATCAGGACTTCGCTCAACGCGTGAGCCGGCCAGCCCCCGAAGGGGAGTTGGGCATCCAGGCCTTGATGGCCGGTCGGATGAGCGGCAGCCCGAGGGGCGGGTGCAGTAGTGCCACGCCAGATCTGGCGTGCGTCCAGCAAGTTGTCGAGCGCGACAACTGCGCCCATCACTGGCCTCCGGTAAGGGTGGGAGAAGCGTCGGCGGGCGGCAAGGACAGCATGGCGGGCAGTCTCGAAGGCGGCAGGCGCACAGCCTGAGACGGCTCAGCATACGCCGAATTAGTAGCAATACTAAAAAACGAGTCCGGGCAGAACCTTGGACGGGAAACCTCAAGTCAGAGGCGCGCGGTTACTAACGGCTCTTGGGCAGGGGCAACCTGTCAGAAATCCCCGATTGCCAAAAATGTGTCAGCCGTCATATTTTGTTGGCATGAACCCCGGAGCCCGCAATGACCGCGTTTCGTCTCCCGGCAGCTTCTCTGCTGCTCGTCTTCCTTTCCGCCTGTACTGCCCAGACCATGCA
>CAZFTL010000051.1:0-1819 GCA_964521615.1 uncultured Stakelama sp. | reverse complement strand
GCCGCAGGATGCATATGCGGCTGATAACTTTGACTGGCGCTGTTTGTCGGTGGCCGCGAGGTGACGCGCCAGCCCGGCGCGCTGACCAACGCCGGCCAGATTGCCCAGTGGGCGAAGGGGCATCTTCCAAGCTGAGGGGGCTCAAGCCTTCTGCTTGAAGGCGGGCAGGGTACCTGCCAGGCGCCGCCCCATTTCCGCGCCCAGGGCCTGCAGCCCACTCATGGGGCGCACCATGACTTCGAACTCGACGATCAGGCCCTGCTCGTTGAAGCGGATGAAGTCGATGCCCTTGAGTTGCTTGTCGTCGACTTCGGCGCTGAACTCCAGCACCACGCTCAGACCGTCGTCGCTGGCCAACTGGCGGTGGTAGGTGAAGTTCTTGAACACGTCGATCACGGTGGACAGCGCCAGGATCAGCGCTGGCGCCGGGGTGTAGGCGGTGTGCGCCATGGGCGAGCGGAACACGGCGTCCGGGTGGACGATGGTGTGCAGTTCGCTCAGGTCGTTCTTGGCGATCATCTGGTGCCAGAACTCGAGCGACTGGGCGACCGCGGGCAGGGTATTTTTCGGCATGGGAGACATGGGTCAACCTTGGTGGTGATAACGGAATAGCCGGGCGGTGAAGGCCGGCGCGTCAGAGGCGGGCAGCAAGCGTGGTGCCCTGGTGGATGGCGCGCTTGGCGTCCAGCTCGGCCGCCACGTCGGCGCCGCCGATCAGGTGCACCGGGCGACCGGCGGCCAACAGCGCATCCTGCAACTCGCGCAGCGGCTCCTGGCCGGCGCAGAGCACCACGTGGTCGACCTCCAGCACCTGCGGCGCCTGGCCGTCGATGCGCACGTGCAGGCCGGCATCGTCGATGCGCTCATAGGCCACGCCCGAGCTCATGCCCACGCGGCGCGCCTTCAGCGAGGTGCGGTGGATCCAGCCCGTGGTTTTGCCCAGGCCATCGCCCACCTTGCTGGTCTTGCGCTGCAGCAGGTGCACGCGGCGCGGCGAGGCTTCCACGGTCTGCGCGCGCAGGCCGCCGGCCTGGGCGTAGGTGGTGTCCACGCCCCATTCGGCATAGAACTTCTCGGGCGCGACGGCGCCGCTCTCGCCCGCATGCGTCAGGACTTCGCTGACGTCGAAGCCGATGCCGCCGGCGCCGATCACGGCCACGCGCTCGCCCACGGGCTGGCCGTCCCGCAGCACGTCCAGGTAGTTCAGCACCTTGGCGTGCCCCACGCCGTCGATCGCCGGCACGCGCGGCTGGATGCCGGTGGCCAGCACCACCTCGTCGTAGCCGTCGTCGATCAGCTGCTGCGCGCTCACGCGCTGGCCCAGCCGCTGCGTCACGCCGCTCAGCTCCAGCTGGCGCTTGAAGTAGCGCAGGGTTTCATAGAACTCCTCCTTGCCCGGCACCTTCTTGGCGATGTTGAGCTGGCCGCCGATCTCGTCGGCGCTGTCGAACAGCGTCACGTCGTGGCCGCGCTGCGCCGCCGTCACGGCAAAGCTCAGGCCCGCCGGGCCAGCGCCGACCACGGCGATGCGCTTGGGCTGCGTGGTGGGGGTGATGACCAACTCGGTCTCGTGGCAGGCGCGCGGGTTGACCAGGCAGGAGGTGATCTTGCCGCCGAAGGTGTGGTCCAGGCAAGCTTGGTTGCAGCCGATGCAGGTGTTGATCTCGTCGGCGCGGCCGGCGCGCGCCTTGCGCACGAAGTCGGGGTCGGCCAGCAGCGGGCGCGCCATCGACACCATGTCGGCAAACCCTTCGGCCAGCAGGCGCTCGGCCACTTCGGGCGTGTTGATGCGGTTGGAGGTGATGAGCGGAATCTTCAC
>CAZFTL010000050.1:0-1886 GCA_964521615.1 uncultured Stakelama sp. | reverse complement strand
AGCAGCGGATTGAAAATCCGCGTGTCGGTGGTTCGATTCCGCCCCAGGCCACCAATAGACATTGGAAAGCCCGCTGCATTAAACGTAGCGGGCTTTTTTCTTTCTCTTCGATGTAACCGTCGATGTAAGCGGTTTTCGAGGGCTGTGGACAACCGCTTCGGGCGCGGTCATTTTTTTGACCTAGAGCATTTTTGATTTAAATATATACATTTTATAGAATGAGTGCTCTGATCAGGAGGCACTCAGATGAAAGCGTACTCTCAAGACTTGCGAGAGCGGGTATTGCGTGCCATCGAGCGAGGCGAACGTCCAACGGATATAGCGCTGAGGTACGAGGTCAGCCGCATGTGGGTGTACCAGGTTGGCAAGCGATTTCAAGCCAGTGGCGAGCGCACCAGGTTGATGTCCCCGGAAGTGGTGTAAGTTTTCTTTCACTCGCTGCACGGCAAGGCGCGTAGGGCGTAGCCCGAAGCGGCTTGCCGTGCAGCAGCCGCTCCCTTCGGGGGTGGTCATCGTGAAGTCCGGATAAGGTTTGAGGTGCAACCCACCAAACCTGTCCTCAAAGGAAATCACGATGACCAACTCAACTATGGCACTAACGGAGCTTGCCCAGAACGGCGCCGATATCGACATGCTGCGCCAGATGGTGCAGTTCATGGCCCAGCGCCTGATGGAGCTGGACGTTGAAGGCCGGTGCGGCGCGGCCTACGACGAGAAGAGCCCTACCGAGCGCTTGAACAGCCGAAACGGCTACCGCGAGCGCACCTGGGACACCCGAGCCGGATCGATTGAGCTCAAAATCCCCAAGCTGCGTCAGGGCAGCTATTTCCCTGAGTTCCTGCAGCCGCGGCGCACCGCCGAGAAGGCGCTCACGGCTGTGATCCAGGAGGCGTACGTGCAGGGCATCTCCACGCGCTCTGTGGACGAGCTGGTCAAGTCGCTAGGCATGAGCGGCGTCTCCAAGAGCCAGGTCAGCCGACTGTGCGGTGAGCTCGACGAGCGTGTGGGGGCGTTCCTGAACCGCCCCATCGAGGGTGACTGGCCCTACCTGTGGGTTGATGCCACGTACGTGAAGACGCGCGAGGCCGGGCGCATCGTGAGCGTGGCCGTCATAGTGGCTGTGGGCGTGAACACCGACGGACAGCGCGAGGTGCTGGGTTTGAAGGTCGGCGCCTCGGAGGCCGAGCCGTTCTGGACCGAGTTCCTACGCAGTCTCAATCGCCGAGGTCTGCGCGGCGTGAAGCTGGTGATCAGCGACAGCCATGAGGGCATCAAGGCGGCGGCTGCGAAGGTGCTCAAGGCCACCTGGCAGCGTTGCCGGGTGCACTTCATGCGCAACGCGCTGGCGCACGCCGGCAAGACCCAGCGGCGCATGGTCAGCGCGGCCATTGGCACGGTGTTCGTGCAGGACTCGGCCGAAGCCGCGCGCGATCAGTGGCGGGCGGTGGCCGATCAGCTGCGAGACAAGTTCCCCAAGCTGGGTGCCTTGATGGACGACGCTGAGCACGATGTGCTGGCCTTCATGAGCTTTCCGAGGGCACACTGGACGCAGATCTACAGCACCAACCCGCTGGAGCGGCTGAACGCCGAGATCAAGCGGCGCACGAACGTCGTGGGCATCTTCCCCAACGACGCCTCAATCACGCGCCTGGTGGGCGCCATGATGCTGGAGCAAAACGACGAGTGGTCGCTCAACCGGCGCTATATGCAGTTGGAGGGCTTGCAGACCCTGAGCGATACTGCGCCTACTCGGCTGTCCGCTGTGGCTCGCTGAGTACCGTGTAGCTCAGCCTTCTCCGGGCTGTGGACTTACACCACGGGATGGGACACGACCCACCTTGCACCACCACCTCTGCACTGCTCAGATTGCACAAATAGGTTCGTTC
>CAZFTL010000049.1:0-1933 GCA_964521615.1 uncultured Stakelama sp. | reverse complement strand
AAAAGATAATTTTTCGAATTGAAATTTATTTCAATTCATTATTTAAATAGACGAGTTTGATCCTGGCTCCGAGTGAACGCTAGCGATATGCTTTACACATGCAAGTTGAACGAAGTTTTACAAACGTAAGATTTAGTAGCGTAAGGGTGAGAATAGTAAGGGAATCTTTCTTTAATTTGGTATACGAGATAAATTATTTCAAAACCAAATAAAAAATAAAAAGCTTCTATATTGTTTTTTAACGAAGTTTTTTTGTTTATAAAAATTTTAAATTGTTAAAAAGAGAGTCCTTATAAGATTAGGTTTTTATTTTGACTAAAAACGAAATAAGCCTGAGATCTTTAGCTGAGTTAAGAGGTTGGCCAGCCACACTGGGACTGAGAAACGGCCCAGCTTCCTTGTGAGGCAGCAGTGTGGAATATTGGACAATGAACGAAAGTTCGATCCAGCAATATCGCGTGAGTGAGGAAGGTCCTTTACCGTAAAGCTCTTTCAATAACGTGAGAAAATGACAAAATGTTATAAAAGAAACCCCGACTAACTTCGTGCCAGCAGTCGCGGTAATACGGGGGGGGTTAGTGTTATTCATCGTTACTGGGTGTAAAGCGCGCGTGGACTGTTTAAAAAGTTTTAATTAAAACAATCTAAGCATAACTTAGAAATTAATTTCCATACTTTTAAACTTGAGGTTGGAAGAAGAAAGCTATACTTCTCAGAAAAAAGTGAAATTTGTCCGAACTGAGGGGGATAACCAGCAGGCGAAAGCGGCTTTCTATGACAATGCTGACGTTTAGGCGCAAAAGCTTGGGGATCAAACGGGATTAGAGACCCCGGTAGTCCAAGCCCTGACCTATGAGTATTAAGTGTTGGTTCTACTTTAAAATTTAAAGATATAATCAATGCATAAGCTAACGCGTAAATACTCCACCTGGATAGTACGGCCTCAAGGTTAAAACTCAAAGGAATTGACGGAAGTTTGAACAAGCGGTGGAGCATCTGGTTTAATGCGATATAACGCGCAAAACCTTACCAATTTTTGAATGTTAGTTAAAAAATAATATTTTGATAAAAAATATACAATTAAACTTCTAAATTTAAGAGGTTTAGTTAATTAACACAGGTGTTGCATGGCTGTCGTCAGCTCGTGTAGTGATATGGTCGGTTAACTCCTTTAACGAGCGCAACCCTTGCTTTTATATATAAATTTATTGACATAAGTATTAAAAAAATTTCCTTTCAAATGAAATTATGTTTTATGTCAATATTTTTTATAAAAGGACTGCCTTTTCAATTGCTGGAGGAAGGTGAGGATAATGTCAAGCCAAGATGGCCCTGATAAATTGGGCCACACAGGTGCTACAATGGTAATCACAAAGGGTAGCAAGAACGTGAGTTGGAGCAAATCTCAAAAAAATTATCTTAGTTCAGATTGTTCTCTGCAATTCGAGAGCATGAAGGAGGAATCGCTAGTAATCGTGAATCAGCACGTCACGGTGAACCTGGACCCAAACTTAGTACACACCGCCCGTCACGTCATGGGGACCGGCTTACTGAAAATTTGATTTACTCATTTAAAATCTTATGGTAATTGTTTAAATCTTTTAGATTTAATTAATTTAAATAAGATTTTATTTAAGTTTTCGTTTTAAAGTTAAGTTGGAAGCTAGGATGAAGTCGTAACAGGGTAGTTGTAGGGGAACCTGTAGCTGGATCATATTTCAATAAATTAACTAATAAGTGTTTAAGGTAAATTATATTTTCGCTAAGTCGGAATAAGATTTTTTTTGATTGATAAATATTTTTTGTAATTTAAAAAATTTAAAAACACTGGTAATCAAAAAACCCATAATTATATGTCACAACAAAATTCTTATATTTCTCGATGGCTCTTTTCTACCAATCACAAAGATATTGGGCGATTGTATGTCGTTTT
>CAZFTL010000048.1:0-2017 GCA_964521615.1 uncultured Stakelama sp. | reverse complement strand
GACAACGAGGCGCATTACTGCAAGGTGATTTGCGACGAAGTTTTTGGGCGTAGAAATTTCATGCTGGACATTACATGGCATCGCAAGGTGTCACCAGCAAATGATGCCAAGTATTTCAGCACTGACAACGATCATCTTTTCGTGTATACAAAATCAATCGATAACTTTTCAGTGAATCGACTGGCGCGAACGGAAAGAAACAATGTCGTTTTCAAGAATCCTGACAACGATTCGCGCGGCCCATGGAATTCAGTCACGCTGACCGGCAACAAGACAAAAGCCGAGCGACCAAACCTGTTCTATAAAATAACTGGCCCTAACGGCCAAGAAGTGTATCCCCCCGATGGGCTAACTTGGCGCACTAGTGCAGAGAGTTACAACACTCTGGCCGAGCAAAGATTGATCTATTGGGGAAAAGATGGCTTATCCCGAAGCCCGCGCATCAAACGCTTCGCGATAGACGCAAAACCGGTCATTCCACGCAGCCTGTGGCACTACGATGACGCAGGCCACACGCAAGAAGCAATGCTCGAATCAAAAAACATTTTCGGGAAGTCTTCGTTTTTCGGCACCCCAAAACCAGAGCGCCTGATCAAACGCATCCTCGAGATCGCCACCAACCCCGGCGACCTCGTCCTCGACAGCTTCCTCGGCTCCGGCACCACCGCCGCCGTCGCCCACAAGATGGGCCGGCGCTGGATCGGCATCGAGATGGGCGATCACGCGCGCACGCATTGCCAGCCGCGCCTCGCCAAGGTCGTCGATGGCGAACAGGGTGGCATTTCCGAAGCCGTCGACTGGCATGGTGGTGGCGGATTCCGTTTCTACAAACTCGCCAAGCCGGTGTTCGACGAAGACGGCCACATCGACGAGAGCATCCGCTTCGAGCATCTCGCCGCGCACGTCTGGTTCGCCGAAACCGGGACGCCGCGCTCCAGCCGTGCCGCGAAGGACGCCTTCCTCGGCGAGTACGAGGGCACCGGCTATTACCTGCTCTACAACGGCATCCTCGGCGACGAGCGCAAGACCGGGGGCAACGTGCTGACCCGGCGCGTGCTGCGTTCGCTGGCGAAATTCGATGGCCCGAAAGTGATCTACGGCGAAGCCTGCGCGCTCGACGACGACCTGCTGGACGAACTCCAGATCCGGTTCCGGCAGACGCCCTACGACATCAAGGCACGCTGACATGGCGCTCGAACTCAAGAAGTACCAGCGCCGCGCGCTCGATCGACTGAAACGATTCTTCGATGCCGCGCGCATCGCTGCCCCGGCCGATGCATTCGCGGCAAGCGTGGCCGAAGGTCTGTCCGCGCAATACAAGCCGATGCCGGGACTCGCGGACGTGCCCTATGTCTGCCTGCGCATCCCGACCGGTGGCGGCAAGACGGTGATGGGCGCGCACATCATCCAGTCCGCGGGGCGCAACCTGCTCGACCGCGAACTGCCGCTGGTGATGTGGATGGTGCCGACCACCCAGATCAAGACGCAGACGCTGGAAGCCTTCCGCGATCCGCGCCATCCCTATCGCCAGGAACTGGACGACGCCTTCGGCGGCCGCGTCGCGGTATTCGACATCGCCGACTTCGCGCAGATCCGTCCTGCCGACATCGCGACGAAAGTGTGCGTCGTCATCTCCACCGTCGCCGCGCTGCGCGTCCCCGACAAGGAAGGCCGCAAGGTCTACGAACATCACGAAGACCTGGAAACTCATTTCGCCGGAAGTGCCGCCCAGCTCGACTACCTCGACCATGATGACGACGACAGGGTCAAGGCGTCGTTCGCCAATGTGCTGAAGCTGCACGGCCCGCTGGTGATCATGGACGAGGCGCACAACGCCACCACGTCGTTGTCCTATACCGTGTACGAACGGCTGGGGCCGCGCGCGGTGGTGGAACTGACCGCGACGCCGGACACCGCGTGCTCCAACGTGCTGGTCAGCGTCTCCGCCTTCGAATTGAAATCGGAACAGATGATCAAGTTCCCGGTCGTGCTGAAGGAGCACATCGGCGAATGGCAG
>CAZFTL010000047.1:0-2088 GCA_964521615.1 uncultured Stakelama sp. | reverse complement strand
CCTCTTCGCCCAGGTGCTTCACCACGCCGATCATGACGCCCGACTGCTGCAGGAAACGCGCCTCGAGCGCGACGAGAGCATCGCTGTTCCAGCGAAAATCAGGCCAGTCCGGCTGTTGCCAGTTCCATGTCATGAGGCATTGATCCTGCGTTTATGCCTCACTCCATGCCATATCTTGAGGCATAAATCCACAATTTATGCCTCACGGCATCAAGCGGCCCGCCTTGGGACGCTCGGTCGCGCCCATGAGTTCGGGCAATCCTGAAACCGTGAGGGGAGGGGGGCTGGAAGAGGTGAGCCGAAGGGCTCGGCCAAGTCCGGCTTTCAGGAGCACCCCCATGAACGACATCGAGTTGATCCCGCTCGGCAAGCTGCGCTTGTCCGAAGCCAACGTCCGCAAAAACGACAGCAACCTCTTCATCGAGGAACTGGCCGCCAATATCGAGGCCAAGGGCCTCCTCCAGAACCTGATCGTCGTGCCCGCCAAGAAGCGGGGCATGTACGACGTGACCGCGGGCGGACGCCGCCTGCGCGCGCTGAACTATCTCCTCGGCACAGGCAAGCTCCCCAAGGACCATCCCGTCGCCTGCCGCGTCCTCGATATCGACGCCGCCGAGCAGTCCGAACTCTCGCTGATCGAGAACGTCATCCGGCTCGACATGACGCCGACCGATGAAATCCGTGCGTACAAGCACTTCGTCAACGAGGGCAGCGACCTCGACGCGATCGCCAAGCGGTTCGGACGCACCCGCCGGTTCATCGAAGGCCGCCTGCGGCTTGCAGACCTCGCCGATCCGATCTTCGCCGCGCTCGAGGAAGGCAAGATCACCCTCGATGTCGCCAAGGCCTATGCGACCACACCCAACCACGACCGCCAGATGATGGTCTGGAACGAACTGTCGAACAGCTGGCAGGGCAACAACCCCGATTCCATCCGCCGCATGGTCACGCACAGCGCGATCCGCTCATCCTCGCCGATGGCGAAGCTCGCCAGCGAAGCCGAATACCTCGCCGCCGGAGGCAAGATCGAGCGCGACCTGTTCACCGAGGACGGCGGCGAGACCTGGATCGATGCCGAGATCGCCCAGCGCATTGCCGGGGAGAAGCTCCAGGCTTTCGCGGCCGAGGTCGCCGAAACCTCCGGCTATGCCTGGGTGCGCCCGATCCTCGAAACCCGCGTCACCTACAACGCGACCGAAGACCTCCACCAGGTCCATCTCGAACCGGCACCGCTCACCGAAGAAGAACAGGTCGAGGCCGACAAGCTGCTCGAGACAATCTCGGCGCTCGAAGCCGAAAGCGAGACGCTCGACGAGGACGACGAGGCCGAGTTCCAGGCACGCTGGGATGCCGCAAGCAGCGCCTACGATGCGCTCCACGACAAGCCCCCGGTGATCCCCGAGGAGATGAAGGCCAATGTCGGCTGCTTCGTGATCATCGGCGCCGACGGCCAGCCCGCGGTCGCGAGCGGCCTCTACAGCGACAAGCCGCTTGAGCGCCGCAAGGCGCGTGGGGCCGACGCCGGCGAGGGAGCAAGCGGAACGGCAGGGGAGGGCGGTAGCGCCTCGTCCGCGCCCAAGCCACTGTCGCAGAAGCTGGTCGAGGAGCTCGCTGTCCAGCGCCGCGACATTCTCGCCATCAACCTCGCCTCGAACCCGGCGATCGCACTCGACTACCTGATCTTCGCCATCGCCGACTCCCGCGCGCTCTACAGCGCGCAGGCCCTGGGCACGACGCTCCGCGCGCCGTCGCCCTCGCTCTACCTCGCCAACTACCCGGAAAGCCCGGCACACACGCTGATGGCCGACATGCGTGAGACGCTCGACCTGTCGTGGACCGAGCATCGCCGCACCGTCGACCGGTTCTCGGCGTTCAGCGCACTCGACGACGATGCCAAGGCAAGCTGGCTCGCCTGGTGCATGGCGAAGACCCTCGAGGCCAGCATGGGCATCGACAAGAAGGCCGGGCAGTCCGGCCCCGAGCCGATCGACCTGCACGATCATCTCGCCGCCCTGATGGGGATCAACGTCGCGAGCCACTGGCGGCCGACCTCGGCCAACTACTTCGACCGCGTCAGCAAGCAGGCGC
>CAZFTL010000046.1:0-2298 GCA_964521615.1 uncultured Stakelama sp. | reverse complement strand
GAGATCGACGCGCGGCTCGGCGAGATCGAACAGGCGCTCGGCGCCTTCGAGCAGCGCCCAGCGATCTACGATCCGGCCGACATCGCCATCGCCGGCGTCTTCGTCAGCCTCGACTCCGACGGCTCATTGTCGGTGGATCGCGGCTATGTCCGTCCCGAAGATGAACGGCCCGTCGAGACCAAAGGCAGCGATGCGCCGGATGCTGACAGTGACACCGGCCAGTCGGCCACGCCCGCCGTGCAGCGCGCCGTCATCACCATCGGCGGCCAGCCCACCGAGCCGGAGGACGACGAGGAGGACGGCATCAAGCCGTTGCCCGAGCGCCTCGTCATTGAACTGACCGCGCATCGCACCCTTGCCCTGCGCAACGCGGTCGCCGAGCATCCCGACGTCGCCATGACTATGCTTTTACACAAGCTGGTCAGCGACACCTTCCGGCGCACCGCACCGGCCGGCTGCCTCGAAGCTCGCGTCAATCACATCTTCTTCTCGGCACAGTCCGAGGAGTTGAAGGACAGCACAGCGGCGCGGGAGGTCGCCGAGCGGCACGAACGCTGGGGCGACCACGTTCCCGCCGATGATCAGGCGCTCTGGGAGTGGTTGACGCAGCTCGATGACGGCAGGCGGCTCGATCTGCTCGCCCATTGCGTCAGCTACGGCGTGAACGCCCTGTTCGAGCGGCCGAACCCTTACGGATCGGGCGTCAGCCAGCATGGGCTGGACGTGCGCCTCTCGCAGGCCGACCGGCTGGCGCGAGCCACCGGCCTCGACATGGTGGCGGCGGGCTGGAGGCCGACGGTCGGCAACTATCTCGGCCGCGTCACCAAGCCCCGCATCCTCGAAGCCGTGCGAGAGGGTGCCGGTGAGCGGGCTGCCCAGCTCATCGACCATCTGAAGAAGGGCGACATGGCCAAGGAGGCCGAGCGCCTGTTGGCCGACACCGGCTGGCTGCCCGAGCCGCTGCGCCTGGTCGATCCCAACGATGGCCAGACCGTCGAACCGGGCGCGGAGGCCGACGCCGCGGACGAGGCAGCCTTGCCGGACTTCCTCTGCGAGGATGGGGACGACGAGGAAGCCGACGGGATCGAGGACGAGGACGCCCTGACGATCGCGGCCGAATGACCCTCACGGCGGGGGAGCGGCTTGGGGTCGCTTCCCCGCATCGTCGCAAGGAGACCTTCCATGATTGAACCCGACCGGTCCGCCGCGCGCCGCGTCGTCTTCCAGTATCTCGTGCCCGTTCACGTCGAGGTCGAAGACGGTCTCGTCGTTTGCGTCACTGTCATCGACGAAACGCCGGTGCGCGATCCATCCCTGGTCGAAGGCGATGCCGGCTACCTTTCGGAAGCCGTCGCCGCCGCCGACGATGGCCAGCCCTGGCCATCCTGGCGGTTCGGCTACTGACCGCCTTCCATCCCCCCCAATCCAGCCCGGCCATCGCGCCGGGCTTTCTCGTTTCAGGAGCCTGTCATGGCCGACTATTTCACCCATTTCTCGTGCCTGCTCGACGTCGGCACACCCGAGAACGCCGCCCGAGCGCTCGATCTCTACAACCGCCTGTCCGAGGACGGAGCATCGGAGGAACCACCCTCCGAAGGCTTCCTCCTCTCGATCCAGCCGGAACATGGCGGCAGCCAACTCTGGATGCGCGACGACGTGACCGGCGATCCCGAACGCCTCATCCAGTTCGTGAAGCGCTGCGCCGTCGAGTTCGGCCTGACCGGCAGATGGGGCTTCCAATACGCCAACACCTGCTCGAAGCCCCGGCTCGATGGATTCGGCGGCGGCGCGCATGTCCTCGACCTCGCCACCGGCGCGACCGTGGACTGGATCTACACCGATGGCTGGCTCGATCAGACCATCTCCGGCGAGGGAGGACCGCTATGAGCATCCCCTCCTACGCCCGGACCAATTTCCAGACCCTGCTGCGCGCGGCGGGCGACGGCAATCTCGCCCTCATGGAATGCCTCGACGCGGTGACGGGCAGCCCGCGCTATGTCATCTGCGCCGTGGGGCGGGACGATGGCGATTACGTCTTCACGCCCTTCGGCCATCTCGCCGACGGCAATCCCTACGACGCCTATCTGCCGCCCGATCCCGGCGATCCCGAAGGCTTCGTGCGGCCCGACGCGGGAGAGGCGCCATGACCGACATCGACGCCATCTTCGCGGCGGATCGCCAGCATCCGCCGCACGAACGGTCTTTGCCCTGGCCGGAAGTCAGGGACGGCGTCACCGTCGTCGTCGAGCCCAAGCCGCATTGGACCAACGACATGCGGGCCTTCCGATCCGAGGCTCG
>CAZFTL010000045.1:0-2306 GCA_964521615.1 uncultured Stakelama sp. | reverse complement strand
GCGGTCCAAAGCTGTTGGACTTGGGTGAAAAGGGCGTTTATTCTTCCTATACGTGCCGCGTTCCAGGCGGCGACTATGAGGGCTATGTCGATGCCCATGTGCGCCGGCTGGAGGCGCTACGCCGGGCCGGTATCGTCGAGCGGATCGACGCCGACCAATGGCGCATCCCCGATGATCTGGTCAGCCGTGCCGCCGCCCATGACGCCGGCCGAGACAGTCAGGCCAGCGTTCGCGTCCTTTCCCCGGTCGATCTGAACAAACAGATCGGATCGGACGGCGCGACCTGGCTGGACCGGCGGCTGATCCACGGCGAGACGGCCGACCTTGCGCCAACCGGCTTCGGGCAACAAGTCCGCGAAGCCATGGACCAGCGCCGCGAGCACCATATCGAACAGGGCGACGCCACCCGCAGCCGGGACAGCCGCGTCTTCTACCGGCGCAACCTTCTCGCCATCCTGCGGGAGCGCGAGGTAGCCGGCGTCGGATCGGATATGGCTTTGAGTAAGGGCCTGCCGTTCCGCGCCGCCACGGACGGCGAGAGCGTCAGCGGCAAGTTTACCGGAACCGTGCATCTATCGAGCGGCAAGTTCGCCGTGGTCGAGAAATCCCATGAGTTCACCCTTGTCCCGTGGCGGCCGATCATCGACCGCCAACTCGGCCGCGAGGTTATGGGCATCGTGCAGGGCGGGTCGGTGTCGTGGCAGTTAGGGCGGCAGAGGGGGCTGGAACGCTGAGTGCGCCCATGCCGCATTGCGAAGCAAAAGATAATCGGATAAAATGTAGCAATTCATATTCGTAAGCGTGGAGTAATCAGATGGGAAATTCCAAGTCAGCAGACAAGTAAGCCGCAACAACCAGTATTGTTGTTGCGGCGCTCTGTAAGGCTAGTCTCATCTGATTGCTGACGAGCAGACGTCGCCCGGTATTCCTTAATCGAGGGTTGATTCGTCATGACCACCACACGCCCCGCGTGGGCCTATACGCTGCCGGCAGCACTGCTGCTGATGGCTCCTTTCGACATCCTCGCTTCACTGGCGATGGATATTTATCTCCCTGTCGTTCCAGCGATGCCCGGCATCCTGAACACGACGCCCGCTATGATCCAACTCACGTTGAGCCTCTACATGGTGATGCTCGGCGTGGGCCAGGTGATTTTTGGTCCGCTCTCAGACAGAATCGGGCGACGGCCAATTCTACTTGCGGGCGCAACGGCTTTCGTCATTGCGTCTCTGGGAGCAGCTTGGTCTTCAACTGCACCGGCCTTTGTCGCTTTCCGTCTACTTCAAGCAGTGGGCGCGTCGGCCATGCTGGTGGCGACGTTCGCGACGGTTCGCGACGTTTATGCCAGTCGTCCTGAGGGTGTCGTCATCTACGGCCTTTTCAGTTCGATGCTGGCGTTCGTGCCTGCGCTCGGCCCTATCGCCGGAGCATTGATCGGCGAGTTCTTGGGATGGCAGGCGATATTCATTACTTTGGCTATACTGGCGATGCTCGCACTCCTAAATGCGGGTTTCAGGTGGCACGAAACCCGCCCTCTGGATCAAGTCAAGACGCGCCGATCTGTCTTGCCGATCTTCGCGAGTCCGGCTTTTTGGGTTTACACTGTCGGCTTTAGCGCCGGTATGGGCACCTTCTTCGTCTTCTTCTCGACGGCTCCCCGTGTGCTCATAGGCCAAGCGGAATATTCCGAGATCGGATTCAGCTTTGCCTTCGCCACTGTCGCGCTTGTAATGATCGTGACAACCCGTTTCGCGAAGTCCTTTGTCGCCAGATGGGGCATCGCAGGATGCGTGGCGCGTGGGATGGCGTTGCTTGTTTGCGGAGCGGTCCTGTTGGGGATCGGCGAACTTTACGGCTCGCCGTCATTCCTCACCTTCATCCTACCGATGTGGGTTGTCGCGGTCGGTATTGTCTTCACGGTGTCCGTTACCGCGAACGGCGCTTTGGCAGAGTTCGACGACATCGCGGGATCAGCGGTCGCGTTCTACTTCTGCGTTCAAAGCCTGATAGTCAGCATTGTCGGGACATTGGCGGTGGCACTTTTAAACGGTGACACAGCGTGGCCCGTGATCTGTTACGCCACGGCGATGGCGGTACTGGTTTCGTTGGGGCTGGTGCTCCTTCGGCTCCGTGGGGCTGCCACCGAGAAGTCGCCAGTCGTCTAACCGACGACTGGTAGCAGGCCCGCTCCGATGCGGCGCACTAACCATCGAAACCTCGTGAATGTCGGTATCCTGTCTGGCAGGATACCGCTCATTTCCCTTGTTCAGTTCATCGCCGTCGCCGAGCATCTGAATTTTCGGCAT
>CAZFTL010000044.1:0-2790 GCA_964521615.1 uncultured Stakelama sp. | reverse complement strand
TGCGTGGCGACAACTACGATGGCCGGTTGAGCGGCAACTATGATGGCCGGTAGGATCGGTTGTCTGGGCTGATCGTAGGGAGGGGCGTAGCCCCGACCGGAGAGCGGACCAGACAACCGGTGGCGATCTTTTTCCCCTTCTTTCGGGGGGGCTGATCGGGGCTGTGGCGGGCGGTGGTATCGGAACACTCATCGAACAACGAGCGATGGGTTTGCGATGCCGGGCCACCACATTTCCGATCAGCAGGTATTTCTCTTCATGACCCATCGTCGCCAACACACCCAGGCCGTCGCGGCTGCCAAGGCCGGTATCAGCGAGCGCAGCGCACGCCGGATCGAGAACGATCCGCAGCTTCCGTCCCAGAAGAAGAAGGAGCGCCACTGGCGCACCCGCGCCGATCCGCTCGAGCCATTCTGGCCACGCGTCGAGGAGTTGCTCCAGATCGACGGTATCATTGCCGTCACGGTCTTCGAGACGCTCCAGGACGAGTTCGGCGAGGATGCTGTTCCCGATGCGATACGACGAACACTTGAACGCCGGATCGCCCGCTGGCGGGCACTGCACGGCGGCGAGAAGGAGATCTTCTTCCCGCAGCATCATGAGCCCGGTCGGCAGGGCCTGTCGGATTTCACGGTATGCGACAGTCTCAAGGTCACCGTTGCCGGCGAGACCCTGGCCTATCGCCTTTACCACTTCCGCTTGGCGGCGAGTGGCTGGGAGCATGCGGCTGTCGTGCTGGGCGGGGAGAGCTTTGCCGCCCTTTCGGAGCACCTGCAGGATGCCTTGTGGAAGCTGGGCGGCGCGCCGGCCGAACACCGCAGCGATTCCCTGTCAGCCGCCTACAAAAACCTCGACGCCGATGCGCAGCGGGATTTTACCCGAAGCTATGACGAGCTGTGCCGTCATTACGGCATGCTCGCTACCCGCAACAACCGCGGCGAGGCGCACGAGAACGGATCGATCGAAGGTCCCCATGCCCATCTCAAGCGACGGCTCGATCAGGCCTTACGCCGGCGGGGAAGCCGCGATTTCGTCAGCATCGAGGCCTGGCGCGAGTTCGTTGAGGCGCAGGTCGCCAGACAGAACCGGCGGCATGCTGCGCACATCGATGCAGAACGCAGGGTACTCAAGGCGCTGCCCGCAAGGCGAACCACCGATTTCGCCATGGTCACCGTCGATGTCACCCGCAACGGCACCGTCGCCATCGATCGGGTTACCTATTCGGTGCCTTCCCGCCTCGTCGGACGGCGCCTCAACGCGCATCTCTTTGACGATCGCATTGAGCTCTTCCTCGGTCCGGACAGGGTAATGTCCACGCCGCGCGTGCGGATCAGCCATCCCCACCGGGGGCACAGCATCGATTTCCGGCACATGATCGGTAACCTGCGCCGCAAGCCTGGTGCGCTGCGCAACCTCGTCTACCGCGAAGCCCTGTTCCCCGATCACGCCTACCGGCGGGCCTGGCAAGCCTTCGATGCCCAACTCGATGGACGGCAGGCCTGCCGCGATGCCGTCGCGCTGCTCGATATCGCCGCCAGGGGCGACTGTGTCGACGTGCTGGCCCGGCGGATCGATGAGGCACTCGACAGAGGGCGCTTGCCCGATGTCGATGCGCTCAGGGACGAGTTCCTGCCAACCGCAAGATCGCAGCGCGATGTCACTATCCCGCCTCCCGATCTGCACAGCTACAACAGCTTGATCGCCAGCGGGGAGGTGTACTGATGACCCGCACCAAGGACCAGGCCGCCGCCGTGCTGCCTACCCTGCTCAAGGCCTTGCGCCTGCCGAGTATCAACCGCAACTGGAAGCGCCTCACCGACACCGCCGATCGCGATGGCTGGCCGGCCGCCAACCTGCTGGCCTCGCTTCTCGAGATCGAGATGGCCGATCGCTCCTCCCGGCGCATCCAGCGCCATCGCGACCAGTCCGGCTTGCCCGCAGGCAAGACCTTCGCCACCTTCGATTTCGACGCAGCCCCCGGCATCCGCAAACCGCACCTCTTGTCCCTCGCCGCCGGTGACGACTGGATCGAGAGCGGCGGCAACCTGCTGCTGTTCGGCCAGAGCGGGACCGGCAAGACGCACGCAGTTGCTGCCATTGGTCATGCCCTCATCGACACGGGGCGGCGCGTCCTGTTCTGCTCCACCACCGACATGGTCCAGAAGCTCCAGTCCGCGCGCCGCGACCTCAGCCTACCCGCCATGCTCGACAAGCTCGACAAGTTCGATCTCATCGTGCTCGACGATCTGTCCTACGTCCGCAAGGACCAGGTCGAGACCAGCGCCTTGTTCGAGCTCATCGCCCACCGCTACGAACGCCACTCGCTCGCCATTACCGCCAACCAGCCATTTTCGGCATGGGACAACGTCTTCCCTGATCCCGCTATGACTGTCGCCGCGATCGACCGCCTCGTGCACCACTCGATCATCATCGAGATGAACGGCGAAAGCTACCGCAAACGTTCCGCCGTCGCCCGTATCAACGCCGGCGATTACGACCCGCCGAATGGCGCCCCGGACCGGCCATCATAATTGTCGCTGGCTTCGCGCTCGGGAGCACCCTTGCTGAGGCAACGGGTAATTGTCGCCAGCGGCAATTACATGCCAACCATCCCATGCGCTTCAGACCCTCGCTTCCGGCCAGCGTCAGCGACAATTACCCAGCGTCGTAATTGTCGCTCGACGGTTGCTCCCCGCAACAGCAAATGGTAGCCAGAATTCACCAACCGGCGCGGCCACCTATCGGCCATCATAATTGACGCCGACCGGACTCCGTAATCGTCGCGCTACA
>CAZFTL010000043.1:385-2798 GCA_964521615.1 uncultured Stakelama sp. | reverse complement strand
AGCCGAAAAGCCCTGCCCTCGGTCTACCCCTCGAAATATGGCAGCAGCGGCGCAGCTGTGGTCTGATAAAGCGGATGCACAGGTGACCCGTTTTTGTTCTTGCCGAAGCAAAGCACCTTGCTTGCTTCGCACACCTGCCTCAGGATCTGCTCAACCTCTGGGCCTCGCCCTGACGCGAGGCCAGGATTGCCCCAGCTCACCACCACGAATCTGGCCCTTGGCGCAATGCGTCGGATCCATTCGTCGTTCTCTGGCAGGTTCACCACTTTGGTCTTCGCCAAGTCCTTCGAGTAGGTTCCGCGAATCGACATGACGTTGAGCTGGTAGTAGGCGCCCACGCCCCAATGCTCTTTGGCGCGGCGACACATGCCATCGACCGTGTTGTCCGTCACCTCCTCGGCCGCACCTGACGGATTCATGCTGATCCCGCACGCAAAGTCGTCTACGTCTCCCCAGTGCCTGAAGAGCGTGAATCGATGCGTCCGGTCAGCGTTGAACACGGTCCTTTCAGCCACCAACGGATCGACTAGCGATGTTGCCTCGGGCGCCGGCGCGCCCATCTCGGCGGTTGCACGTCGCTCCCTCCGCCGCTGTTGCCCGGTGACCAGCTCAGGGAATAGATCCAGGCTCTCCGTAGCCGATTTCTTCCGATCATTCATTCCGTGCCCCCGTTCTAACGTCCTGCATTGCTTCATCAAGCGATGACCGATCCGGCCCAAATGGTTCGATGCGCTCATCGCCACCGCGCTCGCTGCTCATGACCGCCGCATAGAAGATTCCCTCGAAAACCAGGATGCACGCCTTGGTCTCCGTGATGCCGTCTTCGTCCATGTTCCAGCCGGTCTCCTCCCAGGCGATCTGTGGCTGCAAATTCACAAGCGATCGCTGCTCGTCTTGATAGCGCTCAAACGCATCGTCCTCTTGTCGCTCGATCCAATCGTCCAGCTCCTGGCCGTGGAGGCCATCCGCAGTGGTGGTGTCCACGCCGAACGACGCCCGCAGGGTTTGCAGCGCAATCTGTTGCTGTGGCTTCATCGACATCGCCCTACTCCTCCCATGCGGCCTTAAAACCGCGTGATGCACGAAAGCGCTGGGCACCCGCCATCAGGTATTCCCTGCAGCGCTCAGTCACGATCCAGCGCCGCTGATGCAGCTCTGCCGCGCGGCCCGTGGTCCCGGTGCCGCCAAATGGATCCACCACCAGGTCACCCACTTCCGACAGGAAGCGCACGAAGTGCTCAGCCAGTTTCACCGGCATCTGAGCGGGGTGCACGGGCAAGCCGTGTGCGGCCGCGTATTCCCGCGCCGGGATCTGATCTCGGTCCTTGTGCGGGATCTCCAACACGTTGCGCGCGATCGCGCCTGGCGTGATTGCACCGAAGCTGCCCGCCCTCAGCGTGTAGGCCCCGCCGGCGTAGGAGGCGCGCCGGCGTTCGCCGCCGGCATGCATCAGCTTCAAGTGCTCTTTGGAGTGCGGCTGGAGGCAGCGCCGGTTGTCTGCGATGACCCTGTGCGGATCGTTCGTGAACCACAGCACATGCTCATACGCGACGTTGTGGTGCACTCGTTTGATCGACGGCCATTGCACCGGGCCTGGCGGCTTGTTCGACACCCAAACGAAGCGCTCCATGAGCCCCACGGCCAGGTCATGGATGGCCAGGGGCCACCCTTCACTCCAGAGAGAACGGGCCGGCGACCCCGAGATGAAAATATCGTTTCCAACATTGACAACCAAACTTCCACCAGGTCGCAGGCACTTCACGATCGGCTTCAGAATCGGTAGCAGCCAGTCAACATACGCGTCCTGGCTCACGTTCCCATACGCCCGCTCTTTCATCAGTGGGTACGGCGGCGAGGTGAACGCCAGCGTGACTTGCTCGCCCAGGGCGCCGAAGACATCTTCAGCGTTCCCCCACAGCGCGCAACCGAGCTCCGTCGAAAACGCCAACAAGACTCGCTTGCTGGGCGCCGGCGTGAGGCTTTGCCTGGCCTCGTCGCTCAAGCGCCAGACACCGCGATCGACGCGTTCGAGCACGCCGGCCTGGCGCAGCGATTGTTGGTGCCACCTGCACTGCCGCTCGAAGAGCTTGTAGCGCTTGCCTGCCCTGCCCACCGGCGCGCTTGCGTGCCGGACTTCATCAGGAATTCCCAGCTGCTTGGCAACCTCGTCGAACAGCTGCTGGTTGCCGAGCTGGTCTGTCTCCACGAAAGCGGCCATCACCGCCTCGCACGTCACGCGATCATTCATCTTGGGCGCCCTCCTCGTCGTCGGGCTGGCGCTTGTCCCAGTCCGGACCGTACATCTGTGTCGCGTAGCTGCGAACCACCCAAGCACCGAACATGCCGTGCAGAACATCTCCGCGGGCTACTCGGCGTGACCTCACCGCGGGCCGCGAGCCCGGCGATCGGGGCT
>CAZFTL010000043.1:0-375 GCA_964521615.1 uncultured Stakelama sp. | reverse complement strand
GGTACAGTACCGCTGTCATCAAGTCCTGTGATTTGATCTGCTGCACCACGGCATCTACGAGACCCTTGCGCTTTGTGTCTGACAGGGCCTCGATCTCCTTGCGGATCACCGCCCGACGCTCAATCAACCACGGCGGATCTGAGGGCGAAGCTGGTGGCGCAACTGCGGCAGCCGCTGCTGCGCGCTGCGTGACCTCCGGTGCCCCCTGCTCCGGCAACTCCAAGGCATCGGCTTCGCCCAAAACACCGTTTCTCAGCAATGATCGAAGGTACGAGTAGCCGTTCTCCACCCCGCGCAAGCGGGTGTTCCCGGTCCGTTGTTCCAGCACTTCCAGTTGGACCCGCACTGCCGGTTCGCCGAACTCTTTGATCAGCG
>CAZFTL010000042.1:0-3806 GCA_964521615.1 uncultured Stakelama sp. | reverse complement strand
CCGCATCTCCGTCAATTGAAGTCCGAACCGTTTACACAAAAATTCGGACACGCCCGCCCATATACACTTGACGAAAGTCAACGCATATTGGTAAATACCCTTGCAAGAAATGCCCCATACTTTTCAGCGTCGCAAGGATTTTCTTTCCCTCACGCCCGAAGACGAGCGCGCCCTCCGAGACCTGCATGGAGCACTCGGTAAAGAGGCACCCGGCTTCGTCGATGGCTTTTACCGCCACCTGCTGTCGTTCCCCGAGATGCAGGCGCTCATTCCGGACGAGATAGCACTGGAGCGGCTCAAGCAGCTCCATGTTCGCTATTTCAGCAACCTGACGGTCGGCACCTACAACGAAGACTACGGAGAAGACCGTCGGCACGTGGGGCTGGCGCATGCCCGCATCGGCCTGTCACCGGGCTGGTACCTGGGCGGCTACAGCCACTATCTCACCGAACTTTTACCTCGGCTCGATCGCCTGCCCGGCCTGCGCGATACGGGCTCCACCACCGCCATGCAGGCGCTCATCAAGGTGGTGTTCTTGGACATGGGCATCGCCATCGACAGCTATATTGCGCAGCGCGACGGGCTCATCGCCGACCTGCGCGAGCGCGAGCAGCTCACCCGCGATTTGCTGCGCGCCCAGGAGCGCATGGAAAAGCTGGCGTTCTTTGACGCCCTGACCGGCCTGCCCAACCGCACCCATGGCATGGATCTGGCCCAACGGCTTCTGGACGCTGCGGGCCAGCAGGGCCGGGAGGCCGCCGTGCTGTTCGTTGACCTCGACCGCTTCAAGGAGATCAACGACACGCAAGGCCATGCGGTGGGCGACCGCGTGCTCACGACGGTGGCGCACCACTGCCAGCGTCTTATCGGTGACGATGGCGTGCTGGCCCGCCTGGGGGGTGACGAGTTCATGTTCGTGCGCATGCACAGCCCCACCGAAGATGGCTGCGACGCCCTGGCCCTGGCAGAGAACATTTGCGGCACGCTGGGCCGCCCCATGACAACAGATGATCTGCGCTTCGAAGTGGGCGCGAGCGTCGGCGTGGCCTTGTACCCTCAACACGGTCAGGCCCTGGGTGAGCTGCTGCGGCGCGCAGACATCGCCATGTACCGCGCCAAAATGCAAGGCGGTGGCCACCACCTGCTGTACAACGTGGACATGGGCCTCCAGCTGCAGCGACGCATTGCCGTAGCGGCACGGCTGGAGAAAGCCCTGGCCGTTGGCCGCCTGACCCAGCACTACCAGCCCAAGGTGGTTCTTGACACCGGCCAGTTGTGCGGCGTGGAGGCCCTGGCGCGCTGGCACGACGAGGAATGGGGCTGGGTCAGCCCGGCGGAGTTCATCCCCGTGGCCGAGGAGCGCGGCCTCATCATCGCGCTGGGCGACTGGAGCCTGGACACCGCAGCCCGCCAATGGCGCGCCTGGCACGACGCCGGTGTGACGCCGCCAACCACGATTGCGGTCAACGTCTCGGCCGCGCAAATGATGAGCGACGGTTTCGCCGAGCGCGCCCTGGCCATTGTGCGAGCACACAACGTCAGCCCTCTGGCGATCGAGCTGGAAATCACTGAATCCGCCCTGATGCACGAACCTGCCAAGGCCCGCCGCGTGGCTGCGCGCCTGGTGGAGCGGGGGTTCACCCTGTCCATCGACGACTTCGGCACGGGCTATTCGTCGCTGGCACGGCTGCAGAACTTTCCCGTCTCGCAGCTCAAGATCGACATGTCCTTTGTGCAAGGCATGACCACCAACCCGGACAGCCTGGCCATCGTGACCGCAGTCATTGGCCTGGCCCGCGCGCTGCAGTTGCGCACCGTGGCTGAAGGCGTTGAGTCACAAGACCAGATCGACAAGCTGCGCAGCCTGCAGTGCGACGTGGCCCAAGGCTACTTTTTTACCAAGGCCTTGCCCGCTGCCGATCTGGAACGCGACTGGCTCTCCCGGCCCTCCCGCTGACCCCTCACCGAAAGGACACGCCATGCGGATCAATCAGCCCGTCACCACCACCGAGTTCATGTTCGCCGAGCGGGACACCCTGGTGTCCGTCACCGACACCAAGGGCCGGATCACCTACTGCAACCCCGCCTTCGTCTATGTGAGCGGCTTCGTGCACGAAGAGCTGCTGGGCCAACCCCACAACCTGATCCGCCACCCGGACATGCCAGCCGAGGCTTTCCGCGACCTGTGGGACACCATTGTCGCAGGCCTGCCGTGGACGGGGCTGGTGAAAAACCGCCGCAAGAACGGCGACTTCTACTGGGTGCAGGCCAACATCACCCCGCTGCGCGACGGCACGCAGGTGACGGGTTTCCTGTCGGTGCGCACCCTGCCCACGCGCGAGCAGGTGCAGGCGGCCGACGCCCTGTACGCCCAAATGCGCGCCGAAGCGCAGACCGGGCATACCGTGCACACACTGCACCGCGGCACCGTGCAACGCCAAAACTTTGGTTCTTCGCGCGATCTGGGGGAAGTAGTGGTTGACGGTTCTGAGGTTGGTAGATTGGCAGTCGCCAAACAAACCGATCCCCTTCCTCTTCCCCGTCATGCGCGATGCTATGTTGGGCGTGGTCTTCTGGGAAGGCCGCCTCGTCGATTCATGCCAGGAGCGAGCCGACGGTTCGCTGCTTCTCACCCTCTCTGAAGACCCCTCACACCGCCCGCGATGTGGGCGCTGCGGTAGCGACTGTGTTCTGCTCCACGAGCGCCGGCGACGCCGGGTGCGCGATCGAGACTGGTTCGATCGACACGTCTGGCTGGATGTGCCGATTCGCCGCCTCGACTGTTACCAGTGTGGCGCACGGGCGGCCGAGCGCCTGAGCTGGCTCGACACGGGTGAGCGCATCACACACCGATTACGCGCCTGGATCGAGGCGCTGGTGCAGATCCTGCCGATCGCCCACGTCGCCCAACTCACGGGCTTGCACTGGCACACCATCAAGCGCATCGACCATCGGCGCCTGCAGGCCCGGTATGGCACTTTCGATGCGCAGGGCGTGCGTCGGTTGGTGATGGACGAGTTCGCGCTGCACAAGGGGCACCGCTACGCGACGGTGATCATGGATGCTGAACGTATGCGCGTGTTGTGGGTCGGCGAAGGCAACAGCCGCGAGGCGATCCGGCCCTTCTTCGAATTGCTGGGCAAAGAGGGCTGTCAGCACATCGAGGCGGTCGCAATGGACATGAACACCGCCTTCGATCTGGAGGTGCGCGCCCATTGCCCGAACGCCGAAGTCGTCTATGACTTGTTCCATGTCGTCGCCCGCTTTGGTCGGGAGGTCGTCGACCGGGTGCGCGTCGATCAGGCCAATGCCTTGCGCAGTGCGCCCGCACAACGTCAGGTCATCAAGCACTCGCGCTGGTTGCTGCTGCGCAACCGTGACAACCTGGGCAACGAGCAGGCGGTCAAGCTCGAGGAACTGCTGGCGGCCAACGCACCGCTGGCTACTGTCTATCTGCTGAAGACCGCCATTAAGGAAATCTGGTTTGCGCCATCGGTCAGAGACGGCGCCCGAAGATGGAAAGACTGGTACCGCCTGGCGATCGAAAGCGGCATCGCGCCGGCGATCGCCTTTGCAAAGCGACTCCGAAAGTACCTGCGTGGCATCCTCGCCTCAGCCATCTTCCCCTTGAACACCAGCATTCTCGAGGGCGTCAACAACCGCATTAAGGTCATTAAGCGTATGGCCTACGGGTTCCGGGATTCAGCCTATTTCTTCCTGAAGATCAAGGCCGCCTTCCCCGGAAAGGCGCGATGAACCAAAACTTTGCCGGGCGCCTCGTGCGGCTGCTGCGCCCCTCCACCACG
>CAZFTL010000041.1:0-4490 GCA_964521615.1 uncultured Stakelama sp. | reverse complement strand
TTCAGAAGATCACCCTGTCGTCGGCGCGCGACATCCCCTTCAACAAGCTGGTGCTGAGCCAGTCCAATGTCCGGCGCGTCAAGGCCGGCGTCTCGATCGAGGAACTGGCCGAGTCCATCGCCCGGCGCGGTCTCATCCAGAGCCTCCATGTCCGTCCCGTCCTCGACGCCGATGGCGCCGAGAGCGGCATGTTCGAAGTGCCCGCCGGCGGCCGCCGCTATCGGGCGCTCGAACTGCTCGCGAAGCAGAAGCGCCTGGCCAAGACTGCGCCGGTGCCTTGCGTCGTCGGCGACGCCAACAGCGACATCCTGGTCGATGAGGTCTCGCTGGTCGAGAACATGGAGCGCGCGCCGTTGCATCCACTCGACCAGTTCCGCGCCTTCCAGGCCATGCGCGACAAGGGCATGACCGAGGAAGCCATCGCCGCCGCCTTCTTCGTCGGCGTCAATGTCGTGAAGCAGCGCCTGCGCCTCGCCTCCGTCTCGCCGACTTTGCTCGAGATCTATGCCGAGGATGGCATGACGCTCGAACAGCTCATGGCCTTCACCGTCAGCTCAGACCACGCCCGTCAGGAACAGGTCTGGGAGGCAGTCAAGGATAGCTGGCAGAAGGAGCCCTATCAGATCCGTCGGATGCTGACCGAGACCTCGGTACGCGCTTCCGACAAAAGGGCCGTATTCATCGGCGTCGAAGCTTATGAGGCGGCCGGCGGCACCGTGCTGCGCGACCTGTTCCAGTCGGACGATGGTGGCTGGCTGCAAGATCCGGCCCTGCTCGACCGCCTGGTAGCCGAGAAGCTGAAGACCACCGCCGACGAGATCGCGAGCGAAGGCTGGAAATGGGTCGAGGCCGCCTTGAGCTTTCCCTACGGCCACCAGCATGGGCTTCGCGAACTGGCTGGCGTCACGGTCGACCTGACCGAGGAGGAGCGCGCCACCCGCGAGGCGTTGCGCGACGAGTATGATCGCCTCGAAGCCGAATATTCCGAGGCCGACGAGCTGCCCGACGAGATCGACGCGCGGCTCGGCGAGATCGAACAGCCCAACGACATGCGGGCCTTCCGATCCGAGGCTCGCGAATATTGCGCCTATGCCGATTGGGCCGAGAACGGCGCCCGCGCCAGGTTTTTCGGCCACATCGACACCTGCGGCGATGACCTCATCCGCAAGGCCCGCGCGCTCGTCGCCTGCGAGATCGCGGACGGACACTGGAGCTGACCCCCGGAAAAGCGCCCCACCTCACGGTCGGGCGCTTTTTCCATGCCACCGTCCCGAGAGTGAGAGGGCGGCCGGGACGGGTTTGAGCCGGTGCGGTCGAGAGAGAGCGCCGCGCGGCTCGTCCTTTCCCGCTCTCCTTAAGGCTCACATCATGACCCTGATTTCCGCATCCGCGGCGGCGTCCGCCGCCGCGCCGCTTTCGCTCGGCCCCAATCGCGAACCCGCCGCTGCCATCTTCACGGCCGCCGGTCTGCTGCTGCCCCATCTCGAATGCGGCAAGCGCGTCGACGCCGCCGCCCTGCGTGTGGCGATGGAGACCGCCTTCGGCGCATCTGATTCCACCGGCGCCTGGGACTGGAAGACCGCCTATGACGCCTGCGAGGCCGCGACCGTCCTGTTCCTTCGCAAATACGGAAAGGCGCTTTTCCGCAAAGCCGGGACTCCGGCTGCGCGGCTGTCCGCGCTGACAAAGGTCGCCAACTTTCTGCCGACGCATACGCGGCGCTCTGCCGAGAGCCAGACCTATCAGCAATTCTCGACGCCGATCCCGCTCGGCCTGGTCGGCGCCCACGCCGCGGCAATCACTCCGGCCGACCGGGTGCTGGAGCCTTCGGCCGGCACCGGCCTGTTCGCCATCTTCGCCGAGATCGCCGGCGGCGCGCTCGTCCTCAACGAGCTGGCCGACACCCGCGCCAGCCTGCTGTCGCTTCTCTTCCCGGCCATTCCCGTCACCTGTTTCGACGCGGCCCAGATCGACGATCATCTCGATCCCGCCGTCACGCCGAGCGTCGTGCTGATGAACCCGCCGTTCTCCGCAATGGCCAATGTCGAAGGCCGAATAGCCGACACCACATATCGCCATGTCGCCTCAGCGCTGGCGCGTCTGGCTCCCGGCGGCCGGCTCGTCACGATCACCGGCGCCAATTTCACGTCCGACAATCTGGCCTGGCGGGACGCCTTCATTCGCCTGCAGGAGCGCGGGCGCATCGTCTTCTCCGCCGCCATCGACGGCGCGGTCTATGCCAAACACGGCACGACGTTTCCGACGCGGCTGACCGTCATCGACAAGCTGCCCGCCGACGATCCGGCCGTGTTCCCGGCAGCACCCGGCGTTGCCTCGAACGCCGCCACGCTGCTGGGCTGGCTCGACGATCATTTGCCGACAAGGCTCGCCGTCGATCCCTCCCTCAAGGTCCCGACTGTCGCGGCTTCCGCCCCTCGCAGCGTGCGCGGCTATATCAACCGCACCGCCAAGGCCGTCCCTGCGGCCGTGCCGATGACTGAGCCGAAGGGCCTGCCACTCGCCTACGAGACCCAGGACGGCCTGGCGGGCGAAGGCGGCCGCTTGTCCGACGGCATCTATGAAGAATACGGATTGCAGGCGATCCGTATTGCCGGTTCTCAGGCCCATCCGACCCGGCTCGTCCAATCTGCCGCGATGGCGAGCGTAGCGCCGCCCAGGCCAAGCTATCGACCGCACCTCCCCGCCAATATCCATGAGCTGCTGTCAGACGCGCAGATCGAGACCGTCATCTATGCCGGTGAAGCCCATGCCGATCATCTCGCCGGATCATGGACCGTGGACATCACCGTCGATGTCGTTACCGCCGCCCGCGATGACGCGAAGGACGCCGTGCGCTTCAGGCGGGGTTTCATGATCGGCGATGGCACCGGCGTCGGCAAAGGCCGGCAGTCGGCCGCGATCATTCTCGACAACTGGCTCCAGGGCCGACGCAAGGCGGTGTGGATCAGCAAGTCCGACAAGCTGATCGAGGACGCCCAACGCGACTGGTCGGCGCTCGGCATGGAGCGGCTCCTGGTCACGCCGCTGTCGCGCTTCCCGCAGGGGCGGCCGATCACGCTGCCGGAAGGCGTCCTGTTTACGACCTATGCCACGCTACGCTCCGACGACCGTGGCGAGAAGGTTTCGCGCGTCCGACAGATCGTCGAATGGTTGGGCTCCGACTTCGATGGAGTCCTCATTTTCGACGAGGCGCACGCGATGCAGAACGCCGGTGGCGGTAAGGGAGAACGCGGCGACGTCGCCGCCTCGCAGCAGGGCCGTGCGGGTCTGCGGCTCCAGCACGCGCTGCCGAACGCTCGCGTCGTCTATGTCTCGGCGACCGGCGCCACGACGGTCCACAACCTCGCCTACGCCCAGCGGCTCGGCCTGTGGGGCGGCGAGGATTTTCCGTTCAGCACCCGCGCCGAGTTCGTCGAGGCAATCGAGGCCGGCGGCGTCGCGGCGATGGAGGTGCTGGCCCGCGACCTGCGTGCGCTCGGCCTCTACACCGCCCGCTCGCTCTCCTTCGACGGCGTGGAATACGAGCTGGTCGAGCACGCGCTGACCTTCGAGCAGACCCGCATCTACGATGCCTATGCCGGGGCCTTCGCCATCATCCATAACCACCTCGACGCGGCGATGGAGGCGGCCAACATCACCGGCGCGTCCGGCACGCTGAACCGGCAGGCCAAGTCCGCCGCCCGCTCGGCCTTCGAGAGCGCCAAGCAGCGCTTCTTCGGCCATCTGCTCACCAGCATGAAGACGCCGACCCTGATCCGGTCGATCACCAGCGACTTGGAAGCCGGCCACGCCGCCGTCATTCAGATCGTCTCCACGGGCGAGGCGTTGATGGAGCGCCGGCTGGCCGAGCTGCCGACCGAGGAATGGAACGACGTTCGCGTCGACATCACGCCGAGGGAATACGTCCTTGACTACCTCGCCCATTCCTTCCCGGTACAGCTCTACGAGCCGTTCACCGACAGCGAGGGCAATCTGTCGTCGCGGCCGGTCACGCGCGATGGCCAGCCCGTCGAAAGCCGCGAGGCCGTCGCCCGCCGCGACGAGCTGATCGCGCAGCTTGCCTCCCTGCCGCCGGTGCCCGGCGCGCTCGACCAGATCGTCCAGCACTTCGGCACCGAGCTGGTGGCGGAGGTTACTGGCCGCTCACGGCGCATCGTCCGCAAGCGCGCGTCTTCGGGCGGCGACCGTCTCGTCGTCGAGAACCGCGCCGCCGCCGCCAATCTCGCCGAAACCCAGGCGTTCATGGATGACAGCAAGCGCATCCTGATCTTTTCGGACGCTGGCGGCACCGGCCGTAGCTACCACGCCGAGCTTTCGGCGCGGAACACCCGGTTGCGCGTCCACTATCTGCTCGAACCCGGCTGGAAAGCGGACGCCGCCATCCAGGGCCTCGGCCGCACGCACCGGACCAACCAGGCGCAGCCGCCGCTGTTCCGGCCCATCGCCACGGACGTCAAGGCGGAGAAGCG
>CAZFTL010000040.1:0-5616 GCA_964521615.1 uncultured Stakelama sp. | reverse complement strand
GCCTTTTCCGCGGTCACCCAGATCGGCTCGGCGGCGTTCCACCAGAACGGATCGTCGGATGCCATGGTGAAGGTATCGTCGGGCCGGGAGGCATCGAGCATCCTGTTGGCGACGATCCCGGTGCGGTCCGGACGGAGCCCCGTGACGAGGGTCCAGTGGTTGGGGAAGGTCTTGGACGGATAGCTCGGACGCATCGACGCGCTGATGCCGGCCGCAGCAAGCGCGTTGAGGTTGGGCGTGACACCACGGTCGAGATAATCGGGGCGGAAGCCGTCGATCGACACCAGGATCGTGACCGGCACTTTCGGCTCGGCGGCGACGGTTGCCGCCGCTGGCGCGGTTTCGGTCGCCTGCCCGGCCGGGGCGGCGATGGCGCCGGCCGGCAGGGCGGCCAGAGCGGATAACAGGGCGGCTCGCAACAACCAACGCATCATCGACTCCCGGTAAGGTGCGTTCGCCATGCCGGGCCGCCCCGCCATGTGCAAGCTATCCGCCCAAGCTGACCTTGACGAAGCCGGTCCACCCTGCCGGCAGCTTGCCGTAAGCGGCATCGAGCGCTGCGGGCTTGGCGATGACGAACCCGGTACCGCCAAGCGCGATCGATGCCTTGTCGCCGACCGGAATGCGGTAGGCGTAACCGAGTTCGGCGCGGGTGACGCGGAACTTGCGGTCGTGGAGCGGATCGAGCGGATTAGGGAAGAGCTCGTCATTGGCGAGATTCTCGACTCGGCCGAACACGCTGTGATGCCTGCCGATGTCCCAGTTCGCCTCGCCCAGCCAAGCGCTCAACGCCCGCCCGGGCAGGCGGTTCTTGACGCCATAGCCGACGAGTGCCGAAAAGCCGCCACGGGCATATTGTACGCTCGCTGTCGTGCGTGCCTCGTTCTGGCCGGGCTCGAGCGACTCGGGGCTTTTGAGCCATCCGTAGCTGACCTGCGCCGACCAATATTGCGACGGATTCCAGGTCGCACGGACGCTCCAGGAATCGAGCTTGGGCGTCTCGATGTCCCAGCGATGCTGGTCGGGCTCGCGGCCCCGAAAGGCCGATCCTTCAAGTTGCCAGTGCGCCGTATTGAGTCCGGCGGTGATGACGCCGAACGTGATGTGCGTGCTGTCGAACCAATGGTGCGTGATCGGCGCCAGCGGCAGATATTTGGCCGTCGTCCGGTGCATGAAGGCCGACGGCCCCAATGCCGGTTCGGCGACCGGGCCGCCATAGACGAAGCCATGCAGGTCGCCCGCGATCGGCACCTCGACCTTTGCCGCCAGTTCCATGAACAGATCGTGCGGATGCTGGCGATCGACCAGCGGCGTCACGCCGTCGGCGGTTTCCCCTGTCGCCAGCAGGCTGCGATAGCCGCGTGGTCCCATCAGCGCGTCGAGGCTCAGCATCGTTCGCAGGCTCAGGCTCGCGCCGCCGCCCAGGTCGCGGCTCGCGGTGAACATCGCCATCGAGGTGGAAAAGGCCTTGTCGCGTCCGCGTGGGCCCGACTGGTCGGTATAGACGCCCCAGGCATAGCCGTGGAGCATCAGCATCCAGTCGCCGGACATGATGTGCAACCCAAGCATCGCGCCGCCGGCGGCGGGTATCCGCGAGGTACCCGATCCTTCGCCGGGCCGGCCGTCCATGTCCGGCATCGCCATCGAGCCCGTGTCACCCGTTTTCGACATGTCCATCCCGGCCATCGATCCGGTGATCGGCAGGGTTGGCGGCGTCCCGGCGGGAGGAGCGGGCATCTTCATGCCCTCCATCGATTGCGGAGGATTGTCGGCAGGTTCCGGCATCGTCATGCCCGGCATCGCCCGGGAGGGCGCGCTTGGCACAGTGCCGGACGGTGGCATGTCCATCCCCGGCATCGTTGGTTCGGCCGCGGGTGCGGCGCCCGGTGGCGGCGGGGTCGCCGGGCGCATGTCCATGCCGGCCGTGCCAGCCGGATCTGCCGGCGCCCCGGCACGGCGAGCGCGTTGGGCCGGTTTGGGCGCGGGCCTCTTTGCCACGACGCGCACCCTGGCTTTCGACTTCGACTTGGCGGCAGGGTTGGCGGGCATCTTCATGCCGGGCATGGGCATGCCGGCCATAGACTGGGCGCTTGCCATGGCGGGCAGCAACGCGACCGCCGCTGCGGCCGCGAGCCATTCTGATCTGATCATTTCGGACTCCGTGGATACAAATGAAGCTGACGGGCTTCATGCAATCCTTGGAGGTGGCGGCAACGGCGCTTCGCCCGGCAGCAAGGGCAGGACGATGATCCGCGCGACGGGCGCCGGGGAAGCGAGCGGGACGGGCGGCGTCACGCGCGACGCCTGCCAATCGCCGATCGGCGCGCAACCCACGCAGATATGGTCGGCGGGCATCGGCACCTTGTGTTCGGAGCCCGGCATCGCGTGACCAGCCATGGCGGCCGGCGGCATGCCGTCATGCGCCGCCGCAGGCGGCAACGGCGACGCCATCACCAGGATCAGGAGGAACAGGAGCCGCCGCAGCATAGCCGGCTTCTATCGCACCAGCATCCAGATCGCCATCGCGACCATCATCAGATTCTCGGTCAGCGAAACGAAGCCCAGCGGCACGTTGCTCGACCCGCCGACGCACGCGCATTTGATCTGGCGCTTGTCGATATAGACCGCCTTGAACACCGATATTGCGCCGATTCCCCCAATGAACAGGGCGACCGGAACCGACAGCCAGGCCGCCGTATGGGCCGCCATCAACACGCCCGCCAGCGCTTCCGCAAAGGGATAGATATAGCTGTACGGGACCCAGCGCTGGGCAAGCAGATCGTAGTTGAGGAACATCGTCGAAAAGCGCTCGACATCCTGCAGCTTCAGGATGGCGAGGACGCACATGCTGAACGCGATGAACCATTCGCCCGCCATGATCGTGAACGGCGTGCCCATCGTCGCCTGGCTGGTCGCGAGCGCCATTAACGCGGTCATCGCGAACACGGCGATGACCGGGCGATAGCTGGTTTCGTCCGTTGCCGGCACGCGTTTGCCGAAGAAGCGGCGGAGGTCGTCATTGCCCCCGATCCGCTCGCCCGCGATGAAGGTCTGCGGCGTGGTGGCGACGTTGTGCTCGGCCTTGAACGCGTCCGTCTCCTCGCGCGTCCGCAGCCAATGATCGTCGACCTGGTAGCCGTGCGATTCGAGCAGCCATTTGGATTTGCGGCCATAGGGGCAGACATGCTCGGGCATGACCATGCGATAGAGCGTTGCGTGCTTTGCGTTTTCCATGACGCGCCCCATATAGGGTCCGTACCGTGGTACGGAGTCAAGCATGGCTGGAATGACGATCGGGAAATTGGCCGCGTCGGGCGGGGTGGGTGTCGAAACCATCCGCTATTACCAACGCCGTGGATTGCTTCCGGAGCCCGCGCGTGCCGAGCCTTATGGTGGCGTGCGTCGTTATGACGCCACGGACGTGCAGCGGCTGCGCTTCATCCGCGCGGCGCAGGGCGCGGGATTCACGCTCGACCAGATCGGCGAGTTGTTGATGCTCGACGCGACGGACGACCGCGCCCGGGCACGCGACCTTGCGACCGAGCGGATCGCCGCGCTCGACGCGAAGATCGCGGAACTCGCGGCAGCGCGCGCGGCGCTCGCGCGGCTGGCGCATGACTGCGCCAATTCGGGCGCCGGACCCTGCCCGATCCTTGCGGCTTTCGACGCGGGCTGAATGGATTGGAGAGTAAATTCATAAAGAGGCCTGTCGCCAAGCGACCCAATAGCGGACCCGCCTATGATCAGATAGGCTTGCGAGATGGAAAGCGGTTATGAGCGGGTGGCGGAAGCGGTGGAACGGGTTCGTTGGTTCCTTCGCTCCTATGGCGACGTGCATACCATCACTAGGCTGGTTGCACTTGCTGACGAACTCCGAGCAGGCGACAGAAATGCAGTTGTTAGCGCCATATCCGAAACGACGGGTGGAATGGGTTCGCTGCGGGATCGATATATCTGCCCTGAAAACGGCGACAAACTTGCAAGCCACGATGTCGAATCCGTCAACGAGAAGCTGGATCAATTGATCAAGGTCGTCGAGCACGAGGCGCGTGCTGCTGCCGCAGAATATGGGATCATTTTGATGCGCTAAGCGGCAGCTTCCCACTATTCGCGGACGTTCAGCCTTCGTGCGGATAGCGGTCGTGTACGGTTCACAATCTAGCCACGCGCCCGTGCTCCTGCGAAAGCAGGAGCCTAGAGTCACAAGGGAAATCGCCTGCGGCCCTGGGCTCCTGCTTCCAGGAGAACGAGGAAAGCGGGAAATGTTCTCCCGCCGCGTCTCAGCTGTGCAGGAAGTGCATCACGTCGCCGTCCTGGACGACATAGCCCTTGCCCTCGGCGCGGAGCTTGCCCGCTTCGCGCGCGCGGCTCTCTCCACCCAGCGCGACGTAATCGTCATAGGCGATCGTCTCGGCGCGGATGAAGCCCTTCTCGAAATCGGTGTGGATCTCGCCCGCCGCTTCGGGCGCGGTGGCGCCGGCATGGACGGTCCAGGCGCGCGCTTCCTTGGGGCCAACGGTGAAGAAGGTGAGGAGGTGGAGCAATTTGTACCCGGCGCGGATCACGCGGGCGAGGCCGGTTTCCTCGAGCCCCAGTTCGGCCAGGAACTCGCCGCGATCCTCGGCCGGCATGGTCGCGATCTCGGCCTCGATCGCGGCGGAGACGATCACCGCCTCGGCGCCTTCGGCCTTGGCCTTTTCGAACACGCGCGCCGAATGATCGTTGCCATGGGCGGCGTTGGCTTCTTCGACATTGCACACGTAGAGGACCGGCTTGGCGGTCAGCAATTGCGCCTGCGAGAAGACGCGCGCTTCCTCGGCGTCCTTGGGTTGGGTCAGCCGCGCCGGCTTGCCATCGCGCAGCAGGTCGAGCGCCTGGCCCAGCACGCTCGCCGCGATCTTCGCTTCCTTGTCGCCCTGCGCCGCCTTCTTGGCGAAATTCGGGACGCGCTTCTCCAGGCTCTCCAGATCGGCGAGCATCAATTCGGTTTCGACCGTCTCGGCATCGGCGATCGGATCGACCTTGCCTTCGACATGGGTGACGTCGCCGTCCTCGAAACAGCGCAGCACGTGGACGACCGCGTCGACCTCGCGAATATTGCCGAGGAACTGGTTGCCGAGACCCTCACCCTTCGATGCGCCGCGCACCAGCCCGGCAATGTCGACGAAGGCGAGCTGGGTCTCGATGATCTTCTGCGAACCGGCGATCGCGGCGAGCTTGTCGAGGCGGGGATCCGGCACGGCGACGTTCCCGACATTGGGTTCGATCGTGCAGAACGGATAATTGGCCGCTTGCGCCGCCGCCGTCTCGGTCAGCGCGTTGAACAAGGTCGACTTGCCGACATTGGGAAGGCCGACAATGCCGCAACGGAAACCCATGTGAATTCGTCCTCAAAAGCTTTCGGGAATGGCCCGGCGCCTACCCGCCCGGTCGTCCGCTGGCAAGGATGCTGCCCTGACCTGCCGAGCAATGCGAACGGCCCGGACGTGCGCCCGGGCCGCTATTGCGATCTGGCGATCGATCAGCGGTTGCGGTCGCCGTGACCACCATTGCCGCCGCCGCGCGCCGCCGCCGGCGCGGTGGTGCTGGGCGGCGGAGCGGGCCGGGCGGCTTGTG
>CAZFTL010000039.1:0-6186 GCA_964521615.1 uncultured Stakelama sp. | reverse complement strand
TCTTGTCGTTGATCGAATAGCCGATGATCGTCAGCACGGCGGCGACGATGTTGAGGTCGAATTCGAGCTGGGTCAGCGCGAAGAAACCCATCGTCATCAGCACGTCGTGGACGATCGCGACCACGGTCGACACACCGAATTGCCATTCGAACCGGAAAATCGCGAAGAGGCCGATCAGCAGCACCGCGACCACCACCGCGAGGATACCGTTCCAGACGAGCTCACCCGACACCTTGCCGGACACGGCGTCCTGTTTGGAGAAGCTCGCGCCGGGAAAGTTCTTCTCGAGCGCCTCCGACACCGCATTGACGATGCGGTTGGTCGCCGCGTCGTCGGCGGTGTCCGGCCGCGGCAAACGGATCGACAACGTCTTCTGGTCGCCGACGGTCTGGATCTGCGCGTCGCCGAATTTGAGCCCGTCGATCACCGAACGCACCTTTTCGACGTCCGGCGGCGTCTGGAACTTCTCCTCGATCATGATGCCGCCGACAAAGTCGACGCCCATGTTGAGCTTGTTGACGACGACCAGAGCAATCGCGGCGATGGTCAGCAACGTGGTCAACCCGAACGCCCAGTAACGCAGACGAACGAAATCGATGTTGGTGTTGTCGGGGACGATCTTGAGCAGGCGCATGACGAGCGGCCCCTTAAATGTTGATGGTCTGCGGACGATGCTTCCGCAGCCAGAGGACGACGAGCATGCGGGTGAAAGTGACCGCGGTGAACACCGAGGTGCAGATGCCGATCAGCAGCACGACCGCGAAGCCCTTCACCGGCCCCGAGCCCAGCAGCAGCATGACGACGCCGGAAATGGCGTGGGTCATGTTCGCCTCGAAAATGGTCCGGCTCGCTTCCTTGTAGCCGAGCTCGACCGACTGGATGACGCTGCGGCCACGTCGCCGCTCTTCGCGAATACGCTCGTTGATCAGCACGTTGGCGTCGACCGCCGTACCGATCGTCAGCACGAAGCCGGCGATGCCGGGCAGGGTCAGCGTGCCATTGAGCACCGCCAGCACGCCCATGATCACCACGACGTTGATGATGACGGCGTAATTCGCATAGAGTCCGAACCGGCCATAGGTCATCAGCATGAAGACGACGACCAGGATTACGGCGATGATCGACGCCTTGATCCCGGCGTGAATCGAATCCTTGCCGAGATCCGGACCGACGGTACGCTCCTCGATCACCTTGAGCGCGACGGGCAACGCGCCCGACTTGAGCTGGATGGCGAGGTCGTTGGCGGTCTGGAAAGTGAAGCCGCCCTGGATCACGCCGCTGCCGCCGAGGATCGGCGTCTCGATATTCGGCGCCGAGATGACGTTGCCATCGAGGATGATCGCGAACGGCTTGCCGACATTCTCCTGCGTCGTGCGGGCGAAGCGCTTGCCGCCTTCGGTATTGAACTGGAAGCCGACCACCGGCGCGTTGGTCTGGGGATCGTTCTGCACGTTGGCGCTGGTGAGGTCCTGCCCGGTGATGATCGCCGCGCGGCGCACGGCGATGACCGGCGGCTTGGCGGGTTGCCCGCTTTGCGGATCGTTCTGCGGATAGCCGACATAGGGATAACCGCGGCCGGACGCGCTGGGATAGGGAAGGATCTGGTCGCCGATCGGCGCCTGGCCGATCGCGAGTTTGGCGGGGTCGGCATTGGTATCGACCAGCTTGAATTCGAGCTTGGCGGTCTTGCCGAGCAAGGCCTTGAGCGCGGTCGGATCCTGCAGGCCCGGCACCTGCACGATGATGCGCGTCGAGCCCGAGCGGATGATCGTCGGTTCGCGGGTGCCGAGCGAGTCGATACGACGGCGGACGACCTCGGTCGCGCCGCTCATCGCGCTGTCGACCGCTTCGTCGATCCCCGCCTTGGTCGGCGTCACGACGAAGCGCGTGCCATCGACAACCTGGATGTCCCAGTTACGCTGGCCGGTGGTGCCCACGCCCGTGGTCATCTGCGACAAACGCTGCCGTGCGTCTTCGAGCTGGCCGACATTGCGCAGCATGAAGCTGATATTGCCGCCGGTGGTGGTGATGTCGCCGATATCGATCTGAGGCGCCTTGCGCATCGCGGTTGCGACCGCGTCGGCCATCTGATTGATACGATCGGAGCGCAGCTGATTGGTATCGGCCTCGAGCAACAGGTAGCTGCCGCCGGCGAGGTCGAGGCCCAGGTTGACGCGGGGATGGACCGGCCAGTTCTTGGTCTGGCTTTCGGGGAAGAAGCTCGGAACCGCCAGCGCCATCAGCGCCAGCAGGACGCCGAGGATCGACAGCACTTTCCAGCGCGGGAAATCCAGCATCAGTCGTTCGCCGGTTTGGCCGTGGTCGGCGACAGCACCTCGGTGATCGCGGCGCGCGATACCTGGACCTTGACGTTCGGTGCGATCTCCAGTTCGACATAGTTGGCATCGGAGGTCTTGCTGACCTTGCCGAGCACGCCACCGGAGGTAAGCACCTGATCGTTCTTCTTGAGCGCGGAAATGGCGTTGGCCAATTCCTTCGCCCGGCGCTGCTGCGGACGGATCATCAGGAAATAGAAGCCGACGAACAGCAGGATGAAGGGAGCGAAGTTGACCACCAGGGCCAAGCCGTCGGAACCCGGAGCGGCGCCACCGGCGACCTGGGCATAAGCGGGAGGAATGAGCATGAGCGTCCTGAAATTGGGCACGACCGACGCGCCCGAGCGGGCGCCGGCATCAAGCGCCGCGCGCTATCACCATGCGGTCCAAGGTGCAACACGTGCGCGTGTTCCACCGGGCGGCAGCAGGGCGCTTGCATCGCGCGCGCCAAGCGCCTAGAGGCCCGCGCTCCGGTTCGCACCGCATTGGACGGCGCGAATCCGCTCTGGTCGGGGCGTAGCGCAGCCTGGTAGCGCATCACACTGGGGGTGTGGGGGTCGCAGGTTCGAATCCTGTCGCCCCGACCAATTACTTCAACACGTTGGCGGTTGAGATCGAAGGCGCGAGGTTGGCACTCGTGCCGGCCCCGACCCCAAGCGACGGTCATCTGTCCGCCGCTTCGCCCCATCGGCTACTCAATTCTTTACGGACGCCTTCGATCTCGGCGGCCCGAGCAAGGCGGGTTCGAAAATCAATGCGCAAATCAGAGTCCAGATCAGCGAGATCATCAGGATCTTGCCCATGCTCGCCGTACCCGGATGCCGCGACAGCCAGAGGCTACCGAAGGCTGTGCCAGTCGCGAGCGCGCTGAACATCACCGCGCGCGCCAGGCTCGATTGCAACAACCCGGTCGCCCCGGCCCGCCACGCCATCACGAAATAGATGTGGAAGGCGACACCGACGCCGAACAGCAGTGGGAAAGCGATGATGTTGGCGAAGTTGATCGGTTGGCCGATCAGCACGCAGCTGCCCAGCGTGAGGAAGATCGACAGCACGACCGGCGCGAGCGTGAACGCCACTTCGCGCACGTCGCGCAGCACCAGGAACAGCAGGGCGCTGACCAGCAGGAAAGCGAGGATTCCCGCCTGAACGAAGGCACCCGCCACGGTGTTGGCGGCCGCCTGGGTCGCGACCGGCAGCCCGGAAATCGCCGGCGTCACACTGGCCACCGCGGTCCGAAACCGGCGAATGACGCGATTGTCATTGCCGTCGCCGCTGGGAAAAACCTGGAGCCGGATGCGCCCGTCAGGCGTCACCCAGTCGCGGACCAGTTCGGCCGGCAAATCGGCGCGAGTCACCGGAGCCGCCTGAAGCGCGAGCCGGACCTGATCGAGCATGATGTCGAGCGGCCGGGACACTGCCGCGTTCATCGCGGCGCGTTTTTCCGGCGTGCTGTGGGCGAGGCGATCGAACAATATCGCCAGGCGCCGGACATCGCCCGCGCCGGCCTGCTGCCCGCTACCGGCGACCATGCGCAGTTTCGCGGCACTCTGCGACAGCGCGGCGACCAGATCGGCATCGCTCGGCGGCGGCGCATTGTCGAGCGGGTTGATCGTCACGTCGAGCAGCAGCGCCGCATCCTGGATAAGCGCGAGCTTGGGCTGTTGGTCCTCGGGCACGAAGCTGTCGAGCGAAATCACCCGAGCGACCTCGGGCAAATGCGAGAGCCTGGCTGCGATCGCCCGCGCCTCGGCCGGGTTGGCGGCCAGCACGTCGATCGTGTTCGGCGTACGATCGGGATCGCGCGTCAGATCGGCCAGCGCCCGCATCGCCGGCGCCTGCGGATCGCGCAGATGCAGCGGGTTGAAGTCGAACGTGACCCAGGGAAGGATCGCGATGCTGACGATCAGGGCGATCGCAAAGCCCCACAATACGGCGCCGCGCTTGCGCTCGAGCAGCCGGTCGGCCGGCGCGAGCGCGGCAAAGCCGACATCGCCGCGCGGCGCGCCTGGACGGAACAGCATTACCAAAGCGGGCAGCAGAGTGACGCTCAACGCCAGCGCGACAATCATGCCGAGCCCGGCAATCACGCCAAGTTCGGCTATCCCGACATATTCGGTCGGCAGGAAGGCACCGAAGCCCAGGAAGATCGCGCCCGCCGCGAGCGTCAGGGGCGCGCCGAGCGCAACTGCCGCCTGGCGGAGAGCGGCGTCGGGCGCAGCGCCCGCCGCACGCTCGGCATTGTAACGGACGCTGATCTGGATGCCGAAATCGACCCCCAGTCCGACGAACAGGGGGATGAACGCGACCGAGATGAGGTTGAACCGTCCCACCGCGAGCAATCCGACCGCCATGGTGATGACCAGGCCGAGCACGATCGTCGCCAGAATCGCCGTGACCAGGCGTACCGATCGCGTGGCAAACCACAAGGTGAACAACATCGCCACGAACATGACCGCGCCGACCAGGCCGATATTTTCCTGGAGCGTGGCGAATTCCTCGTCGGCCAGCGGCACTTCGCCGGTCAGCTGGACATGGACGCCGTGGACGGCGTCGAGACCCAGTGCCGTCGCGGCGTCGCGGACGGCGTCGCTTGCCGCTCCACCCGACATCAACTCGCTGTGGTCGAGCACCGGCTGTGCCAGGATCAGCCGCCGCGTCGGCGGGGCGAGCGTGCCCTTGCCGGTGGCAAACAGCGCCTGCCACGAAAAGGGTCTGGGCGTGCCCGCCAGCACGCCTTGCGCGGCATCGCCCAGCGCGCGCACCGGCTTGTCGATCCGGTCGAACGTCGTCTGCCCCGCCTGCACGCCGTCGGCCATGGTCGACAGTGCACCGGTTACCCCGCGCAGGCTGGGATCGGCCGCAAGTGGCCCCAGCATCGGCTGGGCATCGACGAGCGCGGCGGTGGTGTCGCGCACTTCCTGCTCAGAGCCGAACAACAGGCCCTCACGCTCCAGGAAATCCCCGCCATCGGGCCGCGACACGAGTCGGAAATGCGCCTTGTCCGTCGCCAGGCGCGCCGCGAGCCTGTCCGCGCCGTCCTCGGCGAGCTCGGGCGTGGCGCCGTCGACCATCACCACCATCACGTCGCGCAATTGCGGGAAGGCGGTCTCCATCGCCCGCTCCTGCTGGCGCCATGCGACCTTGGGAGAAATCAACTCGGCGGTGTCCGTGGTCATCGCGAAACGATCCATGGTGACGAGCAACGCCACACCACCGAGCAGCAACGCGAAGACGAGCACCAGCCACGGGCGGCGCACGCTGGCCGCGACGATTGGGGCGACGGGCGATCGCATGCTTAGCGCGGCGACGGGCCTTGCGGCCCCATGAAATAGCGCAGGCTCAGCCGGATCGTGCGGGCATGACCGTCAAAGGCGAAGGCCGCCTCGGCGAATTTGGGTGGCCCGAAACGGATCTTCGCGTCGTTGGAAAAACCGATCCCTTCCTTGGGGATACCGAACAGTCCGCGATCGACCTGCCCGTTGCGATTCTCGTCGAGAAACGCCTGCACCGCGTAGCGCCCCGCGGGCAGCCCGCTGACCGTCACGCGGGTGTCGCCAAACCTCGCCGGGGCATTGCCCGACCAGGGGCAGTCATCCTTGAGGAACTGCGCCTCCGGACAGACGTCAACATGGACCACGCCCTTGGCGGCGCGGACGTTGCCGACATCAATCGTCAGGACGCCTTGCGGTGGCGCGGCGGCGGAAAGAAACGGCAAAACAAGCAGCGCCAGCGGCAATCGCTTCATATGCACTGGCGTTCCTCGACGGCATCGGCCTGATTGTACCGCAATGTTTTGAGGACGGTCTCGACGATATGGTCGGCATCGAGGCCGGCCTGGGCATATTGG
>CAZFTL010000038.1:0-6256 GCA_964521615.1 uncultured Stakelama sp. | reverse complement strand
CGCAGCGCCTTCTCTTCCCCGAACTGTTCCAGTCGCCGGATCCAGCGCAGCAAGTTCTTCTTGGGATTGCCCCCGCGCGCGTCGAAGTGTTCGGCGGCAAACTGCATCAACTGGAAGATCGCCAAGCGTCGCTGGTCGCCCAGTGCGCCTTGGACCGCCAGGATTTCGTCGATCAGCGCGCGGCGCTCGAACAGAACATGATTGAGCGTTTGGGCCGCGGTGCTGTTGAACGACAAACCGGCCAGGTCGTCACGCAGGCGCTCGAGGGTTGCTCGAGCGGTCGAGGGACAGTCGGCCAATACCGCCGGATCGGACAGTGCTTCCAAGGGCGTTCGCTGGGCGCCGCGTGCCAAATCCAGGAAGGCGCGCACTTGCGCTAAAGGCAGGCGGTAAGTCTGCGTCAGCGCCAAGCGCAATAGCGCGCCGCGACTAGGTTCGGCTGCGAAGGAGACGACGGCCAGGAGGTTTCGAACCTCGTCGCGTTCGAAGATGTCGCCCAAGTACATGGAAGGGACACCCAGCGCTTGCAAGCGCAGCGCCACGCGCTCGGCATGCGTGTGCGTGCGCACGACGATGGCTTGGTCGCGGTAGGCAATGCCGTGGGCGCGGTGGGCTTCGATGGCCTGCGCGATTGCTGCCACTTCCGCGTCGAGGTTGGGAGCGATGATCAGACTTGGCCGATGACCCTCGCCGCGCACCGCCTTCAGGTGCGGTGCCGCGTTCCAGACCGGGTCGTCCAAGCTGCGCGCGAAATCCGTGTAGGTGTCGACGATGCGCTGACCGGACCGGTAATTGAACTTCAACTCTAATATTGAAGCCCCGGGGAAATCCTGCGAAAACAGCCGCATGTTGGCGGGCGAGGCGCCGCGAAACCGATAGATGGCCTGCCGCACATCTCCCACCACCCACAGCTTCTGGCCGTCGCCGGCGATCAGCTTGAGCAAGCGCGAACTGGCGCGATTGACGTCTTGGTATTCGTCGACAAGCACATGAGGAAACTGTGCCCGCAGCATGGCCAGCAGATCGCCGTTGTTCTCCAGCAGCTTGATGGCGCCCCAGATGAGGTCGCCGAAATCCGCAGCGCCCAACTGCCGGAGCATGAGCTCGTAACGCGCGTAAACCCGGGCCACTTCCGCGGCCCGCGCAGCCGCCTCCAGCAATGCCGGATCGGTTCCCGCAGACTGGTGCATGTTTTCGGCCAACAGGGCGTACTGCTCGGGCGTGCACAGCTCGTCCTTGGCGCGGGAGATCGCGCCCAAGACGTTTTGAATCAACACCAGCGGATCGCTCAAGCGCAGGTAGTAGTTCAGTCCCAGCTCGGGTAGCAGCGACTCCAGGCGCTCGAGGGCATCGGCCGGGTCCACCAGGCGCACCGGCTCTTTCAACCCCGCGCGCGTCGCATGTTTGCGCAGCAGCTCGAGGCCGAATGCATGAAAGGTGCCGGCCCACAACTCATTGGCTGCGGGGACCGCGCGAGCCACGCGCTCTTTGATCTCGCGCGCAGCTTTGTTCGAAAAGGTCAGCGCCAAGATCGATCGCGGATCGGCTCCATTGGCCAGCAGATGCTCAATGCGCCCGATCAGGGTTCGCGTTTTGCCCGTACCCGGCCCGGCCTCGACGAGCGCGGCACTGCCTTCGTGCTGGGCCGCTGAACGCTGGGAATCGTCCAGGTCCGGCAACGGATTGTCCGGCTTTGCAGGCGGTGGTTCGGGAACCAGCAAGGCGTATTGCAGCTGCTGGTAAACCAGACCCACGGTGATGTTCAGGATCCCCGCGATATCAGTAGCGGACAACTTCTGGTCCACAAACATCCGGCGCGCCAGCATCGTGGGCAACAAAAACTCGCGAGCGAAGACATTGGCGTAGCGTTCGCGCAGTTCCTGGGCGCTATAGCCTTCGACTCGGCCCACGCCCAGCGGGGTCGCTTGTTCAGGCGTGGCAGGATTGATGACCTGGCTCACCAGCACCGGATCGGCCGGGGACTCGATCACCCAGTGCGCGTATTCGTGTGCCTGCACAAAGGACTGGATTTCCGGTTGGATATCCGCCGATATCAGAACCCGTCGACGCACGCGCTGCAACGCGCCGTGCCCTCCTCCCAACAACGGAAAGTCGGCCGGAACCACCAGCAAGCGAAGCTCGGCGTCGCGCATCGCCGCGGCCAGCAGCGAGGGGGCATCCTCGCTGCAGCTGTATTTAGTGATGAGGTGTTCGCGCTGCCGCTGTGCTTTGAGGCGGACCGATGTAAAAGCGTCCACGAGCGATCAGGAGTCCAGGCTGTCGGCCAGCCACTGCTTTTTCAGTGGCTCTGGCAAGGAAGACTTTTCCACCGCCATTTGAAAGCTCCACCGCTCGATCGTGGGGGTCTTGGTGGCGTACCACGCATATTGAGGGGCCGGATCTTGGAACAACCAGGCCCGAAACGCTTCGACTTGCACGCCCAACACCTTCGAAAAGGTGTCGAGTAAGCGTCGGGGCACGGGCGGGGAAATCATGTGTTCTTCCATCAGCACGAAGATTGAATCATCAATCTGCAGGGTGTGCGCCCAGTCACCCGATAAGCCGCGTGCGCGCAGCGCCTGCTCGAGGCTTTCAATGTGCAGGCACGCTGCATCGGACACGCACAGCGCTGCCCGGGCCGCTGCCGCCGAGGCATGCACGGTCGGCAGGGCCGCCGGCAGCTCGTCTTCCAGCTCGCGATCCAGCGTCTGCACGCGGCTCATCACCCGGTTGACGATAGAGTCCTCCAGCTGTGAGTCCATCTCCTCTTCCGGCAGATTGGCCGTTGCCGCCCACAAGGTGGCGAACTCCACCAGGTCGCGCTCGAACTTCGGGTAGCGCTTCACCCATTCGCGCAGCAACTCCTTGGTGGGCCACGCCGCCGCCGCCCCGAATGCATCGAGGACTTCATCGCGGGTCATTTTTCCGTTCACGGGGTATCCCTCTTACCTAGTGCTTTGCTGACGAGCGGGAGCCAGTTGCGGATGGTCCGCTCATCAACATCAAAGTGGGCTGCGATTTCCGCATGGGTCATCTTCAGCACGTGCGACTGGATGTGGGCCTCGCAGGCTTTCTCGGGCACGTCCAGCAGACGCCGTCGGGCATCTTCAAGCTCCTCCTGTCCCGCGGCGCGCTCGGCCGGATCTTCGGCCTGGCTGAGGATGCGTGCGTCCGCTTCCACCGGCGCGCGTTCTCCATCGCCGTTAATCGGTCGGACAGCCTTGCCGTACGCCTCGGACAGAGCCGCGACGGCGTTGCGGTACTTCGGTTCCCAGGGGTGATCCGCCGACTTCATCGCATCGAGCGAACGCTTGAGGATGAACGAGTGGAAGAAGCGCTCCCCATAGTCGAGCGCCTTGTTGCCCTCGCTGATGCGAAGGAACAGGTTCTCGAATACCACCTGCGCATGGTCCTCAAGGTCTGCGTCGGAAATGCGATACAGCCGGCGCATCTGACTGCGGATCATCGGCAAGGCGCACTTGGTCAGGCCTTCGAAGGCCAGAAAGAACGTGTCCTTGTCCTTACAGGCATGCCCGTTGCGCGCCATGTACAACAGCGCTTCCGGAGGCAGATCCCGATGCAGGATGGCTTGGCGCAGGCGCTGGTGCAGTTGCGGCCGCGCCAGACCATTCAGCGTGTCGATGACGGTTTGGACTTCCGGGCGCCGGGCCCTTGGCAAGGGCCCGGCCTCAGCATCAGGTGGCTCGAGGTCAGCTTTCATGCGGGTAATTCTCCTCCAGACGTTGCGACCTCTTGCGTCTTCCGGGATAAACCGCTCCCGTTCTCACGCGATCGTGGCCGGCGACGGGTCAGGATCGAGTGCCATGCTGGGTCGTTCTTTATCTAGTCGACCGGGGGCGAAAAAAACCGGCAACCGGCTTACGGTCCTGGCGTCCCCAAGGGGCGGCCCGTCTCCCTCGTTCCGGTCCTTCGGGCCCGCCAGAAGTCTGACTGCGGGTTTAGCGACCATTCCTCGCGGACCCTACAGGCCGGTTCCAGCGCGCGTAACGAGGTTCCAATACAACTTCAGCGACCACCCCAAGGTATCCACTGCCACGTATCCACCGCGCGGGCACCGGAACGAAATGTGAAATATTTCCGGTGCTGCTGCTGGCGGTCGAGCTTCTTCCTACGACGGCGATAGTTCCTACGATTTAGTTGACGGCCTAAACCATCCGCTCGGGCTATGTCTGCTCCTGGCCGATAGCTGCCATTATCCTAATTCCAGTCAAGATGCCGGGGCGCTGATCGCAACCGATTGGGCTGGATGATCAGCTTCACCGGTGTGCGCATATCATCCGAGCCTCCTTGATCTTGACTTTTGGGTGGCAACATCCACCTTCAGCATTTGGCTGTCAGCGATAAAACATTACTCGCGAAGAGAATGATTCTTGCCGCCAATTTAACGGCCACCAGCTTTTTTACTCCCATGTGGCTCCCCTCGTGATCGAGGCTGATTAGCCTAGCGACATCGACTGAGCCTGGGCCTGTTGTTGCTGTTGCTGGAACGCCATGTTCTGTTGTACCTGCTGCTGATTCACTTGATTGATTTGATCAATGGACTGCGTCGGATCCTGGGTTGGCCCACTCACATCGGTCTTGCTATGTGCGTATCCAGCAGTATGGTCCGTGGTGACGAAGATGGCTCCGTTATGCATTGCCATTTTGTCGATACTCGAGGCGTTCGTGAGTCCTGCGGTACGCAGGTCTGCCGTCGCTTGTAATACCTGTTGGTCGGTGACCTGTTCCGGAACACCACTGCGGATCCGGTCGAAGATGGGGCGATCGTTTTCGTTCAACATCAGACGTGGCGGTGTATCTGGTTTCGCGCCATTCCTGATGTCCTCAATAGCGCCTTTGATCTTTTCGACTGGATTGCCATCAAGCCCAAGGTGCAAGGCACTGCGGGCTGTGTAGACATCGTCTCGATAGTGTCGAATTGCTATTGAGTTTTGCTGTGCAAGTTCTCGGCACTCGGGGTTTAGTGCCGTGGCGTGGTACTGCCCCTTGTCGTCGATGTTTGAGAAGTTGCTGATACCGTGCGCCCCCATGGACTTTGCGGCAAGGCCAAGCACACCACCATGGGTCATGATGCCGCCTTCGCGATTTTCATATCCGAAGTCCCGAAGGCGTTGGATATCGTCATGCTTTGCGTAGACCGTGACGTCTCCGAAGTGCCGTGCTCCTGAACTGACAGCGTCGGTTGCCATCACATGGTTGTGGAAGTCGTGCCCGCCAGCGGGAATGCCTAGACCAAGATTTGCTGCACCGTACGGATTGAAGGCCTCGCCCTTGAGGCCGTATTTGTACGCGGTTGCTTGGGCAAGCGTCCCACCGAGGGAATGCCCAACCGTTGTGACTTCGACCTTCTGGTGAGTCCTGATCTCGGTCTCATGCGCGTAGATCAATGCCCTTTCCGTTAACGCGTAGGCGTCCTTCAGCTGATCATTCACGCGGTTGGTGACCATTGCCGCGTCTGTCAGCCCGTCGCGTGCTCCTTCCGTACCCCGGTGCGCGACGATGACTTGACCGGTGTCGATCCGCTGATAAATTGTTCCTTGATAACCGCTTTTGCGATCGAAGTGCTCCAAAACCCGGTATTTCACGCCATCCAGGTTGATGTCGGGATCAAGCGGATTGGGGCGCCGATCGGCGTATGCGTCCTGAGCCAGATTTGCATTGTCCTGCGTCGACTGCGGCCTGCTCACGGCGACACCTTATCCAGGGTGACATCGGCCTCGAAGACTTCATCGTCTTTCAGCTTGTATTGGGCGCGATCCTGGGTTCCATGATCGTTGTAGGCGTCCATCTCCGCGTTGCGCGGGTATCCCATCCGCGCGTAATAGATCGTCGTGCGAAGTCCATCGCGTACTTCGTCCTTAGAAAAGGTCACGACAAAATTTGTTTCTTCAGGCTTTCCACTCGCCTTGAAAGACAACACGGGAGATTCAATTCTCCAATGGCAGATGCCCTTGCCGTAGTAATCCTTGTCTTCAATCCCATCGGCGTAGAAGACACCTTCGTATGTGTTCTCTGCAGTTTTCTTGACCGTCATCGGGATATCAGCCACTGGCTGATTCGCGTGGGTAGGATGTTCCTCGACGGCGGCACAGGGCAAATTCTCGATTCGATAAATGGCCGTCGCTTCGTCCGGGATCAAAGGTCCCGGCGGGTTCTTGAAGACCACGCGCAGCCTGTAGGCGTTTGTCGGATGAGGGTTGCGTTCGAAGTGTGGCTGCATGGTCTGGGCACTACA
>CAZFTL010000037.1:0-8658 GCA_964521615.1 uncultured Stakelama sp. | reverse complement strand
CATCACATCGACATGGCCGGTTTTGACCAGTTGCTCGCGGATGTCGCGGTCTTTGTTGCCCGCATCCGAGGCGCTGGAGGCCATGACGAAACCGGCGCGGCCCGTGTCGTTCAGGTAGGCGTAGAAGTACTGAATCCACAGGCTGTTGGCGTTGCTGATGGCGCCGGTCTTGGCATTGGTGCCGGGTAGGCCAAAGGGCAAGCGCCCTGCATCATCCACCTGGGCTTCGACCTTTTTGGTATCCACGCCGTCCACATTGAAGGGTGGGTTGGCCATGACGAAATCGCACTGGCCGATCAGGTGCTCGGCCTGGTCGTAGAAGGTGTTGCCTTGGCGAATGTTGGAGGCATCCAGGCCGTGCACCACCAGGTTCATGCGCGCCAGTTTGGTGTTGGTGTCGCTTTTTTCCTGACCGTGGAAGGTGACGGAATCGTTAACCACGGCATGACGCACATCTTCGATGAAGTGCCCGGTCTGCACGAACATGCCGGCCGAGCCACAGGCCGGGTCGAGTACGAGGCCGCGATCCGGTTCGATGACGTTGACGATCATGCGCACCAGCGACGGCGGCGTGAAGAATTCGCCGCCTTCCTGTGCGCCACTCATGGCGAACTTATTGAGGAAGTATTCGTAAATGCGCCCGAACACATCGCCGGTGGCGGCCTTGATGGCGGGGCGGTCGAAAATCTTGACCAGCTCGGCCAGCAGATCGGGCTCAAAGGCGGCGTAGCCACGCGGCAGTGCGCCGGACAGCACCGGATATTCGGCCTCGACCGCGTCCATCGCAGCGTCGATGATCTCGCCCACCTTGGCCCCTTGCGGCAAGCTGACGATGCGGTCGAAACGCGCCGCCTCGGGTAGATAGATGGCGGCTTTGCCTTGAAAACCGAGTTTGATCAGTGCTTCGCGCTGGGCGGCGGGCACTTGTGGCGGGATGTCGGCTTCGATTGCAGGCAGGTAGGCCTTGAAGCGGTTGTCGGCGTGGCGCAGGAAGATCAGGCCCAGCACCGGCATCGAGTATTCGGCGGCGGTGAGCTTGGAATTGGCGCGCAGTTGGTCAGCGGCCTCCCACAGTTCGTTTTCGAGTTGTTGCACGTTCATGCGTTGTTCTCATTGTTCTGTTCGGCGGGGGCAGTGCTGTCTTCATCCGCCCCCCCGGCACGCACCCATTCATCGACCTCGGAGAGCTGAAATTTCCACAGCCGCCCGATTTTGTGCGCGGGCAAGCCCTTGCGCTCGCGCCAGCGGTAAACGGTGTCCTTGACCACGCCCAGATGCCGGGCAACATCGATGGCAGTGACCCACGGTTCGGCGTTCATGGCATTGGCACTCACAGAGGTATCAAAGTCGTTTTAAATCGTCATCAGTCTACCAGACGGCCGCATTGGCGGCCACACTGAAATGGCCGAGATTTGCGGCGTGGCGATTGGGGTAATTGCTGGCCTCGTTACCCCGTTTTTGATGGTCGTTACCCCGATGGCTTGGCTTCGCCCATGACAAGCTGGGCGTCGGGCAGGTCGCGGAATTCCTTGATGCATTGGTACAGAAAGTATTGCTGGTCGAACTGGTCGAACAGCGTGAAGCTGCGCTTGAGCCGGGTGAATTCGCGGAAGTCCTCCAGCAGCCGTAGGCAGATGGAGTGGAAGGTGCCGAGGTACATCTCGTTCAGATTGAACTTGATGCCCAGATCGGTCAGCCGGTTGGAAATGCGCGTGGTCAGCTCGCGCGCGGCCTTGTCGGTGAAGGTGACGACAAACAGCGACTCCGGCGCGACGCCTTTCTGCGTGATGAGATAGACGATCCGCTCGACCAGCGTGAAGGTCTTGCCGGAGCCGGGGCCCGCAATGATGAGCACCGGGCCATCGGTGGCGAGGATGGCTTCGAGCTGCTGCGGGTTGGCCTTGGATTGGAGGGCGGTGGCGGCTGGTGGGGGTGTCCGAATTTTTGTGTAAACGGTTCGGACTTCAGTTGACGGAGATGCGGTCTCCGAACTGAATGGTAAAGCGGGTCAGCGCAGCCTTCCAATCCCGAATGGGCATGGTCCACTTCTGACTGATGTTGCGCAGGGCCAGGTAGAACAGCTTGGTCAGCGCCTCGTCGCTGGGGAACGAGCCCCGGTTCTTGGTCAGCTTGCGTAGGCTCATGTTTACCGACTCGATGGCATTGGTGGTGTAGATGACCTTGCGGATTTCCGGCGGGTAGTCAAAGAACGGGGTCAAGCGGCTCCAGTTCCTGCGCCAGGACTGGCCGATGGGCAGGTACTCGGCATCCCAGCGGGCCTCGAATTCACCGAGCATCAGCTCGGCCTCTTCGGCGGTGGTGGCCGTGTAGATGCGGCGCAGGTCGGCAGCCACCTCTTTGCGGCGCTTCCATGAGACGTAGTTCAGGCTGTGGCGCACCATGTGAACGATGCATAGTTGCACCACCGCCTTGGGAAAGACGGCCTCAATGGCGTCAGGGAAGCCCTTGAGCCCATCGACACAGGCGATGAAGATGTCCTGCACGCCCCGGTTGCGCAGTTCGGTCACAACCTGCAGCCAGAACTTGGCACCCTCGGTCTGCGCCAGCCACAGACCCAGCACCTCCTTCTCGCCCGTCATGGTGATGCCGATGGCCAGGTACACCGCCTTGGTGCTCACCGCACCTTCGCGCACCTTCACGTGGATACAGTCCAGGTAGACGATGGGATAGATGGCATCGAGCGGACGGGCCTGCCAGGCCTTGACTTCATCGGCCACAGCATCCGTCACCGAGGAAATCAGGCTGGGCGAGACCTCGGTGCCGTACATCTCTTGGAGGTGAGCCTGAATCTCGCGCACCGTCATGCCGCGCGCGTACAACGAGATGATTTTGTCGTCAAATCCCGCCCAGCGGGTCTGGTGCTTGGGGATGAGTTGCGGCTCGAAGCTGCCGTGACGGTCGCGTGGCACCTCAATGGGCAATTCGCCGAAGTCACCTTTGAGCGTCTTCTTGCTCTTGCCGTTACGGGTGTTGCCAGTGGGGTTGGCCACCGCCTCATGGCGTTCGTGGCCCAGATGCTCGGTCAGCTCGGCGTCCAGGGCTCCCGAGTTCGACACCAAACGCTGCAAGTTATTGATTTGCTTGAACCAGCCTCTTGAAATTGTCACTACAGCAGACTCATTTGGGCATCGTGCGAGGGTTTCTTGACGTTCAGGGCTGCCAGGACATCAGCCTGGCGTGGATGGATGGTGGAGACACCCTGGATGGGCTCGCCGTTGTCAATGCGCACGGTGTGCCGCTGAATGCGGCGCAAGTCGGCCAGGGCGGACTCGGGAGATAGATCGCTGCCCGCCCGCTTCAGACGCTGGCGCATCACCCGATACAGGATCAGTGCCATGAAACAGATGCTGGCATGCGCCCTGATGCGCTCGGGCAGGCGGTGGTACACCGGCGCCATCTCGATCTGCGACTTGAGCACCCGAAAGCCCCGCTCAATGTCGGCCAGTGACTTGTAGCGACGCACAACCTCATCGGCCTGCAGGTCTTGGACATTGGTGACCAGCATCAGCTTGCCATCCATGAGCTGGGCCCTGGCCAATGCCGCCTCGTCCATCTCGTAGGTGAACAGATCGGACTTCAGGTCTACCTTGATGATGCGCGCCAGATGTGCGTCGCTGACCTCATGGAAGAACCTGGCCTTGGCCCCCGAGTCAGAAAGCTTGCGCCCGCGCTTGACCTGGCCTGCATCCTGCGCGTCGAGCTTGCCAGCGAGCTGCGCGGCGCGCAGCTCCAGTGCCTGGATGCGCGAGAGCCGCTCCTGCGTCTGCTCGGCCGCCCGCTTGGGGTTGTGTGCCACCACCAGACGGTGGCCTTGCCATTGGCACTCGGTGACGATGTCCTTGGACGGGTCATCCTGGGCGGTGTTCTTGGCCTGGGGATCCATGGCTGGCAAAAGATCAACGAACTGGCCATAGCGCCTGCCAGGCACGGCCAGGATGAACTCCAGAGGCCTTCTGTCCACTGCCTTGCCTGGCACCTGCAGTTGGGTCAGTGCCTCGATGTTGTCCAGCGACAGCAAACCCCGATCGGCCACCACCACCAGGCGGCGGATATGCGGGTAGCGCGCCAGCACCTTCTTGAGGGTGGGCTCCAGCGTTGGTGCCTCCGACGTGTTGCCATCAAACACCTCGTGGTAGATCGGCATCCCGTCCGCCGTCTGCACCACGCCCAGCATGAACTGGCGCGCAATGATCCCTTCCTTGGACATCCCAAAGCGCCGCACATCTCCCTCTTGCTGGCTCAGACCCTCGGCGCGGATGGTGGTCAAGTCATAGAACACCACCGACAGCTCCTGATCGATGAGTGGGCGCAGCAGAGCGGCGACACAGTCGTCCACGGCCGCCTGGTGATCCATGAGCGCATCCATGCTGCGCAGCAGCTGCTGGTGCGTGAGTTTGTCCCCATCGATGCCGGGCATGCTCACGCTCGTGAGCCAGCGCAGCACCCCCAGTTTGGAGTCGGCATCGCACAGCCGGTTGAAGACCATCACGCGGATGGCGTGTTCAACAGGGTTGGTGAAGCGCGCACGGCGAAAGACGGCGCCAAGCCCATCGAAACCCAGCTCGTGCCACAACTCATGAAGTGCCCAGACATCGCCCAGCGCCAGGGCCGATTCAAAGCGCAGTTGCGGTGCATCGCTATCAGCAGCCGGTCGCCCCTTGGCGCGCAGTAGGCCAGCGAGCAGCGCGTCGAGCGGGCCACCGCACTCGTCGATGCGCCCGAGGGTGGCTACAGTGCGCTGGCGCGGCTGGCCGTCCTCATTGCGAAAGGACTCCACCAGCCGCGCATAGCGGTGACCGCCAGAGGTGGAGACCTTGATGAACATGCGCTGGAGTATAGCGCCGGCCAGTGCAATATAAAACTACAACACTCTTATGTATTGGCACTACATGAAAATGAGAAAACAGCCTCTTCTGGGTATGCAAGTGCTTGATTCATATGACCTCGTCAGCACGCCTGAGGCCCAAAATGCGCTCCAAGTGTCGAACTCGGGAGGGCTCGCTCTACCAGCAGCTTGGTCAACTGCTTGAGAAGACCGTTCTCGCCAATCAGGTCTTCAGGCTTCTTGTAATCGGCCAGCAGCTGGGCCAGCAGTTCTTGCGGTACGTCGTGTTTCTTGGTGCTCATTGTGCTTACGGACTAGCCGGCTTGCGCCGGCGGTGGATTGTCCGTTTACACAAAATTCTGCACACCCTCTATTGAATACGAGTGCGGGCGATGCAAGGCTATCTTACGATCACCCATTGGTTCAATGCGTGTCGGCGTCTGTTTGTCCCGTTGCAACGCCGGAACTCCCGGCTTTCAGAACTTTTTTTGCATCAAGGTAGGCATCAATTTCCTGAGTGAGCTCTTCGTAAGTTTCAGCATTGATCACGTGGCGATCCCCGCCCTCAAACGTTCCAACAATGGCAGTTGCGAATCCGGGAAACCCTACATACGAGTCACGGATTTCGTAAGCAATGCCTCGATATTTTTCTCGATAACGACTCATCATCTTCCTCCATCAACCGCAGTGTTTGCGTAAATTTGACCCTTGCACTCGCAGTCGTGCACATGAGTGGAATCTAAGGGCACACATCATTTTTAAGGCGTCGCAACGCAGACGGATCGCCATGGCGCCTCCTTCAGCTCCGCCTTGAGGAATGCACCGTGGGCCTTTTTAAATATCCAACTTGGGCAGTGCCGCCACAATTTTCTGGGTTTCCAGACTGACAGTCACAACACGCTGAAACAATTCCAACGGGTACTTCGGATTGTCCATGGTTTCAATGGCCCAGTCGTTCGCGTCATTCACGATGCCGCTGGCCTTGTCGGTTTTGACTGATTGACGTTCCATAACCCAATCTAGCGTAAGTTCCCTTTTCGCGCTCAGTAACGGATGCGTCACGATACGCGTCAAGGATCGCGGTTAATGGGGATTTTTTGCTGGTGTCGGTCATTGTCGGATCAGCGATTAATTTTTGAGATTTTTTCTACGATGGCGTCGAGGCGGCTGGAATCAGTGCCGGAAATCAGGCAGTCTTCCCAGAACCATTTGTCGAACACTTGGACAACGGCTGTCCGAAGGGGAACACCGATGCCCATCAATGATGCAATTTCTTCGGCCTGAAAATCGTATTCGTCGCGCATGGCCTCATCGCCTGTGCAACCCGTCCGCATAGGATCAAGCTTCCACAACAACGCTGAAATCGCATCGACACGGTTGATTTCTTCTGTGGCCTTATTGCTAGACATCAGTTCTCCCTTTTCTTGTATGGCGGATGCGCCAGCGCGAAGTCATCTGCGCTGCTATTTTTCGCAAACTCTAAATTTGCCTTGCGGGCGTATTCCAATGCGTCTTCTTCACTGGAAAATTCGAAATGATCTTCCAGCCGCTGTCCCCAATCCTTTTGGTGTTCATACACATCAACGCACCAAGTCTGCTGCGCAGTTGGTTTTTTGACTTTTGGCCGAAACTTGGACTTTATTTTGGACATGTCTCTTCCTGCGGTGTGCGATGTGGTGTTATTTCAGTGGCGCACTGGTTCGAAAGATGTCGATCGTTCTGCCATACTTCATTTCAATTTCTGTGCATGGACTTGGCTTTAACTTTCCATCTTGGAAAATTCCACGGCCAAAGCGTTCATACAACTTTGCGACTTGGATCAGCGGTGCAATAGCGAAACGTCCACAGCCGCGAAATCCGATGTAAGTCGATGCTGGAGCTGCATCTCGAAATGCTGCATGGATTCCAGCGTAAAACGCGTCACTTTTGACGTCGAACCCGTCTTCATCGGCGATGAATCGGGCGAACTTGTAGCGGAAGCCCCCTGCGTCATTCGAGTACACAGCGTAAACGTCAGCACCATGTTCGGCATCTTTCACGTCAACCCTGACGCGCCCGGGCAATCGCTCTAGATAGCGCGAAAAAACGATTAGGTCGGCTGAATGTGCCGCCAAGTCATCCTCAATCGAAAGCGGTGTTGATGGTTGTCCATCCGCGTTCTGTGTCGTCATCATTTTCCCTTTCGAATCAGTCATGTTGAACGTGGCTGTTCATTAAGGTGTCACATATCCGGGGGCCAGTGCGGCGCTGCCAGCGCCTTCGAGTTCCGCCGGGTCAGCCAGTCGCAACCTGATTTCCTGCCCCCGCATACATGCGTCTGGACTGCAATCTACTTGCCATTGGCGCATCACGTAACCAGCGACTGCGCCGCGCAGCGACACTTTCAAATGACCTTCGCGCATACCAAAGTCTTTCGCAATCACTTCCGGATGCGTGCGTGATGGATGGGGGATCAGGGTCAGCGTCAACATTTGATTCCAGTGCGTGTCAGCGCCGATCAGTTCGTCCGGGGCAGGGGGACTGCAATCCACCAAGGCGCACACGTCTTCCATGCGAGTCAGTACCAGATCGCGGAAATGTCCCTTGGTACGGTCAAAGGCCCGGATGTGCCAGCGCAGCCCCGAATCAACCAGCGAGTGGGGCACGATGACCCGTGGGCTGGGGCCTTTTTTCATGGACAGGTAGGTGAGTCCAAGTACCTGCCCCTTGTAAATGGCCTGCGTGACGGTGGCAAGGGTTTTGAGGTCTGGTTGGTTCAGACGCTTGGGCGCGGCATGGGAAATGGTTTCGCTGCTGGTGCCGGTGTCAGCCGCATTTGTCCCCGTGGTCAGTGCTGCGAGAACCTTGTCCGGATCGTGTTGGAACAAGGGCTGGAAAGTCGGTAGGTACCGATACTGCTTTTGTTCGTAGCTGACGTTATGGGGCGCAAGGTGCTTGTACAGCATAAGGTCGCGGGTACCTGCGGCAGTCGCCACTTCGAAGCGTTCCAGTACGTGCTTCCGGGCAACCTCGCCATAGAACCAGACCCGAAATTCGATGAACGCCAGCCGCAGGCGTTGCGCTGCGGACAAGGTGGATAAGGTGTTTTCTTGTTCCATCGACGCAGGCGCGTTTAGGGTCTTGTTGCAGCTAAGAGAACGGCACGCACTTCTTCGTACTCGCGACACCGCGCGTAGTCTTTGTCAGTCGGATTCGGGATGCGTGACAAGTCCATGTTTTCGGCGTTGTCGGCAAGCTTTACGACTCTGGCAACCGGGTCAGCCGCAGCACGCATAGCGGCGTCAAGACGCGTTTCACCGGGAAGCTTCGTGAGCGCAGCAATCGCCCGAAGGACTTCAGCCGGGAATCCCTCTTGTTCAAGGCGTTCAATGGTCACTGATGTGTCTTCAACAACATCGTGCAAAACCGCTGCCATCTGTTCGTGTTCGCTGTTGACGCGAAGCATGACCCGCAGCGGATGAAAGATGTAGGGCTGTCCAGCCTTGTCACGTTGTCCAGCGTGAGCAGACGATGCGATTTCGATAGCGCGTTCAATGCTTGACATAGGTTTTTCTTTAGACCAAGACCATCATTGATTGTAGATAGATCGAATCAAAATAATTCGATTGTTAAGATCATTTTGATCTTTTGTTGCTTTTGAGCAATTTTCATGAAATCAATTTAATCAGCTACAACATGCTGGGGTTGCGTCTACCCGTGCAGTTCATCGGCGGGACATTGCTGGATGGCGTGACCACAGTGACGCCATCGGTCCGCTATCGGGGTCTCCTCGTTTTCAGTGCAATAAGTGACGGTACGCAAAGCTAGCACTG
>CAZFTL010000036.1:0-9841 GCA_964521615.1 uncultured Stakelama sp. | reverse complement strand
CCGGCCCCAGGCGATCATCGACACACCGACTATGTCCCGGCTGTTTACGTCGGAAGAGACCAGGATCGACCTCTTCACCGAGATGAACCGCGGCGCGATCATCCTGGTCGATACCGCCAAGGATTTCCTCAAGGAGAATTCCTCGACCTTCGGCCGGCTGTTCATTTCGCTCGTGCTCCAGGCCGTGCTCGAGCGCGCCGCAATTACGGAACGCGATCGCAAGCCGACTTTCCTCATCGTCGACGAGGCCGCCTCCTTCTTCAGCAGCAACATCGACGATCTTCTGACCGAGGCCCGCAAATACAAATGCGGGTGCGTGTTCGGGCACCAGTATCTCGATCAGGCGACCGGCAGCCTCAAATCCTCGCTTGCCGCCAATACCAGCATCAAGTTCGCCGCCAGCCTGTCGGCAGCCGACGCCCGCGCGATGGCGCCTGAGATGCGTACCACGCCCGAATTCATCCTGAACCAGCCGCGCTTCCATTTCGCCGCGCATATCAGGAACGTCACGCCGCAGGCCGTATCGATCCCGATCGAGCGCCCGCCCCGGCTTCCGCAACTATCGTCGGCCGCGTACGAAGCGCTGCTCGCTGCCAATCGAGAGCGTGTGTCGATCGCGCCCAAGCCGGCGTCAGCGCCGACCGCGCCATCGACGTCCACGATGCCGGACGAGGATATTTCGCCGGAATGGTGAAAATAGTGCAGCGACGCATGCCAGCCCATGGCTGCGCAGGGTGCGGATAGCAGCGCATCCCGACCCGTTACGACGCCCGGTATCATGCATATGAGAGCTGTCCTCACTTTGGCGAGGACGCCCCATGACTACGGATACCCTCCAACGCCGCCTGCGAACGGCACCGCCAGACCCCGTGGTGCGGCGGCTGGCGCTCACCGAGGCCGACCATCTCCTGTTCGAGGCGATCGACCGAAACGGCCCCCTGCCCTCCAACTACCTCTATGAGTTCACCAGGCATCTGCGGCGTGATCGCACGCACCTGCAGAACCGCCTGACCGAGTTCTATAACGGCGACGCGCGCGGGCCATACCTCACGCGACCGCCGCAGCAATTTTCGGGCTACGAGGCCCGCTATCAGCATCTCGTCTACGATCTGGCTCCCAGGGCCCGGTTTGCGCTCGCCGAGCGCGGCAATCAGGCCAGTCGCGTGCCCCGCACCGATCCGTTCGTCCATCGGCTCATGACCGCCTGTGTCATGGCGTCGATCGAGCTCACCGCGCCTACGTTTGATCTTCGCTACATCTCATTCGGCGAGATACTGGCGCGCCCCGAATGCGAAAGCGCCCGCCGCGCGCCTAATCCACTGGCTGTTCCGTTACCCAGCGGAGGAACGCTCATCCCCGACGGCCTGTTCGGCTTCCACTATCCCGGCGCCGGCTTCCGCTTCTTCGCAGTCGAGATCGACCGCAATACCGAAAGCCTCGAGCGTACCAATCTGGCCCAAAGCTCGTTGGGGCGGAAGATCGCCGGCTATCTCGCCTTGCTGGCCGACCGAACGTACCGGCGCTGGTGGGGCCTCCCCAACCTCCACATCCTTACCGTTACCACCAGCGAAACGCACGCCCGCAACATCCTCGCCCTTATCGAGCGGCAAAGCGCGCCAGCCTATCAGGAACGCTTCGCGGCAGCGACCGAAGCACGGTTCGGGGCGAATTGGCGGGTGCCGCGCGACACCCTCTCGCAACTGGTTACAAAGCCCTGGCAGACACCCGAAGGCACGAAGAACATCGCGGTGGCGTAAATAGGTCGTTTTACTGGCGGTTGCGCACCCAAGGGCGCTACGCCGGGTATTCGCCACCAACGTCGCGGAGTACGGCCGAGGGGTCGAGATCGAGCAGTCGGCAGAGGCGCACGAACTCCCATACATCGATCCGACGCTGGCGGCGTTCGACCCGGCTGATGAACGACTGATCCTCGCCGAAACGCTCCCCCAGCTCGGCTTGCGTGATGGTCAATTCCTGGCGCCGGTCGCTCAAGCGATCGATGATCGCGATATACGGCTCTTCGAAGGCGGACTTGCGAGGTTGGGGCATTGCGCCCGCCCAATCGCAGGGAGTTTTGTAATAGTGCAAAACTCCCTATTGACCGACATTCCGAAAAAGGAGATTTCTCCCTTTCGTCATTAGGGGGAAATATCGATGAGGATGTCCGTTGGGATCGCGGTTGCCGCGACAAGTCTGCTTTCCGGGTGCATGGCCCCTCCCTTGCTCATGGGTGCAGCCAGTATGGGCGCGCTCGGCGGCCAAACGGTCCTGTCGCACAAGCTCGGCAAGAACGCCGGCAATCGAGCGGTGAGAAAGCTGGCGACGGCATTCGCCATCGGCGGCGGCGATATCGACGCGAACGCCATCAAGATTTCAGATCTCGACACCCGTAGCGACCCGGAGCGGTGGACCGCCGACACGCCGCTTGGGCGCTACGCGTGCAGCCAGAGGAAGGGATTCACCAAGACGCTTTGCGCGAAGGCGCCCGCACTCGCAGTTGGACGATAACGGGCCTCTTCGCCTTAGCGGCCGCACCTCGGTGGCTCCCCACGACCGCACCTCGGGCAATTTACGTTCAAAATGAATGCGATTTGTTTCTGCTGCGGCACGGTCTTCGTTGCGAAGTTGGAAAAAGAGGCAAATCCTGTGCCTTCCGAATCAGAGGAATTGCGATGGCTCGATTAGCTACGGCGCTGACTGTTTGCGCCGGTTCGATAGTGCTTGCCGCGATGGCATCCGGCCTGGCCGGGGCGTCGGAGACGGTCAATTACACCTATGATGCCAAGGGGCGGCTGATCCAGGTCGTCCATTCGGGCACGGTCAACAACAACGTCGTGGCCAATTACAGCTTCGACAAGGCCGACAACCGCGTCAACGTGAACGTCACCGGCGCGCCCTGACGCGCGTTCTTCCATTTCATTCTTGCTCTAAATCCCAGGGGGATGACGAACCATGTTCGGCCATAAGTTCGCGCGCGCCTTTCTTGCTTCGACCACTATCGTGGGCGCCGGTTTCGCCCTGCCCGCCATGGCGCAGGTTTCCAGTCCGTCGCCTGTCAGACAATCGATCGATGCCAATGGCGTCGACCTGTTCCTGGGCACGATGAACGTGGATGGGCCTGCGATGTCGGCGGGCCAGGCTGCGCCCCAGGGCATGAGCTGGAGAAAAGTGATCCGGGGTGCTGGTGGCTGGGGCGACAATCTCGTCGCGACCCTCTCTGACGGTGGCGGCTCGGCCTATGCCACCTTCGGCGGCACGAGCGACCGGTTCACCGTTTCCGGCACCACTTACACGTCGACTGAGGGTAACGGTGCAACATTGTCGTTGAGCGGCAGCGTCTACACCTACACGATGGCAGACGGGACGGTCGCCCATTTCAACAAGACCTATGCCGGCACCTATCCTTACGGCAGTTTCACGGGTCTCGTGACGGATATAACCCGCCCCGACGGCCAGACGCTGACCTATTCTTATGCCAGCCTCTATTATTGCGCGGCGACCAAGCCGGGCGGCGGCGGCACCATCTGCACGCAGCATCGATATGCCTATCGCATTGCTTCGGTCACCAACGCTTCCGGCTATCACGTGACCTTCGATTACGGAAACTGGGATTCGACGATGTGGGATCCCGCCTCCATTCCGCCGACCGAGGAATGGCAGGATTGGGGCGGCGTTACGGACGTAACGATGAACAATGCCGCGACGGTCGGAATACAAGTGTTCGGCTCGGCCTACAGCGCCGGCAACAGCTACTACACCATCAGCGATACGATGAACCGCACGACGCAATATCGTATGACGGCGCCAGGTGTCACCGGCATCATCCGCCCCGGCAAGACCGCTGAAGACATCACGATCGTCTACGACACGTCCAATCGCGTACAAAGCGTGACGACGCCGGTCGGCACGACGACCTATGGCTATGCCGATGTGTCAGGCGTGCGGACGACGACGGTGACCGATCCAGGCGGTCATGCCACGGTCTATACGTTCGACATCGCGTCGAACCGGATGCTGAGCATGACCAACCCGCTCAGCAAGACGACGAGCTGGCAATACGACACGAGCGGCCGTGTTACTCGGGCGACAGCGCCGGAAGGCAATTACGCCCAATATACCTATGACGCGCGCGGCAACGTGACCGAGACACGCAACGTCGCGAAGAGCGGATCGGGCCTGTCGGATATCGTGCTCGATGCAGGCTATGACACGACGTGCACGAACGCGGTCACCTGCAATCAGCCCAATTGGACCAAGGACGCCAAGGGTAATCAGACCGATTACACCTACGATACGACGACCGGAAACGTGTCCACGGTGACCGCACCTGCGGCCACGGTGGGCGGCGTCCGTCCCAAGGTCACGTACAGCTATACCTCCACCAGTGGCGTGCAGTTGCTGACGGGCACATCGACCTGCCAGACAACTGCATCGTGCGTCGGGACGGCCGACGAGGTGAAGACGACGATCGGCTATAACAGCAACCTGCTGCCGACGACCGTGACCAAAGCCGCCGGCGACAACAGCCTGAGCGCGACCACGACCCTAACCTATAGCGATGTGGGTGACGTCGTTACCGTCGATGGCCCGCTGTCGGGAACGGCCGATACTACGACCTATCGTTATGACGCCGATCGCGAGCGGGTCGGCGCGATCAGCGCGGACCCGGATGGCGCGGGGGCACTGAAGCGCCGGGCGGTGCGGACGACCTATAACGATCGCGGCATCGCCACATTGGTCGAGCTGGGCACGGTCAATGGCACCACAGACACCGACTGGTCGGCCTTTACGTCGCTCCAGCAGACGGCGACGACGCTGGATGCCGCGGACCGCCAGTCGCAGGTTGCGCTCACCGCCGGCGGCACGACCTATGCGCTGACCCAATATAGCTACGACATCGATGGCCGGCTCGACTGTACCGCGGTACGGATGAAGCCGAGCACCTATGCTTCGCTACCTGCCTCGGCCTGCACGGCGACGACCGGCACTGGCGATGCCGATCGCATCACCAAATTGACTTATGACAACGCCAATCGCATCACCAAGACGACGTCAGCGTACGGCACGGCCATCGCGTCTGATGATGTAATTGCGACCTATACCGATAACGGCAAGATCGCGACCGCGACCGACGGCGAGAACAACACGACAAGCTACGCCTATGATGGGTTCGATCGGTTGTCGAAAACTAACTATCCGTCACCGACCAAGGGCTCCGGAACGAGCTCAACGACCGACTACGAGCAACTCGGTTATGACGCGAACGGCAATGTCACTAGTCGTTTGCTGCGCGGCGGAACGCTGACGATCAACTACACTTATGACAATTTGAACCGACTGATCACGAAGGATCTGCCAGGCACCGAGCCCGACGTTACTTATGGCTATGACCTACTGGGTCGCCCAACGAGTGTGGCGACCTCGGCGCAGACTCTGTCGTCCACCTATGACGCGCTCAGCCGCAACCTGACGCAGACTAGCCCACTCGGGACGGTGAGCTACCAATATGATGTCGCTGGACGGCGGACGCGACTGACTTGGCCCGACGCCTATTACGTGACCTACGATTATCAGGTTACAGGTGAGGTCACGACGATCAAGGAGAACGGCACGACGACGCTCGGAACCTATGCCTATGACGATCTCGGTCGGCGCACGACGCTGACGCGCGGCAACGGGGTGGTCACGACCTATGGGTTCGATCCCGTCTCGCGGCTGTCGTCGCTGGCCTCTGATCTCACCGGGGCGGCCAACGATCTAACGCTCGGCTTCAGCTACAATTCTGCATCGCAAATTATTTCCACGACGCGATCAAACACCATATATTCGTGGACCGGGGCGACGAACGTGGCGCGCAACTACACGTCAAACGGATTGAACCAATATAGCGCGGCGACCAGCACGACGTTCGGCTATGACGCGCGCGGCAACCTGACCAGTTCGGGGAGCAGCGCTTATACCTACAGCTCGGAGAATTTGCTGCTGACGGGACCGAACGCAGCGAGCCTGACCTACGACCCGCTGATGCGGCTCTATCAGTCGAGTAGCGCATCAGTCGCGGCATCTAAGAATCTCTACGATGGCAATCAGCAGATCGCGTCGTACCTCGCCTCGTCTGGAGTATTGACGCAACGCTATATCCAAGGAGCAGGCGCGGATGAGGAACTGCTCGAGATCAGTGGGAGCGGCACCAAGACTTGGCTCGTCACCGACGAGCGCGGCTCGGTGATTGCCGGGACCGATTCATCGGGCAACGTGGTGGGTGTCAACACCTACGACGAATTCGGCATCCCGAGTGCCAGCAACGCGTTTCGGCGTCAATATACTGGCCAGGCGTGGCTGCCTGAGCTCGGCATGTATTATTACAAAGCGCGCATCTACTCGCCTACCTTGGGTCGGTTCATGCAGACCGACCCAGCTGGATATGGAGACGGAAGCAACTGGTACAACTATGTCGGTGGCGATCCGGTCAACCACACCGATCCGAGCGGCCTCTACAAGCTCAATTGGCAGTGTACTGGAAGCATTAGTTGCACGGGGTCGGCCAGCCCGGGCTCTCCCGGGCTGGGGACAATGAGTGCGACCATTGACGTTGAGGCCTTATCCAAGGCTGTCGAGTCCGCCCTGCCAGGCATATCGACCGCCTCCGTGGACCAAATAGTCTCATGCGCCAGCAGTCCGACACCAAGCTGCCTGGGAGCTCAGCTTACGGGCGGTAGCATGGTCCTTCTGGCCAACGGTGAAACCATAACCGTCAACCGATATGGCGGCGACAAGAGCGGTTTCGGGTTTGTAGATATTAAATTGACCTATAACGGCAAAGGTGACTCTAACTGGACCCAGAACGTAACCGTTTCACAGAGCGGAACTAAAACTAGCCAATACCTAGACCCTGGAGCGACCTATTATAGTAACGATGATTTTCAGAAATATCCATCTATTAACAACGGCAAGATATTTACCGATGAACCCGGATTGTCTAATATCGATATGAAGGTCGGCCTAAGCCATCTGTACGAACTCTCTCTTATAGTGAGAAATAGCTCAGGTGTATTTAACGAGATGGCCACATTTAACTATGGGTATCAAGTTTTGCCAGGTATGTCGGTTGGCATAATGCCTTTAACCATACAGAAATCAAGCGCGTATCAGCGCAAGGCAATTTCGGAGGCAAATTGATGAATATCGCGCTCGCAATCGCCATGACATCGTCAGCTTTAATACATCCAGCGAAAAACGCACCTTACTTTCATTACACTTCAAAGTCTTGGATAAGGGTGCAAGCTACTGGAGCACATGACAAGCCCTTTCCAATAGTATATATTACGACGAAAGAAAAAGTGGAAATTCCGTTTGACTACTTTGACACCTATGTCGTTGTGGACAAAAAGGCCTTTGGTAATATTGCCAAGATGTCCTGGCGGTATAAATGCGATAGGCGCAGACCCACACGAGGGCCAACGGAATTTGGCGCGGCGGAAATATCTGAAGGTCACGGAAAATCTTTTCGAGTCATTTGTTTGACTGATCCGGTGACGACATGTCGATATTTGGGAGAATTGACATCGCTTACCGGATATGAAAACGGCGATGATCGTATTTCAAAAATTAAAGAGCTTCAGACAAGGTTTATGTGCCCCGAAGGGCGTGGTTGATATTTTCTACTTGGGACCTCGATCCCGTCTCGCGACACTCGTCGCCAACTTCAGTCCCGGGGGCTACGGCCAAATATTTATAGGCCGGCTGAATTTGATATTTCCATTTATTCCATCGTATATCAGTAGAAGTCGTGATTGATATTGACGAGTTGACGAATGAACGCGAGGTTCGATAATTGAATTATAAATGGTATTTCCGTTTCGATCGACCGTGCTCGGAAAAGAGAGAATTTTTATCTAACTTTTGACCCGACAATTTTCTCGACGCTCTTTTAGAACTGTGCCAACACCCGCCCGCTAAACGGCACGCTCGGCGCCCCATCAATCATGAGCCGCAGGTAGAAGTGGTGGTTGGGCAGATTGACGAGATCAAGCGGCCCGAACCGGGGCTGCATGAACCGTGCGATGACCGCGGCATCGTCGGCACCGACACGAAATGAAACCAGCGTCCCGGCATTCCCCAGCACCGAATGCCGGACATCCTCGGCGAGCTGATGGAGATACTGGTTCGCGGCGATGATCCCGCATCCCATCTTGCGAAGCTCGGGCATGAGGTTGGCGAACGCGAGCGTCGTGAACGACTGGAACTCGTCGACAAAGAGGAAGAAGGGGCGGCGGGTGTCGGCAGGCGCCTCGGCGCGCGAGAGCGCGGCCATGGCGATCGTCGCGACCATGATGCTGCCGAGCACGTTCGAGCTGTCGGTGCCGAGCCGGCCCTTGGCGAGGTTCGCAATCAGGATACCGCCCTCGTCCATGAGCTTGCGGAACCGGAGCGGCTCCGGGCCGTCGACGAAGCAGCGATAGACATGGGGGTCGGTAAGAAGCGCCCCGATCTTGTTCTGGATCGGCGCCAGCGTCTCGGCGCGATAGCGGTCGGGGTAATGGGCGAATTCGTCGCGCCAGAACGAGCGCACCGTGTCGTTACGGATGCGCGCGACGACACTCTGGCGGAAGTTCTTGTCAGTATAGAGCTGGAGCAGGTCCGGGAGCGTCGAGCCGTCGCGCTCGATGAGCGCGTGGAGCGAGTTGCGCAGCAGATGCTCCATGCGCACGCCCCAGGCGTCGTGCCAAAGCATCTTCATCGCCTCCATGAGCCCGGAGGCCGCCAGCGGGATCTTGTCGTCGCGCACCCGGCGCAAGGGGTTATAGCTATAGGGCTGGTTGGGATCGGCCGCGTCGAGATAGAGATAGGGCCGGCCGCCAGCATGCGCGGCGTCGCGCACCTGCTCGGCCAGATCGCCATGGGGATCGATGAGCGCGAACCCGCGGCCGGCATTGAGATCGCCTTGGGCAAGCGCCCGGAGCAAGGTCGACTTGCCGACGCCGGTCGCGCCGATCACGTACATATGGCTCAGGCGATCGGCCTGGCGGATCCCAAAGCGAACGAACTTTTGGTGGTGATTGGTTTCGGCGAAATAGGAGACATCCATATCGCCATGATCGCGCAGTTACAGGTGTGCTGCACGGCGCCGCGCGCGGCACCGGTGAGGTCACGCCTCGCGCTCGAACAGGTTCAGCACGCCCGGCTCGGTCAGGAGCTGGGGTCCCCAGGACGTGAAGGGCTCGACCCCCGGCAGGCAGGCGTGGAGAAGCTCGACCATCTGCGACCAGGCGGCCTCGATCTCTCCGAGCACGAAGGTCCTGACATCATCGAAGACGATGGCGAGCACGAAGATGTCCGCCGGGCCATGCTTCACGGTGGTCGCACTGGCCGCGATCACGCGGTCCCAAGGCCGGAATTCCCTGGTCCCGTTGATCGTCACGGCAAGCCCGTCAGCCGATGCCGACGATATGAAATTGTGACTCAAGAGGTCGTCGGGTTCCATGCGCTTGTTCCTCACGATGAGCGGCTTGGCACGCCGCATAGACCGCACAACGCCCTGCCCGGCTTTCGCGCCCATTTTGGACGCAAAAAAGCAGCCTCTCCGGATGGAGAGGCTGACGGTCAGTTGGTTTGGCCGACCGTGAGGTCGTGCAGATAGGTCGCGGCCTGGGTGGCGAGCCTCGACGCGGCGAACAAGGCGCGGGCATCGTTCGCCAGTATCTCGAGCCAATGGGCAACATAGGCGGCATGGTCGGGACGCGGCTCGTTGGTGACGTCAAGGTCGGCGCACAGGAACGCCGCACCGATCTCGGCGACATATCCTGACAGTCCAGCCCCAATCCGGGGTTCGAGGAAGAAA
>CAZFTL010000035.1:0-10889 GCA_964521615.1 uncultured Stakelama sp. | reverse complement strand
GGCATCGCCGACTCAAACCCTCAACAGAGCGCCGTCCACACCATCACCGTAATTCAATTCGTAATTTAGTCACGATTACGCCTAGACGTCGCTCGTATAGCAAATGCCAGCCCCAGCCACACCAATAGCGCTAACACGTGGAGCGCCATGCCGGCGACCGTCAGATTAGCGACACGCCCAAACGGCGCAGCGTCGAAAAAAGTATACTCCATCAGTATTAAATAGGTAAATACCAATGTCCATATAACCAAGAGTACTATCAAACTTACCCGAATAACTTTTCTCATTAATTCAGACATGCTATCTATCCTCCATAATTAGAATTACGGTGCCAGTTTACTAAATGCACTAATTTGCAAGCGAGTTGCCGCCGCGATACCGCTCGCCCTCGTTGACTCCCCCGCCCCCATCCCCGATACTCCCGCCCCAGAGCGCATCTGGAGCGCCTCCTGTCCGCGGCAAGGGAGCTTCTCCCATCCAGCTGAGAACGATACTTACGAACCCTTCTTCCGGCCCTTCGTAAGCGGACGTCTGGCCATTGGAAGGAAGGTTTCAGATGCCTCGTATTCTCACGCCCAAAACCCGTCTCGATACCCTGCGCAAGGACGCCAAGCGTTGGCTGAAAGCCATTCGCGCGGGCGACGCCGACGCGATCGCCCGGTTCAACGCCACCGGCGCCACCTTGTCCGCCGAACCGGCGCTACGCGACGTCCAGCACGCAACGGCGCTCGATTTCGGCTGCGAAAACTGGATCGCGTTGAATGCCATGATCGCCGACCTGGCGCTCGATCGCCAGAGCCACGCCGAGCGGATCGATCAATTGCTGCACCATGGCTGGGAAGGCAGCCCGCCGACCGCGCGGCGCATCCTTGCCCGCTATCCCGATATCGCACGCGACAGCCTGTTCGCCGCTGCGACGTGCGGCGACGTCGCCGAGGTCGAGCGGCGGCTGGCGCGAGACCCCGATGCGGCGCTGGCCAAAGGCGGACCCAAGGATTGGACCGCGCTCGCCTTCGTCGCCTATGGCCGGCTCGACGCGGCCAACGCGGTCACGATCGCGCGCCTGTTGCTCGCAGCCGGCGCCGATCCCAATTTCTCGTTCAACGATGGCTGGGACAACGCCTTCACGCTGGTGACCGGCGCGATCGGGCTGGGCGAAGGCGCCAAGCCGAGCCATCCCCAGGCGGTCGAACTGCTCGAATTGCTGATCGCGGCGGGCGCGTCGCCGTTCGACACCCAGGCGCTCTACAATATCTCGATCGTCGGGTCGGACACCTATTGGTACGATCTGTTGTGGCGGCATTGCGAAGCGCAAGGCGTCACCGATCGCTGGCGCGACGCGGTGAGCTATCGCATCGGGGGACGCCAGCCGCTCAATCCGCTCGATTATCTGCTCGGCAATGCCGTCGGACAGAACCATCTGGCGCGCGCCGAATGGTTGCTGGAACGGGGCGCCAATCCCGATACGCCGCACGCTTATACCGGCCAGCCGGTGCAGGCGCTCGCCCAGCTTTCGGGATTCACCGCCATGGCGGAGTTGCTCGTGCGTCATGGCGCCGCGCCGGTGATGCTCGAGGGAGCGGAGGCGTTTCGCGCCGCGGTGTTGGGCGGCAACGAAGCGAGCGCACGGGCGCTGGTCACGGCAGACCCGTCGCTGGTGGCCGATCCCGCGCTGCTGCTCGCCGCCGCCGAGTTCGGCAACGCGCCCGCGGTGGCGCTGCTCCTGGCGCTCGGCGCCGATGTCGGCGGGTGCGATCATGAAGGCATCAGCCCGCTGCATCGCGCGGTGCAGTCGGGATCGATCGACACCGCCGACCTGCTGATCGCGGCGGGTGCGGACATCGATCGGCGGGAGGGCAAATGGGGCGGGACGCCGCTGAGCTGGGCGGCAATACTCGGCCGACCGGCCATGGCGACACGGCTCGCGCCACTAAGCTGCGACATGTGGCCCCTGGTCCATCTCGGCATGACCGGCCGGCTCGAAACCTTGCTCGATGCCGAACCGACGCTCGCCAATCAGGTGCGCACGGACAGCGACGGCCCGACCCCGCTGTTCCATCTGCCCGAGGATGACGACCAGGCGGTCGAGGTCGCGGGCATCCTGCTGCGCCACGGCGCGGACCCGCGGCTGTCCGACAAGGCCGGCAAGACCGCGATCGACGCCGCGCGACGGCGCGGGCTCGACGATGCGGCGGACCTGATGGAGGAATGGCACCATGCGCACCGATAGGGCCGTGCTTGGGCTGCGCATCGTCGTCGGCGATCCGATCCCGGGGGTCGCGATCGCCCTGCAACGCGGCAGTGGCTCCGGGTTCGATCTGATCGGGCCGGTCGCCGCATCGGCGCGGGCACTGGTGTTCGATTTCGATATCGCCCTGGATGGCGCCACGACGGACGGCGGGCCGCGCCTGCTCGGACCGTTCGTGCAAGGGCCGCCATCGGCGCGTTTCGTCTATCTCAATGTCGGTACGATGGCGGGGCAGATCGAGTCGCCATGGCAGCGCCGGGCAAAGGTTCCGCTGGGCGGCATTACCTGGCAGGCGATCGAAGGATTGTCGCCCGGCCGGCGCCTCTCCGCGCACATCGCCGGCAGGGACCGTAACGGCGCTCCCGCCTGCGCGACCGTGCCGATCCTGTCGCCCGGCTGGCAGATCGCGTGAGCACGGCGGCGATCAACCGATCTTCTGCGCCCGGACGATCGCGTCGCTGCCCTTCGCGATCGTGAGGCGCAAAGTCGCGCCTGGACGCGGCGGGGGCTCGACATCCACCACCCAGAAGCGGCCTCCATCCCGGATCGCGTAATGTTCGCGCGGCCCCGGTGTGCGGCAATCCCCCGCCATGCCGAGCTTTCGGGCGAACAGCTGCGCAGAAGCCAGCGCCTTGCGCGTTTCGGGCGTCAGCGTGCGCAATTGCTGCGGCTGAGGTGGCGAACATGCCACCAAGGCGAGCGTCAGCGGCAGGAAGCTCAATCGCGCCATCGAGTTATGATACTATGTATCACACCTCCTGCAACCGGAATTGAGTTCAAACCGACGCCAATCCGCGGGACACCAGTCTGAGCCAGGGCGTCGCGTGGAAGACGCTCATCAACAGGTACATCGGGATCATCCCGCCGAGCCCGAAAGCGGAGCCGCCCGAACAGAAAACCATCGCCGGCGTGCTTCCGACGGCCGTCATGATCGCCATCCCCGCGAACACGGGCGACGCGGCCAGGCCCAGCCATCGGGCCGGGCCGGCCTGCTTGGCCGCGATCATCCCTTCGCCGCCGCGCTGGCTTCGCGGAATGCGGCTTCCCCCGCGTCGGACACTTCGACCCATTTGGGATCGACGGTCTTCTCTGCCTCGTAATTGTCGTGCCAGTTCCACCATTTGTAAGGTGGCGTCTGAGGATAGCCTTCGGGCGAATCCTCCCAGGCTTCCTGCCGTCCGAGCGGGGTCAGGTCGAGATACGACCAGGTCGTGCCCATCGCCTCATCGCCGCGATTGTTGATGAAATAGGTGCGGTAAATCCGGCCGCCGTCCTGAATGAAGACGTTGTGGCCGTGCCATTCGTCGACGCCGAAGTCCTTATCGAAATCGTCGATGATCGTGTACCAGGGCATATCCCAGCCCATGCGCCGCTTGAGCCGGACGATGTCGTCCTGCGGCGCGCGCGAGGCATAGACGAGCGTGGTGTCGCGGGCATTGAGATGCGCGAGATGCGCCACCTGATCGGCGCCGAACGAACAGCCCCGACAGGCATGGTCCGGCCAACCGAACACGCCGGGTTCGAAGAACGCGCGATAGACGATCAGCTGGCGGCGCCCCGCGAACAGATCGATCAGACCGACGCGCCCGTCCGGCCCGTCGAAGCGATAGTCCTTGTCGACCGCCATCCACGGCATCTGCCGGCGCTCCGCGGCGAGCGCGTCGCGGGCGCGGGTGACGGCCTTTTCCTTGACCAGCAAGGCGTCATGCGCCGACGCCCATTCCGACGACGACACCGTGGGCGGCCGGTTCTCCAGCCGGTCGGTACGGGGCTGCTGCTGCATGACAATTCTCCTGAAGATAGCGGCTCGTTCAATGCGCCGTGTCGGATGCCTGTTCGTCGGTGACGGAACCGATGCGGCCGATGACCTGGCTCCAGCCCCCGCTCATGTTGCGATAGGCGGTATCGTTCCTCGGCAGGACGAAGCCCGAATGAACCACGCGCAACCGCGTGCCGCCCTCGGTTTCCTCCAGCGTGAAGGTGACGATCGTGTCGAGGCGCGAGCCGTAGCCGACATTGTCCTCGTGGCCGCCCTTCCACGAATAGGCCAGCCGCTCGCCGGGCACGACCTCCAGCACCTCACACTGGATCGTCCCGTCCCAAGCGCCCGCAGGCGACGTCTTGTAGGTGAAGCGGTTGCCGACCACCGGCTCGAACCCGGTTGGCGTCATCTTGAGCCAGCGCCCCATCAGGTCGTTGGTGGCCAGCGTCTTCCATACCGTGGCAGGCGCATGCGGAAACACTTCGTCGACCACGATTTCCCGCGTGTCGGCCTGCAGAACGGTGTCGGTCACGAATCGATCTCCTTGAGCAAATCCCGCAGATCGGCAAAGCGCTCGCGCCAGAAGGCGTCGTAATGGCTCAGCCAGTCGAACAGCGGCGCGAGCCCATCGGGCGTCGCACGATAGAAGACATTGCGCCCCTGCGGCCGCTCGGCGACGAGACCGGCCAGCTTCAGCGACTTGAGATGCTGGGAAACCGCACCCTGGCTGACGCCGCTGGCACGGGTCAGGGCGGCCACATTGACCTCCCCGCCTCGCGCAACCTGCTCGAACACCGCGCGGCGGGTCGGATCGGCCAGGGCGCGCATGACGGTATCGATGGGGGCGGCATGAAGCATGCCAATCGATTAGTATGCACTAATTGATTAGTCAACACTAATTGATCGAAAAGCGCCTGCGCAGACAGCAGACGCAAAAAAGGCCGCCGCGCCAAGGGGAAAACGCGGCGGCCCCTGCGTGGGCATCGGACGATGTTACGACGCCTTCTGACTCTGCCCCTGCGCCAGGAAGTTGGTCAGCTCGTCCTTCGAGATCGACTTGGACTTGTCCGAGTCGGCCTGGCTGAACGCCTGGGCGACCCACGCCTTGTTGGCGGCATCGTCCTTGATCGACGGATCGGCCTTGGTGCGGAGCGCCGTCATCCACGCGCCGAACTCGGCCTGGCTGAGCTTGCCGTCCTTGTTCTTGTCATAGGTACCGAATTCGCTGTTCACGACATCGGCGACCTGCGCGCCGGGTGCGGCGGCGGGGCTGGCCGGAGTCGCGGCGGCGGTTGCCGGATCCGCTGGAGCCGGATTGGCAGCTTGCGCGTTGGCAGCCGGAGTCGTCGGCGTTGCCGGCATCGTCTGCGGCTGGCTGTCGGCCGTGGTCGGCGGTGCGGGCGTCGCCGGCACGGCCGCCGTCGGCGCCGGGGCGGTCTGCGGTGCGGCATTGGTGGCGGTCGGCGGTTGCGGCGCGGGCGTCGCTTGCGGCTGGGCCGGAGCAGCATTGGCGTCCGGCGCCGGAATCGTCGGCTGCGGCTGGTTTTGGGCAAGTGCCGGCGCAGAAATCAAGATGGCGCTCGCCAACAAGGCATGCTTAAGCATGGCAACTCTCCTTTCTATTTCTATATAATAGTGTAAGGTGATCAGCATCACCTTGCGCGAATGGCTCAGTATAGAACATTCGACTTTCGATATGGGTCCGAAATCTTATTTTTTAAGGGTCGATCCGCCGCCATAAGGGCGCATTTCAGCCCGAAGCCGTGCGATTCCTGCGACGAATCGAGACGCGTTTTCCTGGAACCATGGCACCCTCGCCACACTTTGTCGGCTCGACGCACGCGCCCGAAACGCGCAATCAGAGCATTGCTGGCAAGAGAAGATGCGTGATGATGGATCGCCGCACGATATTGTTCGGAATGGGCGCAATGCTGTCCGCTTGCGGCCGGGCGCCGGCGGCACGCGCACCGATCGGCGCGACCGCACGCGCCCGCCGCCTGATCGGGGCGGCGCGTACGCAAATCGGCACCACGGTCCAGTACGATTCGGCCTATACCGCCCTCGCTTTCCCCAATGGCGATGTGCCGCGAATGAAGGGCGTCTGCACCGATGTTGTGATCCGGGCGTATCGCGACGCGTTCGGGCTCGACCTGCAGGCGCTGGTCAACGCCGATATGCGCACGGCATTTGCGGTCTATCCGCACAAATGGGGCCTGCGAGCCCCCGATCGCAACATCGACCATCGCCGCGTGCCCAATCTCGCGACCTGGTTCACCCGGCAGCACCTCGCACTGCCGGTCCCGCGCGATCCGGCCGGCTGGCAACCCGGCGACATCTTTACGTCTCTGGTTGCCGGCACCGGAACGCATATCGGGCTGGTATCGGATCGACCGGGGGCCAGGTCGCCGATGATCATCCACAATATCGGATGGGGTGCGCGCGAAGAGGACGCCTTGCTCGCCTGGCCGATCACGGGTCGGTTCCGCTGGGCGCTCGGATGACGGCGGCGCGTCGGTTAAGGCGTTGAGGCGAGGAGGCGCGCTTGCTATCGGCGCGCCATTCCCGCCGTCCCATTTTCGAAAGGCCCGTCATGGTCCCGCGCTATTCCCGTCCCGACATGACCGCGATCTGGACGCCGGAGGCACGCTACCGGATCTGGTTCGAGATCGAGGCGCACGCGACCGATGCGCTGGCCGAGCTCGGCGTCGTCCCCAGGGAGGCCGCGGCCGCCCTCTGGAAATGGTGGGCGACCAATCCGGCGATCGACGTGGATGCGATCGACGCGATCGAGGCCGTGACCAAGCACGACGTCATCGCCTTTCTGACCTGGGTCGCGGAGAATGTCGGGGACGAGGCGCGTTTCATGCATCAGGGCATGACCTCGTCCGACGTGCTCGACACCTGCCTGGCGGTGCAACTCGCCCGCGCCTCCGACATCTTGATCGCCGATATCGACGCGTTGCTGGCGGTGCTCAAGCGCCGCGCCCAGGAGCACAAGCTCACCCCGACGATCGGCCGCAGCCATGGCATCCATGCCGAGCCCGTCACCTTCGGCCTCAAGCTCGCCGAGGCCCATGCCGAATTCGCCCGCAATCGCGAGCGGCTGGTCGCCGCGCGCAAGGATATCGCAACCTGCGCGATCTCGGGCGCGGTCGGCACCTTCGCCAATATCGATCCGCGCGTCGAAGCGCATGTCGCCGAGAAGCTCGGCCTGTCGGTCGAGCCGGTGTCGACCCAGGTCATCCCGCGCGACCGCCATGCGATGTTCTTCGCGACGCTGGGCGTGGTCGCCTCGTCGATCGAGCGGCTGGCGGTCGAGATCCGGCATCTCCAGCGCACCGAAGTGCTCGAGGCCGAGGAATATTTCGCGCCCGGCCAGAAGGGCTCGTCGGCGATGCCGCACAAGCGCAACCCGGTGCTGACCGAAAACCTCACCGGCCTCGCCCGCATGGTGCGCAGCGCGACCATCCCGGCGATGGAGAATGTCGCTTTGTGGCATGAGCGCGACATCAGCCACTCGTCGGTCGAGCGCTATATCGGCCCCGACGCGACGATCACGCTCGACTTCGCGCTCGCCCGCCTGACAGGCGTGGTCGACAAGCTCCTCGTCTATCCGGCGCGGATGGAGAAGAACCTCAACAAGATGGGCGGTCTCGTCCATTCGCAGCGCGTGCTGCTGGCGCTGACCCAGGCCGGGGTGAGCCGCGAGGATTCGTACCGCCTGGTCCAGCGCAACGCGATGAAGGTGTGGGAATCGGACGGCCAGCTCTCGCTGCTCGAGCTGCTCAAGGCCGATCCCGAAGTGACCGCGGCATTGTCGCCGAGCGAGATCGAGGAGAAATTTGATCTCGATTACCATCTGAAGCACGTCGACACGATCTTCGCCCGGGTGTTCGGCCAGGGCTGAGCCGGTACTGTGTCGGGATCGACACAGCATGATGCACAGCGGCAACACGAGTGCAAATGCTGCAACTGCGAAGGCTTGAAATAATATTGCGCAGATGCGCAACTATTTCCATATGGCTCTCCAGCCGGACTGATCCGGCTACAAGGAGAAGCAACCATGCGTATCATGGAGATGCTGGCCACCACGATGGTGACGGTCGGCAGCCTGGCGCTGGTGGCGGGGGTCCTTTCCCTCTAAACCATCGGCCCCACCGCTCCCCGTGAAAGTCGGGGGCGGTCAGGCCGGGTTGGGAACCCGATTTGGCGGGCCGTAAGGGTCCTGCATCGGGACTATATTCAATTCGGGTATATTTCCGCTTTCCCTCAACATCGCTATGCCTGCGTTTTGGTGGGAGGCGTAAGCGTGAAGAAACCGCAGACGGTCGCCAAGCTGACCGAGCTGGGCCGGGTCCAGCTTTCGCGCACCTTTTTCATGCGCGATTTCCTCTATTCGGACATCGCGGAGATTCACGGGATCGCCAACATCCCCGACGACCCCGATCTCGCCATCGCGGCCGGCACCCGGTTGTGCGAAGATCTCCTCGAACCGCTCCAGGACGTGTTCGGACGCATCGCGATCCGGTCCGCCTACCGCTCCGCCGAGGTGAACCGGCTGGGTAATGCCAAAGGCTATAATTGCGCATCGAACGAGCGCAGCGCCGCCGGACACATCTGGGACGTGCGCGATGCCCAGGGCCAGATGGGCGCGACCGCGTGCATCGTGGTGCCGCGTTTCGCCAACGAATGGACCGCCCCCGACGACTGGAAGCGCATCGCCTGGTGGGTGCACGAGCATCTGCCCTATTCGTCGATGGAATTCTTCCCGGTGCGCTGGGCATTCAATCTGCAATGGCACGAACGGCCGCTCAGGATGGTCTACAGCCATATTCCGGACGCGCGGGGGTATCTGACCAAACCGGGAATGCCCGGGCATGACGAGAGTCATCGGGATTTGTGGGAGCCGATCGTGCCAAAGAACTGAAACCTTCTCCCGGTGGGAGAAGGATAGCGGAGCTTGGCGGCGTGCCGCCTTAGCGAAGCTTGGATGAGGGTAGCTTGAGGATAGGGTTTGAAAGAGCAACACGCGCTGCCCTCACCCTTCCGCGCCTTCGGCGCTCCGTCCCTCTCCCACAGGGAGAAGAAGTTAGGGACTCACCCCCCGACCGCTTTCTTCACCTTCTGGAAGAAACCCTGCGCCTGGGGACATTCGTCGCCGGTTTCGGTGCAGCGGAATTCCTCGAGCAGTTCGCGCTGCTTGGCGGTCAGCTTCGTCGGGGTCTCGACCGAGATGCGCACGACCAGATCGCCGCGGCCCTTGCCCTGAAGCACGGGCATGCCGGCGCCGCGCTGGCGGACCTCGCGGCCAGATTGCGTCCCCGCCGCGACTTTCACGTCATGCTGTTCGCCGTCGAGGCCGGGGATGGTGATCGCCCCGCCGAGCGCCGCCGTGGTGAAACTGATCGGCGCGTGCGCGAACAAGGTCGTGCCCTCGCGCTCGAAGATTGCATGCCGCTTCACATGGAGGAAGATGTAGAGATCGCCGGCCGGCGCGCCGCGCGGCCCGGCCTCGCCTTCGCCCGACAGACGCACGCGTGTGCCCTCGTCGACCCCGGCCGGAATGTTGACGGTCAGCGTCTTGGTCTTCTCGACCCGGCCCTCGCCGCGGCACGCCGCACAGGGATCGGCGATCACCTGGCCCGCGCCATGGCAAGACGGGCACGTCCGCTCGACGACGAAGAAGCCCTGTTGCGCGCGGACCTTGCCGTGGCCGGCGCAGGTGCCACAGGTCTTGGCCGAGGTGCCCGGCTTCGCGCCCGAGCCGTCGCAGGCATCGCACATCGCCGCGACGTCGATCGTGATTTCCTCGGACTTGCCGTGGAAGGCGTCCTCGAGCGTGATTTCGAGATCGTAGCGCAGATCGGCGCCACGCTGCGGCCGGCGCTGACCGCCACGGCCCCCGCCCATGAATTCGCCGAACACGCTTTCGAAGATGTCGGAAAAGCCGGCAAAGTCGTTGCCGCCGCCGAACCCGCCCGGCCCGCCCTGCTGGAACGCGGCATGGCCGAACCGGTCGTAGGCGGCGCGCTTCTGCGGGTCCTTGAGGCATTCATAAGCCTCGCTGACCGCCTTGAACTTCGCTTCGTTGTCCTTGCACCCGGCATTACGGTCCGGGTGATATTTCATCGCGAGCTTGCGGTACGCCGACTTCAGCGTCGCATCGTCGGCAGTGCGCTCGACTTCCAGCAACTCGTAATAATCAATTTCGGTGCTCATTTCGGGCCCCCGCCCCCGCCACGCCGGCAACTAGCGGTGTGACGGGGGGTACGCATTACATCAAGCCTTGTTGTCGTCCACTTCCGAGAATTCGGCGTCGACCACATCGTCACCGCCGGCCTCACTGCCCGCGGCAGCGCCGTCGGCAGCCGGTGCCGCTTCCGCTGCTGCCTGCTTCTCGTAGATCGCCTGGCCCATCTTCATCGCGGCCTGCGCGAGCGCGCTGGCCTTGTCCTTCATCGCCTCGGCATCGCCACCCTCGACCGCGGCCTTGGCGTCGGCGATCGCCGCCTCGATCTCGGCCTTGAGACCGGCATCGACCTTGTCGCCATTGTCGGCGAGCTGACGCTCGGTGGTATGGATCAGGCTTTCGGCATTGTTCTTCGCCTCGGCCGATTCACGCCGCTTCTTGTCCTCGTCGGCGAAGCGCTCGGCATCCTTGACCATCTGTTCGATGTCGCTGTCCGAGAGACCGCCAGAGGCCTGGATGCGGATCTGCTGCTCCTTGCCGGTACCCTTGTCCTTGGCGCTGACATTGACCAGGCCGTTGGCGTCGATGTCGAACGTGACCTCGATCTGCGGCACGCCGCGCGGCGCCGGCGGGATGCCGACCAGGTCGAACTGGCCGAGCAGCTTGTTGTCCGCCGCCATTTCGCGTTC
>CAZFTL010000034.1:0-11255 GCA_964521615.1 uncultured Stakelama sp. | reverse complement strand
CTGTCACATGATGAGCCGGACGGACCCTTTGCATGTCTTAGACATAATGACGGGGTAAGTGACAAATTTGGACGGCCTGAGCGTTCCGGCGCACACCGTCACATAATCGATCGTATATGTGACAGATGCAAAATGTTGATCGGCTACATGCGGGTATCGAAAGCGGACGGCTCTCAAGCGACCGATTTGCAGCGCGACGCGCTGATTGCTGCCGGCGTCGATCCGGCACAACTCTACGAGGATCAAGCGTCCGGGAAGCGCGAGGATCGGCCCGGTTTGGCAAGCTGTCTGAAAGCGCTACGCGATGGCGATACGCTGGTGGTGTGGAAGCTGGATCGGCTCGGCCGCGACCTGCGGCATCTGATCAACACCGTACATGACCTGACTGGACATGGCATCGGCCTCAAGGTGCTGACCGGCCACGGCGCGGCCATCGACACCACGACCGCCGCCGGCAAACTGGTCTTTGGCATTTTCGCTGCGCTGGCCGAGTTCGAGCGCGAGCTGATCGCCGAACGCACAGTTGCCGGTTTAGCGTCGGCACGGGCACGCGGACGGAAAGGCGGGCGGCCGTTCAAGATGACGGCGGCCAAGCTGCGCTTGGCCATGGCGGCTATGGGGCAACCGGAAACCAAGGTCAGCGATTTGTGCCAGGAACTCGGGATTACCCCGCAGACCTTGTATCGGCATATTTCACCCTCCGGTCAGTTGCGTTCCGACGGAACGAAGTTACTCAGTAAGGCTTGACCTTCAATCCATCATAACCACCACCCATCGCCTGAAATAGAGCGGCACTATCGGCAAGTCGTTGCGCCTGCGCTGCGACCAAGGCAATGCTATTTTGTTGAGCCTGCTGCCTTGCAATCAGCAATTGCGTGTAGCTGGCTGCGCCAAGCGCATACTGACGCCCCGTGGATTCAAGAGAAGACTGTGCAGTTGAGTCTGCAAACGCGAGTGAACTCAATGCCTGTGCATCGTGCTCCAGTGCGCTCAATGTGTCCGCCACGTTGCGCAGAGCGTCGAGCACAACGCCCTGATAATTTTCCGCTGCGGCATCCAATGCCGCCAGCGATGCCCGTTTTTCTGCGGGTAGTCCCGGATTGAATAGTGGCTGGGTCAACTGCCCCAGCACACTCCAAACAGCAGAGTTGCCGCCAAAAAGAGCCCCGGTTGTGAGTGCTTGTGAGCCAAGGTTTGCACTGAGGTTGATTTGTGGATACAGCTTGGCGATCGCCACCCCATATTCGGCATTCGCCGCGTGAAGCAATGCTTCTGCCGCCTGAATATCAGGCCGTCTGCGCACCAGATCAGAAGGCATCACAAGAGGCAATTCGGTGGGCAGTTTGAACTCGGCCAAAGTGAAATCCGGCACCTTCGCGTCACCAGGGGCCTGGCCGGAAAGCGTAGCCAGAAGATGCTCACTTTGTTGCAGTTGCTTGAGCAACAGGGGTAGTCCAGAACGAGTCTGTTCGGTCTGCGTTTGCTGTGCAAGCAGTTCGTCCGGTGCTGCTTGACCAAAACGCACCCGCTCGCGGGTGACATTGATCTGCTCGTCCTGTGCTTCGACCATCGCTTTGGTGGCCGCAAGCTGACCCGCGAGTTTTGCTCGGACAATGGCGGTGGTGGTGATATTTGCCGCAAGGGTCAGTTGCGCGCCCGCCAGTTCATGGCTCCGGTAGTCCACACGAGCGGCCAGCGCTTCCAGCGCACGACGATTCCCTCCGGCCAAGTCGAGGCGGTAATTTACGCCAACACTGGTGTTGTAAAGACTGAACTCACGTGCCTCGCCGGCCAATCCGAGACCGCTGGAGCTCATGCGTTGGCGTTGCGCACCGATACTCGCATCGACTTGGGGGTAGCGCGTTGATCCCGCTTGCGCAGCATGAAGCTCCTGCGCCTGCCGCAGTGTCGATTTTGCGGAGGCTAACGTGGGACTGTTTTGTAAAGCCAATGCAATCAGTGCATCGAGTCTGTATGACCCCAGGCTGTGCCACCATTCCGAACTGACCTCCCGACCGACCCGGAGGGTTTGCACTTCCCCCAAGGGGATTGTGGACAAGGCGGTTTGCGCTGGCATGGTGGCAACGGTGTATTTGGATGTAGTCGGCGCTTCGGGGCGTTTGAAGTCAGGCCCGACCGCACAACCAGCCAACAAACCAACAAGTGCGAGAGATGTCAGGGCTCTGGCTGGACTTTGACTGGGTTTCGTGCATTGGCCCGTGCAAGTCAGGTCATCGGTTTTCATAGAAATGCTCCAGGAACGGCTTACGGAAGCTCTGATGACAAATGAGACAGCTTTGTTGCACCTTCGAAAAAGCAGAGATAACGGCTAGACCATCACCACGCTTGGCTGCGTCGCCCATAGCTGTAGCAGATTCGTGCGTCTGCCCATCGTGGCTGCGAAACTTCCCAGCATCGGTTCCGAGCCAAGCAAGAATGCGCATTTTTTCCGCGACGGGAGGCTCTGCGTGGTTGGCAATCTTCGGCGCCAACTCGGCAACCACCGCCCACTCTTCCTTGGAAATTGCGCCTGTAATGGCTTGCATGTCGCGGCCTAATTTGTCCATCACACCACGTAGCGCCATCGGCTTTGCGGATTCTGCCTGCGCGCCAGCAGGGTTGACTGATATGGTCATCACCGTGAAAAGCACGGTGGCAATGACCAGGAACGGTTTTTTAGTGCTGTTCATGAGACCTCTTCTTTTCTCAGCGACATCGATAACGAGTGGTGCAGTCATTCAAAACTGCGCCCTTCACCCGCTTCCTCGTGAGTGACGCCATCGCGGATGTGGTAAATGCGCTTGAACGTCGGGATGATTTTTTCGTCGTGCGTGACGACGATGACGGCGGTTTCAAAACGCCGAGCCATGTCGTTGAGGATGCGGATGACAGACATCGCACGCACCGAATCCAGCGGTGCTGTTGGTTCATCAGCCAGGATCACTGGTGGTCGATTGACCAAGCCGCGAGCAATAGCCACGCGTTGCTGTTCTCCGCCTGAGAGTTGTGACGGCATGGCCTTGGCGCGGTGCTGCACATCCAGCGCGGTGAGCAGTTCGAGCGCGCGTTTTCGCGCATCGTCATTGCCGACACCCGCGAGCATCGGCAAGAGCGCCACGTTATCGGTGACATCGAGAAACGGGATCAGGTACGGCGCTTGAAACACGAAACCGATCTTGTCGCGGCGCAAAGCCCGCAGGTCGCGCACTTTCCATTCATCGTCGAAAATCACCTCGTTTCCCAGCACCATGCGACCGGCGGTGGGGTCAATCACGGCTCCCAGGCACTTGAGCAACGTGCTCTTGCCGGAACCGGATGGGCCGATCAGGCCAACCACCTCGCCCGGCGCAACCTGCATGTTCACGTTCTTCAAGGCGAGAACCGCAGTGTCTCCCTCTCCGTAACGCTTGCTCAAGCCTTCGATGTGAATGCCTTTTGCCGTCATGTTCAGCCTCCAATCGCTTCGGCCGGATCGACCTTCAGCGCCATACGGATGGCGACAACGCTGGCCAGCACACAAATAACCATCACCGCGAAGAAACCCAAGATTGAATCAATGGGCATCAGCAATACGTATTTGGGAAACAAGGGTGCAGCGAAGGTAGCCGTGATCTTGCCAACGACAAAACCGATGACCCCAAGTACCAACGCCTGCTGCAAGATCATTCCCGAAATCGTGCGGTTGCGTGTGCCGATGAGCTTGAGCACTGCGATTTCGCGAATTTTGTCCATCGTCAGGGTGTAGATGATGAACGCCACGATGGCGGCGCTGACCACAGCCAGAATCACCAGGAACATGGCGATTTGCTTGGCGGATGTGGCAATGAGTTTTCCCACTAAAATCTCTTCCATCTGCGCGCGGTCATAAACCGTGAGCCGTTTCCAGCGCCGTATCGGTTCAGCCACCTCCTGCGGGGAGTATTCAGATTGGATACGCACCAGCACCGCATTTACCGAGTTGTTACTGGTTTGTGAGGCAATCACAGCATCGAGCAGACCAGGAACGCCGGGGCGGTTAAAGGCCGGATTGGCTTCGGTGCGGCGACGCTGCATCAGAATGGCGTCGTTGTCTTTGAGGAATTGCGCTTCTTGCGCATCCTTGAGTGGGATGAACACCATTGGGTCGCCACTGGAGGACACCATGCGGCGGGTCAGGCCAACTACTGTGTAATGGTTGCGGCGAATTTTCACCTCATCGCCCAGCCGAAACCCGGTGGCGATGTCCGCGACCGCCTCATAGTGGCCACGTGTAATCTGGCGCCCCGCGACCAATTGAGGTGGCCAACCCGATGTTCCCGGTTCGCCTGCCGCAATGCCCACGACCATGGCGCGCACATCCTTTTCACCTCTTCCGACCTGCATGGTCAGGTAGGTCACATTGGCGGCCTCTGCGACGCCCGGCAGGGTGCGGATGCTGCGCCACAGGTCATCAGGGATGCTGGAAGACTCGGCATAAGGGCCCAGGGTATCTTTCTGTACCACCCACAAGTTGGCACCACTGTTGTCCAGCAACACCTTACCGTCATCGACCATGCCGCGATACACACCCGCCATGGTCAGCGTGACGCCGATCAACAGGCCCAGGCCGATGCCCGTAAAGATGAATTTCCCCCAGGCATGAAGGATGTCACGTCCGGCCAGGCTTATCACGGTGAGACTCCTGGCAGACGATCGACGATGTTAATCCGACTCTTGGCGCTGAGTGTCTTTTCGCTGTAGAGCACGATCTGGTCGCCAACGCTCAAGCCCTCGAGCACCTGAACCAGGCCATCAAGACTGGAGCGGCCCAGCACGACCGGAGTGAAAGTCAAACCTCCTTCAACCAGCTTCCATACACCGCGTTTTCCATCGACTGTCCGAATTGCGGCATTGGAGATGGTCGGCGCGGCAGGCAATTCGCCCAGTTGCACAGTCACCTCCGCCAACTCACCCAATGGTGGAAGAGGTACTGGAGGCGCGTTGAAAACGATTTTTGCCAGGGTTTCCTCAGTCACGGCATCGGCACGAGGCTCGATTCGCAATACGTGTCCCGCCACTGCCTGAGATCGCCGTGATCTCAGAACAATCTTGGCTGGAAGCCCTATAGCCAGTCCCTCGGCACTGATTTGATCAAAGCGTGTATCAACCCACAGGCCTGCGGTGTCAATTACTTCGATTACCGCTTGCCCCGCCACCACCGTGGTGCCAGGGTCTGCATCGCGTGCTGCGACCAGTCCGGCAACCGGGGCCACCAACCGCAAGTTTCCGCGTTGAGCGCGGAGCGCTTCCAACTCTGCGCGCAGACGCGCGATATCTTCTCGCGAGGCGACCAATGCCGCGCTCGCCACAGCCAGTTCTTGCCGTTTGGTGACTACCGTTTCTTCGCTGGTGCCACGCACCGATAAAAGCTGCTCATAGCGTGTGGCCTGTGTCTGCGCGAAAGTTTCTTTGGCCGCAGCCTGTCGAAGTGCAGCTTCGGAACTCTTGATTGCAGCCTGCTGAGCGCTAACGCGATCGTCCAGGTCCACCGCATCCATTTCACCGAGCACTTGCCCTGCCTTAACGATATCGCCGACATGCACATCCAACCGCTTGACGCGCCCGGCAACGGTGGGGCCGATTTTGTAAGTAAAGCGCGCTTGTACTGTACCTATACCAGCTAATGCTGGGGCAACGGAGCGGGACTCTACCGTGCTGACAGTAGCTGCAATAGGAGCCAATGGCCCTGAACGCAAAGCAACATAGATGAAAAGTAGTAGAAGCGGAATGATGATTACGACAAGTGCCAGTGTGCGGCGTTGTAAGGGTGGAAATTTCATGACTCACTCCCAATGCCACGACGATAGATTGCAAAAACACCAGAGGCATCGCGACGGATGCGAGCGGCGTCACCCGCGATGAGTGACTGCATCACCAAGCCCTGGATGGAGCCGATGAACGATACCGAGGCAGCCTCGATATCGAGGTTGGCATCAAGCTCGCCTATCGCCTTGCCCCGCTCCAGTAGATGGCGCAAGCGTTCTCCGTACCGTTGAATTAAGGTCTGAACCATCCTTTTAGGGAGTGTTTCTCCGGGCCGCTGCAATTCTCCGAAGAGCATCCGTGGCACACCCGGATGCTCGGAAACGAAGTCGATATGAGCCATGAAGACCGCTTCCAGCGCGGCAAGAGGAGAAGTCACGTTCTGTGCCGCCCTGTCTACTCGGGAAAGAAGACGTTCCGCCACCCATGTCATCACTGCTTCGAGAATGGCATCCTTGGTGGGGAAGTGCCGGAACAGCGCGCCTTGGGTCAGGCCCATGCGCTGCGCGATCGCCGTGGTGGTGATGTCGCTGGGATTCTGCTCAGCCGCCAGATTGATCACCGCCTCTACGGTGGCCGCTCTCCGTTTATCAGCCGGAAGGTGCTTAGGGTGTTCGCTCATCGCCAATCCAAAAGAAAGTCATCTATTACTATCATAGCAGGTTGTGTGATGAGAGCAAGACCCTATCTGACAGCGCCCAATGAACTCAACGCCAAGTTCGACCCCGAGCCAAGGTACCCAGCTTGTCGGTTGGCCCCTACAAGCAGGTTTAGCGCGTACTGAATTTAGTCAGTTTTTTTCTTTCACCGGCACAGTGCAATCGACTTTTGATGTTTGGTGCGGTCGTCTTCTGAAAATGACACCCAGGGCGTGAAATTGATCCAATCAATCGTCATGGTTCACTCCGATTTGCAAACACAAAATTGCTCGTACAGCACCTGCATCACGGCCAGCGCTTTAGGGTTGGTCAATGCGTAGTGGATGTTTTTGCCTTCACGGCGAGTGCTCACCAGTTCCTCACCGCGCAACACGGTTAGTTGCTGCGACAAGGTGGGTTGCACGATGCCCAACAAATCTTCAAGCTCACCAACCCGGCGTTCGCCTTGTGAGAGCTGGCACAGGATGAGTAGCCGGTCAGGGTTAGCAGATATGCACGTGGGTGTCGAACTTAGCTCCAACGTGTATTCACAGTTAGCCGTGTGACATCGCGATCTTGAAATCCTCGTAGTTCAGAATTTTCAGAGGCGTAGCTGCAGGATTCCCTTCAACATCGGGTACGTCAAGCCGAAGATTTTTTCAAAGTAAAAAAGAAGTGCTTTTCTAATAGGGATGGACAATTTTCCATCCACCATTTCATAGTCTTCCATGACTCCTCGCTTCTGAGGCTCATTCAGCTTGGGGTTTGGATGAAGCAGGACTTCAAACAGCTCATTCCAAGCAGTGTCGTTGGTGATGTCTCCTTCAGCGCTGCCCAATCCTCTGGTGGCATCACACCGTGACAGAAGGAAATCCCGGAAAGCGCGCCTGTTGTGGCAAAAAGCTCGGACGTGCCATCGCGCTCCATCGTTCACAAGAGAATGGGGGGAAAGCCACCTCCACGCCTTGTCCAGATTGGCGTTATTCATCGATTGATAAGAAACCTCTATCGACCGTTTTTCTCGTATTGCCCTTGCTAACGCCCGAAGCACATCTGATTTCACCCGCCTGGTTGGAACGGGCATCAGTGCGGCACTCGGGATGTAGCCCATCCACGAATCCATTAGCCGAACGCGAACCCCAGACGCGTCGTGCAGGTGAGCCAGATAGACATCCGCCCTAAGGTCTAGAAAGATCGGAGTGAAGTTTTCTGTGCTGATGTAGCGCTTCTCGCTCGCGTCATACATCAGGTTGCCCGGAGCAAGCTGTTGGTACAGGCCAAGGTCTGCGGACGCCTGGGGGGTTGAGACCCCAAATTTTTCCGTAATGTCTCCACGTCGAACACCACCCTCCCAGTAGAGGCGGAATTCAATGAATTCGAGGCGCCGTTCAGTGCCCCAGCGAATTTTGTCGGCTGCAAATTTCATAAGTATAGTTACTTGACAGGTAAAAAATCGCTACCCATAATAAAACTATACGCAATGGACCGCTCCTTGTCCACGCGGGTTACATTGGGAGATAGCTGTGAGCCACACCTGGAACTACGAACGCGCCAGTACCCACATCGACAAGAAGATGGAGGATGTGGAGACCGTCACCATCAAGCAGTATGGGCGCGATATGTCGCTTGAGTCCATTGCGACCAATGCAGCGTACCGCGTCGATGGCGTTCACATGTATGCAGACATCCAGAACCTGCGCGAAATGCTGAATGTGACTGGTGAAGAAGGCACTGAATGCCACAAGCGCACGCTGCGATTTCTTGACCAGCACTATCGCGCTGTCAATCGCATCCTCAAGCGCGTTGACGCGCGGCGGGTGGACTTCCACAACCAGCGTCTGCACTCTCTTTTCACCAAGCCGTACAACTCCGAGGCTGGTGCGGAAAAGAAGCGCGTGCAACGCGCAGTCGCAACAGCGCAGCTCATGATTGACGTCTTGAACGAGACCAAAGATGACGACGCAAAGATCCCCGCAGCAATCTTGCGCGTTGGCATTGACACTGGAGAGACACTGGCTGTCAACAATGGGCGCAACGGAAATCGCGAACCATTGTTCCTGGGCGATGCCGCAAACCATGCTGCGAAACTGGCCAGCAACCTGTCCACCAAGGGTATTTACCTTACGAATGCGGCACGTTTGGCGATTGGCCTCAAGGAAGTCGACACTCCCGCAAAGACGGCGCTGACAAAGGAGGAAATCAAGGACTGCCAAGATGCTGCAGACCTTGACGTCACCGCCGAGACCATCGTCAAAGAGTGGCGGGAAGACCAGAAAAACAATCCGTTGGGGGGCTTTGTTTTCACGCGGCATACCCCACCGTTTTCGACGATGGACATTCCGGCGCTGACCCCCGGCAACTCGCGCCGTCATGAGGCGGCGAGCATCTATGCAGACATCGATGGCTTCACAGCATATGTGGCAGACAACATTGAGGAGAATGCTGAAAACGTAGTCCGTGTACTCCATGTGCTGCGTGCCGAACTCGAACGCGTCCTCACCACAGAATTCAAGGGGCGGCGAATCCGCTTCATTGGGGACTGCGTCCATGGCCTCATTTGTGAAGGCACTGCAGCAACTACGGAAGTGCAGGACACGATTTCTGAGGCTACACGTCTGGCTGGTGCATTCCGCAGCAGCTTTGACCTTGCTATCGAGAAGCTTGAAAAGAAAAAGTATTTTTCCGGAGAGATGGGTCTCGCTATCGGCTTCGATTACGGCCCAATGACAGTAACCCGTCTCGGCCTGAAGGGGAGTCGTGTTCGCTGTTCGGTGAGCCGTGGAGTGCTTTCCTCGGAGGACGAACAGGTCCGCTGCAAAGGAACAGAAACGGCCATCGGCCAGAGCGCCTATGACGAGGCCTCTGAGGCGGTAAAGAAGGTGTTCGGCGACAAGCGCATAACCGCAAATCTCGACTACTTTGAGGCCACAGAAGCACTCGCTGATAACGGCGACAAAGCAGCCAACAGCGCCCGCTCGGCTGGCACGGTCGCCAGCACCCCTGCTATTGCGAAAGCCCAAGAACAGGTGGTCCGGCCCTACTGTCGTGTGAAGGGGGCGTAATGCCGACTGCCGTCGAGTTCATCGCGGCTGTCGCGCCCGCGTACAACGCAGCCGCTGAACATGTGTCGGCCGTAAGTGTCATTCTCCGATTCAACCTTGCTCTCAGTGATGGTCGGACTGTCCCATACGAGATCGAAGTTAAACAGGTCGGGGATAGGAAGGCGATGGCAAAGGAGCGCCAACCGATCAATTTGCCTGAGTTCTGCCCCCAGCGCCATATCAATTCCGATGGCTCCTTCTGTCTTTACTGGCGGGAAGTGTCCAACTTGGACATTTCGGATGAGGAGACGGCGCACGCATGGTGGGGAATCCTGTGGAAGTTTCTGACGCTCCAGGCCCGGGTAAAAAAAGCTCGGCGTTGGCCAAACCAAAATGAGTGGGCCCACGGTGCAGCGGCTGTCCACCAGTACAGAGCAGAGCTAGCGGCGCATGAGCTCGGGGGCGAGTATGTGATCGCGTTGAAAGAAAGGCGGCTTTCAGTCGTAAAGAAGAAGCGTGTCTTGCAGCTCTTGAAAGACAAAAACCATCTATATAGCGTTTGGCTTGACTCTAAGAAGGTTGTGAACCTTAAGCAGCGCTGCCTTTGCGGTTCGACTGGAAAAAAGGGTCGCAAACGACTTCGTAGGTGTGGCTCCCATGCTTCAGACGCGTCCCACTTAGCTATGGCTCTCCTTCTGTGGGAAATCGAAGAAAAGGCATTCTGGCACTCCTTTCGAGACAGACAATGCTGTGGGACTTGTGACAACTGCCCGCTGCAGCCCTGAACACCTAAAACCTGCTGAATTACATATGAGTACGAGTCAAGACAGATTGACCAGCGCCCAATGGATTTTTGAGCGAACGCTCGTCTGGATTGCTGCTGCAGAAATCAAGGTCGGTGCAATTACCGCCATCGATTTGGCAATGCTCACGGCGTTGGGTGCGTTCTTTAGCGCAGAGCCATCGAAAAATCCTTGGGCAATTTTCTTCGGTGCAAGTGCTGCGGGGGGGCTATTTATTGCCTTGTTCTGTACAGCAATGGTGCTCTCCCCTCGTCTAAAGGATGGGCCCAAAGAATCGCTAGTATTTTTTGGCGCAATTGCATCGATGCCACGTGCCGACTATGTCATGAGGTTCGAGTCTGTGAGTGAGCACGACATCCTCAAAGATATTGCAGCCCAGATTCATCGGAACGCCGAAATTGCGCAGGAGAAGCATGAGTACGTCAAAAAATGTCTAGGCTGGTCGTTGTTTGCTGTGATCCCATGGATTGCTACGGTAGGTCTCCTTGTCAAGTACTGATCGATCTATCACAGCGGCAATGAGATTGCCACAGCGGCCACCAAAGCACCGCGTCAAGTGACTTGAAATAAATCCAAAGAAAACTCTGGAGGGATCACATCAATGACAACAAAAATTCTGCTTGGACCTGTGCTTTCGTTTCGGGGGGCCTCAAAAGGAAAGTGGAAAGTCAGTGCGCTTATCGGAATTGATGAGGGCAAAAAAGCACCAAAATTCACCGTCGATGGGAAGGCTGCGCCAAAGAGCTCGGTGTTGCTCAGACATGGTGGACGCCAGTACCTGCGCTACGACCTGACCACAAACCAAGGTGATCAAGAGCGCAAGGTTGAGTACACGATTGGGGACGTAGACGAGGTATGGCACTTCACTGTGCCAGGACAAAACTATGCACCTCGCATGGCCTATGTGTCGTGCAATGGCTTTTCGGACCCCAGCAGCATCCGCAAGCTGATCAAGGGTGAAAACGCCGTCTGGGCGGATCTGCTGTGCAACC
>CAZFTL010000033.1:0-11277 GCA_964521615.1 uncultured Stakelama sp. | reverse complement strand
CGCGACGGAGCGGCTGGGCGAAGTCGCTCAGGTCTGGGAGGCGGAATGATGAGCAACGTATCCAACATGCTGAAGGATGACGGTGCCCGCCGCGATGCCATCAGCCTGCACGACCGCTCGATCCTGGTCGAGGCCGGCGCCGGTTCGGGCAAAACCGCTGTCATGGCCGGCCGCATCGCCGCCATGCTGGCGCAAGGCGTCGCGCCGCGTTCCATCGCCGCCGTCACCTTCACCGAGCTTGCCGCGAGCGAGCTGTTGTCCCGTGTCCGCGAGTTCGTCGCCGACCTCTCGGCCGGCAAGATCGCGACCGAACTGCGGGTGGCGCTGCCCGATGGGCTGTCGGAGACTCATTTGACCAATCTCGCCGCCGCCAGCGCCGCGATTGACGAAATCACCTGCTCGACCATCCACGGCTTTTGCCAACGCCTGATCAAGCCCTATCCGGCGGAGGCCGACATTGACCCCGGCGCGGGCGTCATGGATCGCAACCAGGCCGACCTCACCTTCCTCGAGATCGTCGATGGCTGGCTGCGCGAGCGTCTGTCCGGCGGCCAGGGCGGCCTCCTGGCCGAAATGGTGCTGCACAGCCCCGGAGAGACCGTGGCGCTCATCCACAAGATTGCCGAGAATCTGCGCCGCCGCCGCACGCTCCAAGCCCCGCCAATCTCTCCCCTTGACGGCCACATGACAGCGTTCCGGCAAGCGACGGCCGATTTTGCGGACTTCATGAACGGCACGGCGGCGGCTGAACCGGAAACGGTGACGATCGTGAAGCGTCTGGCCGAAATGGCGACGGCCCTTGCGAAGGCGCCTGATTCCGCGACGCCCGCCGGCCTCGTCCGGCTCCTGACCTCGCGGCCCCATCCTGACCTTTGCACCAAGGCTGGCGCGTTCGCTTCCTACCGCAAGAAGGGCAAATGGGCGACAGCAGCCAAACAAGCGGGCCTCTCCAAGGCCGACGGCGATCGGCTGAACGACGCGGCCGAAGCGCATTACACCACCTCCTGCAATGCCTGGGGGGCGCTCATGCAGGCCACCGCCGGCCACGCTCTGGCGGCGCTGATCGAAGAGGCTCGCCCGATCCTGCAACGCTACCGTGATCACAAACGGGCCAGCGCCCAACTGGACTTCGACGACCTCATCTTCGCCGCCCGCGATCTGCTGCGCGACCATGATGCTGTTCGTCGCGCACTCGGGCAGCGTTTCGCCCATGTCCTCGTCGACGAGTTCCAGGACACCGATCCCTTGCAGACCGAGATCTTCTGGCGTCTGTGCGGTGAGCCCGTCGACGACGCCAATGACTGGACGGGCTTTCACATCCGGCCTGGCGCGCTGTTCCTGGTCGGCGATCCCAAGCAGGCGATCTATCGCTTTCGCGGCGCCGACGTCGGCGCCTATGTCCAGGCGCGCGATGCCTTTCGCGCCCAGGCCCCCGACAGCCTGCTGTCGATCTCGACCAATTTCCGCTCCTGCGGCTCGATCCTGACTTTCGTCAACGAGCGCTTCGAGGCCGTGCTCTCGGCCGATGGACAGCCGGGTTTCACCGCACTGGACCCATTCCATGACGATCGCGGCGGAGTCTGCGTGGCGGCCCTCGACATCGCCGTAGCTGATGAAAACGGCAAGGCCAGCGCCGAGCAACAGCGGGACGCCGAAGCCGACGCCATCGCCGAGCTGTGCGCCCGGCTGATCGAAAGCCATCCGATCGTTGACCGTCGCAGCGGCGCCAAGCGGCCTTGTCTGCCAGGCGACATCGCCCTGCTGGCGCCCACCGGCGCGGAACTGTGGCGCTACGAGGAAGCCCTGGAGCGCCGCGGCATCCCCGTGGCGACCCAGGCCGGCAAGGGTCTGTTCCGCCGCCAGGAAATCCAGGACCTGATCGCGTTGACCCGCGCCCTGGCCGATCGCCGCGACACCCTGGCGCTCGGCGCGTTGCTGCGCGGACCTCTGGTCGGCCTGACCGAAGAAGAGTTGCTGGACATCATCTGGAGCCTGCCGCGCTCGGAAGAACAGCCGGATCGGATTCCGCGTCTGGATCTCAGCATCGACCCCGCCGTGATCGCCCATCCGCTCGCCCGCGAGGTCATCGAGCGGCTGCAATCGCTCTCCCGGCGTGGCAACAGCACGACGCCGCACGAACTGCTGTCGCAGGCAGTGGATGTCATGCGCGTCCGCCCGCTTCTCTTTGAGCGCCATCGCGGCCAGGCCGAGCGAGCGCTCGCCAATGTTGATCTCTATCTCAGCCTGTCGACCGGCTATGCCGTGCGCGGCCTGCGTGCCTTCGCAGAAGCAATGACGGCTGCCTGGTCGGACGAGGCGCGCGCCGTCGAGGGCCGACCGGACGCGCAGGAGGAGGCGGTCGCGCTCTTCACCATGCACGCGGCCAAAGGGCTCGAATGGCCGATCGTCATTCCGGTCAACACCATGACCGGCGTCATGGCGCCCGAGAGCGCGGTCATCGATCGGCAGACCGAAACCTTCTATTGCCCGGTCCTTGGCGTGCAGCCCGAGGGTTACGAAGCCGCGCGCGAGGCCGAAAAGAACGAGCTGGACCGCGAGCGCGTCCGGCTCTGGTATGTTGCGGCCACCCGCGCGCGCGAACTGCTGGTATTGCCCCGACTCGACACCACGCCCGCCAAATCCGCATGGATCGGTCTCGTCGATCTGTCGCTCGCCGATCTGCCGGGCATCGACCTCTCCCATCTGCCGGCCGACCTCACGCCGAGCAGCGCCGGCGCGGGCAACAGCCAAACGCGGGCGAGCTTCGCCGCCGAAGCCGAAAGCATCGCCGCCGCACAGACCCGTCTGACCTGGCTCGCCCCCAGCCGCGACGAGGACGCCACCGGGACCGTGCTGCGAGAGGAGGAAGTCGCGCTCTGGCCGGGGGCGGCCGACGACGAGCTGCCCGAGCTCGAAGCCGCCGCCCTCGTGCAGGGCGGCCGCGAGCGCGGGCTTATCCTGCATAAACTGATGGAAGAGGTGCTGACCGGCGAAACCCCGGAAGCGGAAGCTGTCCTGGTCGAACGAGCTGGCCACCTCATCCGCGCCCTCGGCCAATCCCCGGTCGCCGATCCGGCAACGGGACTGTCGGCGCAGGAGCTGGCGACCTGTGTGGCCCGGACCCTGGCGCTGCCCGAGATCGCAGCTCTGCGGCCCGATCTTCTGGCCGAGCTTCCTGTCTATGCCGCAGAAGCGGCCGACGGCGTGGAGACCGTGACGGCCGGGATCGCCGACGCCCTGACCGTCGAGGTCGACGGCCGGCCGGTCGTGGTGGTGGACTGGAAAAGCGATGTGAACCCTGACGACAAGGCGCTCGAACACTATCGGGCTCAGGTACGGGCCTATCTCGACATGACCGGCGCCGAGCGCGGACTCATCGTCCTGATGACGAAGGGAACGGTCATCGTCGTCTCGCCCTCGCCACAGACCGTGGCAGCCTGACGGAGGGAGAAACGATGGCCTCCCGCAAGCGCCCCACCGGCTCCAACCAGGACGATCTCTTCAACCCCGAGATCGAACTCCTGCTGCCGGCTCAGCTTGCCGTTGACGGCAAGGTGCTGGGAAGCCCTGTGCGTCAGTTGGCTGTTCCAGCGCAGCGTGTGCGGTGCCGACTGCGCCCTTTCGCCATCCGCCGCGTCAATGGTCACGAGACGACCCTGGAATCCGGCGAGATTCTGAAGATCATCAGCGCGAAGACGACCACGCCATTGGAAGCCGATCTCATTCTCCTTGTGCCCGGCGCAACAGAGCCGGAACGGATCGCTGCGGCGCTCGAACTGGGTGAAGGCCGGTGGATGAATGTACCGCCCACCAGCATCGACACGCTGGATCGTTCCGCGCGCAGCGAGCGCCTGAAGGCTGTCTCCGCTTCCTGGATCGACGCGATTCATCTGCGCGAGGGGAGAGCCGCAGCGGACGGCCAGCCGGCGCAGCCCGGCTTGCGGCGTCCACAGGTCGGCGCGCTTCATGCCGCGCTTGCCCACGCGACGCGATCGACCGATCCGGCCACCATCGTCATGCCGACGGGCACGGGCAAGACCGAGACAATGCTGGCGCTCAATGCCAACCAGCGGTTCGAACGCCTGCTGGTGGTGGTGCCGACCGACGCGCTACGCGAGCAGATCGCGAGCAAATTCGAGACCTTCGGCGTCCTGAAGCAGCAGAAATGCCTCGATGAGACCGCAGCCTTCCCTCTGGTCATGCGGCTCTCGCATATTCCGACCAGCGAGGCCGAAGTCGACGAAATCTTCGACAGCGCCAATGTCATTGTCACCACGATGCAGATCGCTGGCCGCGCCGAGGCACCGGTGCAGGAGCGGATGGCGGCCCGCGCCTCAGCGCTCTTTATCGACGAGGCGCATCATATCGGGGCACGGACGTGGAAGTCCTTCCGCGGGCTCTTCGTTGAGCACGAGCCACCAATCCCAGTGATCCAGTTCACCGCTACGCCGTTTCGCGAGGACGGAGGCCGCGTCGATGGCGAGTTCATTTACACCTACCCGCTAAAAAAGGCGCAGCAGGAGGGCTATTTCAAGCCGATCCGCTTCGAAGCAGTCTTCGGTCTGGACCAGCCTGACGCGGACCAGGCCATCATCGACAAGCTCGGCGAAGTGCTCGCCACCGACCTGGATGCCGGCCTCAATCATCTTGCGATGGCCCGTTGCAACACGATCGAACGCGCCAAGCACCTGCACAGACTCTATGCAGTGATCTATCCAGAATTTCGGCCAGTCATAGTCCACAGCCAGCAATCGCTGAAAGAACGGCGCGAAAATCTGGCCGCGCTACGCCGTTTTGAGAGCCGGATCATCGTTTGCGTCGATATGCTCGGCGAGGGCTTCGACCTGCCCGAGCTGAAGATCGCTGCATTGCACGATCATCACAAGAGCGTCGCGGTGACGATCCAGTTCGTCGGCCGCTTCACCCGCCAGGACCCGAGGCTGGGTGATGCCACGGTGATCGCCAATACCGGCATCGACGATGTCGATCGCGCGCTGGCCAAGCTCTACGCCGAAGACGCCGACTGGAATGCGTTGGTGGAGGCGCTCAGTTCCGCAAAGATCGAGCGCCAGGTTCGCCGCGCGGAAATGTTCAAGGGCTTTTCGGGAGATCTGAGCGACATTCCGCTCCAGACCCTGGAACCGAAAATGAACGCGGTCCTGTACCGGACCTCTTGCGACGCTTGGGACCCCTTTCGCGCAGAAGAACTCTACGACCCCGGCGTCTATCTCGGCATGAAGCTCAACCCGCATCAACGGGTCGCGATCTTCGTGACGCGGGCGGAGGAGCAGGCACGCTGGACCTCCGCGCAGCAGGCGGTGAACGTCACTTGGGACCTGCACATGCTTCACTGGGATCAAGCAAGCGGCGTGCTCTATATCAGCAGTTCTGCGAAGGGGCCGTTTGACCGGCTCGCAAAGGCGGTTTGTGGCGATACGACGCGCCGCGTGGAAGGCGAGGAAGTGTTCCGCAGCCTCCACGGGTTCAAGCGGCTCATTCTGCGCAATCTCGGCCTCACCCACCATCAGGGACGAGGCGTCCGCTATTCGATGTATATGGGCGTGGATGTCGCCGATGGCATCGACAGCGCGAAGTCCCAGTCGAGGATCAAGAACAACATCTTCGCCACTGGCTTCCTCGAAGGCCTTCCTGCTTCACGGGGATGCTCGGCCAAGGGCAAGTTCTGGTCCAGCGCCAAAGTCCATGACCTGACCGACTGGGTGGACTGGTGCCAGGATGTCGGCCGTACCGTGAACGATCCCAGCATCACGACCGATGGCGTCTTCAAGAGCGCGATGCGCCCACACCAGATCAGCCAACGACCGGCTGTTCCACCCGTGGCGATCCATTGGCCTGAATCTCTGATCACACAGTTCGAGGAGCGTATTGAGATCTCATTTGGCGATGTGCCGGTAACCTTCGCCGAATGCGATATCGAGTTGCTCGATAACGCGCGCACCGGGCCACTGCGCTTCGCCGTGCGAAGTGACGACCACGCGGCCGAGTTCGAGATCGTCTTCAGCGACGGCCACGCCCGTTACCCCCAACGCGCCGGCCCCAAGGCGACGATCAAGATCGGCGGCAAGGTCCAGACGCTCTCGGAATCCTTCGGCGAGGACTCGCCTCAGATCGACTTCGGTGATGGTTCGCTTCTCATTTACAGCCATCTCTACACCCTGCCCGAGGGCGAAACGATCGAGCCGTACCCGTCAGACAAGATCGAGGCATGGGATTGGTCGAAGGCCAATATTCGCGCCGAGTCGCAGGGCACAGACAAGCGCGCCGACTCTGTACAGCGTCTTGTCATCGACGCCCTACTAGCCGACCCAGACCCCTATGACGTGATCTTCGACGATGATGGCAAAGGCGAAATCGCCGATGTCGTGGCTCTACGCATAACCGACAGCGTCGTTTCCGTGACCCTGTACCACTGCAAATATTCAGGGGCGGATACGCCAGGTGCGCGCCTCGGAGACCTGTATGAGGTTTGCGGACAGGCTCAGAAATCCGCTCGGTGGCGCGACCGACCAAACCGCATGCTTCAACACATGCTGCGACGCGAAAAGATGCGCCGCGACCGAGGTCTCAGCTCGCGAATCGAGCAGGGCTCAGCCGCCGCGATCAAGAAGCTCAAGGTCGGGTGGCAAGATCACCGCTTCGAGTTCGACGTCCGCATTGTGCAGCCGGGGCTATCGCGACAAGCCATCAGTGAAGAAGGCTTGCATCTGCTTGCCGGCGTCGAGACTTATTTGCTCGAAACCCGCGCCATGAGGTTGAAAATTATTGGTAGTGAATGATGCCGTCAGGCAACGGAAACCTTCCTGAGACAGAAATTTTACCACGCTGTGGGAGTAGGCTTCGTGTCAACTTTTGGGTTTACTTTCTTATCGCGCAAAGCGCTGGGCCAGGCCGAACAGATGATGTTCGGCGGCGCGGCGGGCGTGCGCGATGAGGTTGGTTTCCTCATCGTCCACCAGCGCTACGCAGATCACTTCTTCCCCGGCACATCGGTTCTGCACACACGGCTGCGCTACGCGCTTCTCATCCCCTGGCTTTATCAAAGCCTGCGGACGAAACGCCCTGTTCCCAAGGACTTTGGCCAAGCCTTTTCTGATCTCGAACATGAGCTGACCGGCCGGCTCAAATATGTCGAGGGTGTTGGCGGCGAGAAGGATGGCGTGATCGGAGGAGAGGTCTTCCCCCGCACCATCAGTCAGCCGCCGGCCTATGTCTATTGGACGGCGCTCACCAAATGGGGGCTGATCGGCGCCCGCCCCGATGGCCGGCCGTGGAGCCGCTCGGACATGGCGAAGCTCCTGGCAGCGTCAAGCAAGCGTGCGCACCATGACGATGACGGAAAGCCCCTAGAAACAGTCACCTGGCCCATCGCGGGGCTGATCGATGCACCTAAAGGCTGGGATACTTGGGGTGACTGGAATGACCGGTATTCGAAGGATGACCAAGGAAAACTAGCGCTCGATCTTTTACCCCAAGAGCAAATCTACCTCGCGACCAAACTCCGCGCCGTTCGCTCGCCGACCGATCCAAGTGAGCCGTCGCTCTTGTCGAAATTGGTTGGAAAATCACTAGGCGAGGCAGATCACTGCTGGGACAACGAAATCCTAGCCCTCGCCGGCAGGGAAGCAGCCATGCTGAAGCGGGCCGGCCAGGCCGCCGCGCTTTCGGCCATAGGCAGGGCGATCTATGCGGCTCAGGTCGAGACGCTCAAGGAAACCCGCGACAAGCGACCACAACCCAATTTGCACCGCGCCGCACTGAACGAAGCGATCGAGCAATGGGGCAAACAGGCCGCTCGGCTGGATATGGACCTGTTTCTTGCCGAAATCGGCCACCTCCCGCCTGCGGTGGAGGGTGTGTTGAAAGAAACGTCGACCTGGATCAGGGCGAATGGCAAGGACCCCATGCAGCTTCTCGAAGTGTACGCACGGGCGGAAGTCAGCAGGAAAGACAATCGCGCGCGTCTTGCCAGCAATCAGTTCGGCGTCGACCGGCGTATGGAATGGCAAGGCGAGCACCATGGCCGCGCCGAGCCACTCCACTATCGCTGGGGGAATGTGAAGCGGCTCCTGCGCGATCTGGAGGACGCCGCATGAGCGATCCTCAGGCATGGTCCGGGCAACCCTATCTCGACGAGATGCGGCCAGGGCGACTGGAGACGGTCAAGCTCGCATTATTGGCGACCTACTCAGTCGATCTGTCGGCGGTCGCAGCGGTGTTGCTCGCACTGATTGGTCGCAACAATGACAAGGGCAGCGGCACGGCGGTCGATTTTGCCGACGCGATCGACAAGCTGCGCGATCGCGTCAAGATCATAATCCAGCGCGGTCGGATAGCGCGGCCAATAGCGCTTCCCCGTATTGCGGGCATCCTCGATCAGTTCATCGTCGAGCAGCCTTACGATGAACGAGAGCGCAGCTGGCATCCAAAGATTGCTTTGGTCGCCTACACCGGTCCCAAAGAGGAAACCCGCTGGAAGCTCTGGATTGGCAGCCGGAACCTCACCCGATCGCAGGATCTCGACGCGGGCGTTTTGCTGGACGGCAGCGAAAAGCGCGCGAAAGGACGAGTTCGGCTCCCAGGCGTCGGAGCACTCGGGGCCATCCTCGCGCGCTCCGCGTCGCGCGAGGATGCCGATGGCATCGGGGAGCAACTGGAGGCGATCTGGTGGGATGCCCCAGACGGGTTTCAGTTGCGCAGCCTGCTCAATGGACTGGATGAAGGCGTTGCCCTGCCATCGGAACCACCAGCCTGCGCGGTCGATGGCATAACCATCATCAGTCCGTTCTTGTCGCCCGATTTTGTGAAGAAGGCAGGTGACTGGGGCAAGGCTGGATCCAGAACGCTGATTTCGTCGATGCCGGCCCTCACGGACATGGCGAGGCGGCCCGGCAAGCCGCTGGACGGATTCTCCAAAATCCTCGCCTATACTGCGCCAGACGTGCTCGCTGACGAAGCTCCGCTCGCGCTGCCAGGCGTCGAGCCCGCGTCCGAGGATGATGCGGAGCCGGCCCCCCTTGCTCTGCATGCCAAGATTTTTTGCTTCCACTCGGGCGAGAAGACCATCTTGAGGGTGGGGAGCGCCAATGCGACCGAGAGGGCCTGGTCGGGGCGCAACGCGGAAATCATGGTCGAACTCGAAGCCGGCGAAGCGTTCGCCTCCGGCCTGGCATTCCTGATCGGTAAAGCGACGCCGGTCACCATCGAGGAACTCGCCGTCGCCGATCCGCCCAGCACGAGCGCGGCCGATGCCATGGAAGAGTCGCGCAAAGTGCTCATGGCATCCTGGAACCCGGTCCTGCGTCGCGTCGGGGAACGCTTCTCGATCGATGCGGGGGCAGTTCCCTTGCTTGCCTATCCCGAGCACGTGCTGCACGCCGGACCTGCAAATGGCGACCTACTGGCTTGGCAGACCGACGCCGTCCGCCTCGATCTTGGCACGATCCCCTTGTCACTCCAGTCCGCCTTCATTCAGGCTCGGATCAGCGGACCGGACGGCGCTTTGCGATGGATGCAGCGTGTCACCGTCGATCCGCCGCTCGAAGAACAGCGTGATCTGGCTGCGCTGGCCAGCCACATGGGGCTTCGTGCATTTCATGACTGGATGCGCGCTATTCTCAGCGGCGACACACTGCCCGTCGGCGGTGGCGCATGGGATGAAGACGCCGGGGTGCAGAGCAACCGCCCCCAGAGCCTGGGATACGACCGCCTCACGCTCGAGGATATCCTCACGGCTTGGGCACGCGACCGCAAAGCGTTCAGTCGGGCCGATCGTCATTTTGCGCCCTATGTCGACGCCCTTCTCGCCCACGGTGAGAATCTGAGCGAAAGGGAAAAGGCGGACTTGAACGAACTTGCGCAGATCTGGGCCATCGCGCGGACGCGGCTTGCCTCATGAGCGCCAGATCGAAACCCTTCCAGGCCGCAACGGTCAGGGCTGCAACCGCTGCGCTGTCAGGATGTCAATCGGCATCGGAATGGGACCCCGGATCGGCGTGCAATAGGGACCCCCTTGGGTCGCACGGGATGCGCCGCGGGGTGCCGGCGCGCAACCGGAGGCGAAGCGCCGTCACCCCGCGGCGTTCGCGACCGGTTCAGACGCGGTTCTTGAAGCGCCAGCTCTCGTTGCCGGTTTCGATGATGTCGCAGTGATGCGTCAGGCGATCGAGCAGCGCGGTCGTCATCTTGGCGTCGCCGAACACGCTCGGCCATTCACCGAAGGCGAGGTTGGTGGTGACCAGGATGGATGTGCGTTCGTACAGGCGGCTGATCAGGTGGAAGAGCAGCTGTCCGCCGGATTGGGCGAACGGCAGATAGCCGAGCTCATCGAGCACGATGAAGTCGAGCCGGGACAGATAGTCCGCCATGCGCCCGGCCCGACCGGCCCGCGCCTCCGTCTCCAAGCGGTTCACCAAGTCGACGACGTTAAAGAAGCGGCCGCGGGCGCCGTCGCGGATGCAGGCTCGCGCGATGGCGATAGCCAGATGGGTCTTGCCGGTGCCCGTGCCGCCGACCAGGACGACGTTGCGCTGATGGGCGAGGAAACCACCGCCGGCGAGGTCGCGGACCAAGGTCTCGTTGATCGGCGTCGCCTCGAAGGCGAAGTCGTCGATGTCTTTGGCCAACGGCAGTTTGGCCAGCGTGATCTGGTACTTGATCGAGCGGGCCTGCTTCTCGGCGATCTCGGCGGCCAGCAGATCGCCGACCACGCGTTGCGGCTCGTGCGTCCGCTTGATCGCCGTGGTGATGATCTCGTCGTAAGCGGCCTTCATGCCGTACAGCTTCAGGTCGGCCATGGTGGCCAGGATCTCGGAGCGTTCCATCACAGAGCCCTCCTCAGGCTGTCGTAACGGGCGCAATCGGCAACGGGTGCATGGCGTAGCCGCAGGGCGTCCGGGGTCAGGATCGTGATCGGTGCTGCGTGTGCGCGGCGCCGAGCGAGGATGTTGAGCACGATATCGGCAGAGTGGACGCCCTCGCGCAGCGCCTCGGCACAGGCTGCCTCGACCGCGACGAGCCCATCGCTGAGCACGGCGGTGAGGATGCTCACCATCTGCCGATCGCCGTCATGCGACCCGGCGAGCTTGCGGCGGATCCGCTCGATCGCGACCGGCAGCACCCAGTCCTTGAACGGTGCGCCATTGCGCAGGGCGCCCGGTTTGCGCGCTAGGACAGGAACGTAGTGCCAGGGATCATAGATGGTCTGGTCGCGGCCGAAGCAACGCGAGTGTTCGCCGACGACGCGGCCGTCCTGGCGCA
>CAZFTL010000032.1:0-12439 GCA_964521615.1 uncultured Stakelama sp. | reverse complement strand
TGGCGCGCCCGGAGGGATTCGAACCCCCGACCAATGGCTTCGGAATCAATTCCCGAGACGCTGTGATATCAGATTTCAGTTGATGTCGAAGGGCTTAATTTGGTGTCATTTCGAAGCAAGTCATTGATTCCAAAAAGATCGACAAACCCACACAAGATCAACTGAAATCGTTCAACGCATCAAAGTGGCGGTGCCGTTTTGTCACAACGTATTGATCCAAAACGAGTAATGGCACGTTTCCGGATGCGTTTGGATGAAGCGACAAGGCCAAGCATCTTGCGTCGAGCCGAGCATAGTGCATGCCGACTCACGTCATCCAAGCAAGTGTTGCTCCAGCAGACTTGCTTGCCGCTCGAACTCGTCCACGCGACGTTGCTGGAACCGGCGCAGATTCTCCAGCTTCCAGCGCAGCGCCGGCAATTTGGCGGCGTGGCCGCAATGCAACAGGCGCCAGTCTGGTTCGGCACGGGCCAGGCCGACCAGGAATTGGCGGTGCTCCTGGGTCAGTGCTGCAGGCAGCTCTAGGCGCAACCGGGCGCGGGCCGCCAACAGGGTATCCAGCGACACTGGCTCGCGCGTCATGCCGATGAAATGGTTGCGGTACTCGGCCCCGATGTCCTTCTCGTTGCCGAAGAGGACCTCATGAATCGGGCGGTTGTGGCCGGCCAGGTACGTCACGAAACACTCGACCATGCCGGCCGTCAGTCCCCCGGTTTCGTACATCTTCCAGACGTCGAACAGGTCGCGGGGATGCTGGCGGTCGAGGGCGGCCACCAGCTTGCTGCCGTAGAGCTCGTCCGGGGCCAGGATCGGCAGGTGGATTTCGGTTGCGAACGCATCCGCGGCGGCGGGAACCAGTGCTCGTGGCTCGACCGGCAGCACCGTACCGCGGAACACCGTATTGACCTCGATCTTGACCTGGCTGGCATCGTCTTCAACCAGCAGCTTTGTCTCGCCGTCGGCGTTGCTGCCGATGGTTCGCGTATCCAGTCCATGCCTTCGGACTTTTCCCGCAATCTGCTCCAGCTCCGTCGCGATCGCTGTCAGCGCCGTTTCCCTCGGCACCTGCCACGGGGTGTATACGACGTCGATGTCGACCGACAAACGGGGCAGGTCGTGCACGAACAGGTTCAACGCAGTGCCGCCCTTCAGGGCGAAGATGTCGTTGTCGAACACGGCCGGTGCCACCGACAGCAGCAGGCGGACGGTGTCGGCGTAAGTCTTATCCATGCGGGCGCAGGCTCAACAGGGTTCCGTCCTTGAGGCGGGTCATCCAGCGGCTGTCGCTGCCGACTGGCAAAGCGTGTTCGGCGAGCAACTGGTCGACATCCAAAAGGCTGGTTTCGCGTGCCCAAGCCAGGAACAGGCGGACAACCTTTACGCTGGTACAGCATTGCAGCAGGCGGACCAGCAGATCCTGACGCGGTGGGCGCAGATTCTCGAACAGTTGGCGGGCTTCCTCCATGCCTTGGTGGGTACCGACTTCATAAAGCATTTCCAGCAAGGCGCGTTCGGGCGCCGAGACTTGCAGGCCGGCAGTTACGCCGGGTGGCGTACCTACGGTCCGGTCACGCAAAACCTCGTCCGGCCAGTCGAACAATCGCGCACCGGCATAGCGGGCGGGAAAACGAGACGTGTACCACTTGGGCAACTGGGCATGCTCGTCGCCCCACAGCACCCACGGTTCGTTGCCGCCCAGGTTATGGCGAACCCCTTGCAAGGCCAGCGCTGTCTTTCCGGCTACATGCAGGCCGGGCATGCGGGATTGCAGGAAAACTGTGGTCTCCGCCCGATCCAAGGGAGCATTGGGAAAGGTGTAAACACCCTGAGCAACCCGCTCCAGCCAGCCGGCACGGGCATGGCGGGCCGCAGCCTGACGATCAACGCCCAAGGCGGACAGCTTCTCCAAGTCGAATGGCGCGCCGCGGGAAACCTCGGTCTGGACAAGCTTGACTAGATAATTCGGAGAATGCTTTTCCATTGGCAACATTCATACATAAAATCTAATCATTCGCAAGTAGTTTGATTAGATATTTTCTTAAATGTAGTGAGATTGCTAACAATCAACAGGGGAATGCAATCCTTCGTGGGTGCCATATGGTCTGTGGCCTGGCCGGCACAGGCGTTGTTGCTCGCCAAGCTCACCGGACGAGGAAGTTTCGCGCCGAAGTTGGAAAGGGGGCTCAGCGCGGCGATATCGACTGCAGGGTGGGTGCTGCCATCCCACGCTAGAGGTGTGGATCCGGCACCAAAACAATTCGTCCACTTCCCAGGGGTGGGTTGTGGGAGGCAGTGTACTGGTGGATGAGCGACCACGATTTCAGCACCCCAATGCTCGAAGGCACCCGCCAAAGCGCGGAGATGCCACGCATAGGCGTTGCTCTGCACTGCCCGGATCTTCCGACGATTCTCGGACTGCTCGCTGGCGATTCCAAACAACCGCACGAAGGCGAGCGGAACATCGTTGCATCCGCAATCTGGCGGGCGTTGCAGTCCTGCTCCCCGGAGGAACTGCCGAATCTGTCGAGGTTGGTGCAGCGCTTTTCCCATGACATCGAGTCACGCGCGCAACTCGCGTGTGGCAAGAACTTGTCCTTGCGCGGCAACCTTGATCTCGTTCCTCCGGTACTGGCGTTATGTGCGCAGATCCATAGAACCGGTCTCGTCGATGCGGATGGCATGCAAGCGCGGAGCCTGTTGTTTTTGTCGCTGGTGGACTTGGCGATCCACTGTCCGGAGTTGATCTCGTCGACTTCAGTCAAGCAGACGGCGAATGGTCTTCGGGTTCAGCTCGAACGTTTGGGTGCATCGCCCAAGGCTGGTGTCGCGACCCATCATTTCAGCGTGTGGCAATTGTTCGATTGGGTGGAAGCAAACGATGACTTGAAGGAATACGTCAAGCTCGCCGTGCGCAACCTGCGTAAACACTTCCTCGTTGCTTGGCACGCCTTTGAGTCGTTTGAAGTCAGCGATTTCCAAGGCGAGGATGACGAAGGAGACGAAGATGCGGTTTGTATGGAAACCACGGCTGACCAGACGTTCTGGCTCATGCCGGAGTCCTCCAGATTCGAGGTTGAGCTCCCCGTCGAACTGAAGCGCAACCTGCTCGCCGCTGAACTCACCCGCATCACGGCAATGTCACGCTTCGCGTCGGGATCGCTACTGCTTCGTTCGGACGACGCCATGGTTGCAACTGTGGCGGATCTGATTGGGCAAGCGGCAAGTCAATCGCCTGATGCGCCCCATGCACTGGCAAAGCTGTTGTCCATTGCAGGATGCCTACCATTGAACAGGGCATATGAAGTGCGTTGGGCCGCTCCCGGGACGTTTCCGGGAACGCCTCCGTATCCCGGCGTGCTCACTCCAGATGCGCGGTGGCTCATCCACAGTGAATTCGATCCACGGACGACCAAGACCCTGCTCCATGCACGTTGCGTGCATATCCCGATTCCAGAGCCACTAGCCCATCTATTGCGAGGGCAAGGGGCTGGCCCGAACGCAGGCGATACGGTCATCCGATTCCAAGCGGAGGACGCGCCTTCCATTCCGCGCGAAGCCTCTGCATGGGAAACCACGATAGCTAGTCGACTGATGCATGACACGCGCTTTGGCATTTCGCTAGCGCAGCACGTGATGCATACATCCTTTGGGCTGGACGTCGCTCCGCTGTTTTATGATCGCATTCCAGCGTGGTACGTGGCCCACGGGATCGCCAAGGTCACTCACCCATGGTTCGGCATTGCACCGAGGCCGCACGCGGGTGGAGTACCAACGCACTACATCGGTTCGCAGCGCATTGCTCCGAAGGATGAAGTGTGCAAATTCCTTCAGTCGTTACGAATTGGTTGGAACAGCGGGCAGGAGTTGTGGGAAAGGATTCATTTGCGATCCCGAAATCTCCGTTACGGTGTCTTGCTCTCAGTCGCCCACCGCACGAACGCAAGAATCACCGAGATCACCACGCGATGGATCGCTGGCAACGACTTGGTGATATCGATTGCCGACAAGGAAATCGCAATCGACCACCCGCATCGACTGGCGGCACTTGGGACGAAGGTTGTCGAAGAACTCGAACAGTATCTAGCCGAACTGCGTGAAGCGGCACGCGTATATCCCGGAACGCCACTGGCTTGCGCGGCATTGCGAATCATCGCGGACGAACAATGCCTTTTCCTTTGCGTACGATCACCTGATGACTGCAACGTGGTAACGCTTGAGGAGCATGTGGCGGCCGACTTGGCTTGGGCACAGGACATCCCCAATTGGGTTCGCCACTTTCTCAATGATGAGCTGGCCGCAAGGCTTCCGGACCCACTTCGAGTTGCTCAAATGGGGTGGACTGGCACGCGTTCGGCCATATCGGAGCTGTCAGTGCTCTCTGTCGTGGACGTGTTGTCCCGGGTGCGGCCTACGCTTGATGCAATTCTGAAAGAGAACGGGTGGGCACCGCTTCCAGCAAGTGGCTATGGCCGCGCAGAACATGTGCCGGTTCCCGTTTGTTGGACTCAGGCCGTTCGGGACCATGAGCGCGCTTTCCGACAAGGGTTGGAGAAGCTCAGGCAATCGGCTGAAGACAAGCGCCGGTTGTTTGCCGAGAAGGTGTTGCCAGCGGTTAATGCTCTTTTTCGTGCGAATGCCATCGCACTCGAGGCTACGTCCGATGGGCTGCGGTCACTCAATGGTTCGGTGGTCATGCTGGGAAGGGATCGTCAGGCCGCACTTCTTCGCGCGATGGGAGCAGACCGGGATACTCAGATCTTGGCAAGGGAGCTGCTCCATCTCTGGCTGAGCAAGGCGAGGCGCTCCAAGCTCATCATCGGGCCGCTCCCTCGAAAGATTGTTCGGGCAGTGCCCCGGCATTCCAGCCCGTTCCTGTTCGATGCGCCGCACAGTATCGGGCATCGGAACATGGTCGAAGAGGCGGTGCACGCCGCAAGTCTCTCCGCAGTCGCGCGAACCTTCATCACATTGATGCTGCGAGGATGGATCGCGGATGCGGACACCATCATGCAGCTCATGCAACCGGGAGCAGTGCTGCATGAGTTGGTCGATCAGGACGTGCTTCTGGTAGAAGCCTTTTGCGCGAACTCTTCATCGCCAACACCCATTGGCGCCATGGCGTTCAATGGTTCCGCGGCGATTGCACTGAGGGCTTGGCACCGTAGCGGTGCCGCGCACGTGCCTGACCGCACAGCCCTCCAGATCGAGCTCCACGCGGCAATTCATCACGTCCTTGCCGAGAGCGTATCTCCGGACGAGACATTGACTGAGCTGGAAGTGTTGATGCGCTCTCATTGGGGACTGCGCGCTCCCGGAATCATCCGGGATGTGGTGCTGCGCCGCGTGGTGCCATCCATCGCGCCGCTTAGCCGGTTGGTCGCCCTGCACGAGGATCTCCCGATTTGGCCGGAGGACTTGGAACAATCATCGCCGGATGGAATCAAGGCGGGGACCATCAAGGCGCGTCGTCTGAAGGCGCAGGCGGACTACGACAAGGTCAAGGAACTCCTTTCTAAGCTCGCTGCCAACTGGAGCCTTGCGAAGGATGAGGTGATCAGGGGCGAGACCATCACGGCGTTGAAGCTGCTCGTTCCCGTGGGCGGTCCACGCAGCGGCGCACACATCATGGCGCTCTATGCCGCCGCATATCTGGCCGAAGGACTGCGCAAGGAACGTGTGCGGCCAGTGACCGTGCAAGACGCTGTCTATAGCGTTGGCAGTGCGCTAATCCAGGCGCTTCCGGAGCAGGCGGATTTTTCGCGGCGTGAACTCTGGCAGGCAGCCTATGCGCGGGCATTGCAATCGTGCGCCCTCGGCGATCAGGTTCGGCTTGCGAAGAACCTTGCCCACTTCCAGAAGGTCATGGCACGCGAGTACGACATTCCATTGGTGAACATGTCGCCATTGCTGGATGCGCTTGATCTCCCGGCACCTCCGGAGCCCATCGGATTCCTGACTCGTTCTGAGCGGCAAGGTGCTGTATCAATGGCAATGCGTCGCCTGCAAGCGCTAGCTGATCAAGGATCTCCGCAAGAGCAACAGGAAGCCTTGTGTGCATTGGCGATTACTGCCAGCGCGTTCGCTTCCAGCTTGCGGGATCGCGAGTTCCGGGTGCCTCTGCTGAAAGACTGGCAGGCGGGCAAGAACGAGCCTGCACAGATCAAGTTGCGTTCCAACGGTGGCGACTTCGTCAAAACGCAGGCAGGGCGGCGAAGCGTCGCGCTTGCCGGTGAATACGGAAGTGTTGCGATCGACGCGATCAACCGCTTGGCAGCATTGAAGGGAGCCCCCAGTGTCTCGCGACACAGGGAAAAACTTTTCTCACCCGCCGTCTTCGGGGTTGGGCAGGGTGAGCTTCCCGATGTCATGCGAAGAGTGAATGCTGATCTTCGATATGTAACAGCCAATCCCTTGGCTGCAATTGACCTTACCCGCAAGACCTGGGCGTTGGCAGCATTTCGCGAGCTCGGCACGGGGCATTTTAGCAATTGGCCCGCGATAGATCTGTTGTCCGAAATTGGCCAGGCAGCCATTTGCACGATGCAGGCGCACTACCTGCACGACTCGGTGGTATTCCTCGAGCGGGTACCCTTCGAGCGGGGCCTGCCGCGCACAGTTGCTGGCTGGATCCTTGGCATGAACCCAAAAGCCGCACAGCGCTTGCTGTCCAAGTCGCATTCATGGCTGCGGCCTGCTGCTGATACCTCGTTGGTAACGACCGGGTCTGGCCTGTGCAGGTTGGAAGTGGAAACGGCAGGCGTTCTATTCGAACCATCGATAACGGATACAGGGGCGCTTCTTTTCTTGCTGGCGGAAGGGCAATCAGTGCAGGCAGCGACAAGTCTTCTCGCATGGCCTCGGCGTATCAATGTTGCAATTGATCACGCGCTCGCTGAGCTGAAAAACATGGATGTTGTCATCGGGGAAGGCGATGGCGACGGCCGCAGAATTCTGCGGCCACCTTTCAGAGTGCAGTCGGATCCATCCCTCGATGCGTGCCGGGTGGATGCCCATAGCTGGGACTCCATGGCATGGATCTTCGACCAGTGGCTGGCCGATTGGCGCGTACGCAACCAAAGGGGCGTTGCAGCCCGTCCCGACGACTGGGAGCGGATTATCGGCCATGACACGCCAGTCTCGCGACTGTCCTGGATGACCGAAGAAATGGGCCACATGACCTTATATCGTCTCGGCGCCAAAGACGGGAAATTGCATTCGCCGTGGCCGACATTCCATTGGCTCGCGTTTTGCACTTGGGTTCGCCAACGAATCATCGCCTGTCCACCTCCATGAACCCCACGCCACGCGATATAGGTTCATAACGCAGAAAACCACAAACCAAGCAGTTGAAAGGAAGCAAAATTCAATGCGCATGAAGAGCATCAAAGTGAAGAATACGCCAGCAGGACTTGTTCTCAGTCGTGAAGAATTGTCGTCGATCCTAAGCACCGCGGAGGCCTTGGAGAGAGCGGCACCAAGCAACGTCACTATGTCTGATGAAATCCTCTTGAAGGACTCAATTTTCGAAATGACGTGGATGGCAAAAAAGGGGGGTGAAAAGCTGAGCCCAGACTTGACCCTTAACATTGATGCAAAGATCGTCGAAACGCTTGCGGAGTGCATGAGCAGGCGTTTGAACGCGCGAAAGGCAGGCGTAGCCACCCATGAACTCCCTTCTGACTCCAAGCAGATTGCGTTGAACAAAGCAGCACATGAAGCAGCGGGAAAGGGCCTCTTGCTCATTCGTGACGGATTGGAAGAAATGGAAGCTGTGGTTAAAACCGAAGATCCGAGGCAGGTAGTGTTGGTGAAGCCTCAGGACGAGCCGCTGCGAATCCAAGGGGACTACCTCGTGTCTGGTTCAAACGTGGTTGGGGAGCCTGCCCAGTTACCGCTATTTCATGACGCCATAGTCGACGTGATCTACTTCTTGCACGATGCCCCTTACGAGCAAGTCCGTGCGAAGGTTCCCCTTGGCCTTGCTGCGGTCATGAACCTTGAGACCAAGATCCGTGGCGAATTCATCCGGGCTCATCCGGACGACATGCATTTGAGTGCGGCCAAGCAACCAGAGGTCTATGTTCCCAACAGCGTGGTGGATGAAAGTGAGCAAGTGGAATGACCAAAATTTCATAGATATTTAGCGCCTGCTCTTGGCCGGCTTACGACCCAAAGCGGACATTCACGCGCGATCCGGTAGGTGAGCCTTGATCATCGCGCATGTTGCGTCGCTCCCGACGACAACCAGCAGGACTTCGCACTGCTCGTTCCGACATAGTGCAACTCCTCGCTGCGAGCCAAATCGATCGTATCCAGACCCCGGAGGATGACGTCCGGCGGCTCAAGTCCTTTGAAGCCTGAATCGTGTCGACTAGGACGGTGTTGTGTACGGTGATTCCTTGCGCGCGGGTGCGCTCTACGCGGACTCAAAGGCCGGCGTGACCAGCCCGGGATTGATCACCGACCACGTTTCGCCCGGGAGCACGAGGCGATTGTCCGGATGCGCCAGGTGCCATGCCGTGTATTCCACGCGTGCGCCTCCGTGGCACAGCCGAAGCAGTTCACCGACGGCCAGGGCGCCCGCCGCCGCGCCCGTAAAAGGCGTGGCGATGCTGCGCCCAGCCAGTCGCAGTACGCCGCATCGATCCTTGCGGCTGGCGTCCAGGTTCTCGTAGGCCTTCTTCCTGGCGGTGGCTTGCGCGGGATCGATGCTGGGCGCGGTCGATTCGCGCCAACATTCGCCGGCTGGGCGCGAAGCAGGAAAGGTGTGCAAGGTGATGCCGAGGTAATCGCTTGGCCCACGCCCCAAGCCGGCGTCGATGATGCGAGAGAAGCCGACGTTTTCCACCAGACGTCGAGCGGCCGGATTGTCGACACCGATCAGCGCCACGGCCGGCTCCTCGCCGCTCACTGTGAAGTTGGCGGCGAAGGCGCGCTCGATCAGCGCGGTGCGAAAGCCGCGATGTTCGGCCCAGGCGGCGGCCAAGCGGGTCTTTCGGCGTCCGACATCGCGTTCGCGCGTGAGCAGCGACGTGCTGCGGTTGGCGGTGGACACGAAGTCAAAGTCCTGGAGCACCAGTTCGAGCTCGTCGCCGCCGTACGGCAGCAATCCGAAATTCCACAGATAGGCCTGCCCCAAATTGCCCAGTCCCACCAGCCATGCCGATTGCGGCAGCGACGTCAGGCGCGGTCCGCGAGACGCGCTCGTCCACGGCGACCACGGCTCCCATAGCGACCACCCGATCGTGCGGTGGCAAGCCAGCGGTTGCGTGCCGCGGTAGTGCTGGAAGATTTCCGCGACCGCCATCGCGCCGGCGAGGATGGCGGCTGGCGCGCAGTTGCCCTGCTCAGCCAGCCGCTCGCCCGCCAGCGGCAGCACGGCCGCCGTCCAGCCATCAAAGGTCGCGCGGATGCCCCACCCCGCCGGCACCTCCTCCCCACCGAGGGCGATGCAAGGCACCTGCGGATCGACGCGGGTGGCGCGGGATGCACCGAAGGATTCGAGCGCAGCGATCAGCTGCGTAGGCGCTGGCGTATCGGGGTGCCCACGCCAGCGCGCCCGCAGCGGCTGGTCGGGACCGATGATCGTCACTCCGCCCAGCAGGCATGGCATGGCCGTGGCCACGGCGGTGAGCAGCGCCACCTGGCCCATCTCGCCCAGGTCCGCACCGAAAACCAGCTGCACACGATAGCGCGAGAAAATCTCCAACGCTTCGGCTTCGCTGGCGGCCTCCCCGGTGTCGAGGGCGAGTTTGAGCACGCGGCTCATGCGCTCGGCCATGTCTTCCATCGACTCAGTCATGTTCGTTCTCCAAGACGAGGAAGCGGTGTCCGCCGCCGTACAGGGTCTGCCACTGGTGATCGCCTTCGTAGATGTAGATCTCCAGCGACTCGCGCTCGAGCGGCGGGCGCGCGAAGTTGGGTACGATCAAGGCGATGTGACCGCGCGTAGCGATCAGCGGGTTCTTGCGATCGATCTCGCTTTGCCGCGCCCCGTAAGGATGGGTGTGCACGTCCGCCACCACCTGCAGGCCGCGTTCGCGCACGATCGCCCACAGGGATCGGAACGCTGCCGCGGGTAGTTCCACCACGCCGCGCGCATGCACGTCAGGGTGCAGGTCGTCGAAATACAGCACTTGCGTGACCTGGCGTCCTTGTTCGGTGATGTGGCCGAGCAAGAATGCCCCGGATTCGTGGCGCTCGCCGCCTGTGCGCGCGTGCAGCTGCTCGATCAGCTGCTTCCACAGTGGCGCCGGAATTCGCAGTTCAGTGGGCGCAGGCATAGTCGGGCGATCCCAGAAGGTCGGACACCACGCGCACGTAGCGATAGATGCCGGCGGCCGGATCCCACAGCATCGACGGATGCTGGTGGCGCCAGGCCTCGTGGCCTTGGATCGCGACGCGATCGCAGGGGATGTAGAGCGCGTGCGCGTTCCAGTTGGGGTTGAAGGCGGCCGTTACGCGTGCATTCCCGCGCGGCCAGCGCGCCGGTGCCAGCGGCGCGTTGGTTTCGATATCCCACGGCTCGGCGGTGGGCGGCTGGCGCGGGTAGTTGATGAGTTCGAAACGCAGCAGCAGTCGAGTGCCGTTCCCGGCGCGCACCCAGATGAAGGCGTACGGCCACTGCACCGACTGCACTTCCCAACGGCCCGTGAGCGAACCGTTGAGGAAGGCCCCGCACGCCACGTCGGCTCCGAAGGCCTGCTGGTCCAAGGACGCCATGCTCAACCCTCCACGCGCTTGAAGGGCACTAGGTCGAAGGCCACCGCGCACAGCGTGCCCGAGGTCAGCGTGCCGATCTGGGTGTCGGCATCCGGGCGCTCGTCGCCGCCGATCAGCTCGAGCACGTGCTCGGCCGCATCACGCGGCGACATGTCGAAGGCGTTGTGCGTGGCCCACTGGTGGACGTGGCTCAAACGCGTCACTGGCGGGAACTCGCGCGACTTCGTCACGCCGTTGAAGGTGACGCTCACGCTCACGCGCTGGCAACGTCCTTCGTGCAGGCGGATGACCTCGCTCTGGCCCTTGTCGCCTTCCTTGCCCACCGCCAGCGTCTGGATTGGGACGTGCAAGTCGATCGGCCCGTCGCGGCCTTCGGCGAACACCAGGTAGCCTTCCTGGCCCATGTGGGGCGCGCCGAGCGCCTTCAGGGCCTCTCCCACCGACTGCTGGCCCTTGAAGTCACCGACCAGCACCTGCGCAGCACCTTCGCACTGCAAAACGATCTTGAAATTTTTCACGCTCCACCTCGTTGTATTTCGTCGTTGGACAATTCCAACGCCGTTACACAACTAGTCGAGTGCTTCGTGAAAAAACCGGAAACCGCCTTGTGCTACTGCACCTCGGGAACAGCCGGGCACAAGAAGAAGAAAGGACAACGCGGACATTGGTCGACGTTGGTAGTCAACGGAAACTTGCCCGTGGCGATGTTCTGGGCGATCTCGCGGACTTTGGCGACCCGGTTCTCCAGCGCCTTGTCCTTGATCTCCACGTCGACGACGTCTTCGGAGCTGAGGAAATGGACCTGCAGTCGAGCCCTTGGCCCGTAAACGTGCCGACCTGCCATCAGGCGCAAGGCATCTGTGAGATCGGGGTCGACATTCTTCGGCCGTCGCCCGGTTTTGTAGCGACGCACCACGCCCCCGTCGCTGGATTCCGCGTGGTCTAGGCGGACCTTGACCTTGATCCCGCCCACTGGGAGCTCGATATCGAGCGCGACCGCCCCGGGTGCGCGCAGATGCGCCTCCGCGACGGTGAGCATGCGGACGGCGAAGTCTTTGTAGACAGGCGCGAAGGCATGCTCGCTCAACTTGTGTTCGGCCCAAACTGCTTCGAGCCGCGGCCAGTATTCGTCCAAGGGCACAGCCCGTTCAGCGCGCTCGGCGATCGCCCACGACAGCACGGCTGACACCGCGCGGTGGAAGCGCACGTAGCCATCATCATCCCCACCGGCGCGAAGCCCCAAACTGCGAGCGTAGGCGTATTTGCGCGGACAGCGCTCGTACTGGCCCAGGTCCTTGGCGTCGTGAATGTCCGGGGCGAGCTTGAGTTCCGGCAGCAATGGCAGCTCATCGCCCATCAACGCCTGATCGAGCGCGGAGGCCCGCGATTGCGTCAAGTGCCCTGCGACGGTGTCGAGGAAGCTGGAGGCCTTGATGTTTCGACCTGAGAGCGTTTCCGAACGCGACAAGACCAAGTGGTCGCGTGCGCGCGACAAGCCCACATAGAACAGGCTCTCTTCCTCAAACTGATCGTCCATGTCCTCCGCGCGCAACATCCCGTCGGGCGGTGGACAATTCCGATAGCGATTCTTGGGCTGTGGGAAATGGGTCGCCGCCAGATACGGCAAGTAGACGACTGGAAATTCCAACCCCTTGCTGGCGTGCACCGTCATCAATCGCACCGCCTCAATGGAAGCGGCCGCGGCGGGAAGCTCGCG
>CAZFTL010000031.1:0-14035 GCA_964521615.1 uncultured Stakelama sp. | reverse complement strand
CCGCCTTCGCGCGGGCAGCTTGCGCAGCGGGCTCCGGCAGTGTTGGCGTCGTAGATCCGCGCTCGATGCCGCGCTCCGTCAATGCGCGGTGCATGCGCTTGATGATGTCGCCACGCTCGCCGAGTTCGCGCAAGGTTGCTTCGGCGCTTGCGTCGATCACCCATTGGCCGGGACCGATCTGGTCGGAGAGGCCGAGGGATTCCAGCTTGCGAAGACGACCGACCTTTTGGGCGTGATAGACGTCGGGTTGTTCGCCCGGCCATGGCGCGAGGTCGATAACGCCGGTATCGCGCGCATCGCGGACAAGCTGGCGATCGAGCTGGGTCCAGCGTTCGGCATCGACCTGGCGGTCCAGTGTGCGGCGGATGTCGAGATCGGTGCGGGGGCCGAGTTCCTGGGTGATGAGATCGCGCGCGCGGTCGCGCATTCCGTCTTTGATGTAGTCGCGGGAGATGACGAGATCCTGCCCGTCGTCACGGACGCCCCGCACGATCAGGTGAACATGCGGGTGCTCGGTGTTCCAGTGATCGACCGCCACCCAGTCCAGGCGTGTGTCCAGATCCTTTGCCATCTGGCTGACCAGATCGCGTGTGAAAGACTTGAGGTCCGCCATCTCCGCCGCGTCGTCGGGCGAGACGATGAACCGGAAGTGATGACGATCTCCCTCACATCGCTCCGCGAAGGCTTTCGGATCGGCGTCGTCTCCGCCGGGGCCGAACAGCCTTGCCTTTTCTCCGTCTCGGGTGACGCCCTCGCGGCGCAGGTAATTGAGATGGGTCGCGAGCGGCGCGGAACGGGCGTTGTGGCGCACCACGCGCGCCTTGATGACGGCGCCGCGCGAGCGCGCGGTGATGAAACGATTGGCCTGGATGCTGGCGCGCTGGCCGCGCCCGAAGCGTGAGCGGTTGCCGGCAACGATCCGGCCCGAGCGTGAAACGCCGGCGCCGGCCTTCTTCGCGGCGGCGAGCGCCTGCGCGATGAAGGGTCGCGCGCGCTGTGCGCCGGAGGAGCGAACGCGGCCGGGCCGGATGCGAAACTCGGTGTCGTCGGTCATGGCCGAGACCCCGCACATCGCGCCAAGTGCGCGAAATCATATGGAAATCGGCATGGCTGCGAGGTGCGGGAAACCCGCACACCTCGCGAAAATGCGCCATAACCCCTTGAAACAACACGACCGCCACAAGCCGCACCTCGCGGCCTTTTATCCTGCCATCCTTCGGTCGTGTTGCCTGTGCCCCACCTCTGCGCTCTCCGGAATACGCCAGCGCTCTCTATCGAGCGATCGGGAACCACGGCGCTCATCGCATCGTCCCCGTATCAGCGCGGGCGACGAACAGGCCGCCGGATTGCGGCACGATGGCGGAAACATCGCGCACCGTCGGCGTCTGTCCCGCATCGGTCGAGGAGCGCTCGGCCTGCACAGGATCGGCAGCGGGGCGGCGATCCAGCTGTCCGATGAACAGCGGCGCACGGGTCCACGCCAGCGGATCGACTGCCGCCACGACGGTAGGTCTGGTCGCTCCGTTGCCGTCCAGCGCTGGTGCTACATTGGCGACATAGGCGCGGGTTTCGGATGGCAGCGGACGGCCACTCAGCGACGCCTCATAGCGACCGGGACCGGCATTGTAGGCGGCGATCCAGCCAGGCGAGCCGTAGCGGTCGAACAGCTCGCGGATATAGGCCGCGCCGGCGATGATGTTGTCGTGCGGGTCGTATGGGTCCGCACCGAGACGGTGACGGTCGCGCAGACCCGCCCAGGTCTGTGGCATGATCTGCATCAGGCCGATCGCGCCCTTGGGCGAGACGGCGCGCGGATCGCCATTGCTTTCCGCGCGCAGCACCGCCTTGATCCATGCCGCCGGAAGCTCGAAGCGCTGTGCCGCTTCCGCGATGTGATCGGCGTAAGGATCGCGCGGCGTTGGCCGAGCGGTCGCGACGGGATCGGCGAGCGACGGCACGGATTGAGCGCAAGCGAGCGCGAGGCCGGAAAGGAGAAGGAGGATGGTGCTGCGCATGGCGTCAGTCCTTCGCGTCGCGCTTGGCGGGACGGCTCCAGTGCAATGACCAGTCCTTGCCCGCATCGTCGTTGCGGAACAGGTTGGCGCGGATCGGCTGCGGCAGCGCCGGATCGTCCATCACCACGGCAATGTATTCGCCCGCGCGTTCGCCGGTGCGCTTCCAGCCGGCGCCGATTTCCGCGCCCGCTTCTCCGGTCTCGCCATCGACGATATGAACGCGATACTGGGGCGCGTTCTCGGCGTCGGACGGCTCTGCCGCGGCGATGAGAATGTCCTGAGCCAGCATCAGCGTTGTCAGATGTCCGACGAAGCCAATGCCCTCGTCGTCGTGCGTGAATGTACCGATCTGTGGCATGATGGTTTCCTTGGCGGTGGTGTTGGAAGACCCATCGGCGAGCACCGCTCCCGCCGATGGGAAGCGGGTCAGTGGCTGGTCGTTGATGTTTGGGCGCGCCAAACGAAACGGCCATCGCCGGCCTCGTCGGTGTAGATCGGCGTCGCCTTGCCGATGACGGTGCGTGCCGGGATCGGGCCGAAATAGCGGCCATCAAGGCTGTCGGGGACGGACGGGTTCATCAGGAAGATGTCGCCATCCGCGATGCGGCGGCAGCCCTGCCAGACCGGCAGCGGACGGCCACGTCTGTCGCGGTCGAGCGCGCCGCCGATCGGCACGGTATCAACTGTAACGGCATCGCCGGTGCGGCAGACCTGTTGACCGGGAAGTGCGGCGACACGCTTCATCAGCGGCACGCCGCGCCCGATATAGCCGCGCTCGACCATGAAATCGGCGAGCGGCTTGTCCGGCATGACAGCGACCAGATCGCCGACCGCCAGATGGCGGGGCGGATCGAGGTCATAGAGGCCGATTGGCACGCTGGCCGAGGCGTTCCACACGAGGCGTAGCGGCGTCGGAACGAACGACGCGATGGCGACGCCCATGATCGAGAAATACGTCACCATGACATAGCCGAAGCGGGTCATCCCTCGATCTCCCGCCGCTTGAGCCACGCCTGATGGCGCTCGGCCGTGTAGGGACGCGGCTCATGTCCGGCGCTCAGACGGTTGGCGACATGGCGCCAGTGATCGGCAGCGACCTCGCAAGGGTCGATCCCGGCGGCTTCCACCGCATCGATATGGCGGAGCACCTGCTGAACCTTCGGCCAGCCTTCGATCTTGAGGAGAATGTCACCGCCGGGGCGCACGAAGGGCAGCGTCTGATAGGCTTCACCCGGCCTGACGGCGCGCACGATGTCGATGCGCGAGATGATCGTGCCGAAGTCGTTGGACGCCCAACGGACGAGGGCGAAGGTGCTGCCGGGCCGGAACGACAGCGCACGGCGGCGGCGATCAAGGATGGTTTCGCGCGCTTCGCGGCCGAACCTGATCCAGTTCTCGATTCTTTTTTCCACCCAGGTCAGTTCGACATGGGTGAGGTTGTCGGATGCCTGCGCGATCGGCACCGGGCCGCCGCGCACGCGGGGAACCGCGTTGCCGGTCATGGGTGGTCTCCTTCGATAGTCGGGGGAAATTCGCGCGCGAGCAGATCGCGCAGCATGTCGGCGACGGTGATGCCGCGCCCGAACGCGGCGATCTTGATCCGGCCGCGCAGCTTCGGCGTCACGTCGATGGTGAGCCGCGCGGTGAAACCGTCGGCATTGCTGTCGCGCGCCGCGCTATCTGCGGCCTTGATCCAGCGCTCTGGATCGGCCGGGCGTGAAGCGAAGCCGCGACGGGTCGGGCGTTCGCTCATGGCGTCGTCCTTCCGGTGTCGACTGCATCGATCGCCGCTGCCAACACCGCGATCTCACGCGCGGCGGGCGTGTCGTCGTCCAGTTCGGACACCAGCCGGCCCGACTGCGCGGCAACCGCAAAGGCGACGCGCTGGCCGATGGTGGCGGTGAGCACGGGCGGATCGTGATCGGCCAGCGTCTCGGCCGTTTCGCGGGCGAGCACGGTGCGCGCGCCGCATCGGTTCAGCACGAAGCGGGCGGCGAGGTCCGGCCGGTAGATGCGCGCTTCCGCAAGAAGCGCCAGCATCTCGGCCGAAGCCCAGCCATCGAGCGGTGACGGTTGCACGGGGATCAGCACCAGGTCGGCGGCGAGCAGCGCCGAGCGCATCAGCGCGGCGACACGCGGAGGCCCGTCGATCACGATCACGTCGGCAGTGCGCGCCAGTTCCGGCGCTTCCCGGTGTAACGTGTCGCGCGCCAGGCCGACGACGCCGAACAGGCGTGGCAAGCCCTCGCGGGCACGTTGCTGCGACCAGTCGAGCGCGGAGCCTTGCGGGTCTGCGTCGATCAGCGTGACGCGCTTGCCCTGCCGCGCCCAAACACCTGCGAGGTTCAGCGCCAGCGTCGTCTTGCCGACGCCGCCCTTCTGGTTGAGGAGCGCGACGATCATGGCTTCCTCCCCGGCAACAGGAGGGGGAGCAACGGCGCGATCTGGGCGTCGGAAGTTGGCGCTGTTGGCCGCTTGCGAGCACCGCGAAGGGCCTTTGCGGCGCCGCGGATGAGGTTTTCCACCTCGCGTGTGCGCTCTACAGAGTTAGATTCTGTGTTAGACTCTAAGTTAGGGGAGCGAATTTCGTTTTTCGTGCCGAGGGTTACATTCGGTTTTGGTTCCCGATGGCACGAGGGGATGGTTCCCGATAGCACGCGCCTGCCGGTTCCCGATGGCACGACGCTATCCACAGCCTGTCCACAGACCGGAACCGGCTCGAAGGCGAGCAGCATCCGTCCGCCGAACTCAACCTCGAGAAACAGCGTGTAGCCGGGCAGAGGCTGGCGTCGAATGATGTCGCGCAGCTCGAAGGCGAAGCGTTTGAAGGGCGATAATGCGCCGGACTTCTGGTGGAGGTGACGGAAGTCGAAACGCCAACCATTGCGCTGTCGGCCGCCATGCTTGCGCACGATGCGGTAGAGCCAGCGATCGAGGCCGCCGGTGAGATCGAAATATGCGCGGTCGATGGTCAGCACGAGCGCGTCGTCGAGCACGGCCTGGTAGAACCAGTCGGGCACGATCAGTTCGATCCCGTCGGGCCGACCGTTGCGGTCGGTGCGCTCCTTCCACTCGTTGATCCACGAGAAGCGATGCCGACGGCCCTCGGTGGGCTGGCGGATCGTGGTCGAAATCGTGGTGGACTGGAGCCGATCGAGCGCCGCCTTCAGGCGCTGATAATCGCGCAAGCTCGTGCCGCGGCCGATGAACCGGAGGATTTCATACGGGGTGGCCGCCATCAGGCGCGACGTGCGAAGCCCGGCGTCGCGGGCCTCGACGATCTGGCTCGCGGCCCAGATCAGGATGTCGGCGTCCCAGATGGTCGCCATGCCGTGATCGGGGACGGCCTCGACCCGGATCGCGATCTTGCCGGCGCAAAAGTCGATCGGCGCGACGCGATGGGATTTGGAGAGGGAGAAGAACGGATAGGCCATGAGATCCTGCGCGTCTCGTGGCGCGAAATCGCCGGGGAGCGCCCGGAACAGGTCGAGCTGTCCGCGCTCCGAGAGGGACTGATGCCGCGCCGCCATTCTGAAACCGCGATCAGCGTGCGAAGCGGCCAGGCTGCGCCACAAGCGGCTGCACCTGACGCTTGGCAGGCAGCACGTTGCCCCGCGGATCGGAGGTCGAGGTCACCGCGCCACGCGCGGCCCAAGCTTCGAGATCGTCTACCGAATAGACGACGCGCCCGCCGAGCTTGCGATAGGCCGGGCCAGTCCCGTAGGTGCGATGTTTCTCCAGCGTGCGGGCGGAAAGGCTGAGGAATTCAGCCGCTTCCTTGGTGCGCAGAAAGCGCGGCGGCAAAACGGCGAGGTCGGGTCGCATGGATCGGCCTTTCGTGATCTTCGGTGGGGCCGCCGATGATCGGCGGCGGACGAAGGTCACGATGGCGAAGGGCGAGTGTCGGGATGGAGGGCGAAGTTGGGGGGTATCGAAATCGCCCACCGGGCGAGCCATCTACGCCTAAGAAACGCGGCGATGCCGAAGCAGTTTGCGATAGCCACCCGCGATCATGGTTCGGGCATCGCGGATCAGCGCCTTGACGGCATACCGCACTGAAGAAGTTTGCCATTCGCTGCGGTCCAGTGCGCCGGTTCTGAATATGACCTGCGCGATCTCGCGCCCGGTCGCGCCGGCCCGATTACCGTCGAAAGCTTGCAGCATTCGGCGCATCCGTGCCCGTTGCTGGGCAGTCAAACGTGTTTCGGGAGGAACCGCACGGCCATGCAGAGCAGCCAGAAGCCGATAAGCGGCTTCGAGACGATCGAACCCATCCACACCGAGCGGGATGATTGCTGCTGTAGCTGCAAGACCCTCGTGAATGAGTTGAAGTTGCTGGCCGCTGCCGAGGTCAAACAGCAAGTAAGCAGTGTTGTTTTCGGTCACTGAGACCGCTGCATCGATAACCGGTGGCGGATCGACTGGGCCCAACTCGGCTGGCGAAGCTCCGAGCACCAGGATGCTGGTGTCATGCTGCGGTAGCCAAAAGACGGGGGCGTCTGGTGGGGCGCGCAGAGGATCGACAGGGAAATCGTAACCCCCATTGCTGACGGATCTTACCTGTCAGCTCTTGTCGATCGACATGCGCGTCATCAAACGCTTCGTAGTCATGGTCATAAGCATCGTTTCGGCGCAGCCACTCCCAGGCAAGGTCGGATGCGGTGAGATCATCGATGTGATCGTAGTGCGCGGGCGAGCGCCACAGGGATGCGTCCGGCGTCATCGCGTTCCTCCCATCGATTGACCAAATTGCGGGAGCGATATGATTTCCCGGAAAGGTTGATTGAGGGAAGAGGTCTTGACGGCAGAGAGCGATGCCGGGGCGGCATCACTCGGTCAGTGCCTTTGACTGTCGCGGACCAGATTTCGATAGCCGCGGTCGGACATCCAGCGCGCACGGGCAAGATGCGAGTCGTGGATCAGGCGACAACGTCTTGGATCGAGTTCGGGATCGAGACCGAACAGAATCTGTACAGCCTCGCGCCAGTCGGCACCATCGCGAGCGGCGTCGAGCAAGCGGAGATACAAAGTCATGTGCTTTCGGTCATAGGGCGTCAGACCCTGGCCGGTAGGTGGTTCGTCAAGAAACTGCGGGGCTGATCGTGTCACCGGGCCATCCTATTCGCCTGACGCGATCCTGTTAACCAAATCCGCCGCCGTCATTGACGCAGGACATGCGGACCGTGGAAAAACAGGCAGGATCGCCGCCGCGTCGGCGCGACGGCTAGGATGGGGATCGTCGCTGGTGTTCGTCATGAAGCCGCAGCACTCCTTCGCCCTTGTCGGTGGACAGAAGGACGACGCCAGCGGCTTCCAGTGCCCGCCTGACTTGATCGCGCGTCGTCTCATACACATCAAGCCCGCTTTCGGATTCGAGGCGTTTGAGAGCGGTCAGCGATACTCGGGCCTTGTCAGCGAGCGTCTCCTGCGTCCAACCCAGCAACGCGCGTGCGGCCCGTGATTGTCGGGCGGTGATCATGCATGATCACCTCCCACCGGCCGAAACGCACTTGCCAGAACTACGGCTATTTTAGTCGTTCTTGGACTGAGCGCCACCACAATTCGGTGTTTGTGGTGCTCAACTTTTGGCCCGTCGCCGCTCTACGTGCCGAACTGATTCGGTTTTGGCGGGTAAGCGGCCCCGGCCTTTCGACCGGGGCCTTGCTCCGGGGGCTCAGTCGCCCCGGCGCCCGTTGGGACGGGACCAGATCAGCGAGTAACCTTCGCCATCCTCGTCGTCGAAGAGATTGGCGTAGATCGGGGCGTTGAAGCTCGGATCGTCGAGCTTGAGGCCCAGATAGTCGCGGCCCTCGTTGGAGCGCTTGGACCAGGCGGCGCCGATCTCGGCGCGGCCGACCAGAACGCGGTGGCTGGGGGCGTTTTCGCCGGTGGCGCGCAGGTCGGGAACGATGCGCACGCCCTTGGCCTGGACGCTGAGAGTGACGATTTCGCCGGTGAATTCGTTCGAGCCGGTCTTCTTGAAGGTGCCGATGGTCGCCATGGTAAGTCTCCGTTTTTGCGTTTTCGAGCCCGCACCATGCGGCCTCGATGGCGATCGGTGGGCCGGAGGCGACCGACGACGCATCGCTTGCGACCGAAGCGGAGCGGAGGACGGCGCAGGCGCGACTTTCTTGTCTCGCGAGGAATGGGTGAAACCCAGGGGAAGAAAGTTGCGACACGCCGTTGCGGCATAGGCGGTCGAGGCGAAGCCGGTCTTCGGCCAGATCAGGCCATTGGAGAGGCCGTGAGGTGCGCTCGTTCAACGGGACAGATGAAGGAGACGCACGGCGACATCTCGCGATCGGCAAGAGAACAGGACCGGCGGTTCACCGGCATCTTTGCATCTTGCAGGACAGGCAGGTTGTGCTCCCTCCCGTGCCCGGCCACCACAGAACAAACCCGTCACCCATGTTCGGGTTTTGCCGCCATTCGTGTGTGCCGCTGATCGAAGCTCCCTCGAGGGTGCGGGCCTTGGGGCGCGGCTCCGATCCGTCGCTCCTGCCCAACACCCACGCGATCTCTGGCGACAGGGATGGCGTCTATCCCCGCTGTACGGGCGTTGCCGCCCACGGTGTCGGGGCCGCCTAAGCCCGCGCCAGCCCCTGGTTTGCAGGGTCGGGCGCTGCCATGCCCGCAATGCGCAGAAACGCCGTGATGCCCACCGCAATCGAGCCGAGGACCGAGAAGACGATCTGCCAAGTCTCCGAAGGGATGGTGTGTTTCACGATTCCGTGGACGGCGTGATAACCCGCGATGACGGCGGGCGCGACGAAGATCGCGGCGATCGCAAACTTGGCCCAGAGCGGACGGACGGTTGCAAGCAAGATCTGGCCGAAGCCGAGCGTCAGCCCGGCCGCGACCGTGCCGATGAGGATTGCGCCCAGCCAGCCTGCGCCAGTGTGATAGGCCCAGCCGCCAGCGGTGACACCTGCGAAGAAAGGCAGCGCGAAGACGGCGAGCGTAAACAGCAGCCAGCAGAAGAAGCCGATGGCTGCGATGGACAAGATGATGCCAAAAATGAACATGGTGGTGTCTCCGAGACAGAAAGGTCTGAAGGTCGCGCCTCCACCACCACCGCGGCGCGACCGGAACCATAGCAGAACATCGCCGTCGGCGGGAGCGGAAACCAGCAGGGTTTCGGCATCGCGCGCGGTGATTTTCTGCCGGTCATGGGGCGAAAGGGTCGATTTCATCGACGATGGCCACGCTGTCGCCGTCATATTCGCTGGCGGGCATGACCGAGAGCGTGCCGTCACCGGCGCGGAAGATGACGATGACGGCCATCAGGGTGGTGGCGAGGCTGAAGGCGAAGGCGTGTGCGTCGTGGAAGGACATTGATCCAGCTCCTGTTTCGAGCGGAGGTCCATCCCCCGCTGACAGGCGCCCGATGTGTTCGGCCGAGGGCCGCAATCACCGCGACAGGCGCAGCCGAAGCGGCGGCACGCGCATGCGTAGTCCGACCCTTTACGGGTTGATGGCGTCAGGCCCTCGGCCGGACCAAGGATCAGCGCATTTGAAGCGGGGGGTGGCTCTGCTCTGCATGGGCCGCTGATAACTCCATAGATGTCATGCCCTCCGTCGTGCGAAGTCACTGTATGTCGGCTATGTTGGCATTGGCTGACTCGGATTCTGCGTCTTCAGCCTTGAGGCATTCATGGTGACACATGCTTCAGTAAGAGAGCGAGGATCTACCGCATGGGAGAAATTAATATTCCTCGCGATCAGCAGACTGCCATCACGGCGATCGACGCCAGAGAATTGGACAGGCTGATCGACCAGGCAATCCGGGAGGAACGATCGGGCGAATTGCACCGTCTCCCTCTCGCGGCCTGCGGCTCCCACATCGGAACAAAGCTCCATTCCTTCGACCGGGCGTTGGCGAAACACCGCGAGGCCAAGGCGCCGCGAAAGCGGGCGGAAACTGGGGATGCCCTTCGACGCGCAGGCCATGATTTGTCCTTTGCCGTTGGGGCTATGAAGCAGCGTTTGGAAACCGAACAGAAGGACGCTCAACTCTTCATCGTCGATGACCAGATTGTGCCGCCCTACCGCTTCACCACGCAAATGAGTGTCAGGGTGAGATATCGGTGGCGGCGAACCATCGAGGACGAATGGCAATGGGGTAGCATTACCTTTGTCCATCACCACGACCCGCGCCCAAACTACGCGGTGCCGGTGCCCACGCGGAAGCCAAGCGCCGCCAAACAGGAGCAGGAGCTTCAGAACCGACTTTATCAGACCTGGGAACACCTGATGCGCGGCGCGCTTTATTCGGTGAGAGATTATTTCAGGGCCGGCGGTGACGGTGCCAAGATTCCAGAGACGTTCCAGGTAACGGTCGATTCCTACAGCCGCGATCTGAACAACTACAGCACGCAATTCTGGCGCCAGCAGCCCTGATCGCCTTCGCCCTTACTGTAGTGAAATAAGGGATGGCGGCGCTTACGCGCCGCCCGTGCCGAACCGATAGACCGGGATGCCGAGCTTCCTGGCTTTGTCGGCGAGGTTGTCCTGGATGCCCGTGCCGGGGAAGATAAGGACGCCGATCGGCATCACCGCCAGCATGGCGTCGTTGCGCTTGAACGGGGCGGCCTTGGCGTGCTTCGTCCAGTCGGGCTTGAAGGCGACCTGCGGCACCTTGCGCGTCTCCGCCCATTTGGCGGCGATCTTTTCGGCCCCTTTCGGGGAACCGCCGTGCATCAGCACCATGTCGGAGTGCTTGGCGTGAACCTGGTCGAGTTTGGCCCAGATCAGCTTGTGGTCGGCGGTGTCGCCGCCGGAGAAGGCGATCTTCGGGCCGGCTGGCACGAGCACCTCGGTGTCAGCGCGGCGTTTGGCGGCGATGAAGTCACGGCTGTCGATCATCGCAGCGGTGAGGTGGCGATGGTTGACCCTCGATCCTGTGCGCTGGGACCAGGGCGAACCGGTGGCGCGGTGGTAGTGGTCTGCGGCGCTGTCGCGGAAGACTTCCAGGCTGTCGCGCCGTTCGATCAATGATTGCCCGAGTTCGATGAGACGTTCGAGCTGGACGGATTTGACCTCCGATCCGTCCTGTTCGCGCTGGAGCCGTTTCTGCGCCTGCTCGTTGTCGTCGAGCTTGCGGTCTGCCCGTTCGACGGCGCGGTGGAACATATTGACGGTCGACCAGAGGAGGTCGTCGAGGTCAGGATCGAGGCTCGTATCGGCCACGGTGGAGATCAAGGCGTCGAAGATGTCGGCGACGGCGCCTTCGATGATGCGGTCCTCCGGTACGGGCCTGGGATCGGCCTCGTCTTCCGAAGGTCGGTAGCCGTAGAGCTGAAGCTCCTGCGCGATCTGGTCGGTCGGCGATGCAGCGTGTTCGGGTTCGTAGTCGTCGTGCTCGCTCATGGGATGCTCCGTCGGTTGGACCGCGACCGTCGCGGCCTTCATGGCGACGAAGCCGTCGGGCGGGACGGACCTGCACCCGGAGCGAAGCGAGAGGGCCGAAGCGCAGCGAAGGATGGCGAAGGCCGGCGATTTTGTTTCGCGGTGGAAAGCGGCCCCCTCTCTCTTCTTTGGGGGCCGCGCCGGAAAATCGTTGGCCGCAGCCATTGCCGATCCGGCTCGGCTGACGGCCGATCGCCCTCTAGAAGGCCGAGGCGCGGTCCTCTCCGAGGGTTGAACGCATCCGGGCGGGCATGATGATTGCGGCCCTGACACTCCTTGCCGGCGACTATCCCGCTTCGAGCCAGAAACGGGCGACGTCTGCCGGTGCGAGCTGCACCCGCAGATTGGCGCGGAGCGCGTCGATGCCGAGGCGTCGGAGATCCTCGTTGAAGTCCTCCAACACCGGCGAGAGCACGATGGCCTCGATCCCGGCCGTGTTCGCGCGTTCGACCAGGCTATCCCGCGCGCTGTCGCCCGCCGGGTCATTGTCGCGGACGATGTAGAGCCGGCGCAGGGTCTCGGGGAACAGGAAGGCGGCCAGATGGGCAGCGGAGAGCGCCGCCGCCATCGCCATGTGCGGTATCGCATGACGTACTGACAGGACGCTTTCGATGCCTTCGCCCGCCGCCATCACCTTGCTGGCGATCCCGAAACGGACGGCGTGACCGAGCAGGTCGCCCATCGCCTTGCGCGGCGTATCGATCGGCGCCTTGCCGGAGCCGTCAGGAGCGAGCCAGGTCCGATGCGCGCCAGTGATCGTGCCCCTGAGATCGGTGACGGCGGCGATCATCGCCGGCCAGGTTTCGGTCGGGCCATGATCGTCGGGCCGATAGTAGCAGCGTGGATGGAAACGGAGGTTTTCGGTTCCGTGCAAAGCCGCAATGCCGCGATGACGGAGATACGCCTCTACGGGGGTACTACCGATCGGCTGTGACATGGCGAACAATCGTCTTGCCGCTTCGGTCGAGCCTGACGGAGCTGGTTTGCTCGGTCTCTTCTTCGGTGCCGGTGCCGGTGCGGGTTCGGGACGCGGCAGGCTGAGGAAGGTGCTGGCTTCCGCTACGACATCGGCGAAGTCGATGAGGCCGCAGCTTTCCCGGATCACGTCGAGCAGATCGCCATGCTCGCCGGTGGCGGCGTCGGTCCATTTACCCGCCGGTCCCTTCGCAGTCGCCTTGAGCCGGACGAACATCGAGCGGCCGGGCGTGTTGCGGGCATCGCCGACCTGCCAGTAATTGCCTTGGCGCTGGCCGGCGCCGAGATAATGGCGGCATACCGCCTCGGCCTCCCGGCCGAGACGGTTCGCCAGATCGGAAGCGTCGAGACGGGTCATCACGCCGCCTCGCGTTCGCCGATGCGCTGGACCGGATAGCGGCCCAGCACGCGCTCCAGCACCACGGGGCCGGCGGTATCGGTCGGCACGAACATCCTGAGCTTCCAGGAGATGATCTCGTGGAACAGGCCGTAGGCGGTGAGCCGCTCGCGCATCGTTTCGGTGAAGCCGGACAGCTCGATGCGCTCGGCGCCCATGATGCGGACGCGGCGAAGCTGAAGCCCCTCGGCGAGGTCGAGGATGGTGCGGCCATCCATTAGCGCCAAGAAAGCGTCGGCGGGCGTGAGCGTAGCTGCGCCGGTCGTGGCGGCGTTGGCCGCCCAAGCGGGTGACACCTTGCGGCCGACGATCCGCTCGCCCTCGTCGGTCTGGAGCCGATAGACGCGGGTGGACTCGTTTGGCAGCCGCTTCCAGATCGGCAGCAACAGACCGGCGACGACATGGATCGTGCTGTCGGAGAACTCCGGCACGTCTGCGACCTCGGCGCTCCAGGCCGTGGCGAAGTCGTTCCGCTCTGCCTCGGTCCAATGGGTCTCGCCCATCATCTTCACCGGAACGGTGTGCGATTCCATCGGCCGGATCAGCCGGACGCGGCGTTCGATCTCGCCATCATCGAGCATGATCGAGGTGGCGGGGATCTGGACGGCGGATCGGCCCGAACGCTCATTGACCAGCAGCCTGGCGCCGGGTTCGCCGAGAAAGGCGAGCGCCTCGTCCAGCGTGACCGGGCGGTTGCGCGTGCGCTGCGCGATGGTGAGCAGCCGGGTTTCCGCGCCCGTGCCCGGATGGGTGTAGATCGTCTGGCGGTCGGTGACGGTGAAGCCTTCCGCCGTCAGCGTCTCCAGCCCGACATCGTAGATGCCTGCGGCAATGGCCCCCTCGATCTTGGCGGTGAGAAGCTGCTCGAAGGCGGTGAACAGCACGCCCTGAAGCTCGATGGTCAGCGCCAGCAGCCGGTTGAGGAAGGTGGTGATCGGCGGCAGCTCGTCCTTGATGCCGTTCGCGTCCATCAACTTCAGGCCGGTGGCGGACTCGAAGCGGTCGAGCGAGCAGCCTTCGACCTTGCCGCGCACCAGCAGGAGATAGAGCTGGCGCAGCGCATCGCGGGCATAGGCGCTTTCCAGATTGTCCTCGGGGCGGAACAGGCCCTGGCCGCCGGTTTGGCGCTGGCCGCGGGTTATGGCGCCCAGGGTGTCGAGCCGCCGGGCGATGGTGGAGAGGAATCGCTTCTCCGCCTTGACGTCCGTGGCGATGGGCCGGAACAGCGGCGGCTGCGCCT
>CAZFTL010000030.1:0-21499 GCA_964521615.1 uncultured Stakelama sp. | reverse complement strand
TGCTCATCATTCCGCCTCCCAGACCTGAGCGACTTCGCCCAGCCGCTCCGTCGCGGCCGGCATCTTGCGTTTGCAATAGGTGGCGCCGGCATTGGCCGGCAGGGCGAAGGCGAGATCGTCGTAGTCGCCGCCCGTATCGGGACCAGGCAGGGCTGCGCCGCCGGCGAGACTGGTTCTCGCGGCGCGCAGATAGCCGGTGATCTCGGTGAGCACAGCCTCGGGATCGTCGAGCTGGAGATCGACCGGCTCGCGCGGATAGAGCAGTGAGGCGCTGATGGCGACGTCGTCACCGAGGAGCGCCTTCACCGCGAACGCGTAGAGGCAGCGCTGAAGCTCGCGTCCGCCGTTCAGGCGGATGTCGCCGCGCGGCGGCCGGCCCGTCTTGTAATCACGGACGAGGGCGCGCTTGCCGTCGCCCGAGATGTCGAGTCGGTCGATATAGCCGGCGATGTTGAAGCCGGTGTCAGGAATCGTGACCGGCAGGCTCACATCCCAGGGTACGTCAGCGTTGGTCTTCGGCTCCGAGCCGCCGAAGGGCACCTCGCCATAAGCGCGCGCGCCGGGCAGTGCATCGTCGCCATAGATGAGGGCGCGGCCTGCCAGCACGCGGGCATCATCGAGGGTGCGCCCCCAGATGACGGCCGGTGGAACCGGACGTTCGCTTTCCCAGTCGGTGGCGACGGCTTGGGCCGCCCGGCCCACAGCCGCCTCGATGGCTTCAGTGGCGGCGCTGGCCAGCCCGCCTGCGGCTTCGAGATCGCGCAGGGCTCGGTCGAGTACCATGTGGACAAGATCGCCGATTCCCAGCGCATCGAGCACGAGGGGTTCGGCGCTGCTCTGCGGCTCGCGCCACCCGAACCCGTAGACCCACACGAAACTGAGCGGGTTGCGTAGCAGGCGGCGCAGTGAGCTGGCCGACTGGGTGCGGCCAAGAATGGCGAGCATGAGCGGATGATCCGCGCGTACCAGCCCGTCATGGGCGGTAATTTCCGCCTGCCGCCAGTCGCGCCAGCAGCCGATCGCGCTAGTCGCCTGTGGATCGGCGGCGAACTCCTGGGGCCGCGCCATCAGCCGGTCGCTCTCGCTGAAAGCGTGGGCCGGAGTCGCGTTGCGGCGCAGATAGGTTTCGTTGCCGTGCCCGGCGAGGAGGGGACTGCGTCCGAGGAGACGGCCATCGCTGTCGCGCCGGGCGCGCGAGAGAACGACGGCATCGCCTGTGGTGGCGAGGATGGTCTCGAAGTCACGGCGGTCGGCGAGGTTCACCGGCAGGGGATCGAGAATCGGTGTCGGAATGATGTGATCCGGGATCAGCCGGTCCTCGGCGATGCCGCGCGGCCAACGCGAGGAGTTGAGCCCGAGGAGGCGCACGAAACGACGGGGCGAGGCCGCGAGCGCGCTCGCCGGCATCCAGGCGACACAGGCGCACGCCTCTAGGCCGTCATCCTGTTTCATGGTCTCCAGCGTCGCGTCGACCGAGGCGGCGGGGCCGGCGAGCAGCGCCTTGCGCCAGATCGCAAGCGCGCGGCCCTTGAGGAAGGTCTCGCCGATTTCGCTGGCAGCTTCGGGGCCTTTTGCCAGCATCTCGATCGCCGCGCGTAGCGCCGGAGTGTGATCGGCGGCATCAGGCCAGTCTTCCGGCGCCAGCCGGGCAAACAGGCGGTTCCAGGCGGCCAGCGTCGAAAGGGGCGCATCGGTCGGCAAAACCCGCAGCCAGCCTTCAGGCAGAGCCTGGAATGCCCCACCGTCGCGGCAGAGTGTCGCCAGGCGCCGCAGACGCGATTGCGACAGGCCGCGCACGACGATGTCGGCCAGCGCGGCGGCCGCCTGTCCCTCGCGAGTGGTGACGGTGCGGACGCCGTGGACGAAGTGCAGGTCGATATTGGCGTCGGCGCGCAGGGCCAGGAAATGATCGTCATAGTCGGCGGGCGAGGCGGTCGCGATAGCGATCTCTGAGGCCGAGACGCCCGAGGCGAGCAGGTGTCGCGCCCAGCGCATCGCCTCGATAGCCTCGTGATAGGCCGTCGCCGCGCTGACTGCGCCGACCTCCGGCGCTTGCCCCAGCGTGCGCACGATCGCGACGCCTGTGCCGTCGAGCCACGCGGGAACACTCCTCGGGCCGGCGGTCCACCGCACGGGGATGTGGACCGTGAGGGCATGGAGCAGCGACCGCCAGCACGGCGAAAGCTCGGTAAGGCCGGCGATCTCCATGGGGCCAAGGACGGCGGTGGCATGATTGATGCGGGCGGTCGCGGCCGCGACGATGTCGATAGGACGCATCATGCCAGCCGGAAGCCGCTCGATGACCGCCGCTTCCAGGCGCGCGATGGCGGCAAGGCGCGGATGGTCGGCCGCGCGCATGGCCAGATCGATACCCGCGCGCCAGGCTTTGTGCAGCGTGTCGGCGGCTGCGTCGATCATGCCAGGAAGATCCTTGATGCTCTCCAGTTCGCCCATCGGCGTCGCCGGCAGGGCCGCCTGGATCGCCGTGCGCAAGCTTTCGTCGTCGATGGGACGGACGAAGCCGCCGGCCAGTCGCACGGCGGCTTGCTCGAAGGACATGATCTGAAGGCCTTGGCGCTTCTCCCGTCCAGCCGCCAGACGGGCCTCCCGCATGGCGAGGCGGCCATGAACGACCAGGGTGGATCGATGTGCGATGGTCATGGCCGCTCTCCTTCCGGGCGCTGCTTAGGCTTTCGGCGCCGCGCCAGCGGCGGTGACCGCCGTCCGCGTGCCGGTGATTTGAGGTTCCGGCCGGCGCGATTGCGCATCCTGCCCCTCCGAGTGCATCTGATTATCCATTGACGAAACCCCCTAGTGTGAATAATAATTACACGGACCAGATCGGATTGTCCATCTAGTTTTTATGCTCATCTACACGAGGCTGAGGCAATGGCAGAGGCCGCGACGGCGTTGAAATGGGGGGTGGGGCGCCGGCTCGAGTTCATTGAGTTCCGGCTTTTTTGGGAGGGGTCGATCAACCGCGCCGACCTCGTGGAGGTATTTGGCCTGTCGGTTCCGCAGGCGTCGAAGGACCTGACGCTCTATCAGGAGCGGGCGCCCGGCAACATGGAGTACAACACCCGCGCCAAGCGCTATGTCGCCGCCGAGCACTTCGTCCTGCGCTTTCTTGAGCCGGACCCCTATGTCTATCTCGCGCAGCTTCGCTCGGTCGCCGAGGGCGCTCTTCCCGCCCATGATTCGTGGATTGCGGCTCTGCCCAGCGCCGATGTGGCGCTGACCCCCAGGCGGGACATCGACATCAAGGTTCTGCGTAAAATCCTCGACGCCACCCGCGAGGGCGTTTCCGTCGACATCTTCTATCAGTCGATGAACAAGGTGCGGCCGGACCCGATCTGGCGGCGCATCACGCCTCATGCCTTCGGCTATGATGGCTTTCGCTGGCACGCGCGGGCTTATTGCCACCTGGAGCATAAGTTCAAGGACTTCCTGCTGCCGCGCATCCTCGATGTCGGCGCGAAAGGCGAGCCGGGGGAATCAGGCGACCGGGACTGGCTCTGGAACAACTATTTCGATGTCGTCATCGGGCCGCACCCGGCGCTGACGGCAAGCCAGAAGAAGGTTGTCGCCAAGGATTATGGGCTCGATCAGGGTAATGGCGTGCTCGCAGTCCGCTATGCGATGCTCTTTTATGTTTTGAAGCGTCTGGGTTTGCTGGGTGACGCCACGAAGCAGAGCGCCCATACGCAGCATATCGTAACAATAAACCGCAAAGAAACTGAAGCTGCGCTTGAGCGAGCGGAGCTTCAGCTATGAAACACCTGGGGAGCGCCGGCTGATGGCGGTACGGCTTGAAGACATAAAGAACGGCGCATCGGTGCGGGGCGTGGCCTCGGCTCAGGCTGTGCATGTGATCTCGGTGGACTGGATCGGCGATCAGGCGATCAGCGTCGTTTACCGCGACCACAACGGCTCGGTGGCCGAGGCCGTTCTTTATCGGGATGACGAGCACCGGCTTGAGGTCGAGCAGAGCGGGCGGGCCTGGTCGTTCGACGCTGACGGCGCGTTGCTGCGGCTGGTGACGGAAGCCAACCGCATCAAGCTGGCGCACTATTTCGACCCCTATCTGGCGATCCACACGAGTCTGGTCGATCCGCTGCCGCACCAGATTTCGGCAGTCTATGGCGAAATGCTGCCGCGACAGCCGCTGCGCTTCCTGCTCGCCGACGATCCCGGCGCCGGCAAGACGATTATGGCCGGGCTGCTGATGAAGGAACTGGTCGCCCGTAGCGACCTGGAGCGCTGCCTCGTGGTCGCGCCCGGCAGCCTGGTCGAACAATGGCAGGACGAACTCGGCCAGAAATTCAATCTCGAGTTCGACATCCTTTCCCGCGACATGATCGAGAATTCGCGGTCGGGCAATCCGTTCAGCGACCGGGACCGGCTGATCGTCCGTCTCGATGTGCTGGCGCGCAACGAGGAGCTTCAGGAGAAGCTCATGAGCGCGCGCGAATGGGACCTCATCATCTGTGATGAAGCCCATCGCATGTCGGCCACTTATTTTGGTGGAGAGGTCAAATACACGCGACGATATCAGGTCGGCCAGAAGCTCGGTCAGGTCTGCCGGCACCTGCTTTTGATGTCGGCGACGCCGCACAACGGCAAAGAAGAGGATTTCCAACTCTTCATGGCTTTGCTCGACGGCGATCGGTTCGAGGGCCGGTTCCGCGATGGCGTCCACTACGCCGACACCGAAGACATGATGCGGCGGCTGACCAAGGAGGAACTGCTAAAGTTCGACGGTCGGCCGCTCTTCCCCGAGCGGCGGGCGCGCACGGTCAAATATCAGCTCTCGGAGGGGGAGGCCGCGCTCTACACCGCCGTCACGGAATATGTGCGCACGGAGATGAACCGCGTGCAGCGCTTCGCGGAGGGCGACGGGAAGAAGCGTAACAATGTCGGTTTCGCATTGCAGATCCTCCAGCGCCGGCTCGCTTCGTCACCGGCCGCGATCTACCAGTCACTTAAGCGTCGCCGCGAGCGGCTGGAAAACGAACTGGGCGAAGCTCGTCTTGCCGCCAAGGGCCGCCGAGCGGGTACGAGCGAGCCGACGATCAATGCCGACATGCTCGGCAACATCGAGGAATATGGCCAGGAGGAGATCGACGAGCTTGAGGACCTGATCTCGACGGGCGCGACGACGGCCGAGACTGTCGAGCAGCTCGCCTTGGAAGTCGAGACGCTGAAGGGGCTGGAGACCATGGCGCTTGGCGTGCTGCGCTCGGGCGTGGATACGAAGTGGAGCCAGCTCAATCGCATCCTCGACGATGATCTGATGGTCGACGCGGCCGGCAATCGCCGCAAGCTGATCATCTTCACCGAGCCCAAGGACACACTGCACTACCTGCTCGACAAGGTCAGGGCGCGGCTCGGCAATCCCGAGGCGGTCGAGGTGATCCACGGCGGCGTCTCGCGCGAAGAGCGGCGCAAGGTCGTCGAGCGCTTCATGCAGGACAAGGATATGCTGGTCCTGATTGCCAACGACGCGGCCGGCGAAGGCGTGAACCTTCAGCGCGGCCACCTCATGGTCAATTACGACCTGCCGTGGAACCCGAACAAGATCGAGCAGCGGTTCGGCCGCATCCACCGCATCGGCCAGACAGAGGTTTGCCACCTCTGGAATCTCGTCGCGGCCGATACGCGCGAGGGCGAGGTCTACGCTCGGCTGCTCGAAAAGTTGGAAGCTGCGCGCGAGGCGCTGGGCGGCCGCGTCTATGACGTGCTCGGGGAATTGTTCGACGGCGTGGCGCTCAAGGATCTGCTGTTCGAGGCGATCCAGTATGGCGAGAAGGAAGAGGTCAAGGCCCGCCTGTTCCAGCAGGTCGATGGCGCCGTCGATCAGGCGAACCTGCTTGAGCTTCTGCGCCGCCGCGCCCTGACCAACGACACGATGCCGGAGGCCAAGGTCGAGGAACTGCGGCTAGAAATGGAGCGCGCCGACGCGTTGCGCCTGCAGCCGCATCACATCCAGAGCTTCTTCGTCGAGGCGTTCCAGCATCTGGGCGGCCGGATCAAGCGCCGCGAGGAAGGGCGCTGGGAGGTCATGCATGTCCCGGTGCGCATCCGCGAGCGGGATCGCCAGATCGGGACCGGGGCGCCGCTCCAGACGCAGTATGAGCGCATCTGCTTCGAGAAGGACAAGATCAACCAGCAGCCGGTCGCCGCCTTCGTTTGTCCCGGCCATCCGCTGCTCGAAGCCGTGATCAGCCTGATCCGCGAGCAGTATGAGCAGATCATGCGGCAGGGCGCGATCCTGGTAGACGACACCGATGCTGGAGACGCGCTATCGGCGATTTTCCTGCTGGAACACACCGTCCAAGACGGTCGCGTCACCAGCGCCGGCAAGCCGCATGTGATTTCGCAGCGACTCCAGTTCGCGGCAATCGACAAGGCCGGAAACACCGTCAACGCCGGCATCGCGCCGCATTTGAACCTGCGGCCAGCCAAGCCGGAAGAGGTCGCCAGCGTGCGTGATCTTCTGGAGGAGAGCTGGCTGACCACCGATCTGGAAAAGGCCGCGATCCGGTTCGCGACGGTCGAGCTGGCGCAGGGCCATGTCGCCGAGGTCAAGGCGCGGCGCTTGCCCGAGATCGAAAAGGTTGAGCAGGAAGTTCGCGCCCGGCTCAAGAAGGAGATCAACTATTGGGATTCGCGCGCCTTCGAGCTGAAGGAGGAGGAAAGGGCCGGCAAGAAGACGCGGGTTAACTGGCAGAATGCCCAACGCCGGGCCGAGGAGTTGGCCGAGCGGCAGAAGCGACGCATGGACCAGCTTGGGCGGGAGCGCTTCATTTCATCGCAGCCACCCCGCGTGCGGGGAGGGATGGTCGTCATTCCGCGCGGGTTACTGCAAGCGCGCCAAGCGCCAAGCGTTCCGAACCATTTTGCAGAGGACCCAGCTGCGCGCCGGGAGATCGAGCTTGCGGCAATGGAGGCCGTTATGGCGGCCGAACGGGCGCTTGGTAACGAGCCAGCCGACGTTTCCGCTCAGAAAATCGGCTACGACATCATGTCACATGATCCGAGATCGGGGCACCTGCGCTTCATCGAGGTGAAAGGCCGCATCGACGGCGCCGACAGCGTCATGGTCACGCGGCAGGAAGTCATTACCTCACTGCATGAGCCGGAGAAGTTCATTCTTGCCATCGTTTCGGTGTCAGCCGGCTTCGCGCATGCGCCGCGCTATGTGCGTGGCCCGTTGGTGGAACGCGAACCATCGTTCCTCGAAACCGCGATCCAATTTGATCTTCGTCGATTGCTGGAACGGGCGGAGGCCGCGCATTAATGGTGTTGCCGATTGCCCAGATGGCTCATTGGGGCGCGGCGTCCAAGGGGGTCGTTCGTGCGTTCAACGGGCGCAGTAGTCTGCCTATCCATGAGTTGCCGAAAGCCAAGGTAGAGAAGCCATATGTCCGCACGCGTCCGCTGCCAAGCGCTTCGGGGAGTGTGCAGTTCAGCGCATGGCGCCTGGCCCACGCGGTAAAGAAGGCGGATTGCTTGCGGTGGCCGACTGCTCCCATTCGGTGGATGGGAGCGACAGGATTTATTCTCGAAAATGGCCACTTGTTCGATTGGACGGCGAATGAGTGGTGCCTGCGAGACGGCATGTCGAACTTTTACGCCGATTTTTCTGGGTCGGGCCTGGCGGGGCGGATCGCGCAGGGCATGGCGCTATTGTTCTTGGAGGACAATGGCTACGCTTATGTAGGTCGCTTCGAAACCGAGTGGAAGCAACGCGCTGCCACGCAAAACCGGCAATGGCCTGCCGATAAGACGAAGGCGCCAGACTTCATCGCCGAGAACGCCCAAAAGGAATGGGTACTGGCTGAGTCGAAGGGCGGGTTTTCCTCTCCCGGCACGCTGCCGCCCATCAAAGGCGTTTTGAAGGATGGACTGAGCCAGCTCGACGGTTGGGACAAGTATATCAATCCCCAACCGATCAAGAGTTTTGCGATTGGCACGTTCCTGCGCGAGGCTGGCGATACCTCTAACGAGACTTCGCTCATCGCGTTCGTTGATCCAGAGCCAGAGGCCCCAGAAAATCCCGTCGAGTTTCCCTCGGATTTAGTTCGCCGGGCAAACTATGCCGCATGGCTGTCGGTTATGGGGCTAGACGATGCAGCATCTCGACTTCGTGGAGGTAGCGAGGAGCGGCAGCTATATGAGCTTCCGCTGCTTACCGTTGGCGGGCGCCAATACGCTGTTAGCATCGCCTCGCTCACGCTTGGACAGCCCGATTTATCCAGCCGTGAATTTTGGCGCGATTTCCGAGACTGGCCATTTTGGCCGTTTTTCCGGTTTCGGGACGGCATCGACATCGAACTTGTCGGCCTTGATCTCAAGGTTCTGCGCGCCCTGAGTTCGGACACGCAGTCGGGTAGTATTTCAGGCTTGATGGAATTGGAGCCGTCAGAGCGGCGAGATGAGCCAGCCGACCTCACCGGCGGGACATTTTATGGGAGCATTTTTTCAGATGGCTCCTTGTCGGGCGAATTGAGGCTGCGGCGTTCAGGAGAGCCATTTCCTGATTTCGAGTGGATCGAGGTAGAACTGTGAAAAATTACAAAAAGAAACTCATCGAGGTTGCGATCCCGCTCGAAGCGATCAACGCGGCCTCCGCACGCGAAAAATCGATCCGGCACGGGCATCCGTCCACGCTGCATCTGTGGTGGGCACGGCGGCCGTTGGCGGCCTGCCGCGCCGTACTGTTCGCCCAGCTTGTCGACGACCCGTCGAGCGATCTTGAGAAGTTTCCGACGCACGAAGCGCAGGAGGTCGAGCGCAAGCGCCTGTTCGGCATCATCGAGGAGTTGGTGAAGTGGGAGAACTCTACTAACGAGGAAGTGCTGGGGCGCGCTCGCGCCGAGATCCGCAAGAGTTGCGGCAGCGAGCTGCCGCCGGTCTATGATCCGTTCTCGGGCGGCGGGTCGATCCCGCTGGAGGCGCAGCGTCTCGGTCTGCCAGCCTATGGGTCTGATTTGAACCCGGTCGCGGTGATGATCGGCAAGGCGATGATCGAGATTCCGCCCAAGTTCAGGGACAAAGAGCCCATCCATCCTGGCGCGAAAGACCGGCAGTTCTACCGCAACGCCGAGGGTCTTGCCGAAGACGTCAAGTTCTACGGCGAGCGGATGCGTGAGAAGGCATGGGAGCGCATCGGGCACCTATACCCGCAGGTGGAGCTGTCCAAGCATTACGGTGGCGGCAAGGCGACGGTGATTGGCTGGATCTGGGCGAGAACTGTGCCTAGTCCAGACCCCGCCTTTTCCAGCGTGCAGGTGCCGATCGCATCAAGTTTCTTGCTCAGCACGAAGGCCGGCAATGAGGCTTGGATCGAGCCAATTGTCGATAAGCAGGCCAAGACCATCTCCTATCGGATCAGGCATGGTGGAACCAAGGCCGAACTCGCCGCGGCCAAGGAAGGGACGAAGGCAGGTCGTGGCGCGAACTTCCGCTGCATCTTGTCTGATACAGCAATCACCCCTGACTATGTGAAGAGCAGTGGGCGCGCTGGCAAAATGGGTCAGACGCTGATCGCCATCGTTGCTGAGGGCAATCGCGGTCGAGGCTATGTCGAACCCACACTGGCGCAAGAAGAACTGGCCACTTCTGTGAAACCCGAGTGGAAGCCAAAAACCAGTTTGCCGAATGATCCCCGAAATTTCTGGACCGTGGACTACGGCCTCACAACCTTCGGCGATTTGTTTACCGACCGCCAATTGGTGGCTCTAAACAATCTCAGCGATTTAGTACACGAAGCGCGGGCGCAGATAGAGCGTGATGCCCGAGCAGCAGGTCTCGCGCCCGACGGCATTCCATTGCGCGATGGAGGCACCGGAAGCCAAGCCTATGCTGAGGCAGTAAGCGTTTATCTCGGGCTGGCCGGTAGTAGGCTTGCCGATAGCTGTAACACGATCTGCCGGTGGGCTGCGGATAAGACACAGCTAAAGAATATGTTCAGCCGCCAAGCCATCCCCATGTCGTGGGATTTCTTCGAAGCAAATCCCTTTGCGGGCGCTGCTGGTGACTTTCTTGTCAGTGCCACAACGGTTTCCAAGGTGTTGGACCGCCTCCAGCCTTTTTCTCATGGCGTCGAGAGAAATCAAGATGCTCAGACCGTCAATTACCCGGTGGGTACGGTAATCTCATGCGATCCGCCCTATTATGACAATATCGGATACGCAGATCTGTCAGATTTCTTCTACTGCTGGATGAAGCCAAATATCCAAAAAGTGTATCCCGAGATATTTTCTGTTCTCGCTACACCCAAGGCGGAGGAACTCGTTGCGACGCCATATAGGCATGGTGGGCGGGAGGCGGCTGAACGTTTTTTCCTTGATGGGATGAGCCGCGCGATCGCCAATATGGCGGGCCAGTCATCGGACGCGTTCCCGGCGACGATCTATTACGCATTCAAGCAGAGCGAGATTGATCAAGAGGGTATCAGCTCAACCGGCTGGGCGACCTTTCTGCAAGCTGTTGTCGAAGCGGGCTATGCCGTCGTTGGCACTTGGCCGATGCGTACCGAGATGGCGAACCGCATGATCGCGTCGGGCACCAACGCGCTCGCCAACTCTGTTGTTCTCGTTTGTCGGAAGAAAGAAGTCACTGCTGAAAGCATTACCCGGGCCGAGTTTATTCGCGCGCTAAAACGGGAACTGCCACCGGCGATCTCTGAGCTTCAGGCCGCCAATATCGCGCCGGCAGACATGCCACAATCAGCCATCGGCCCCGGCATGGGCGTGTTCTCGCGTTACAAGACTGTGCTGGAGTCGGACGACAATCCAATGAGCGTGAAGACCGCGCTCCAGCTCATCAACAAGGAACTCGACGAATATCTGGGCGGTATCCAGGGCGAGTTCGACGCCGACACGCGGTTCGCCATCACTTGGTTCGAGCAGCACGGAAACGGCAAGGGGGACTATGGTGTCGCCGACAATCTTGCCCGTGCGCGCGGTATCGCGGTCGAAAGCGTCAAGCATGCCGGGATCGTAGACAGCGCCGCGGGTAAGGTCCGCATCCTCTCCCGCGATGAACTCGACGACGATTGGGACCCGGAAGAAGATCGCCACCTGACGGTATGGGAGTGCCTTCAGCACCTCGTCCGGCAGCATGAGAAGGACGGTATCTCCCACGATACCGCCGTCCTGCTGAAGAAGATCAACATTCAAGCCGAGGCCGTGAAGGATCTCGCCTACTGCCTCTACGACATCAGCGCCAACAAGCGGAAGGATGCGAAGGAGGCCGCAGCCTACAACGCCCTCATCGCCGACTGGACCGAGCTGACGAAGGCAGCGGCGGCTATCCATGACACGAGCGGCGATCGTCAGATCCGGCTGGATATTTAAGGGGGAACGGAACGTGGCAAAAAGCACGCGCCAATATGTGTTTGAAGGGATGGAGCTGCTGCCTTCGGCGCTGATCCCGTTCGTCGAAAAGCGGCTCGAAACCTCGCTCAAGGGGCACTGGCAAATCCAGGTTATCGAGAAGCTGCCGAGCCTGCGGCCGAACAGCAACGGCGAGGTCGGCTGGGACCAGGCTGCGCTGTTCAATGCGATGGATCGTTTCTGGACCGAGGCGTTCAAGGCCGTCCTCGGCCGCGCCGAAAGGTCGCTGGTCAACGAGCTGGGCGACGTCCGAAACAAGCTCTCGCACAACGAGACCTTCACCTACGACGACGCCGAGCGCGCGCTCGATTCCATGCGCCGGCTGATGGAGGCGATCAGTGCAGGCGAGACGGCCGAGCAACTCGGCAAGATGCGCGACACGATCCTGCGGACAAAGTTCACCGAACTTGCGCGCAATGAAGAGCGACGGAAAACCCAGCGCCTTGAAATCTCGGTTGAGACCGTGGCGGGCCTGCTGCCGTGGCGCGAGGTGGTCGAGCCGCACCAGGATGTCGCCACCGGCGAGTTTCAGCAGGCCGAGTTCGCGGCCGACCTCGCCAAAGTCCATTCTGGCAGCGCGCCGCCGGAATATCGCGACCCGCGCCAGTTCTTCAGCCGTACCTATTTGACCGAAGGTTTGAGCGCGCTGCTGGTCGGAGCCGCGAAGCGGCTGTCCGGCACCGGCGGCGATCCGGTTGTCGAGCTTCAAACCAATTTTGGCGGCGGCAAGACGCACTCGATGCTGGCCCTCTATCACATGGCGGGACCGACGCCGGTCCAGGACCTGTCCGGCCTGGATCAGTTGCTCGAGAAGCAGGGGCTCAGCGTGCCAAAGGCCATCAACCGGGCCGTGCTCGTCGGCACGTCACGGGGGCCGCAGGACGTGCTCCTTGCCGAGGGCGACCGCAAGATTCGTACGACCTGGGGTGAACTTGCTTGGCAGCTCGGTGGCGCTGACGCCTACGCGATGGTGGCGGAAAACGACGCCAGCGGCATCGCGCCGGGCTCACACCTCCTAGAGGCGCTCTTCAAGAAATACGCGCCGTGCCTGATCCTGATCGATGAATGGGTCGCTTACCTGCGGCAGATCTACAAGGTTGAGGGGCTGCCTTCGGGATCGTTCGACGCGAACCTGTCCTTCGTCCAGTCGCTGACCGAGGCGGTCAAGGCCAGCCCCGGCACACTACTCGTCGCGTCCTTGCCAGCCTCGCAGATCGAGGTCGGCGGCGAAGGCGGTCAAGAGGCGCTTGCGCGTCTCAAGCAGACCTTCAGCCGCGTGGAATCCTCGTGGAGACCGGCTAGTCAGGAAGAGAGTTATGAGATCGTCCGGCGGCGGCTGTTCAAGGACATCCCGGGAGACAAATTCCACCACCGCGACAACACGCTGAAGCAGTTCGCCAAGCTCTACCGCGAGAACGCCAACGATTTCCCGCAAGGCTGCGCGGATGAGGATTACCGGCGCAAGCTGGAAAAGGCTTATCCGATCCATCCCGAACTGTTCGACCAGCTCTACACAAGTTGGGGATCGCTCGAAAAATTCCAGCGCACGCGCGGCGTGCTGCGCCTGATGGCGCAGGCCATTCACGAGCTTTGGATGAATGCCGATCCGTCGGTGATGATTATGCCCGGCAGCGTGGCGGTGAGTTCGCCGCGTGTGGAGCCGGAATTGCTCCACTATCTCGACGTGAGCTGGCAGTCAATCATCGCCGGCGATGTCGATGGCACTGCGTCGACTCCCTACAAAGTCGATCAGTCGGCGCCGAACCTGAACCGGTACTCGGCGACCCGCCGCGTTGCCCGCGCGATTTTCATGGGAACGGCGCCCACTGCCCAGCAACAGAACACCGGCCTCGACGATAAGCGGATCAATCTCGGCGTCGTGCAGCCGGGCGAGCGCCCTGCGATCTTCGGCGATGCGCTGCGCCGGCTGACCAACCAGGCCAAGTTCATGCACGCCGATCTTGGTCGGTACTGGTATTCGATGTCGGCGAGCCTCAATCGCATCGCCGCGGACAAGGCCGCGCAGATCGAGGCGGCGCTTGTCGACGTGACGATCGACGCCGAACTCGGAAAATATGTGAACGGCCTCGCCGACCGCGGGCATTTCGATGCCGTGCAGGTGGCACCCGCGTCATCAGCTGAAGTTCCCGACGAGGCGGGCGGCGTGCGCGCCGTCGTGCTGGGCGTCAAATATCCCCACAACGGGCGCGATGGCTCGGATGCACTGGTCGAAGCGAAGGACATCCTCACTCAGCGGGGCAGTACGCCGCGCGTCTATCGCAACATGCTGGTGTTCATCGCAGCGGAAGCCCGGCAACTCGACCATCTGCGGGATGCCGTTCGCGCGTCCCTGGCTTGGGGCGAAATCGTCCGCGACAAGGAGCGCCTTGAACTTCGACCGAGCGACCAGAAGCTCGCAGAGGCGAAGCTAGCCGAAGCGAGAGAAACGATGAAGACCCGCCTCAAAGAGGCGTGGTGCTATCTGCACTATCCGGCCCAGGAGAGTGCCCAGGCCGATTGGGAGTGGGTGTCGGGCAAGATTCCGGCGCAGGACGGGCTGCTGGCTCGGGCTAGCAAGAAGCTGGTGGCTGAAGAGGGCTTGCTGATAGAGTTGGGGCCGTCGCGCCTCGACCGCGATCTCCAGAAATACATCTGGAACGACAAGCCGAGACTGTCGCTCAAGGATCTGCGGGAATATCTGAACCGCTACATCTATTTGCCGCGCCTGAAAGGGCAGGATGTGCTGGTCAAGGCGGTGCATGCGGCGATCAGCGGCATGCTGCCCGGTCCTTTCGCCTATGCCGAGCGGTGGGACGAGAAGACGGACACCTATGCGGGGCTTGCTATCGAGCGGGCGGGCAATACGCCGGTGGTCATCGACAGCGACAGTGTCATCATTAAACCGGATGTCGCCGACGCACACCGTCCGGCGCCAGTACAAACCGATGCTGGCGGCACGCTAGGGGGCGCTGGCGGTACTCTGCCGACGCCGGGCGAACCAGTCATCGGTGGCGGACCTACCACGTCGCCGACAGAAAAGAAGCCGACGCGATTTATTGGCGCGGTGATGATCTCACCTGAGCGGCCAGCGCGGGACATCCATCAGATTGTCGAGGCGATCGTCGAGCAGCTCACAACGCTTCCGAATAGCGCCGTGAAACTTCGTTTGGAAATCGACGCTGATGTTCCATCAGGCCTAGATCGTGCAAAAGTGAGAACGTTGATTGAGAACGCGAACACCCTTGGGTTCATCGAGAAGTCAGTCGAATGAAAGTAGAGTTACCTAATTCCTCAAACTGCAGACGGCGATTGGCCCGAATCGGAGAAGAGGCGGAGTTGCTGCGTTGCCCTTTGAAATTCGGCACATTCGTTATGTGATTGCCGCTGCCGATCACGGTAGCTTTCGCCGAGCAGCTGCCGCACTGGGCATACAGGAATCAGCTATCAGCCGCCGAATTCGTGATCTGGAAGATCGGCTTGGCGCCGCCTTGTTCACGCGATCGGCAGGTGGCGTGCAACTCACCCACGCAGGCAGGCAATTCGTTCAACGCGGTCGAAAGGCACTGTCGCAAATCGGGATGGCGCGAGCGGAAGTGTCTGCGATCGGCCGCGGGGAAGATGGCGAAGTTCGAATCGGCATCTTTTCGTCGCTGGCCTCTGGCTTTCTGGCTGACCTCTTCCAAGCCTTCGGGCAGCGCCACAAAGCGGTGAAGTTGAGTTTTGCCGATGGTAATCCCGCTGAACACGTCGCCGCCGTGCGGCAGCGTCAACTCGACGTTGCGTTCTTGACTGGGCTCACGAGCTGGCCGGATTGCCAGAGCCAGCACCTTTGGACGGAACGCATCTTCGCGGTGTTGCCTTTGCATCACCCTCATGCCGACGACATGGAAGTCACCTTCGGCGATCTGGCTGGCGAGCCCTTTATAGTCAGCGAGAGCGCGCCCGGCGAAGAAATCCACGACTATCTCGTCCAGCGTCTCGCCGACCTCGGACACCATCCCGAGATCCAGCAGCAGGCGGTAGGACGAGATAATCTGATGCAGCTTGTGGCGCTCGGACGCGGACTCACTGTGACCAGCGAGGCCACGACGGGCACGCAGTTTCCCGGCGTGGTGTTTCGCCCAATCGTCGGCGAGATATTGCCATTTCGCGCCGTCTGGGCGTCGCGCAATGATAATCCGGCATTCCTGCGACTGCTCGATCTCGCGCGTTCAATGGCGCGAGTGGATCAGTCTTTCGGGATCAACGGTTCCGCGAAGTCGGCAGCATTGCACGCCGGGCCTTCACAAACTCCCTATCCGTCGCGATGAAGCGCTGCAGCATTGGCACGATCAGACGAACAGGATCGCCAACAGCCTGCCCGGCGTCGCTGGCGAGGATGTCTGCATAGGCAACAAGTTCACGGTGCAGACCGGCCGGCAGTTCCAGCGTGACTTTGACCGGCTTGTCGTCGGTTATGGGGCCGAGTTTCAGCTTCGCCATGTCAGCCTCCGTAGGGTTCGAGTACAAGATCGCGCGTGACGATCACGCGGACGGGGAAGCCCGGCCGGATGGTGAGCGTTGGTGCGATATTGAGCTGGCGCTGGACGATCTGCTGGCCGGTCTGGCTGATGCTGTTCGACGCGCCGTTGCGCAGGGCGCGCACGATTTCGCTCTCGCCGCTCGACGAACCGGATTCGGCGCCGACGCTGAGCAATGTGGACAAGGCTGCGGCCTTGAACAGTTCGCCCCAATGATAATCGACGCCATCCTCAAGCCCGGCATAACCTTCGGCGTCCGCGCCGGGCTGGCGTTCCAGCAAGATCGAGCGGCCGTTCGGGAAGATCAGCCGGTTCCAGACGAGCAGGATGCGCCGCTGCCCGAACCCCACGCCGCTGTCATACTGGCCGATGACGCGGGCGCCCTGCGGCACGAGCAGGATCTTCCCCGTCGGGCTGTCGTAGATGTTCTCCGTGACCTGCGCGGTGATCTGGCCGGGCAGATCGGAACGGATGCCGGTGATGAGCGCGGCGGAGATCACGGCGCCGGCCTGAAGCACATTCTTCGATGAGGGCGCGGCGACACGATCCGGCGAGACGGTGCGCTTGTCGGGCGTCTGGTTGAGGAAGGCGAGTTGCCGATCCTGCGCCGAGGGCGTCGCCGGCTGCGGCGCGAGGCCGAGGCTGGCGAGATCCGGTTGCGGCAAGGTCGCCGTGGGCGGTGTCGTGGCGGTGTTCCCCGGCCGCGTTTCTGTGGAAGCGAAAAGCCTCGCCGTCCGCGCCGATTCCAGTTCCTGCGCCCGGCGTTGTTCCTCCGGTGTTGGTCCGACAGGCCCCGAAGGGGTGGCAATCCCCGGCGTCGCTACGGGCTGACCGGCATTCTGTGCGTTGAGGATCGGACGGCCGAGATCGCCGGGCAGCGGTGGGCCGAGCTTGGGGACGCCGCTATAGTCCTTGGGTAGTCCGGCGAGGCCATCCGGCGTGGTGCGGTTATCGGTTGAGATCAGTTCCTGGCCTTGTTCGCCGCCATGTCGGGTCTGGAGCGCATAGATCAGCGCGCCGCCGACGCCGACGCTGGCGGCAAGACCGAGACCTGCGAGCACCTTGCGCGACAGGCGGGTGACGCGCGGCGGCTCGGGCCGCAGCCGCATCGGCGCGACCGGCTCGCCGGTCAGCGGGCGTGCATCATCTTCAGTGGGCTCGACAGGACGCCCAACCTCTGGCTCGCGCCCTTCTTCGTTTTCGGGATCGTTGTTGCTCACGACGCCGGCCTCCCGTCCGTGCGCGAAATGCGCACGCGCTTCTGATTCTTGTCGGCGCCGAAACGCAGTTCGGCGGCGGCGAACAGCCGATCGACGATCATGTAGTTGCCGCGCACGCGGTAGTTCACGAGTTCGGATGTCGCGCCCTCCGGCCCGACGACGAACAGCGGCGGCATCTCGCCCTGGCCGATGCCGCGCGGAAACTCGATGAACACCTGCCGGCCGTCGTCGAATGCGCGGAGCGGCCGCCACGGCGCGCGGTCGCCCGACACCTCGTAGCGGAAATTGACACGGGAGAGATCGATGCCGTTCGCGACCGGTTGCTGGGCCTCGGCGTGGCTGTTCTGGCGACGCAGCGCGATGAGTTGGTCCTGCGGATATTGCCAAGACACTGACGCCATATAGGTCGAAGGCGTCGAGCGCAGTTCCATATGGTAGGTGCGCAGATCAGTGTTGATGACCAGGTTGGTCATCAGCTCGGCGCGCGTGGGCTTCACCAGGATATGCACGACCTTCGCCGCGCCTGTGCCGCTCTCGGTATCGCCGATTATCCAGCGCACCGTGTCGCCAGCGGCGACCGGGCCGGAGCCGACGAGCTGTTCTCCGGGCTGGAGCGAAATGTCGGTGATCTGCCCCGGCGAGGCATAGACCTGATAGAGCGCGCCATCGACGAAGGGATAGACCTGCATCGAATTGATGAAGCCGTTCCTGACCGGCTGCATCCGCGCGGCGGCATTGGCCTGGTTGACGCGCACGGTCGGATCGGCGGCTTCCGGCTCGAGCTTGCCGTCCTTGCCGACGGGCTTCAACTGGCCGGGAAGCGGCAGCGGCTTTGGCAGTTCCACCACCTGCACGGGCTTGGGCGGATCGGCGGCGATGACGGCCGGGGCCGCATCGTCATAGGAAATCTCCGGCGGTGGGGTGTGCCCCGCGCAGCCCGCGAGGGCGGAAGCGGAAAGCAGGAAAGCCGCGAGTGAGGCATTGCGGAAAGCCGGCCTCCCAGCTTTGCGGAAGGTCGGTGTCATTGTCCAAGCTCCTTCGACCAGTTGATGGCGTTGATGTAGATTCCCAGCGGGTTCTTCCGCAGCGTGTCGGCATCGCGGGGCGGCTGCACGGCGACGGTGAGGATCGCGGACCAGCGTTCGGTGCTGGCGAGCGAACCGTCCTGATAGCGGCGCTCGATCCAGGCGACGCGGAAGCTCGATGGCGAGGCGCGGATGACCGATGACACCTCGACCGCGACTTGGCTCTTGCCGACCTTGGCGAACGGATCGTTCGAACGCGCATAGTCGTTGAGCGCCAGCGCGCCAGCCTGCGTGGTGAAGTCATAGGCGCGCAGCCAGTTCTGCCGCACGATGATGGCGTCGGCCGGAATGCCCCGGACCTGCTCGATGAACCGCGCGAGGTAGAAGGCGATCTGCGCGTCGTTCGGCTGATAGTCGGCGGTCGCGGGCGCAATCGCCTGCGCCTGTCCAAGCCGATCGACCTGCACCACCCATGGCACGATCGAACCGTTCATCGACTGCCAGAACAGTCCGGCCGAGAGAGCGGCGGAGAGCGCCAGCGAGCCGAAGGCCATCAGCCGCCAGTTCTTCGCCTGTACACGGGCCGAGCCGATGCGGTCGTCCCAGACCTGGGCGGCGCGCTGATAGGGCGTCTCGGGTTCGGGGGATTTGCCGTAGTGGGTGGAAGGCCGCTTAAACATGGTCAGTCGCTTTCGGAGAGGTTGACGGAAGAGCCGCCGCCATGGGCATCGCCGGATTTGACGGCGTGGGCAGCGGCCTGGACGCCATGCGTCAACTGCTGGCCGCGCTTCATGCGTTTGGCCCAGGCGGGCGGGCTGTCGGCGGACGATGGCGTGGCGGAGGCGGCGGGTGCAGATGCGGCGGAGCTGGCATCTGCCTCGGCCGCGCCCGCATCACCGGATACGGCGCGGCCACCCGCTTCAAAGCTCGCGCGCATCGAGGCGGCGGCACGCCGGAATGGGCTGGCGATGGCAGAGCCGGCTTTCGATGCGCCGGTCGATGCGACATCGCCAAGACCGGAGGCAACGCCGGATGCGCCGGACTGGCCGGCCGCGCCAAGGCTGTAGGCGGTGGACGCGCCACCCGCGAGTGTGGCCCCGCCACGGGCGGCAGCGGCAGCGCCTCCGGCAAGGGCAGCTCCACCCGATGCCACGGCGCCGACCGTCGCTGCACCCGCCGCGACCATGCCACCGGCGGCGAGACCCGTGCCGACCGCCGCGCCCGCACCAAGCTGCGGGCCGCCGGAAACGAGACCGTTGGCGATGCCGGGGCCGAAGATGCCCAAGCCCAGCAGTGCCAGGGCCGCGAGCACGATGGTCATGGCGTCGTCGATCGAGGGCGTCGCGCCGTTGAAGCCGGCGGTGAACTCGGAGAATAGGGTCGAGCCGATGCCGATGATGACGGCGAGCACCAGGACTTTGATGCCCGACGAGATGACGTTGCCGAGGACGCGCTCGGCCATGAAGGCGGATTTACCGAACAGGCCGAACGGGATCAACACGAAGCCGGCGAGCGTCGTCAGCTTGAACTCGATCAGGGTGACGAAGAGCTGGACGGCGAGGATGAAGAAGGCGAGCAGGATCAGCGCCCAGGCGAACATCAGGCAGGCGATCTGGATGAAGTTCTCGAAGAACGATACCCAGCCCATCAGGTCGGAAATGGAATCGAGCAGCGGCCGGGCGGCGTCGAGGCCGGTCTGCGCGACCTTGCCGGGGCGCAGGAGATCGGCGGTGGTGAACCCCGTGCCTGACGCCTTCAGCCCGAGACCGGCGAAGCTCTCGAAGACGATGCGGGCGAGGTTGTTCCAGTTGCCGATGATGTAGGCGAACATGCCGACAAACAACGTCTTCTTGACCAGCCGCGCGATGATGTCCTCATCGGCGCCCCACGACCAGAACAGCGCCGCCAGCGTCACGTCGATGACGATCAGCGTGGTCGCGATGAACGCCACTTCGGGGCGCAGCAGGCCGAAGCCGCTGTCGATATAGCGGGTGAAGACATCCAGGAAATGGTCGATGACGCCGGCGCCCTGCATCTCAGCGGCTCCCGTTCTGGTCTGGTATGGACGGGGTTGGAGCGGTCGGCTCCTGGGATGCGACCGGCGCGGGCTGGCCCAGGAAGCGGCGACGGTTTTCGGCCCAGGCGTGAAGGCAGGACGGATCGCGCCCACCGGCTTCGCCCATTGCGCCACACCGCGCGAGTTCCACGCGCAGCGGATCTCGCGCCGGTGCCGGTCGCACCTGCGCGACCGGGTCGTCCGCCCGCTCGGCGGGCCGGTTCATCTCGATCGCTGTGGCGGTGATCGCGAACGCGACGAAGATGATGGCGCCGATACGCGCGAGGGTCTTGCCGTCCATCACACCCTCGCTCAGTTGTTACCGTGGAACATCTGCGCGTTGCCCGGCTGGTAGCCCGATCCCGGCGTCAGGAAGCGGCGGCGCTGTTCCTGCCCCTGTGCGGCGGCGGCGGCGCGCTCGGCATCCGACAGCGCCTGCGCCCGGCCATTGGCGGCGACAAGCGCGGTGAGGTCGGCGAGCTGCTGGGCCTGGAGCGCGAGAAGCTGGTTGCCCGCCTGCGTCGCCTGAAGCGCGCCTGTCGCCGACTGGCTCGATCCGACCAGCGCCGACATCTGCGTGCGGTTGGTGTCGATATTGCCGACCACGGTGGCCTGCACACGCATCGCGTCCTGCAAGCCGCCGACCGTGTTCTGCCAACGCGACTTCGCATCGGCGACGAGCTGTGCGTCCGACGCCGACATCGAGGCGGTCGAGTATTTCTGGCTGAAGACCTGATCGATCTTCTGGACGTCGTAGGCGATGTTTTGCGCTTGGGCGAGAAGCTGCTGGGTGCGCTGCACCGACTGCTGAAGCTGTTGCAGCGAGGAGTAAGGCAGGCTCGCGAGATTGCGGGCCTGATTGATAAGCGACTGCGCTTCGTTCTGGAGCGAGGTGATCTGGTTGGTGATCTGCTGGAGCGAGCGCGCCGCGGTCAGCACGTTCTGTGCATAGTTGGACGGATCGAACACGACCCATTGGGCGTGGGCGGGTGCGGCCAGCATCGGCGCAACGGCGACAGGGGCGATCAGCAGCGCAGCGGCGAGCCGCGCCGCACGGGTGCGGCACAGTTTCATTGGGACTTCTCCTTGTTGGTGAGGTTGGGAATGAGATCGGCGGCCCAGCCGACGCCGCGATGGCGCAGCCAGGCGTCGAGGAATCCGTCCGTGCCATGCTCGGCGGTGACGCGGGCGATGGCGGCCTGATCGGTCTTCGAGGATGCGGCGCAGAGCGCCAGCGCCACCTCCGACAGGCCCAGCTCGAACAGCCGGTTGCCGC
>CAZFTL010000029.1:0-29542 GCA_964521615.1 uncultured Stakelama sp. | reverse complement strand
CCGACGGCCCGATGCCGCAGACCCGCGAGCACATCCTGCTCGCCCGTCAGGTCGGCGTGCCGGCGATGGTCGTGTTCATGAACAAGGTCGACCTGGTCGACGACGCCGAGATCCTGGAGCTCGTCGAGCTCGAGGTTCGCGAGCTGCTGTCGGCTTACGACTTCCCGGGTGACGATATTCCGATCATCAAGGGCTCGGCGACCGCCGCGCTCAGCGGTTCGGACGCGAAGCTCGGCACCGAGGCCGTTCTCGAGCTGATGAAGGCGGTCGACGACTATTTGCCGCAGCCGGAGCGCCCGCTCGACAAGCCGTTCATGATGCCGATCGAAGACGTGTTCTCGATCTCGGGCCGCGGTACCGTCGTGACCGGCCGCGTCGAGACCGGCGAGATCAAGGTCGGTGAGGAAGTCGAGATCGTCGGTATCCAGCCGACCGTCCGCAAGACCACCGTCACCGGCGTCGAAATGTTCCGCAAGCTGCTCGACTCGGGCCAGGCGGGCGACAATATCGGTGCGCTGATCCGTGGCGTCGGCCGTGACGAAGTCGAGCGTGGCCAGGTTCTGGCCAAGCCGGGCTCGATCACCCCGCACACCGACTTCTCGTCGGAAGTGTACGTCCTGTCGAAGGACGAAGGTGGCCGTCACACGCCGTTCTTCGCGAACTATCGTCCGCAGTTCTACTTCCGCACCACGGACGTCACCGGCACCGTCGAGCTGCCGGCCGGCACCGAGATGGTCATGCCGGGCGACAACGTCGCGCTGGGCGTGAAGCTGATCGCGCCGATCGCCATGGACGTCGGCCAGCGCTTCACCATCCGCGAGGGTGGCCGCACCGTCGGTTCGGGCATCGTTTCGGGCATCAGCAAGTAAGCTGACGCGAGAAGCAAACGGCCGCCCGCCGCTCCTCAAAAAAAGGAGCGGCGGGCGGTTGCTTTTTTATGAGGGCGCCTGTAGTGGCGCGCCTTCAGTTTTAGTTTGAACAGCAAGAGGCTGCCCCCGTTTCGGGGAGCCGCCCCGCTCTTTGGCATCGGTAGGAACCATGGATAGCAATATTCGCATTCGCCTGAAGGCGTTCGATCATCGTGTTCTCGATCAGGCGACCGGCGACATCGCCGACACCGCCCGCCGCACTGGCGCTCTCATCCGTGGTCCGATTCCGCTGCCCACCCGCATCGAGAAGTTCACCGTGAACCGCGGGCCGCACATCGACAAGAAGTCGCGCGAGCAGTTCGAGGTGCGCACCTACAAGCGCATGCTGGACATCGTTCAGCCGACCCCGCAGACCGTCGACGCGCTGATGAAGCTCGACCTCGCCGCGGGCGTTGACGTCGAGATCAAACTCGCCTAAGCGCGCCGCTTCCGCGAGTTACGCAGATTCGTCACCCCGGCGACAGCCGGGGTCTCGGGCCTCCAGGCTAGCCCTGGCAACTGAGAGGTCCCAGCTTCGCTGGGATGACGCGCAAGGCCAAGAGCAACTGCTCTAAAGACATAGAGATACCGCCAGCCGCTCAGGTGGCTGGGCCAGCGTCTCCCGTCACGTTCCCTGGCTTCTGCCATCGAACACCCAGCCCGGGACGGGGGCTCGCTTCGCATGTTCCGGGCTGGATCGATCGGCGCTCGTCACCGGTCACAAGCACCCTTGGGATGGGCCCTTGTGTGCCTCTGTTTAGGAGCTACGGATCATGCGCACTGGCGTGATCGCGAAGAAGTTGGGGATGACCCGCCTGTTCCAGGATGACGGCCGCCACGTGCCGGTCACCGTCCTGAGCCTCGAAGGCCTGCAGGTCATCTCTCGTCGCGAAATGGACAAGGACGGCTACACCGCCGTTCAGCTCGGCGCTGGCAGCGCCAAGGCGAAGAACGTCGCCAAGCCGCAGCGTGGCCACTTCGGCAAGGCCGAGGTCGAGCCCAAGGCGATCGTCGCGGAATTCCGCGTCGACGAAGACGGCCTGCTCGACGTCGGTGCCGAAATCTCGGCCGACCATTATGTCGCCGGGCAGCTGGTCGACATTCAGGGTCGTACCCAGGGCAAGGGTTTCGCCGGCGCCATGAAGCGCTGGAACTTCGGCGGTCTGCGCGCCACGCACGGCGTGTCGGTCAGCCACCGTTCGCACGGTTCGACGGGTAACCGTCAGGATCCCGGCAAGGTCTTCAAGAACAAGAAGATGGCCGGTCATATGGGTGACAAGAACCGCACCCAGCAGAATCTCGAGATCGTCGGCACCGACGTCGAGCGCGGCCTCATCTTCGTCAAGGGCTCGGTCCCTGGCTCGAAGGGCGGCTGGCTGTTCGTCAAGGACGCCGTGAAGGTCGCGGCGCACAAGGATGCGCCGTACCCGGCCGGCCTCAAGGCCGCCGCCAACAGCAACACCGCCGCTCCGGCCGAGACGCCCGCCGAGGACGTCCAGGCTCCCGAGGCGACCGAAGGCCAGGAGGGCTGAACGTGAAGGTCAAGGTTCAATCCTTCGACGCCAAGGCGAAGGCCGCGGACATCGAGCTCAACGACGAGGTGTTCGGCCTCGATCCGCGCGCCGACATCCTGCACCGCGTCGTCACCTGGCAGCTCGAAAAGCGCCGCCCGACGGCGCGCGGCACGCGTGAGCGCGCCGACGTCGCCCGCACCGGCAAGAAGTACGGTCGCCAGAAGGGGGGCGGTACCGCCCGCCACGGCGATCGTCGCGCACCCGTCTTCATCGGCGGCGGTAAGGCTCACGGTGCTCGCGTTCGCGACTTCAATCCGTCGCTGAACAAGAAGATCCGTGCACTCGGCCTGAAGATGGCGCTGTCGACCCACGCCAAGGCAGGGTCGCTGATCGTCATGGACTCGATCGCGGTCGATGGTGGCAAGACGAAGACGCTCAAGGGCGGCATCGCGAAGCTCGGCTTCGGCAAGACCGCTCTGGTGATCGACGGTGACACCGTCGAGAACACCTTCGCGCTCGCTGCCGGCAACCTGCGCGAGATCAACGTTCTCCCGGCCGCCGGCGCGAACGTCTACGACATCCTGAAGCATGACACGCTGGTGCTGACGCGCGCTGCTGTCGAAAAGCTGGAGGCGCGTTTCAATGGCTAAGAAGCCGACCAAGGGCGCGATCGACATCCGTCACTATGACGTGATCGTCGCCCCGCACATCACCGAGAAGTCGACGCTCGTCAGCGAGCAGAACGCGGTGGTGTTCAAGGTCGCCAAGGATGCGACCAAGCCGGAGATCAAGGCTGCCGTCGAGGCGCTGTTCAATGTCAGCGTGTCGAACGTCAACACGATCGTCCAGAAGGGCAAGACCAAGAAGTGGAAGGGCGCCCCATACCAGCGCTCCGACATGAAGAAGGCGATTGTCACCCTCAAGGAAGGTCAGTCGATCGACGTGACCGAAGGGGTCAAGGCGTAATGGCACTCAAGCATTACAACCCGACGAGCCCGGCCCGCCGTGGCCTGATCCTCGTCGACCGTTCTGCGCTGTACAAGGGCAAGCCCGTCAAGGCGCTGACCGAAGGCAAGCGCAAGACCGGCGGCCGCAACAACAAGGGCCATGTCACCTCGCGCGGCATCGCCGGCGGTCACAAGCAGCGCTATCGCATCGTCGATTTCAAGCGCCGCCTGTGGGACGTCGAGGGCAATGTCGAGCGGATCGAGTACGATCCCAACCGCACCGCGTTCATCGCCTTGGTGAACTATGGCGCGGGCGAGGACGGCAAGGACCGCCTGGCCTATATCATCGCGCCGCAGCGTCTGGCTGTCGGCGACAAGGTGATCGCGGGCAAGAAGACCGACGTGAAGCCGGGCAACGCCATGGAACTGGCCCAGATGCCGGTCGGCACCATCGTCCACAACGTGGAGATGAAGCCGGGCAAGGGCGGTCAGATCGCGCGGTCGGCGGGCACCTATGTGCAGGTCGTCGGTCGTGACCGCGGCATGGTGATCGTTCGCCTCAACTCGGGCGAGCAGCGCTATATCCCCGGCAATTGCATGGCGACGGTCGGTGCGGTGTCCAACCCGGACAACCAGAACACCAACCTCGGCAAGGCCGGCCGCAACCGCTGGAAGGGCATCCGTCCGCTGACCCGCGGCGTCGCCAAGAACCCGGTCGACCACCCGCACGGCGGTGGCGAAGGCCGGACCTCGGGCGGCCGTCATCCGGTCACCCCGTGGGGCAAGCCGACCAAGGGTGCGCGCACCCGTCACAACAAGCAGACCGACAAGTTCATCATCCGGTCGCGTCACGCGAAGAAGAAGGGCTAATTCGAGATGGCTCGTTCCGTTTGGAAAGGTCCGTTCGTCGACCTGAACCTGCTCAAGAAGGCGGAAGCCGCGCAGGATCAGGGCACGCGTGCCGGCCCGATCAAGACCTGGTCGCGTCGCTCGACCATCCTGCCGCAGTTCGTCGGCCTGACCTTCAATGTCTACAACGGCCGCAAGTTCGTGCCGGTGTCGGTCAATGAGGACATGGTCGGCATGAAGCTCGGCGAGTTCGCGCCGACCCGGTATTTCCCGGGTCACGCCGCTGACAAGAAGGGCAAGCGTTAAGATGTCGAAGCCTCAGGCTCCCCGCAAGGTCGGCGACAAGGAAGCGCTGGCCGTTGCCACCCAGATCCGCGGCTCGGCGCAGAAGCTGAACCTGGTCGCCGGTCTGATCCGCGGCCGCAAGGCCGGCGACGCGCTCAACATCCTCGCTTTCTCGAAGAAGGCGATGGCCGTGGACGCGCGCAAGGTGCTCGCCTCGGCGATCGCCAATGCGGAAAACAATCACAACCTCGACGTCGACGCGCTCGTCGTCGCCGAGGCGTCGGTCGGCAAGTCGATCACGATGAAGCGCTTCGCGACCCGCGGCCGTGGCAAGTCCACCCGCATCCTGAAGCCGTTCTCGCGTCTCCGTATCGTCGTCCGCGAGCAGGAAGAAGCATAATGGGTCACAAGAGCAATCCGATCGGCCTGCGCCTGCAGATCAACCGTACCTGGGACAGCCGCTGGTTCGCGGAAGGTCAGGATTACGGCAAGCTCCTCCTCGAGGACCTGAAGATCCGCAAGTACATCCTCGAGACGCTGCCTCAGGCCGCGATCTCGAAGGTTGTCATCGAGCGCCCGGCCAAGCTGTGCCGCGTGTCGATCTATGCCGCGCGCCCCGGGGTGATCATCGGCAAGAAGGGCACCGACATCGAGAAGCTGCGTCGCAAGCTCGGCTCGATGACCGGCTCCGACGTGTCGCTGAACATCGTCGAGATCCGCAAGCCGGAGATCGATGCCAAGCTCGTCGCGCAGGGCATTGCCGACCAGCTCGAGCGTCGTATCGCGTTCCGTCGCGCCATGAAGCGCGCGGTGCAGTCGGCGATGCGCCTGGGTGCCGACGGCATCCGCGTGCAGTGCGGTGGGCGCTTGGGCGGCGCCGAGATCGCGCGGACCGAGAGCTATCGTGAGGGCCGCGTGCCGCTGCACACGCTGCGCGCCAACCTCGATTACGCCGAAGCGCAGGCGCACACCGCTTACGGTGTCTGCGGTGTCAAGGTGTGGGTCTTCAAGGGCGAGATTCTCGGCCACGACCCGATGGCGCAGGACCGGCTCATGATGGAGGCTCAGACCTCCGGCGTGCGCCCGGCCCGCGATGATCGTCGTTAATCGGCGCCGCTAAGGACAACAGGACATGCTGCAACCAAAACGCACCAAGTTCCGCAAGGCGTTCAAGGGCCGTATCCACGGCGACGCCAAGGGCGGCGCGACGCTCAACTTCGGCTCGTACGGGCTGAAGGCGCTCGAGCCGGAGCGGATCACCGCCCGCCAGATCGAAGCGGCTCGCCGCGCGATCACGCGTCACATCAAGCGCCAGGGTCGTCTCTGGATCCGCGTCTTCCCGGACGTGCCGGTCTCGTCGAAGCCCGCCGAAGTCCGCATGGGCTCGGGTAAGGGTTCGCCGGAATTCTGGGCGGCGCGGGTCAAGCCCGGCCGCATCCTGTTCGAACTGGACGGTGTGCCCGGCCCGCTCGCTGCAGAAGCGTTCGAGCGCGCGGCGATGAAGCTGCCGATCAAGACGAAGGTCGTGGCGCGCCTCGGCGACACCTCGCACCTCGGAGGCGAGTAAGATGGCGAAGAAAGTCGAATATAGCGGCATGGACGAGGCGACCCTCGACCTCGAACTGGGCAACCTCAAGCGTGAGGCGTTCAACCTCCGCTTCCAGGCGGCGACCAGCCAGCTGGAAAAGCCGAGCCGGGTGAAGGAAGTCCGCCGCGACATCGCCCGTATCAAGACCCTGCAGACCGCGCGCTCGCGCGCTGCGGCCAAGTAAGGAAACGGACATGCCGAAGCGCGTGCTGACCGGGCAGATCGTCTCGGACAAGGGCGATAAGACGGTGGTCGTGAACGTGGAGCGCAAGGTCAAGCACCCGCTCTACGGCAAGATCATCCGCCGCTCGAAGAAGTATCATGCCCATGATGAGGGCAACGAGTACAAAGCTGGTGAAACGGTGCGGATCGAAGAGACCAAGCCGATCTCCAAGCTCAAGACCTGGAAGGTGATCGAGCGGGTGAACACCCACGCGACGCCGGAGCGGGTCGACGTCGACGCCTGAACCCAGGCGTCACCCCGGCGAAGGCCGGGGTCGCTGCGTGATAGCGCGGTGACCGAAACCTAGCGGCCCCGGCCTACGCCGGGGCGACGATTTAGCAGGAACCGCCGGGCCAGTCCCGGTAGGCCAAACGAGAAGGAACCGGATCGATGATCCAGATGCAATCCAATCTCGACGTCGCTGACAATAGCGGCGCGAAACGGGTGCAGTGCATCAAGGTGCTGGGTGGCTCGAAGCGCCGCACGGCCGGCGTCGGCGACATCATCGTCGTCAGCGTCAAGGAAGCGCAGCCCCGCGGCCGCGTGAAGAAGGGCGACGTTCACCGCGCGGTGATCGTGCGTACCGCCAAGGACATTCGTCGTCCCGACGGCTCGGTGATCCGCTTCGACTCGAACGCCGCCGTGCTGGTCAACAAGAACGAGGAGCCGATCGGCACCCGCATCTTCGGCCCGGTCGTGCGCGAACTGCGTGCCCGCGGTCACATGAAGGTGATCAGCCTGGCTCCGGAGGTGCTGTAATGGCTGCTGCGAAGATCAAGAAGGGTGACCAGGTGATCGTCCTGTCCGGTAAGGACAAGGGCCGCACCGGTGAGGTCATCAAGGCGATGCCGAAGGACGGCAAGGTTGTCGTTTCGGGCGTCAACGTACACGTCCGTCACGTCAAGCCGAGCCAGACCAACCCGCAGGGCGGTCTCGATCGCTCGGAAGCGCCGATGCACGTGTCGAAGGTTGCCCATGTCGTGGACGGCAAGCCGACCCGCGTCCGTTTCGAGACGGGCAAGGACGGCAAGAAGGTCCGCGTCGCGGTCAAGACCGGGAAGAAGATCGATGGCTGACAAGTACAAGGCCCGCATGCAGGGCATCTACGAGGACCGCATCATCAAGGCGATGACCGAGAAATTCGGTTACAAGAACGCGCTTGAAGTGCCGAAGCTCGAGAAGATCGTGCTCAACATGGGCGTCGGCGAGGCGACCCAGGACAAGAAGAAGGTCGAGCAGGCCGCTTCCGAAATGGAGCTGATCGCGGGCCAGAAGCCGGTGATCACCAAGGCGAAGAAGTCGATCGCGCAGTTCAAGCTGCGTGAGGGCATGCCGATCGGGGTGAAGGTCACCCTTCGCCGCGAGCGCATGTACGAATTCCTCGACCGCTTCATCACGATCGCGCTGCCGCGCGTTCGCGACTTCCGTGGCCTCAACCCCAAGTCGTTCGACGGTCGCGGCAATTACGCGATGGGTCTCAAGGAGCAGCTCGTGTTCCCGGAGATCAACTATGACCGCATCGACAAGGTGCGCGGCATGGACGTCATCGTCACCACCACCGCGAAGACCGACGACGAGGCTCGCGAGCTTCTTCGCCTCTTCGGCTTCCCGTTCCCGCAGGCGGACGGCGAAGCGAAGCAGGCGGCATAAGGGAAAGAGAACTTAAGTCATGGCGAAACTGAGTTCCGTGAACAAGAACGAGCGTCGCAAGAAGCTGGTGGCGAAGTATGCCAACCGCTATGCGAAGCTGAAGGCGCAGGCCAACGACAAGTCGGCCGACGAAACCGAGCGTCTGATCGCGCGGCTGAAGATGGCCGAGATTCCCCGCAACGGGAATCCGACCCGCATCCGCAACCGGTGCGAAGTGACGGGTCGTCCCCGCGCTTACTACCGCAAGTTCCGTCTCTGCCGCGTGCAGCTCCGCGAACTGGCCAACAAGGGCCTGATTCCGGGCGTCACGAAGTCGAGCTGGTAAGGACACGAAGATGGCAGTGACCGATCCCCTGGGTGATATGCTCACCCGCATCCGCAACGGCCAGCGCGCGCGCAAGGACAGCGTCCTTTCGCCGGCGTCGAAGCTGCGCGTCCGCGTGCTCGATGTGCTTCAGCGCGAAGGCTATATCCGCGGTTACAGCGAGGAAGATATGGGCCCGGCCAAGGGCATCCGTATCGAGCTCAAGTATTTCGAAGGCCAGCCGGCCATCAAGCACGTCGCGCGCGTCTCGAAGCCGGGTCGCCGCGTGTACAGCGGTTCGCAGGAACTGCCGCGCGTGATGAACGGCCTGGGCATCACCATCGTCTCGACGCCGCGTGGCGTGCTCTCGGATGCCGAGGCGCGCGAGCAGAATGTCGGCGGCGAAGTGCTGGCGGAGGTGTTCTAATGAGCCGCACGGGCAAGAAGCCGATCAGCATCCCATCGGGAGTGACGGCGACGATCGACGGCGGTCAGATCAGCATGAAGGGACCCAAGGGCACCCTGACCATGCCGATGGCCGACGAGGTCACCTACGACCTGCAGGACGGCAGCCTCACGGTGAAGCCGGCCAACGACACCAAGCGTGCTCGCGCCTTCTGGGGCATGCAGCGTACCCTGGTGCAGAATTTGGTGACCGGCGTGACCGAGGGCTTCTCCAAGAAGCTGCTCATCACCGGCGTCGGCTATCGCGCGAATGCGCAGGGCAAGAAGCTCAAGCTTCAGCTCGGCTATTCGCACGACGTCGACATCGACGTACCGGAAGGCCTGACCGTCGCCACGCCCGACCAGACCACGGTCGAGATTTCGGGCGCGGACAAGCAGAAGGTCGGCCAGCTGGCCGCCGAGATCCGCCGCTGGCGTAAGCCTGAGCCGTACAAGGGCAAGGGCATCAAGTACGACGGCGAGTACATCTTCCGTAAGGAAGGGAAGAAGAAGTAATGACCAAGGGTCTTTCACTTTTCGAGAAGCGCCGCCGGCGCAACCGTACCGCGCTCCGTGCGCGCAGCGGCGGGCGGCCGCGCCTCTCGGTGCATCGTTCGGGCAAGCACATCTATGCCCAGGTCATCGACGACGAGAACGGCAAGACCGTCGCCTCGGCGTCGACGCTGGAGCAGGGCGCGCGTGACAAGTCGGGCGCGAACGTCGATGCGGCTTCCGAGGTTGGCAAGCGCGTGGCGGAAGCCGCGGTGAAGGCCGGCGTCAAGCAGGTCGTGTTCGATCGCGGCGGCTTCCTGTTCCATGGCCGCGTCAAGGCGCTGGCCGATGCGGCTCGTGAAGCCGGGCTGGAGTTCTAAGAATGGCTGACGAAAACAACCAGACCGAGACCCCGGTCGAGGCGACTAGCGCCGAGAGCGAAGCCCCGCGCCGTGGCCGTGGTGGCCGCGGTGGCGGCGAGCGCGGTGGCCGTGGCGGCCGTGACGGCGGTCGTGGCCGTCGCGACGACCGTCGCGGTGGTGGCGAAGAGGGCGGTGAAGAGCTGATCGAGAAGCTCGTCCACATCAATCGCGTGTCGAAGACGGTGAAGGGCGGTAAGCGCTTCGGCTTCGCGGCGTTGGTCGTCGTGGGCGACGGCAAGGGCCGGGTCGGTTTCGGTCATGGCAAGGCGCGCGAAGTGCCGGAGGCGATCTCCAAGGCGACCGCGTCGGCCAAGAAGAAGATGATCCGCGTTCCGTTGCGCGAAGGCCGCACGCTGCACCATGATGGCAATGGTCATTTCGGTGCCGGCAAGGTGACCGTCCGTTCGGCGCCGCAGGGTACCGGCATCATCGCCGGCGGTCCGATGCGCGCCGTGTTCGAATCGCTCGGCGTCGCCGACGTGGTGACCAAGTCGGTCGGTACGTCGAACCCCTACAACATGATCCGCGCCACCTTCGAGGCGCTGGGCGACCAGACTTCGCCGAAGTCGGTGGCGCAGCGGCGCGGCAAGAAGATCGCCGACCTGCTCGGCCGCGGTGGGTCGCAGACCGCCGAGGCGGACGCCGCGGCGATTGCGGAGTAATCGATCATGGCTGCCAAGAAGGACGCCGCGACCGGCACGGTGAAGATCACCCAGACCGGCTCGCCGATCCGCCGCACCAAGGACCAGCGTGCCACGCTGATCGGTCTGGGCCTCAACAAGATGCACCGGACCGTCGAGCTGAAGGACACGCCCGAGGTTCGCGGCATGATCAAGAAGGTCGCTCACATGGTGAGCGTCGCTGAATAATCCGTCGCCCCGGCGGAGGCCGGGGCCGCTCCGTAATGGGGCGGGATATTTGAATAGCGGCCCCGGCCTCCGCCGGGGCGACGCTTCATCGGCTTCCCGCCGCTGAAGCTTGCGCGACAAAAGCGAAAGCGAGTGCACGATATGAAACTGAACGAACTGCGCGACAACGACGGCGCGCGTCATCGCAAGATCCGCGTCGGCCGCGGCATCGGCTCGGGCAAGGGCAAGACCGGTGGTCGTGGCCAGAAGGGCCAGAAGAGCCGTGAAGGCGTCTCGATCGCGGGATTCGAGGGCGGCCAGATGCCGCTCCACATGCGTCTGCCGAAGCGCGGCTTCAACAACATCTTCGCCAAGGATTATGCCGAGGTGAACCTGGGCGCGATCCAGAAGGCGGTCGATGCCAAGAAGCTCGACGGCAAGGGCACGATCGACCACGCCGCGCTGAAGGCCGCCGGCCTGGCGCGTGGCGGCAAGGACGGCGTCCGCCTGCTCGGCAAGGGCGAGCTCACCGCCAAGCTGAGCTTCCTGGTCGCCGGCGCGTCGAAGAGTGCGGTCGAGGCGGTCGAGAAGGCCGGCGGCAAGGTCGAGGTGATCCAGGTGGTTCCGGCCGCCGAGAAGGCCGCGGCCAAGAAGGGCAAGACCCTGGCCGCCAAGAAGGCTGCCGCCAAGTAATTGCCCACATTCATGTTGCCCGTTGCGACGGGCAACAGGTGACAAGGCCGATTGGGCGCCTATATGAGCGGCGGGGGCGCGGTAGACGCATCTCCGCCGTTTTTATGTTCAGACCCTCCGAAAGTCCTATTTTCGCGGGGTCCCGGTTTCAGGACGATCTAGTACGATGGCATCCGCAGCCGACAATCTGGCCTCAGGCCTCAACCTCTCCAAGTTCGCCCAGGCGACGGACCTCAAGAAGAGGTTGTGGTTCACGATCGGCGCACTGATCGTCTTCCGACTGTTGAGCTACGTGCCCCTGCCCGGAGTCGATCCGACCGCGCTCGGCATCCTGTCGAACCAGACCAATGGCGGCGTGCTCGACTTCTTCAACAACTTCTCGGGCGGCTCGCTCAAGCGCATGTCGCTGACCGCGCTCGGCGTCATGCCCTACATTACCGCCTCGATCGTCGTGCAGCTTGCGACGTCGCTGTCGCCCACGCTCGCCGGGATCAAGAAGGAAGGCGAAAGCGGCCGCAAGCGGCTCAATCAGTACACGCGCTACGGTACCGTCGCGCTGACTGCGATCCAGGGCTGGTTCATTGCCGTGGGGCTGGAGACGATCGGCGCCAATGCTGGCGTCCAGGCAGTGGTCGAACCGGGGCTGCTGTTCCGCATCGGCGCGGTCATCAGCCTGATCGGCGGCACGATGTTCCTGATGTGGCTGGGTGAGCAGATCACCAGCCGCGGCATCGGCAACGGCGTGTCGCTCATCATTATGGCCGGCATCGTCGCCAACATGCCGACGAACATCTACAATCTCGTCAATGGCAGCCGCACCGGCAGCATGGACAGCTTCCAGGTGATCGGCATCGTCGTCGCGGTGGTCGCGATCGTGCTGTTCATCTGCTTCATGGAAAGCGCGCAGCGTCGCATCCTGATCCAATATCCAAAGCGACAAACGCAGCGCGGCGTGCAGTCGGATCGCAGCCACTTGCCGCTCAAGCTCAACACCGCCGGCGTGATCCCGCCGATCTTCGCCTCGTCGCTGCTGCTGATGCCGCTGACCATCACCCAGCTCGCGGGCAATCGGGTGAAGGGCGATACCTGGTGGGGTGATGTCGTCATCAGCCTCAACCAGTATCTGCAGCACGGCTCGCCGCTCTACATGACGCTGTATGGCGCCGGCATCATCTTCTTCTCGTTCTTCTACACCGCCGTGGTCTTCAATCCGGAAGAGACCGCCGACAATCTGAAGCGTTATGGCGGCTTTATCCCGGGCATCCGCCCCGGCAAGAATACCGAGGCGTATTTCGATTATGTGCTGACCCGCATCACGGTGATCGGCGCCGCCTATCTGGCGATCATCTGCCTCGTTCCCGAATGGTTGGTGACGCAGCTGAAGATTCCGTTCTACCTCGGCGGCACCAGCCTGCTGATCGTGGTGAACGTGACGATGGATACCGTAACCCAGATCCAGTCGCATCTGCTGGCGCACCAATATGGCGACCTCATCAAGAAGGCCAAGCTGAAGGGCGGCCGCCTCCGTTAAGAGGGGCGCACGTCGACAGGGAGAAAAAGGGGTGCGTTGCGCGTGAACATCATTCTCCTCGGCCCGCCGGGCGCCGGCAAGGGTACCCAGGCGGCGAAGCTGGTCGCCGATCGCGACATGGTCCAGCTGTCGACCGGCGACATGTTGCGTGCCGCACGCAAGGTCGACACGCCGCTCGGGCACGAGGTTGCCGCCATCATGGATGCCGGCGAGCTGGTTTCCGATGAGATCGTGTCCCGGCTCATCGACGACAAGCTGGCGTCGATGACCGAAGCGCAGGGCGCCATTTTCGATGGCTATCCGCGCACGGCGGCCCAGGCCGAGTCGCTCGACTCGATTCTCGCTGCCCATGGCCGCAAGCTCGATCACGTCATCGAGCTGACGGTCGACGAGGACGCACTCGTCGAACGCATTACGGGCCGCTACACCTGCGCCAAGTGCGGTGAGGGCTATCACGACAAGTTCAAGCAGCCCAAGGTTGCCGGTGTCTGCGACGTGTGCGGCTCGACCGAGTTCAAGCGCCGTGCCGACGACAATGAACAGACGGTGCGGACGCGAATGGCCGAATATCGCGGCAAGACCGAGCCGATCATCCCGATCTATGAGGCTCGCGGGATCCTGACCCGTATCGACGGCATGGCCGATATCGAGGCGGTCAGCGCGGCGATCGCCGCGGTGCTCGACGGGAAGTAGGGCTAGTCGACTTTCGTTTTCTGTCGCTACGCCGGGCGTCTCCCGGCGTCCGCCGTCCACGTGCCTGACGCTTGCGGCTCGAGGTACCGGCGCAGGGCGGGCATCACGGACAGTGTTCGGAACTGCGTGACGAATTCGGTCGCGAAAGCTAGCATCCCTCATCTTGAGGGGGATCCGTCATGCTCCGTTCCGTCATCGCCGCCACCATCCTGCTCGCGGTCACCACAGCGCCCGCCACTGCCGATGTCGTCAAGGCCGAAGCCGCCGGTTTCGTCGTCGAAAAGACCGTCACCATCAACGCATCCGCGGATACCGTCTGGGAGACGCTGCGGGCGCCGCAACGCTGGTGGTCGAAGGAACACACCTGGTCGGGCGACGCTAACAACCTCTACATAGATAGCCAGGCGACCGGCTGCTTCTGTGAGAAGCTGCCGGGCAGGGGCAGTGTCCAGCACGCGCGCCTGATTTACGTCGACAAGGGTAAATTGCTCCGCATGGAAGGGGCATTCGGGCCACTGCAGGGAGAAGCGATCGTCGCGACGCTGACATTCGCGCTATCGCCTGACGGCGACAATGCCACCAAGGTCAAGATGAGCTACGTTGCGGGCGGTTATTCTCCCACGGGCTTCGAGAAACTGGCGCCGTTGGTCGACGGCGTGCTCGGCACTCAGCTCGATGGCTTGAAGGCAGCGGCCGAAGCGCCGCCACCGGTCCCGCTCTCACCTCCCGACAAGAACTGACATCTGGTTCGGGAACGTCCTCCCGCATTGTCGCGTTCGGTGTCGGGGCGCGAGAACAGGAGGATGGCTCGTGCGATTGAACGACAGACAGGGCTGGGGATTGGTGATCGGTGTCGGCGCCCTTCTTGCCGTAGGTACCGGGAGGCTCGTTGGCCAGGATGTAGTGGACGCGATGAACCCCTTTTATTTCAACGGCGCCGGTACAAGCCGCTACGATAGCGGGCCGCAGGTCGTCGATGCGTCTTTCCTGCGATCTGACACCGCGGTGCCGGACACGGCCGACCTCTATCATGGTAGAGGGGAGGGCTGGGCCGGTGACGTGCCCGGCCGGACCGACTATTGATCGCTGTCCGGCAGCGCCCCTGCGCTTGACAGCATGCCGACTCGTCCCTAGATGAGCCGCCTTCCGATACACCGGCTGACCGGCGGCGCTTGCTTGCGTCCGCCGCATTCGTGCGTTTCGGGGTAACGCGATGAGATGGGGTGCGTGGCAGCCATGCCGCATCCCGTGGAGCTAGGAGAACAAGGTTCATGGCACGTATTGCGGGTGTCAACATCCCGACCAACAAGCGCGTAGTGATCGCGCTGCAATATATCCACGGTATTGGCCCGGCCAAGGCCAAGGAAATCACCACGAAGCTGAACATCGCGCCCGAGCGCCGCGTTCAGGACCTGACCGACCAGGAAGTCCTGCAGATCCGTGAGACGATCGACGCGGGCTACACGGTCGAAGGCGACCTTCGTCGCGAGACCGCGATGAACATCAAGCGCCTGATGGATCTGGCCTGCTATCGCGGCCTGCGTCATCGCAAGGGTCTGCCGGTCCGCGGCCAGCGCACGCACACCAACGCGCGCACCCGCAAGGGCAAGGCGAAGCCGATCGCCGGCAAGAAGAAGTAAGCTGGCGCGCCCCTGCGCACCGCTGCTTCCCAGCTTCGAAGGTTAGGATAGAAAAATGGCACGTGAACCGCAGCGCCTTCGTCGGCGCGAACGCAAGAACATCACCGCCGGCGTCGCCCATGTGAACGCCAGCTTCAACAACACCATGATCACCATCACCGACGCGCAGGGCAATGCGATCAGCTGGTCGTCCGCCGGAATGATGGGGTTCAAGGGATCGCGCAAGTCGACCCCGTATGCTGCGCAGGTCGCCGCCGAGGATGCGGGCCGCAAGGCTGCCGAACACGGCGTTCGCACGCTCGAGGTCGAGGTCAAGGGTCCGGGTTCGGGTCGTGAGTCGGCGCTTCGCGCGCTGCAGGCGGTCGGTTTCCAGATTACCTCGATCCGCGACGTGACCTCGATCCCGCATAACGGCGTGCGTCCGTCCAAGCGTCGCCGCGTCTGATTTCGTCACGCCGGCGCGCGGTTGATCGCGCTGCGCCGGCATCCGCCCACGGCCTTGGGGGTTAGCCCAGCCCCCGGCCCAACAGAGGGAAGCCCCCGTGTCTGTCAATGCAAAGAACTGGCAGGAATTGAAGAAGCCCAACGCGCTCGAAAAGAAGGGCGGCGATGGGAAGAGCAAGGCGACCTTCGTTGCCGAGCCGCTCGAGCGCGGCTTTGGTCTCACCCTCGGCAACGCGCTGCGCCGCGTTCTGCTGTCGAGCCTGCAGGGTGCGGCCGTCACCTCGATCAAGATCGAGAATGTGCTCCACGAGTTCAGCTCGCTGGCCGGCGTCCGTGAGGACGTGACCGACATCGTGCTCAACGTGAAGCAGATCGCGCTCAAGATGCAGGGTGAAGGCCCGCGTCGCCTCCAGCTGTCGGCCACCGGCCCGGCCGAGGTGAAGGCCGGCGATATCGCCGTGTCGGGTGACATCGAGGTGATGAACCCGAACCTCGTGATCTGCCACCTCGACGATGGTGCCACGCTCAACATGGAACTCACCGCCGATGTCGGTAAGGGCTATGTCGCGGCCGTCGCCAACCGTCCGGCCGACGCCCCGATCGGTCTGATCCCGGTCGATGCTTTGTACAGCCCGGTCCGCCAGGTGTCGTACAAGGTCGAGAACACCCGCGTCGGTCAGGAACTCGACTACGACAAGCTGACGCTGACGGTCGAGACCGACGGCACCGTCACGCCGGAAGACGCGCTCGCCTATGCCGCGCGCATTCTCCAGGACCAGCTGGCGCTGTTCGTCCATTTCGACGATTCGGCGATCACCTCGCGTGCGCCGATCGGCGTCGCCGCCGCGCCGTCGGAAACCGGCGTCACGGGCGATACGCAGCAGATCAATCGTTACCTGCTCAAGAAGGTCGACGAGCTCGAATTGTCGGTCCGCTCGGCCAATTGCCTCAAGAACGACAACATCATCTATATCGGCGATCTGGTCGGCAAGACCGAAGCCGAGATGCTGCGCACCCCGAATTTCGGCCGCAAGTCGCTCAACGAGATCAAGGAAGTGCTGTCGAGCATGGGTCTTCGCCTCGGGATGGAAATCCCGGGCTGGCCGCCTGAGAACATCGAAGAGATGGCCAAGAAGCTCGAACAGGAGATTATGGGCTGATTTTCCACCGGCGCAGCGTGAGCTGCGTCGGAGAGAAAACCAGCCCGGCCGGCGGGGCCGCAGACTCCGTCCGACGACGCGGGATTTACTCCCGCCTCGGGCCGGCAACAAAGAGATCCCTGCGTTCGCTGGGATGACGGATAAAACGGTGGGCTCAACCGTCGCCACCTGGTCTGGGGTACCTCAAACGGCCCCTTAACGAACTGAAAGGACTAAGATATGCGTCACAAGGTTGGCGGTCGTAAGCTTCAGCGTACCTCGGCGCACCGCGCCGCGTTGTTCCGCAACATGGCGGCCGCGCTCATCAAGCACGAGCAGATCACCACGACCACGGCCAAGGCGAAGGAGCTTCGCCCGTATGTCGAGAAGCTGATCACGCTGGCGAAGAAGGGCGGCCTGTCGAACCGTCGTCTGGCCCATGCTCGTCTGCTCGACGATGCGCAGCTGGTGAAGCTGTTCGACGTGCTCGCGGCCCGCTACGCCTCGCGCAACGGCGGCTATACCCGCATCATCAAGGCAGGCATCCGCGCTTCGGACGCGTCGCCGATGGCGATCATCGAGTTCGTCGATCGCGACGAGAGCGCCAAGGGCCAGGATTCGGGCCCGGTGATGACCGACGAGGATTTCGACGTCGCCGCGTAAGCTGGCGGCCGGCGGCGCGGCTTGGCCGTGACGTCGTTCGGAACAAGAAAAGGGCCGCGCTCCGATTGGGGCGCGGCCTTTTCTGCTTTGGCCGGGCGCGGGAGTTAATTCCGCGCCCTCGGTGGGGCGGCTGACGCCGCCCGCCCCCGCGCTTGCGCCGTCTCGTGGGTTAGCTGCTGCCAACCCACGTACGGCTCAGCGGCACCGATATTCGCTGTTCGACTGATCGACCTTCTTGCCGAGCAACGCGCCCAACGCGCCGCCGATCAGCGTACCGGCGACTCGGTTGCGGCCGCCGTCGATCACGTTGCCGATGATGCCGCCGGCGGCGCCGCCGACGATAAGCCCGGTCGTGCCGTCGGACCGCTTGCAATAATAGCGGCCATCGGACCCGCGATAAACCTGGTCGTTCGAAGACAGGACGCGCTCCTGATATTGCGGCTCGTCGCGATAATAGCGCGAGGCGTCGTAGTCGGTCGCGTACTGGCCGTCATTGTTGTAGCGCGGGTCGTTGTAACCATAGCGGCGGTCCCGGCGCTGGGCGGCTTCATAGTCGGCACGTGCGCGCTCGTAGATCGTGGTTTCGTTGTCGTAGCGGCGCTGCGCGGCTTCCCAACGGCGCTGCTCCGAATAGGTCTGTGCCGTGGCCGGAAGTGCAACCGACGACAACGCGGTCGACAGCACGATCGCGGCGATCGGGAGGGAGCGGATCATTATTCTTCTCCTTGTTACAGGGCGGACAACGCGTGCTGGCCGTTATGGGTCCGAAACGGCGCCATTTCCAGCCATTGAACGCGATGCGTCGCCTGATACACAAGATGATCCACGCTAGCTTGCGGAGCCCTGAATGCGCCACATCCTGCCGCTGACCCTCATCGCGCTCGCCGCGCCCGCTCTTGCCCAGACGAGTTCACCGAAAACCGATATGACCACTATCACTTATCCCGCCACCGAACGCGGCGACACCGTCGACGAACAGTTCGGCGTGAAGGTCGCCGATCCCTATCGTTGGCTCGAAAACGACGTGCGTACCGATCCCAAGGTCGCGGCCTGGGTAGAGGCGGAGAACAAGGTCACCGACGCCTATATCGCGACTCTACCTAGCCGCGACATCTTCAAGGCGCGGCTCCAGCAGCTGATCGACTATGAGCGCTTCGGCCAGCCCGAGCGCAAGGGTGGCCGCTATTTCTACCTGCACAATACCGGGCTCCAGAACCAGGCGGTGCTGTTCGTCCGCGACGCCGTCGACGGCCCCGGCAGGGTGCTGATGGATCCGAATACCTGGTCGAAGGACGGCGCCACCGCGCTTGGCGAATGGGCACCGAGCGAGGACGGCAAGAAGCTTGTTTATGCAATCCAGGACGGAGGAACCGACTGGCGCACGGTCAAGGTGCTCGACGTGGATAGCGGCAAGGTGCTCGACGACGACGTGAAATGGGTCAAATTTTCCGGTCTGTCCTGGGCGAAGGACGGGTCGGGCTTCTATTATTCGCGCTTCCCGGCGCCGCCCGAGGGCAAGGAGTTCCAATCGACCAACGAGAACCAGGCGGTCTATTTCCACAAGATCGGCACACCGCAATCGGCTGATGGGTTGATCTATGCGACGCCCGATCATCCCAAATGGAGCCATGGCGCCAGCGTCACCGACGACGGCAAGTGGCTGGTCATCTACACGACCGAGGGCACCGACAATCGCAACGACGTGACGGTCATCGACCTGACCGCGCCCAAGCCTACCCCGCGCAAGCTGTTTACCGGGATGGCGAACATGTGGGGGCTGATCGGCAATCAGGGCGGCAATTTCTACTGGCTGACCAACAAGAACGCACCGCGCAACAAGGTCGTGATGACCAACCTCTATGCACGCTCCGCCGTGCCGCCAGAGGTCGACATCGTGCCGCAGGACAAGGCGGTGCTCGACACCGCGAGCCTGATCGGCGGCAAGCTGATCGGCGAGTATATGGTCGACGTGAAGAGCGAGGTCCGCCGCTTCACCCTCGACGGCAAACCCGACGGCATCGTGCCGTTGCCCGGGATCGGTGCAGCGGGCGGCTTCGGCGGGGAGGAGGACAATCCCGAAACCTTCTTCACCTTCACCAGCTATACGACGCCGACGACGATCTATCGCTACGACGTCGCCAGCGGGAAGGCGACCGTGTGGGCGCAGCCGAAAGTGGCGTTCGATCCCTCCGCCTACGACGTGAGCCAGGTCTTCTACCCGTCGAAGGACAAGACCATGATCCCGATGTTCGTCGTCCGGAAAAAGGGCGTGACGGGCCCTGCGCCGACGTTGCTCTACGGCTATGGTGGGTTCAACATCTCGATGACGCCGGCATTTTCGGCGACGCGCGTCGCGTGGCTCGAACAAGGTGGCGTGCTCGCGGTCGCCAACATCCGCGGCGGCGGCGAATATGGCAAGGCGTGGCATGACGCCGGGCGGCTCGCCAACAAGCAGAACGTATTCGACGATTTCATCGCCGCCGGCGAATATCTCAAGGCCAGGGGTTATACCGGCAAGGATCAGCTGGCGATCCAGGGCGGCTCCAATGGCGGCCTGCTGATCGGGGCGGTGGTGAACCAGCGGCCCGATTTGTTCGCGGCTGCGCTTCCCCAGGTCGGGGTGATGGACATGCTGCGCTTCGACCGCTTCACCGCCGGGCGCTATTGGGTGGACGATTACGGCTATCCCTCGAAGGAAGCCGATTTCAAGATCCTCTACGCCTATTCGCCCTATCACAATATCCGTCCGGGCAAGCCCTATCCGGCGATCCTGGCGGCGACCGCCGATACCGATGACCGCGTCGTTCCGGGACACACGTTCAAATACACCGCCATGCTGCAATCGATGGATCTGGGCCCCAAGCCGCGCCTCGTGCGAATCGAGACGCGTGCCGGTCACGGATCTGGCAAGCCGACTGACAAGATCATCGACGAAACCGCCATCGACTGGGCGTTCATCGCCAAGTGGACCGGCATGAACGTGAAGCCGATCGACTGACCGATCTATCCGGCCCGGCGCATTCCGTCTTGCGTTGGGCCGTTTTTCCAAGATAGATTATGGTCATGAATGATCAGACCCTGCGCAAAAAGCCGATCGACAAGACGGCGTTGCTCGCCAAATATGTCGCCGAACGTGACAAGCGCCTGCGGGACGACGGCAGCGCGCAATATCTCAGCATGGAGGGCCGGTTCGCCGATTACGCGATCGACCCCCACACGCCGTTCCAGGAGCGGGACCCGGTCACCGACCATGTGACGTTCGCCTTCGTCGGCGGGGGCTTTGCCGGCCTGGTGACGGGTGCGCGGCTGGCCGAGGCGGGGATCGGCGATTTTCGCATCATCGAGAAGGGCGGCGATTTCGGCGGCACCTGGTACTGGAATCGCTATCCCGGCGCGCAATGCGACACGGCGTCGATGATCTACATCCCGCTGCTCGAAGAGACCGGTCACATGCCGACCGAGAAATATGCGCACGGCCCCGAGATTCTCGAGCAATGCCAGCGCATCGGCCGGCAATATCATCTCTACGACAAGGCGCTGTTCCACACCCAGATCCGCGAGATCGACTGGGATGGCGCTCGCTCGCTCTGGGTGATCACCACCGATCGCGACGATTGCTTCACCGCCAAATATGTCGGTATCGGCACGGGACCGCTCCACGTCGCCAAGCTGCCGGGCATTCCGGGCATCGAAAGCTTCAGGGGCAAGTCGTTCCACACCAGCCGCTGGGACTATGCCTATACCGGGGGTGATCCCAGGGGCGGGCTGATGACCGGCCTCGCCGACAAACGCGTCGCGATCATCGGTACGGGCGCGACTTCGGTCCAGGCCGTCCCGCATCTCGCCCGCGCCTGCAAGGAACTCTACGTCGTCCAGCGGACGCCATCGTCGGTCGATGTCCGCAACAACGTTCCGATCGATCCCGACTGGTTCGCGGAGATCGCGACGCCCGGCTGGCAACGCCGCTGGCTCGAAAATTTCACGGCCAACCAGACTCCCGGCAACATGATCGAGGAGGATTGGGTCCAGGACGGCTGGACCGACCTGTCGCGCCGGATCAAGGCGCGCGTCGCGACGCTGCCGCCCGACCAGCGCGGCCTGGCCGACATCATGCGGGTCTGGGAGGATTCCGATTTCGAGAAGATGGAGGAAATCCGCGATCGCGTGGATGCCATCGTCGAGGACAGCGACACCGCGCAGCAGCTGAAGGCCTGGTACCGGCAGCTTTGCAAGCGGCCGTGCTTCCACGATGCCTATCTTCAGGCGTTCAACACGCCCGGCACCCACCTGGTCGACACCGATGGTCGGGGGGTAGAGCGGATCGACGAAACCGGATTCGTGGTCGCCGGAAAACATTATGAGGTCGATTGCATCGTCTACGCGTCGGGGTTCCATGTCGGCGCGAACCTCCAGACCTTGCTCGGGTTCGACGTCGTTGGCCGCGACGGCGTGACCCTTACGCAGGCCTGGGGACAGGGGATGCGATCGAAACATGGCATCCACGTCCACGACTTCCCCAACATGTTCGTTGTCACCCCGACCCAGGGGGCGAACCTGATTTCGAACGTGCCGCACAACCTGACCGAGTCCGCGCGCACCATCGCCGCGGTGGTCCGGCACGCCGAACAGATCGGGGCAAGGGAAGTGGAAGTGACGCGAGAGGCGCAGGATGCCTGGGTCGAACTGTTGCTGACCGGCCCGGGCCGGACACTCCGCAATGCGCCCGATTGCACGCCCGGCTATTACAACAACGAAGGCAAGGATCCGAGCCCGGCCGCCGCGCTCGCGGTAGGCTATCCGCTCGGCGCCTTCGCCTATTTCCGCTATCTCGACGAGTGGACGCGGTCGGGCAGTTTCGACGGCCTGACGTTCACATAGGAACGGCGCGGGGCAGGAGCCTCGCGCCGTCTTCTGTTTCCCGTCACGCTACCCGGCCTCCGGGGAAAGGGAGGCCGGGCGCCCCGCTAATCGTTCGGCATCGCCTATCGCACGATGCGCGGGCTCAGCGGGCGGTCATCTGCGGAAACCGCACCAGCGCCGCCCGGGCGATATTGTGCGACCAGACCGAATCGCCGGTCTTCGTTTCCATCATCGAATTGTCGAGAGCGAGCGCGCGGCGATAGGCAGCAGCCGCGTCCGCTGGGCGGTCGGCGCGCACATAAGCCTGAGCGAGTTCGATATAGGCGCCGCCGTCCCTGGGCAGCACGCGAGTCAGCGCTTCGGCAGAACGTACGTCGGAATCGGCACGCGCGGTGACGGTTGCCGTGTTCTGGCCGTCATTCGAGGCCGCCGCTGCCGGTGTGGTCGCCAGCGGCGCCGCGACAAGCAAAGAGAGAATGACCGTCTTCATCATGTTGAGCATCCTTCCAAAAATCACCGCGTGACTGCGATGTTACAGAATCATGACATATTTAATGCAGTTTTGTGAAGCGCAAATCGCGCGCTTCGTAAAATACCGGATCGGACGCATTCCAAGGGGCCGGGCGGGAGTGGAGCAGGCGGCGGCAGCGGTCGGAAATGTTCTCGCGGCGGAGCGGGGGGTTCACGGCGCCGCGACCTCTGCTATCGGGCGCCATGACCCAGCACAGCGATTCGATCCTCATCGTCGATTTCGGCAGCCAGGTGACGCAGCTCATCGCGCGTCGCGTCCGTGAAGCGGGGGTCTATTCCGAAATCGCCCCCTTCCAGTCGGCCGAGGCCGCGTTCGAACGCATGAACCCGAAGGGAGTTATCCTGTCCGGCAGTCCGGCCAGCGTGCTCGACCAGGAAAGCCCCCGCATCCCGCAGCCGATCCTCGACAGTGGCCGGCCGATCATGGGCATCTGCTACGGCCAGCAGGTGATGATGCAGCAGCTCGGCGGTACGGTCGAACTGGGCGACAGCGGCGAATTCGGCCGCGCCTTTATAGAGATCGACGACGGCTGCGAACTGTTCGACGGACTATGGACCGAAGGCGAGACGCACCAGGTTTGGATGAGCCACGGCGACAAGGTCACCCAGCTCGCGCCCGGTTTCCGCCCCGTCGCCGCCAGCGCCGGCGCACCGTTCGCAGTGATCGCCGACGATGCCCGCCGTTACTATGCGATGCAGTTCCATCCGGAAGTCGTCCACACCCCCGACGGCGCAAGGCTGATCGCCAATTTCGCCCGCCATGTCTGCGGCCTGACCGGCGACTGGACGATGGCCGAATTCCGCGCCGCCAAGATCGCGGAGATCCGTGCCCAGGTCGGCGACAAGCGCGTGATCTGCGGCCTGTCGGGCGGCGTCGACAGCGCGGTCGCGGCGGTACTGATCCATGAGGCCATCGGCCACCAGCTGACCTGCGTGTTCGTGGATCACGGCCTGATGCGCGCGGGTGAGGCCGACCAGGTCGTCAGCCTGTTCCGCGGCCATTACAATATCCCGCTCGTCCATGTGAATGCCGAAACCCTTTTCCTGAAGGGGCTGGAAGGCGTCACCGATCCCGAGGCGAAGCGCAAATTCATCGGCAAGACCTTCATCGATGTCTTTGAGGATGAAGCGAAAAAGATCGGCGGCGCCGATTTCCTGGCGCAGGGCACGCTTTATCCCGACGTAATCGAGAGCGTGTCGTTCACCGGCGGCCCGTCGGTGACGATCAAGAGCCACCACAATGTCGGCGGCCTGCCCGAGCGGATGAACATGAAGCTCGTCGAGCCGCTCCGCGAATTGTTCAAGGACGAGGTTCGCGCGCTCGGGCGCGAACTCGGCCTGCCCGACATTTTCGTCGGCCGCCACCCATTCCCCGGACCGGGCCTCGCGATCCGCATTCCGGGCGAGGTGAGCAAGGAGCGTTGCGACATCTTGCGCAAGGCCGACGCCATCTATCTCGAGGAAATCCGCAACGCCGGCCTCTACGACGCGATCTGGCAGGCGTTCGCGGTACTGCTGCCGGTCCGGTCGGTCGGTGTGATGGGCGATGGCCGTACCTATGACAGCGTGCTGGCGTTGCGCGCGGTGACCTCGGTCGACGGCATGACGGCGGATGCCTATCACTTCACCGGAGACTTCCTGTCGCGCGTCGCCACGCGCATCATCAACGAAGTCCGCGGGATCAATCGCGTAACCTACGACTACACCTCGAAGCCGCCCGGCACGATCGAGTGGGAATAATTTTTGCCCATCCGAGGGTATCCGAAACTACGCCATGATGCGACATAAGAGACTGAAATTTATAAAATAATATCCCTGAATCTTTCGACAACTATCGCTGGGTTAGCCTCCGGAATGACGGTATGGCTGACGGTATGGCGCATCTTGTCTCAGCTGAAAATCGCATATACCGTCAGGGCCAAGAGAGCCTCTGACGGTATATTTTTTGTCATAACACTCTGTAAATACAGGGAAAATATCATATCGGAAGGGCCGTTTTTGGCCTGACGGTATAATCGGGCGCTCTCCGGCATATTTTGACCGATCTGGAGAGTGTGGATGCTGACCGATGCTGCCATTAAGGCCCTGAAACCGAAAGAGAAATTATACAAGATCGTGGACCGTGACGGTATGTATGTCGTGGTCCAGCCCTCAGGCGCGATCGTCTTCCGCCTGGACTACCGACTGAACGGCCGCCGGGAGACGTTGACGCTGGGGCGCTACGGTCCCGCTGGGCTCTCCCTGGCTCGGGCGCGTGAGAAGGTGGTCGATGCTCGACGCGCCATTTCGGAGGGCCGCTCGCCGGCGCAGGAAAAGCAGCGCGAGAAGCGTCGCCTCCAGGAGGCGAAGAGCTTTGGCCAGTTCGGTGAGCGCTGGCTTCAGGAAGCGCGAATGGCGGACAGCACGCGCGCCATGCGTCGATCAATCTTCGAGCGGGACATTCTCCCGGCGTTTCGCAACCGGCTGCTGCCGGAGATCCTGCCGGAAGATCTGCGCGGGCTGTGTGCGAAGGTGAAGGAGCGTGGAGCTCCGGCAACGGCGGTCCACGTCAGGGACATCGTGAAGCTGGTCTTCGCCTTCGCCATCCTGCATGGCGAGAAGGTCGCCAACCCGGCCGACGAAGTCGGCCCGGCGTCGATCGCGACCTTCGTGCCGAAGGACCGATCCCTGTCTCCGGCGGAGATCCGCATCATGCTCAGCCAGATCGAGCATGTGGCGACGCTGCCGACGATCCGGCTCGGGATAAAGCTAATCCTGTTGTCGATGGTACGAAAGAGCGAATTGCAGGACGCGGTTTGGGATGAGGTCGATTTCGAGAACGCCGTCTGGTCGATTCCCAGGGAGCGGATGAAGCGCTCGAAAGCGCACAACGTCTATCTGTCTCAGCAGATGCTCGACATCTTCATCGCTCTCAAGACCTGCGCCGGCAATTCCAAATACGTCCTGCCGTCGCGCTACGACGCCGACGCGCCCATGTCGCGGGCGACGTTCAACCGGATCACGACGGCGGTGGTGGAGCGGGCCAAGAAGGAAGGGCTGCCACTGGAGTCCTTTACGGTTCACGATCTCCGGCGCACCGGCTCGACCCTGTTGAACGAGTTGGGCTTCAACAGCGACTGGATCGAGAAGTGTCTGGCGCATGAGGACGGGCGATCCTCACGGGGCATCTACAACAAGGCGGAATACGAGCATCAGCGCCGGCATATGATGCAGGAATGGTCCAACCTGGTGGACGCCTGGGTTGCCGGCCAAAAATACACGCCGACCCTCTATCCGCCGACGATGGACCTGCTTACGCCCGAGCCGGATGTTTGATGGGGCGGGTCTTGCGGAGCTGGACGTCCGGGATCGGCGCACGCTTCACCGCCTTGGCGCGTGACGCTCGACGCCGTTCTTCCAACCAGGCTTCGACCTCGGCTAGATCCCAGACCACGCAGCGGGACGTGAGATAGAAGCGCTGGGGAAATTCACCGCGCTGTTCCATGTCATAGATCGTGGTGTCGGCGAGAGGGACCATTTCCCGGAGTTGATGCCGCCGGATGGTGCGCTTCATGATGGGCTCGACTTGCTGCCTCATGCCAAATTCCCTCGATCGCCTCTCTAAGCGGATAGAAGGCGATAGATCATGCTGAATGGAAGCTCGAATATTCGGGCGTAGCAGCGCGTCGTGCTGTGGCGTGCAAATCGGACAAGCTCCGAGGAGCACGGCGACGGCATCTCTTCCTGGCAGTCGTCCAGCAACCGTCCCTGAATGGCGGCGAACCCGCATGAAGCCCCCTAGGCCGGTCGTCATATGATCTGGCCGCGTCAGGGGCTGCTTGCTCCGCATGAACAAGACGGACGTGCCGGGAGCGCCGGCCGGCACGCACGCTATTCATCGAGGCGTTTCTCTCTTGAGAATGCGGACAGATCGAGCGTCAACGCCTGTAGCGACCGCGTCGTTTCCACATCGTGATGAGTCAACAGCTCGACCAGGTCCTCCTGGTCCGGCTGTCCCAAAGCAAGGCGATAGAGCAGCCTTTGCGTCCGCAACTTCGCGAACCGATCAATGTCCCGACTTTGGGGAAGCGCGAACAAATGCCGCTTTAGGTCCGCGCCTTCCATCGTCCACCACGGGCTGAGGCCGGTTTTGTCATCCTCGAACACCTTGTCGGCGTCGCGTGCGATGATGTCCCATGGGGACGATGCTTGGCCTCGTGCCCGTGCCAAGGCTTGTTCGCCTAGCTTTCGGGCGAGTGGTTTACGCACAGTCAGCCCTCCAAAGCGCTGAACGCGGCCTTCTCGTTGCTCCAAGTCAACGGGGCTGGAACAAAGATCCCAGTGGCCGAGCCTGTCGCACCAGCTATGAAAGTCGAGACCTTCCTGTCCGACCGAGGTCGTCGCCAGGACATGGGGCCAGAACGGTGTATTGAACGCGCTGCGGATTTCCTCAGAGCGCGCTGGTGGCGGTTCATCGACATCATGGTCCTGTCGATGCGTCTCCGTCTCGGTGCCGCCAAACGGCACCGCGGCGTGACAGCGAATACGGATCTTGTCCTTTTTCTTCGCGCCCTTGAACCCGAAGGTGCCGACGTTTGCTGCGAGCGCGGCCGACAAGTCCTCAATCAGTCCATCGGGGTTGACTTTGGATTTGCGTAGCCAGAAATGTTCATCCAGAACGGCTTCCAAGCAGCCATCAACGCACGCATTCTGATATTTCTGCGTCGCGTCTTCGCCGGGCAAAACAGACCAGAAAACAGGGCGGTCCAGATAGGTGCGCAGCCGCGTCCAGCAGAAGTTCACAAGCCGCGCGAAATGCTGCTCCTGGAAATCGAAAAGCTCTGGAAGGTGGCGATAGAGTGCTCGGCCCGTCACGACTCCGGGAGCCCCGAGAGCCATATCGACCAAGGCGTCGAGTTCCCATCGGCTCAGCCAGGTAATCGGGTCGGCCTCTTGGCGCTGTTTGAGCAAGGTTTGAAGCGTTGCGTCCTTCGGCGCGACCCGGCCCCAGCTCTTCTGGACCGCTGCGAACTCCCGAGCCAGCGGCGCCTTCTGTGCGCGTTCTATGGCCGCGAGGATCGCCCAGGCCGGTTTGCGGCGCCGGTTGCTGCGCGCATTCGGTGCCTCGTGCGTGATTGTCGCGGGCAGCGCCCTAATAATCTGCTGCCGCGTCCGGGCCCTGATCTGCTTCACGGTCGCCTTCCCCTTCACATCGAGGGGATCGACAGCTCGAATTAGGAAAGGGCTCGGGTGAAACAGGGCGAGCGTGGGGCCTTGGTTAGGCTTCGGGTTAAGGTGCCGCTTCTTCCACGCGGCGGTGTAGGGAAGATTGCTCTTTCCAACGTATTTGCGCTCGACCTCGAGGCTGACGAGGGCTGCCAGACTTTGTGGTGTTGCCCTGAACCTACTGAAGATCAGCATCTTGGGCGATTGCGTCATCTTCGCCCATGGGCCTGAAGGCGTCCACCAGGTCAGCGATGGCAACACCCAAGGGAGCGCAAGCACCTCTGTCGGTACAAGGCTATTGAGGGCTCGGAGCTTGGCGCTTCCCCAGCCATCCTTTGGCGGCTTGAAGCAATTAGTGACCCCGAGGCGGGGAACGCTGCGTGTGGCGGGAAAATCTATATCGCGAGAAATCTGATAACGGTCCCCCAGCGCCTGCGCAGGGAGCGGCACTGAAAGCCAATAGCTGACCGCGCTGCCCGCAAGCTTGGGCGATACGTGGTCAGTAAAATGGCGATAGACGTCGAGATCGTGGGGCTCGATCCTTACGGAGGGCGGCGCAGGCTCTCCGGCATGGTCGGAAACCGGGCGCTCGGTCCGCGACATGAGCGGTGTGAGGAGCCTCTCCAGATGATGCTTGAGGGCTTGGGCCTCTTCGATCGCCGCCTGCCGACTGTCGGGCGGCAGATGACCGATCAAATGCAATAGATCACCAAACCGACGGAATTGGGTTTCGGCCTCAGCGCGTGCAGCCGGCCCGCCCAGAAACTCGATAATCTTGAAAAATTCGACATGGGGAGCAGCTCCGACGCCGTTTTCCCAGCGCTCCGCATAGAAGCGGTAGGGCGTGGCTGACAGGAGGAGGATCGGCGGCGGCGCCGTTCCATCGTTACCCGCCAGCAGTTGGCGCGCTAAAGGGTTATCCGTGCCTGCGTCGAGCAACTCGCGATAGCATTGGAACTCGTCGAAAATCACGAGGTCGGGCGGGGTGGAATCCAAAGCGGCTTGAGCGAGCGCCTTTCGCATCCGGCCCAGGCTCTGACCATATTTGCTCGTCTCGATCGCACGCAGAATGTTCTCGCGGGCCGGCTTGCCAAATTCCGTACGTAGCGCTCGGCCATAGGCCGTCTTGAAGAGGGCGGAGACGTTGTCGAATTTGCCCTGAGCCTCCTCGCACGCCCATGGCCAGCCGGAGGTCGCGCCATATTCGATATAGCCTTCAGGAAAGGCATCGGTCAGGCCGGGGTACAGCTCATCCAACAGCAGCTTGATGAACGCACGCTCGACAGCCTTTCCGCCGTAGAGGCGCTGCGAACTGGAAAATGATGTGGTGGGCGTAAAGGCGTAGAGCCGTATCTTTCCCTTGCGCCGTTCCTCAAACGGAATGAGGCCGACGCGGTCGATGGTGGATAGTGCGTCCTTGGCTTCGTTCTTGTCGAGGAAGCGGAGCAGCTCGACCTTGTTCTGGTCCGCGACCTTGAGCCCGCTCGTAATATAATAGACCGTGAACTTGCGCGCTTTGCTTGCCAGGGCTGCCAGCGTGTCACGGGCAACGACGGTTTTGCCGAGGCCGACCTCGTCCGCGACCAGGAACCGGCGTAGCGGATTGCCTCCTGACTGTGAATAGGCGTGGAATAAGGACCCCGTTTTCGGGGTGATCGGCGTCCAAACG
>CAZFTL010000028.1:0-33479 GCA_964521615.1 uncultured Stakelama sp. | reverse complement strand
CCAGGTTCACGTAATAGCCGTCGCGCAGTTCCTTCGCGGCGCGCGCGGCCATGTCGTCACGAGTCCAGGCCATCAATCGTCCTTTCTGGTAACCACCACGGGGGGCGGCAAAGCATCGTCGTCGGGAACCGCGTGCCGTTCGGCATCGAGCCCTTCCCAGATTCGTCCCAGCGCCTGCTCCTCGCCGATGCCCGTCGCCTTGGCGTAGGTCGCGGCGGCGTTGCGGATGACATCGACCATGGCGATGCCGAAGATTGCCGGGTCGGCGCCAATCGGACGGGGATTAACGAACGTCAGCGTCGTGTTCCCCTTGGTCCAGACGCGCAGGAATTCACGGCTGTCGCGCAGCAACTCGGCATAGTCGACCAGGTCGATGGCAATCGGCTTGTCGGTCACTTCTTCACCGGCGTTGTTATCGAGGGAGCCATGGCTGGGGGCACCGCGGGCGCGACGGGTAGCGACGGCGGGGTTGCCGGCGGCGCGCCTGGATCGGTCCAACGGCGATCCTTCGGAAAAACGTCGTCGATATCGCCCTTGAGCGCGGTGCCGTAGACCGGATTGGGTAGTACGAACCAGCCATGCCCCCACAGCATTCTGAGCTTTGGCGAATTGGTCAGCGCCCGGCGTTGCGCCGGCGTCAGCCCCGGGGCATTGAACAGGTCGCTGAAATCCCCCAACTGGTCGCCGACCATCGCGATGACGCAGTATCTGGTGGAAATCTCCCAGCGCCTTGCGTCCTTGCCGCTGCCCCCGGTTGCATCGTCGCCCTTGAGCCACAGATTCTGGAGATGGACCACCGGGCCGAGCCCAGCGAGGGTCAAGGCATCGATCGTCGCGGTGGCGTTGGCGGTGTTGCGATTCGAATTGAACACCACTTCGATACCGCTCGCCCGTGCCGCGCGCAGCGTCTCGATTGCGCCAGGCACCGCTTCGACGGCGGTGATGCCGCTCTGTTCCCAACGATCCCAGCGCTTCTGATCATAGGGGCTGTTGCGCTGGCTATCGTCCGCTTCGTAGCCCAGATTCAGCAACGCGGTCTCGTCGACGTCCAGCACCACGGCCGGCCGCTGCTTGGGGCCGCATTTGAGGAATTTGGGCGCCTCCAGCGTCGCATCGGGGGCGAGAACCACAGACGATACCGGGTGGCCGACCGCAAAGTCACCGCCACGTGCGACGAGGAAATCGGCGAGCGCGAGATAGGCCTGGATCGACACGGCGGACGCCTCGCCCGAGCCGTACAGATACTGCATCCCCGGCGGCACACTGCCGGCTGGCGGAGGTGGCGGCGCAGCCGGCGCGATCGGAGCTGTAGACGGAATCGCATCTGCTGCCGGAATGCCGACCGGTTGCGCCTGCGGACCGGGCGCGGCAGCCGCCGCCGGCTTCGAGGACGGCAGATCTTCGTCCTTCTTGCCGAAAAACTGCTTCTTGCCGATCGCGCCGGCGGCGACGACGGGTACAGCCGCGGCGACGCAGCCGCCGATCGCGGTGCTGCAACCGAGCAGCGCCAGCAGCGCGAGCCGCGCCCTCACGCGGCAACCCGCTCACGCACGGTGCGGAATTCTATCTTCTTGTCGTACGGGCTGCCGACGATCAGCCGGTTCACGTAAATCCCTGGCAGGTGGACCTGGTCGGGATCGAGGCTGCCGACCGGCACCACTTCCTCGACCTCCGCGACGCAGATCTTGCCTGCGGTGGCCATTGGTTGATTGAAGTTGCGCGCGGTCTTGCGGAAGACGAGATTGCCCGCCTCGTCCGCTTTCCAGCCCTTGATGATCGCCAGATCGGCGCGGATGCCGCGTTCGAGGATATATTCCTCGCCATCGAACAGCTTCACTTCCTTGCCCTCGGCGACCTGCGTGCCGACACCGGTCTTGGTATAGAAGCCCGGAATGCCTGCCCCGCCCGCGCGGCAACGCTCGGCGAGCGTACCCTGAGGACAGAACTCGACCTCCAATTCCCCGGCGAGATACTGGCGCTCGAACTCCTTGTTCTCGCCGACATAGGACGAGATCATCTTCTTCACCTGACGCGTGCGAAGCAGCTTGCCCAGGCCTTCCCCGTCGATCCCGGCATTGTTGCTGGCGATGGTCAGATCCTTCGTACCCGCCGCCAGGATCGCATCGATCAGGCGTTCGGGGATACCGCACAGACCGAAACCACCGGCGCAGATCGTCATGCCATCGAACAGGACGCCGTCGAGCGCCGAGGCGGCGTCGGAATACAATTTGCGGGCCATGCGGACTCCTTGCGTGATGCGGGCTCGAATAGAAGGCGACACGGCAACGGGCAAGCGGTCGCGCCGACTTTGCGGCCGCTCGGCGCTCCACGTCCGCATGTCTGGCAAAATCATGGCGCAGTGCAGCAAGTTAGGCCCAAATGCCGCCACGAAGCGTGGTCAACACGCGACGAACCGGGGGGTCGCAAGAAGCCCCCCGGTTTTTGTTTGCAAGGAGTTATCATGCGTTTTCTGATCGCGTCCGCCCTGTTGGCCGGCGCTGCAATTGCCACGCCCGCGCTTGCGCAGGACAATGCCACCCCGGACGGCAAGGAATTCCAGGGCGTCAAGATTCTGGCTGTGACCGGCATCGACCATGTCACGATTCCCGGCGATACTCAGACCGGCCTCTCGTACGGCGGCGTTCTCGGCTACGACTATCAGTCGGGCAAAGCGGTGTTCGGCGTCGAAGGCGAAGTCGATGGTTCGACCGCCAAGGAGTGCGCCGACGTGAGCACGACCGAGCGCGTCTGCGTCAAGTCCGGCCGTGACCTTTATGCCGGTGTCCGTGCCGGTTACGTCGTGGGCAACAAGGCGCTGCTCTATGTCAAAGGCGGCTATGCCAATGGTCGGATCGTCGCCACCGACACGATCAGCGGCACGACCACCAAGATCGGCCAGAATTCGGACGGCTGGCGTGTCGGCACCGGCGTCGAGCTCAACGTCGCGAAGAACATGCTGGTGCGCGCCGAATATCGCTATACCAACTATTCGGACAGCGACGTCGCCCGTCACCAGGGTCTGATCGGCTTCGGCGTCAAGTTCTGATCTAACGCTATAAAATGGACAGCAGGGGTCGTGCGGATCAGTCCGCACGGCCCTTTTCTCTTTCTAGATCTGGGTACCGAACAGGTGACCTATGCCCGCCGTCACCGCCATCGCCAACGCTCCCCAGAATGTCACGCGCAGGGCTCCGCGCCATTGGCTCGCGCCGCCGGCATGGGCTCCGATCGCGCCGGTCGCCGCCAATAGCAATAGGGTCACCGCGGTGACGGCCGCGATCAGCGTCTGGCCGGTGAAGAACAGGGCCGCCAATACCGGGACGATGGCGCCCGAGGCAAAGCTCGCCGCCGAAGCGAATGCCGCCTGGACAGGCCGGGCCGCCAGATCCTCGCTGATCCCGAGCTCGTCTCGAAGGTGGGCCCCGAGCGCGTCGTGCGCCATCAACTGATCGGCGACCTGAAGCGACAGATCGTGGTCGAGCCCGCGCTGACGATAGATGGCGGCAAGTTCCTGGCGTTCGGCCTCGGGCTCGTCGGCGAGTTCAGCCGTCTCGCGCGCGATATCGGCGCGTTCGGTATCGGCCTGGCTGCTGACCGACACATATTCGCCGGCAGCCATCGACATTGCCCCCGCGACCAGACCCGAAATGCCGGTCAACAGCACTGTTGTCCGGTCGGCATTTGCCGCCGCGACCCCGACGATCAGGCTGGCGGTCGACAGGATGCCGTCATTGGCCCCGAGCACGGCTGCCCGCAGCCAGCCAATCCGCTGCACCAGATGCCGTTCATGATGCCGCCTGACTGCCATTCTTCGATCCTAGATGGTTTCCGCCGCGGAACAATAAGCGGTTTTACGCAAGATCGCTCGCCAGTGTGCCGGGCATGAGGTCAAGAAGATGCTCGAGGTCGGCTAGTGCCTGCTTCGCACCCGACACCTTGATCGCCGCCATGCCGAGCGCCGCCGCGGGTTTGCAATTGATGCCGAGGTCGTCGAGATAAACGCATTGCAGCGGCGTCACGCCGAGCGCGTCGCAGGCCATCCGATAGATAACGGGGTCGGGCTTGCGGATGCCGACTTTCGAACTTTCGACGACATGGTCGAACCGCTGCATGATCGCCGCGATGGCGGGCGCGCGATCGGTGTTCGATTCTCCCTCGGCGGACGGCACGTTGTTGGTGATGCAGCCGATCCGATACCCGTTAGCCTTGAGCCAATCGAGCGCGGCAACCATTGCCGGACGGACGTCGCCTACCAGTAACGCGAGCACATCGCGCCCGGGCAAGTCGTGACCAAGCGCTCGGGCTTCCTCCGCGAACAGCGAATCGAATCGCGCCGCATCGATTTCGGCGCGCTCGAACAGGGCCCAGGCATTGCCGTCCGGATTGGCCGCGTTGATCCGCCGGACGAGATTGTGCGGCAGTCCGCGCTCCGCCTCCATCCGGTTGAACGCCTCGAAGGGCGACGACGTGATCACCCCCCCGAAATCGAAAATCACGGTATCGCGAGTCATGGCTCGATCAATATTCCGCAACGCGGATCGACCCGGCCGGCAACCGCGTCGCGATAGGCAGCGAGCGCCGCGCCACTGCCGCTGCGACGGTCGATCGCGGTCAGGCGGTGCGCGGTCGGCATGAACGCGAGCCACGCCGCCTCGGTCCGCTCGCGCAAGCCCTGCGCGCCCCAATCGGCGGCGCGCTTCTGCATCCGGCCCGGCGCGAAGAATCCGATCGGTCTCGGGCCGGGCAGCGGCTTGGCGCCACGCTCGGCATCCCAATGCGTGATCCCGACGATCATATCGACCGCGAGGTCGTCGCCGAAACGCTCGTGCACCGCGCGCGTGGCTACTGGATTGCCGGCGAAATCGACCATCGCGACCTTGCCGTCCGTCTCGATCGACCCGATCGCGTCATAGTCGACGACCTCGTCATAAAGGCCGGTTTCCGCAGTGAAGGCAGCGCTGCGCGAAGAGGCCAGCGCCACAAGCCTTGGCCCCTCCCCCCGCGCTTTCATCGCCTGGGCGAAACCGAGCGCGGTCTTGCTCGACGCGCCGCTAACGATGACGGTGGGAGCGCCGAAATCGCCTTCATCCTCGAATTGATCGGCGATCAACCAGCCGGTCAGGAACAAGGGGCGATAGACCGGCCACCAATCGTGGTCGGCATCGCGATGATCGGACAAGGCGGCGAGACGAGTATATTGGTTATACGGTGCCGGCAGCGCGGCGCGGCGCGCACCGACCTCGGTGAACCCCGAACCGCGGACATTGCCGGCCGTCAGCAGCGCGTGACTCGCGAGCGGCCAATAGCCGTAGAAGCGCTCGCCCTTTTCGATTCCCTCAGCCGCCGAACGGGCGACGGTCGCGAAACCCCAGACGGGCAGATGTCCCGCTTCCTCGCGCTCGGAAAAGAAGTCCCAATAGCCCGCATCAGGGCCGAGCAGCAGCGTCTTCTGCCCCAGCGCGGCGTAAGTGATGTTGTTCGCTGTCAGCGCGACCAGATCGATTGCGAACTCGACGTTCCCGGACCCCAATTCACGGTCAGGGAGGTCGGCGATCGCGGCACGGCCGATGTCGTCGCGAACAATGTCTATCTGCCAGCGATCCATAACCTCACCCTCGTTCAAACCGACATCGGCCCGCGCCGTGGCGCGTCGCCGCGCACGCTCGCTTCGGCAACATTGAGTCCGGCCGCTTCGAGCGCGGCACGCTGATCCGGAAAGCGCGTCGTCAACATGATCTGTTCGATCATCACCGATCGCGCAAATAACGGCGTGGCGAAGACATGGTCGATCCACGCCGCGACGCGCGGCCAGCGCCCGGCATCGGGCGTCCAGCCCGCTAGCGCCGCGTTGCGGAAGAAGCTGGCGAAGGTCAGGTCGATCATCGACAGATCGCCGAACATGAAACCGGCAAGCGGCGCCTGCGGCTCGAGCCAGTCCATGATTTCAGGCAGGTCGCGCGTCATCACCGCCGCGACGACCTCCTCGTCGGTATCCTGCTTCCAGACGCGCGGCTTGACGTTACGCTGGAAGAACAACTTCCAGATCATGACGTCGCCAAGCCGGCTGTCGGCGAACTCCTCGAGCCAGCGCGCGCGGGCACGATCCGCCGGGTTCGCCGGATAAAGCGGATTTTCCGGATAGCGATCGTCAAGATATTCGCAGATCACGGTCGAATCCGGGATGACCAGATCGCCGTCGATCAACACCGGGATCCGGCGAAGCGGATTGAGCCGGGTGAATTCGTCGCCCCCGAAAAAGGGCACGATCGGGTCGATCTCATAATCGACCTGCTTGTGGTCGAGGGCGAGGAACACCTTTCTGGCGTAAGGCGAAACATGGTTTCCGATGATCCGGATCATGGTGCTCAGCCGTTATAGCGGAGCTTCAGCCCGGGACGCGGCCAGCGCATCTTGGCAAGGCGTCCGGTGCCCGACAGGCAAATATAGGCGTCCATCATGTCCGCTCCGCCCCAGCAGATGTTGGTCGTGAAGATGTCGTCGGTCGGCACGAACTCGACCAGTTCGCCGGTGGGCGAGATCACCGAGATGCCGCATTCGCCGATCGTCGCGACGCAGATATTGCCGTTTTCCTCGACGCCGAGCGAATCGAAGAATTTGTAACCGGCGGGACGATAGAGGGGGATGCCGGGGCCGCCGGGACCGGCGCTATCGTCGACCTTGCCCGGCGCGATCACGTTGAAGGCGGTGAGGCGGCACGTATAGGTTTCGGCGGCGTACAGCGTCTTGCCGTCGGGCGACAGGCCGACGCCGTTCGGATTATAGCTTGGGAAGATCACCTCCTCGAGGTGGCTGCCATCGACCTTGCCGTAGAAGATGCCGACAATGTCGTGACAGCGTTTCTCGTAATCGACCTTGCCGTGATCGGTGAACCAGAAGCCGCCCTCGCCATCGAACACGATGTCGTTCGGACCGCGCAGCACACAGCCGAAATCGCCCGATTTGTAGAGGATTTCGACCGCGCCGGTCTCGATGTCGATCCGCTCGATCCGACCGCCCGAATAGTCGGGAGCAATGCCGTGCGGAGCAAGCATGCCATTGCTCTCGACATAGTGAAAGCCGCCATTGTTGCAGCAATAGAGCTTGCCGTCAGGGCCGATCGCGAGACCATTGGGGCCGCCGCCGGGTTCGGCGACCGTCTCCTTCGAACCATCGGGCCGGACGCGCGTGATCCGCCCCGCCTCGATCTCGACGAGGATGACGCTACCATCGGCCATCGCCACCGGTCCTTCGGGAAAACGCAATCCGTCGGCAACGATCTCCATCAGCCCACTCCCGCTCGTCCTGGCCGGGTTTCATACCCAGTCTTCGAATCCGTCATGCCGCGTCGAGTGGACAAAAGGAAGGGGCCGCCCGACGCGGACGGCCCCAAATTCGCCTCGTGGCACGAGGTCGATCAGATGTCGTCGCCAAGCGCGCCCTTCACCTTGCCCATGAACTGCTGGGCCTTGCCCTTCAATTCCTGCCCGGCGCCTTCGGCCTCGAGTTGGTCGTCCTTGCGCGTGCGGTTGGGGTCATCGGCGTCGCCCGCCATAGCCTGTTTCACTTTGCCGACGGCTTCGTTCACATTGCCTTTGATCTTGTCGGTCAATTCACCCATCGGGATATTCCTTTCCGTGCGCGCTGGCAACGTGCCAGCGCGTTGAAGCTGCGGAAATAGAACGGTTTCGCCGCGCGCGAGTTCCTAGGGTGCGACGCGCTTGAGAAAAGAGAGCACGGCCTGCCAGTTGTCGTCGGACCCGCCCGGGTTGCGCGCGGCGTTCAGCGTCGACGAGCCGTGAATCCCCGTCTTCGGGACGAATTGCTGGCGATCGGTGCTCCCGGTCGCCGACACGATGGCCCGCGCCTCCTGCTCTTCATCGGGCGTACTTGCCGACGTGACGAAGACGGGAACGGTGACCTTTGCGGCGGCATTCTCGACCATCTTCTTGTCGTCGAAATATTCGCCCGGCGAGAAAGCCAACACGGCCTTCACGCTTCCTGCAGCGGACTTGGACGCAGCGACGAGGAAGACCAGGCTCGCCGAATAGCTCGATCCCCAGAGAAGAATGGGTTTTCCGCCGGCCTTTTCCTTGGCCCAGGCGAGCGCCGCCTCGAGATCCGGCAATGCCCCCAGGTAATCGGTCTTGCCCTTATAGGCGGCCATGGTCTGGTTCTTGCCGTAGAGCCCGCCCCCGACGCGCTGGTCGATCGCCAGCGCGGCATAGCCCGCGCGCTGAAGCTGTGGCGCGATCGCCGCATATTCGTCCTTCGAGGACCCCGCCTGATGAAACAGGAGAATGAGCGCGCGCGCGTTTCCGACTGGATAATAGGTTCCGTAGACGGTCACGCCATCGGCCGCGGTCAGCGTGACTGGCCGCGGCGCCTGTTCCTTCACCGCAGCGCTTTCGTTGATCATCGCATTGGCGTTATCTACCGGTGAGGATCGGTGACATCCGGCGAGAATCGTCAGCGCGATGAGCGGCAATACGGGACGCATGGAACCTCCTGAGCTCGAATCAAGCGGATGAGCGGGCGACTCGTCAGATCAATCCCGCGAGCGGGCTTGACGGGTCGGCGTAACGCCGCTTCCCCATCCGCCCGGCGAGATAGGCCAAACGCCCGCTTTCGACCGCGAGTTTCATCGCGCGCGCCATCAATACCGGATCCTTGGCCTCGGCGATCGCGGTATTCATCAGCACGCCGTCGCAGCCGAGTTCCATCGCAACCGCCGAATCGGAAGCGGTGCCCACGCCGGCATCGACCAACACCGGGACCTTGGCACCTTCGACGATCAGCCGGATGGTGACGAGGTTCTGGATCCCCAGGCCCGAACCGATCGGCGCGCCCAGCGGCATGATCGCGACCGCTCCGGCGTCCTCCAGCCTCTTCGCCGCGATGGGATCGTCGACGCAATAGACCATCGGCTTGAACCCCTCGTTCGCCAGGATCTCCGTCGCCCGCAGTGTTTCGACCATGTCGGGGTAGAGCGTTCGCGCCTCGCCGAGCACTTCGAGCTTGACGAGATCCCAACCGCCCGCCTCTCGCGCCAGCCGCAATGTGCGGATCGCATCCTCTGCCGTGAAGCAGCCCGCGGTATTGGGTAGATAGGTGACCTTCCTGGGGTCGATGAAATCGGTCAGCATCGGTGCCTTGGGGTCGCTGACATTGACGCGGCGGACGGCCACCGTGACGATCTCGGCCCCCGATGCGTCGAGCGCGGCGGCGTTCTGCGCGAAGTCCTTGTACTTACCGGTGCCGACGATCAGCCGCGAGCGAAAGGTCTTACCCGCGACGGTCCAGGTATCTTCGGCAGCGGTGGTGACGGGGGTGGCGATGTTCATTGATACGTCCTGTCATCTTGCGTTCCTGCGAAAGCAGGAACCCAGGGCCAAGCAACCAGCGGCCCAAAATATTACCCGGGGCTCCTGCTTTCGCAGGAACGCTGCTCGTCTCAGCCACCACCGACGAAGTGGACGATCTCGATCTCGTCGCCATCCTCGATCGTGACGTCTTGGAGGGTGGAACGCGGCACCACCTCGAGATTGCGCTCGACCGCGACCTTTTCGGGGATCAGGCCGAGCTCTTCGGCCAGTTGTGCCAACGTCAGCCCGGCATAGACGCGGCGATGCTCGCCATTGACGCGGATCGAGACGGTGCCGTCGGTATGGGCCATTTCTTTCCAGCCGTTCGCTTCGGACGAAGTCGAGAAGCGCTTGATGATACGATCGCCCGGGCTACACCCGTGTCTCGACTTCGCTCGACACGAACGGGTATGGGTTCCCGAGCGACTTAGGCTTGCCCGTCCGGGCTCGCAACCGAAAGGACACGGGTGACCGATACTATTCTGGTGCTGAACGGCCCCAACCTCAATCTGCTCGGGACGCGCGAGCCGGAAATCTATGGCGCCGATACGCTCGACGACATCGCGATGCGGATGGAGGAACGAGCCAAGGAGCTCGATCTCGACATCGACCTGCGCCAGTCGAATCACGAAGGGCATCTGATCGACTGGATGCACGAAGCGCAGGGCGCCGGAGTGAAAGCGATTCTGCTCAACGCGGGTGCGCTGACGCATACCAGCGTCGCGCTGTACGATGCGATCAAGGGCATCACGCTGCCGGTGATCGAGGTGCATTTGTCGAATCCGCTGGCGCGGGAGGAATTCCGGCATCAGAGCTTCGTCGGTCGTGCCGCACGCGGAACCGTTTCCGGGTTCGGCGCGCTGTCGTATATGCTTGCGCTTGAAGCCGCGGCCCGACTCTGACAGAGGGCGCGCCTTTGAATCAGCCTCAACAGGGCGGAAGAAGGGTCGAATGGCAGACGACAAGAACAATGGGGGTATGCGAGTCGATGTGGAGCTGGTGCGCCAGCTCGCGACTCTCCTGGATGAAACCAACCTGACCGAGATCGAGGTCGAGGATAACGACCGGCGGATTCGCGTCGCGCGCGAAGTGCACGCGATCGCGTCGGCGCCGATGACCTATGCCGCGCCGCCAGCGATTTCCGCGCCGGCCCCCGCAGCGCCGAGCGCAGCCACTGCCGCCGATCCGGCGCCGCCCGCCAGCGCCGCCAATGCGGTAAAGTCGCCGATGGTCGGCACCGTCTATCTGGCCGCGAATCCGGAAGCCAAGCCGTTCATCGCAGTTGGGCAAAAGGTGGCCGCGGGCGATACCTTGGTGATCATCGAGGCGATGAAGGTCATGAATCCCATCACCGCGCCGTCCGGCGGAACCGTGTCGGCGATCCTGATCGAGAACGGCCAGCCGGTCGAGTTCGACCAACCGTTGGTTGTGGTTGAATAATGTTCTTTCCCTCCGTTCGGGCTGAGCCTGTCGACGCCCTGCTCTTTCTTCGGGCGATCGAACCGAAAGACAGCCCTTCGACGAGTGCAGGGCGAACGGAAGGACTTCTGGACCGATTTATCGATGCCTGAGATCAAGAAACTGCTGATCGCCAATCGCGGCGAGATCGCGCTGCGTATCCATCGCGCGTGTCACGAAATGGGGATCAAGACGGTGGCGGTCCATTCGACCGCCGATGCCGATGCGATGCATGTGCGGCTCGCCGACGAAGCGATCTGCATCGGGCCACCGCCGGCGACCGAATCGTACCTCAATATCCCGAACATCATTTCGGCGGCCGAAATCAGCCATGCCGACGCGATCCATCCGGGCTACGGCTTCCTGTCGGAAAATGCCCGCTTCGCCGAGATCGTCGAGGCGCACGGCATCATTTTCGTCGGGCCCAAGCCCGAGCATATCCGCACGATGGGCGACAAGATCGAGGCGAAGCGCACCGCGGGCGCGCTCGGGCTGCCGCTGGTGCCCGGGTCGGACGGTGCGGTCAGCGACGTCGCCGAAGCCAAGCAGATCGCCGAGGCGGCTGGCTATCCGGTGATCATCAAGGCGGCATCGGGCGGTGGCGGTCGCGGCATGAAAGTCGTGAACTCGCCCGACGAACTCGAAAGCCAGATGCTCCAGGCGGGCAGCGAGGCGAAAGCCGCATTCGGCGACGCCACGGTCTATATCGAGAAATATCTCGGCAATCCGCGCCATATCGAGTTCCAGGTGTTCGGCGACGGCAATGGCGACGCCATCCATCTCGGCGAGCGCGACTGTTCGTTGCAGCGCCGCCATCAGAAAGTGCTCGAAGAGGCCCCCTCCCCGATCATCACCCCCGAGGAACGCGAGCGGATGGGAGGGATCGTCGCCAAAGCGATGGCCGAGATGGGCTATCGCGGCGCCGGCACGATCGAATTCCTGTGGGAAGACGGCGAGTTCTACTTCATCGAGATGAACACCCGGCTCCAGGTCGAGCATCCGGTGACCGAGGCGATCACCGGCCTCGACCTCGTCCGCGAGCAGATTCGCATCGCCGAAGGGCACCCCCTGACCTTGCGCCAGCAGGACGTCCAGTTCCGCGGTCACGCGATCGAATGCCGCATCAACGCCGAGGATCCGCGCACCTTCGCGCCGTCGCCGGGGCTGGTGAAGCAGTATCACGCGCCGGGCGGGATGAACGTCCGCGTCGATAGCGGGCTCTACGCGGGGTACCGCGTGCCGCCCTATTACGATTCGATGATCGCCAAGCTGATCGTCTATGGCACCACGCGTCAGGGTGCATTGCGCCGCCTGCGCCGTGCGCTGGAGGAATTCGTGATCGAGGGTATGAAGACCACCATCCCGCTCCACCAGGCGCTGCTCGACGACCCGGAATTCCAGCAGGGACAATACACGATCAAGTGGCTCGAGGAGTGGTTGGACAGGCAGGGCGCCTGACCCGATAGATTGGAGGGGGCATGGTGCGGAAAACAATCATCCTGCTTGGTCTGGCGGCGATCGCCGCTGGCCCCGCTTCTCCCGTCGCGTCGCTTGCCGGACGCTATTCGAAGCATTTCCAGAACGGCATGGTCGACGGGTCGAAATACTGGTCGGACGACGTGGTCGAGATCGTGCCGGTCGACGCGACCCACGCCTATTTCCGCGCCGACCTGCAATTCTATAACGGCCATAGCTGCGGCATTTCGGGTGTCGCCAGGGCGGTCGGCAACAAGCTGGTCTATACCGAAAAGCAGGCGGATTATGACGGAGCGCCGCTGTGCCGCCTGACGATCTCGACGAAGGGCAAGGCGTTGTTGCTCGATGACGTCGGCGGCAGCTGCCGCAATTATTGCGGGGCGCGCGGTACGCTCAGCGGCTTCGATTTCATTCCGTTATCCTCGAAGCGCGCGATCACCTACATGGCCAGGCTCAAGGGATCGAGCGAGTACAAGGCCGCGATCGACGATTGGAAGTCGGGCAAGACCGACTGAGCCGAGTTGCCCCTCTTCCGCTTCCGAAGGAGGGCTAAACGCAGGAGGGGTCCATGTTCATCGGTCACTATGCACCGGCCTTCGCTGCCGCCACATCGCCTAAATCGCCGCGGCTCGGTGCGCTGTTCATCGCCGCGCAGCTCGTCGACATCGCCTTCTTCAGTTTCTTGATCCTCGGCGTCGAGAACATGCGGCTGCTGCCCGGCGCGACGGTGATGAACGCGATGGACCTCTATCACATGCCCTGGACGCACAGCCTCGCCGGCGCGATCGGCTGGGGCGCGCTGTTCGCGCTCGCGGTTCGTCTGTTTCGCGGCACCTGGACCGCCGGGATCATCGGCGGCGCCGTGGTGGTATCGCACTGGTTCGTCGACCTTCTGGTGCATCGCCCCGACCTGACGCTGGCGGGTAGTCCGCCCAAGATGGGGATCGGCCTGTGGAACCATCCCTGGATCGAGATACCGCTCGAACTCGTCTTCGCGTTCGGCGGACTGTGGTTTTTCGTGAGCCGCACCAGACCGACAGGGGCGGCTGGCCGATGGTCGCCCTGGACGCTCGCGCTCGGCATGGCCGTGTTGCAGGCGGTCAATTGGACGACGCCCCAGCCGATAGCGGCAGCGCCTGCCCCGGCCTCTACCGGCTGGCTGGGCCTGTTCGCCTATGCCGTGCTGGCGGCGCTCGCCTGGTGGGTGGCGCAGACGCGGCGTTTGGCGTAGCCCCTCTCCCGCATAAGGGAGAGCCGGATGTCGCTGGTCGCGGAACTCAACAGCCTGAATCGCAAACAGGTTCATTCGATCTGGGCAAGCTATCTCGGCTGGACGCTCGACGCGTTCGATTTCTTCTTGCTCGTGTTCATGCTGTCGGCGATCGCCAAGGAATTCGGGTCGGACATCAAGACCGTGTCCGAAGCCACCTTCCTGACGCTGGCGGCGCGGCCATTCGGCGCGTTCGCTTTCGGCTGGATGGCGGACCGGTTCGGGCGGCGCCCGATCATGATGATCGTGATCCTGCTGTTTTCCGTATTCTCGTTCGCCTCTGCCTTCGCCTGGTCGCTTTCCAGCCTGTTCGTGATCCGTACCTTGTTCGGCTTCTGCATGGGCGGCGAATGGGGAATCGGCGCGAGCCTGGTGATGGAATCGATCCCGATCAAGCTGCGTGGGCCGGTATCGGGCCTGCTGCAATCAGGCTATCCGACCGGCTATTTCATCGCGAGCCTGGTCTTTTTCCTGCTGTTCGACGCGATCGGCTGGCGCGGCATGGTCATGGTCGGCATCGCGCCGGCGATACTGGTGTTTCTGATCCGGATGCATGTCGACGAAAGTCCTGCGTTCGAGCGGCGGCGCAACGAACGCCCCGCCAATCCGTTTCGCGAGTTGGCCAGGAACTGGAAGATAGCGCTCTATGTCGTGGTGTTGATGACGGCGTTCAACTTCTTCAGCCACGGTACGCAGGACCTATACCCGACGTTCCTGAAGGAGCAGCATCATTTCGACACCGGGACCATCGGCGGGCTCGCGATGATTGGCAATGTCGGGGCGATCGTGGGCGGTATCGCGTTCGGAATCTGGTCGGAACGGATCGGCCGCAAGCGCGCGATTATCATTGCCGCCTTCCTGGCGCTGCCCGTGATCCCGCTCTGGGCTTATGCCAGCACGCCACTGATGCTCGGCCTCGGGGCATTCCTGATCCAGGTCGCGGTGCAGGGCGCATGGGGTATCGTCCCTGTCCACCTGAACGAATTGTCGCCGGCACTCGTCCGCGGCATGTTTCCGGGATTCGCCTATCAACTCGGCAACCTGATCGCGTCGAAAAACGGTCCGATCCAGGCATCGATCGCCGCGAGCCATGGCGGCAATTACGGTTTCGCGCTGGCGCTGGTCGCAGGAGCTGCGGCAGTGGTGCTCGTCATCTGGACCGCCATCGGTCCGGAACGTACCGACGTGGATTTCCTGCAGGAGACGGCGCGTTGAAGGCGACGATCTGGCACAACCCGCGCTGCTCGAAATCGCGCGAGACGCTGGCCATCCTGCAGGCAACGCCTGGCATCGAGATCGACGTGGTCGAGTATCTCAAGAACCCGCCGTCGCGCGACGAATTGGCATCGCTCTACGCGGCCGCAGGGATGACGCCGCGCGAAGGTCTGCGGAGATCCGAAGCGGGTGCGAAGGCACTGAAGCATGCAAGCGACGACGCGATCCTGAACGCCATGGTCGCCGACCCGATCCTGATAGAGCGGCCGCTCGTGGCGACCGGCAAGGGAGTCAGAGTTGGGCGGCCGCCCGAGCGCGTTCGCGAGATCCTCTAAGGGGATTGGCATGGAATCCGGACTTAATTCCGGATGTCATTCCTCGCCGACTCAGTTATCGTGCGCGCAATCAAGTGGGGCAACCATCGATGCGTCTGATAGCTTCCTTCCTCTTGTCGGTACTGTCGCTCGCCGCATCGCCGGCTATGGCTCAGGATACTCCAGCGCCCACGCCCGCGCCGGAAAAGAAGATTTGTCGGACGATCATCCCGACCGGATCAATCATGGGAAAACGCTTCTGCCTGACGAAAGCCGAATGGCAGCGGCTCAACGAAATCAATGCCGACAATGCCGAAACCGGCCTGGCGGCCCGTCGACTGCGCAATCAGAAGGGCGAACCCTGAACCGGCGCGGCCAAGCCACGGCGACCGGGGCGCGTCAGTCGCCGGCACCTGTAACGATTCAGGTCAACCAGCGCTCTTGGTCGTTACCGTCGTCCTGGTCTTGACCGTCGCCGGGGCGGCCTTGCGGACGACAACCCGCTTTGTCGCCACATGCCGCTTGGCAACGACTCGTTTGCGGGGCGTAGTGCGAACGATTTTGGTCGCCGCTGGCGCTGGCGCGACCGTCTCCGTCGTTACCGTCGTACTGGCCGGCGGCGGCGGAGGCGCCGCGACGATCACCGGCGGGGGCGGCGGCGCGTTGCGTACGGCATCGGCCTCGGCGGCCGCGGCGCGGGCATTGGCATCGGCGGCGGACCTGGCCGCATCCGCCGCTGCCGCAGCGGCGGCGTCCTTGTCGGCTCGTGCACGCTGCAGCTTGGCGCGCTGCGCCTCGCCAAGCGCCTGATCCGCCAGGGTCGATGCGCGATTCGCATCGGCGATCGCCTGGTCTTTGTGGTCACCCGCAAGATCCTCCTGTGCGGTACGCAGCATGCCCTGCGCCTGGGCGAGCAGGCGCGGCACTTCGCCCGCAGCGCCGACCTTTCCGGCGGCATCGACCTTGGCCTGAGCGGCCGCAACGGCTTCGCGTGCCCGGGCCTTCTTTCCTTGTGCCAAAGCTGGCGATGAAACGATCAGCGCGGCCCCCGAAACATACGCCAAGATGAGCGGATAACGCATACGACCTCTCCTGTCTTGGAACGGCCCGCACAACGAGCGCCGAGGCGTGATGGTTCCGAAACGGTCTGCCATGGTGACGGATCGAGCAAGGGCCGCTAAGGGCGTCGCCATGAGCGGAATCACTCCCGAAATCGTCGCCGATCATGGCCTGTCGCCCGAGGAATATGAGCGCGTCCTGCACGCGATGGGTCGCGAGCCGAACCTGACGGAATTGGGCATTTTTTCGGTGATGTGGTCCGAACATTGTTCCTACAAATCCTCTCGTATCCATCTGAAAAAGCTGCCGACCGAGGCGCCTTGGGTGATCTGCGGCCCGGGTGAGAATGCCGGCGTGATCGACATCGGCGACGGCCAGGCGGCCATCTTCAAGATGGAGAGCCACAACCACCCGTCCTATATCGAGCCCTATCAGGGCGCAGCGACGGGCGTCGGTGGCATTTTGCGCGACGTGTTCACGATGGGCGCGCGGCCGGTCGCCAACATGAACGCGCTACGCTTCGGCCGGCCCGACCATCCCAAGATGCGCCACCTCATCGCCGGCGTCGTCCATGGCATCGGCGGCTACGGCAATTGTGTCGGCGTCCCGACGGTCGGCGGAGAAGTCAATTTTCACAGCGCCTATGACGGCAACATCCTGGTCAACGCGATGACCGTGGGCGTCGCCGACACCGACAAGATCTTCTATTCGGCCGCCTCCGGCGTTGGCAATCCGATCGTATATGTCGGCTCGAAGACCGGTCGCGACGGCATCCATGGCGCCACCATGGCCTCGGCCGATTTCGGCGAGGACAGCGAGGAGAAGCGCCCGACCGTGCAGGTCGGCGACCCGTTCACCGAGAAACTGCTGATCGAAGCCTGTCTCGAGCTGATGGCGTCGGACGCGATCGTCGCGATTCAGGACATGGGCGCGGCCGGCCTCACCTCGTCCTCGGTCGAGATGGCGTCGAAGGGCGGCGTCGGCATCGAACTGGTCATGGACGACGTGCCGCAGCGCGAAACCGGCATGACGCCGTACGAAATGATGCTGTCGGAGAGCCAGGAGCGCATGCTCATGGTGCTGAAGCCCGGCCGTGAGGCGTTCGCCGAGGCGATCTTCCGCAAATGGGAGCTGGATTTCGCGGTCATCGGCCATGTCACCGACACCGGGCGGATGATCCTGAAGTGGCAGGGCGATGTCGTCGCCGACATCCCGCTCGCCCCGCTCGCCGACGAAGCGCCGCTCTACGACCGGCAGCATGTGCCGACGCCGAAGCGCGCCGACCTGACCAATTTGCCCGAGAGCACCGACCTGACCGGCGATCTGCTCAAGCTGATGGGATCTCCCGACATCGCCAGCCGCCGCTGGATCTGGGAACAATATGACCACATGGTCGGGGCCGATACGGCCCAGCGGCCCGGCGGCGATGCCGCGGTCGTGCGCGTGCACGACACCCACAAAGGGTTGGCGATCACTACTGATTGCACCCCGCGTTACTGCTTCGCCGATCCGGAAGAGGGCGGCAAGCAGGCGGTCGCGGAAGCGTGGCGCAACCTGACCTGTGTCGGAGCGACCCCGCTCGCGGTGACCAATTGCCTTAACTTCGCCAACCCGCAGCGTCCGGAGATCATGGGCCAGATCGTCGGCTGCCTCGACGGCATGGCGCAGGCGTGCGTCGCGCTCGACTTCCCGATCGTGTCGGGCAATGTCTCCCTCTACAACGAATCGAAGGCGACCGGCGGCGGCTCGGCGATCCTGCCGACCCCGGCGATCGGTGGCGTCGGCCTGCTCAAGGACTATACGAAGAGCGCAACGATCGCATTCAAGCGCACTGGCGACGCTATCCTGGCGGTGGGCGAACGCGGCGGTCATCTCGGCCAGTCGATCTGGCTGCGCGAGGTGCATGGGCGAGAGGACGGCCCGCCGCCTCCCGTCGACCTGAAGGCCGAACGCCGCACCGGCGATTTCGTCCGCTCGGCGATCGAGCGCGGGCTGATCAGCGCGTGTCATGACGTCTCCGACGGCGGCATGGCGGTCGCGCTGGCGGAGATGGCGCTGGCAGGCGGTATCGGCGCCATGATCACCGAGGCGCAGCCGTTCGGCGTCGCGGGCTCGTTCTTCGGCGAGGATCAGGGTCTCTATCTGGTGACAGTCCCCGATGAGGCGCTGACGGAATTCCTGGCCGACGCTGCGGCCGCCGATGTTCCCGCTGACCCGATCGGTCGAACGATCAAGGACAGGCTGGTCTTCGAGCTCGACGAAGGCGATTGGTGCGTCAGCCTTGCCGACCTGCGCGTAGCGCACGAAGGATTCTTTCCCCAATTGATGGGCGACACGATCGCCTGAAGGATTGGTGCCGGTTGCGCCGCTTGTCGTCCTGCAGGATGGCGGTAGCGTGCGCGCCATGGCACCGCGCGAGCTCATGGCCATTGCGCTGGATCAGAGGCGCGAATGACGCAATCCGCGTCCGCAGGCGCCGGTTATTCGGGCACGCCGCTGGCGAAGAAGCTGACGCTCGCACGGGGCATGCGCGTCTGGTTTCATGCCATGCCCGACAGCGTGCGGGCCGAGATCGATCCGGCTGCCATCGGACTCGTCGAACTGGATATTGTGGAACCGGGCCTGGATGCGGCGCACCTGTTCGTCACCGATCGGTCGGCGCTCGAACGCATGATCGGCACGCTGAGGACGACCATCCGGCCCGATGGCCAAATCTGGGTGTCGTGGCCAAAAAAGGCGTCTAAGGTACCCTCCGACGTCACCGAGGACACGATCCGCGCGATTGCGCTCCCAACCGGGCTGGTCGACATCAAGGTCTGCGCGGTAGACTCGACCTGGTCCGGGCTGAAGCTGGTGATCCGTCGCGAATTGCGAGCGTGAAGGAGGGCAAGATGGAAGGAACGGGTCGCAAGATCGCGCTCGCTACATTGGTGGGGGGCACGCTCGATATCCTTTCGGCGTGCATCTACACCCTCATTCCCGGACACTCGCCGATCGAGATGCTCAAGATTCTCGGCAGTGCCGTATTGGGCGACCACGCGATGCGTGGCGGCGTCGGCGCGGCGATCACCGGGCTGTTGCTGCATTTCGCGATCATGGCGGTCATGGCGACGGTGTTCGTTCTCGCCGCACAAAGACGCCCCATCCTGAAAGCGCGCTGGCTGGCGGCGGGCATCATCTACGGCCTCGTCCTGTGGGTGGTGATGAACCTGATCGTCGTGCCGTTGCGGTTCGGTCCGCCGCATTTCACCGTGCACGGTATCCTGGAACAATTGTTCAGCCACATCGTCCTGGTCGGCATCCCGATCGCCTGGTTTGCCCGGCGTTGACCAGCTCCCCTGAAGGGAACGCGGCTGCTCCCGGGCGGCTGCGCACGCTCGATGCCGTGCGCGGGGTCGCGGTGATGGGCATCCTGCTGCTCAATATCATCGATTTCGCGATGCCAGGCTATGCCGAGATCGACCCGAGCTATTATGGCGGCGCCTCCGGCGCGAACTGGTGGGAATGGGCAATCGCCTATGCGATCGGCGACGGCAAGTTCCGCGGTCTGTTCACGATGATGTTCGGCGCCTCGACGATTCTGATCGCCGACCGCGCGCTGCTCGGCGGGCAGCGCCCGGCGATCGTTCACTATGCGCGGATGGCGACATTGTTCGCGTTCGGCATGGCGCACGCCTACCTGATCTGGGCCGGCGATATCCTGGTGCTCTACGCGCTGACCGGAATGATCGCGTTTATCGGATGGCGGGCGCCCCCGCGGCTGCTGGTGACGATCGGCGTCATCCTGCTGCTCTACAAGCTCGGCGACGGGATGATGGCGTACCAGCACCTGGACGCCGCGCGGCTGGCATCGCTCCAGCCGCATCCCGACGCTGCGCTTGCCGCTGACTGGCATTCCTTCCTCCAGCAATCCGATCCGTATCGCGATGGTATCGCGCGCGAACTGGCCGGATATCGTGGCTCCTATGCCGACGCGCTGCGCGTGCGCGTGCCGACCGCGATTTTCTTTCAGACGATCATCAACCGGATCGCCTTCATCGATACCGTCGCCCTGATGCTGATCGGCATGGCCCTGTTTCGCTGGGGGTTCTTCTCCGGCTCCTGGCCACGTCGCGCGTACTGGCTGACCGCAGCGGCCGTACCGGCCGTATGGGCCTGCTACGTTCCGCTAGTCCGCTGGCTCGATGCGACGCATTGGTCACCGCTGACGATGATCGCCACCGAGGCGGTTCAACTCACCCTGCTCCGCCCATGGCTCAGCCTCGGCTATGCCGCGCTTGTCATCCTGTTCGTGCAATCGGGCCGCCTTGACGCGCTTGCCGACCGCTTGGCGGCCGCCGGTCGGATGGCGTTTTCGAACTATCTCGGCACGTCCATCATCTGCACGTTGATCTTCAACGGCTATGGCCTGGGCTGGTACGGCTATCTCGAGCGCTGGCAATGCCTTCTGGTGGTCGCCGGGATGTGGCTGCTGATGCTGGCCTGGTCGAAACCGTGGCTCGACCGGTTCGTCTATGGCCCGTTCGAGTGGCTGTGGCGCAGCGCCGCCCGGGGGCAATGGCAACCGTTCAAGCGCATTTCGATTGTTGCAAACGCCTCGCATTAGTGTTGCGAATCGATCGCACTATCGCTACTTCGATCTCATCGAACGCGAAGGATGGCCGGTCTCATGATGGTTTGCGTCTGCAATGCGATCCGTGAGCGCGACGTGCGCGAGGCCGCGCGCAGCGGGTCGACGACCGCGTGCCAGGCATATCGCGCGCTCGGCCGTCAGCCGAAATGCGGCCAGTGCGTACCGTTCGCGCGATCCATTATCGATGACGAGCGCGCTGCCGCCTAACGCCCCGACGCCCCAAGATTCGCCGTCTTTCGACTGTTTCCCTGAGGCGCGGCCAGTCTATAACCGGGTCGATAAACACGAAAGGGCAGCATCATGAAGGGCGATCCTCAGGTCATCGACTTTCTCAACGCCGCGCTCAAGAACGAGTTGACCGCGATCAACCAATATTGGCTGCACCATCGCCTGCTCGACCATTGGGGCGTGCAGAAGCTCGCCGAGTTCGAGCGGCAAGAATCGATCGACGAGATGAAGCATGCCGACTGGCTGTCCGAGCGCATTCTGTTCCTCGACGGTCTGCCCAATTTCCAGCTGCTCGGCCGCCTGCGTATCGGCGAGACGGTGCAGGAAGTGCTCAAGGCCGATCTCGACCTCGAAATGGAGGCGCTGCCGCTGTTGCGCGACGCCATTGAACATTGCGAGAAAGTGCGCGACTATGTCAGCCGCGACCTGTTCCGTCGCATCCTCGACAGTGAGGAAGAACATGTCGACACGCTCGAACGGCAGTTCGACATGATCGAGCGAATGGGGCTGGAGAATTACATCCAGCTCAATGCGAAATCGGCGGAAGAAAGCGAGGATTGAGGATCAGCCGACGCGACGGCCGAATGCGGGACGCCGCTCGACCAGGGGATTTGCTTCGCGCTCGAGCATCGTCAGCGTTGCCTCGAAGGTCGGACGCAGCTTGACCACGTGTTCGAGCGCCTGGTCGGGAGCGTCGCGGGTTTCGACGCATTGGCGGCCGATATGTTCGATCGCTTCGGCGATCGCGGCGAGCGGCTCGGCCCCGAACTGGCGCGATTCGCCCTTCAATGTATGCGCGGGCAGCACGATCGCGGCGGCATTGCCCGCGCGCATCGCTTCCTCGATGGCCGCCACCGACTTGACGCCATCTTCCTTGAAGTAGCCGAGGATACGGACGAACCCGGCGCCAAGCTCGCTGCGCGCCGCCTGAAACGCGGTCCAGTCAACCAGTTGCCCGTTCTCGATCGTCACCCTTGCCTCCACCGGTATCGGAATCCCCCGCAGGCCCGATACCGTCGATGTAGCCGGACCAGGTAAACGACCGGTTGATGCAATTTGAGTAATTACGCGATAAGCCCTTGGCGCCGCGCCGGTTTCACCAAATGAGATTTATTCCCGATCGAACGGGTTCTTGGGCGCGCGCAAGGTCAATCGCACCGGAACTGCACCGAATCCCAGTTCGCGGCGCATCGAATTGACCAGATAGCGCTCGTAACTCGCCGGCAATTGGTCGACTCGGGTGCCGAAGATCACGAAGCTCGGCGGGCGCGTCTTTACCTGGGTCACGTAGCGCATCTTGATCCGTCTGCCCCCCGGGGCGGGGGGCGGATTGGCCTCGATCGCGCGTTCGAACCAGCGATTGAGCTCGCCGGTCGGCACACGTTTCGACCAGGCCGCGCGGGTTTCGAAGGCGGCGCCGAGCAGCACATCGATTCCCTTGCCGGTCGCCGCGGAGACGGTCAGGACGGTCACGCCCTTGACCTGGCTCAGGCCATCCTCGAGCGCCTTCTTGACGCCATTGAACAGCGACGAGGCGTTTTCGGCAACATCCCATTTGTTGAGCGCGATGACCAATGCGCGCCCTTCCTGGAGCACGCGATCGGCGATGCGCAGGTCCTGCGCCTCCAGCCCGAGCGTGGCGTCGAGCAGCAGGACGACGACCTCGGCGAAGTCCACCGCGCGCAAGGCGTCGGCGACCGACAATTTTTCGAGCTTGTCCTGCACCTTGGCCCGCTTGCGCATCCCGGCGGTGTCGATCAGCCGGACCGCGCGCGGGCCGTTTTTCGGATCGGTCCAGGTCCAGTCGATCGCGATCGAATCGCGCGTGATCCCGGCTTCCGGACCGGTGATAAGCCGGTCCTCTCCGAGCATGCGGTTGATCAATGTCGACTTGCCGGCATTGGGCCGACCGACGATGGCCAGCTTGAGCGGCGCGTCCGGGCGGTCGTCCTCTTCTTCCTCGAACGACTCGGGCTCGGGAACGAACGGCGCTATCGCTTCGAACAGGTCGGCGATACCCTCACCATGTTCGGCCGAGAGCTGGACCGGATCGCCGAAACCGAGCGCGAGCGACTCGAGTACGCCGGCCTCACCCGCACGCCCTTCGGCCTTGTTGGCGACGAGCACCACCGGCGTATCCGCGCCACGTAGCCAGCGTGCAATTTCCTCATCCAGCGGAACGATCCCCGCACGCGCGTCGATCAGGAACAGGGCGACATCGGCCTGCGCCACCGCCGCCTCGGTTTGCTGGCGCATGCGACCGGGCAAGGTCGCGGCGTCATAATCCTCGTAGCCGGCGGTATCGATCACGCGGAAATCGAGGCCGAGCAAATGCGCGTCGCCCTCGCGCCGGTCGCGCGTCACGCCGGGCTGGTCGTCGACCAGAGCGAGCTTCTTGCCGACGAGCCGGTTGAACAATGTCGACTTGCCGACATTGGGGCGGCCGATGATGGCGACGGTTGGTAGCATGATGGGCGTGTAGGGCGTGTACCCGCAGCCGGCAACGCCTTGAGCGGGATGGCCGCACACCACCCCGCCCAGGCCTGCTCAGCGATAAGCGGTAATACGTCCGCGCTGGTCGAGCACGTAGAGCGTGTTGTTGGCGACCACGGGTCCCAGGCTGAACCCATCCTTGCCGTCGATCGTCTGGCCGACAGCACCATCGGCCGGCGCCACGAAGACGACATCGCCCAGCGAATTGACGAGCACCAGGCGATTGCCGGCCAGCACCGGACCGTACCAGGTCAGCGGATCCTTCTTCTTTTTCTTCTTCTCGACCTTGAAGGCGCGCAACTGGCTGATCCAACGGATCTTTCCGGTCGAACGCTGCAGGCAATACAGCTTGCTCTCGTCGGTCACCACGAACAGCCATTCACCGGCCAGCCAGGGCGTCGAAATTCCCGCGAAATTCTGTTCCCAGAGGCGCGCGCCACTGGCGAGGTTGACCGCCACCAGGCGCCCGCCCTGCCCGAGCGCATAGACATTGGTGTCGTCGATCACCGGATTGGCGTCGATGTCCGCCAGGCTCGAGACAGAGGTCGAAATGCTGGTGCGTGACAGCGCGTCGCCCCACAGGCTCCTGCCATTCTCGGCACGGTACGCGTTGAGCTCGCCCGACGAGAAACCTGCGACCACGGTCTGGTGAGCGACGGCAGGCGCCGCCACACCGAACACGCCTTGCGATTCGAGGCTGCCCGAGGCCGACCAGATCTGCTGGCCGTTGGCCGTCGACAGCGCGAAAAGCTGGTTGTCCTGGCTCAAGGTGTAGAGCTGATCGCCGACGACCGTAGGTGCACCGCGCAGGGGCGGTCCCGGCTTGGCGCGCCATATCTCCGCACCCGTCTTGGCATCGAACGCGACGACGTCGCCGAGCCCCGACGTGGCATAGACGCGACCGCCATCATAGGTCGCGCCGCCGCCGAACCGCGCGGCCTTGCTCTTCTGTTCCTTGGCGACAGCCACCGTCCACAACGATGCTCCGCTGTTCGCGTCGAACGCGTGCAACGCGCCGTCGACATCGACGACGTACAACTTGCCGTCGGCGATCACCGGCGCGGCCGCCAGACGTTCGCGGTTCGATCCCGCCGGAATCGTCGCGGTCCACAGACGGCTGACGTTACCGGCCAGCGCCAGATGGCCCATATTGTTGTCGGAATTGCCGCCCGGCTGCGCCCAATCGGTATTAGCGACAGGCGCCGGCAACAACACGTCGAGACCGGAAATCGCAGGATCGACCTTGGCATCGCTTTCCGACACGAGGATCGGCACGCGGTCGCCGAGCACCGGCGTCTTCCTGCCACCCTTGAACGCACCGCAGGCACCGAGCGCAGTCAGCGCCACCAGCGCAATCGGCATCCTCCACTTGGTCGTCATGCTAGTTACTTGCCCTTCTGAACGTTCGTGCCGGGGTCCAGCGCCTGCGTGGCCTGGTTCGCCCGCGAGCGGATGCTCTCGGGAACCTTGTCGCTGTTGCCGATCAACGTGAACATCGCGCGCGCCTCGGCGGTGCGATTGAGTTTGAGGTCGGCCATCGCGACCATCTCGCCGGCGCTGCCGAGCCATGCCGAATCGCTCGTCGCGAGCGGCTTCAACCGATCGATCACGACTTGCGGCGCCAGCGTGTCGAATTCGGTCTGGGTCTGACGGATCGTCGCTAGATCGCGGATCGGCTGACCGATCGACGTGTCGCCGGCGACTTCGCCGAACTTGGCCGCGGCTTCCTTGTTCTTGCCGGCGGCGAGCAGGTCGTTCGCCTGGAGCAGCTTGGCCAGCGCGCGATAGCCCGGTGCACTGTCGGCGGCGAGCTTGTCGATCGGCGCCTTGGCCGCCTTCTCGTTGCCGCTGGCGATCGAATCGTACGCCTGCTGCAGCTCGATCGCCTTCTTTTCCGAACCGCCATGACTCCAGGCGCGCCACCCGAGGATCGCAGCGAAGATCGCCAGTCCCCCCACCACCACGGCGAGAATCAGCCGGCCGTAATTCCTCCATACGCCGACGATCTGGTCGCGGCGGAGTTCCTCATCGACCTCGCGCAGGAAAGCTTCATCGGTATTCGGCGTCACGGCCACGGGGGGTAGGCTCCAATTTGGGGCAAAATAAGTCGGCGGACCTTAGGGACGGTGTCCGGCTCTCGCAATGGCCGTGATCCCTTAGCGGCGCGCGCCTCAAAAGCAACGCGCGTCAGGTCTTGGGCAAATAGGTCTGCTCGGCGCCCGGGAACGTCCGGCTACGAACTTCTTCGGCGTAGCGCGATACGGCATCGGTGATCCGGGCGGCCATGTCATCGAACTTTTTCACGAAGCGTGGCGTGCGTTCGAACAACCCGAGCATGTCTTCGGCAACCAGCACCTGGCCATCGCACGCGGCGGAGGCACCGATCCCGATCACCGGAATATCGGTGGTTTCCGCCACCGCGCGCGCGATCGGCTCGACCACACCTTCCACCACGAGCGAGAAAGCGCCCGCCTGCGCCACGGCCTGCGCGTCGCCCTTGATCTTCGCTTCCTCTTCCTGGCTGCGGCCACGCGCGCCATAGCCGCCGAGCGCGTTGATCGCCTGCGGGGTGAGGCCGATATGCGCCATCACCGGGATACCGCGATCGGTCAGGAAACGGATCGTCGGCGCCATGGCCGCGCCCCCTTCGAGCTTGATCGCGGCGCAGCCGGTTTCCGCGAGAATCCGGCTCGCACTGGCAAAGGCCTGCTCGGGCGAGCCCTCATAGCTGCCGAACGGCATATCGACGACGACGACGGCATGATAGCTGCCCCGCACGACCGCCGCGCCATGCGCGCACATCATGTCGAGCGTCACCGGCAGAGTCGACGGCAAGCCATAGACCACCTGTCCCAGCGAGTCGCCGACCAGCAGCATGTCGCAATGGGGATCGAGCAATTGCGCCATACGGACCGTATAGGCAGTCAGCATCACCAGCGGCTCTTCCGTCCTGCCCTCGAACTTGCGGCGCTGGATCGCCGGGACGGTCAACCTCTTCATCGGCGCCGGCGTCGGATGCGCACGGCTGGTCGAGGTGTCGATGGTGAAGGTCGTGGACATGGCGCGCTCCCTAGCCAGTTCCGAATCGCATCGCCAGCGTCCTCCGGTCCTCATGCATATGCTTCTTGACTTAATGTTATATATTATTAACATTATGAACATTGATTCGAACATGAGGTCAACAATGTCGTTCAAGGAGAAGATCGCCTGGATCTCGGTCGTCACGACCGCGGTCGTCTGGGGCGGCTATTTCAGCTTCGCGTTCCGGACGATGATGTCGGGCGGCGTACCGCCCCCGGCCGTCTATATGGCCGCATTCACCGCAGCATTGATCCTTCAAGCCGTCCTGGCGACCGCCGCCGCGATCGTTGTCGCGATTCTGGCACCCAGGGACGCGACCGCTGCGGCCGACGAACGCGACAGGGAAGTCGCGCGGCGATCCTATGCCGTCGCCTATCCCGTGCTGATCAGCCTGATCGTCTGCGTTACCGTGACGGTCTATTTCGGAGCAACGCCCTGGGACCTGGTCAACGGCATGATGGCCGCGATCGTGATCGCAGAGATCGTCCATTACGGCGCGCAGATCCTCGGCTACCGGCGGGGGGCGTGACATGGCCTATCGCGAAAAGATCGCCTGGCTGACGCTCGGCTGCATGGTCGTCGCCTACGCCATCTACTTCTCGCTGGTGCTGTCGGGTCATATCGGGCCGCGCCTGCTCGACATCCTCTGGCCGTTCGGCATCGTCACCTCGATCCAGGCGGCCGTCGTCGTCATCGGCCATATCGCCTTGAAGGTAAGCAGCGGTGCCGACGGGCGCGCCAGGCCCGACGAACGCGACCGCGCGATCGCGCGGCGCGGCGGCAGCGCGGCCTATTTTGTGCTGCTGACCGGCCTGATCATCGTGGGCGTCATGATGCCGTTCAGCGATCCGGCGCCCAAGATCGTCAACACCGCGTTACTGGCGATCGTGCTGGCAGAGGCAGTGCGCCACACCCTGATCATCGCGAGCTACAGGAGGGGCTGGCATGGCTAAGCCCCTTCCGGGACGGGTGGTCAATCAGATCCGCCTGTTGCGCTTCATGGCGAACGAAATGACCCAGGCCGAACTGGGCGACCGGATCGGCATGACGCGCCAGACGGTGGCGGCGATCGAGGCGGGCAAATATTCGCCCACGCTCGAGGCCGCGTTCCGCATCGCTCAGGTGTTCGGGAAGCCGCTGGACGAGGTTTTCCAATGGGAGGGCTGACGTCCTCCCATTGGATGGATCAGCGGCCGATCCAGCCCTTCCTGGCGGCCATGCCCGCGAACCAGATCGAGAAGGCGCCGACCGCTGCGATAAACAATGGGAAAGGCAGTACCTGAGCCAGCCCCTTGTGGGCGATCAGATCGGTTGCGGCATAGGCGTAGCCGAACATCACGACGATCGCTGCAAATGAGATCCAGAACAAGATCGTCGCACGCCGCTCGCGCAGCAACAGGGCAAGCCCGCCGAGCAGCCCGCCGAACGTCGCCACGACATAGACCCAATTGTACCAGACCGGCAGCGCGGCATAATATTTGAGCGACCAGTCATCGACCGGCCCCATTGCCGCAGCGCCCAACTTCAACTGCATGTAACAGGCGTAGCAGCCCGTTGCTTCCCAAAGCACCAGCAGGATCGCGACGATCCAGAACCAGACCGGCGGCTTCACTCCAGTGGCCATCATGTCCTCCCCACTATTCACGCGGAGGGAGACTGCGCCGCCGCACCGCGGCTGACAAGGTCAGCCGATACCGGCGGCGGTCCAGGTCTCGGGTTTGAAGCCGGCAACGAGCTTGCCTTCACCCTCGACGATCGGCCGTTTGATCATCGACGGCTGCGCCAGCATCAATGCGATCGCCTTGTCCTGGTCGAGACCGGTCTTGGCGGCATCGGGCAGCGCGCGAAAGGTCGTTCCGGCGCGGTTGAGCACAACCTCCCACCCGAGCGTGTCGGTCCAGCGCCGCAACGACGCCTCATCGATCCCCGCTTTCTTGTAGTCGTGGAAGCCATAAGCGACGCCGCGACCATCCAGCCACGTCCGCGCCTTCTTGACCGTGTCGCAATTGGGAATGCCATAAAAGATGAGCATGCGATGGGTTTAGGTGGCCCGCCGACTGTCCGCAACGCCCGAGATCGGCGGTCGAAGTCGCGACCGTCCTGCGGCTAGGTGCGGCGGGCGATTCGCCAGAGCGTGAAGATGCCGATCGCCGCCCAGACGACGTTGAGCGACGCCGACGGGATCGCGCCGTTATAGCCGCTGTTGACGATGAAGCAGACCGCGCCGACCAGGTTCATCCATTGATAGAGGCGCGACTGCCCGCCGAGCCGCCCGGCGGACAGCAGCAGATAGGCAGCCAGGATCAGTACGGCGCCGGTCCAACCGATCGTTTCGATGAGGATGCGTTCCGGCGTCATTCCCACTCAATTATCGGCTGAATGGCCTATCTAATTGAAAAACAAAGCGAAAAAATATTTTCAAAAATGATTATACCGTCACCCTTACCGTCGAAAAGCTACCGCTTATGAAAACATTGGCTTTTTTCGGCTCATTGGCATGGGAAAGACTTCGCCATCTATCGCCGGTGACGAAGCCGATGCCATTTGAGCAGTACGAATGGCGAACGTGCTCGCAACAACCTTATCGTATCGATTCAAGAGCCGGTTTGCCATCCTCGTAGAAGGATTCCTTCTTAAACGCTCTTGGCCCCCAAGCACGTCAAACCGTCGCCTCGATCTACCATTTCGATCCGCCGTCAAACCGGCCCAACAGCAGCATCGTTTCAAAACTCCATATCTGACCGATATTGATCGATTGCCGGTCATATTTGACTACATGCCTAGCGCGAGCTCGGTCTCCGCGTTCATGAACGCCGGTTCGTAATCCCGCGCCAATGCACCTGCCACGCCCACCTGACGGAGAGTCTCACGCCAGCCTTCCGATATGTGCCGTGCGGTATCGCGGATGATCTGCCTCGCTTCCTCGGGCGGGATCTCGAAGAACTCGCAGGCTTCAAGCGCGAGCGCGATGGACCGATCATGCGCGCCGCCCTCCAGGATAGCAGTTTCCAGGTGCGGATTTCGATCCGGTGCGGGGTTCACATCGAACACGGGCGACAACCGCCATTGGCCTCCTCCCACATAAAGGAAGCCATGGTTTTTCAGATGATCGTCCTTGTTTGACACGAGGACCGTGAAAATCATGCGCAGGAAGAGCTCGCGAAAATCGGCTTTGGGATCGGCGCCATAGGCACGGATAAAATCGACGATCTCCGTATAAGAGCCCAACTCCGTCCCGGTCTTCCCAAGTGCCGTGCGCGCCGAGATATAGGGAATCCGGGAACTGCCTCGCCGGTCGAACCGCTGGATCAGCGCGACCGGAAAGGGAGTGTCGGCGAGTTCCAGCCTGGCCGTAGGCGTGCGAATGCCGCAAGCCTGGGCTAGCCGAAGCGTCGCGACCTCGACCCTTTCGATCGGCTGCTGATCGTGGACCGAGGTGAATTTGGCCAACCATAGCGTATCGCCGTCCTGGACATTGGCCTTGGGCCGGGCGCCGCCCGAACCGCCCGCGCCCGCCAACGCCTGCATCTCTTCGGCAGAGATCTCCTTACCCTGCTCATAGGCGCGGGCAATGGCCGTTATCGCTTCCAGCTCGAGGAGGCGGGGCACGGCGTCACCCGCTTTACCGCGAATGATCTCTCCATCGTCGCCCTGGAATCGCAGTGCGCCCTGACGACAAGCGTCGTCGGACAGCGTCAGATACTCAAACTCGCTCAGACCATTGCCATAGGCACGTTCGAGAAGGCGCCGTCCCCAACTGTCCGGCGCGGCATCGGCGAAGACGCCCGCCAGTGCATCACGCATGTTCCCCGGCTGGCCCGACGTATGAAAAGGGCCGCCTTCCAGGGGAAGATCCGGCTGCACGGCAAAGGCCCGGGGATTTTCTATCCAGGCAGCGTCATAGGCAAAGGTCGAGAACTGCCGCGGCCCCGCTGCTGTGAAACGCAGCTGACCGACGGGCGCACGACTGTCGCCAAGAACAACCTGGGCAGCAAACTCCGCCATCAGAACGACGCTCCGTCAGGATCGACCACGTCATCGAGCGCGCGCGTCGGATCCGACTTGGCCTTTTGCTTTCTGATCCTCGTCGCGAAAGACTTGCCTCGCTGCGGCAGGCGCACGTTAGAAAGCGCAAGCCCCAGGTCATCCTTGCGGACATCGATCAGATCGGCCAGCCGCTCGAGAAGCCCGAGGACGACCAGCACATCGGCAAGCGTCCCGATAGCAACGCCAGGGTCGCCCTTTTCGAGCCGCGCGATAGAACTGGCCGATGTTCCGGCGCGCATGGCCAGGTCCGCAACCGCAATACTGCGCCGTAGCCGCGCATTTCGAATGTCCTGCCCAAGCCTTTCGAGGGCTGGTCCGACCTTTGGAGAGCCCATGATAATGCCCCACATCTGGTGAATTGTGGTGCAATATTTGTCATATTTGATGAGTTATGTCAAGTCCGTGGTGGTCATGTAACGCGGAATAACCGGAAACATGCCTTACCCTTCTCCCGGTAGAAGGCGAAATCTGACTAGTGCCTGGCCAACCTCGGCTGGCCTCAGGATGATGGCGAGAACTATTCCTTCCGCCCCTGAGGGCTCTTTCCGGCATCCAGAAACATCGGGAAGAAGCTGCGCTGGGTCTTCACCTTGATGATGTCATTGACGCCGATCGTGTTCGCTTTGCGTCTCTCGCCACCGGCTGGCGTGATCACCTCAAGATCGGGGTTCTCGATGATCGCGGCATGGACGTCATCGGCATGCGCCGGCGTGACGTTGTAAATGCTCTCATAGAACTCCATCACCGACATGGCATCACCAGCTTCAGTCACGAGACGGGGGACGTCATCAAGAAGCTGGGTCTTGGCCGAGGCACGGCCATTGTCGTCGAAGAGATAGAGCATCCCCTCATCATGGCGCGGGTCATAGGACAACATGTTGAGGCCCGATCGGCCGAAGTGGGCCTGAAGGCTGGCATTGTCGTGGAGGATATTGTTGTAAACTTGCCGTGCCCGATAAGCGTTGGCGAAGTGGATCAGCCAATAGCGCCAACCGCCAGGGTTGTTGATCGAGAACGGACTCACATAGGGCGCGCAAAGCCGGAAAGCGTCGAAGACGATCTTCTCTGCGGTTCCGAGCCAATCCTTCTGGCTCATCAACCCGTCCAATGCCTGGACATCGCCGCTGGCGAGACCGAGATGATCGAGTTGCGCACGCAGGCGCTCCGGCTGGTCTTTCTGGAGGAACGCCAGCAATGAACTGATAACGAAGGTGTAGAAGATCTCTGCCGCAGGATACGAGTGCATGATGTCAAGAATCGTATTCCGCTCCACATGGCTGTGGCCGCACTGGTCCAGGTTGAAGATCACGCTGCGATAGCGTCCTTGCTCCAGGAAACGCTTGATTTTGGGATAGGCGGTTTCGAAAAACTCGTTGAGATACTCGACGCGCAGATGGAGCTTCGGGCAGGTCGCGACGATGTCGGCCTGGAGCGGCGCCACATGCGTTTTTAGAAGTTCGATCGCGTCACGGCTGGCATCGTTGAAGACCAGCAGGCACTCGACCTCGATCGCGTTCAAGCCCTGTGCCGCGCGATGCGTGTTCACGGCCTCGGTGGCTCGCTTCAACTCTTCGATGAAAATCAACGGGGAGCCCGATGTCCCGCACTGGTAGCGGCCGCCCCCGGCGAAGCCATCGACGATGGCCAGCCGAAAACGTTCCTGCTGCGGCAGCTTGCAGCGAACGGTCAGGTAATCGAAGCAATATTCACGGAGAATCTTGTGTTTGCGCCGCGAATGCTCCTCAAGCTTTGCGCCGTCAGCCCACTCGTATCGCTTCTCAACCATAGCATCCCCCCAAGCCTATCTGACGATCACGCGAACGCTTGCGCCGCCGTGGGCATTTCATCCCAGGTCTGACCGCGATATTCGCGGCCGTTCGCCTTTTTCGATCGCTTCTTGTTGTCTTTCCCCCAGGTCCCCCACTGCTTGAAGAAGAAGGCCGTACCAGCCGACAGGCACTGGACATAAATCTCGTCGATCCATTCCTCCCGGATGGGACGGGCTGACTTCCCGCTTTCCCCGCCCACGATAGCCCAATGGATGCCACGCAGATCGACGGTCCCTACAGACCCAATCAAGGGTTCGAACGATATGAAACGGATCGCGGCCGGCGCAGCACGCAGGGCATCGATCCTGCCCACCACGTACCCGTCTTCGATACTTGTGCCGAGCCAGACGTTCGGCAGCACCTCTCCGATCTTGGTGGCGACCAGTTCCGCCATACGCTCGGGCCGTTTCGTCAGAATCTGATAATTATGGTGTGGCGTCTCACGCATTACCTTCCAGACATCGAGAATGAAGGCGTCCGTGACCTGCTCGTGAAACAGGTCGCTCATCGAATTAACGAAAATCTTGCGCGGCTTGCGCCAACCATAGGGAATCGCAAGCGCATCCCGATCCTCACGCACAACGCCGTTCCAGACCGTTCTCTGCCCGCTCTTGCGGGTCAGGCCGGCATATTTCTGGATGTGCATGGCATCAAGGCGCTTAGCCATCTCCATGGCATAGCAATGGGTGCAGCCGGCAGAGATGATCGAGCAGCCGGCAACAGGATTCCATGTGGCGTCCGTCCATTCTATTTGGGTTTCAGCCATTGCACCCTCCCGTGCGAAGTTCGATCTGCTTAGGTATCATTTTGTCATTTCTCTCGGTTCATACGCGACCCTGCCAACGCTCTGCGCGAGCCACGTCGGAAGCTGTGGCGCTACGGCGACCAACTCGCCGAACACGCCGGGCGGCATCTTCCGCTTCAACGTCTTGAGCGCCGTTTCTGCTTTCTCCGGGCCAAGCCAGGCCAGCGCCCGCACGGCCTCCCCTGCCGGCCGGTTGGCCAAGGCCAGTT
>CAZFTL010000027.1:0-36794 GCA_964521615.1 uncultured Stakelama sp. | reverse complement strand
TGCCGACCAGGTCGAACTGGCCGAGCAGCTTGTTGTCCGCCGCCATTTCGCGTTCACCCTGGAACACGCGGATCGTCACCGCCTGCTGATTGTCGTCGGCAGTCGAATAGGTCTGCGCCTTCTTGGTCGGGATCGTCGTGTTGCGGTCGATCATGCGGGTGAACACGCCGCCCAGCGTCTCGATGCCGAGCGACAGCGGGGTCACGTCGAGCAACAGCACGTCCTTGACGTCGCCCTGCAACACGCCGGCCTGGATCGCGGCGCCCATCGCGACGACTTCGTCCGGATTGACGCCGGTGTGCGGCTCCTTGCCGAAGAAGTCCTTCACGACCTCACGGACGCGCGGCATGCGGGTCATACCGCCGACCAGCACGACCTCGGCGATGTCCGCGGCCTTCACGCCGGCATCGGCCAACGCCTTCCTGCACGGATCAAGCGTCCGCTTGATCAGGTCCTCGACCAGCTTTTCCAGGTCGGCGCGGCTGATCGTCTTGACCAGGTGCTTCGGCCCGTTGGCGTCGGCGGTGATGAAGGGCAGATTGACCTCGGTCGTCGCGGCCGACGACAACTCGATCTTCGCCTTCTCGGCCGCTTCCTTCAGGCGCTGCAGCGCCAGCTTGTCCTTGGTCAGGTCGATGCCTTCGGCCTTCTTGAAATCGTCGGCCAGGAACTGGAGCAGCTTGGCGTCGAAATCCTCGCCGCCGAGGAAGGTGTCGCCGTTGGTCGCCTTCACTTCGAACACGCCGTCGCCGATCTCGAGGATCGAGATGTCGAACGTACCGCCGCCAAGGTCATAGACCGCGATCGTCTTGCCGTCCTGCTTCTCCAGGCCATAGGCGAGCGCCGCGGCGGTCGGCTCGTTGATGATGCGCAGCACTTCGAGACCCGCAATCTGGCCGGCATCCTTGGTCGCCTGGCGCTGCGCGTCGTTGAAATAGGCGGGAACCGTGATGACCGCCTGAGTCACCGTCTCGCCGAGATACGATTCGGCGGTTTCCTTCATCTTCTGCAGAATGAAGGCCGAAATCTGCGACGGGCTGTAATCCTGACCGCCGGCCTGGACCCACGCGTCGCCATTGCTGCCCTTGACGATGTGGTACGGGACCAGTTCGGTATCCTTCTTGGTCACCGGATCGTCGAAACGGCGGCCGATCAGGCGCTTCACCGCGAAGACGGTATTGTCGGGATTGGTCACCGCCTGGCGCTTCGCCGGCTGGCCGATCAGGCGCTCGCCATCCTTGGCGAAGGCGACGATGGACGGCGTGGTGCGTGCGCCTTCCGCGTTTTCAATCACCTTGGGCTTGCCACCTTCCATCACGGCAACGCAGCTGTTGGTCGTGCCCAGGTCGATACCGATTACTTTAGCCATTGGTCCTCTGTGGCCCCTCAATCAAAATAAAACCCAGCCCGCGTCCCTCCCGAGAGGCAACGCGAGCACCAAATATACGGGCGATATAGGGGGGGATTCGCTTGCCGCAAGATTTGGAGTGCGGTACCCTTTCTGACCTAATCCCGAATTGGGAGGAGGCGTGCGGTGCGGGGTATCTTGCGAGTCATCGTCAGTGTCGGTCTGGCGGGCGCGCTGACGGCTTGCGGCGGCGGATCAGGTGGCAATGGCGGCGGAACGCCGACCCCCACGCCGGCGCCGACCCCAACGCCCACACCTACTCCCGCTCCGCCTGCCAATACTGCACTGAGCAATCTGGTTTCGGATGGCGATCTGACGAACATCGCCGGTGAAACATCCGAAACCTTCGGCCCGCCGGGTACGCCCAATACGTTCAGCACCGATTTCACCACGTTGGTGCTCCATTACAGCGCTGGGAATCAGGGCTATACGACAGCCGCCGGCACGCGAACGGAAACCTTCCTCCCCGCCGATATGGATGCCGCGCGCTCGTATCCCGGGCTGACTTTTTACGCCAAGACCACCGCCGGACAATTCGACTATCTGCTGCGCCTCCGCCCAGGAACGGCGAGTTCGGTGCCCAATTACTATGTCGGCGCCGGCGGCTGGGTCCGGCAGCAGGACATCGCCGGCAATGCCGGGCCCTCGACCTGGGGGGACGCGTTCGCTTACGGTTTTCCCACAGCAATGGCCGCCATACCGGTCACCGGCACGCGCCGCTATACGGCCGACGCGCTGACGATCGACGATCTCGGCGGTCCGGTCACGACCGGAGCCGAGCGCAACCTTCGCCGGATCGGCGAGGGTGAGATCGTCGCGGATTTCGCCGCCAAGACGGTGACGGTGAGCTTCACCAGGCACCAGCCCGGCGAGATGGAATCCTATGCCGGAGGCCCCAGCGCGGTCGTCCCCGAGAGCTTCACCGGTAATGGTACCATCGCCGCCGACGGCAGCATCTCCGGCACCTTCGCCTGCGTCAGCTGTTCCGGCGGCGCCACCGGCACGCCGTTCAAGGGTGCATTGTTCGGGCCCGCCGCCGAAGAGGTCGGCCTGACCTATGCCGACGGCAATGCCTATCCCCTGGGCACCGGCACGCTGATCGGACAACAGCGCGGCCTGTTCGATCATGACGTGATCGATCCCGGCTTCAGCAGTGTCGAAACGACCTTGAGCACCGGCTCGTCTTGGCATTTCGGGCTGACGGACTACGACATTCGCCTCAATGCCAACATCGTCGGCAGCAATCGCTACAGCACCACGACGGGCTATTATTACCTGCACACCTTTCTCGATACCGGCGCACCGGTCGACCGGCGTGATAACACCTTCTCCTTCAACTGGGCCATCCCGGCCGAAAACACGCCCGAATACAATGTCTACGGTTATTCGCTGGCGGCCACGCCGTACGGCCCGGCAGCGGATCAGCGGCTGTATGTGCTCAACCCGGCCGCCGTCGACCCCGGCCTGATGCTGCATTTCGTCAGGTTCAATCGCTTCGAACGACGCGAGACCACCGGCCGGCACACGGATATGTTCTTCGCCTCGGGAGCGGCAACCCCGCGGGCGAGCGTCCCGACCACCGGTACCGCCCATTATGTTGGCGTGATTGCCGGACAATATTTTCCCATCGAGGACGGCGGCAGCGGCTACACGATCAACTACCTCGTCGGGGGCACAATCGACCTGACGGTCGATTTCGCCGCGCGGACGGTGACGGGAAGCTTCCATCCTACCGCGCGCAGATCAAGCGACGGCAGCATGGTCGACATGGGCACTTTCGCCATCGCAGGGAGCACGATCGACGCCGATGGGGTGATCTCGGCCACGATCCCTGGCAACCCAAATCCCTATTATCCGATGATGTTCGCGACCTCCTTCGCCGGCCAGTTGTTTGGCCCGACGGGCGGCGAATTGGGGCTGAAGGCGGCGTTCCGGACCTGTCACACGTGCGTGCTCGGCAGCGGCGGCAATCCGTTCCGTGACCTCGACGCCTTCTATGCCGGAGGCGTGGCATCGGCACGCTAGGACAGTCGCCGGCAGGGACGGAATGGTTGCGGCAAGGCCAGGCGACTTGCCGAGGGGCTGACCGCGCTCTACCCGATGGGGCGGATTGCGGAGAAAACCGGATGCGACGCGTGATGTTCCTGTCGGTGGCGGTGTTGCTATCGGCCTGCCAGCCGCGGGACACCTCGGCACATGACGCCTGGATACGGCTCTCCGCGGTACCGACCAATCCGTCCGCCGCCTATTTTTCGCTGAATGGCGGGAGCAAGGACGAGACCCTGGTGAGCGTTTCGACACCGGCGGCAGGGCGTGCGGAAATGCACGAGAGCATGACGTCGGGCGGCATGATGTCGATGACCCCGCTCAAGACGGTCGGCATTCCGGCCGGCGGCACGGTCGCCTTCGCCCCGGGCGGCAAACACGTCATGCTCTACAGCGTCAGGGGTGGAACCAGACCCGGCGGCAGCGTACCGCTGACATTTACCTTTGCGGACGGCAGCAAATTGACGACACAGGCAAAGGTCGTCGGTGCCGGCGACCCGGCGCCCGAATGACGGCGCGGGCATGACCCAGCAGGTCCGGCCGCTCACCGCCGGCGAAATCGACATGGCGCGATCGGTGTTCGGTGACGCAATCGATTACGCGCCGGTTCGCGTCGTGCTCGGCAAATGGGCGTTTTTCCAGCCGAAGGACGTCGTGATGAGCCCGCGCGGGCGAATCCATTTCCATCCCCACGGCACCGCCTATCGTGACGATTTCAGCCACGCCGAATTGGGCGAGCAAGGGCTGTTCGTGCACGAGATGGTGCATATCTGGCAGCACCAGTCGGGCATTTTCCTGCCGCTCCGCCGCGTGCCCTGGGCGCGGTACGATTATGCGGTCAGGCCGGGCTGGGAATTACGCAAATACGGGCTGGAGCAGCAAGCGGAGATCGTACGGCATGCCTTCCTGCTGGGGCATGACGCGCTCATCGCGGGCGCCCCGCCCTTGCAGCAATTGAAAACGATCCTGCCGTTCCGGAGCATGGCGCCGGCGCACGAGGCGCAGCACGTTTAGCCTTCTGATCCGGGGTCAGCGCCTGATGCCCGGCGGATGCCGGGACGAGCCCGGCATGATGGATGGTCTGGCCTATCTTTTCGACCGCGCTACACTCCGTGGCGACCGGAGGATTCCATGCCGCAGACACTCGACCGTTTCCGTTCTTCGACCTGGGGGTGGCTGCGTGGCACGCTGGCCGGTTGGGGAACCCTGCTCCTCGTGCCGATCGGCGTGGTCGGCATGGTCGTGGCCGGATCGCCGCTGCCGCTCGGGTTCGTCATCCTCGCCGCGATCATCGCATCGGCGAAATGGTTGCAGTATCTCGCCACTACCTATGAGGTGACCGAGGACCGGCTGATCCTGCACAGCGGCATCTTGCGGAAATCGATCGACGAGATCGAACTCTACCGCATCAAGGACATCCGCATCGATTTCAGCCTGATCAATCAATGGGCGGGGATCGGTACGATAACGCTGTTGTCGAGCGACGAGACGACCGCGGGCAAGCCCTTCGTGATCCGCGACATCGAACAGGCACAAGCGCGACGGGAAAAATTGCGTGATCTGGTCAATGCCGCGCGGCGTGCCCGCGGCGTACGCGAGTTCGATATGGTGCGCGAAGCGACCATGCCCTGACCACCCTCGTCTTGCGGCAACCGGAGGCGGACAGCGCGCGTTCAGCCGATCGCGTGTAGAGGGGCGCCCGACGATGACCGCAACCATGACTCCAGAACGGCTCAAGGGCCTGATCGGCGCGGGCCTGGTGCAAGCCTCGATCCTGTATTTGTTGATCGCCGGCCTGGTGGTGAAACTGCCCGGCATCGATGCGGCGAAGAACGACTTGCTCGCGTTCGTGCCGCCCCCGCCCCCTGTTGTCGAGAAGGTCGAAACCCGGCCCAAGCCGAGCCACAAGACCGAAGGCAAGGCGGCACCACCCAACATCCGATCGAAGGCGACCGAGGTCGCCGCACCACCGGTCCCCCCGCCACCTGTCCCGCCTCCGCCCCTGCCCGCGGCCGCGAAACCCTTCGAAGGCAATCAGTCGACCCAGGGCGCGGCGCCGGTCGCAGGCCCGGGGACGGGAGCTGGCGGGATCGGCAACGGCACTGGAAGCGGCGGGGCAGGCAACGGGGATGGCGACGGCTATGGCCGCGAGACGCCGCCGCGCTTCAGGAGCGGGCGACTGAAATCATCCGATATCCCCGAATCGGCTTGGGAATCGGGTGTCGAAGGCACTGTCTCGGTGCGCTATTTCGTCAATGTTGACGGCAGCGTCAGCGGGTGTCGGATCACCCGGTCGAGCGGCTATGCGTTGCTCGACAACACCACCTGCCGCCTGATCGAGCAGCGCTTCCGCTATAGGCCCTCGCTCGACGACGACGGAACACCGGTGCGCTCGATCATCGTGGAAAACCACACCTGGATCAATCCGCTCAAAGGCGATCCAGACGATCGCTAGCTAAGCCTGCCCGGTTTCCTCAGCCCGCAACCCTGCGCGGGCGAGAGCATAGAGCGCTAAAGCCCCGCCAAGTCGATCGGCCCGTTCTTGTCGAGCGTCTCGGCGGCATCGGGCATCGGATATTTGAGGCCGGTCGCGCAGTTGAACAGAACCACCTCGTCCTCCTCGTCGACCAGACCGTCGGCCAGCGCCTGGCGGTAGGCGGCAAGCGTCGCGCCGCCTTCCGGACACAGCAACAAGCCGTCCTGCCGCGCGCAATCGTCGACCGCCTTCAGGATTGCGGGGTCGCCGACCGCGAGTGCCCGGCCGCCACTCTCGCGCACCGCGCGCAAGATCAGGAAATCGCCGACCGCCTTGGGCACGCGAATCCCGGCGGCGACGGTATGGGCGTCCTCCCAGCGTTCGGCATGGACCTCGCCCGCCTCGAACGCGCGGACGATAGGTGCGCAGCCGGACGCCTGGACCGCGTACATCTTGGGGCGCTCGGGCCCGATCCAGCCGAGCTTCTCGAGTTCGTCGAACGCCTTCCACATGCCGATCAAGCCGGTGCCGCCACCGGTCGGATAGAAGATCGCGCGGGGAAGGCGCCAGCCGAACTGCGCGGCGAGTTCGAGCCCCATCGTCTTCTTGCCTTCGATCCGGTACGGCTCCTTGAGCGTCGAAAAGTCGAACCACAATCCCTCGGCCGCGCCCTTGCCCACGATCGCCCCGCATTCGTCGATCAAGCCGTTGACGCGATAGACGCGCGCTCCCTGTGCCGCGATCTCGCGCACATTGATCTCTGGCGTGTCGTCGGGGCAGAGCACGATCGTCTCGATCCCGACCCGGCTGGCATAAGCGGCCAGCGCGGCGCCCGCATTGCCGTTGGTTGGCATCGCGATCTTCGTGACGCCGAGTTCCTTGGCCATCGCCACGGCCATGACCAGACCGCGCGCCTTGAACGAGCCGGTGGGCAAACGCCCCTCGTCCTTGACCAACACGCTGGGGCCACCCGATTTGGCGATCGGCACCAGCGGCGTCTCGACCTCGCCGAGGCTGACGACGTTCTGCGTGTGCCGCACCGGCAGCAATTCGCGCCAGCGCCACAGATCGGTCGGCCGCGCCTCGACCATGGCGCGCGGCAAGAACCCGCGCACCGAAGGGAGATCATAGCGCACCAGCAACGGCCGCCCGGCGCGGGACAGACCGTGCAACTGGTCCGCCTCGTACCGCTCGCCAGTCAGCGAGCATTCGAGATGGGTGACGAACGTCGGGCGATCAGCGCTGAGGTTGGGGTTCATTCCCCCGCCATAACAAGCCCTTCCTAACGATGGGAGGGGTTGGAACGGCAGCGGATCAAATTCTCTAAGTTCCTCCCCATTCATGGGAAGGGGGACCAAGACGCGCAGCGGCTTGGTGGAGGCGGCCGGTCCCAAGCGATGTGGATGAGGAGAACCCCCACCACCACGCGGCTGACGCCGCGCGGTCCCCCTCCCCGTAAACGGGGAGGATTTCTCACCGCCTCAGTCCGGCTTCTTCGCCACGCCGACCAACGATGGCCTCAACAAGCGGTCCTTCAGCATATACCCCGCCTGCATCTCCTGGACGATCGTGCCCGGCGCCTGGTCCGAAGGGATCTCCAACATCGCCTGATGCTGGTTGGGATCGAGCGGCAGGCCCATCGCCGCGATCTTGGTGATGCCGTTGCGCTGGAACACCGCGTCGAGTTCGCGCTGTGTGGCCTCCAGGCCCGCGATGAGGCCCTTGAGCTTCTCGTCCTCGCGCAGATCGGCGGGAATCGCCGACAGGCCGCGCGACAGATTGTCCGCGACCGACAGCACCTCGCGCGCGAAGGTCGTCACGGCATAGGCGCGGGCGTCGGCGGCCTCCTTTTCGGCGCGGCGCCGCACGTTCTGTACCTCGGCATGCGCGTACATCGTCGCGGCCTTGGCCTCGGCGAGTTCCGCCTCAAGCTTGGACACGCGGTCGTGATCGGCGACTTCCGGCGCGGCGTCCGCAGTCTCGACGCGCAGGTCCTCGGCGCCGGCGGCGGTTGCGGTATCGATCTTCTCGTCTTCGGTCATCATTCTCTTCGTTCTTGGATGCTCTCAACCGATCAGGCGGGAGAGGGTTGCGGCAGTAAAGTCCACCATGGGCACGACTCGCGCATAGTTCAACCGGGTCGGTCCGATAACCCCCACCACGCCGACCACCCGGCCGTCGACTCCGCGGAACGGCCGCGCGATCACCGAGGAGCCCGACAGCGCGAACAATTTGTTTTCCGCACCGATGAAGATACGGGTCGAATCGGCCAGGCGCGCGCTGTCGAGCAGCCCCGCAATCTCCTGCTTGCCCTCGAGATCGTCGAGCAGATCTCGCACGCGTTCGAGATCCTCGGCAGCGGCGGCATCGATCAGCCGCCCCTGGCCCCGCACGATCAGCACCGGGCGGCGGTCCGAATCCTCGCTCCACACCGCGACCCCCTGTTCGACCAGGGTAGCAGCAGCGCGGTCGAGCGCCGCACGATCCGCGGCGAGCTGGCGCTCGAGCCGTGCCCGCGCCTCGGCCAGCGTCAGGCCAGACAGGGTCGCCGACATGTAATTGCCCGCCTCGACCAGCGTCGATTGGGTCGTTCCGGGGGCGAGATCGACAACGCGGTTTTCGACCTGGCCGTCATCGCCGACGATCACCGCGAGCGCACGATTGGGCGACATCGGGACGAAGCTGATCTGGCGCAGCACCAGCTCGGCGCGCGGCACCAGGACAAGACCGGCGCAGGCCGACAGGCCCGACAGCGCCGCCGTCGTCGCGGCGAGCGCTTCCTCGACCGGCCCCGACCGCACCGCCCTACCCTCGATCGCAGCACGCTCCTCGGCGCTCGGCTCGGCAACACGCATCATGCCGTCGACGAACAACCTGAGGCCAAGATCGGTCGGCATCCGCCCGGCGCTGGTATGCGGGTGGCTGAGCAGCCCTAGCGCCTCGAGCTCGGCCATGACGTTGCGGATCGACGCGGGCGACAGGCTGAATGCCCCGGCATCGGCCAACGTGCGCGACCCGACCGGCTGGCCGGTATCGAGATAGCCCTCGACCACCGCGCGAAAGATGTCGCGCGCGCGATCGGAGAGTTCGGTGACGGCAGGGGCGGTCATGATCATGATCTAGGCGGCGCGGCCCCCTTGCTCAATCCCGCCGCTCGACGCTCGGGTTCGACACGAGGTGATTGCCGCCCGTGACTTCAGGCCCTAGGTGCCATTCCGACCCTTATCAGGAGATTTCCCAATGCGCCCCAGCGGCCGCGCCCCCGATCAGATGCGCGCAATCACCATCGAGCCCCATTTCACCAAGCATGCCGAAGGATCCGTGCTGGTCGGGTTCGGCGACACCAAGGTGCTGGTCACCGCGTCGGTCGAGGATCGCGTGCCGCCCTGGCTGCGCGGCAAGGGCCAGGGTTGGGTCACAGCCGAATACGGCATGCTGCCGCGCGCGACGCATACCCGCGGCGCACGCGAGGCGGCGCGCGGCAAACAATCGGGGCGCACCCAGGAAATCCAGCGGTTGATCGGCCGGAGCTTGCGCGCGGTGACCGACCTGTCGTTGCTCGGCGAGCACCAGATCACGCTCGACTGCGACGTCATCCAGGCCGATGGCGGCACGCGGACCGCGTCGATCTCGGGCGCGTGGGTGGCCCTGCGGCTCGCGATCAACGGCCTGCTCCATGACGGCAAGCTCGCCAGCGACCCGCTGACCCAGAAAGTCGCGGCGGTGAGCTGCGGCATCGTCCAGGGAGCGGCCGTACTCGACCTCGATTACGACGAGGATTCTGGCGCGGACACCGATGCCAATTTCGTGCTGCTCGAAAACGGCAACATCGCCGAGGCACAGGCGACCGCCGAACATGCGACCTATGATGAGGAAGCGCTGTTGCGGATGCTTCGGCTCGCGCGGATCGGTTGCAACCAGATCTTCGCGGCGCAAGCGAAAGCAGTTGCATGAGCGGGGAAGGCAACGAACCCCAGGCGATCCGCAAGCTCGCCCCCGGCAAGCTGGTCATCGCCAGCCATAACGAGGGCAAGGTGCGCGAGATCGAGGCGCTGCTCGGGCCGTACGGCATCCAGCCGGTGTCGGCGAAGTCGCTCGATCTCCCCGAGCCCGAGGAGACGGGCACGACCTTCGTCGCCAATGCCGAACTCAAGGCGTTGCAGGCGGCAGACCTGTCGGGCCTGCCCGCGCTCGCCGACGACAGCGGCCTGTGCGTCGAGGCGCTCGGCGGCGATCCCGGCATCTTCTCGGCGCGCTGGGCCGGGCCGACCAAGGATTTCGGACTCGCGATGAAGCTGGTCGAAGAAAAGCTAGCGGCCGCCGGGCCCGACGCCGATCGGGATGCGCATTTCGTCTGCGCGCTGGCGCTTGCATGGCCCGACGGCCATGTGGAATGGTTCGAGGGCCGCGTTGATGGACTATTGGTCTGGCCGCCGCGCGGCGAGCATGGCTTTGGCTACGATCCGATGTTCCTGCCCGACGGCCATGATCGCACCTTCGGCGAAATGTCGCATGACGAGAAAACCCCGCTGACGCACCGGGCAGCGGCATTCAGGCAATTGGTCGACGCGGTGCTCTGACCGCCCTCGCCATCAGGGTTTGATCTTAGGCAATTTGATTGGGCTGGTATCAGCGACGCCCGGCACCGCAGGCTCGGCCGCGCTATAGGATTTACCCAGCGTATAGATCATGTCGTAGCGCTGATCCTCGCTCGTATCCGGCGCGATACGGCTCGGACCGGATGGCTGGGCCGGGTAGTCATATCGATGACAGCCCTCCATCTGGCAGGCCCATATCGACCCGCCGGCGCCCACGATATCAACAGTCACTTTCTTGCTGGCGGGAAGTAGTGACGCCGCAGGTCGGATCGATCCTTGAGAAGTCGCCATAGCGCGATTGATCGCGTGAAAATTTCCGACCAACACCATGACGAGCCCCGGCGCAGCGTCGGCGATCTTCGTCAGACGGTCCGCCATGGCTTCGTTGTAGTCGCCGACGGCCGGTCCGTCGTTCGGAGGGCAGAAGGCGCGCACCGAGCGTACCGTTCCAGCCCGATGCATCACGCGCAGTCGGTCGAGCATCTGCAGGAAAGCGACACTTGTACGACCGTCCTGGGTCGACCGGCGCCAGAATGGCCCGGCGAGGAGCGCGGTCCGCGCCGCTTCCCCGCCGTCCGACGCCAACCAGGCATCGAGAACAGACTGCATGTCCGCGGGATATTCGATCGCGACCGTGACGGGCCCTCGAGCGGCGGCGGCCAGACAAACGAGGTTGACAAAGGCATCGGGCGTCTCATTGGTCCCGTGCATCTCGCCGGCGATGACCCAACGCGTTTCTGGCTTCGACCAGAGCGTCGCCGCCCCTTCAACTGGGGCGCAGGCCGGCGTTGCGGCGCTCGCCGCCAGAAGTGTCAATGCCGCCAGCATCTTGATCCTCCACGTCTTTTCCCTTCAGGAGGCTAGCGGCGAAGCGTGGGGACACAATACAGAATTAGGACCACATCGGTGAGACCGACGTCCTTTCGCCAACACGGCTCAGCGCGGGCTTTCGCCATAGAAGTTGCCGGGCTCGGAATAGCGGCAGACTAGGTAATCGTCGTCGCCATTGTTGGCGAGCGCGCAGCCGACGCGGCGGGTCGAGCGCCAGATGATCTGGGTATAATGCCCGACATCGTCCCAATTGCCGGTGGTCGAGAGATTGGGCATCACGCCGTCGCGGTAGAACTTCTTCTCGTCGACCCACATGCCGACCATCTGCTGGTAGCTATAGGCATCCTGCGTCCCCATGAAGAGGTTCTCGCCTTCCCCCTCGGGATCGCTGCCGCGGTCGTCGTCCGAATGATAGAAGCTGCTCGTCTCGGCGAGATGGTCCGCCCATTCCTGCGCATCGGCGGCAAGATTGTCGTCCCACACCAGGTCGGGCACCCCCGCCAGCCGGCGCGCCGCGTTCTGCGGTTCGACCATCGCCCGGGCAAACGCCGCCCCCGCGAAGCGCGGCATGGGCGCATTGGCGGTCAACGGCAGCAAGGCGAGCGCGGCAAGGATGCGGCGGCGGATCATCGTGGCCGCTTTTCGCGCGCGCGGCGTTAAGGAAGCTTCGGGGGAAAGGCTTAAGGGCCCGTACGCCATAAGCGCAAGGATCGGGGAACGGAGACCCTAGAGCGCCTTCGACCCGATCACATTGCCGGCTGGCGAATAGCGGCAGACCAGATAGTCGTCGCGATCGTTACTGGCGAGCGCGCAGCCGACGCGCTTCGTCGTGCGCCAGATGATCTGGGTGTAATGCGCGACCGCCTCTCCGTCGCCCGTCGTACTGAACTCCGGCGCCGGCCGGTTGACGAACCATTTCTGCTCGTCGATCCAATATTGGATCATCTCCGCATACGAATAGGCATCGCGCGTCCCGGTAAAGAGGTTCTCTCCCTCGCGCGCCGGCCCCATCGGTTGCGGCGCGTGCTGGAAGCGGCGGGTGCGGGCCAGCTCGCGCGCATAGTCGAGCGCACGGGCCGCAAGCTTGTCGTCCCAGACGAGCGCGGGCACGCCGACGGCGCGACGTGCCTCTTCATGCTTGGCGAGCATGACCTGCCGCAGCAATGCGTCGCCGCGCGGGGCGGGGGCGACATCGGTTCGCCGCTCGACCATGCGCGTGGGGCCCCTGGTGCCGCCGCACGATACAAGCGATGCCGCCAGTGCCAAGATCGCGGCTTTCCTGATCATGCTCTCGTCTCCATATGCCCGCCCAGATGACCGAGCCCCTCGCCTTATACGTCCATTGGCCGTTCTGCGTGTCGAAATGTCCGTATTGCGACTTCAACAGCCATGTCCGCGAACACGTCGACCAGGAGCGATGGCGCGACGCGATGCTCGCCGACCTGGCGCATGAAGCGCACATCCTGCCGGAACGGCAACTGACCTCGATCTTTTTCGGCGGCGGCACGCCCTCGCTGATGCCGCCGGAGACGGTGGCGGCGATCCTCGGTGCCGCCGAGCGCGCCTGGGGATTCGCGCCAGGCATCGAAATTACGCTGGAAGCCAATCCCTCGTCGGTCGAGGCGGCGCGATTCGCCGATCTCGCCGCGGCGGGGGTCAACCGCGTCAGCCTCGGGCTGCAGGCGCTCGACAACGAGACGCTGGCGTTTCTCGGCCGCGCCCACGACGTTGCCGAGGGGTTGGCCGCGCTCGACACCGCGCAACGCGTCTTCGGGCGCGTGAGCTTCGACCTGATCTATGCGCGGCCCGGGCAGGGCCTCGCCGACTGGCATGCCGAACTTGCCCGTGCCTTGTCGTTCGGCACCGAACATCTGTCGCTCTATCAGCTCACGATCGAGCCCGGCACGCGGTTCCAGACCGAAGCAGCTGCGGGGCGGCTCGTGCTGCCCGACGCCGATCGCGCCGCCGACCTGTTCGAAGTGACTCGGGCGCTGACGGTGAGCGCGGGCCTGCCCGCCTATGAGATTTCCAACCATGCGAGGCTTGGCGCGGAGAGCCGGCACAACCTTACCTATTGGCGCTATCAGGACTATGCCGGGATCGGCCCCGGCGCGCATGGTCGGCGGCTGGGCAATGCGACCCAGCGGCGCCGCAAACCCGAAAACTGGATCGGGGCGGTAGCGCGCAACGGCCACGGCATCGAGCGCGAGGACCCGCTCGCGCCGAGCGAACGTGCGATCGAAGCCATGCTGATGGGCCTGCGACTGGCCGAGGGGATCGATCTCGACCGCATCGCGACGTTGGGGGCCCGACCGATCGGCGACCTCGCCGATCTGCCGGCGATCGAGCGGCTGACCGCACAAGGATTGCTGGTATCTGACGGATCGCGGCTGGCGGCGACCGACGCCGGGATGCCGGTGCTCAACGCGATTCTGGGAGAGATCGTCAAGGTGCCGCAAGAAGCATGAAGACCTCCCCACGCCCGGCGTGGGGAGGATTATCGTTCGCTCAGAACCCGGTGGGTGCGGGCGAGATCACCACCGTCGCCCCGCCGCGCACTTCCTGGACCTCGAGCGCGCGTTCCGCGATGCCGTCCCGGCCGAAGCGGAAAGCGCCGTCGATGCCCGAGAATCCGCCCTTGTCGCGCAAGCGATCTTCGGGGAACGGCGCGCCGATCCGCCAGTCACGCGCGATGCGGATCGTCAGGAGCACCGCGTCGTAACCCATGCTCGACAGGCGATAGGGCGCGGCACCGAACCGGGCGCGGTATTTGACGGCATATTGGCGATAGAGATTGTCCGGCACGCTGGCGAACCACGCGCCGTTCATCGACGGCTTGGCGGCAATCGATGCCTCGGTGTTCCAACGTTCCGTGCCCAGCACCTGAGCGGCCCCTTCACCGTTGCGGCGCATCAGCGGAATAATTCCCGCCGAGGTTGCGCCATCATCGACGATCAGCACCGCCCCGACCGGTCCGGCCTTGCCAAGGCGTAGCGTCGCGCCGGTGATCGATGGCATGGCATGATCGTAATTCTGCAGCGAGATGACCTGGCCGCGGGCCGATTCGACTGCGCGAAGGAACGCGGTCGAGGCACGTTGCCCATAGATGCCGTTGGCGACGAGTCCGCCATAGGTCGTGATTCCCTGGTCGCGCGCATAGTCCACGACACGTTCGATCGATTGCGCGGGCGAGTAGCCCATCAGATAGGCGCCCGACCCCGCGAGGCTGGAATCGTTGGAAAAGCTGATCACCGGCACCCCGGCCCGCCGGGCGATCGGGATGACCGTGCGGACGTCCTCGGCGAGCAGCGGGCCGAGAATCACGCGCGCGCCCTCATCGATCGCGCGCTGCGCGGCAGCCGCGGCGCCGGTTGCGGTATCGTAGGTCGTCAGGCGCAGCTCCGAATTGCCGGTGTCGAGCAGGGCAAGCTGAGTCGCGTTGGCGATGCTCTTGCCGACGCCGGCATTGGTCCCGGTCAACGGCACCAGCAGCGCCACCATATGGTGCTCGTTGTCGGTGGGCAGGCCGGGCATCACGACAGGCGCGCGCGGCGGCGGCGCAACGACCGCCGGTCCCGTCTGCACCGGTGGCGCGGTACGGGGAACGACCGTCGAGCAGGCGCTCAGCACCATCAGCCCGAACAGGAAAACCGTCCGCCTCAATTGCGTCAGCCGTTGCGGTACGGTTGCTGCCTCTGCCATGACGATCCCCTGATGACTGATGTTCTTATGCCCGGTCTCTACATCGTCGCCACCCCGATCGGCAATCTCGGTGACCTGTCGCCGCGCGCCGCGCACGTACTGTCGAATGCGGCACTGATCGCGGTCGAAGACACCCGCGTAACGGCCGGACTGTTGCGGCACGTCGGCGCGAAACGCCCCATGATCGCCTATCACGACCATAATGCCGATCGCGTGCGGCCGGGACTGATCGAACGGATGGGGCGCGAAGCCGTGGCGCTGGTAAGCGATGCAGGCACCCCCCTGATCTCCGATCCCGGTTACAAGCTGGTGCGCGATGCGCGCGCGGCCGGGCATATGGTCGTGACCATCCCGGGCCCTTGCGCCGCGGTGGCGGCGCTGACCTTGGCTGGATTGCCGACCGATCGCTTCCTGTTCCTGGGTTTCCTGCCGCCCAAGCCGGGCGCGAAAGCCGAAGCGATCGCCGAAGTGGCGACCGTGCGAGCGACCCTGGTACTCTACGAATCGGGCCCGCGATTGGCCGCGACGTTGGGAGCCTTGGCGAAGGGGCTGGGCGACCGCGAGGCGGCGGTGACGCGCGAGATTACCAAGAAGTTCGAGGAAGCGGTGACGGGAACACTGTCATCGCTTGCCGCGCGCTATGCCGACGCGCCGCCCAAGGGCGAGATCGTAGTGGTCGTCGCGCCGCCGGGTGACGCCGCACCGGCAAGCGCGGAGGACGCCGACGCAGCGCTCGCCGAGGCGCTGACGCGGTTACCCGCGAGCAAGGCGGCCGCCGAAGTGGCGAAGCGGCTCAACCTCGACCGCCGCGACCTCTATGCGCGGGCGATGGAGCTAAAGCGTTGAGCGCGCCGGTGAGCAACAGTCCCTCCCCTCCGGGGGAGGGTTGGGGCGGGGGAGGCTAGGTGAGCGCAGGAGACTCGTTCCCCCCTTCACCCCCTCCTCTGAAGGGGAGGGGCTCGAAAAGGGATCGCCGGGCGGCCGAGGCGGCTGGCCGCCGTGGCGAACGGATCGCGGCATGGTGGCTCAGGCTCAAGGGCTGGCGTATCCTGGACAAGCGCGTGCGGACGTCCGCCGGCGAAGTCGACATCGTCGCGCGCAAGGGGAATTTGATCGCTTTCGTGGAAGTGAAGAGCCGCGCGACCACCGCCGAACTCGATTTCGCCATCGACGAGCGCCGCCTTTCCCGGGTAGCGGCCGCGGCCGAGGTGTTGATGCCGCGCTACGCGGGGCCCGGCGACGATATTCGCGTCGACGTGATCCTGCTGGCGCCCGGTGCCCGGCCTCGCCATATCGAGAATGCGTGGATCGGGTGACATACTCGAATAATACGCCTAGACGCTGCCTGTCGTGCCGGCGAAAGCCGGCGTTCCCGGCGGTAGAAGCCCGACAAGACCCCGGTTTTCGCCGGGGTGACGCATAAGGAAAGAAGTCGCATGCCTTTGACCGTCGCGGTCCAGATGGATCCCCTGGAGTCGATCAACATCGCCGGCGATTCGAGCTTTGCCCTCATGCTGACGGCCCAGGCGCGCGGCCACAAGCTGTTCCACTATACCGCCGATGCGCTCAATTATCGCGACGGCCACCTCTGGGCGAAGGCGCATCCCGTCACCGTCGAGCGGGTCGACGGCAAGCATTACAGCTTCGGCGAGCCGGTCAGGCTCGACCTCGGCGACGATGTCGATGTGGTACTGATGCGGCAGGATCCGCCGTTCGACCTGGGCTACATCACCGCGACCCATTTACTCGAGCGGATCGCGGACAAGACTTTGGTGGTCAACGACCCTGCCAATGTCCGCAATGCGCCCGAAAAGGTGTTCGTCCTCGACTTTGCGCGCTTCATGCCGCCGACACTGGTGACGCGCAGCCTGGAGGAAGCGCGTGCGTTCCTCCACGAACATGGCGAGATCGTCGTCAAGCCGATCCACGGCAATGGCGGCAAGGCGGTGTTCAAGGTCGACCGCGCGGGGACCAACCTGTCGGCGCTGATCGAAGTGTTCAACATGACCTGGCGCGAGCCGCATATGCTCCAGGCATTCCTGCCGGGCGTGGCGAGTGGCGACAAGCGCATCGTCCTGGTCGATGGAGAGGTCGCGGGGGCGATCAACCGCTTGCCGGGCGAAGGGGAGTTCCGATCGAACCTGGCGGTCGGCGGGTCGGCGGCGAAGACCGAACTGACCGCGAGAGAGCGTGAGATCTGCGCGGCGCTCGCTCCCGAGCTCAGGAAGCGGGGACTGTTGTTCGTCGGGATCGACGTGATCGGCGGCGAATGGCTGACCGAGATCAACGTCACTTCCCCCACCGGTATCGTCGCGATCGAGCGGTTCGATGGCGTCGACGTGTCGGCGATGATCTGGGACGCGATCGAGAAGAAGGTCGCGGCAACAGGATGACCCAATGGTTCCTCGATGGCCTCGAGCACTGGGGCTATGCGGCGATCTTCCTGTGGATGGCGCTGGAAAACATCATCCCGCCAATCCCGTCCGAGGTCATCATGGGCTTCGCGGGGATCGCGGTCGCCCATGGCAAGCTGACCTTCACGGGCGTGATGATCGCCGGCACCCTGGGGTCCACCGCGGGCAATTATTTCTGGTACTGGATCGGGCGCAACGTCCCGCTCCAGAAGCTGAAGCCGTTCGTCGACCGCAACGGCCGCTGGCTGACGGTAACGTGGGACGATGTCGAGCGGATCGACAACTTCTTCTTTCGCCACGGCCAATGGTTGGTGTTCGCGTTGCGCTTCGCCCCGTTCGGGCGATCGATCGTGTCGCTGCCGGCCGGCATCTCGAACATGCCGCGATGGAAGTTCATCGTCTGGACGCTGGCGGGAACCACTATCTGGAATGCGTTCCTGGCCGGCGCCGGCTGGTATCTCGGTGCCAATTTCCGCGAAGCCGAAGCATGGACCGGCCCCGCCGCCGTCGCGGTCTGCGTCGCGATCGCCGCATGGTATGTCTGGCGCGTGGCGTCCTGGAAGCCGCGAGCTTGAGCTGTGACCCTCCCTTGCAGGGAGGGGAGTCCGTCACGCTCGCGGGTGGGCGTTCCGGTACACGTCGAGCAAATGCGCCGCGTCGACCGCGGTGTAGATCTGGGTCGAGCTCAGGCTGGCATGGCCGAGCAATTCCTGGAGCTGGCGGAGATCGGCGCCGCGGCCGAGCAGATGAGTCGCAAAGCTGTGCCGCAGCGCGTGCGGCGTGGTCCGCTCGGCCAGACCGAGCCGGCTGCGCGCTGCCTGGACCGATCGCCGGACGACGCCGGCCGATAGCGGCCCGCCCTTGGCCCCGCGAAACAATGCCTCGCCACGGTCGATCGGCCAGGGACAAGCCGCTACATAGGCCTCGATCGCCTCGCGCACTTGCGGCAGCAGCGGGACGATCCGCGTCTTGGCGCGTTTGCCGGTCACCGCCATCGCCTCGCCCAATGGCAATATCGCGCCGGTCAGCCCGACCGCCTCTCCGATCCGGAGTCCGGCGCCGTACAACAGCATCAGCACGGCCCAGTCGCGCGCCGCGATCCAGGGTTCGGCGGCGTCCTCCGCAACCTCCTCGGCCAGCGCGACGGCATCGGCGGGCGAGACGGGGCGCGGCACGCCTTTCTTGACCCGCGGTCCGCGCATGCGTGGCGGCGCCTCGTCGCCGGCCGCCCATTTGAGGAAGGTGCGCACCGCCGACAACTCGCGCGCGGCCGACGCATTGCCCAACCCCGTCCCGCGCCGCCGCGCCAGATAGGCGCGCAAGTCGGCGGCCGATACGCGGCCGAGGGCGGCCCGATCGACCTCTTCCCCCCAATGTTCGCCGAGGAACTGGAGTAACCGCACCGCGGTCGCCTCATACGCGCGCACCGTATGCGCCGAGCGCCGCCGGTCTCGCGCGAGATGCTGGCCGAAATCGAGCGGCAGGCTGGTCATGGCCGGCGCGGCCGCTGCCTGGCGGAAATCGACTTGATGATCAGCCGACTTTCCGACGCCGGGTCGATCGGCAGCGCGACGCTCGCCGCGGCGGCGTCGATCAGCGCCGCGACTGCCGGGCTGTGCAGGCGATCGCCGGTCAGCTTGACGTGGCGAACGGTGCCGCCTTCACCTTCCAGCAATCGCTCCGGATCGGGCAAGGCCGGGCCGTTCGACAGGAACAGGCTCACCCAGCGCGGATAGGCCGCGATCGAGCAGACGATCCCCCGCACCTTGTCGTTGGCGCCGAAGCCGATCGCGAGCGCGTTGTAATTGTCATAGGCCAGGATTGTCGCGCCCGGCAGCCGGGCCGAGACCATTGCCATCGCGCGCCGAACCGTCGCCGCGATCTCCGGCGTGTATTTGTCGATGAAGCCGTCGAGCTCTTCCTGCGGGGTCACCCAGCCAGTCTAGCGCGGATAGGGGCAGCCGCTCAATCGGCCGGGCGATCGCGCCTTCCAATCGCCCGGCCGTCACGATCATTCCTCGGTTTCGGCTTCTTCCTCGGCGTCCTGTTCCTCCGGATCGCCCTCATCCTCGGCGCTGTCCTCGACAGCAATGTCTTCCTGCTCGTCCTCGAGATCAATGGTCGGGGTCAGGTCGGCTTCCGGCGCTTCGTCGATGTCGGACATGGGAGTCTCCACAAAGGGAATCGGCCGCGGGTTTGCGGCTCGCCGAGGCTGGCACCGCAATGCGACACCGCGATTGCACTTCGCGCGTTCCGCCCGATCGCGCCGCCGGTCCGGCGCGAGGTTTCGCGATCCGCCGCGAATCTCCATATGGGAGGCAATGTCCCGCGCCCGCGTCCTCGTCATGAACTCCGCGCTTGGTCCGCTCGACTATCGTGTGCCGCATGGCATGACGGTCGAGCCGGGCTCGCTCGTCGTCGCGCCGCTGGGCCCGCGCCAATTGCTCGGGGTGGTGTGGGAACCCGAACGGCTGCCATCGGATGCGGAGGTCGGTGACAATCGGCTGCGCAACCTGGTCGACGTGCTGCCGGTACCGCCCCTCACGGCAGCGATGCGGCGGCTGATCGAATGGACCGCGGACTATTATCTTGCCGCGCCTGCATCGGTGGCACGGATGGCATTGCCGTCGTCATCCGCGCTCGAGGGTTCGCGCACGGTCACCGAATATCGCGCGACGGGCCTGATTCCCGATCGGCTGACCCCGCAGCGTGCGCAGGCGCTCGAGCGAATCGGCGATCGCCAGGGCCTGGTACGCGAACTCGCCCTGGCCGCCGATGTATCGGACGGCGTGATTCGCGGACTCGTCAAAACGGGGGCGATCGAGGCGGTCGAGGTGGATATCGACAGCCCCTTCCCGTCTCCCGATCCCGACCACCATGTCCCGGTCCTGTCGGACGATCAGCGCGCCGCCGCCGATGCGCTGATCGCCGATGTCGCGGCACACGGATTCAAGCCGACCTTGCTCGATGGGGTCACCGGCTCGGGCAAGACCGAAGTCTATTTCGAAGCGATCGCCGCCAATATCCGCGCCGGTCGCCAGACACTGGTGCTGCTGCCCGAGATCGCGCTCACCGAGCCGTTCCTGCAGCGCTTCACCGCGCGGTTCGGTTGCGAGCCGGTCGCCTGGCATTCGGGGCTGCGCCAGTCGCAACGCCGCCGCGCTTGGCGCGCGATCGCGACCGGCCAGGCGTTGGTCACGGTAGGCGCGCGATCGGCGCTGTTCCTGCCTTATGCCGATCTCGGCCTGATCGTCGTCGACGAAGCGCACGAAACGAGCTTCAAGCAGGAAGAAGGCGTGCATTACCATGCCCGCGACGTCGCGGTGATGCGTGGCAAGTTCGAGGACATTCCGGTGATCCTCGCCTCCGCTACACCGGCGATCGAGACGCGCCAGCAGGTCGAGATCGGCAATTATGCCGAGCTCAAGCTCCCCGGCCGCTACGGCGCCGCCGAGATGCCCGACATAGAGGCGATCGACTTGCTCCAGAATCCGCCGGAACGCGGCCGCTGGATCGCGCCGACGTTGGTCAACGCGATCGACGAGACCCTGGCGCGCGGCGAGCAGGCATTGCTGTTCCTGAATCGCCGGGGCTATGCCCCGCTCACCTTGTGCCGGGCATGCGGGCATCGCTTTCAATGCCCGAATTGCACCGCCTGGATGGTCGAGCACCGGCTCGTCCGGCGGCTGACCTGCCACCATTGCGGGCATGTCATGCCGACGCCGCGGGAATGTCCAGAATGCCACGAAGAGGATTCGCTGGTCGCCTGCGGTCCCGGCGTCGAGCGAATCGCCGACGAGGCCGCCGCGTTGTGGCCCGAGGCGCGGACCGCGATCGTCACCAGCGACACGATCTGGTCGCCGGCCAAAGCCGCCGAGTTCGTCGGGCGCATGGAGGCGGGCGAGATCGACATCGTCATCGGCACGCAATTGGTGACCAAGGGATACCATTTCCCCAACCTCACCCTGGTCGGCGTGATCGACGCCGATCTCGGGCTGGGCGGCGGCGATCTGCGCGCCGCGGAACGCACCTTTCAGCAGATCATGCAGGTCGCGGGGCGCGCCGGGCGCGGCGAGAAACCGGGCCATGTCTATATCCAGACGCACGATCCGACCGCGCCGGTGATGGAGGCACTGGTGTCGGGCGATGCCGATGCCTTCACGGCCGCCGAAACGGAAGCCCGCCGGGAAGCCGGCGCTCCGCCGTTCGGCCGATACGCCGCCATCGTCGTATCGTCGGAGGACCAGTCGGCCGCGCATGAGATCGCCGAATTGATCGGCCGCACGGGGCCGCGGATCGACGGCATGGAGGTATACGGCCCTGCCCCCGCCCCGCTTGCCATGCTGCGCGGGCGCCATCGCTATCGCCTGCTGATCCATGCGCGGCGCGGGCTCGACGTCCAGGACGTGATCCGCGCCTGGCTCGGCGCGCTCGACTGGCCGGCCAAGGTTCGCGTCGTGGTGGACGTCGATCCGTATAGCTTTGTGTGACGGGCGCGATAAGATCGCATCAACGTAAGGGCTTATCGGGGGGAACAATCGATGATGCGCAAGATGTTACTGGCGGCTTGCGCTTTTTCGGCGGCGCTGCCGGGCGTAGCCAACGCCGCTTGGTATCAGGCCAGTTCGAAGCACTTCGTCGTCTACGACGACGACAGCCCAGAGCGCGTCCGGGCTTTCACCGAACGGCTCGAGCGGTTCGATCAAGCAATCCGGCACTGGCACAATACGGCCGAGGACAAGCGTGGTCCCTCGGCACGGGTTACCATCTTCGTTCTCAGCGACATCGACGCCGTCCAGAAGATTTATGGCAAGGGCGTAGCGGACGTGGCCGGTTTCTACGATCCGCGCGCAACCGGATCGGTCGCCTTCACGCCGCGCAATACCGGCGACGGAAGCTCGTACGGCTTCTCCTCGCAGGCCGTGCTGTTCCACGAATATACTCATCATTTCATGCTGACGAACTGGGACGATGCGGCATTCCCGCCCTGGTTCACCGAAGGATTTGCCGAACTCCACGCGACGGCGATCATCCGTGGCGACGGCAGCGTGCAGTTCGGCGCTGTTCCGGTCTACCGGCAATGGACGGTGGATCGCCGGGCATTACTGCCGGCGCCGCAACTACTGCAGCCCTATCAGGACAAGCTCGACAGAGAGAGCAGGGAAGCGCTCTACGCACGCGGCTGGCTACTCATGGATTATCTTACGTTTGATCCCGCGCGCCTCAAACAACTCGCTGCCTATGTCGTCGCAATCAATTCGGGAAAATCGGTCCAAGACGCCGCCGGAGTATTCGGCAAGCTGGAGGACCTCGATGCAAAGATGGATGCTTGGGGAACGCGCAAGTCCTTTCCGTTCAACGTCATCTCCGGGTCGGAACTACATATAGCGCCAATCACCGTAAGAGCGCTGGAGGCCGGCGAGGCGGCCGTCATGCCGGCGCTGATCGCGTCGGAACGCGGCGTCGACGACCAGAACGCACCCACGGTCGCCGCACTCGCTGAACGGTTGGCCGCCCCTTTTCCCAATGACCCCGCTGCCCAAAACGAACTCGCCGAAGCCGAGTTCGATGCCAAAAACTATGCTGCATCGGAGGCTGCCGCCGACCGCGCCTTGGCCGCCGATCCCAAATCGGTGCATGCGTTGCTGTACAAGGGGATGGCGCAACAAGCAGTGCTGGTTCGCGACAAGATCACCGACGGGGACCGCTGGACGGCGGTGCGCCGCTGGTATCTGTCCGCCAATAAGGTCGACACGGAAAGCCCCGAACCGCTGATCCAGTTCTACGACAGCTTCATCGCGCAGAAACAGAAGCCTACGACAAACGCCGCGAACGGCTTGCTTTATGCGTATGCGCTGGCCCCCTACGATCCCGGGCTCCGCCTGCAGGCGGCCGGAATTCTGATCAGCCGCGATCAGGAAAGAGCCGCCCGGATCGCGCTCTATCCCGTCGCATATAATATCGAAGAGCGCGGGCCAGCGGAGATAGCGCAAAGAGTGCTCAAGGCGCTGGACGGCGGCGACAAAGCAGCGGCGCTCAAAGCCCTCGAGCCATCCCCGGATAAGGCAGACGACAAGAAGAAGTCGTGAACCGGCCGGGCGTCCGCGGTATTGCTCTGCCGAACCGCCCGTCCGGCGATGCGGCTGGCCGCTCGCCCCCCTGTAACTCCCGCCCACTTTCTGCCATGGCGGCGGTGATGGCGTGGAGTGACACGATGAGTTGGTTACGGCGGATCGCGCTGGCGTTCTTGCTGGCGATGGCGACGCTGCACATAGTACCGGCTCGCGCCGACGACATCGCAGCCACCTCGCGCAGCGTGGTCCGGGTCGTCACCATCGCGATCGTCGATCAGGAAGTCGTCGGCTTCGGCCACGGATCGGGATTCGCGGTTGGCCCCAACCGGATCGTCACCAACGCGCATGTCGTCGAACTCGCGCAGCGTTATCCCGACAATGTCGTGATCGGGGTCGTCCCGTCCGAAGGCAGCAAATCCTATCAGGGCCGGGTCGTCGCGATCGACACCAAGCGCGACCTCGCGTTGATCGAATTCACCGGCGGATCGCTGCCGGTCGCCACGCTCTACACCGGTACGCCCGACGAAAGCACGGGACTCGTCTCGCTCGGCTATCCCGGCAATGTCGATCTCGCGACCGCGCAATCGGCAGCCGACTATATCAAACCGCTCACGCCGGTACGGTCCGAGGGATCGCTGTCGGCGATGCGCAACATCGACGGACTGAGCGTCATCCTCCACACCGCGAGCATTTCGCGCGGCAATTCGGGCGGGCCGCTACTCGATCGCTGTGGGCGCGTGCTCGGGGTCAATTCGGCCATCACGCGCGGCGAGGAAGGCGATGCCAGCTTCGCGTTCGCGATCGCCGAAAGCGAACTCGCCGCCTTCCTGCGCGAACACAAACAGTCGTTCAACGCGGTCGACATTCCCTGTATGAGCCTCGAAGCGCGGATGAGCGCCGACGAAGCGGCGGACGCCGCTGCCCGCGAAGCGCAAGACGCCGCGCGCCGTGACGCCGCCGCGCGCGACCAGGCGAGCCGCCAACAGGCGATCGAGGCGGCGCGGCTCAATGCGCAGCGCGCGAGCGAGAACGTGATGGCGATCGCCGCCTTGTTGCTGGTGCTGGGCGCGCTAACGGCGGGCGGCGGCGGCCTGCTCTATTCGCGCGGCCGTCAACGAGAAGCGATCTGGGCGGCGTCCGCCGGCGGCGTGCTGATCCTTGCGGCGATCATCGTCTTCCTGCTGCGGCCCAGCGAGGAACCGATGCTGCCGCCGGGCTTCGCGGTGCCCGTCGCGACGCCGACCAGGACGGCCGTGAAACCGATCGGCAAGATGGTCTGCAAGTTCCAGCCGGACCGCAGCCGCGTGACGGTGTCGGCGACCAGCGATGTCGATCTCGATTGGGGCCAGGACGGCTGCATGAACGACAAGACGCAATATGCCGACGACAACGGCAAATGGACACGCGTGCTGGTCCCCAATGACGAGCAGACCGTGTCGGTGCTCCAGTTCGACCCCGACACCAAAACCTATGTCGCCTATCGCTATTTCCTCAGCGCGGCGCAGATGGACGCGGCGCGCAAGCTGCGGGCGCAAAGCCCGCTGCGCCAGTGCACGGCCGATCCCGGCATGCGCAACACGCTGATGGTCCAGCAACAGTCGATCCGCGCCGCACTGCCGGCCGATTACAGCGAGAAGCTGGTCTATACCTGTTCCGCGGCACCCTGACGGCGGCGAACCCAGATCGGCGCCATGAATTGCCCGCGGCGCCAGGCGATGTACAGCAGCCCGAGGCCGAAGGCGGTCGCCACCACGATCGCCGGCAGCGAGGCTTCAGCCCCGAATGCACCGCCGGTCAGCAAATCCGGTCCCCGCATATCCGGCCGCAGCAAGCCGTCCATTTGGCCGCCGGACACGGCGATGCCGTAGATGCCGCCTTGTGCGAAATTCCATGCGGCATGGAGACCGATCGCCATCCAGAGCCGCCGCGTCAGCATGTAGATGGCCGCAAGCATGATCCCTGCTTCGAGCATGATCGCGACCGCCGCCAGCAGGGTCGCATTGGGATTGCCGAGATGCAGGGCACCGAACAAAGCAGCGGACAAAGCGAGCGCGGTCCAGGTACCGAGCCATTTCTCGGTCAGCCGAAAGAAGAAGCCGCGGAAGAAAATTTCTTCGGTGAAGCCCGACAGGATGGATATGGCGAGCGCCGGCACGAGAACCTGAGGTCCGTTATGGCCGATCACGCGATATCCGCCGAACGCCGCGATGACGCCGACGACCGTGGAAAATAGGACGAGACCGATCGCGATGCCGGCCGGAAGCTCGAGCCCAGCATATTTGGGCGCCAGCTCGGCGGCAGCGGGGCGCCCCTCCACCCAACGGCAGAAGGCCACGTAGACGGCAACGAATATTGCGGCAACGACGCTACCGACAAGAACCGGCCACCAGCCGCCCTTGTGATGGGGAACAACGGAATTGAGGCCGACCGACAATGCTATCGCCAAGGCCGTCGCCGCGATCGAATAAAGCAACAAGAACCCTGGATGCCGCCATCCCTGCCGCTGCGCCTCATCCATGTTTGCCTCCGTTCGGACCGACCCTAGCTCGCCAGGTGTCTTACGCAAGGAGATCAGATATGCCGTTGCCGATTCGAGTCGACCGATGCCGGATAACCTTCGGATGGTGACCGCAAAGAAGGGGGGAAGTGCGATGAAGCGACTTGGCCTGCTCGCCTGTCTGGCATTGATCGGTGCAGCGGACGCACCGCCGTCGCCGATAGTCGTCCCGGTCACCGTGGCGCCCGCTCTGGGCGATCACTTCTCCGGGCGTCTGATCGTCTTCGCCGAAAAGGCGCAGCCGAACGCAAAGCCCTCGGACGCGGTCGATTTTTCGCCCTTCGAACCAACCGGTGCCTCGATCGCGGCACGGGAAGTCAGCGACCTTGGACCCGCCACGATCGCGCAGATCGACGGCGAGACCGATGCCTTTCCCGCCCCGCTGTCGAGCCTCCCCCCCGGCACCTATCGCATGCAGGCGGTGCTCGATCGTAACCACGACTATAATTACGCCGGACGGGACGAGGGCGACCTGGTGTCGAAGGTCGTCGAGGTAACGCTGCCCGGCAAGCTGCCGACGATCACGCTCGACAGCGTCATCCCGGCGCCGGATCCGGCGGCGACGCTGGGTCGCCTGTCTCCGGACGAGCGCCCGAGGATCGAATCCGCTTTGGCGCATCTCAAGCCGGTCGATTTCCAGAGCACCGCGCTCACCGCCTTTCGCGGCACCCCGGTCGACATCCGCGGCTGGATCGCGCTGCCGCCCGGCTATGACGGCAAGACCAAATTCCCAACCGTTTATTCGGACAGCGGGTTCGGCGGCACGCTCGCGTCCGAACGGATGCAGGCGGCGCGCATCGGGACGATGATGGCCGATGGCTCGCTGCCACCGATGATCTGGGTCTTTCTCGATCATAGCGGCGCGACCGGCACCAACGAATTCGCCGATTCGGTCAACAACGGCCCCTGGGGCAAAGCGCTGACGGAGGAACTCATCCCGTCGCTCGAGCGGCAATATGCGATGGACGCCACGGCTCGCGGGCGGTTTCTGACCGGGCACAGTTCGGGCGGCTGGTCGACGCTGTGGTTGCAGGTCCGCTATCCTGGGCTGTTCGGCGGCAGCTGGCCGACCTCGCCCGATCCGAGCGACTTCCACGACTTCACCAACATCGATCTTTATGCACCCGACGCGAATTTCTATCGCGACGCAAAAGGGCAGCCGATCCCCCTGGTTCGCGACCATGGCAAGGTGATCGCGACGATGGAGCAGTTCGCGCGCGCCGAAGCGGTGCTGGGCCCCTATGGCGGGCAGATCGCGTCGTTCGAGTGGGTATTCAGCCCGCGCGGTGCCGATGGCCGGCCGCTTCCGGTGTTCGACCGGGCGACGGGCAAGGTCGATCCAAAGGTCGTCGCTTATTGGCACGACAATTACGACATCGCCAATATCGTCGTCCGCGATGCCGCCGCGCTCAGGCCGGATCTCGACGGCAAGATCCACCTGACGGTCGGCACCGCGGACACTTTCTATCTCGACGGCGCCGCGCACCTGCTGGAAGCGGCGATGGCCAAGGCGAGGATCCGGGCGAGCTTCACCTACCTGCCCGACAAGACGCATTTCGACCTGTACCAGCGCGGCACCGACAAGATGGCGCTGATGAAGGACAATGCCTGGGCGATGTATGCGATCGCGCGGCCTGGGGCCAAGCGGCAGGGAACCTAACCTTCCGCCTGATTGCCACAATATTCCCGCGAAAGCGGGAATCCGAAGTCGCGGACGACAACGCCCGCGATTCTGGGCTCCCGCTTCCGCGGGAGCACTGGAAAGCCATCAAGCCGCTGCCCGATTACGCCCGGTCGATCCGCGCTGCGAAGCAGCCGGGGCGCGCGTTGTACGCCTGGAGATAAGCGACCTTCGGGTCCTCCAGCCAGGGCTCGATCGCATCGGCGAGGTCGCCGCCGTCCATCACGTCGCCCCTCAACAGCATTCCGTCCGCATCGAAGGCGCGCAACGCGAGCAAGCGGCGCGACAATTGCTCGGGCACGGCGTCGCGATATAGGGCGGCCTCGGTCGATCCCTCGCGGACGAAGATCGCGTAGGTTGCGCGATAGGGGCTGTCGACCGGCAAATGCTGGTAGTTGATCAGGATCAGATCCTCGCCCGGCTCGGCATCCTCCAGCGTGACACGGCAGGGAAAACCCGGCTTCTCGTCGGCGCGGCAGCGGACCGCACCGAACGCGGCAAGTTCGCTGTCGCTGAGGCCGAAGAGAGGCTGAAACGGGGTCGGGTCCAGCCCGCGGATCACGTACGACATCACTTCACTCCTTCGCGATTGAGCAGGGTCCGCTTGCGGTCCACGCCATAGGCATAGCCCCCCAACGACCCGTCGCTGCGTTGGGCGCGGTGGCAAGGGATCACCACCGCCACATGGTTGGCGCCGCACGCGCTGCCCACGGCGCGCACCGCTTTGGGGCTGCCCGCGAGCGCGGCGAGTTCGGCATAGGATCGCGTCTCGCCCGCCGGAATGTCGCGCAGCGCTTGCCACACGGCTTCCTGGAAAGCGGTGCCTTGGACATCGATCGGCAGATTCTGGTCGCGATCGGGCGATTCGACCTTGGCGACGACGCGCGCGGCGAGATCGGCGAGCGCGGTGCCCCCTGGAACGATCTCGGCGCGCGGAAAATGCCGCGCCAGATCGATCGCGTCCTCGTCGAAGGATACCCGGCACAATCCCTTGTCGGTGGCGGCGATCAGCAACTTGCCCAGGCTGGTATCGGCAACCGCCCAGCGAATCGTCACGCCCGCCCCGCCCTGGCGCCAGGCGCTGGGGGTCATTCCCAGCCGCTTGGCGCCCCCTTCGTAGAATCGGCTCGGTGCGGAATAGCCGGCCTCGTAGATCGCATGGGTGACAGACGCCTCTTGCTTGAGCGCCCGCGCCACGCGGGTCGCGCGCAGCCCGCGGAAATAGGACGCCGGCGTGACGCCGGTCGCCCGCTTGAACAGGCGATGGAAATGGTGCGGCGCGTAACCGACATCGGCGGCGAGTTCTTCCAGCGGGATCGCGTCCTCGGCGGCTTCGAGCAAGGCGACGGCCTTGGCCACGGCAACGCGATCGCGGCCCACTTCGTCGGGCTTGCAACGCAGGCAGGCGCGGAACCCCGCTTGCTGAGCCTGCCCGGCGTCGCGGAAGAACGCGACATTCTCGCGCCGGGGATGCCGCGCCGGGCAGCTCGGCTTGCAATAGATGCCGGTGGTCCTGACCGCGACGACGAAGCGTCCGTCCTGTGCGCGGTCGCGCGACTCGAAAGCCGTCCAGGCGGCGTCGATATCGATGGGGGTCTCGGTCGTCATGGAGCCTATGTAGGCCGGGTGTGATCGCGCCACATCCCGCCCTTTGCGCTCAAAACACGGAGGTCAGGCCGTACGATCGATCGCGTAAATAACGTGCACGACCGGCGTACCCGCCATCTCCGCCCGATGGACGCGATCGGTCAGCTTGCCGCCGACCCGCTCGATCGCCCGGCGCGAGCGGATGTTGGTATCGCCGATCAGGAAGATAACGCGTTCGACGCTGCCAAGGGCGTGGTCGAGCATCAGGCGCTTCATCTCGCCATTATAGGCGCCGCCCCAATGCGAGCGTGCGAGGAAAGTCCAGCCGATCTCGACTTCGCCCGACTCGGCGCGCCCGAAATCGTAGCGCGAGCTGCCGATCACCGTGCCAGTCGCGCGATCGGTCACGATCAGCATGCCGCGCGACGCCAGGCCGTCCGCGAAGAAGCGGCGGAATACCGGTTCCTGCCAGCGGTCGTGGGCGGGATGGACTTCCCAGATCAGCGGATCGCTCGCAACGGCGAACAATGCGTCGAAATCGTCGGGGGTGGCCGGACGCAACTCGACCAGCGCGCCGGCGAGATGCGGCTGGCGATCGAGCGCCATGCCTACAGCACGAGCAGCACGACGGGCACCACGATCCCGAGCCCAAGCGCGATCAGCGATTTGCGGCGCATGGCGCGCGTCGCCAACGCCACGGTGAGGCCGATCAGCGTCGTGACGAACAGCCCGATGGCGGTCAGCAAGGCGAAGATCTTGAGCGGTGCGAACGCGCCATGGTCGTGATCGTCCCCGCCGGCACGCGGCGCGGCGCCAGGCTTGCGCTCGGGGGCGGGTGTCGCGGGACGCGGCTTGGGTATCATCTGGTGCTTGTGGATACCTGCGATCGCCGACACCCAGCCCGGCGGCGGCGGGTTGCGCTGGTCCTGCCAGCCGATCACCTGGATCAGGCCGCTGAACGCGAAGAACAGGATCGCGGGGGCCAGGAAAACACCGATATAGTGGTGCCATTGGCGCAGGCTGCGGAGCGTGGTGGCTTTCATCGCGGCGCGTTATGCCAGTCCGCGGCGATCGCACAAGGCGCTTACCGATCGGGGCCGGCGATGACCGCTGATTTTACGATGATCTCGTGTCTCGGCGCGCCGGCGGGTCGCTTCGTGCCGCCAGCCAGTCGATGATGGCGCGCTGAGCGGGGGCCGTAAATACGACCTCGTGTCCCGTCCCGCGAAAGACGATTCGCCGGGCATCGGGCTTCAACGTCGCCAGTTCGGCGCTATTCTCCGGCAAGATGGTCGTGTCCGCGTCGCCATGGATCAGCAGGATCGGACAGGCGATATGGCCGATCTTGGCCGCAGTGTCGAACTGCTCGCTGATCAGCAAACCGGCAGGAAGCCACCAGAAACGGGCTGCTGCAGCATGCGCAATGCTGACATAAGGGGCGACCAAGACCAAGGCGTGGGGCGATTGCTCCAGCGCCATCTGCGCTGCGACACCGGTGCCGAGCGAGTAGCCGATAATGACGGTCCGGCCGGGACCGATCCCGTTCGCCATCATCCACGTCCGCGCCGCCCGCGCATCTTTATAGAGGCCCTGCTCGTCCGGGATGCCCGGCGCGCCGTCGAACCCGCGATATTCGGGCAGGACGGCACCATAGCCGGCTTCCACCAGTGGCCGCACCGCGACCATGCTGCCCAGCACCGAATCGCCATTGCCGTGAAAGAACAGGATGACCGGCTTGCCCGGCTGCGGCGGATGATAGAGCAGCCGCCCGCGCAGCCCGTCCGACGTCGTCACCTCGACGTCGCGATAGCCCGCGTGGTCCGGACTGGCAGACGCGGTGTCGAACGCCCAACCGGGATAGATCAGGCGCCGCTGGAAGGTATAAAGCAGCCCGACCAAAGCGACATAGATCAAAGCGATCACGACCAGCGTGCGGATCGCGATCCTGCGTAGTCTCACTATTTCTTCTTTTCCTTGGAAGCCTTCAGGCTCTTCGAAATCACGATCTCGGCCAGCCGGGCGCCGGGGATGAAGATACCCGCCGCCTCGACGCCTGCATTGATCAGGAATTCGGCGTCGATGCTCTTGCCCAGAAATTGTTCGAAGGTGCTGCCGCCGGTCCGCGTCTCGCCGGTGATGCCGTCGAACTCGACGACCGCTTCCTTGCCTTGCCAGCGATAGCGGAAGGCGTAGACCGGCCGATAATAGAGGTCGATGTGATGGAGCGACAGTGTCTCCTCCAGCACCTTGTCCGCTTCGATCCGCTCGATCGAGCTCGCCAGCACGTCGCGCACCAGCATCGACGCCTTGGCCTGGGGCGGCACCACGACCGCGCCGGCGGCGGCTGCCTTGGCGAGCCCCTCGGCATCGGTCACGGTCGCCTCGTGCTGGAGATATTGCCTGGCCGTCGGCTCGGCGTTGCCGCTGATCGCGTCGTAATAGACCTCGCGATGGATCTCGTCGTGGCAGGTCTCGACGCCGGTCAGCGCGAAGCCGCCGCCCGTCACCTCGTGCGCCTTGCCGTCGATCTCGACCCGGGCGACGTTGGCATCAACCGCGACGCGATACTCCTTGCGCCGTTCATAGGTCATGGTCGCCGTGCAGCCGATGCGGAAGAAGGGTTGCAATCGCCGCTCGCGATAGACGACCTCGTATTCGTCGTCCTTGGGGCGCGACAGGAAACCGGTGATCCTCGCCATCGTCCCGAACGCCTCGGTCCGCTTGGTCCAGGCGCGCCCCTCGGCATGGTCCATGTTGAACCGGTCGGCGAGGATCAGCACGCGCTCTTCGGCGAGTTCGACGTCCATCTCGATCACCCCTCTATGCGCTTTTGCACACTTCCTCGCCGCATCGGTCAAGCGGGGATAGGCGAAATGAGACGCGTCAAACCGGAACAGCGCTGCTAAGCGTCCGGTGGGGGGCCGCGATGACGCGCACGACGAAAGCATTCTGTTCGCTGATCGGTGCAGCCGCAATCGCCGTAGGATGCGCAGGAATCATTTCGCCCGCGCATTTCGAAGAAGAAGGACCGCAGTCCTTTCAGGCGCTGATGGCGCAGGAACTGGCAATAGCTGCATGCCGCTGTCAACGACACGCCGGACCCGGCGGGCGAGACGCGTGTTGGGCGGCTTTCCATCGCAAGATGTCACCCGGCGGCGTCGGCGGCACCTCCTGCGCGCCGATATCGGAAGAATTCGTGTGCGGCAAAATCCGGGGCGCGGCAGGCGACAGTGATGGATGCGTCATTCTCCGCTATGATTATGTCGAAACAGACAAGGTCGGCTACCTATGCACGCGCGACGAGGCGATGGCAGTCGAAGCCGCCTGGTACAGCGAGCTGGAGAGGCGCAACAAAGACCGGCACTCGCCCGAGCCCGATTTCTCCACTCCCGAGACGGATCAAATGGTCCGTGATCTGATGGCCGGCAAGCCGATCGACCTTACGCCCAAGCGTGGAGTCTGCTCCTCCTACTAAAGCACCGGGTTGCATCCCCTGCCCCCCGATGCTAACCGCGCGCCAACCCATAAGAGGGCGCCTCAGGGCTGCCCTCTTTTCGTATGGGGCCACATACCCTTTGAAAAGGACCCTCATCGCGTGGAGCAATCCGGCGGTATTCAAGCGAGCTTAGGTGGGCGGTACGCAACCGCTTTGTTCGAACTCGCCCGCGAATCGAAAACGATCGACACGGTCGAAGCGAGCCTGGCCACGGTCCGGCAAGCGCTGACCGATTCGGCGGATTTCAAGACGCTGACCACCAGCCCGCTGATCGGCCGCGTCGATGCAGCGAAAGGCGTCGCCGCTGCGGCGGCGACGATGAAGCTGGACGCGACCACCACCAAGTTCCTCGGTGTGCTGGCGCAGAATCGCCGCCTCGCCCAGTTGCCGGCGATCATCCGCGCCTTCCGCGGCCTGGCGTCGAGCTATCGCGGCGAGACCACTGCCGAAGTGACTTCAGCGCACCCGCTGTCGGCGGCGCAGGTGACCGAGCTCAAGCAGCAGCTCCGCCAGCGCGTCGGCCGCGAGGTCGCCGTCGACCTGAACGTTGACCAGTCGCTGCTCGGCGGCCTGGTCGTCCGCATCGGATCGCAGATGATCGATTCCTCGATCCGCACCCGTCTCAATACCCTCGCGCACGCGATGAAAGGCTGAAGGTTTAAATCATGGACATCCGCGCCGCAGAAATCTCGAAGGTCATCAAGGACCAGATCGCCAATTTCGGCACCGAGGCCGAAGTCTCGGAAACCGGTCAGGTGCTGTCGGTCGGCGACGGCATTGCCCGCATCTATGGCCTCGACAACGTCCAGGCGGGCGAGATGGTCGAGTTCGCCAATGGCGTGCAGGGCATGGCGCTCAACCTCGAAGCCGATAACGTCGGCGTCGTGATCTTCGGCTCGGACGCCGAGATCCGCGAGGGCGACACCGTCAAGCGTACCGGCACCATCGTCGACGTGCCCGTCGGCAAGGGCCTGCTCGGCCGCGTGGTCGACGGCCTCGGCAACCCGATCGACGGCAAGGGCCCGATCGTCGCCGAGCAGCGCAGCCGCGTCGAAGTGAAGGCGCCGGGCATCATCCCGCGCCAGTCGGTCAGCGAGCCGATGCAGTCGGGCCTCAAGGCGATCGACGCGCTCGTTCCCGTCGGCCGCGGCCAGCGCGAGCTGATCATCGGCGACCGCCAGACCGGCAAGTCGGCCGTCGCGATCGACACCTTCATCAATCAGAAGACGGTCAATCAGGGCGACGACGAGAAGAAGAAGCTGTACTGCGTTTATGTCGCGGTCGGCCAGAAGCGCTCGACCGTCGCGCAGCTCGTCCGCACCCTCGAAGAAAATGGCGCGATGGACTATTCCATCGTCGTCGCCGCGACCGCGTCGGACCCGGCGCCGCTGCAGTTCCTCGCGCCGTACACGGGCACCGCGATGGGCGAGTATTTCCGTGACAACGGCATGCACGCGCTGATCGTGTTCGACGATCTGTCGAAGCAGGCCGTCGCCTATCGCCAGATGTCGCTGCTGCTGCGCCGCCCGCCGGGCCGCGAAGCCTATCCGGGCGACGTGTTCTATCTCCACTCGCGCCTGCTCGAGCGCGCCGCCAAGATGTCGGACGCGAACGGCGGCGGCTCGCTGACCGCGCTGCCGATCATCGAAACCCAGGCGGGCGACGTGTCGGCCTACATTCCGACCAACGTGATCTCGATCACCGACGGCCAGATCTTCCTCGAAACCGACCTGTTCTTCGCGGGCATTCGTCCCGCCATCAATGTCGGCCTGTCGGTCAGCCGCGTCGGCTCGGCCGCGCAGACCAAGGCGATGAAGAAGGTGTCGGGCTCGATCAAGCTCGAGCTCGCCCAGTATCGCGAGATGGCGGCATTCGCGCAGTTCGGGTCGGACCTCGACGCCTCGACCCAGAAGCTGCTCAACCGCGGTGCGCGCCTGACCGAGCTGCTCAAGCAGCCGCAGTTCAACCCGCTGCCGTTCGAGGAGCAGACGGTGTCGATCTTCGCCGGCACGCAGGGCTATCTCGATACGGTCGCGACCGCCGACGTGGTGCGCTACGAAGCGGCGATGCTCGCCGACATGCGCGCGAACCACGCCGACATCCTGACCGCGATCCGCGACAGCCGCGACCTGAAGGACGACGTCCGCGACCAGCTCAAGGCCGCGCTCGACGCCTTCGCGAAGACGTTTGCGTAACTCGACGGCGGCGAACACAACCATACCGTCACCCTGAACTTGTTTCAGGGTCCACTGGGCAAGAGGCGACGAAGATGCCAGCGGCGCAGTGGATGCTGAAACAAGTTCAGCATGACGGCAGAAGGAAGATGACAGAGCAGGATGGCTAGTCTCAAGGCCCTCAAGATCCGGATCAACTCGGTCAAGTCGACCCAGAAGATCACCAAGGCGATGAAGATGGTCGCCGCCGCCAAGCTGCGCCGTGCGCAGGAAGCGGCCGAGGCCGGCCGTCCCTATGCCGAACGGCTGGAAAAGGTCGTCGCGTCTTTGGCCTCCAAGGTCGCGGTCGGCCCGAGCTCGCCCAAATTGCTCGCCGGCACCGGCAAGGACCAGGTCCATCTGTTCGTCGTCGCGACCAGCGACCGCGGTCTCGCGGGCGCGTTCAACACCAACATCGCGCGTCTCGCGCGGCGGCAGGCCGACGAGCTGATCAAGCAAGGCAAGACGGTGCGCTTCTACACGATCGGCCGAAAGGGCCGCGCCGTGCTCAACCGGCTGTATCGCGATTCGATGGTCCACGGCATCGAGCCGGGCGATCTCGGCAAGCTGACCTTCGCCGACGCGAATGGTTATGCCGAGGATCTGGTCGCGCGCTACGAGGCGGGCGAGTTCGACGTCGCTCACCTGTTCTATTCGCACTTCAAGTCGGTGCTGACCCAGGAACCGACCCAGCAGCAGATCATCCCGGTCGCGATCCCGGCAGCGACGGCTCCCGTGGCCGAGGGTGTCAGCAGCGCAGTCGAGTACGAGCCCGACGAGGAGGCGATCCTCGCCGACCTGTTGCCGCGCAACGTCGCGATCCAGCTGTTCCGTGCGATGCGCGAGAATGCCGCGTCGGAGCAGGGCTCGAAGATGACGGCGATGGACAACGCCACGCGCAACGCCGGCGACCTGATCAACCGCCTGACGATCCAGTACAATCGCAGCCGTCAGGCCGCGATCACCACCGAACTGGTGGAGATCATTTCGGGGGCCGAGGCCCTTTAAAGTCACGTGCTCCCGCGAAGGCGGGAGCCCAGTCTGGACCCCCGCCTTTGCGGGGGTACATTGGAAGGTAAGAAGGTAGACACGATGGCAACCGCTGCTCCCAAGACCAAGGCCCCGGCCAAGAAGCCGGCCGCCCCGCGCAAGGCCGCCGCGCCGAAGGCGGAGGCCACGACGCCTGCCACCAAGGCGACGACCAACAATGTCGGCACGATCAGCCAGGTCATCGGCGCCGTCGTCGACGTGACCTTTCCGGATCACCTGCCGGCGATCCTCTCGGCGCTCGAGACCGATAACAACGGCAACCGCCTGGTCCTCGAAGTCGCGCAGCATCTCGGCGAGAACACCGTCCGCACGATCGCGATGGACTCGACCGAGGGCCTGACCCGCGGCCAGAACGTCACCGACACCGGATCGCAGATCCGCGTGCCGGTCGGCCCGAAGACGCTCGGCCGCATCCTCAACGTGATCGGCGAGCCGATTGACGAACGCGGCCCGATCGACACCGACCTGTCGGCGCCGATCCACGCCGAGGCCCCGTTGTTCGTCGACCAGTCGACCGAGAGCGCGATCCTGGTCACCGGCATCAAGGTCATCGACCTGCTCGCGCCGTACGCCAAGGGCGGCAAGATCGGCCTGTTCGGCGGCGCCGGCGTCGGCAAGACCGTGCTCATCCAGGAGCTGATCAACAACATCGCCAAGGGCC
>CAZFTL010000026.1:0-38152 GCA_964521615.1 uncultured Stakelama sp. | reverse complement strand
GGCATGCGCCAGTTGCCCGTACCGGCTTCGATCGCTGCAAGGATCGCCTCGGTGACCCGAGTATAGACGTCGGCTCGTACCTGAGTTGGCATGATCTGAACTCCGCTTGCCCGTCGGGGGCCATCCCCGGCGGCGGAGCTCGACTAGCGCCGGGCACAAGCGCGGTTGCGCACCCGTAGGGCCGCAGCGAAGCGGAGGACGGCAACGCCGTTGCGCCAGCGCGCCGACCGGCGCAGAGCTTCCGCCGTCAGCCGGGGTTGGCCTCCGGCGGCGCGGGGCCGATGGCGTCGATCACGGTAGTGAGCCGGTTGATCTCGGTGGCGAGTGCATGGCGTTGAAGATCCGACAGACGTCGTTCGCGCAGCAATGCCCTGGCATCATCGGCCGCGCGTTCCCAAGCTGGCCTGTGACGGGCGGTGATGCAGGCGTTGGGACAGCGGGTCGGCTCGCACAGCGCCGTGAGCGGCTGCTTGGGATCGGGGGTGGTCACGCGCTTGAGGCAGAGCGCGGTGGCGGGATCGAAGAAGCAATCCGCGAGGAGGCCGACATGGAGGGTTCGCGCGACGCTGGCGAGCATGACACGTAGCCGGGAGCGGTCGGCGATCATGGCGGGCAAGGGCCCGAGCTGCACGGCCGCATCGTCGAGCGTCCGCGCGATGCGTGGTCCCGCCGGCCCCGCGAGTGAGGCACCGCCCTGCCGCCGGTCGAAATAGTCCAGCAGGTCGCCCTGCTGACCGAGCCGGCGCTGCGCCTCGACCTCGGCGCGAAACCCCGATGCGCTGGTTCCGGCATAGCCCTCGAAAGCGGCGACCGAGGCGTGCTTATACTGGATCATGCCGGCGATGGTGCCGAACGGACGGTTGGCGATGTGCCATGCGATGGTGCGGCGGAACTGCCGCGTCGTTATGCGCCACGGCTTGCCACCGGGTCCGGACGGGATGACCGGCACATCAGGGCTGCCGAAGGCAGCGTTGAGGTGGTCGCGGAAGGCGTTGAGTTGGCGGACCACCTCGCTCGACAGATGCGTCTTGGTGGCGGCGCCGGGGCGTAGCACCGGCCAGAGCGTATCGCTGCCGCTGGCGCGCGTCGGTCTTGCCGACAGGCGTTCAAGCACCGCTATCGCGTCTGCGACCGGCTCGATCGTCACCCAGCTCGCCGCCTCGCCCATGGTCGACCGACGCTTGTAGATGGTCGATCGAATGCGATGCCGCTCGACCAGGCCATCCTCGCTGCGCGCGATCGAGAGGCACCCCCGCCGCATCGCCTGCACCTCGCAGTCGCGCATGCCGGTGAGGTAAGCGCACACTATATAGGCGGCCGCCTGAAGCATCCGTTCCTCTTGTGCGAGCGTCTTCGCATCGAAGCGTGCGCGCCATGGCCGACCGCTATCGGGATCAATCGAGATCGGCGTGTCCATGCCGCCCACTTCGACGCCCAGGTCGGCGGCAGCGGCTTCGATCAGGGCGGAGACGCCCTTGGCGAGTCCGAAATGCATGGCCGGTTCCGCCTCAGCATCGACACCGGCATGAAGATGGAGAAGATGGACGTTGATCGGCGGCGTCGCTTCTCCGGTGCGGGGATCGGTGCGCGTGACGCCGTTATGCGCGGTCGTCCAGATCGGCACGCCGCGGCCTTGCCGGGCTCGACGCGCGATATGGCGCTCGAGGCGCGCGCGCTGCCGCAGGCGGCGCTCTGCGCCAGGCAGTCCGCGCTCGGCGGCAAGCAGCCGGGCGCGGCGCGCCTCGAGCCGATCCAGCGCGGCCCGAGCCGATAGAATATCGTGCGCGAAGACGGTGACGTAGCGCAATGACCAGGCGAGCAGTGCGGCGATGACATCTTCCGGAAACCGCGGGGTACGGTTCTCAACGACGTGCCGATAGCCTGCGACGCGGGCGGGTGCCTGTCCGGCCCAGGGCTCAAACGCGAGGCCTCCGCCAGCGAGGCGGTCACGATAGTGATAGAGATCGGAGACCACTTCGAGGAGGTGGCCGACTATGACGGGTCGCCGGGCAGAATCGTGGCGAAGATGCCTGGCATAGGCATCGGCCAGCGCCTGATCGATGCGGCCAAGGTCGAGCCCTCCAAGCGTCAGGCGCGCGAAGGCGAAGAACCGGCGTGCGCGGTTGAATGCCTGGCGGATGCTCGCCGGCGGCAGCTTCGGGCGGTAGCCGGGAAGATCGACGTTGAGGCGGGCGTAGAGATAGGCACGCATCGCCGCCTGCACATCGGCATGTTCGAGCACGTCGAAATGCACGGTGACATGGCAGCGCCGCGCGTTCTCGCGGAACACGGCGGGACCGAGATCCCAGCTTGAGTCGCCGACCCGCGACAGCTCTTCGCGGGCGTGGCCCGCCTTGAGCGGCGCAGTGGCCAGCACGGGCCGATCGTCGAACGCGGGTGCGCGGGCATGGGCGGGCGTGATCATGCGCGTGCTTCCGGCGGCAGATAGAGCCGCTCGCTCTCCATCTGCCAGCGCGCATCGGCGATAACGGCATCGGAGAAGACCGGCAGGACCTGGGTCGTGATGCGGGAATGGACGCGGCCGAACTTGGCCGCCCAGTCGCTCGCCGGGAGGCTCGGTCGCTGCTCTTCGACGAACGCGAGGAAGGCGAGGATCGCGGGAAGCTTGCGCGCGGTGATGACGGCGTTGGGGCAATCGAGGCAGCCCCAGAAGGGCTGCGCGCAGGGTGAGCCGGTCTCGGAGAAGGGGCTGCTATGGAAGCCCGAGCAGGCGGCGAGCCAGACATCCTGTTCGCCGTCGAGCAACGGCCCCACCGTATCGGCCGACATCAACGGCGCCGCCTGCTCGGGCGCTTCGCGCAGCGCCTGCTCGGCCGTGGGCGCGAGGACGGTCGGCATCGCGGCGGCGACCGCCTCGCGAAAGGCATCGGCGACGGCCGCCTCGTGCAGGGGCCGGAGCGACGGCAGGTCGGCATAATGGCGCGCCGCGACCTCGCGCGTGTGACCGACCGCGAAGCGGGCCATGTGCCCCTCGGTCTTGGTGTACCACAGCGCCTTGTGGGTCTTGCGCAGCCGGGAAAGCAGCAGATGCAGCGGCTTGCCGTTATCGTCGACAATGCCACAGCGGCGAGCCCAGGCGGGGAGCGGATACTTGAGGTCGACTATGCCGGCGCGAAGGCCGCCGACGTTGTGATAGGCCCACAGGCAATCGCCGGGCAGGTGCTCGCGGGCAGCCGCCGTGGCGTCGATCAGGCGGCGGATCAGCCCGCCCGGCGTGCCGCCACCGCCGTCGCGGATGCGCATGCTCTTGTGCTCGGCGCCGCGAGCCCGGCGCTTCAGATAGCGCAGCTCCACCGTGCCGGCATGGGCATTGGCGAGACAGTCCACGGTCAGCGTCTTCAGGCACTCGGGCTCAAGGCCCGTCTCAAGCGTGAGCAGCACGAGCAGCGCCGGCAGGTCGCGCGCGAGCAGATGATGCCGGCCATGCAGGTCGTCGATGAGCGTCGCGGTTGGCAGGTTGCGGCGCATGCGCATGAAATAAAGGCTCTTCAGCTCGGGCTGGTCTGCGACGATAAAGCCCTGCCGCGCGATGATCGCTTCGACATCGGCGCGGGCGGCGGTGATGGCCGGATCACCCTCGTCGGTCCGATCGTCGGCGCCGAGACGGCGGAACATCGCTTCGACATCGGCTCGCGCCGCGTCGCGCAGCGCGCGGGCGACGAAGGGGCTGTAGGCATCGCGCGGGGTCGAGCGGCCCGCCGAAGTGGCCAGCGTGTAGCGCAGCCGCTCATGCAGCTCGGGTGCGATCCGATCGGGCCGGTCTGCTTCGATCGCGCGCAGTGTGTTGATGATCTTGCTGACCGTCATGTGACGGTGGATCGCGCCCATCCCACGCCGTTCGAGCGCGGATGCGAAACCATCGATATGGACCGCGCGCAGGTCGCTGACGCCAACCACCTTCAGTCCTTCGTCGGCAAGCCAGGCGAAGAAGTGACGATAGACCTGGACATACTGCTTGATGACGCTGGCCGCACCGATCGGTCCCCCGAGCGCGGCCGACCGACGCAGCGCACCGGCAAAGGCGATGGCGAGCGGGCGAGGATCGAGCGCGGTCATATCGACCAGGACCGTCCCGCCATGCCGCGCCTCGATGGTGAACTTGAGGCCGAACACCGGATCGGGCTGCGGTCGCTCCGGCGTGATGGGCGCGAAGGCGACAGGCCGGCCCTTGCGGGGACGCTCGCTCATGCGCCCTGCGGTCCCGGCAACAGCGCCAGCAGCTCCTCGACGGCCGCATCCACCGTATCGGCGCGGGTCGCGATATGGTCGAGATAGACATAGGTGGTGGCGAGGCTCGCGTGGCCGAGCAGGCGTTGCACCTGTTGCAGCGGGTCGCCCAGGATCAGCCGATAGGTCTCCACCGGCCCCACCGGCAGTGCGGCCTCGCGCAGTCGCTGCTGGATCAGCAGAGCGAGCATATGGACTGCGAAGGTGTGGCGAAGCTGGTGCGGGCTGATCGACAGCGGGAAGCCGTTCTCCTCGCACCGCTTGCAGGCCCGGGTGAAGATCACCTCCCACGAGTTGGGGCGGACAGGCTGCCCGACCTCGGTCAGCCATAGCGCCACCGGCTCGCGGGGCGTTCCATCCTCGTCGCACAGGATCAGGCGGCATCGTTCCTCCGGGGTGCAGACATCGCGCATGCGGTCGAGACCGGCGCGGGTGACGTGGATCGGTCGCTCGAACCTGGCCGCACCGTCGCGCGCGGCGAACTTGGTCACGCCCGCGGCGCGCTCGACGGCGACATAGGCGGTGATCTGACGAAGGAGCCGGCGCGGGACCAGGACGCTGCGTCCGCGGTCGCCCTTGGTGAGCGGCGGCGGCAGGCGCAGCCAAAGCTGCTGAGCCTGATCGTGGTCGTGATCGATGGCCGCAAGCTCATCGGCGAGCAGGCCCGACGCCTCTTCGAGACGCAGGCCGGTTGTGACGAGAAGATCGGCGAACAGCGCGTTGCGCAGCCCGTTGCGATCGCGAGCGCCGGGGCGTTCCGTACCGTCAAGGGCGAGGCCGCGCAGACCGACGTCGCGGAAAATGCGGTAGTCGTCCATCGTGACGAACCGCACATCCGATCGCTTGGCAGTGCGTTCATAGGCGTCGTTGCGCGCGGCGATCATGCCCCGACGCCCCCCATGCGCCGGTCGCCATATAGCGCGCCGACTGAACGGCGCTTCGGCAATCAGCCCTTGGCTCTTACCCCAGCGGTAGAGGCGATCGAGGCTGGCGACTGCCCGGTTCCAGCTTGCCGCGCTGATCCGCTGGGCGGCGTCGCCGCGCCGCCGCGCGCGGTGATAGGCGGTCACATCGTCGCGGGCCGCGTCCCATATCGTCGTGCCGCAGGCATCGAGGAAGCGAAGCCACACCGCAACGTCATAGGCGTAGGCGCGCAGCGAATGGCGCGAGCGGATCCCCGCTAGCGGCAGGTCGACAAAGAAGCGGTCGAGATCGGGATCATAGAGAGCGTCTCCCCGCAGGATCAGCGGCACATGCGCGTCGAGCCCCCTGGCGTCGCGGCGCTCGCAAACGGTAATGATCGACACCGGCACGAAACCCTCCCCCCCGGACCCCCCACCCGGAAGCTGACCTCACACCGATGCGCCCTATGGCCCGGCAGTTATCAGGCTGGCCTCCGCCAGCTCTTGGGTCAGCGCTACGGCCAGCCTGATAACTGCCTACCGTGGGCGTCCATCGCCGACCTTACTGCAATGTTGCGGGCGGCGCAGACTGTCCAGATAAGGCGACAAGCTCCTCCTTGCCATATGCGGTCGACCCGAAACCGCCGGTCTGATCGCGGCCGAGCCGCGAGCGGTGTCCGGTCCAATGCCCGAGCTCGTGGAAGGCAGTGCGATGCCAGTTCACCGGCTCGAAATAGGCGTCGGGCCTCGGGACCTGCACATAGTCGAGCGCCGGTGCGTAGAAGGCGCGATCGCCGCCGATGCGGAAATCCGCGCCGGTGGCCGCGATCAGCGCCTCGGCCTGCGGCAGGATCAGGCCATCGGGCACGGGTGCTGGCGGCGGTGCGATATCGTCGGGCAGGCCCTCGCACTGGTCGACCGAAAAGACCGTGAAGCGCTTGAGGAACGGGATCTGACCGGGCTTGCGCGATTCGGCCTCGGCACGCCGGCGCTCCTCTTCGGGCGTGAAGCGGTCGGCATAGACGACGGTCGTCCCGCGTTCTCCCTTGCGAACATTCCCGCCGAGTTCGAGCGCCTGCCGGAAGGTCAGCCAGGCCTGGCGGGCGAACCCGCGCTCGACCACGGCGCTCCACAGGATGACGATGTTGATGCCGGAATAGCGCCGGCGCGTGAGCGCGTTGTGGGGCATGTCGAGCGGCGCATTGGCCGAGGACCAGGGTTGAACCCAGGGCACGCGCCCGGCCTCGAGCTCGGCGATGATACTGGCGGTGATGTCCTGATAGAGGCAGGTCCGGTCGCCGCCCGACCGGGATGAAGCATGTGTCATCTGGTTTCTCCGCGACGGGCGATCCGCGAACCTCTCGCGGTCCCTGACCCGTCACGGCCAATCCAGGCTCGTCTCTCACTCTCGGGGCGTTGCGGGGTGCCCCCGCAGAAGGGGTAGGGCGAGACCGCCAGGGCTCGCCGTCAGGGGAAGACCTTCCCCTCCATTGCGCCAGCGCAACGGATCGCGGATACTATCGGCGATCGAGGCCCGTTAACCCTCGGGGCTCGCATCCAGAGACGAAAAATGCCGTACACCGTGGTCTGGACCAAGGATGACACCGTTTTGTCCACCAGCGACTTCGACGATCTGTCCGAAGCGGTTCGGCATGCCAAAACGCAATTCCCGATCAAGAAGACCCGGCTCGCCGTCACTTCGGTCACGGTGATCGACGAGAAAGGCCAGCGCCACTTTTTCCACGACGGAACGCTCGAGCCGGATGAACCCGAGCCGCCCGCACGTTCGCTCGGGCTGCGATTCGGAGCGAAGAAACGAGGCTAGGCAGTGGGATCCCGCAGCTCCGGCGACTATTACCCGGAGCCGAGACCTTCATTCTGCGGCGTGAGCATCTCGAGGATCCGGCATTCCGCCACGGTTCCCTTCCGGCAACTGCCCAGCATGCGGTCGAGTTCGCCCCGGAGCGCGGTCAGGTCGGCGATCTTGCGGTCGATCGCCGCCAGATGCGCGCCGGCGATCTCGTCGACCGCCGCGCAGGATTGCGCGCGGTCATCGGCGAGCATCAGCAACTCGCGCACCTGATCGAGGGTGAAGCCGAGATCGCGCGCGCGGCGGATGAAGGACAGGCGCTTCAGATGCGCGGAGTCATAGGCGCGGTAATTGCCCGACGTTCGCGCCGGGATCGGGAGCAGCCCCGAACGCTCGTAGAAGCGGACGGTCTCGACCTTGGTGCCGGTGGCGCGCGCCAGATCGCCGATTTTCACCAGGCGATTCCCGCGATGCAGGCGGCCACCTTCGCAATTCGACGCCTAGCCCTGTTCGGCGAGATGCAGCGTGTCGCGCGGCGCGCGCTCCAGCTTCTTGGCATATTGCTCGGCGAATTGCTGATGAATGCGCGCAACCGCTGGGTCGCTCGCGGCTTCCGCGCGCTCCCGCGACTCGCGGTGCCGCCGTTCCAGATAGTCCCGATCCACGGTGTCCATGATATGACTCCAGCGTCAAGAGGCGGCAGCTCTCTCGTTGCTGTCGGTCGGCGCGGTGCCATGGTCACCCCTTTGGCGCCGATGGTCCGGACTATGCGCCTCGGCAAAGCGGGAGTCAAAATCGCGGCCCTTCCCCGCGACAGGCCTGTCGCTGTCCGATCGGCATGAACATGCTGCTTGACCCTGTAGTTGCTACAGGGTGCATAGGCCGAGTCGCGCGAAGGAGTCGAGCGAAGCGATGGCCGATCAATGCTGTGGTGCAGGCGCGGGAAAGACCGCGCTCAACGACCCGAGATGGCGGCGCGTGCTGTGGATTGCGCTGGCGATCAACGCCGCGATGTTTGCAGGCGAGATCGCGGCGGGCCTTGCCTCGGGATCGCGCGCGCTCCAGGCGGACGCGCTCGATTTCCTCGGAGATGCCGCCAATTATGCGATCAGCCTGGGGGTCGCGGGGCTCGCACTCAGCTGGCGGTCGCGCGCCGCGCTGCTCAAGGGCGGCACGATCTTCGCCTTCGGCATCTATGTGCTCGTGACGACGATCGTGGCGATCTTCGGAAACGGCGTGCCCCGCGCCGAAACCATGGGTGTGGTCGGGGTACTCGCGCTGATCGCCAACGGCGCGGTGGCGTTGATGCTCTATCGCTATCGGACCGGCGACGCCAACATGCGCTCGGTGTGGATCTGCTCGCGCAACGACGCGCTCGGCAATCTCGCGGTGCTGGTCGCCGCCGGCGGCGTGCTCGGCACCGGAACGCAATGGCCTGATCTTGCGGTTGCCGCGGTCATGGCTGGGCTTGGTATTTGGGGCGGCGCGCAAATTCTGTGGCAAGCAAGTCATGAGCTGAAGAGTACAAGAAAAACGGAATCAATTTCGGCAGATTCTGGGAATGATTTCCTGGTGATGAAATAACGTGCGCCGCTTGACCATCGACAAGCTCCGCGCGTGCAATAAATCATTGCCGCAGAGCTGACCGGATGCCGAAAAGCTCTTCCGCCCGACAATGGCATGGGATAGGGGCGGGGCGGATGCGCAAGCTGGTCGCCTCGATCGCAAGCCTGATGCTGGTCCTGACATTATGGTCGGGGTTCCAGTCGTCGGTGGCCTATGCCGCCGAGATGCGGGGCTGCGTGACGGTGGTCGCGGACAATGCCCCCGGCCACACGCCGGGCGACGCCGACGAGGTCCCGAGCGACAGCGACAAGGCGACGCCGCATCACCATAATTTCAGCCACAATCACGACCTGGGCGTCCCGGTCAGCGACTGGTTAGCGCTTCCCTTCATATTCGCCCCGTCGCGCATTGCCGTCGCGCCAGGCACGCCTCCGGCTGCCTTTGCCGCGACTCGCGCACTGAGACCGCCGATCGCCTGACGTCGCCGCCGCTCCCGCCCCTGCGCGCGGAGCACCATGCGAACGTCAGGGAGAATCCCATCCATGTCTCGTCTTATCGCGGCGCTGCTTGCCGCGGCGTCCTGCGCAGGTATCGCGCAGGCGCAAACCTCACCGCCGATTGCGGCGGATGACGTCATCACGCTCGATGACGCACTGGCCCAGGCCGGTGCGACGTCCCCTTCCACCGAGGTCGCCGGCGCGGGTGTGCGGGCGGCCGAGGCCGGACGCACCGTTGCCGGTCTGCGCCCCAACCCCACGCTCAATGCCGAAACCGAGAATGTCGTCGGCACCGGCCCCTATCGCGGGTTCAGCCAGTCGGAGACGACGATCGGCTTCTCGATGCCGATCGAGCTCGGGGGCAAACGTGGCGCCCGGATCGGCGTCGCCGATGCGCGCACGGCGCGGGCGCGGCTCGATGCCGCGATCGCGCTCGCCGACCTCAGGCTGCGCGTCACCCAGGCCTATATCGAGGCGGTCGCCGCGGAGCGGCGCCTCGCCGTCGCCCAGGAGCAGCTCAGGATTGCCGACGAAGCGCTGCGGGTCGCCAAGGACCGCGTCATGGTCGGCGCCACCTCGCCGATCGACGAGCAGCGCGCCGCGGTCCAGCAGATCAATGCCAGGGCCGAAGTCGAGCGCGCGACACGCGCCGTCGAGGTCGCTCGCGCCAATCTCGGGCGGCTGGTCGGAAGCCCGATCAGCGGGCGGCTCGATACGGTCTGGTTCGACCGGACGGGGACGTTCGGACCCGAGGCGCCGGTCGCGGCGGACGGCACGCTCGCTTATGCTGCGGCGTCGGCCGACCTGTCGATCGCCGATGCCAATGTTCGGCTCGCCCGCAGCCAGCGCATTCCGGACCTGACGGTCAGCGCCGGCGCGCGGCGGCTCCAGGCGACCAACGACACCGCCGCGGTGCTCGGCGTGTCGATCCCTTTGCCCTTCTTCAACAACGGGCGGGCGGGGATTGCCCAGGCAACGGCCGAACGCGACCAAGCGGATGCGCGGCGCCGCGTCGCGCGGGTCGATGCCGAACAGGAAATCGCCCGAGCCCGCGCCGACCGCGACAATGCTGCCGCCAGCGTCCGCGCCTCCGGGCCCGCGCTCGAGGCGGCGCTCGAAGCCGCGCGGATCGCCCGGATCGGCTACGGCCAGGGCAAGTTCGACCAGCTGATCCTGCTCGAGGCCGAGCGCACGCTCGCCGAGACGCGTGCCGCCGCGATCGAGGCCCTCGTCCAATATCATGATGCCGTGGCCCGGCTGGCGCGCCTGACCGCGCCCGCGCCCGACGTTTCCGGAGACATAAAATGACCTTCACTGACAAGCGCCTCCTCGGAGGCGTCGCCGGCGCCGTGCTATTTGCAGGGGTGAGCGGCTTTACGATAGCGCGCTGGACCGCCGCTCCGGTGCCGAGCGCCGAAGAGGCGAAATCCGCGGAAAAGCCTGCGGGCGCCCCGGACAGCGTGGCGATGAGCGCCGACGCGATCAAGAATGCCGGGATCGGCACCGAAACCGTCGCGGCGGGGGGGCTTGGCGCCGAGATCGTCGCGCAGGCGACCGTGACCGCGTCGCCGAGCGGACAGGCGGTGGTGACCGCGCGGGCCGGCGGCGCCGTGACGCGCGTGTTCAAGCGCCTCGGCGACCCCGTCCGTGCCGGCGAGGCGCTGGCGATCGTCGAGAGCCGCGACGCGGCGCAAATCGCGGCAGAGCGTACCTCGGCCGATGCGAAGTCGGTGCTCGCGCAAAAGGCGCTTGCGCGAGAGCAATATCTCTACAGGCAACGCGTCTCTGCACGGGTCGATCTCGAACAAGCCCAGGCCGAGGCGGCGGCCGCCGCTGCGGAAGCGCGGCGCGCCCGCGCCGCCGCCGGCGCCGCCAACATCACGGCGGACGGACGCGGTGTTATCGTCGCCAGCCCGATCTCCGGCCGCGTCACGGCCAGCAGCGTGACGCTCGGCGCTTTCGTGCAGCCCGAGACCGAGCTGTTCCGCGTGGCCGACCCGCGGCTGGTCCAGATCGAAGCCGCGGTGGGATCGCTCGATGCGGCGCGGATCGCACCGGGCGACGGCGCGATGGTCGAGCTGCCCGATGGCCGGACCGTCGCCGCGCGCGTCCGCGCCGTGACGCCGACGCTGAGCGGCGAGACGCGCGCCGCGACGGCGGTGCTCGACGTGAGCGATGGCGGCGTGCAGCCGGGCCTCGCGGTGCGCGTCCGTATCAAGCCGAGCCGGGACGAGACGTCGGCGGCGATCGTGGTGCCCGAGGAGGCGATCCAGTCGGTCGAGGGGCGCGATGTCGTGTTCGTCCGAACCGGCCAGGGCTTCCGAGCCGTACCGGTCACGCTCGGCCGGCGTAGCGCCGGCCGCGTGGAAGTGCTGACCGGCCTGAGCGGCGGCCAGATGATCGCGTCGCGCCAGGCCTTTCTGCTCAAGGCGGAGCTCGGCAAGGGCGAGGGGGAGGAAGAATGACCCCCGGTACCCCTGTCCGGGTGGCCGCGGCCATCCTCCTTGCCGCGGCGCTCGCCGGTTGCGCGCGCGGTCCCGAACTGACGATCACGCCCCGGACCATATCCGGCAAGCCGCTCCGCATCTGGACCGTCCATGCCGAGGACAAGGGCGATATCGTCCTGGTCAGCGGCATGGTGCGGCGCCCGGCGCTCGCGCACGGGTCCGTTCCGGGTCATCTTCATGTCGTCGCGAGCTTCGCCGACGGCCGGCCGGACATCGTCGCCGACACGCGCTGGGGCTCGATCCCCGCTCGCGGGTCGCGCACGGCTTATTATTCCGCACGCCTGCCGATCGCCGACGCGTCCGCCGTCAACACTATCACCGTGTCCTATGTCGGCTCCGCCGACACGGCCGATACGCCTTCGGGAAATAATCCATGATCGCAAGCCTCATGGGGCTGTCCGTCCGCGCACGCTGGGCGGTTCTGCTCCTCTTCCTCGCCGTCGCTGGCCTCGGCATCTGGCAGCTGACCAAGCTGCCGATCGACGCCGTCCCCGACATCACCAACCGCCAGGTCCAGATCAACACGGTCGAGCGCGGCCTTTCGCCCAGCGAGATCGAAAAACGCGTGACCTTTCCGATCGAGACGGCGCTCGCGGGCATCCCCGGGCTGGAGACGACGCGATCGCTGTCGCGCAACGGGTTCAGCCAGGTCACCGCGATCTTCACCGACCAGACCGATCTCTATTTCGCGCGCCAGCAGGTGAGCGAGCGGCTCGGCCAGGCGCGCGATACCTTGCCCGAAGGCGTGCAGCCGCAGATGGGTCCCGTCACCACGGGTCTCGGCGAAGTGCTGATGTATTCGGTCGACTTCGCCAATCCCGGCGGCAAGGGCGCCAAGATCACCGACGGCCAGCCCGGCTGGCAGCGCGACGGGAGCTTCCTCACGCCCGAGGGCGCGCGGCTGACCGACGAGGTGTCGCGCGCTGCGTATCTCAGGACCGTGCAGGACTGGATCATCCGGCCGCAGCTCAGGACCGTGCAGGGCGTCGCCGGAATCGACTCGATCGGCGGCTATGCCAAGCAATATGTCGTCGAGCCCGATCCGGTGAAGCTCTCCAATTACGGCATTTCCTTCTCGGAACTGGCCAAGGCGCTCGAAGCCGCGAACCTCGCGGTCGGCGCCAACTACTTCAATCGCGGCGGCGAAGCCTATCTGGTGCGCGCGGACGCCCGCATTCGCGACATCGACGAGATCACCGACGCGATCGTCGCGACCCGTGGCGGCATTCCCGTGGCGGTCAAGGACGTCGCCAATGTCCGTGTCGGCGGCGAGCTCCGCACCGGTGCCGCCAGCATGAACGGTCATGAGGCGGTGATCGGCACCGCGCTGATGCTGATCGGCGAGAACAGCCGGGTGGTGGCCAGGGCAGTCGGCGAGCGGCTCGACACCATAGGCAAGTCGCTCCCGCCGGGGATCAAGGTCACGACCGTGCTCGACCGCTCCAAGCTGGTCAATGCGACGGTCGCGACCGTCCAGCGCAACCTCGCCGAGGGCGCCCTGCTGGTCGCGGCGGCGCTGTTCCTGCTCCTCGGCAACTGGCGCGCGGCGATCATTGCGGTGCTCGTCATCCCGTTCTCGTTCCTGATGATGGCGATGGGCATGAATGCCTTCAAAGTGCCCGGCAATCTGATGAGCCTGGGCGCGCTCGACTTCGGCCTGATCGTCGACGGCGCGGTCATCATCATCGAGAATTGCCTGGCCCGCCTCGCGCATCGCCAGCAGCATGAAGGGCGGCTGCTCACCATTCGCGAGCGGCTCGAAGAGACGATGCGCGCGAGCCAGGAGATGATCAAGCCGACTGTGTTCGGCCAGGCGATCATCCTGCTCGCTTTCGCGCCGCTGCTGATGTTCACCGGCGTCGAGGGCAAGACCTTCTCGCCGATGGCGATCACCATCATGCTCGCGCTGGTCGCGGCGTTCATCCTCGCGCTCACCCTGGTGCCCGCGCTCGTGGCGCTGCTGATCCGTGGCCGCGTCGCCGAAAAGGAAGTCTGGCTGATCGCGAAGTCCAAGGCGCGTTATACGCCGTTGCTCGAACGTGCGGTGGCGAGGCCCTGGCCGTTCATCGGCGCAGGCTTCGCCTTCTTCGCGGCATCGGCGCTGGTGTTCGGGATGCTGGGACAGGAGTTCATCCCGCAGCTCGACGAGAAGAATGTGGCGCTCGCCTCGACCCGCGTCCCCTCGGTCGCGCTCGAACAGTCACTCACCATGCAGCGCGGTGTCGAGCGCGCGGTGAGCGCGCTTCCCGAAGTCGAGCTGATGTTCTCCAAGACCGGCACCGCGGAAGTGGCCACCGACCCGATGCCGCAGAACATCTCCGATGGCTTCGTGATCCTGAAACCCCAGGAGGAATGGCCCGCGGGCGTCAGGACCAAGGCGGACGTGCTCGAACGGATCGAGAAGGTCGCCGGCAAGCAGCTGGGTCAGGTCTATGAAGTCAGCCAGCCGATCCAGCTCAGGTTCAACGAGCTGATCGCCGGCGTCCGCGGCGATGTCGCGATCAAGCTCTATGGCGACGATCTCGACAAGATGGGAGCTGCCGCGCAGCGGATCGTCACGGCGCTCCAGACGATTCCGGGCGCCGCCGACGTCAAGGCCGAGCAGACCAGCGGTTCGCCGACGCTCGAGGTCAATTTCGACCGCGCGGCGATCGCGCGCTTCGGGCTAACGGTCGAAGAGGTCGCCGACACGGTGGCCGCGGCGATGGGCGGCCGAGAGGCCGGGCTGGTGTTCGAAGGCGACCGGCGCTTCGAGGTCACCGTGCGCGTCCCCGACGCGACGCGGAGCAGCCTCGACTCGCTGGCGGCGCTGCCGGTGCTGCTGCCGACCGAGGCCAACGGCACGCGCGAGACGATCCCGCTGGCGCGCGTGGCGCAGTTCCGGTTCAGCGAGGGGCTCAATCAGATCAGCCGCGAGAATGGCAAGCGCCGGGTCGTCATCCAGGCCAATGTCCGCGGCCGCGACGTCGGCTCGTTCGTGACCGAGGCGCAGGCCAAGGTCGACAAGATGGCGCTGCCGGCTGGCTCCTATCTCGAATGGGGCGGGCAGTTCCAGAACCTTCAGGCCGCCTCGCAGCGCCTCGCGATCGTAGTGCCGCTATGCTTCGCGGCGATCTTCGCCTTGCTTTATATGGCGCTCGGCGGGTTCGCCCGCGCGGCGGCGGTGTTCCTCGCGGTCCCGCTCGGGCTCGCCGGCGGCGTATTCACGCTGGCGATGACCGGCATCGCCTTCTCGGTATCGGCGGCGGTCGGGTTCATCTGCCTGGCCGGCGTGGCGGTGCTGAACGGCCTGGTCGTGATGACCGCGATCCGCGAGCGGCTCGATGCCGGGATGGAGCTCGGACAGGCGATCATCGAGGGCACGACCGAGAAGATGCGCGCGGTGGTGATGACCGGGTTCGTACCGGCGATCGGCTTCGTGCCGATGGCGCTCGCGCACGGCACCGGCGCCGAAGTCCAGAAGCCGCTCGCGACCGTCGTGATCGGCGGGCTCATTGCGGCGACGATCCTGACGCTCCTCGTGCTGCCTGCAATCGCCAAGGTCGTGCTCGGCCTGGGCGAGCGCTGGAGCGCGCGGCGCGAACGCCGGGTGCAGGCGCAGGGCCAGGTGCAGACAGAAGAATGACGGGAGAGTGACCATGGAGAACACCAAGCTGCTCCGGATCTACACCGACGAGGGCGCCTTTTTCGGGGACCGCAAGGTCCTCGAAGTGGTGGCGAGCCGCGCGCGGGACGCAGGGCTCGCCGGCGTCACGATCCTCGAGGCGCTGATCGGCTTCGGCCGGTCGGCGCACCAGCATCGCCGCCACGTCCTGGAAAGCGACCGTGCGGTCGTGATCGAGATCATCGACGAGGAAGCGTCGCTGCGCGCCTTCGCGGAGAGCCTCGGCGACATCCCCGGCCTGGGACTGATCACGCTCGAGGCGATCGAAGTGATCGGCGGCGCATTCCTGCGGCGCCAGGCCGCGTGATGGTCGTCGTCGATGCCCGGACGGGAGACAGTTGATGCCGGCGCTGGCCTATACGCTCATCCCGGTCGCCGCGGTGCTGCTCGGGTCGCTCGCGGCAGTGCTGCGTCGACCGGGCGATGCGGCGATCGCCGGCACGCAGCATCTCGCCGCGGGCGTGGTGTTCGCGGCCGCCGCCGCCGAAATCCTGCCGCAGATCATGCACCAGGCCTCGCCCGCCGCGACGCTGATCGGTGGCGGGCTCGGCGTCGCCGCGATGCTCGGATTGAAGGAGATCGAGAAACGGTTCGAAGGCCGGATCGCGCTATTGGGCGCGATCGGGCTCGATATCCTGGTCGACGGGCTGGTGCTTGGCCTCGCCTTCGTGGCGGGCGCCAAGGCCGGCATCCTGCTCACCATCGCGCTGACGCTCGAAGTCCTGTTCCTGGGACTGTCGCTCGCAACCGAGCTCGGCGAGACGATGCGGTCCAAGGCCCGTGTCGTCGCGACGACGACGGCGATCGCGCTCCTGCTGCCGCTCGGCGCGCTGGCGGCATTCCCGGTCGCGCAGCTGCCCCCGGTCGTGATCGCGGGATTCCTGAGCTTTGGCCTGATGGCGTTGCTCTATCTCGTCACCGAGGAACTGCTGGTCGAGGCGCACGAAAAGCCCGACAGCCCGCTCATCAGCGCGATGTTCTTCGTCGGCTTCCTCGCGCTGCTGCTCATCGAAGAAATGCTGGGATGACGCCGTCCCGTCCCCACGACTCCCGATCAGAAGGATCGCAATCATGAGCGCCAAGCTACGGCTGGACATACCTGTCATCCTGCCCGAGATCCCCGATGCGGCCGACGCGTGCGTCGACCGGCTGATGGGCGAACTCGAGGGCAGGCCCGGCATCGAGCAGGCCCATGTCGTGGTCGGCGACGAGCCGAGCGCGCCCGCGCAGCTGTGCGTCCACTATGATCCCGACACGCTGTCGCTCGCGCGGATCAACGAGATCGTCCTCGCTGCGGGCGCGAAGCTGACCGAGAGCTATGGGCATCTCGCGCTGAGCGTGGACGGGATCGGTCACCAGCGTCGAGCGCGCAGCGTCGCGGAGCAATTGCTGCGCGTGAAGGGCGTGCTCGAGGCAGAGGCCAGCGCCGCCGGCACGGTACGCATCGAGTTCGACCGGGCGGCGCTGTCGGAGGAAGCGCTACGCGACTTCCTCGCGCAGATCGGCGTGCACGAGCGTCCAGCGCGTGTCAGGCCGCGCCCCAAGGATCACGATCATGTGCACGAGGCCGGACCGGGCGACGGCCACCGGCACGAGGCGCACGACCATCGCGACGGCCATGAACATGGCGATGCCGAAGGCGGGCACGAGCACGTCCATGGCGGCATTTTCGGCGCCAATAGCGAGCTGATCTTCGCGCTGATTTGCGGCGGTTTGCTCGGCATCGGCTTCGCGATCGAGAAGCTCGTACCGGCACCGGCCTGGATACCGGTCGCGCTCTTCATCGCCGCCTATGGCTTTGGCGGCTATTTCACGCTGCGCGAGGCGATCGACAATCTCAGGCTCAAGCGCTTCGAGATCGACACGCTGATGCTTGTCGCCGCGGCGGGCGCGGGCGCATTGGGCGCCTGGGCCGAAGGCGCGCTTCTCCTATTCCTGTTCAGCCTCGGCCATGCGCTCGAACATTATGCCATGGGCCGGGCGAAACGCGCGATCGAAGCGCTGGCCGAGCTCGCGCCGGAGACCGCGCTCGTCCGCCGCGATGACCGGGAAGTGGAGATCCCGGTCGAGGAACTCGAGATCGGCGACACGGTCATCGTCAAGCCCGACGAGCGGATCGCGGCGGACGGTTTCCTGATCCGGGGAACGAGCAGCGTCAACCAGGCGCCGGTCACGGGCGAGAGCATGCCGGTCGACAAGCGGCCGGTGATGGACCACGCGGCAGCCAGCGCGGCGCCGGAGATGGTCGAGGCGGCGTACAGGGTGTTTGCCGGCACGATCAACGGCAGCGGCCTGATCGAGATCGAGGTCACCAGGAAAGCCGCCGACAGCGCGCTGGCGAAGGTCGTCAAGATGGTGAGCGAGGCCGAGACCCAGCGCTCGCCGACCCAGCGTTTCACCGACCGGTTCGAGCGGATCTTCGTGCCCGCCGTGCTGGCGCTGACCGTCGCGCTGCTGTTCGCCTGGGTGGTCGTCGACGAGCCGTTCCGCGACAGCTTCTACCGCGCCATGGCGGTGCTCGTCGCCGCCAGTCCCTGTGCGCTCGCGATCGCCACGCCGAGCGCGGTGCTGTCCGGGGTCGCCCGCGCGGCGCGCGGAGGCGTGCTGGTCAAGGGCGGCGGGCCGCTGGAGAATCTCGGCTCGCTGAATGCCATCGCGTTCGACAAGACCGGAACGCTCACCGAGGGGCGTCCCCGGATCACCGACGTCATCCCGGTGGACGGCGTCGACAAGGACGAATTGCTCGCCATCGCCGTCGCGGTCGAGAAGCTCAGCAACCACCCGCTCGCGCGCGCCATTGCGCGCGATGGCACCGAGCGCCTCGGCGAGCACGCGATCCCCATCGCGAGCGATCTCGGCAGCCTGACAGGGCGCGGCGTGACTGCCGGTATCAACGGTGAGCAGGTCATCATCGGCAAGGCCGAGATGTTCGGTAGCGATGGCGTGGCACCCCTGTCGCAGCCCATGGCCGACGCGATTGCGACGCTTCGCGAAGGCGGCAGGACGACGATGGTCGTGCGCCGCGGCGATAGCGATCTTGGCGCGATCGGCCTGATGGACACGCCGCGCGAGGCCGCGCGACAGACGCTGGCGCGGCTGCGCAAGCTCGGCATCACGCGGATGATCATGATCTCGGGCGACAATCAGAAGGTGGCCGAGACGATCGCAGCCGAGGTTGGGATCGACGAGGCCATTGGCGACCTGATGCCCGAAGACAAGGTCGATGCGATCCGCAAGCTGCGCGACCAGGGCAAGGTCGCGATGGTCGGCGACGGCGTGAACGACGCGCCCGCCATGGCCAACGCGACCGTCGGCATCGCCATGGGCGCGGCCGGGTCGGACGTCGCGCTCGAGACCGCCGATGTCGCGCTGATGGCCGACGATCTCGCGCATTTGCCGTTCGCGGTCGGGCTCAGCCGGAGCACGCGCAGGATCATCCGCCAGAATGTGTTCGTGAGCCTCGGCGTCGTGGCGCTGCTGGTGCCCGCCACCATCTTCGGTCTCGGAATCGGCCCGGCGGTCGCCGCGCACGAAGGCTCGACCTTGCTGGTCGTGTTCAATGCGCTTCGGCTCCTCGCCTATCGGGACCGCGGCGGATGAGCGGGGTCGAGAACGACACCCTGGTCGAAGCACCGCCTGCCCGGGTCTGGCGCCTGCTGACCGATTTCGCGCACTACCGCGACTGGCATCCGTTCAACCGGATCACGGGCGAAGCCCGCCAAGGGGCCGCCATCGACTATCAATATACCAGCACGCTGGTGACGAAGCGGGCGCGGCACTCGCCGGCCACGATCAGCCGGCTCGAACCGAACGCCGTCCTGGAATGGGAGACGGGCATACGGCACGTCTTCCAGCACATCGAGAGCTATGAGCTGACGCCCGATCCGAAGGGGACCAGGCTGCGGCACCGCATCGAATATCGTGGCGCGCTGGCCTGGTTGATGCGGGGTCGCCCGTCGAAGCAGGCGCATGCCCGCATCTGCGAGACCGACGCCGCGCTTCGAAGCTACCTCACCCAAAAGAAGCCGTCCACCGCGCATCGGCCCGCCAACCGGCCATCCCGGCGCAGGCGGTGACGCGCTTGGACCGCCCTTTGCGTGCCATGCTCGGGCAGTCCCATGCCGCGGCCTAACCGGGGTGCGCCCTGGACCGATGCGGACAATGCGAAACTCCGGGCGCACGGCCGAGCCGGGCGTGTCGCTTCCTTCTCCTTTGCGGCCCTGGAAGAAACATTGGGGCCGGGCGCTTCGCGAGGAGCTGGGAGCCGCGCTGCGCGCCCAACAGATCGAATCCGGGGGCCCGGCCTCGGAAGGCGGCGAGGACTGAGCCGCTAGCGACAGCAGAACCCGCCTCGAGAAGCGCCAATGCTGTCGCACCCGGGACCAGCCTTGGTTTGAAGTCCCGGCCGCACCGGGGCCAACGGCGTCAGGGTCTCGCTGGCTGGGCGCGCGCCGCGCTACGCGCGTTCCAAGCGAAACCGAACGCGGTCGCGCCGGCCAGTAGCAGCTGCGCGAGGATCGTTTGCCAGGTGGGGAACAGGCCGAGCATCGAGACGCGCGGCGCACCGTGGAATGGCGCGATGCCGATGATGCCGGCTTCTTGAAGCGCCGCCACGCCCTTGCCGGCGAGAACCACCGTCAACAGCGCCATCAGCCAGGCGCTGTAGCGGAAGAATTGCGCGACGGGCAGCCGCCGGCTGTAGCGCAGCATTGCCCAGGCAATGACCGCAAGGAGCAGCACCGCCGTGCCCGCACCGGCAAGCAGCGCGCCGCCATTACCCTGCGCCCAGAGCGCCGCATAGAACAGGATCGTCTCGAACACCTCGCGATAGACGACGACGAAGGCGAGACCGAACAGGAACCAGGCGGAGCGTCCGGAGAGCGCCCGCGACATCCGCTCCTGGATATAGCGCTGCCATTGGTCGGCCTGCGACTTGCCGTGCATCCAGATCCCGACCGAGAGCAGCACGACGGCGGCGAACAGCGAGCCGAACCCTTCGGTGAGTTCGCGGCTCGCGCCGCTGATGCCGATCGCATAGGTCGCGATCACCCAGGTCAGCAGCCCTGCCGCGAGCGCGCCGATCCAGCCGCCATGGACATAGGGCAGCACTTCGGTGCGCTCGGCCTTGCGCAGGAACGCGATCATGGCGACGACGATCAGCAGCGCTTCCAGGCCTTCGCGCAACAGGATGGTGAGCGCGCCGACAAAGGTCGACGCGCTGCTCGCAGCATCGGGGGACAGCGCGGCTTCCGCGTCGTCGAAGAGGCCGTCGAGTACCTCGACACGCGTTGCGAGATCGTCGGCGCTGGCACGCTGGTCGATCGCGGCACGATATTCGCCCATCGCGCCCTCGATACGGGCGAGCAACGTGGCATCGCGTGCGCCGAGCGCGGGCTCGACCGGCTCGAAGCCGTCCAGATAAGCGGAAAGCGCCAGCTCCTTCGCCTTCCCGGCATTGCCGGCCCGATAGGCGGCAAGGCTGGCGGCCAGCTTCTCGCGGACGAGCGCCAGCGGATTGGCGACCTGCTGGACGAGCACGCCGGGATTGCGCCGAAGATAGGCCATGACGGCATCCGCGCGCGCCGGACCGAGGTCGCCCGCCAGTGCGGAAGGCGTCAGCGCCACCAAGGTCTTGAGGTCGGGAATGCGCCGCCGCACTGCCGCGTCCGCCTTCCAGATCGCTTCGCCTTGCTGGGCCAGCGCGTCGCTGGTCGAGAACTGGCCAGCGCGGAACGCGAGCGCCCAGCGATCAGCGGCCGGAAGATCGGCGAAACTCTGCATCGCGGTTCCGTCGATGCCCTGCGAGATCACCTGGTACAGAGCGAAGATGCTGCGCTGGCGTGCGCGCCCGGCATCGGTGAAGGCAATCGGGGGTGTGGCGAGCTTTGCAGCGTTAGGCCCATGACCGTCGCCCGTCATGCCGTGACAGGCCGCGCAATTGCTCGCGAACAGCGCGGTCCCTCGCGGGATGCTCGGCGCAGCGTTCGGTGCGAGCGGCACGGGATAGGCGGCGAGCAGATCGGCGGCGAGGCGATGCGCGGCGGAACCGACCGTCTCGGGCGCGGCCTTGGCGGCGATCATCGCTTGGAGTGCCTGGGCGCCCGCGAGGAGCGCGGCACGTTGCGGTTTCACCGGCAAGGCGCCGATCTTCGCTGACACCGAAGCCGCGAACTCGGTCATCTCGGCATATTCGGACGCGCTCTTCACGCGGCCATTGGCGACCGCGCCGCCATAATCGACCGCCATGTAATCGAGTAGCCGCCACGCGGTCTGAACGTCGTCGGCCGGCGTCTGCGCGGCTGCCGGGAGCGCGGTGCAAAAGGCGAGAAGGGCCGCGAACACGGTCAGGAAGTGCCGAAAGTGTCGGTCGACGGACGTCATCATTTCGCTCCGGGCGTCAGTTCGCGCCAGGCGCCGCCGACGATTTCATAGGCCGAGTGAAGGAAGAGCAGGGCGATCACCCCGGCGACGGCAAGATCGGGCCATGCCTGGCCGGTCACGCCGACCAGCAGCGCCGCGAAGATGACGGCGACGTTGGCGACCGCGTCGTTGCGGCTGAATAGCCAGATCGCGCGGACATTCGCGTCGCCTTCGCGGTAGCGCAGCAGAAGCAACGCCGAGCCGACATTGATGGCGAGCGCCGCGATACCGATCGCCCCCATGAGTTCGGCTTCGGGGAGCGTGGCGTGAAACGCCCGCCAGGTGGCGAAACCAATCACCCCCAGGCCGAGAAGCCCGAGGAAGACACCTTGCGACAGCGCGACGCGCGCGCGGCCGCGCGCGGTCCAATGGAGCGCCAGCAAGCCAAGCAGGCTGATCGAGCCGTCGCCCAGGAAATCGAGCGAATCCGCCTTGAGCGCCTGGCTGTCGGCGATGAAGCCACCCACGATCTCCATCAGGCCGAACCCGAGGTTGAGCGCCACGACGATCGCGAGCGCGCGCCGATAGCCGGGGTCGACCGCCGCCAGTTTCTGATCGCCGTGACAGCCGCAGGAATCTGATTCGTTCATCGGGCGTCCGCTACATGCTACAGTCACTATAGGATCAAGCGATTTCTTGCGAAGAATTCGCATTAGCGTGTGGGAAGGGCAGTCTTGAGCCAGGCAATGATGATCGGCGCGCTCGCGCGGAAGACGGGCACCAAGGTGACGACGATCCGCTTTTACGAATCGATCGGCCTGCTCGACACGCCGCCGCGCACGGATTCGGGTCGGCGCAGCTATGCCGGTAGCGACGTCCGCCGCCTTCATTTCATCCGTAATGGACGAAGGCTCGGTTTCTCGATCGACGAGATACGATCCCTGATCGCGCTCGACGGCGAGCCGGACCGCGAATGCGCCGAGGCTTCCGCGATCGCCGCGCAGCATCTCACCGAGGTTGAAGACCGTTTGGCGCAGCTCACCGCGCTGCGCGACGAACTCGCGATGGTGGCGACCAGTTGCAATGGCGCGAGAACGGCAGAGTGCCGAATCATTCAGGCCATTGCGGACGGAAGTGCTGCCCGCGCGCCAGCGCGATGATCATCCCATACCGATGCGTGGCCACCGACTCCCGAGCTCCGCGGCCGCGTCAGATCCGCCAATCTACGCCAGGGCTGTGCGCCAGAGCCGCCGGACATTTGCTTCCAGCTGCTTCCGTGGTGCTTCCGTGGCGCAAAAATCGATGCCGGCCCCCGGAAGGGGTGTATCTAAGATATTGATTTATCAGGGGAAACTGGTGCTGCCGGTGAGGATTGAACTCACGACCTCAGCCTTACCAAGGATGCGCTCTACCACTGAGCTACGGCAGCACTCTCGCGGGGCCGCAAGGCCACGACGGAGGCGCGCCTATGTCCGCCGACCCGGATATTGTCAAGGCGCGGTACGCGGGTTTAGGTGATTCCACCGATATGCCGATGAAGGACACCAAGGAAGAGCGCGCGGCGAAGCTTGCGGCGCAGCTGCGCGCCAATCTTCACCGGCGCAAGGCGCAGGCGCGCGGCGCGGCGGCGGAAACCACGAAACCCGATGACGCGCGCCGCGCGGACGACTAAGGAGCGCCGCCATGCACCGTCCCCAGCTGTCGATCGTCGTTCCCTGCTATAACGAGGCGCTGAGCCTCGAGACGCTCCACGCGCGCGTCACTGCCGCCGCCAGGGCGGAAGTCGGGGAGGATTACGAACTGGTCCTGATCAACGACGGGTCGAAGGACGACAGTTGGCCGATCATGCGCCGGCTGTCGGCGAGCGACCCAAGGCTGGTCGCGATCAACCTGTCGCGCAACCACGGCCACCAGCTTGCCTTGACCGCGGGGCTCGATTTGTGCGCGGGCGAGCAGATCCTGATCATCGATGCCGATTTGCAGGATCCGCCCGAGCTGCTCGGCGACATGCGCAGGATGATGGCGGCAGAGGAAGCCGACGTGGTCTATGCCGTGCGGCGCAAGCGCGACGGCGAAACCTTCTTCAAGAAGGCGACCGCTGCGGCCTTCTATCGCCTGCTCGATCGCGTCACCGACACGCCGATTCCACTCGACACCGGCGATTTTCGCCTGATGTCGCGCCGCGCGCTCGACGCCTTCCTGTCGCTGCCCGAACAGGCGCGCTTCATCCGCGGCATGGTCGCCTGGGTCGGCTTCCGCCAGGTACCGTTCCCCTACGACCGCGCCGAGCGTTTCGCGGGCGAGACCAATTATCCGCTGTCGAAGATGCTGCGGCTCGCGTTCGATGCGATGACCGGCTTCTCGACCAAGCCGCTGACCTTCGCCAGCCATGTCGGCCTCGCGCTGACCGGGGCGTCGTTCCTGCTGCTCTTGTACATTGCGGTGGGCTTCTTCTCGGGAAGCGCAGTGCCGGGCTGGACGTCGCTGGCGTTCATCGTCGTGCTGCTCGGCGCGGTGCAGATGTTCGTGCTCGGGATGATCGGCGAATATCTCGGCCGGTTGTACGTCGAATCGAAGCGGCGGCCGCTCTATCTGGTGTCGGATGTCGCGGGCCCGGTGCAAGGCAAGGCGACGCTCGGATATCGTGCGGAGGATCGTTTCCTCCCCGCTTGCGGGGAGGGGGACCAAGCCGCGTAGCGGATTGGTGGAGGGGGCGCGCCTCCAGCGAGTCCCGCGAGGATAACCCCGCCGCCACGCGACTGCGCCGCGCAGTCCCTCCCCACGGGGAGGAATGATCTACCCCTTCGGTACCGCCAGCGTCAGGATCGACACGCCCGGGGTCATCGGCACGCGTCCCACCATGTGGCGTTCCAGCCGGAAAATCCCCTGGAACAGCTTGTTGACCGGACCCGGCGGCGGCGAATCGTCGCTGTCGTCGCGGCCGGTCAGGCGTCCCGCGACGCGCGCCGCGGCAGCCAGCGGGAACAATAGTGAATTGAAGTAGCCGAACTTGCGCGTTTCGAGCCCCGCGGCATGGATCGCCTTTTTCAGGCTCGCCTTCGAATAGCGGCGGTGATGGTGGTTCACCACGTCGTGCGCCGACCACATCCATTGATGCGCCGGCACCGCGATCAGGATCTTGCCGCCGGGCTTCAGGCAATCCTTCATCGCGCGGAGCGCGGCGACATCGTCGTCGATATGCTCGACCACGTCGAGCACGGCGATCATGTCGTAGCTGGCACGGTCGATTCCCGGCAATGTCGGCAGGGGAGCATTGCCGACCGGCTTGTTCAGCCGCTTGCTGGCGATCGCGGCGGCGGCCGGGTCGATCTCGATCGCGTCGACCTCGCCGAAGTGCTGGAGCATCGGCAAATTGTGACCGGTGCCGCAACCGATTTCGAGGATTCGTGCGTCCTTCGGCAAGTCGGCATAGCGCGCGACATAATCGTGCAGGATGTCGCGGCGCGCGACGTACCACCAATGCGAGGAATCGTGCTCCGCCATGCGGTCATAAACGATACGGTCCATCAGGCGAACACCAGCCAGCGATTGAGAATGAAGGTGAAGATCGTCGCCAGTCCGACCGCCGGCAGCAGCGGCGCCCAGGCAGGATAGCCGAGTAGAGCCGTGCCGATCCAGGTGATGACCGCGTTGAGCCCCATCCCCGACGCCTGCACCATGACGAACTTGACCTGCTGCACGCCGCCCGGCTGGCGCGTGCCATGGTCCTTGAAGCTCCACTTGCTGTGGAGGAAGAAGCCCGCGGTCACCGCGACGGCGAAGGCGAATGGCACGGCGTAGACCGCGTGCGGCCCGCGGAACACCCAGATCGTCAGCGGCAGATAGACGGCCGAATAGATCAGCGTCGAAATCCCCCCGGCAATGCCGAAGCGAATCAGCTGGCCGAGCAGCCCGCTTTCCCGCCATTGATCGATTTGTTTAAGAATAGCCGTCACACGCTCGCCCTGGTGGGCGCCCCCTTAGGGCCTGCACCCGTGCCCGGCAATGGGAAGTCGTCCGGACCGTTGCCGGGTGCCGTGACAGGCCGTAAGGCGCGACCACGCGCGAGGTAAGCATTTTGAACAAGATCGAAGAGCCGTGGATGGAACCGGGCGCCGCACTGGGCCGGGGCGAGACCGCGCCGACCAAGATCGAGGTCTGGTGGACCGATACGGTCGGCGAATTCGACCGCCACTGGATCCGCTATGCGCTGCTCGCCTGGTTCTGCGTCACGCTCTGGTATCTGTTCGATCGCTGGGGGCAGATCCAGACGCTCGGACTCGGCGATACCGACGACAATATGCGGCTGATGCAGGTGCGCGCGCTGCTCGACGGCCAGCGATGGTACGACCTGCGCAACTATTATCTCGATCCGCCCGGCGGCTTCGATATCCATTGGAGCCGGATCGTCGATTTGCCGATCGCCGGCCTGATTCTCGCCCTGCGGCCGTTCCTGGGCACGCCGGAGGCGGAGCGGATCGCCTGTGGTATCGCCCCGTTGCTGCCATTGTCGATCGCCTTTGTCGGTCTCGGCGCCACGGTGCGCCGGCTAGTCAGCCCGCATTCCTGGCCGCTGGCGATGGCGCTCCTGGTCTGCGCCTGCACGCCGACGATGCTGATGTTTGCGCCCGATCGTATCGACCATCATGGCTGGCAGCTCGCGATGCTGAGCCTGACCGTCGCCGGCCTGTCCGATCCCAAGGGGGCGCGGGGTGGCGTCATCGTCGGGCTGGCGAGTGCGGTCAGCATCTCGATCGGGCTGGAAATGCTGCCGTTCGCGGCGATGGCGGGCGCCATCATTACCTTGCAATGGATCTGGGACCGAGCGGAGGCGCGCCGCGTGGCGGCCTATGCGGTCAGTCTCGCGAGCGGGACCGCGGTCGGCTATGGCGCGTTCGCTTCCTATGCCAATACGGTGATGCGCTGCGATGCGCTGACCCCCGTCTATCTCACCGCCATGCTGGCGGCGGGCGGTTTCCTGTTCGTTCTCGCCTGGCTGAGCCCGTCGTCACGACTGGCGCGGCTGGGCCTGGCGGTGGTGGCGGGCGCGGTGATTGCCGCCGGTTTCGCCTTGCTCTTCCCGCAATGTCTCGGGCGACCCGAACAGGCATCGCCCGAACTGGTACGCAACTGGCTCGACAATGTGCGGGAGGCCAAGCCGATCTATATGCACCCGTTCCGCCAGGCGTTCCCGATCGTCACCTTGCCGGTGATCGGCCTGCTGGGTGCCGCAATCGCGACCAAGCGGGCAATCGACGCGCGCGCAGCGAACACGGTCGGCTGGGCGGCAGTGACGTTGTTCACCTTGTTCGCCTGCCTGATGCTATTGTGGCAGGCACGCGCGGGTCCGGGGGCGCAATTGCTCGCCGTGCCGGGCGCGGCGGCGCTGATCTGGATCGCCGTGCCGTTGTTGCTCGACAGCCCCAATATGCTGGTACGCGTCTTCGGACCGGTCGCGGTGGTGCTGATCGCTTCGGGCCTGTTCAGCGGGCTGTCGCTCAAGCTGCTGCCGATCGACAAACCTGATGCGCGCACCGCGACGGTGAACCGCGCGGGTGCGCGCTGTCCCTTCATCAGCAACCTGGCGCCGCTCAACCGATACCCGCCGGCGACGATCTTCAGCTTCGTCGATCTCGGTCCCCGGATCATCACAATCACGCATCACAAGGCGGTCGCTGGCCCCTATCATCGTAACGGCGACGCGATCCTCGACGTGCAGCACGCGTTCGGCGGTTCGCCCGAGCAATTCCTCGCCATTGCGAAGCGGCATGGTGCGACGTTGCTGCTAGTATGTCCGAACATGGCGGAATCGACGATCTATCGCGTGCGCAACCCGGGCGGCTTCTACGACCGCTTGGCGAACGGCGAGACCTTTCCGTTCCTCCAGCCGTTGCCGTTACCGAAGAATTCGCCGCTGCGGCTGTTCCGGATCAGCTGATAACGACGTCACGGACGCGGAGCACGAGGGAACCGCAATTCACGTCAGCCCCAGGCTGATCCGGATGCCGTCGATCACGAACTGGACTGCCAGCGCGCCGAGCAGCACGCCCAGGATCCGCGTGATCACCGCCTCGATCCGCGCCCCGAGCAGCCGCATCAATGGCCCGGCCGCGAGCAGCGCGACGAGCGTCAGGGCCAGGATCGTGGCGAGCGCCGCCAGCACCACCGCAACCCTCTCGACCCCGTGGTTGCGGCTCATCATGAGCATGACCGACGCGATCGAACCGGGGCCGGCGATCATCGGCATCGCCATCGGGAAGATCGAGACGTCCTCCACCTCGGGCGTGCTCGCGACCTTGGCGGCGCGGTCCTCGCGGCGCTCGGTGCGCTTCTCGAACACCATTTCGAGCGCGATCAGGAACAGCATGATACCGCCGGCGATGCGGAATGCCGACAGGCTGACGCCGAGCGCGTTGAGCAATGCCTCGCCCACCGCGGCAAATACGAACAGGATGATCGAGGCGACCACCACGGCACGGATTGCCATCGATCGCCGGTTCGCCGGCGACGCACCGTTGGTCAGCCCGGCATAGATCGGCGCGCACCCCGGCGGGTCGATCACGACGAAGAAGGTGACGAGCGCGGAGAGGTAGAGTTCGATCATTTGGCGGGCAGCACTCTGTCGCGGATCACTACTTCACGAGAACCACCCTCAAGTCCTGTTGCCGTTGGTGTTCCCCGGTTGGTGATCTCCACAGTCAGCTCGCGCAGCCCGTCCGACCATCTAATCCAATGCCAGGCGAGCGATCCATCCGCTGAGCCGCTGAAACCCTCTGTGGATGTCGGTGCTCCCGGAGGGCCGACATCCTGATAAGCTGGCGGCGGGAGCTGTGGTCCCGGGCATGTCGCCCTTCGCATGGTGGGTTCAGCAACACGTTCCCTAAGTTGGGTTGAGCCGTCACCGGAATCGAGTATCCACTTCCAGCCGCCATCGGCCTGCCGCTGCCAGACGGTTGTAAAATAGCCAACGCTTCCGTCTGGCCGCTTCCAGCCCCCTGTGTTGACGGCCGTCTTTCCATCACAGGAGAGATATGTCGCGGTCGGCCACCAGTCGATCGCCTGTGCCGGATCCTTGAGCGCCGTCAGAAAATCATGCGCGTTGGTTGGCTGCGGCACGAACATCACCGCGTCGTCGGTCGACCATTTGCGGAATGCGGTCCATTGCCCGATGGTCTTCGCGTCAGCCGAAAACGCACGTTCCGCCTCGATCGGCGTCATCGCCGGCGCGTCGGCGGGAGCCGCCAGCGCGAGCAACAACGGGATCATAACGCATCCTCGTCGTACGGAACCTTCTCACGGCGGTGTGCGGACACCAACGTGTTCCTCAGCAGCACCGCGATCGTCATCGGGCCCACCCCGCCCGGCACCGGGGTGATCGCGCCCGCCACGCTCAATGCGCCGGCGAAGTCGACATCGCCGACCAGCTGTCCGTTGCTGCCCCCGGCCTCGGGCGGCTCGCGGTTGATGCCGACGTCGATCACGGTGGCGCCGGGCTTGATCCAGTCACCCTTGACCATTTCCGGCCGGCCGACCGCGGCGACGACGATGTCGGCGCGCTTGACCACGCTCGACAGGTCCCTGGTCTTCGAATGCGCGACCGTGACGGTGCAGCTTTCCTTCGTGAGCAATTGCGCCATCGGCTTTCCGACGATGTTCGAGCGGCCGATCACCACGGCGTCGAGCCCGGTCAGGTCGCCGAGTTGGTCCTTGAGCAGCATCAGGCTGCCGAGTGGGGTGCAGGGCACGAAGCCATGGAGCCCGGTCGCCAGTCGCCCGGCATTGACCGGATGGAAGCCGTCGACATCCTTGTCCGGGTCGATCCGCGTCGTCACCGCGCGCTCGTCGATATGACCGGGCAGCGGCAGCTGAACCAGGATGCCGTCGACCGCGGGGTCGGCATTGAGCCGGTCGACCAACGCGAGCAGATCGTCCTGCGACGTGTCGGCCGGCAACTTGTGTTCGAAGCTTTCCATTCCCGCGGCGACGGTCGCCTTGTGCTTGCTGCGGACGTAGACCGCGGAGGCCGGGTCCTCGCCGACCAGCACGACCGCCAGCCCGGGCGCACGGCCGGCGGCGGCGCGAAATGCCGCGACCTGGGTTGCGATCCGCTCGCGCAGGCCCTGCGCGAAGCCTTTTCCGTCGATGATGCTCGCCGTCATGGCTCGGCCTGATAGAGCGCGGCGGCGATCTTCGCCAGCGCTTCGGCATCGCCCGCGATCGTCAGCCGCTTGAGCCGCGCGCGGTCACCGGCGACCAGCCGGACGGCGCGCTTCGCCACGCCGAAATGGTCTGCGACCAGCTTGATCAGCGCCTCGTTGGCGGCGCCGTCCACCGGCGGCGCGGCAAGCCGGGCCACGGCATGCCCGGGGCCGGCTTCCAGCGTGTTGCGCGAGGCGCGCGGGGTCACGCGAACGGCGAGGTCGATGCCGTCCGCGTGCCGACCGGTCACTGGCCGTAGATCAAGCCGGCCAGCCAGGGCAGGACCGCCGCCTCGAGAATCCTGATGATGATCAGCACCACCATCGGCGAGAAATCGATCGCGCCGGTATCGGGCAGGATACGGCGGATCGGGCGGTAGACCGGAGCGGTGATCGCCTCGAGCGCACGCCACAGGCTGTTGATGAAATCATTGTGCAGGCTGACCACGTTGAACACGAGCAGGATCGACAGCACGAATTGCGCGATGATGATGAAGCTGGCGACATCGAGCAGGATCTGGACGATGTTCAGGAACATTAGCAGGAACGAACTCAAGGCGGTCTCCACTGTACTGACCGATTAATACACTGGCCGGGGCCGGTGAGGCAAGCTCAGGCGCGCACCAAGGTACCCGCGCCGCGCCTGGTGAAGATTTCCAGCAGCATCGCATGCGGAACGCGGCCGTCCAGGATGACCGCGGCTTCGACCCCCGCCTCGACCGCCGAAACGCAGGTATCGACCTTGGGAATCATCCCGCCGGAGATCGTCCCGTCGTCCTTCATCGCCTCGATCGCCGCGCGGTCGAGGTCGGTCTGAAGCTCGCCGGCCTTGTTGAGTACGCCCGCAACGTCGGTCAGCAAGAAGAAGCGCGTCGCGCCGAGCGCGCCGGCGATCGCGCCCGCCATCGTGTCGGCGTTGATGTTGTAGGTTTCGCTGTCGTCGCCCAGCGCGACCGGCGCGACCACCGGAATGAAGCCGTCGCGCGCCAGATTCTTGAGGATCGACGGATCGACCCTGGTCGGTTCGCCGACAAAGCCCAGGTCGACATGGCGTTCGATCCCCGAATTGCGGTCGGGTTCGGTGCGCGTGACCTTTTCGGCGATGACGAGATTGGCGTCCTTGCCCGAAATGCCGACTGCCCGGCCGCCGAGCGCCGCTATCCAGCCGACGATTTCCTTGTTGATCTTGCCGGCCAGGACCATCTCGGCGACCTCGGCGGTCGCTGCGTCGGTGACGCGCAGGCCGCCGATGAACCGCGATTCGACGCCCAGCCGCTTGAGCATCGAGCCGATCTGCGGGCCGCCGCCATGCACCACTACCGGGTTGATCCCGACCGCCTTCAGCAGGACCACGTCCTCCGCGAAATCGCGCTGCGCTTCGGGGTCTCCCATCGCGTGGCCGCCATATTTGATCACGAAAGTCTGACCCGCATACCGCTGCATGTACGGCAGCGCTTCGACGAGGATCTCGGCCTTGGCGAGCAATTGGGGCGAGGGCGCGTAGTCGGTCATGGCGAGGCCCTTTAGGACAACCGGCGAAGAACCCCAACTGGTTCGTGTCGCGCGTGCCGCAGGTGCTCTACGAGGCCGTGTCGGCGGGCTGCTGACGGAAAGCGGTGGCGTTCAAATCCTGTCCAGCCTCTTGCCCAGCGCAACGAAGCCGGTGATGAGGAAGGGCACCAGGACGATCGAGAGCACGACCTTGGTCAACATCTGGCCCTCCATGAGCTGGAGGATCGGCCGCTCGCCATAGAACGAGATGGTGATGAACAACACGGTATCGACGATCTGGCTGATCACGCTCGCCACCATGCCGCGGAACCAGACGAGGTGGCCTTGGCCTTCCTGGCCCTTGAGCTTCGAAAAGATGAAGACGTTGAGCGTCTGCGAGATGCCGTAGGAGATGAACCCGGCGAGCATCATGCGGACGCTCTGGCCGACGACGATCGGAAAGGCGTCGATTGCGGGCGGATACATGCCCGGATCATGCGGCAGTGCCAGGACGATCTGGATCAACGCCGCCGACACGAAAAGCGGAACGAATCCCAATCGCACGAGCAGGGTTGCGGTTTTCTGGCCGTGGATCTCGGCCACCGCGCTCGACAGCACGACAAGCAGCAGGAAGCCGAAAATCCCGGCTTCGACTGCCAGTGGCCCTAGCGCGACCTGTTTGACCCCGAGCACACCGGCCATGCAGACCATGCCGCCGTAAAGGATCGAAAAGACGAAAAGCGACCGCGGGATCGCAGGGGCAGGTGTTTCCATGCGCCGTGACGCTAGCGGCAAATCCGCACAGGTCAAACGGCCCGAATGCCGTCGGGCATCCGAGCCGTGGATAACCTATTTCAGCCGCTTGTTGCACGCGCTCCAATATTGCGGCCAGGTCTGGCCGGGCGGGATCTTGCCCGCCGCTTTGTCCGCTTTCCACTGATCGCCGCATTGGTGCTGCCGCGACGCCGTGGCGGTCTGCGCAGCGCTCCGGGGGCGCTTGGCACCGGCCGGAACGGCGACTTTATCGCCATCGACGGCGGCCGGTTTGTCCGCCGGCGATTTGGGCAGCGATGCGCGGCACTGGGCGAGGAATTGCATCCAGCTTTGCCCGGCGGCGAGCGTTCCCGCGGCCTTCGCCTCCCGATACTTCGCACCGCAGATCTTCATCGGGTTGTCGGCAGCCGAGGCCGGGCTGGCGGCGGCCATTGCGGCGGCGATCGTCGTCGCCATCGTCACCAGGGACATCTTCACGATCGGGGTCATCTGATCTCCTTCCTTCTGCGAGGAACGGCGGCGGATTCAGGCGCCGCGTTCATGAGGAAGGGGATATCGCAATCGGCGCGGCGTTGGTGGGCTGTTACCTCCAAAACCGATCAATCTGTCCGGGCGAGCACCATAGCCGCGAGCCGCCGATATGCCGATCAAATGGCCCGGCCGGTTGCCGCCGGCCGGGCAGGTCAGAGGGCTATTTCATGCGTTTGTTGCAGGCGCTCCAATATTGCGGCCAGGTCTGACCGGCGGGAATCTTCTTGGCGGCCTTGTCGGCGCGATATTGCGCCCCGCACTGGCGCTCGCGGGCGTACATAGCGGCCTGGGCGGCGGACGGCTGGCCCGGCGTCTTCACCGCCGGTTTCGGGGCGACCACGGCCGGCTTGACCGCCGGTTTGGGACCGATCGCCGGGGCGGGCTTGGCCGGCGTCGTCACCGCGGCGGGTTTCGCCATCGATGCGCGGCACTGCGCGAGAAACTGATTCCAGGTCTGGTTCGCAGGCAGCGTTTTGGCGGTTTTGGCCGCCTGGTATTTCGCGCCGCAAACCTTCATCACATTGTCCGCGGCAAAGGCGGGGCCGGCCGCGCCGATCCCCGCCAGCACCACCGCGGCTGCCGCCATCTTGATGATCTTGGTCATTGCTTCTGCTCCTCTGCTGGCGTCGCCGTGCCACGCGGAACGGGCTGCCTGCGCGCTAAGGCGTGATCCCGCGAACATGAACGCCAGATGACTGAAATCGGCGTTCCCCGCGGGGGCTGTCCTAGACGATTTTTTGCCGCCATAGTCGCGCCAAATCGAACGATCACGCGAGCGCAAGCGGCCCGTCGAAAAGCCGTTGCGCGCAAGCGAGTTGAGTGGGGGCTTACCGAGAATGCAACGTATCCTGATCGGCCTTGCCGGCATCCTGGTCATTTTGGTGATCGCGTTCCTCCTCTCGACCAACCGCAAAGCGATCCGGTTGCGCGTCGTCGGCGCGGCGTTCGCGCTGCAGGTCGCGATGGCCGTGCTCGTGCTCTATACGGCGACCGGCAAGCTGGTGATCGGCAAGATGGCGGAGGGCGTTTCGGCGCTGCTCGGTTATGCGCATGAGGGCACCAATCTCATCCTCGGGCCGCTCGCGACCGACCCCAAGTTCAGCAACGGCTTCGCGATCTCGGCATTGCCCGTGATCATCTTCTTCGCCGCGTTGGTCGCCGTCCTCTATCACATCGGTCTGATGCAGCTGATCGTCCGCTGGGTCGGTGGCGCGATCGAAAAGATCGTCGGCGTCAGCAAAGTCGAGTCGCTGTGTGCCGCCGCCAACATCTTCGTCGGTCAGTCGGAGGCGCCGCTGGTGATCCGGCCTTACCTTGCCGCGCTCACTCCCTCGCAGCTGTTCGCGGTGATGACGGTCGGCATGGCGGGCGTTGCGGGGACGATCCTGGCGGCCTATGCGGCGCTGCTCGGGCCGGGCTCGCTGCCCTATCTGCTCGCCGCGTCGTTCATGTCGGCACCCGGCGGGCTGCTGATGGCAAAGATCATCATGCCCGATGATATTCCAGCCTCGCGTCAGGGCGAACTCCCGCTACAGGATCATGCGGCCTTGCTCGCGCAGGAAGACGAAGCGATCAAGCTGGCCGAGGGGCACCCCGAAGAGGAGCGGGCCTCGAACGTCATCATGGCCGCTGCGTCGGGCGCGCAGACCGGCGTCAAGATTGCGGTCGCGGTGGCGGCGATGGTGCTTGCCTTCGTCTCGCTGGTCGCGCTCGCCAACGGTATCCTGGGCGGGATCGGCAGCTGGTTCGGGCATCCCGAGCTGAGCTTCCAACTGGTCCTCGGTTATATCTTCTCGCCGATCATGTATCTGCTCAACATTCCGTGGAACGAGACGGGCACCGCCGGTCAATTGTTCGGCACCAAGGTCGTGCTCAACGAGTTCGTCGCCTTTATCGACCTCGGCCAGATCAAGAACCTGTCGGAGCATAGCAGGGCGGTAGTCACCTTCGCGCTTTGCGGTTTCGCCAATTTCTCGTCGATCGCGATCCAGATGGCGTCGACCGGCAGCCTCGCCCCCAACCAGCGGCCGATGATCGCCAAACTGGGCATTCGCGCGCTGGCGGCGGGCAGCCTGGCGAACCTGATGTCGGCGGCGCTCGCGGGGATGCTGATTTCGTAGGAGCAGCTGTAAGTATTCCCCTCCCGCTCGCGGGAGGGGAGTCAGGGGTCTCGCTCACCGCGTCGGGACCGGCTCCGCGCCCGAATAGTCGTAAAAGCCGCGGCCGGTTTTGCGGCCGTACCAGCCGGCTTCGACATATTTCACCAGCAGCGGTGCCGGGCGAAACTTGGGGTCGCCGGTGCCCTCGAACAGTACGCGGGTGATCTCGAGGCAGGTATCGAGGCCGATGAAGTCCGCCAAGGTCAGCGGACCCATCGGATGATTGAGCCCGAGCTGGCAGGCGAGGTCGATGTCCCTGATCGTCGCGACGCCTTCGCCGAGCGCGAAGCACGCCTCGTTGAGCATCGGCATCAGGATGCGATTGACGATGAAGCCGGGCGCGTCGTTGGCGCGCACTACCTGCTTGCCGAGCGCGGCGGCATAGGTCTCGATCAACTTCACGGTGTCGTCGCTGGTCGCGAGGCCGCGGATGATTTCGATCAACCCCATGACGGGCACGGGATTGAAGAAATGCACGCCGATGAAGCGCTTCGGGTCGGGCGTCGCCTGGGCAAGGCGCGTGATCGGGATCGACGAGGTGTTCGAGGCGAGGACGGCGGTCGTGCCGAGCACCTTGCCGACCTCGGCGAAGATCGCGCGCTTGATCTCCTCGCGTTCGGTCGCCGCCTCGATGATCAGGCCGCATTCGCCCATCGCCGAGGGGCCCTCGATCGTCTCGATCCGCGCGAGTGCCTGGTCGGCCGCCTCAGCGGTCATCTTCTCCTTCGACACGGCGCGTGCGAGTTGCGCCGCGATCCCGGCCTTGCCGGCGTCGGCACGCTCCTTCGACACGTCGGCGAGCAAAACGTGATAGCCGGCCTGCGCCGACACCTGCGCGATCCCCGCGCCCATCTGTCCCGCCCCGATCACGCCGACGCTCTGCATGTCTCTTCTCCGTGAAGAATTGGTCTGGCCGCTGCCCTAGCCGTGGCGTCGCGCCCGCGGCAAGCGCGTGTGAACGAAATGCGCAACCTCCCGGCCAGGCCGGCATCAGCTTATCCGGCGGCAGTCATAGGCCTTGGTGAGATAAGGAAAGGCGACAGTATCGCGGCCGGCCAGCTCGGGCGTTTCGGCGATCATCGCCCGGACCTCCTCCACGACGGCGGCGCGGCGGTCGTCGGGCAAGGCGGCGATGAAACTGGTCGACAGCGTGCGGCCGATGATTACGTCTTCGGGCGTTCCGACATGATCGTAGCGAATCACCGTTTCGTGCAGCGGCGCAAATCCCGGGGCGGGAAACACGTCGCGCCACGCCTGCGACTTCTGGCGCGGGGCGTCGTCCTGATGGCGGTCGGTGATCCCGGACAGCTGTCGAACCCAGGGCACAGCCGTGTCGCGCACGTTCCAGATCAGGCCGAGCGATCCGCCCGGCCGCAGCACGCGGTGGAATTCGGCGAGCACCTGCGGTGTCGCGAACCAGTGGAAGGCGGTGGCGCAGATCACCGCGTCGACCGAGCCGTCGGATAGCGGCAAAGCGTCGGCGGTGGCGACCGCCGTCGCCACGCCCGGCAAGGTCGAGGCGAGATGCGCGAGCATCTCGGGAACCGGGTCGGTCGCCACCACGCTCGCGCCGGTATCGAGCAGCAGGCGGGTGAACAGGCCGGTGCCGGCGCCGACTTCCACCACCTGGCTGTCCCGCCCGACCGAAAGGCGGTCGCCGAGCCAGTCGAGCGCCGCGTCGGGATAGGTCGGGCGGCTGGCGGCGTAGACGTCGGCGCCGTCCGCGAATCCGGTCGCGGCGGCGCGGTGTATCAGGGGTGGCGACGTCACGGCGCGGGGCGTAGCGCCTGTGCCTCGGCCAGGTAAAGCGCGAACTGGTCGTCGGGATCGGTCCATTCGGCGATCGGCGTCCAGCCCCCCGCGCGCAGCAACATCCGCGCATCGCGCGGGCCATATTTGTGGCTGTTCTCGGTATGGATGGTTTCGCCTGCCTTGATCCCGAACGGGCGGCCTTCGACGGTGAATACCAGATCGCGTACCGCCTCCAGATGCATTTCGATCCGCGCGCGATCGTCGTTCCAGATCGCGCGATGGCGGAATGCGTCCACCGGGATCGTGCCGTCGAGCTCGCGGTTGATCCGTTCGAGCAGGTTGAGGTTGAACGCCGCAGTGACGCCGGCGGAATCGTCATAGGCGCGCTCGAGCACGTCTCGATCCTTGATCCTATCCATCCCGATCAGCAGCATCGCCCCTTCGCCCAGCGATGCCCGCATCGCACGGAGCAGATCGGTCGAAGACAGCGGGATCATGTTGCCGATCGTCGAGCCGGGAAAGAAGCCGAGTTTGGGCGCGGCGCGGACCTGCTGCGGCAGGGCAATCGGCTTGAGAAAGTCCGCCTCGACCGGAAACACCGGCAGGCCGGGAAAGCGTTCGGCCAGCGCCCGCGAGGATTCGCGCAGGAAATCGCCCGAAATGTCGATCGGGACATAGGCCGACGGATCGGTCGCCTGGAGCAGGATGGGGGTCTTGGTCGACGATCCCGAGCCGAATTCGACCACCGCGCGGTTCGGCCCGACCCGCTCCGCAATCTCGGCAGCGATCGATCGCAACAGCGCCGTCTCGGTCCGGGTCGGATAATATTCGGGCAATTCGGTGATCGCCTCGAACAGTTCGGATCCGCGATGATCGTAGAACCAGCGCGCAGGAATCGCGCGCGGCCGCCGGGTCAGTCCGTCGAGCACGTCGGCGCGAAAGGCCGGGTCGGCAAAACTGCGGGTGCCGTCTTCGATTTCCTGCTTCAACATGTCGTCTCGGCCTTTCGCTTTCCCGGCGGCAGCCGGGTCCAGTATCGGACTGCCGTGACCGGCAGTGCTGCATTGCCTCGTCAGCGCACCGGCCTCTGCCGGGGAGCTCGCCTGGGCGCGCTAGAGGTCTTTCGCCAACCGCACGCCGGTGAATTGCCAACGCTGGTGGGGGTAGAAGAAGTTGCGATAGCTCGCCCGGACATGGCCGCGCGGTGTCGCACACGAACCGCCGCGCAGAACGAACTGTCCGCTCATGAACTTGCCATTATACTCGCCGACCGCGCCATCGACCGGACGGAAGCCGGGATAGGGACGGTAGGCGCTACCGGTCCATTCCCAGACATCGCCGAAGAAAGCGGGGCCGCCCGGCGACGGGCGCGGCTCGACCGGACCCGCGGCATCGAGCTGGTTGCCGCCATCGGAGTCGCTCGCCGCGGCCGCGGCCTCCCACTCCGCTTCGGTGGGCAAGCGAGCGCCAGCCCAGCTCGCATAGGCGTCGGCTTCGAAGAAACTGACATGGGTGACCGGGGCGGCGGGATCGATCGGGCGCCGTCCATCGAGCCCGAAGCGCGTCCAGGCGCCGTCGCGTCGTTCCCAATAGAGCGGTGCTTCGATCCGCTCGCGCTGCACCCAGGCCCAGCCGTCGGACAGCCAGTGGCGCGGATCGGCATAGCCGCCATCGGCAATGAATGCGGCCCATT
>CAZFTL010000025.1:0-49210 GCA_964521615.1 uncultured Stakelama sp. | reverse complement strand
GGCAGTAGCGGGCGGCGGCGCCGCGGGCGCCTGTGGCGCGGCCTGGCCGGCACCGGCGAGCATCAGCCCCGCCGCCAGCATCGCAGTTTTCACACCGATAAAGCGCATGTCGTCGCGTCACCCCGTTCAATCGTTGAGCCGCCGCTGCGGCCCGGTCAGTCGCGGATTTGGCCCGTCTGGCCCGGGCCTATACGCCGCCCTGAACGCAATCTTCAAGCGCGGGAGTCGTTTTTAGCGGCGAAGCAGCGTTGCGTGCCCCCGACCGGGCCCGTATCTGAAGCGCCGAATGAGCGCTTCAGCCCCCAAAAGCCTGCGCCTTGGCGTCAATATCGACCATGTCGCGACCGTCCGGAACGCGCGCGGATCGGGCTATCCTGATCCGGTGCGCGCGGCCTTGCTCGCGGCACGGGCGGGCGCCGACGGCATCACCGCGCATCTGCGAGAGGATCGCCGCCACATCACCGACGAGGACATAGCGCGGCTGTCTGCCGACCTGCCGATCCCGCTCAATCTCGAAATGGCCGCGACCGACGAGATGCTCGCGATCGCTCTCCGCCACCGCCCGCACGCAGCCTGCATCGTTCCCGAAAAGCGTGAGGAGCGCACCACCGAGGGTGGCCTGGACGCCGCCGGCCAGCACAATCATCTGGCGCCGATGGTACGCGCGCTGAGCGAGGCCAATATCCGCGTGTCGCTGTTCATCGAACCCGACCCGCGCCAGATCGAAGCCGCACTCAGCCTGGGCGCGCCGGTGGTCGAGATTCACACCGGCCGCTATTGCGAGCTGGGGGGCGAAGCGCAGGCGGTCGAGCTCAAGCGAATCGCCGACGCCGCCGCGCTCGCGGCCAAGGCCGGCATCGAGCCGCATGCCGGCCACGGCCTGACCTTCGACAACGTGATCCCGATCGCCGCGATTCCGCAGATCCGCGAACTCAATATCGGCCATTTCCTGATCGGCGAGGCGATCTTCGACGGCCTGGCGCCGGTGGTGCACCGGATGCGCGCGCTGATGGATGCGGCGCGTTGATCCTCCCCGTTCACGGGGAGGGGGACCGCGTGGCGCAGCCGCGTGGTGGAGGGGCCAGGCCACGCCGGGCTCGCTTGCCGCACCGCCCCTCCACCAAGCCGCTACGCGCCTTGGTCCCCCTCCCCGCGAGCGGGGAGGATGTATGATCATCGGTCTCGGCTCCGATCTCTGCAACATCGAGCGCATCCAGAATTCGCTCGACCGGTTCGGCGAGCGATTCGAGAATCGCGTGTTCACCGATGTCGAACGCGCCAAGGCGAACCGGCGACCGTTCACCAAGGCGGGAACGCTAGCCAAGCGCTTCGCCGCCAAGGAAGCCTTTTCCAAGGCGGTCGGCACCGGGTTCAAGGCCGGCGTCTTCATGAAGGACATCGGCGTGGTCAACGCCCGATCGGGCGCGCCGACGCTGGCGCTGACCGGGGGCGCCAAAGCACGGCTCGATGCGATCACGCCGGCTGGCCACGTGTCTTATATACATGTAACACTGACCGACGATCATCCCTGGGCGCAAGCCTTCGTGGTGATTGAGGCGCGGCCGGCGCCGGATGATGCTATCGGACCGGAAAACGGGAATGACGGATGAGTGACGAGTTGGCGTTGAACGACGGAGAATTCGAGCCCGGAGCGGCTTCGGCTCATGAGGCGGCCCAGCCTCCCGCGGACAAATGGCGTGCGCGGGCAAAGGCGGCATGGCGCGAGATCGCGGGAATCTTCTGGCTCGCTCTGGCGGTGCTCGGATTCCACAGCTTCATCGCGAAACCCTTCTACATCCCGTCCGAATCGATGCTGCCGGGGCTGGAGGTCGGCGATCAGCTGGTCGTGACCAAATATGCCTATGGCTGGTCGTTCATCTCGCTGACCATTCCCAATCCCGCTGCGATGTGGCGGAGCCTGGTCGAACACAAGGAAGAGGAAAGCTGGGGCGTCCAGCTCCCCTTCATCCCCGGCCGCTTGTTCGGCCGCCTGCCCGAGCGCGGCGACGTCGTCATCGTCACGCCGCCCGGACGCAATACCGACTATATCAAGCGCGTCATCGGCCTGCCGGGCGACAAGCTGGAAGTGCGCGGTGGCGTCGTGTTCCTCAACAACGTGCCGGTGAAACGCGGCCCCGTGCACAACGTGCTGATCCCGATCGACGCGAACACGACGTGCAATGCGTTCCCCGACGGCCGCAAGATCGTCAACGGCAAGCCGTTCTGCCAGCTGCCGCTGGTACGCGAAACGTTGCCCAACGGCCGCAGCTACGAGACGGTCGACCTGGGCCCGAGCATGACCGACGATTACGGTCCGATCACCATCCCCGCCCATCGCGTGTTCCTGATGGGCGACAATCGCGATCAGTCGGCGGACAGCCGCGTACCGCTCGACGAACTCGGGCTGGGCGGGCCCGTCCCGTGGGAATATATCGGCGGCCGCGCCGAGTTCATCACCTTTTCCAAGAACGGCAGCGCCACCTGGAATCCGCTGACCTGGTGGGGCGGATTGCGCAGCGGGCGCGCCTGGACGTCGCTGCACCCGACACAGGACAAATAGGATGGCCGACGAGCCCCGGGGGCTGGTCGCCGAACCCAGCCCGAACGAAATGCGCGACCCAGAGCTGCGGCGAGAGCTGAAGCGTGCGGCTGCCTGGCTGGGACTCGCCGCCACGATGGCGCTGGTGGTCATCCTGATCCAGCCGATCCTGATCATCCTGGCCGGGCTCGTCTTCGCCTCGATGCTCGACGGCGGCGTCCGCCTGCTCCGTCGCGTGCTGCCGATCCCGCGCGGCTGGCGGCTGCTGATCGTCGTCATCCTGACGGTCGCGTTCATCGGCGTGACCTTCTATCAGACGGGTGCCGGGATCGTCGTGCAGTTCCACCAATTGCAATCGACGCTGGAGGTCCAGGCGGATCGCCTGTCACAATGGGCGGCGTCGCAGGGCATCGTCCCCGGCGCGGAGGACCTCAAGGGCCTCGCGCAACAGGCGGTGGGATCGGTCGGGAGGCTCACCAGCTGGATCGGCACTGCGCTGGGCGCCCTCACCACCCTGTTCATGATCATGGTCATCGGCCTGTTCGTCGCGATGGAACCGCGCATCTACGACCGCGGGCTGCAATGGATGGTGCCGAGCGACTATCGCGCCGAATTCTCGCTGACGCTGGGCCGGATGGCGCACCAGCTTCGCCGCCTGCTCGCCGGACGGCTTGCCGGGATGGCGTTCGAGGGCGTGGTGACGTGGATCGCGCTCAGCCTGTTCGGCATCCCGATGGCGATGGTGCTCGGCATCATCACCGGCATGCTCGCCTTCATCCCGAATATCGGCGCGTTCGTCAGCGGGGTATTGATGGTCTCGGTCGGGTTCAGCGCCGGGATGGACAAGGGGCTGACGGCGATCATCATCTATTTCGTCGTGCAGACATTCGACGGCTGGATCGTCATTCCGCTGGTGGCGCGCCGCACGGTCGATCTGCCCCCCGCCCTGACGCTGTCGATGCAGATCCTCGCTTCGACCTTGTTCGGGGTACTCGGCCTGGCGCTCGCCGATCCGCTGACCGCAATGATCAAGGTCGCGCTCGAACGCAATTCGGAACGGACCGCGGAAGAGGATGCCGAGGCGGCCGCCCGGACGGTAATGTCGTGACGATCCTGCTGCACGATTACTGGCGGTCGTCGGCCAGCTATCGCGTGCGCATCGCGCTCGCGATCAAGGGCGTCGACTATGCGCGCAGCGACGTCAACCTGCTGCGGCACGAGCAGGGGTCGGCCGACAATCTCGCGCGCAATCCGCAGGGTTTCGTACCCACGCTGGAGATCGATGGCCATGTCCTGGGACAAAGCCTCGCGATCATCGACTATCTCGATGCCAGGTTCCCCGAACCGCGCCTCATCCCGGAAGAGCCATTCGCCCGGGCGTTGACCTGGCAGCGCGCGCTGGTGATCGCCGCCGACATCCACCCGGTCGACAATCTGCGCGTCCTGCGCCGGCTGAGCGCCATGGGGATCGACCAGGCGGGGCGCGACGACTGGTATCGCCACTGGATCCTCGAAGGCTTCGCCGCGCTCGAGGCGATGGCCGGTGACGGCCGGTTCCTCGGCGGGTCGGCGCCGGACCTGTCCGACCTGTGCCTGGTCCCGCAGCTGTACAATGCGCGGCGGTTGGAAACCCCGCTCGATGCTTTCCCGCGGCTGGTGGCGATCGACGCCGCGCTATCGGCGCTCCCCGCCGTCGCGGCGGCACACCCGGATCGCTTCAACCCCGGCGGCTGAGCCTGCGGTCGAGCGCCAGTTCCTCGAACAGACGCACATAGCGCTCGATCGAATCGTGACCGCGTTCGGGCACCGGATCGGGACGCGGACGATCGGGCGCCAGCCAATGGTCGAACGCCGTCACCAGCGCGGCGGGATCGTCGGTCGGCACGATGCTGCCGAGATGCGGATGCGCGACGATCTCACGGATCGCGACGCTCGATTCGGTCGTCACCACCGGCGTCCCCAAGGCAAGCGCTTCCTGCAGCACGCCAGGAACGCCCTCGAAATCGGACGTCAGGACGAGCGCGCGCGCCTGGGCGAGCGCGGGCCGCGGATTGGTCGAATAACCGGGCAGATGAACACGATCGCGCAGGCCCAGCGCGTCGACCTGATTCTCCAGTTCGTGCCGGATCTCGCCTTCGCCGACGATCATCAGCTTGGCATCGCGCCGCTCGACGCGGGCCAAAGCGTCGATCGCCCGGTCCCAGCGCTTCTGCTGCGTCAGCCGGCCGATCCCGATAAGATAATCGGTGTTCTGCAACGGCGGGGTAGGCACGCCGACCGGTTCCGGACTCGGCGGATTGGCGATCACGCTGACGCGATCGGCGCCGATACCGGTCATCCGAATGGTTTCGTCCGCCATCGCCGGGCTCATTGCGACCAAGTGGTCGATGAAGCTCGGATAGGCGCGGAGGAAGGTCCGATACCCCTGCGCGACCGGAAAATGCTGGTCGCTGCGGTCGAGCCGATTCGACACCTTGCCGACGACGGGCGGACAGCCACGCCCCAAACGCAATTTCAGCCACGCGACCGCGCTCGAATAGTGATTGCCCGGACAGAACACGATATCGGGATCGGCTTGCCGGACGGCATCGGGCAGCGCGCCGATCATGCCCAGGTGCGTCGTGCCGAGCTCGATCAGCCGCACGCCTTCGGGGATTTCAGCCGCAAGCGGACCCTGTGCAGAACTCAGGACCAGGGTGACGTGCTGCCCGAGTTCGACCCAGCCGCGGATCATGCGCAGCATCGCACGCTCCACCCCGCCTCCCCGCAAGGTGTGGGCAAAAGTCAGGATTCTTACGGGGGCGTAAGGACTGAGCATGAATTTGCGCGCTAACGTCAATTTGTGGCAAAAGTTTCTCAGCGACGAAAAATTTGCGGCGAATAGCCGAAATAGACCGTCAAGCGATGCTGCATTGCAACATAGTACTTGCGCATCGGCCTTGCCACCCCCAAATCACATGACGTTCGCGGCAACCGGGCCATCGCACGCCGATTGCCGCTGTCGTGCGTTACCGCTAAGCGGCTGTGAATTTCAGGTGGGTCCGAACGCGGATGGACTTGCCACACATTGGATAAACTGATTTTTGGAGCGTCGATGAACAGCGGCTTTGTCGGGGCATCCAGCAATCCTGCCGCCAAACTGGCGCCCAAGATTGTCGATGCGGCGGAGGATCTTGCCGGGCTCGAACCCGTCAAGACGCTGAAGAGCCGCTGGCCGATGATCATCGCCGGCGTGCTGAGCCTCGCGATGATCGCGGGGCTGGCAAAGCAATTGCTCGGGTCCGGCCTGGCGGGACTCAGCCATGCGGCGCCCGACAGCTGGCTCTATTACATCGCCTTCGCACTGCTCTACATCTCGCCGCCGACCGGCGACTACATCATCTTCCGGCGGCTGTGGAAAATCCCGTTCGAAGGATTCGGGGCGCTGATCAAGAAGCGCATCGCGAACGAGGCGGTGGTCGGCTATTCCGGTGACGCCTATTTCTACGCCTGGGCACGGACCCGGGCGACGATGGTCGCGGCCCCGTTCGGCGCGGTCAAGGACGTCTCGATCCTCTCGGCAATCTCCGGCAACATCATGACCTTGGTCATGACCGCGCTGGCCCTGCCCTTCGCGCTGGAGGTACTGCCGCAGCGTTATTATACCGGCTTGGCCATCGGCATTCCGGTCGTGATCGCGATGTGCCTGCCCTTCCTGATCTTTTCGCGCAAGGTGTTCTCGCTCGACCGCAAGACCCTGTGGTGGATCTTCTGGGTCCATGCCTCCCGGCTCTCGATCGGCTGCATCCTGATCGCCTTCGCCTGGCATTTCGGCTTGCCCGGCATCGGGATCGGTGACTGGCTGATCCTGTCGGCCGTACGCATGCTGGTGTCACGCCTGCCGTTCGTGAACAAGGACCTGGTGTTCGCGACCATGACCACCGCCATCATCGGCGCGGGCAATGACCTGTCCAATCTCATTGCTTTCACGACCGCGCTGACCCTGGTCGTCCACATCGCCTTTGCCGCACTGTTCGCGGTCCAGGCAGCGATCAAGCGCCAGATCTAGGCCGCGCGATGCTGGTGGTCGACGTCAACGAATTCTATTCACCGACCGGCGGCGGCGTCCGCACCTATATCGACCGCAAGATGGCGATCATGGCCGACCTCGGCCACGAACTCGTCTGCATCGCGTGCGGCAAGGAAGACCGCGTCGAGGAACGCGCGGGCGGCGGCAAGGTCATCTACATCAAGTCGCCAGGCCTGCCGTTCGACAAGAATTACGGTCTGTTCTCACGCTACGAACCGATCTGGCGCTGGCTTGACGAGCTCAAGCCCGACGTCGTCGAGACGTCCTCGCCGTGGCGGCCGGCCTGGATCGTCGGCAAGTGGCAGGGGTCCGCGCTCAAGTCGTTCTTCATGCATAACGACAATATCGCGGCCTATCCGATGCGCTGGTTCGAAGGCGTTGCGGCGCCCGAGCAGATCGAGGATGCGTGCTTCATCTACGCGCGGTACATGAATCGCTTTCTCGACCTCTACGATACCGTCGTGACCAACGGCCCGGCACTGCAGAAGCGCCTGACGCGGCGCGGGGTGCGAGTCGATGCCGCGATGACGTTGGGCATCGAGCGCAGCCACTTTTCCCCCACCTTGCGGGACGAACGGTTACGGGCCGCCATGCTGCGCCAGCTCGGCTTGCCGCCGGAGGGCCATTTGTTGATCGGCATCGGCCGCCATCACGGCGAGAAACGCTGGCCGCTGGTGATCGACGCGGTGCGCAAGGCGGGCGACAAATTGCCGGTCGGGCTGATGCTGCTCGGCACCGGACCGGAGAGCAAGAAGCTCGAGGCGCGGATCGGCGGCAACCCGCACATCCGGCTGTTCCGCCCGGTCTATGAGCGCAACGAACTCGCCCGCATCATGGCCAGCGCCGACGCGCTGATCCATGGCTCCGAAGCCGAACCGTTCGGGCTGGTGCCGTCGGAAGCGATGGCGTCGGGCCTGCCCCTGGTGGTTCCCGATACCGGCGGCTGTGCCGAGGTGGCCGATCCGCTGACCAGCGAGACCTATCGCGCGCGCAACGTCGCATCCGCGGCAGAGGCGATCCAGCGGCTGTTCGCGCGCGAACCGGCGATATTGCGCAAGGCCGCGATCGTTGCCGCCGACCGGGTGCGCACCGACCGCGAACACGCGGTCGACCTGATGGCGCATTATCGGTCGCTGATCGACGCGCGCGACGGCGTCGACGTCAGCGCAGCACGTAGAGCGTAAACTTACCGTTCAGCCGCTCGATGCCGATCGCGCGCGGCGCCGCCGCCGCGGCGAGCTTCGATTCGAGCGCGGCATCGCCCCCTTCCGCATCGGCATCGCCGCCGACCAGCACCGCCTGCGGCAAGGTCGCCGGATCGAGCGTCCTCGCCGTGACGAGGCCGAACGACCGCTCGCTCGCCGGATCGAGCAGGTCGTGACTGCGGAAATAGAAGGGGCCGGCAGCAAAGCGCGGGTCGATCGGGCGGCCGGTCGCCGCGACATATTGCGGCGACAGCGTCGCGACATATTGCGGCGACAGCGTCGCGACCGCGCCGGTCACCTGCTGCTTGTCCATCGCCGCGGCGAGCCGCGCGCCGTCGATCACGGCATTGGCCATCGGCGCGCCATGGATCGCGGTGAGCACCACCGCCTCGACCGATGGCGCCAGGCCGGCGCAGAAGAAGGTGACGAAGGCGATACGCTCCCACCGGCCGGGCGGCGCATGTTCCCACAACAATGCCAACCGGACGAACAGCGGCGGCAGCACCGGCAACAGATATTGCCGCCAGGTCGGTTCGGGCAGCAGCGCCGCGATCAGGCCGGCGACGATCATCACGTCGAGCAGCCGCGCCAGCCCCCGTTCGTGCCGCCGCCAGCGCACGGCAACCGCGACCGCCGCCGGCAAGGCCGCACCGAGCGCGAGAAACTTGAGCGTGTCGATCGCCTTGAACCCGAGCGACAGTTTGAACGCGCGCCCCGCGTCGCGGTACATCTGGTCGGGAGCGAGCGCCGGAAAGGTCAGCACCTCGAACCGTGCCGCCTCGGGCGCCTGCGCCACCATCCAGCCGATCAGTGCCACGACGGGCAGCGCGCCCATCGCGATCATCACCGGACGGTGCCGGCGATCGAGCAGCGCCCACAGGAAATAAGCGCCCGCGGGGATCGCGTAGCTGATCTTGGTCCCCGCCGCGACGGCGAGCAGGAATCCGGTCAGCAAGGCGTGCCGAGCGGCCCCCTGCCCCTGTGCAGTGCGGACCATCAACACCAGCGCGCCGGCCAGCGCCGCCGCGGGCAGCGCGTCATTGCGCGCGGTTCCCGCGCTGAACAACAGGATGTCGGTCCCCGCGAACAGCCCCGCGGAGATGATCGCCATTCGGGACGACGCCCCCGCCGCCCGCGCGGCGCGATCGACCATCAGCACCGCGACCGCGCCGAGCACCGCATTGAGCACGCGCAAGGTCGGCCACGCGAGCACGCCCATGCCAGCCGCGAACGGCGCGAACAGCACCGGCTGTAGCGGCGTCTGGAAATAGGCGAAGTCGCGCCATGGCAGCGCGCTGCGCGCCAGGATCGCGGCGGCAACATATTGGCTTTCGTCGTGATTGACCGGCCGCAGCACCGACAGCATCGCGAACAGCAGGATCAATCCCAGGGCCAAAGGCGCGCCGCCCGCTTGCCCTCCGCGCATCATCCGTAGCAACATGCCCGTGTCCGTACCGGAGCTGTCACGAACGCGCCACATCAAGAGCGCAAGGCCCGGAACGAAAAAGGGAGGGCCTCATGCTTCGGATCGATCGCCGGTCGCTTCTCGTCACCGGAACGCTGGGCCTGGGCGCCTGGAGCATTCCCGGATTCGCCCAGACCGACAATGTCGCGACCGCGACGGGCTTCACCCATTCGGTCGCGAGCGGCGAGCCCGCGAGCGATTCGATGCTGTTCTGGACGCGTTACGTCCCCGCCGACGGCAGGCCCGTGCATCTGACCGTCGAACTGTCGAAAAGCGTGAATTTCGCGAAAGTCGCGGGCCGCGGCATGGCGATCACCGGGCCGTGGCGCGACTGGACGACCAAGATCACCGTCGACGGGCTCGAATCGGGCACGGTCTATTTCTATCGCTTCGTCGCCCCCGACGGATCCAGATCCCCGACCGGCCGGACCAGGACCTTGCCCACGGGGACGCAATCGCGCGCGTTCAGGGCGGCGATCTTCTCCTGCTCGAACATGCCGTTCGGCTATTTCAACGCCTACGGCCATGCTGCGGCGCGCGACGATCTCGACCTCGCCATCCACCTCGGCGACTATTTCTACGAATACAAGACCGGCGGCTATCCGGCGCCCAAGGATGCGGTCAGGACTACCGAGCCGGCCAACGAACTGCTCCATCTGGCCGATTACCGCATCCGCTATGCGAGTTATCGCGCCGATCCGGACCTTCAGGCGCTCCACGCGCGCCTGCCGATGATCGTGCAATGGGACGATCACGAAAGCGCCAACGATTCGTGGGAAGGGGGCGCCGAGAACCACCAGGCGGACGAAGGCGACTGGACGCTCAGGAAGATCGCGGCCATCCAGGCCTATCGCGAGTGGATGCCGGTCAGCGACGAGCCCTGGAAGGCGTATGATATCGGCGATCTCGCGACCCTGTTCCGCACCGAGACGCGCGTGCTCGCACGCACCGAGCAGCCGGACATCGCCCCGCTGTTCAAGAACGCCGATCCGGCCGCCGCGCTCAAGGCGTTCCGCGACGGCGTGTGGATGGACCCGGCGGCGACGATGATGGGCACGCAGCAGGAGGATTGGCTGTTCCACGCCATGCGCCGGTCGGTCGCGGTGGGACAGAAATGGCAGGTCGTCGGCTTCGGCACGATCATGGGCGCAACGGTGATGCCCGACGCGGCGCTGGGATGGATCGATCCCGACGCCAGCCAGCGGTCGAAGAACTACGTGCTGGCGGGCATCCAGGCGGGCAAGCTCGGCCTGCCGTTCAACTACGACAATTGGGGAGGCTATCCCGCCGCGCGTGCCCGCTTCCTCCGCGCCGCCCAGGCCAGCGGCGCCAACCTGGTCGTCATCTCGGGCGACAGCCACAATGGCTGGGCCTACGACCTCAAGCAGGACGGCAAGCCGGCCGGCGTCGAGTTCGCCGGGCACAGCGTGACCTCGCCCGGCTATGAAGGCGCGGTCAAGGTCGACCCGAAGGTCGTCGCCGCGGGCATGGTCGCGGGCAATCCCGAACTCAAATGGTGCGATACCTCACGGCGCGGCTACATGGCCCTGACCATCGCGCCGGAGAAGGTGTCGAACGACTGGATCTTCGTCGACACGATCAAGGCGAAGTCGGACAAAGCGGCGGTCGGCCACAGCACGACGGTGGCGCGGGGACGGAACGTGATGGCGTAAGGAATTCCCCTCCCTCTGGGAGAGAAAGGGAGCCGCGACGCGGCGGAAAGGTGAGGGTGGCGACGAGCCACTCCCGTCGCCCTCACCCTACCGCGCCCTGACGGGCGCTCCTTCCTGCCTCAGGGACCTTTACCGCCCTACCGCGGTCAAGAAATAATCGAGCTTCCTATCGTCACCGACGGCGAATCCCTGGCCTGTGCAAGAAGCAAACCCATCCAACACGGCTACAATTGCCTTTGACATTCGCTCTCCCGCTCCCGAACAAGGGCCCCCTTGGGGGAGTGTACGTGAGCAGTTTCTACGATCGGCCCATTCTCAATTCGCCTTATGCGGCGCCGTCGCTGCACCATCCCCTGGACGACAATGGCCAGCCGCTCGAAGGCGAACCGATCACCGGCCGGCGACCGTCCAAGATCATCGTGCCGGTGCCGGCGTCGCGCAAGAAGTCGGTCGCTGCCCAGGCGTCGCTCGACCTGGAAACCTACACCGATCATCAACTGATCAACGAGATCCGCGGCTATCTTTCGGCCTGGCGCGCGGTGCCCAATCCGGCAGACTGGGGCGTCACGCCAGCCACCCAGCGGCTGCTCGAACATTGGCGCCGCCCGCAGGAGCAATGGGCGGGGCCCCGGCCGTTCTTCTGCCAGCTCGAAGCGGTGGAGACGATGATCTGGCTGACAGAGGTCGCGCCAACCCGCGCCGCTACCCGGGGCCTGCTCGATCAGGTCGCGCGCGCCAATGAGGAGGCCAATCCTGCGCTGTTCCGCCTGGCGATGAAGATGGCGACCGGCAGCGGCAAGACCACGGTGATGGCAATGCTGATCGCGTGGCAGACGGTGAACGCGGTGCGCAAGGAATCGAAGGATTTCTCTCGCGCCTTCCTGATCGTCACGCCTGGCATCACCATCCGCGACCGACTCCGCGTGCTGCTTCCGAGTGAGGCTGACAATTATTTCGAAACACGCGAGATGGTCCCGCCGGAGATGCTGCCCGAGATCCGCCGCGCGGAAATCGTCATCGCCAATTATCACGCGTTCCAGCACCGCGAGACATTGTCGTTATCGAAGACGGCGCGCAGTTTCCTCCAGGGCAACGATCCCGAGCCGATCCGCACCACGGAAAGCGACGCGGAGATGCTCAAGCGCGCTTGCGGCGGTCTGCTCAATTTCGACCGGGTCAACGTCATCAACGACGAGGCGCACCATTGTTACCGCCACAAGGTCGGTGCCGATGCCGAAGGCGCGCTGACCGGCGACGACAAGAAGGAAGCCGCGGACAACGAGGAAGCGGCGCGGTTGTGGATCAACGGCATCGAGGCGCTCGATCGCCAGCTCAAGCGCGGCAAGCGGAATGGCGGCGTGCGGGCGGTCTACGATCTGTCGGCCACGCCCTTCTTCCTGCGCGGCTCGGGCTATCAGGAAGGGACGCTATTTCCCTGGGTGGTGTCCGATTTCAGCCTGATGGACGCGATCGAGAGCGGAATCGTCAAGCTGCCGCGCGTGCCGGTCACCGACAATCTCGTCCAGACCGATACCGTCGTCTATCGCGACCTGTGGAAGCATATCGGCAAGAGCATGCCGAAGACCGCGGCGAGCGCGAACAAGCTCAGCCCGTTCGATCTCAATCCGTTGCTCCAGACCGCGCTCAATTCGCTCTACAGCCACTATGTCGGCGAATTCGAGCGCTGGCAAAAGGTTGGCATCGGCGTGCCGCCGGTGTTCATCGTCGTCTGCCAGAACACCGCGATCTCCAAGCTGGTGTTCGAATGGATCGCCGGGTTCGAGCGCGGCGACGCGGAAGAGGGCGAGCGTGCGGCGTTCCATGCCGGGCATCTGGAGCTCTTCCGCAATTATGACGAGCATGGCGGTCGCCTGCCGCGGCCCCGCACGCTGCTCATCGATTCGCGCCAGCTCGAAGCCGGCGAAGCGCTCGATAAGGGGTTTCGTGAGGCGGCGGGCCCCGAGATCGAGGCGTTCAAGCGCGACCTTGCCGGCCGAGAGGGCGCCGGCAGCGCCCAGGGCGAGGTCAGCGAGAGCAGCCTGCTTCGCGAGGTGATGAACACCGTCGGCCGCGAAGGGCGGCTCGGCGAACAGATACGCTGCGTCGTATCGGTGTCGATGCTGACCGAGGGTTGGGACACCAACACCGTCACCCACATCCTGGGCGTGCGCGCATTCGGCACGCAATTGCTGTGCGAACAGGTGGTCGGCCGAGGGCTGCGGCGACAGTCTTACGAGCTCAACGAGCACGGCCTGTTCGATGTCGAATATGCCGACATCATGGGCATTCCCTTCGACTTCGCGCGCGCCCCGCAAAAGGTCGACCCCAAGCCGCCCAAGCCGGTCACCCGCGTCCATGCGATCCGCGAGCGCGCCGACCAGGAAATCGTCTTCCCCCGGGTCAGCGGGTATCGCCGCGAGCTGCCGTCCGAAAGGCTCGACGCCATTTTCGGCGAGGACAGCCGGCTGGAGATAACCCCGGCCGATATCGGCCCCACCTCGGTGGTGATGGAGGGGATCGTCGGCGCCGGCGTGACCATCCGACCCGAAGTACTCGAGCAATTGCGCCCGTCGGAGATCAGCTTCAACCTCGCCAAGCACCTGCTCTACAGCCAGTTCCGCGATGAGGAGGGATTCCCCAAACAGCACCTCTTCCCGCAGATCCAGCGTCTGGCACGGCGCTGGATCGACGAAGGCTATCTGGTCACCAAGGGCGTGCCGATCGGCGCGATCCTCTATCGGGACCAGCTCGCGCGCGCCGCCGACAAGATCAACATCGCCTGCACCCGCGGCAGCGGCGGACGGATCATGGCGGTACTCGATCCCTACAATCCCAAAGGGTCGACCCGCTTCGTCAATTTCATCACGTCGAAACCGTGCTGGAAGACCGGCGCGCAACCGCCCAGGAGCCAGATCAGCCACGTCGTCCTCGACAGCAGCTGGGAGGAGGCGTTCGCGCTCGCGCTGGAAACCAACCCCCATGTCGTCGCCTACGCCAAGAACCAGGCGCTCGGGTTCGACATCCCCTATCTCGATGCCGGCGTGTCGCGCCGCTACGTCCCCGATTTCCTCGTCCGGCTCGACATCGGCGGCGACGAGCCGCTCAACCTCGTGCTTGAGGTGAAGGGCATCAAGGATGAGAGCGACAAGGCCAAGGCGCTCACCACGCGTGAGATGTGGGTGCCAGGCGTCAACGCGCTCGGCGGCTTCGGCCGCTGGCATTTCGCGGAGTTCCGCGACTGGAGCGTGATGGCGGAGGATTTCGCGGCGTTGGTGCAGAAGTTGATGGGGGATGCCGCATGAAGAAGATCTTGTGGGTGAAATTCGGCTGGTCCGATTATTACCGCGGCGGTGCCGTCGACGGGAACTTCGGTTGGCTCAACCGGCAACGGGGCAAGAAAAAGGAAGGCCGCGGGCACGAGGCTTATAACTTCATGCCCGTCGAGGGCAGGTACTATTGCTACGTACCGCCGCAAGCAAAGAAGTTTGCGCCTACCAATGCAGACCCGCATGGATGGACCGTTATCTGCCTGGCGAAACGTCCAAAGCAAAAAGGCATCCACGTCGTTGGCTGGTACGAAAACGCCACGCTAATTGGCGACTGGAACGATCCGCCTGCAGGGGCACCTACGTACGGTCAGGGTGAGGCGGGTGCGTATGACTGGTCCTATTGCATCACCAGCGACGCAGTTTTTTTTGTCCCTCCGCAACTGAGGGATCGCCCCTTTTCGGATCCGTCCGTTCGCCAGGGCAAATACTCGTTCCTGGCGGGACCGGGGGTGGAAACGGAGGGTAATAAGTCCCGCGTTTTGCACCTTCTCGAAAATCGCCTGAAATCACTGCGCCCTGTCGCAATCAGAAACCCCGACGAAGCGAACGCTCCCGACCCTGGGCTCGATCCGGTCGATCCGCTCAAGGGGTTCGGAACGGCCGAACACCGGAAGGAGGTCGAGACCAAGGCCGAGCAAGTAGTGATCCGGCACTACGCCGACCGTGGATATTCGAAGAAGCGCGTGTCGTACTTGCCATGCGGTCACGACTTCGTTTTTTCGAAGAAAGGGCGTCACCTCCATGTCGAGGTCAAGGGCACTGCCAGCCCAACCCCACAATTCTTCCTGACACGCAACGAATTCAACAAGGGGTGTATGAGCGACCCCGATTGGCGCCTGGCGATGGTCACCTCGGCGCTCTCCCAGTCACCCGACGTGAAGTGCTACACCGCCAAACAACTCAGCAAGGCCTTCGAAATCGACCCCTATGTGTATCTGGGTCGCTTCCTCGGGGAGCCTGAGAAAGACTGATGGCCCGCAAACCCGGCACTTCCAAGCAGATCGACGCGCTCCGCCATGGCGAGGCGACGCGGCGCAACATCCCGACGGCGGAGATGGAGAGCTTCTTCCGGCGCGAGGAAGACACCCATCCGCTGCCGCCCAAACATTATCCGCGCGCCCGACCGCTGGCGCCCGGCGAAACGCGTACCGAGGAGGAACCGAGCGTGCCCGAGATCATCTGGAACGGCGCGCGGATCACGATCACCGAGAAACAGCAGGCGGAGCTCGCCGAGACCGGCACGCTGACCCTGTCCGACGCGCAATTGGTCTGGCGCGGCAAGGACCGGCAGGACTGGTCCGACCTCGTGGTCAACGTGCCGCCGCTCTACATCCAGGAGAAGATCCACCCCAAGGCGATCATCGACGACCTGAAACGCCAGACCGCCGATCGCCGCGAGGCGACGACCGACGCGCCCGATCTGTTCGCCGACTTCAACGGCATTGAGCCCGACCAGCGCGCCGAATTCTACCAGCACGACCAGCATTGGTCGAACCGCATGATCCTGGGCGACAGCCTTCAGGTGATGGCCAGCCTTTCCGAGCGCGAGAGCCTGAAGGGCAAAGTGCAGTGCATCTATTTCGACCCGCCTTATGGCATCAAGTTCAATTCGAATTGGCAGGTCTCGACCCAATCACGCGACGTGAAGGACGGCAAGCAGACCGATATTTCACGCGAGCCCGAACAGGTGAAGGCATTCCGCGACACCTGGAAGGACGGCATCCACAGCTACCTTACCTACCTGCGCGACCGCCTGACCGCGATGCGCGACCTGCTGACCGAGAGCGGTTCGGTCTTCGTGCAGATTAGTGATGAGAACGTGCACCGTGTTCGGGCAGTGATGGATGAGGTGTTCGGCAGCGACAACTTTTGTAACCAGATCACCTTCAAGAAAACCGGCGGTTTAATTGCGGGCTTTCTGCCTTCCACAGGGGATTACATCTTGTGGTACGCCAAGAACATTACTGCCGCGAAGTTTCGTCAACCCTATTCACCCAAAGCATATGGTGGAGACTCCGACTACGGCCTCGTCCGCGCGCCCAACTTAGAGGTAAGGAGGCTAACCAAGGCAGAAGCTGACGCCCCGGACAACTTGCCCGAAGACTTCAAAATCCTGCAAACAACAGCACTAGAGTCTGCCAATCCGCTTTTTAAATTCGAATATGCCGGCCGCACTTACGAACAACGCTGGAAAACCAATTTATTCGGTCTTAACCGGCTTGCCAAAGCGGGGCGCCTCTACCAAGCGACGGCCAAGCTCCGGTATCTGCGCTATGTTGATGATTTCCCGGTAATGCCAATTATCAATAGTTGGGATGACACCGGATCGAGCGGCTATCGCGATCCCAATATCTACGTTGTACAAACTGTAGGCAAGGTCATCGAACGCTGCATACTGATGGCCACCGATCCCGGCGACCTCGTCCTCGACCCCACCTGCGGCTCGGGCACTACGGCTTATGTCGCCGAGCAATGGGGTCGCCGCTGGATCACGATGGATACCAGCCGCGTCGCGCTGGCGCTTGCCCGTACGCGGCTGATGTCGGCGCGCTATCCCTGGTATCTGCTCGCCGACAGCCGCGACGGGCGCGCCAGGGAAGCCGCGCTCACCCAGACCGTCCCGCCGCAAACCCCGGTTCATGACGATATCCGCCAGGGCTTCGTCTACGAACGCGTGCCGCACATCACGTTGAAGTCGATCGCCAACAACCCGTTGATCGACGACATCTGGGAGAAGTGGCAGCCCGAACTCGAGGCGCTCCGCGCGACGCTCAACGCCGCTATCGGCGAAAGCTGGGAGGAATGGCAGATTCCCCGCGCGCTGCCGGATGATCCGACGATCGCCGATACGGTCCGCGCTACGCACGCCAAATGGTGGGAGGCACGCATCGCCCGCCAGCGCGAGATCGATGCCAGCATCGCCGCCCGCGCCGACGTCGAATATCTCTACGACAAGCCGTATGTCGACACCGCCCGCGTCCGCGTCGCCGGGCCGTTCACCGTCGAGAGCCTGTCGCCGCATCGCGTCCTGCCGGCGAGCGAGGAGGAGCTGATCGAGATCATCGACGCCGCCGATGGCGGGCGATCGGCGTCCGATGCCGACTTGGCGGGGCAGGATTTCGCCGCGATCGTGATCGACTATCTCAAGGCCGAAGGCGTCAAGCAGCAGGCCAAGGGCGACCGCATCACCTTCGAGAGCATCGCCCCCTGGCCGGGCGACTTCATCGGCGCCGCCGCGACCTTCGTCGAAGGCGGCAACGGCGCGGAACGCCGCGCCGCCATCCTGATCGGCCCCGAATATGGCACGGTCGGACGGCAGGACTTGGTCGCCGCCGCGCGCGAGGCGGTCGACAACCGCTTCGACGTGCTGATCGCCTGCGCCTTCAACTTCGACGCGCATTCGTCCGAGCTCGACAATCTCGGCGGACTCACCATCCTGAAGGCGCGGATCAACCCCGACATGCACATGTCGGAGGAGCTCAAGAATACCGGCCGCGGCAACATGTTCGTCGTGTTCGGCGAACCCGATGTCGAAATCCTCGAAGACGGCGGCAACACCATCCGGGTCAAGGTCAATGGCGTCGACGTGTTCGATCCCAATACCGGCGACATCCGGTCGAACGACACCAAGGGCATCGCCGCCTGGTTCATCGACACCGACTACAATGAGGAAAGTTTCTTCGTCCGCCACGCGTATTTCCTGGGCGCGAACGACCCGTACAAGAGCCTCAAGACCGCGCTCCAGGCCGAGATCGACGAGGATGCCTGGGCGACGCTCTATTCGGACACCTCCCGCCCGTTCGAACGCCCCGCGGGCGGACGCATCGCGGTCAAGGTAATCAACCATTTTGGCGACGAAGTGATGAAGGTGTTCGGGGTGTAGAGATGCAAAAGCTGATCGGCGATCCTGTCAATGAAATGCAGGAGGTCTTCAACGACTTGTGCGAGAAAGGCGGCGGAGCCGGAGGCGGCCCCGCCCGCACGCGTGTTCAGGCGATCATCCGCGAGTTTGGACAGCAGCTAAACCACTCGGCGTACGGGCAGATGGAAGAGGCGCTGGGCTGGGTACCGGAAGCGAATCCGTGGCATGTTTCCTTCGCCATGGGACTTTGTTGGGGAACGATTGCCAAGCATGAAAAGCCGTTCTTCGTCGCAGCTACCGGAGCGCTGGCAAGCTGGAACGACAGGGACCGCAAGGAGGCGTGCCGCCATCATCTTGAAAAGGGATGGGACCTTCTGGAAGGCAGTTTGCTGGGCGGACATCGGCTGTTTGAGGATGCACATCTCCGCAACGATCTACCGGACGATTTCGAGGCAATGGAACACGCGCAGCGAAGGTGGCTGCGGTCGCTCGAGAAGCTAGCGCCACGCTATATCGGGCCATGGAATTCACTGGCGGTGTTCATGTCGGCTCTGTTTGCGCGTCCCGAACTGGCAAGCGCCATGCGCAATCCCCCACCGCTCCTGCCGCCCGGTGGGCCGATTTCTGCCGGCCTCTGGCTTCTTCATCGGGCGCGCGTGATCGACGCGCCGCCGAATACCGAACACGATGACGAGAACTTCGCGAGTCTGAGTGCGGCCGTGATCGACAACCATCTGATGCACGGGCTGCTCCACGGTTTGCCCGATTGTTCGATGGTTGACGTTCACACCGGCATCTACCTCTTGGGCACGCGAGACCGCCGGTCCAGGAAGTGGCTCGAAAACGCCTGACATGAACTTCCTCATCGCCGACACCTTCACCGCCGCGTTCGCCCGGCTGTCGAGCCAGGACCAGAAGGCGGTCAAGGCGAGCGTGTTCGATCTGCAGATGGACCCGAGCGGCAACGGGCTGCAGCTCCACCGGATCGACAACAGCAAGGATCCGCATTTCTGGTCGGCGCGGGTCAATCGCGACGTCCGGCTGATCGTCCACAAGACGGGCGAATCGATGCTGGTCGCCTATGTCGACCATCATGACGACGCCTATGCCTGGGCCGAGCGGCGGCGGATCGAGGCGCACCCGCGCACCGGCGCGATCCAGATCGTCGAGGTGCGCGAGCGTGTCGAGGAAGTCGCGCGGCCCGAAAGCCTCGATTTCATCCTGCCCGTCGCGCCGACGACAGCCGCGCTCCCCGAACGGCGGATTTTCGAAGCGCTGGACGACGACGCCTTGCTCTCGGCCGGCGTCCCGGCGGACTGGATCGCCGACGTGCGCGCCGCGACCGAGGAAGGCTTTTTCGCGCTTGCCGAGCATCTGCCGGCCGAAGCCGCCGAAGCTCTGCTCGAGTTCGCCGCGTCGGGCGCGCTGCCGCTGTTCATGGCGCCGGCGCCGGCCGCCAATCCCTTCGCGCATCCCGACGCGCTACGCCGCATCCGGCCGATCGCCGACCAGGAAGAGCTCGAACAGGCGCTCGCCTTTCCCTGGGAGAAATGGGGCGTCTTCCTCCATCCGTCGCAGCGCGATCTCGTCGACCGGCGCTTCGTCGGGCCGGCGCGCGTGGCCGGGTCGGCGGGCACCGGCAAGACGATCGTCGCCATCCACCGCGCGGTGCGGCTGGCGCGCGAGAATCCCGATGCGCGCATCCTGCTCGCCAGTTTCTCGCAACCGCTGGCCGATGCGATGGCGAAGAAGGTGCTGGTACTGGCGCCCGAAACCGGCGGCATCGTCCCGCGCATCGTTACCGCCTCCTTCCGTGGCATGGCCGACCAGATGCATCAGCTCGAATATGGCGTGCGGCCGCGCATCCCGTCCGATGCGGTGCTGCGCGAGCCGCTGGGCGAGGCGGCGCGCGCCGCCGCGCTACGGGGATTTTCGGACCGGTTCCTGCTGTCCGAATGGAGCAACGTGATCGACGCCTGGGGCATCGCCACTTTCGACGATTATGCCGCGGTCCAGCGGATGGGGCGCAAGAGCCGGTTGGGGCCGAACCAGCGCGAGCGGTTGTGGCCGGTCTTCGACGCGGTGCGCACGGCACTCGCGGCCGAACGCTACACGACCTGGGCGCAGGCCTTCACCCGGCTCGCCGCGACATTGGCAACCAAGCCGCGCAAGCCGTTCGACCATATCGTGCTCGACGAAGCGCAGGATCTGGCACCGGCGGAATTGCGCTTCTTCGCGGCGCTCGCGCCCGCCGCGCCGGATGCGCTGTTGCTGGCCGGCGACCTCGGCCAGCGCATCTTCCAGCATCCGTTTTCCTGGGCGAGCCTGGGCGTCGAGGTGCGCGGGCGCTCGCACACGCTCAAGGTGTGCTATCGCACGTCGCAGCAGATCCGTCAGGCTGCCGACCGGCTGCTGCCGCCGGTCCTGCGCGATGTCGACGGCCTGGAAGACGAACGCCGCGGCGTCGTGTCGGTGTTCGACGGACCGCCGCCCCGCATCGAGATCGCCGACACGATCGAAGCCGAAGCGAAGATTGTGAGCGGGGCGATCGCCGGATGGCTGGAAGACGGCATCGCAGCGCACGAGATCGGCATCTTTGTCCGCACCCCCGATCTGGTCGCCCGGGCCCGCGCCGCGATCCAGAACCTGGCCGGCGGCAACGAGGTGGTCACGGCGCAAATGCATTTGGCCAAGGGGCTGGAATTTCGCGCGGTGGTCGTGATGGCCTGCGACGAGGGCTTGCTGCCGCTAGACGAACGGATCGAAGATGCCGCCGACGAGGCCGAACTCGACGACATTTACGAGACCGAGCGCCGCTTGCTCTACGTCGCCTGCACCCGAGCGCGCGAGCATTTGCTGCTGACCGGAGTGGGGCCGGCCTCGGAGTATCTCGCCGATCTTGCCGGAAAGGTCTGACGATAGGCGGCTGCCGTCAGCCCCTTACTGCGGTCAGGAAATAATCGAGCTTGGTGTCGTCGCTCACCGCGAAGCCCTTCCCCGGCGAGAAGCTCAGCCCACTGACGCCGATCACCTTGAACCCCGCCGCCTCGACCAGCCCGGTCAGTTCCTCGGGGGTCAGGAACTTGCTCCAGTCATGCGTCCCTTTGGGGATCATCCCGCTGCCTTCGCCGACCGTGATCATCGCCAGGCGAGAGAGCGCGGTGCGGTTCGGCGTCGACAGGATCATCAGCCCGCCTTCCGCCATCGCGGCGGCCAGTCCGGCGACAAATGCCGCCGGGTCGGTGACGTGCTCGATCACTTCCATGCTGGTGACGAGGTCGAAGGTCGCGCCCGCCAATTGCTCGACGCTTCCCGCGCGATAGTCGATCGCCAGCCCCGATTGCGCGGCATGCGCGCGCGCCACGCCGATATTCTCCGCCGCCGCGTCGATCCCGGTCACCGCCGCGCCGAGCCGGGCGAGCGGCTCGCACAACAGCCCTGCACCGCAGCCGATGTCGACCGCGCGCTTGCCGGCGAGCGGCGTGAAGCTCGCCATGTCGCCACCCCAATGCGCGTCGACCTGCTGCCGGATATAGGCAAGCCGCGGCGGATTGAGCCGGTGGAGCATCGCCGACGACCCCTTGGGGTCCCACCAATCCTTCGCCAGCTTGCCGAAATGCGCGGCCTCGGCCGGGTCGATGGTCGTTTCAGACGTTACGGTTGCGCTTGCCATTGCGGCTCCCTATCAGGCGCGCCACTCCAAACCAAAGGACTTCCGCTCCTCCGATGGCCGCGACCCCTGCCCGTATCGTCATGAAGTTCGGCGGCACGTCGATGGCGGGGATCGAGCGAATCCGCAACGTCGCCAACCGCGTCAAACGCGAGGTCGATGCCGGCAATCAGGTCGCGGTGGTGGTGTCGGCGATGGCCGGCGAGACCGACCGGCTGGTCAATTTCTGCCGCGAGGCGTCGTCGCTCTACGACCCGAAAGAATATGACGTCGTCGTCTCGGCGGGCGAACAGGTCACCTCGGGGCTGCTGGCGATCGCGCTCCAGGCGATCGGCGTGCCGGCGCGCAGCTGGCTCGGCTGGCAATTGCCGATCCATACGAGCGACGCGCATGCCTCGGCGCGGATCGAGGAAATCGACACGGCGGCCCTCGACCGCGCGCTCGCGTCCGGTGAAGTCGCGGTGATCCCCGGCTTCCAGGGCGTCGCCGACAGCGCGGAAGGCGAACAGGGCCGCGTCACCACGCTCGGCCGCGGCGGATCGGATACCTCGGCGGTGGCGGTGGCGGCGGCGATGAAGGCCGACCGCTGCGACATCTACACCGATGTCGACGGCGTCTACACGACCGACCCGCGCATCGTGCCGAGGGCGCGCAAGCTCAAGAAAATCACGTACGAGGAAATGCTCGAGCTCGCGAGCGTCGGGGCGAAAGTGCTCCAGACGCGCTCGGTCGGGCTAGCGATGAAGGAAAATGTCCGCGTTCAGGTGCTGTCGTCGTTCACCGGCGATGACGCGCCGATGGCCGACACGTTGCCCGGCACGATGATCGTGGGCGAAGAGGAGATCGACGACATGGAGCGCCAGCTGATCACCGGCATCGCGCACGACAAGAACGAGGCCAAGCTCACGCTGACCAACGTGTCCGACACGCCGGGCTCGGTCGCGGCAATTTTCGAGCCGCTGGCCAAGGCCAATATCAACGTCGACATGATCATCCAGAATATCGCCCATCAGACGGCGGGCCATGCCGGATCGACCGATGTCACCTTCACCGTTCCCGCCGTCGACCTGGCGCGCACCATCCAGGCACTCACCGCCGCCAAGGAATCGATCGGCTTCGACGAGCTGGTCCACGATACGCGCGTCGCCAAGATCTCGGTGGTCGGCGTCGGGATGAAGAGCCATGCCGGCGTCGCGTCGAAGATGTTCACCACGCTCGGCGAGCGCGGGATCAACATCCAGGCGATCTCGACCAGCGAGATCAAGGTGTCGGTGCTGATCCACGAGGACGAGACCGAACTCGCGGTGCGCGTGCTGCATACGGCTTATGGGCTGGATGCCGAGGAAGCGGCAGCCTGACCCAGGAGGAGCGCCTTCGAAAGCCGGAGAAGCGCTTGTGATCCTGAAGCTTCTGTTTCTGATGGTGATGTTCGGCGCCGGCGGGTTCGTGGCAAGCCGCGCGTACCTGCTCATCGCCAAGGGAAGCCTGAACGTGAAGGGCGTGACCTACTCGAGAGCCGGAACACCGATATTATATTGGGTGGAGCTGCTGCTCGCGGTCATCGGAGCCACGATGATTCTCGGTGTCGCGATATTGATTGTTGTCGGATTGGCCTATGGTTAGGCGATAAGCATATCCGACGCTCGCTTTGGCACCAGCTTCACTCCCCGATCACATGCAGTGCCAAGGTTCGCGCATGCGGCGCGCGGCGGTGTTCGAACACGTAGATGCCCTGCCAAGTGCCCAGCGCCGGACGCCCCTCGACCACCGGGATCGACAGGCTCACCTGGGTCAGCGCGGCGCGCAGATGCGCCGGCATATCGTCGGAACCTTCGTCGTCATGCTCGTATTCGCGGCTTTCCGGTGCGATCCGCGCGAAATAGCGCTCGAGGTCGCGCCGCGCAGCGGGGGCGGCATTCTCCTGGACGACCAGCGAGGCCGAGGTGTGGCGGATGAACAATGTCAGCAGCCCAGTCGCGATCCCGCTCCCCGCGACCCAGCGGCAGATCGCCTCTGTACAGTCGTGCAGTCCCTGGCCCGGGGTCCGCACCGTCAGCCGCGTATTTTCCTGCCGCATGACGCGGGCTTGCCCCAAACCCCCGGCCAAGGCTAGGTCCGGCGCCATGACTTCCCCTGTTTCGATCGGCGCCGAGCGCCTGCAACGGCGTATGGCGCGCGGCGTCGAGTTCCTGGGCTCGGAGGTCGCGATCCTGTGCGGCGCGATGTCCTGGGTCAGCGAACGCAACCTCGTCGCGGCGATGTCCAATGCCGGCGGCTTCGGGCTGATCGCGTGCGGTGCGATGACGCCCGAGCTGCTCGACAAGGAGATTGCCGGCACCAAGGCGCTGACTGACAGGCCGTTCGGCGTCAACCTGATCACCATGCACCCGCAATTGTTCAACCTGATCGAGGTCTGCAACAAGCACAATGTCGGCCATGTCGTGCTGGCCGGCGGCCTGCCCCCGGCGGGATCGCTCGACGCGATCAAGGCGAACGGCGCCAAATTGATCTGCTTCGCTCCCGCGCTGGCGCTCGCCAAGAAACTGATCCGCTCGGGCGTCGATGCGCTCGTCGTCGAGGGGATGGAAGCCGGCGGCCATATCGGCCCGGTCTCGACCAGCGTGCTGGCGCAGGAGATCCTGCCCGAGGTTGCCGAGCAGGTGCCGGTGTTCGTCGCCGGCGGGATCGGCCGCGGCGAGGCGATCGCCGGCTATCTCGACATGGGCGCGGCGGGCGTGCAGCTCGGCACGCGTTTCGCCTGCGCGACCGAATCGATCGCGCATCCCAATTTCAAGAAGGCGTTCTTCCGCGCCAATGCGCGCGATGCGGTCGCCAGCGTGCAGATCGACCCGCGCCTGCCGGTCATTCCGGTCCGCGCGCTCAAGAATGCCGGGACCGAGCTCTTCACCGCCAAGCAGGTCGAGGTCGCGCAGGCGCTCAACGACGGCACGGTCGAGATGGCCGAGGCGCAGCTCCAGATCGAACATTATTGGGCGGGCGCACTGCGCCGCGCGGTGATCGACGGCGATGTCGAACATGGCAGCCTGATGGCCGGCCAGTCGGTCGGGATGGTATCGAAGGAAGAGCCGATCGCCGACATCATCGCGCAATTGATGAGCGAAGCCGCACACGCGCTGGAGAAGCGCGCGGCGTGAGCGATGCACATCCGAGGTCGCCGCGCCCGCCGCTGTCAGGCGGTTGAATCGCGCCGCAAACGCCATCGGACGATCAACGCCACCAGCACGCCGAACACCAGCATCGCGACCACGTTGAGCAGCACCCAGGACAGCGCGATATGCGCCGGCTTGGGTCCGAACGCCGAGAGCGGCACGACGACCAGGTTCATCACCACGAACACGCCCAGGCCGAACGCCAGCCCGGCAAGCACCGGCCACGATGTCAGCCAGGCGAGTCGCGTCGCCGCGAGCGCGTAGATACCGGCGATCGCGATCGACATGGCGAGCTGGAGCGCGAGGCCCAACGCCACCGTCTCCCCGCCACCGCTATAGGATTTCATGCCGATCAGACCGCTCGCGATGCCCTGGAGGATGAGGCCCGGGCCGACATGGTTGATCGCACAGGCCGCGCCGATATCGATCGTGCCGGCGACCAGCCCCGCGATGATCGCCGCGCGCGCCGTGCCCTTGATGCTGTTCATGAACCAGATCCTTGATGGGGAGGGAAGGAAAAGCCGCCCGCGTCAGCCATTGCCGACCGCGATGGGCAGTTGCATCTGCGCGGGGTCGTAGAAGAATTTCTCGCGGACGATCCAACCGTCGCGCCAGGTCTGGAGGGCGAGTTCGTCGAGGCGGAAGGTTGCGCCGCTCGCGGTCGCGAACTCGAACGTCCAGCGGATCGCCGCCTCGTCGCCCGCGGCAAAGGTGGCGAGCGCCTTCGCCGTCACCCGGGGGAAAGTGGCGAGCACCCCCTCCTCGTTGGCAATCGCCGCTTGCAGGCCGATACGCGGCGCCTGCTCGTTTTCCTGCACTTGCACGTCGGCGGCGTAGAACAGCAGCATCGCTTCCAGGAACTCGCCAGCCTCCACCATCTCGACCAGGGCGGCGATGCGGTCGGACAAGGGCGCATCGGGCCGTGCGTCATTCCTGGGCGGCATCGATCGGCTCCTTTGGCTTGCACTTCCCCGGCGAGTCCCGAAGATGGTGCATGGCTTCGAGAAAACATACATACTGTCTGTATGGAAAATAAACGCCGGACGCAAGCCGAACGGACCGCGGCGACGCGCGGGGCGCTGATCGCCGCGGCGCGCACGCTGTTCACCGGGCGCGGCTTTGCCGGCGTCAGCGCGGAGGAGATCGTCGCGGCGGCGGGCGTGACGCGCGGGGCGCTCTACCATCATTTCGAGGACAAGACGGGCCTGTTCGCCGCGGTGTTCGAGGCGATCGAGGAGGAAACGATCGCGCGGATCGGTGCCGGCGCGGGTGCCGGCAGCGCGCTCGACCGGATGCGCGCGGGAACCCGGGCCTGGCTCGACCTGTGCCGCGAACCCGAAGTCCATCGCATCGCGCTGATCGAGGCGCCCGCGGTGCTCGGCTGGGAGCGATGGCGGGCGATCGGCGACCGCTACAGCCTGGCACTGGTCGAATATCTGCTCGCCGCCGCGATCGCCGCCGGCGAGATTCCGCCGCAGCCCGTGGCGCCGCTCGCCCATATCCTGCTGGGCGTGGTCCGCGAGGGCGCATTGTTCCTGGCGACCGCCGAGGATCCGGCCGCAGCGCAGCGCGATGTCGGACAGGCGGTCGACCGGATTCTGCTCGGCCTGGGCGGGACGGCAGGCGGCGGCACCTGATCCGGCCTCGCTTGCGCATTCATGTGTATTGCATATATAATACACACATGCACCCCTTCGGCCGGGTAAAAGAACGGTGAAAATCGGGACGTATCGCACGCTGCTGATCGGGCTGGTCGTGTTGCCGGTCGTCTATTTCGGCATCCAGCTGCTGCTCGCGCCGGCCTATCCTGGTTACAGCCTGTGGCGCGATCCCACGAGCGGACTCGGTTCTGACCGGTCGCCGGTTGCGTTGTGGTTCAACGCGGCGGCCATCGCCGGGGGGATGGCGGGGATCGCCGGCAGCTGGGGTGCCTATCGCGCCTTCGAGGCGGCTGGCGGCCGCGCGCGAGCGTTAATCCTGCCGATCGTCATGGCGATGGTCGCGGCCGGGTTTCTCTGGGCCGGAATTTTTCCGCTCCCCCATCCGCTGCATCCGATGAATCCCTCGACGCCCGCGATGCTGATCACCCCGGTGCTGGCGCTGATCTATGCCTGGTGGGCGCCGGCACTGCGACCGCTGCGTGTGGTCCTGCTCGTCAATCTGACCTTCTTCCTGGCCGTCCTGCCGTTCATGATCGGGCTGGTGCCGGTCGATCGCGGAACGGTCGGTGGTCTGCTGCAGCGACTTCTGGCGCTGCCCGTCTTCCTGCCGATCGGCCTGATCGGTTGGCAGCTCAGACGCGCAATGCCGGTCTTGGCGACGAGACGTTGAGCGGATTCGCGGCCAACCGGATCACGCCGCAATGCGCGGTCGCGCGGTCACCAGGTCCCACAGCTCCTTGAGGCATTGCCAGACCCACGCCGCGCCGACCACGATGATCGCCCAATGGATGCCCAGGTTCACGCTGGTGTCGAGGTCGGCGAGGTCCTTCTGCGGCAACCTCCCGCCCATGGTGAGCCAATGACCGGCCTGGTAGACGATACCGAGCAACGCCAGCGCGCCCACCGCCGTCGCCACCGACAGCACGCCGCGCACCAGCTTCCAGCGCGGCCGCAACCACTGGACGATATTATAGACCAACCGCGCGACCATCAGCGCCAGCACCGGCCACCACACCATGGTCCAGATCGGATCGGGCGTGATCGTCAGCCCCTGTTCGCCGCCGTAATAGCCGGGAAACGGTACCAGCCCGCACCACCACAGGATGAAATAGACCCCGGCCGCCACCTCGAACGCCGAATTCCACGGGCTCGGCTGCTTGTGCTTGACCTCGGGGAGTTCCTGGGGCCGCCATTTGGCGATGTACTGTGCCGGGAACCCGGTGCGTTCGAGGATGACGAAGACGAACGTCAGGACGCCAAAGGCGAGCATTTCGGAATTGATCAGATCGCCAACCGATCGCAACAGCGTGCGGGTCACGTCGGCGTGATCGAACACCACGCGCGATGTCGCCGTCACGACGAACGCGACGATCAGGAACAGGGCGACGAGCCGCAGCGCAGAGAGAAAGAACGGAAATGCGTCGGGGCCGACCAGATATTGCTGGCCACGATAGCGCGAGGCCACGACCAGTGGATGGCCAACTTCCTTGATCAGGTCGGCAACTTCGTTCCTGGTCAGCGGGCGACCGAGGCGATCCTCCCGCGCCTCCAGACGATTGAGCAAATCGTCGCGGATCTCGGCGACGATATCGTCCGCCTTGGCGGCGGGCAGGCGCCGCGCGATGGCGGCGAGATAGCGGTCGATCAGATCCATCTCATTGATCCTTTTCGGTAAGGCGCACGATCGAATCGGAAATCGCGTTCCATTCGTGGAGCAGCGCGGCGAGCGTGTCGGTGCCGTCGAGCGACAGGCGATAGAAGCGCTTGGTCCGCTTGGCTTCCTCGCGCCATTCGCTGATCAGCAGTCCCTGCGCCTCGAGCCGGCGGAGCAGGGGATAGAGCGCGCCTTCGTCGATCGGCAGCCCCGCCTCCTCCAGCGTCTGACGCAGCGTGTAGCCGTAACGCTCCTCGCGCAGCGCCCCCAGAACGGCGAGCACCAGCGATCCGCGCCGCAGCTCGACGCGCAATTTCTCGAACAGATCGTCATCGGTCGGCATAACTGTGCCTCACATAGTGTGTGACATACACTGTATGATACACAGTAATTGAAGAGTCAAGCATCGCGATGCGATGGGCACTGCGGCAACCGGCAATCAGGGAACATGCGATGGCAACCGAACGCGGCGGACTACCCGTGCTGGACTTCGCCGATGCGGCGGCGTGGGAAGCCTGGCTCGCGGCGCAGGTCGCGGCCGAAGGCGACGGCGCCGCGAAGGGCGTGTGGCTCAGGATCGCGAAGGCGGGAAACGACGCGTCGCGCCTGACCAAGGCACAAGCGATCGACGGCGCGCTTTGCCATGGCTGGATCGATGGCCAGATCGACAAATGGGACGATGCCTGGTTCCTGACCCGCTTCACCCCGCGCAGGCGCACCAGCAAATGGTCGCAGAACAATCGCAAGCGCGCCGAGGCGCTGATCGCCGAAGGACGGGTATCGGCGGCGGGACTGGCCGAGATCGAGGCAGCGAAGGCCGATGGCCGGTGGGACGCGGCCTATGCCCCGGCCTCGACCGCGGACGAACCCGCCGACCTCAAGGCAGCGCTGGACGCGGAGCCGCGAGCGCGGATGTTCTTCGACACGCTGACGGGGGCCAACCGCTACGCGATCCTGTACCGGGTGCACACCGCGAAGAAGCCGGAAACGCGCGCGGCGAGAATCGCGACGTTCGTCGCGATGTGCGCGCGGGGGGAAACGGTGCATTGAGGGGAGCGGCGAGTGCTGGGCCGGAAGCCGTCTGTCGGGTTTCTGGCTTAGTGGCCCCGGAATCGGGCTGAAGCGCCCGCGAGCCTTTGTAGTGTGCAAGGACGAATGAGTTCCGGTCGAAGGTTTGTGACACACGCGAAGGCATGATATACGCTTCGCATCGTCGGCCAAAACTACCCGTAGGCGCCGGCGGCTGAGAGACACTTGTGCTCCCGCTTACAGATGGGAGCACGGTCATGGATCTCAATCAGCTTCTTCAACGGCATCAGGTTTCCCTCATGCGCGCGAGAGACGCGGCATGTTCCGAGGCTCGTATTTCGCATGAGGGGCTCGCCGCGCTTTATGCCAGCCGCATCGCCATCCTTGGTCGGGAAAAAGGCGCGTCCGTCAGCCTTGGGTGATTCACGTCCGCTGGTCGGTGGCGCTTCGTTCACCGCCTGGCCGTGAGGCGACCTCCGCTCTTCGAAAAGCGGACCCCAAAGGAGCAGATGCGGGAGCGTCAAGGTGATAGGCGATCAAGCGGCTCTTTGGGAATTGGCCTTCGCATTCGGCGACCGATATGGTGAGCGCGGGCCCGACAGGTTGGCTGCGTTGCTTGCGGAGGCCGAGCACACCGGCGAGGTGGATGAAGCAGCAAAGTGGCGCGCAATCGGCGCGCTATTGGAACAATATCACCGCGCCGCCAGCCGCACCGCACAATGAACTGGCAGCGAAGTCGGAGGCATGAGACCGCGGTTTTCGCCGCGAGATCGAGCGGACGACAGGAAAGCCAGCCCAATTCCGGGCGATGTCTCCGATCCCTTCCTGCAGTTAGACATGGGTAAGTCGGCGGATGGCCGCTTGATGGCTCGTTGATCCGACACCCTTGGTCCTTGGTCGACCGGAAATTGGGAAATACATGAAACGCATATCCACCGACATTCCGATGAGATGCGATTGCGGGGCCCGCGGCATCGCGACGCTTACCGAGGATGATGTCCCGAACCGCTCGGATCGGTCGGAAAACCGCGAGTGGACAATCCGCGGTCCGTTCCGTCGGACAGAGACCATGTTTATCTGTCAATTGTGTCAGCGGGCACTTCCCTGAGACGCCAAGGGGCCGGCTCGTACTGCTTCGGCTGCTGGGGTGGGCGGAAGTGCACACGACGCCTATGGCGATAGCCCCATCCCTGCGAGGTCGTCAGTAAGGCGCAGCTCAGCTGTCCTGTGGGCGAAGCTGCCTCCCGAGCCGCAGGGCACAAATGCCGCCAGCGCTTTGGATAATCGAAAGCTTACCGCCCGGATCGCGGTCAATCCGGCCGGCTGGCGAACCAGATGATGTGCGGCGGATCGGTTGGGTTTCCGCCGGATTCCATGGTAATTTCGCTGACGTCGAAGCCAGCAGCGCGCAGCCGCTCGGAAAACGTCCCATCGGGATAGGCCGACCATATTCCGAGCACGCCGCCCGTGCGCAAGGCGGCATACGCAGCCCTGAGGCCCCAATCGCAGTATAGCCGTTCATTGCCGGCCGAGACGAATCCATCAGGCCCGTTGTCGACGTCGAGCAAGATGACGTCGAACCCCGAGGGCTGTTCGGCAATCATGTCGTGCACGTCGCGCAGTTCGACCGTTACCCGTGGATCGTCCAAAGCATCCCCGAAGATATGCGAGAGCGGGCCGGAGGCCCAAGCCACCACTTCGGGAATGAGTTCCGCCACGACGATTGTCGCAACTGCGGGGAGCGCGGCACGCGTGGCCCCGAGGGTAAAGCCCATGCCCAGCCCGCCGATCAGTACCCGATCGGCAGGCACTCCCAAGCGTTCGAAGGCCAGCGTCGCCAGAGCTTCCTCCGACCGATACGCCCAGCTGCCCATCAATTGTTCGCCGTCGACGAGGATTTCATAGTCGCGCTCGTGCCGGAGGAGCTGCAGCTGTCCGCCTCCAGGAATAGCTGCGACATCCACGACCACGCCCGCCGGCTCGCGATCTTGATCGTGCCCCCCGACTATTTCGTGTTCGCCCAAGGTCAGAGAACGGCCCCGACCCGGCGCCGCCAGCCCTTACCCCTGCAAAACCATGAACTGGGAATATCGATAACCTTGCAGCTTTTTCGCCACGGGATGGCCCAGCCCGATCTGCCGAATGGAATCGGCCTCACGCCGCCGCCAATCCCCGATCAGGATTTTCGTTTATGGCATCGATCAATTTTTCCGCCGCAGATTTCGCGCGGGCGCTTTCAGCTCGTTCGCTGCGCGCCGCCAAGGCGGCCCAGGCATTGGAAGCGCGTTGGCATCGTTCGCGGACATTTGCCAGTGTGGCCGTATCCGCCGCGACCTGTTGCTGGACGGCCTGATCGCGATAGAAGAGAAGAGGCGACATCGTCAGCTCCCGAAAAGAGAAATCCGGCGGGACCACGATGCCCCCGCCGGGGCATTTGTCAGACCGCCTGCAGGTTCACCGCCGAGGTCTTGCCGCGATTGTCGGTCTCGAGCTCGTAGGTGACGCGCTGATCCTTGTCGAGCGTCCGCAAGCCGGCGCGCTCGAGCGCGGTGGCATGGACGAACGCATCGATGCCGCCGCTCTCGGGCGCAATGAAGCCGTAACCCTTGTCGGCGTTATAGAATTTGACGAATCCGGTAATCATATGGGTATCCTTCATCCCATTGGTGACGGGCATGCGCCGAACGGCGCATCCCGGCGTCGAGAGGCTAGAAAGGGACAAAGGGGAGCCAGAGCGGCCCGATATCCGTCGCAGGCGACGTTCAGCCACACATACATAAGAGGCACTTCTTAAAAAGATAGTCGATATCGGCCTGCGCCAAAAATATTGGCGCAATATGACGTGTTATAGTGCGCGATGTGAGCGTCGCGCGGCACATGATTTCGATGTGATTATTGAGGATGCAAACATCGATCGATGGGCTACGAATAATATCAATTTATTTGAAATGGGCCCAAGCAGTGGGGCTTGAACTTGGCATCGGATCGCGACACCCGACGCGGCGGCGACGCGCCATTGAAGAGCAGTTAAATCGGATCACCGCTCGGGAGCGCTAGTCGATGACTTTCAGGCCGTGTGCGCACGTCTGGCCGCGCGCATCGGTTTTGACGATATAGCCGACGCGCTGCCGAGGTCTGAGACACGTCAAATTGGATGCTTCCACCGCGCTGGCGTGAACAAACACGTCATGTCCACCGTCATCGGGCCGGATGATTCCGAATCCGCCACCTTGGTTGTAGCACCAGACCGTTCCTGTTCGCATGACGTTCATCCCTCGTGCGACTTCGGCTAATCGCGTCTGTCCATGGCGCTGGCCAGCACCGTGCCGATGGAAACGGTGACCACCACGTTCATCTCGAGGAAATCGTCGGGCGCACCCGAATAGCTGCCCTGAATGGGAGAAATCTGCTCGATGTTGCGGGCAACGGCAACCGGGATAAGGCCCGCGCCACCCATCTGCGCGTGGGTGGGATCGAACGCGATCCAGCCTGCACACGGCAGGTATACCTCCGCCCACGCATGAGTGGAGCTGTGATCCTTGCGCACCTCGTCGCTGCCGGCGGTCGTTCCTTGCAGATAACCAGCTACGGCGCGCGCGCCGAAACCGAGATGACGGACCGCTTCGATGAATAGCGTGGCAAAGTCCCGGCCCGAGCCGCCGCCCGAATGAATCGTGTCGTCCGGGCCCTGCCTGCACTCCTCGTCGCCGGCGAGACGGGTCAGTCGTGAGGCGATGCCCGCGTTGAGCGTTTTCAGTAGCGTCAGCGTGTCGGTCGGCTCCTCGCACCGGAACGCCTCTACCCAATCACGGACACTGTCCGCCGCATCGGGATATTGGGGTTCACGCAAGGCCGCCAAGTCAGCCGCCTCTTCCCTTGAATAGGTGAAAGGAAAGTCTTGAGCGGACGGCGCGATCTTGAACACCGGCCAGGCTGTAGCGGATTGATCGACGACCATCCTGCTGTCGATCGTCAGTTTGTCGGTGTCGGTTTCGAAGCTCGCGGTCGCGATGATGTTGCCGAAGACGTCCTGGGTCCACTCGATATGAGCCGGCGGGGTGCAACTGATCAACGTCGTCAACAGCCGCAGATCATGTTGGCCTCGCGGACAGAGCATCATTCGATGCGGCTGCAGGGCTACAGGACGCGCATATCGATATGAGGTTCGATGACAGACGGTAAGGAGCATGTGATGGCTAGCCGGACGACATCCGCGCAATGATCTCGCGCTCCACGGCATCATATCCAGCGGTACTCGAGACTGCCAGATCTAGCGGGCGGCCATCCAATGCCGCGCTGTAATTATTCAGATACACGATGGCGGCATCGGCGCCGAGCGCGTTCCACGCCAGCAATGTAATGCGGCTTTGTCGCTCCACGGCTGCCGGCGCAAGGCGCGTAGCCGCGAACTTTTTGCGAAATGGCTTGACCTTCGGCCCGGCCGCCGTCCCGGACGATTCTCGATCATCGTGCATGCAGTGCTCCGGCTATGCGCTGATATTTCGAACCTCGGTTGAAATTTCCGGCCGATGGTTCAGGCGATTTTCGCGCACGCAGTTCTGGCGCGCGACCCATCCCGGACGCCGTAAATCCTTGTTGCGCAGTGTCTTGCAAAAGCCCGGTGGCGTCGCTCGCTTCGACCGGGACCGTACCAGCGGCGCGCATCAGCCAAATCCGGTGCAGAGAAAAAAGATAATCGAGGCCCACGGCTTTACTCCCGGCATACGTAAGCGGGAGCGCGTCGGTCTCTCAGCCACTGGCGCCTACGAATGGGGATGCCAGAGATACGCTTGATATAGTGGCTGCTTCCCAAATAAAAAGCCAGGGCAGAGATATATTCCGCTTGCGACTGAGACATAACCTCGTTCAACAGCCAATCGCATCTCGGGATATTCGATCAGTCGTTCAGATATCCGTGGCTTGCGAGAATATTACCATTGCCAAGGATGCGTTCAGCCTCGACCGGCGGATTCCGAACATCATCAAGACCCAGATTGTCGGCCGGCGGTCATGGACGATGTGGACAAGCTCCGCGCTGTTCATGCTATCCCACATATCGATGTTGAAAACGGACCTGCATCGTCGTGCCGTCCCCAGCGCAAGTAGCGCCCCGTCGCTCCTAACCGGTCGGTGACGGCGCGCGGCTTGTTCACAGCATTTCCATCACCACATCATAACCGCTGACGTCGCCTGCGGCGGATATCGGTTTGCTCCGTGCTCCCCTTGTCGCTTTCTGAAGCCAGGCGTGGCGATCACTACGCCTGCACTCCCGGTCTGCCTTGCAGAAGGACGACCGGCAACAAGGCGAGTTGAATGTCCCGAGCCATTGATATCGACGTGCCCTACGGGAAACATGGCGGTTCGGACTTGCCAGATCAGGCGATCCGTGTCCCGGTTACGGCTGAGGAACTGGGCGCGAAACTCGCCGAGGCCTTCGATATAAGTAACTAGGGGTGGCGGGCCAGCGACTAAGCTGCCTGTCCGGGTTCCCACCCAGTAGCCGACGTCGTAACCGAACGGCAGCTTTCGGTGTCCTTCGCGGGTCGGGTGAATGACCGCATTTGGGGCGCCAAGCAGACGCGTGGGAGCGTCCACTCAATAGCGTCCACTAGCCGCTTCCCGATATGCTGCCAAATTTGGCCCAGAGGACGCAACCGGCCCGTAAGCTATCCGTATTTCGCCGGCTTTTTCGTTTTGATGCATTCCAGCGAATTGTCCTGCTTCAGATCGAGCGGCGGCTCGTTCGTTGCGGTATCGATCACCTCGATATGGCACGAACTCCATACGGCAGTGCGTTGCACCACGTTGTAGATATGGTGCGGGATCGGCGTGAAGGTCACGTTGTTTTGACACACCCCGGTGCTGTATCCGACGATGCGTTGGACCGTGACGTAGAGGTTGAGCGGCGTGCCCGCAGGCACCGATTTCGTGATCGACGCACCGGAAAACATCGACAATCCGGTCAAGCGCTTCTTGTGGCGACAGGTCAGGCCGTCAGGTAACAGGAAAAAGTCCTGTATCGTGGCGGTGCCGACACCGGCACCCTTGTCATAGCCTTTGCTCACAATGAAGGTAGCGGTGTCGGTCTGAGGAGCCGCGCCCAAGGCTACGGCGCCCAGCGCCAGGCCACCAACCGCCTTGATCAACCGATCCACTATACCCCCTCTCGCGATTGCCAGTGCCGAGGATAACTCCCTGAAGCAGATCGACAAGCTCTGCCTCGATCTCGATCGTTCAGCGATGGCGCCAGGCTCCCCCCAGGAGCGGACGGCCATGACTCTGATGAATGGACGACGGTTTCCGGGGGCGCCCCCATCCCAATCATCCTGAATCCCACCTTCACCCCTTCGCGCAACCATCTGGAAGCCGAGTCGGGTGGACCCTCCTTTCCCAGCGCCGGGGGAGTGGCGCGATAGGGGGTGTTCCATGCGTATCCTGTCCATCCTGTTACCTGCCGCCGCCATGCTGACGGGAGCTCCGGCCGCGGCACAGACCTTTCAGCCGGCGGTGGTGTCGACCAGCCTGCCGCCGCTGGAAGCGTTGTGGCATTTGCGCGTCGCGCTCAACGTCGCGGCGCTCGGCTGCCGCGACGCCGACGAGAGCACGACGGTGGCGTCGTACAATGCGATGATCCGTAACGACGCCGGCCCGCTCGACGCGGCGAACGCCGCGATCACCGCCCATTACAAGGCGCAATATGGCGCCGCGTGGGAAAGCGCCCGTGAGCGCGACATGACCAAACTCTACAATTACTTCGCACAGCCGGGCGCGCAGGCGCAATTCTGCGCGACCGCCAAGGATACGCTGGCGCGGATCGCCGCCGTGCCGGGCGGTGACCTGCCAGGCTTTGCGCTCGCCGCGCTGCCCGGGCTGGAAGAACCGTTCTGGCCGAGCGCGACGCCCGCCGAGCGCTACGCCGCGACCGGGCCCGACCCGGCGACCGGCGCCGCATCCGGGCCCGCGGTCACCGTCGCGATCTCGGCCGCGGTACCGCTGGCGCCGGGCATTCCGATCCGCTGATCCGCTTCCCGGCGCCAATGCCGATCATGGCGCCGTCGCGCGCATCCTGCTAGCGCGGGCCATGCACGACACCATCCGATCGCGTCCGGCGCCCGCCGGAATGGCCACGTGACGCACCTCGCAATCCTGATCGCCGCCCTGGCGATGGGCGCGGCGGCTTGGGCCCTGTTGACCTTTTCCGGCATTTCCCGGGTGCAGAGCTGGATGGCCACGGTGACGCCATTGGCGTCGATCATCGGCAGCGGGTTCCTGATCTGCGGTCCGTTGCTGGCCCGCGAATTCGGCATGTGGGCGGCGCCCGCCATGGTCGTCCTGCTGCTGCTGGCCTATGCGGTCGGCGGCGTGATCCGCTACAATATCGCCGCGGCCGAACCCTATCTGCAAGCCGCCGGGCGGCGCGACGACATCGTGTGGACGGCGCGGCTGGCACAGGCGACGCTGGCGATCGCCTATGCGATCTCGATCGCTTATTACCTCAAGCTGCTGGCGATGTTCGTGCTGCGCGCGGCGGGCAGCCAGGACGAAGTGATCGCCGATATCGGCGTCTCGGTCATTCTGGCGGCGCTGGCGGTGCTGGCCTTTGCCGGCGGCCTCCACAAGGTCGAGCGCGTGACCGAGGCGGCGGTCAGCGCCAAGCTGGGGTTGATCGTGGCGATGCTGGTGGCGCTGGCGCTCGGCTGGGCGCTGGAGGGAAATCACGGCCCGCCGCCGCCTGCGGTCACGCTGCGTCCCCAAGGTATCCTGCTGCTGCTCGGACTGCTGATCACGGTGCAGGGGTTCGAGACGTCGCGATATATGGGCGAAAGCTTCGATCGCGCCACGCGCATCCGCACGATGCGATGGGCGCAATGGATATCGAGCGCGATCTACCTGGCGTTCCTGATCCTGCTGACCCCGTGGCTCGGCCAGGCGGCGCGCACCGACGGGGTCGCCGGGGTGCTCGACGTGATGTCGGGCGTGGCGCCGGGGCTCGCCCTGGTGGTGCTGGCGGCGGCGGCGGCGAGCCAGTTGAGCGCGGCGGTGGCCGATGCCACCGGATCGACCGGGATCGCGGTCGAATTGTCGGGCCGCCGGCTCAATACTGGCACCGGCTTCCTGGTCGCCGCAGGGCTGGCGGCGGCGGTTACCTGGGGGACCGACGCGATCGAGATCGTCAGCGTCGCCTCGCGCGCCTTCGCCCTGTTCTACGCGCTGCAATGCCTGATCGCGATCCTGGTCGCGCGGCGGATGGGCGAGCGCAACAAGTGGCGCGCGGCGGGTTTTGCGGTGATCGGCCTGCTCTGCCTGCTGGCCGCGATCGCCGGCGCGCCGGCCGAGGGCTGATCGTGCAGCCCGTCGTGGCGCTCGCGCCGCCAACCTGCTAGCGCATTTCCATGCCGCTCACCGCCGCCGCTTCCGCCCGCGAGATCCTGGTCCGCCTGCACGACGTGATGGCGGCGCGATCGAGCGCGCAGGCGAAGCTCGACGCCGTAGCGCGGATCATCGGCGAGGCGCTGGATAGCGAGGTCTGCTCGATCTACCTGCTGCGCGAGGGGCTGCTCGAGTTGTTCGCCACGCGCGGGCTCGATCAGGCTGCCGTCCACGTCACCAAGCTGGCGCTGGGCGAGGGCCTGGTCGGCACGATCGCCAAGAATGTCGAGACGCTCAATCTGGACGAAGCCGCATCCCACCCCGACTTCGCCTATCGTCCCGAAACCGGTGAGGACGAATTCCACAGCTTCGCCGGCGTGCCGATCATCCGCCGCGAACAGGCGGTCGGGGTGCTGGCGGTGCAGCATGCCGATCCGCGCAAGTACGACGATGTCGAAATCGAGGCGCTGCAGACCGTCGCGATGGTGCTGAGCGAGCTGATCGCCAATGCCGGCCTGATCGACCAGCGTGGCGACGCCGCGGCGCGCCCGCAATCGACCGCCGCGGTCCGGCTGGAAGGGCTCAAGCTGGTCGAGGGCATGGCGATCGGCCATGCCGTCTATCACCAGCCGCGCATCACCATCGAGCATACCGTCGCCGAGGATATCGAGGCCGAGCGCCACCGCGTCTATGCGGCGTTCGACAAGATGCGCGAGCAGATCGACCGGATGGCGGCGCAGGCCGAATTCGGCGTCGGCGGCGAGCACGAGGAAGTGCTCGAGACGTACAAGATGTTCGCGTACGACGAAGGCTGGTCGCGGCGGATCAACGAGGCGATCGATTCGGGCCTGACCGCCGAAGCCGCGATCGAGCGCGTCCAGCAACGCACGCGGATGCGCATGCGCCAGATCGGCGACCCCCTGCTCCAGGACCGGATGCACGACCTGGAGGACCTGTCCAACCGGCTGCTGCGCATCGTGTCGGGGCAGATGGGAACCGCCGCCCAGCTCGGGCTGCGCCAGGACACGATTCTGATCGCGCGCAACCTCGGCCCGGCCGAACTGCTCGAATATGACCGCCGGCGGCTGAAGGGCGTGGTGCTGGAGGAAGGGTCGCTGACCGCGCACGTGACGATCGTCGCGCGGGCGATGGGCGTGCCGGTGCTGGGCCGCGTGCGCGGCGTGCGCCAGTCGATCGCGGAAGGCGACCTGCTGCTGCTCGACGTGACCGAGGCGGGGACCGCCTTGGTCCGGCCATCGGCCGCGATGGAGGAGGCGTTCGACGCCAAATTGCTGCTGCGGCAGAAACGCCGCGCGGCATTCGCGGCGCTGAAGTCCGAAGCCCCGGTGACGCTGGACGGCGAACGGCTGACGCTGATGGTCAATGCCGGGCTGCGCGACGATGTCGCGGCGCTCGACGTGACCGGCGCCGACGGGATCGGGCTGTTCCGCACCGAATTCCAGTTCCTGGTCTCGGCGACGCTGCCGCAGCGCGAGCGCCAGTTCCGGCTCTACAAGGACGTGCTCGACGCGGCGGGCGACAAGCCGGTGGTGTTCCGCACCGTCGATATCGGCGGCGACAAGGCGCTGCCCTATCTCAACCATGTCGACGAGGACGAGGAAAATCCGGCGATGGGATGGCGCGCGCTCCGGCTCGCGCTCGAACGCGGCGGGCTGATGAAGGCGCAGGCGCGCGCGTTGATCGAGGCAGCGGCCGGCCGCACCCTCAACGTGATGTTCCCGATGGTCAGCGAGGCGTGGGAATTCGAGGAGGCCAAGGCGCTGTTCGAGGCGCAGCGCGACTGGCTGGGCAAGCGCGGCAAGCGCCTGCCGAGCGAGATCCGCTACGGCGCGATGCTCGAAGTGCCGGCGCTGGCCGAACAGCTCGACCTGCTGCTGCCCGGCATCCAGTTCCTGTCGGTCGGGACCAACGACCTGACCCAGTTCCTGTTCGCCGCCGATCGCGCCAATCCCAAGCTGGCCGAACGCTACGACTGGCTGTCGCCGTCGATCCTGCGGTTCCTCAAGCGGGTGGTCGCGCCGTGCCGCGACGCCGGCGTCGCACTGACGGTCTGCGGCGAAATGGGCGGGCGGCCGCTGGAGGCGATGGCGCTGATCGCGCTCGGCATCGAGCGGCTGTCGATCACGCCCGCCGCGGTCGGGCCGATCAAGGCGATGGTCCGCAGCCTCGATCGTGCGCGGGCAATGGCGTTCGTCGACGGCCTGCTCGCCCGGCCGCCGCGCGACATTCGCGGCGTCCTGACCGACTGGGCAGCGAAAAACGCGGTCGAATTGGCCTGAGCCGGGGGCGAAACGCGCTAACGGGCCGTTGACAGTCTTACCCGCTTTGGCCGACAGCCGTCACCGGCGGGAAGGTCAATTCGAGGTCGCAACCCCTACCCGCCGGAGAAGGTGATGGACGAGGACGAAGCGACGGGCGCACCCGACCAGGCGTCGCTGTTCCCCAAGACGGCGGGCGACAAGCTGCGCGAGGCGCGCGAGGGCCAGGGGCTGACGCTGCAGGACATTGCCGGCCGCACGCGCGTGCCGATCCGCCACCTGGAAGCGATCGAGAACAACCAGCTCGGCAGCCTGGCCTCGCCGACCTATGCGATCGGTTTCGCCAAGACCTATGCCCGCGCGGTCGGCCTGGACGAGAAGGCGATCGCCGCGGATATGCGTCAGAGCCCGCAAATGCCGCTGTCGCCGCGTCTCGGCTTCGAGGAATATGAGCCGACCGACCCTCGCCGCGTGCCGTCGAACGGCATCGCGACGATCGCGGCGATCCTGGCGGTGATCCTGCTCGCCGGGGTCGGCATCTGGTACGGCACCGGCCTGTTGCGCGGCAATGGCGAGGAACCCGCGGCACTCGCGACGCCCGACGCCGATGCGACGGTGGCGGCGGCGCCCGACGCGACGCCGACGCCCGCCGCCGGCGGCCAGGTGGTGCTGACCGCGACCGACACCGTCTGGCTGCGCGTCTATGACGCGACGGGCAAGACGCTGATCGAGAAGACGATGCAGCCCGGCGAACAGTTTTCGGTGCCCGGCGACGCCAACAATCCGATGATCAATATCGGCCGCCCCGACAAGCTGCAGGTGACGATCAACGGGTCGGCGGTGCCGCCGCTCGGCGACGGCAAGCACGCGATCAAGGACGTGCCGATCAGCGCCGTTGCCTTGCAGGCGCGCGGTGCGGCCCCCGGCGCCGCGCCGACACCGGCCGCTCCTGCCGCGAGCACTCCGGCGGCAGCCAATCCGGCATCGACCAATCCGGCTCCGGCCGCGACGCCGTCGGCCAGGAAGACCGACATCCCGGTTTTCTTCCGCGATCGTCCTGCCGCGGCGGCAACGCCGGCGCCCAAGCCGACCGCGACGCCGCGCGCCGTGCCGACGCCCGATCCCGTATCGTTGCCCACGGCGGCGCCGACGGGAGCGCCCTGACGCCGCGACGATTTCGGCCCGGCGGACGAATCGGCATCGGCATCGCTGGCGAACGCGAGTCAAATCGGGTGATCGGAACCGACCGCGTGCAGTGGCGCGACATCGCGTTCCGGGTTAGGTTAACCACAGCGGGACTATCTGGGGACTGGTATGCGTAGTTTGTTGACGACGGTCATGGTGGCGGCGGCTGGCCTGCTGGTCGCGACCCCGGTGCTGGCACAGGATCGGTCGGTCGATGCGCGGCTGACGCAGCTGGAAAAGCGGATGAATACGGTCGAGCGCGTGGTGTCGCGCACGTCGGGCCCGCTGGTCCAGCCCGAAATCACGCCGGAGACCGGCCCGGTCACCGCGCCGGGCACGCCGGCCGTCGCGCCGCTCGCGGACCTCGAACAGCGCGTGACATCGGTCGAGGGTCAATTGTCGGGATTCACCGGCCGGCTCGAGGTGGACGAACATCGCCTGCAGCAGCTCGAGGCCGATTTCGCCGCGTACAAGCGCGCGACCGACGCGCGGCTGAAGGCGCTGGAGGACAGGGCCGCCCCGGCGCCGGGTGCCGACACCGGCAATGACGACGACGGCGCCGCGCCGCCGGCCCGTCCGGGCAAGCCCGCCGCCGGCGGACCGGCGCCCAAGCCGGGTAACGCCGCGACCGATCCCGATCGCGCCAAGGCGGTCGCCGCGGTACCCAAGCCCGCGGGCAAGGACGCCGTCGACAAGGCGATGTACGCCTATAATTACGGCTATCGGCTGTGGCAGGCCAAATTCTACCCCGAGGCCGAGGCGCAGCTTCAGGGCTTCGGCGGCAAATATGCCGGGCACCGGCTGGTCAGCCGCGCGCAGAACCTGCTCGGCATGGTCTATATGGACGACGACAAGCCCAATCTCGCGGCGCAGATCTTCTACGAGAATTACTCGAAACTGCCCGATGGCGAGCGTGCGCCCGACAGCCTGCTCAACCTGGCCAAGGCGCTGACCGTGCTCAAGAAGCCGCGGGCTGACATCTGCCGCGTCTATTCCGAGCTGACCGACGTGTACGGCACCAAGCTCAACGCCGCGCAAAAGGCCGAGGCGGACAAGGGCCGTGTCGCGAACAAATGCGCCTGAGCTTTTCCGGCTGAGCGGCGCGGACGCGATCGACCCGGCGGCGCTCGACCGTTTCGCCGCCGATCTCGCCCGGCTGTGCGATCCGGCACGCGACCGCGTGCTGGTCGCGGTATCGGGCGGCCCCGACAGCGTCGCGCTGCTGCTGCTCGCGCATGCCCTGCTCGGCGAGCGCTGCGTCGCGGCGACGGTCGATCACGGCCTGCGCCCCGAAGCGGCGGACGAGGCCGGATGGGTCGCATCGCTGTGCGCCGGACGCGGCATCGCGCATCGCGTCCTGCGCGGCGCCCTGCCCGATCGCACCGGCCATACCGCCAACCTGTCGGCGCGGGCGCGCACGCTGCGTTACGCCTTGCTGGAGGGGGCCGCGGACGCGGCCGGCGCCACGCATATCGCCACCGCCCACCATGCCGACGATCAGGTCGAGACGCTGGTGATGCGGCTCAATCGCGGCGCGGGCGTGGCGGGACTGGCGGGCGTGCGCGCGGCGAGCGGCCGGGTGATCCGCCCGCTGCTCGGCTGGCGGCGCGCCAAGCTGGCCGGCATCGTCGCCGCGGCGGGGATCGATCCGGTGCAGGACCCCAGCAACGTCAGCGACCGGTTCGACCGCGCGCGGCTGCGCAAGGCGCTGGCGGGCGTCGACTGGCTCGATCCGGCGCGAGTGGCGGCGAGCGCGGCGGCGCTGGCTGATGCCGAGGACGCGATCGGCTGGATGGTGCACCAGCTTGGGACGGACCGAATCGCCGCGACCGACGATTTCCTGTCGCTCGACCCCACCGGATTGCCGGTCGAACTGGTCCGGCGACTGGCGAAGCTCTGTGTGCAACGGATCGACCCACGGGCGGAAATCCGCGGCTCCGCATTGGTACGGATGGTCAAGGCGCTGGAATCGGGCGAGACTGCGATGCTGGGCGGCGTGGTCGCCGCGCCGGTTCCGGGCGGCGGCTGGCGCTTCGCCAAGGCCCCGCCGCGTCGATCGCTCTGATCGACGTTGTTCCATTGCCATTAAGGCTCGGTGCCTTATCTTTAAGGGCACGAAAGGTATCACGCGACGATGAACGAGAACGACAAGCAGCCCGGACCGGACGGCGGCGGCAACAATTGGGCCCGGAGCCTGTTGCTCTGGGTGGGCATCGCGGTCGCGCTCGCGGTGGTCGTCGCGATGCTCGGCGACCGGACCGGCGCGCAGGCGGCGAACTCGATCGCCTATTCCTCCTTCATCGCGCGCGTGAAGGACGGATCGGTCCAGAAGGTCGAAATCGCCGGGCCGATCGTCCGCGGCACGATGAAGGATAAATCGACCTTCACGACCAATGCCGGCACGTCCGACCCGCAGCTCGTCCAGCGGCTGATCGACGCCAATGTGGAGGTGGTCAACAAGCCCGAGGAAAGCCCGTCGCTCTGGCAATATCTGCTGATCCAGTCGCTGCCCTTCATCCTGATGCTCGGCATCGCGTTCTTCGTGATCCGCCAGATGCAGAAATCGTCGGGCTCGGGCGCGATGGGGTTCGGCAAGAGCCGCGCGCGGATGCTGACCGAGAAACAGGGCAAGGTGACGTTCGACGACGTCGCCGGCATCGATGAGGCGCGCGAGGAATTGCAGGAGATCGTCGAGTTCCTGAAGGACCCGACCAAGTTCGCCCGGCTGGGCGGCAAGATCCCCAAGGGCGCGTTGCTGGTCGGCTCGCCCGGCACTGGCAAGACCCTGCTCGCCCGCGCGATCGCGGGCGAGGCGGGCGTGCCGTTCTTCACCATTTCCGGCTCGGATTTCGTCGAGATGTTCGTCGGCGTGGGCGCCAGCCGCGTGCGCGACATGTTCGAACAGGCCAAGAAGTCGGCGCCGTGCATCGTCTTCATCGACGAAATCGACGCGGTCGGCCGCCATCGCGGTGCCGGCCTGGGCAATGGTAACGACGAACGCGAACAGACGCTCAACCAGTTGCTGGTCGAGATGGACGGGTTCGAGGCGAACGAAGGCATCATCATCATCGCCGCGACCAACCGGCCGGACGTGCTCGACCCCGCATTGCTGCGCCCGGGCCGCTTCGACCGCCGCGTGACGGTGCCGCTGCCCGATATCGAGGGCCGCGTGCAGATCCTCCAGGTCCATATGAAGAAGGTGCCTTTGGCCCCCGACGTCGATGCGCGCACGCTCGCGCGCGGCACGCCGGGCATGTCGGGCGCCGATCTCGCCAATCTGGTCAACGAAGCCGCGTTGATGGCGGCGCGGCTCGGCAAGCGCCTGGTCGCGATGGCGCAGTTCGAGCTCGCCAAGGACCGCGTGATCATGGGCACCGAGTGGAAATCGCTCGTCATGACGCCCGAGGAAAAGAAGATGACCGCCTATCATGAGGCGGGCCATGCTTTGGTCCGCATCCATGAGCCGGCGTCCGACCCGATCCACAAGGCGACGATCATCCCGCGCGGCGGTGCGCTGGGCATGGTCGTGTCGATGCCCGAGCGCGACAACTACTCCTATCATCGCGACAAGATGTACGCCGACCTCGCCACCGTGATGGGCGGGCGCGCGGCCGAGGAGATCATCTTCGGTTACGACAAGGTCTCGTCGGGTGCGAGCGGCGACATCAAGCAGGCGACCAAGCTGGCGCGGGCGATGGTGATGCGCTGGGGCATGTCCGACAAGCTCGGCCCGCTCGAATATGAGGAAGAGCAGGGCGAGACGTTCCTGGGCTATTCGCAGACCCAGCGGCACAATATGTCGAACGAGACTGCGCTGATGATCGACAGCGAGATCAAGTCGCTGATCGACGGCGGCCACAAGCGCGCGACGCAAGTGCTCAGCGAGAATATCGACCAGCTCCACCGCGTGGCGGGCGCGTTGCTCGAATACGAAACGCTGACCGGCGACGAGATCAAGCAGATCGCCGCGGGCGAGGACATCAACCGGCCCGACGCCGGGGCGACGACCTCGACCCTGCCGAGCAGCGGGACGTCGATCCCCAAGACGCGACGCCCGTCGGGGCCATTCGGGAATCCGGCGCCGGCTGGGGCGTAAGGTTCAGCGGTTGTCGTGATGCGAGAAGCCCTTCCCGTGTGAGCGGGGAGGGCTTTTTCAACCACCGGGCTTCGCTGTCGGCCTCGCGCCGCTCGTCGTCTGGGCCGCGCTTAGAGGCCGAGCTGTCTGAACTGCCCGAAGCCGTTTGGACGCTGCCGATTGCTCTGAATTTGTTGTCGAAAGAGGATCACGCGCGCTGGGGCTGCTGCTATGGGCGGCAGCGATCAAGACATATTTGGCGTTCAGTGCGGCAACGCGCTAAGATCTCGACCACAGAAAGCCCCCCGAATTGCGGGTTCGGTTCGGCCCGCTGCGCGAGCGAAAGACAGGAATAGATGGACGTTACTAAGGCCTTCGCTCGCACTGAACCTAAAATAGTAACTGGAAGGCCCGCGCTCATTGAGCCTGGAACCGACATTTATTTTTCGGCCGACATAGAAACTGACGGCCCAATCCCGGGTCCATTTTCTATGTTATCCTTTGCCTTAGTGTACGCAGGAGCCTTTGACGGCGAAACATTCTACATACCTCCGGATTATCGGGAAACATTCTACGTTGAGCTCAAGCCAATTTCTGATCGATTTCAAGAAGAGGCTATGCGGGTTAATGGTCTTGATCGCGGAGCACTAGTTCGCGATGGCTTACCGGCTCCAGAGGCGATGACTTCAGCCGCACGATGGGTGCGGCAGGTTGCAAATGGCGGCGAACCAGTATTCGTAGCCTATCCGCTTAGTTTCGATTGGTCATGGCTCTACTGGTATTTCGTAAACTTTTCACATGACGAGTCACCCTTCGGTTACTCCAAATGCTTCGATATTAAGACCGCGATTGCCATGAAGCTTGGTCGGACTATAGCGAACGCGGGGCGTCAGAAGCTACCGGCATATCTGCAATCGACATCATCGCATACGCATCATGCGCTCGATGATGCGATCGAGCAGGCAGAGATTTTCGCCAATCTGTTCAAAACGGAGACCCCGCTTGTCTAACAGCTATCTAGAGAGCGTTCGCGCGCAATCGCTGAAACGCTTCGAGGATCTGAGAAGCAAACTTGCAGCGGCAGAGCGGTTGGTCGCTGGTAAGGCCTGCGTTTACGCCACTGGGTCTTTTGGCCGCATGGAAGCGGGACCACTCAGCGATCTGGACCTTTTTATTGTGGTCGAAACCGATGTGAAGCGCAAAAATGGCAAGGAAATAACGGTTAACCGTCTTAATGGCATCGATGAGATCAAACTCAAGCATAGTCTGATCGAGGCAGTGGAGGTATGCAACATTGCTCCTTTCGATGGCGCCGGCAAATATCTCGAGATGCATGGCATAGACGATTTTGCGACGAAGCTCGGCGAGCGGGAAGACGACTTTCTGAATACGCTTACGGGGCGCCTGCTTCTCCTTTTGGAAAGCCGTCCTCTGCTAGGGCAGCCAGTTTATGAGCGGCTGCTTGATAAGGTCGTAACGGCGTATTTTGGTGATTTTCCGAATAATGAGGGCGATTTCGTCCCCGCGTTCTTGGTTAACGATATCCTTCGGATGTGGCGTACGTTCGCCGTCAATTACGAGCTTGAACGCAGAAAAGGAGGAAACGGATATCGTATTAAGAACCTGAAGCTGAAATATGCGCGCATGATCACGTGCTATTCTGCAGTCATGTATCTATTGGCCCGACACATAGCGGTAGGCACAGTATCACCTACGGATGTGAAGGAAATGGTCGCACTGACGCCGTCGGAACGGCTCGAATGGATCGCTGAGTATGTCAGCCCGGCTGGAGATAACGGACAGCGCTTCACGGGGCTGATGCATGAGGTATTGGACGATTACTCGACCTTTCTTGCTTTTAGCCATAGGCCAAAGGAAAAGATCGAAGCGGAATTTGAGAGCTGTTTCCCCCAATGGCGGAAAGACTCCTACAATTTCGGACGTAAATTCGCAGAAGCTCTTACCATTCTCGGCCAGTCTAGCAGCCCCTTTGACGGGTTATATCGGATCATTTTGATTTGATATTTCCTACGTGACCACGCGATATATTTTATAATTCCAGCCTTACGCTTGTTCAACTCGATCCGCCCGTATAGTTTGCCTAAGTCTACCGAATGGGGGGAGCATGAATGGCCGCAATGCACACGGTAGAGTTCGCCACTGTCCTGCCGGGCGCAGTTATTTTCAAAGAAGGCAATATTAATGAAACATATCGGGGGTTAGTTCTCCGTGCCGACTTGTCGACTGCCAATGCCATTCTAAAGGACGTGGCGCCGAAAGAGATGGCGAACGAGCTTGTGTCATTCGTCCTTGCTCGGCACCTATCGCTGCCGATACCCGATCTGTTGCTTGCCCAGGTGGAACCCGCCCATTTGCCGGTAGCTAAGGGGCCCCTGACCCGTGACGGAAGACGGTTGGTCCTAGCGAGTGTGGACGTGAACGTCCCCAGTATCACCTTCCGATACACCAACGAAATCCCTGGGCGCGCTCGATTGCTGGGAGCAATCACGGCTTGGTCGCCCTTAGGTCGCCTTTATGGATTCGATTCGTGGATCGCGAATGTGGATCGCCACCCAGGGAACCTGCTTTTTGGGTCAGGAGCAGAAGCGTGGCTGATCGATCATGGACATGCCTTCACCGGCCCCGGATGGATTGGGGCCGAACTTGATCCCGCGGGCACATATCGTCATCGCCTTGCGGAGTGGCTCACCAGTCATTTGACTGTAGACGGGCGGGAGATGCGCGCAAGGCAGGCCGCCGCCTTGGAGGCTGACCTCAAGCTAGTCGATATTGACGAAGCGATTAGCGCCGCTCACGCTGATCGACTGCTGACGTCCGATGATTTGGGCGCCTTGAGAAGTTTCTTGGTAGCTCGCGTGACCGAGGTCGCAAGGTTCGCCAGCGCCGCACTCGGAAGTCCGGTCCTGATATGATGATAGTGGATTTGGCAAGCTCGGCCTTCCCTGCCTTGCACGACTCGACCCATGCTCAGTGGGCGCCAATTTTTCTGTCCCCGATCCGGGGTTCAGAAGAACGGCTAGTCATCGGCGTAGCGGTGCTCAGCGCAGAGGGTTTTCACATCGAGGCCGCCAATGCCCTTACTCGCCTACAGTGCCTTTACGGTTCGCAAGCTGACATCGTCATTCAGGTTGCCGGCGTGGCCCTTGACGAACTCAGGTATGACCTCGCGTCGCGTTCTACCCAGGCCCTACTCGATTTCCGTCCTTCAATTACCGGCGTGTCCATCGGTGAACTACGCCAAACCGAGGGCGTGTCATTGCAATCGATTGGCGCTGCCTGGATGAGCTCATTGTCATCGCTTTACGATTCCGATGCGGCTGCCATCGCGCTAGAGATAGATGATCCGGAAGCCACCTATGAGGACCGATTTGAGGCGCTGGCGAGCGGGGACCGTCTGCCGGTGCTGGTGTTAGATTATGTCGTTGACAATCGCGCTGGGCTGGCCGGTTTCTTTCGATCTGATCTTGGCAAACGACCGCGACGGCGGCGCAGCCATGAGGTGTCTATCGACTTTACTGGATCAAAGCTCGTTGCAAACTTTGGGACGCTACAGGTTGGGCAGATCACTCGGTCAGTTGATCTCATCAAGCGACGCCTGTGGGATTTAAAGGTGGATCGCGATTCGGATACCGGCGTTTTTCCACGCGAGCATGAGATGCTGATTCAGATGCCTGCTGCGGACGATCCCCAAGTAAGTGACAAACAGTTTGAGAACTTGGAGGTGGCACGTCTAGCTTTGGAAGAACAAGCCGACCAAGAGGAATTGAGATTGGAGGCCTACTCAACCGTAGCCGAAATAGGGCAACGCGTGCTGGCCGCGGAACAGGACAACGATTAGAATTACGGAATTACGGTGATGGTATGGGCGGCGCTCTGTTGAGGCTTTAATTCGCCGATTAAATTACGGTGATGGTGTGGACGGCGCTCTGTTGAGGGTTTGAGTCGGCGATGCCG
>CAZFTL010000024.1:0-50013 GCA_964521615.1 uncultured Stakelama sp. | reverse complement strand
TACGTAACTTCAGCTCATCTACACCCTTGATCGCAGGGCGCCGTCCAGACATGACAGTTTACTAAAAGCACTCAACCGAAACGCACAGTTGGCCCCGTCGGCGAAACCGTCCAAGTTAGTCATTCAAATCAGTCCCTGACCTCGCAAGCTCGTAAACCCGTGCGCCCCCACGATGATGTGATCATGCACCGCGATCCCCATCTTCTTGCCCGCCTCGACCACCGCGCGCGTCAGGTCGATGTCGGCGCGGCTCGGTGACGGATCGCCCGAGGGGTGGTTGTGGACCAGGATGATCGACGCCGACTTGAGGTCGATCGCGCGGCGGATGACTTCGCGGACATAGACCGGGGCCTCGTCGATCGAGCCTTCGTTCATCAGCTCGTCGCGGATCAGCATGTTGCGCGTGTTGAGGTGCAGCACCCGGACGCGCTCGTTGCCGTGATGCGCCATGTCGGCGCGGAGGTAATCGAGCACCGCCTGCCAGTTGGACAGGACCGGCCGCTCGGCGACCTCGGCACGCAATAGCCGCAGCGCCGCCGCCTGGGCGATCTTGATCGCCGCGACCGAGGTTTCGCCCATGCCCTTGACCCGCGCCAGTTCCTCGGGTGCCGCGGTCAGCAGCCCGCCGATCCCGCCGAATTCGCGCAGCAATTCATAGGCGAGCGGCTTGGTGTCGCGGCGCGGAATGGCGAGCGCGAGCAGATATTCGATCAGTTCGTGGTCGAGCAGCCCGTCGGCGTCGGCCAGCAGCCGCTGCCGCAGCCGTCCGCGATGCCCCAAATGATCCGGTTCCGGAACGTCCCCCATGCGACGAGGGTTAGTCCGCCATCGGGGCCCGCGCAATTGCCCCGGAGCCACCGCGGCGTGTAGCGTCGTCCGAAACGATCATGTGCAAGGGATAGATGACCGACAGCGAGCCAGAGACAGCCCGGCCGTCGCGCAGGCGGCGGATCGGGATCCGCCTCGGCGTCGCGATCGTGGCGGTGCTGCTCGTCCTGGTCGGCGCGCTGTGGCTGGCGCGCAAGCCCGTCGCGCGGCATTTCATCGACGACCAATTGGCGGCGGCGCACGTGCCGATGCGCTATACCATCAAGGAGCTGGCGTTCGGGCATCAGCGGCTGACCGATATCGTGATCGGCGATCCCGCCCATCCCGACCTGATCGCCGACTGGGTCGAGGTGCGGACATCGGTGGGGTTCGACGGCGCCCGGGTCACTGGCTTGCGCGCCGGACATGTCCGCGCGCGGGCGCGGGTGGTCGATGGCAGGGTGTCGTTCGGCGCGCTCGATCGCCTGTTGCCGAAGGGGCAAGGCGGCGCGTTTCGCTTGCCGGCGCTGTCGCTCGATCTGGAGGATGGGCGATTGCGGCTCGAGGCGCCGCAAGGCGTGGTCGGGATCAAGGCATCGGGCAGCGGCCGCCTCGACGGTGGTTTCCGCGGCCAGGTTGCGGCGATCACCGAGCGGATCACCGACGGTCCGTGCGTCGCCGACAAGGCGGTCGCCGCGCTCCATGTCGATATCGGCGCGCAGGCGATCGCGGTGCGAGGGCCGGTGCGCGCGGGCGAGGCGGGCTGCGGTGGGAGTGCCGTCAAGCGGCTCCGCACCGACCTCCGCGCGACCATCGCGAGCGATTTCGGCCGCTGGTACGGCAGCGCCGGCGTTGCCGCCGACAAGGCGGCGGCACCTTCGGTCACCGCTGAGACGCTGGCGGGAACGGTCGGTTTTGCGGGCGATCTGCACGGGGTCGAGGGCAAGGCGACCCTTACCGCCGCGCGCCTGACAGGTGACGGCGTGACGGGGCGGGCCGCGGCGATCGACGGCGCGTATCGTTTCGGTGACGGCAAGGGCGTCTTTTCGGGTCAGGCACGGCTCGGACGCGCGTCGTTGCCGCAATCGATGCGCGCACGCCTCGCCACGATCGCGAGTGCCGGCGCCGGAACGCCGGTCGCGCCGTTGACATTGCGGCTGGCGCGCGCGCTCGATCTCGGCGCGCAGGATTTCGCGCTCAACGCCGATCTGTCGGCGGCGACCGGTGCAGGCCGTGGGGCGATCCGGCTGACGCGGTTGCTCGCCGTGGCCGAAAGCGGCGCCAGCGTGACGTTGACGAGCCGCGAGGGCGCGCAGCTGGTATTGCCCGATAACTCGGTGATCGTGCGCGGCGACCTCGTCATGGGCGGTGGCGGCCTGCCGGAGCTGAGCGCGCGGCTGGACCAGACGCGCGCCGGCGCGCCGGTGACCGGCGCCGCGACGATGGAGCCTTATGAGGCCGATGGGGCGCGGCTGGCGCTCGCCCAGGTCCGGTTCAGCGCCGCGCTCGACGGCCGGACCCGGATCGACAGCGCCATCACCCTGACCGGACCGCTCGGCAGCGGGTCGGTGGACGATCTGACGGTGCCGATCGCTGCGCAATGGGATGGCCGCAGCGCGGTTTCGGCCAATCCGGCCTGCGCGCCGCTGGCAATCGCGCGATTGCGCGTATCGGGGCTCGATGCGCGCAATATCCGGACGCAGCTTTGTCCGATCGACGGCGCGATGGTGCGTGTCGCCAATGGCAGGATCGGCGGCGGGGCGGTGGCGCGCGATCTCCATTTGTCGGGGGCGCTCGGCGGCAGCCTGCTGACGATGGCGGCGGGCGATGCGACGATATTGCTCGGCGAGCGCCGTTTCGCCCTCGACCGGGTCGCGGTGCGGCTCGGGCCGCCCGAGCGCGTCACCAGGATGGACTTGGCGACGCTCGATGGCGCGTTCGGTCCGACGATGGGCGGGACGTTCGATGGTGCGGGCGGCCAGATCGGCAACGTTCCGCTGAACCTGTCGAATGCGGCAGGCACCTGGCGAATGCAGAACGGCAAATTGCTGGTGGACGGCGCGCTCCAGGTCGCCGACGCCGCGCACGATCCCCGCTTCAACCAGCTCGCCGGGCGCGACGTCGTACTCACGCTCGCCGGCAACCGCATCGTCGCGACGGGCAGGCTCACGACCACCAGTGGGAGCGTCAAGGTCGCCGACGTCACCATCGAGCACGATCTGTCGACCGGCAGCGGAACGGCGGACATCGACGTGCCGGGGCTGACGTTCGGCAAGGCGTTCCAGCCCGATGCGCTCACGCCCTTGACGGTCGGCGTGATCGCCGACGTGACCGGCGTGGTGACCGGCCGCGGCCATATCGCCTGGACGCATCAGGCAGTGACCAGCGACGGCGTGTTCCGGACGCACAATGCCGATCTCGCCGCCGCGTTCGGTCCCGTGACCGGATTGTCGGGCGAGATTCGATTCACCGACCTGCTCGGTATGGTGTCCGCGCCCAATCAGACGGCGACGGTGAAAAATATCGATACCGGCGTCGCCGTCACGGATGGCGTGGTCCATTATCAGGTCCTCGGCCCGGCGAAGGTCCAGGTCAGCGATGCGCGCTGGCCGTTCGCGGGCGGCCGGCTCGATCTCGATCCGACGTTGCTCGATTTTGCCGATCCCGGCGGCCGGCACCTGACGTTTCGGTTGACCGGAGTCGACGCGGCGCAGTTCCTGCAGCAGTTCGACTTCAAGAACCTCAACGCGACGGGCATTTTCGACGGCACGCTGCCGATGATCTTCGATGCGAGCGGGGGCCGGATCGAAAAGGGCGAATTGCGCGTCCGTCCGGGTGGCGGCACGCTCGCTTATGTCGGCGAACTGAGCGACAAGGACCTGGGTACCTGGGGCAACATCGCGTTCCAGGCGCTAAAGTCGCTGCGCTATCGCAGCCTCGACCTGACGCTCAATGGACCATTGGCGGGCGAAGTGATCACCGAAGCGCATTTCGCCGGCGTCAGTCAGGGACAGGGCGCCAAGTCGAACTTTCTGGTCCGCCGGTTGCAGCGCTTGCCGTTCGTCTTCAACGTCAAGATCCGCGCTCCCTTCCGCTCGCTGCTCGATCAGGCACAGGGTTTTTACGACCCCACCATCCTGGTCCGGCGCAAACTTCCCGACCTCATCAAGCAACAAAACGGCGCGACCGCGCCCGTTCAGCCTCCCGCAAGCGAGACCAAGCCATGATATGCACAGGATTGAACAAGGCAGGATTGACGAAACGGACGTCGGCCAGGACCAGCAGCTCGATGCGACGGTTATTTCTCTTCGGCGCGGCGTGCGCCAATGGCATGCTCGGCGGATGCGTCAACGTGACGGCGCCCGACAAGCCAATCGAAATCAACCTGAACATCAACATCACCCAACAGGTGGTGTACAAGCTCGATGGCCAGGCCAAGTCGCTGATCGACGACAATCCCGGGGTATTCTGACGATGAAACGGACCATGATCGCTCTTATGGTGCTCGCGACCGCCGTACCGGCGGTGGCGCAGGACCGCGACCCGGCCTATGCCGCAGCGCGTGCCGCGGGTCAGATCGGCGAGCAGCCCGACGGCTATCTCGGCATCGTCGGCACGCCGACGCGCGAGCTGACGGCCCTGGTCAACAAGCTCAATATCCTGCGCAAGAAGCTCTATACCGAAAAGAGCGCGGCGAACGGCGTCACGATCGAACAGATGGCGTTCACCACGGGCTGCAACGCCATTCTCAAGACGGTGCCTGGGGAAAAGTATCAAGATCCGGCGGGCAATTGGCTGACGCGCACAGCCGCGGCGCCGACGCGCGATCCGCGCTGCGTCTGAGGCCGTTCCGCACGATGTGAGGCAACACCGCCTCGGGCTGCTTTCGCGCCCGCGGGGCGTTGTCCTTTGGAACGGTTGACTCGGACCGCCCCGCTACCTAAACGGCCCCCAGCAACGGGGGCTGCGGCGTCCGCTGCCCGTCGTCGCCCGCTTGGGATATAGCGCGGCGGCGTTTTCTTATCAGGATGTTTTTCGCGTTGGCTGACGACCGCCAGAATGACGACCTTGATCGCCGCATCGCGGAAGCGAAGGCGAAGATCGAACAGCCGGTGACCGCCGCCCAGGGCGCGGCGGAAAGCCGCGGCTGGGCGATCGGTATCGAGTTCGTGGGCGTCATCCTGGTCTCGACCGCGCTGGGTTACTTCATCGACCGTTTCGCCGGTACCTCGCCGTGGGTGATGATCGCCCTGCTGGTATTCGGCTTCATCGCCGGCGTGTACCGCGCCCAGAAAACCTCGGCGCAATTCGACGCCGACGACACCACCAACTAAAAGGACCGACGCCGTGGCCGGCCCGATGGAACAGTTCGCGATCAAGGTCCTCCACCCGTTCACTGCGGGCGGGTACGACCTTTCGTTCACCAATTCTTCGCTGTGGATGGCGGTCGCGCTCGTTGGCGTCGCGGTGTTCCTGTTCGTCGGCACCGCCAAGCCGCAGCTGGTTCCCGGCCGCTGGCAGGCGGCGGTCGAATATGTCTACGATTTCGTGCGCAAGATGCTCGACGAGAATGTCGGGCCCGAGGGGCGCCGCTTTGCCCCGCTGATCTTCTCGATCTTCATCTTCGTGCTCGCTTGCAACCTGCTCGGCCTCATTCCCTGGGTCGGCTCGTTCACCCCGACCAGCCATATCGCGGTGACGTTCGGCCTGGCGATCCTGGTGTTCGTGATCGTCTGCATCGTCGGATTCGCCCGGCACGGCCTGCATTTCTTCGCGCTGTTCTGGCCGCACGGCGCCGGCGTACTTGGCCCGTTCGTATTCCTGATCGAGCTGCTGAGCTTCCTCAGCCGTCCGTTCACCCTGGCGATCCGACTGTTCGCCAACATGACGGCGGGACACGTGCTGCTCCAGGTGTTCGGGACGTTCGTGATCGCGCTCGGCTCGTTCGGTGCGCTGCCATACGTCTTTGGCGTGGTGCCGCTTGCAGTGAGCGTGGCGTTGGTCGCGCTGGAACTGCTGATCGCGGTGGTCCAGGCCTATGTTTTCGCTCTGCTCGCGTCCCTGTATCTCAATGACGCGATCAATCTTCACTAAGTAACTGACTTCAAACCGGAAGGACTTTCAAATGGACGTAGCAACTGCAGCCAAGATCGGTGCCGGCCTCGCGGCGATGGGCGCCGGTTTCGCGGCGATCGGCGTGGGCAACATCTTCGGCCAGTATCTGAACGGCGTTGCGCGTAACCCCGAAGCCGACGCCAAGCTCGGCGGCCGCGTGATCTTCGGCTTCGCCGTGACCGAGGCGCTCGGCCTGATCGCGGCGGTTATCGCCTTCGTTCTCGCCTTCCGTTAAGGTCCAGGCGCGTGCCGCAGTTCGACCCAACCGTCTTCCTTCCGCAGCTGGTCTGGCTCGCGATCTTCTTCGCGGTCCTGTACTTCGGTATCATCCAGTTCACCCTGCCGCGGGTGGGCAAGGTGATGCAGGCGCGCGAGGATCAGGTGTCGGGCGATCTCGGCACCGCACAGACCGCCAAGGCGGAGGCTGACGGCATGGCCGCCGATTATGCCGCCAGCATCGCCACTGCGCAGGACGCGGCGCGGGCCAAGGTGAACGAGGCGCGTGCCTCGGCTGCGGCTGCGATCGAGACCAAGCTGAAGGCCTCGAACGCCGCGATTGCGGATCACGCCGCGAAGGCCGAAGCCGAACTCGATGCGGCGCGTTCCAAGGCGCTGGGCGAGATCGAAAGCGTCGCCGCCGGCGCCGCCGCCGATATCGTCGAGCGCCTGACCGGCAAGCGCCCGGCCGATGCCGTCGCAGCCGGCGCTGCGCGCGCGGCTCTGGCCTAAGGACTGGCTCGAGGAAATGATGATGACTGCCGCTCCCGTCGCGACCACGGCGACCACCGAGGCCAATGGTGCCCCGCCGCACGGCGAGGAATCGTTCTTCAGTCCGTCGAATCCCGAATTCTGGGTCTATGCCGGCATCACCATCTTCCTGCTGCTGGCGATCTTCGTCGCCAAGGCGCCCAAGAAGATCGCCGAGACGCTCGACCAGCGCATCGCCGACACGCGTCGTCAGCTCGACGAAGCCAAAGCGATCCGCGCCGAGGCCGAAGCCCTGCTTGCCGACGCCAAGGCGAAGGCCAAGGCGAGCGCCGGCGACGCCGCGTCGATCGTCGCGCATGCCGAGCAGGAAGCCGCGGCCCTGATCGCCAAGGCCGAAGCCGATGCCGCCGACCTCGTCGCTCGCCGCGGCAAGATGGCTGAGGACAAGATCGGCGCCGCCGAGCGCGCGGCAATCGCCGAAGTACGGGCGAAGGCTGCCGACGTTGCCGCCAAGGCGGCGGGCCGGATCATCGCGGAAACGCACGGCGCCGCCGATGACGCCAAGCTGGTCGACAAGACCATTTCCGGACTGTCCCGGCTCAACTGACAATCTGGGGTTCGCCGCGGCGGGCGGCTTACAGCCTCACATCCATCGTCCTCCCTGCCTTGTGCCGGGATCCACGGCGCAGCCGGACGAGATGCTTGACCTTCTTGTCCGGCAAGTGCGGCCCGGTGGATCCCGGCACAAGCCCGGGATGACGGAGGGGAAGCGCGCGAGCGTCGCGTTGCTTCGAGCGCCGCGACGACTGCGCCCGATTTTCGGCCCGGAGCCGGAAGCACTTAGCCTTCAATTCCAGACCCATTGCCGCCCGCGGCCGCACGTCCTAGGGACGCCGCATGATCTCCCCTGAAGACTGCCAGAACATGCTAGAGGTCCGTGCCGGTGTCGACGCCGTGGACCGTCAGATCGTCGATCTGCTGGCGATCCGCTTTCGCTTCATGACAGCCGCTGCGCGGATCAAGCAGGATCGCGGCACCGTCCGCGACGAGGCGCGCAAGGCGCAGGTGATCGCCAACGCCAGGTCCGCGGCGCAGGAAGCCGGCGTGCCGCCGGAGGTGGTGGGCGATTTGTGGGAGCGGCTGGTCGAGGGATCGATCGCCTACGAATTCGATCGCTGGGATCAGCAACGCGCCTGATTGAGCAGGAAGCGGCGGCGCCCGCCACAATTCCGACGCCAATCGCGGCCACATATTCTTCACTCGATTTTCCGAGGGGAGAGAACAATGATGTCGCTGATCGCAATTGCCCTGCTCGCTGCCCAGACCGCTCCTGCGCCCGATCCGGCTCCCGCGGCCGCGCCGGCGACGGCGGCGAGCGCCGTGGCCGCCGCACCGGCGGTTGCCGGCAAGTTCACGCTGGATACGCCGATCGAGACGATCGAGGCCGACCCCAAGGCCAAGGACATACTCACCGCCGATCTCGGCGGCGATGTCTCGCAGCACCCGATGTACGAGAGCTTCAAGGCGATGAGCCTGAACCAGCTCGCGCCGATGTCGCAGGGCAAGATCACCGACGACGTGCTCAAAAAGGTCGCCACCGATCTCGCCGCGATCAAGTAAGGGCGGGGTAGCTTCACGCCCGGCGAGTCCCTAGATTCGCCGGGCATGTCCGACCCGAATTCGCCGACCAGATTCAACGAAGAGAAAGCCACCTACACCGTTCGTGGGGGTGGCGAGGCGCCCGATCTCGCCACGGGCGTGGCGGCGATCCGCAATGTGCTGAAGACGCTGCCGGTGCGGCCCGGCGTCTATCGCATGCAGGATGCGCGCGGCGACGTGCTGTATGTCGGCAAGGCGCGCGCGCTCAAGAATCGCGTCACCAATTACACCCAGGTCGAGCGGCTGCCCAAGCGCCTGCAGCGGATGGTCGCGCAGACGCGGTCGATGACGATCGTCACGACCAACAACGAGGCCGAGGCGCTGTTGCTCGAGGCGCAGCTGATCAAGCGCTTCCGCCCCGCCTACAACGTGCTGTTGCGCGACGATAAGAGCTTTCCGTTCATCCTGCTGCGCGCCGACCACGATTTTCCGCGCATCCAGAAGCATCGCGGGGCGCGCAAGATAAAGGGCAATTATTACGGACCCTTCGCCAGCGCCGGATCGGTCAATAATACGCTCAATGCGCTGCAGAAGCTGTTCCTGCTGCGCTCGTGCACCGACGGATTCTTCAAGACGCGCGACCGGCCGTGCCTGCTCTACCAGATCAAGCGTTGCTCGGCCCCGTGCGTCGGGCGGATCGATGAGGCGGCCTATGCCGAGCTGGTCGGCGACGCGAAGGATTTCCTGGCGGGCAAATCGACCAAGGTGCAGGCGAAGCTCGGCGAACAGATGACCGCAGCGGCCGAGGCGATGGATTTCGAGCTCGCTGCCGTCCTGCGCGACCGGCTCAAGGCATTGACCTTCATCCAGGGCACGCAGGCGATCAATGCCGAGGGCGTCGGTGACGCCGATGTGTTCGCGCTCGCCAACAAGGATGGTGTGATCGGCATCCAGGCGTTCTTCATCCGGGGCGGGCAGAATTGGGGGCACCGCAGTTTTTTCCCCGCGCACACCGCGGACGTGCCCGAGGATGAAGTGCTGACTCAGTTTCTCGGCCAGTTTTACGAAGAAGTGCCGCCGGCGCGGAACCTGCTGCTCGATCGCGACCTGCCCGAGGGCGCGTTGCTGGCCGAAGCACTGGCCGAGCGCAACGGCTACAAGGTCGCCTTGTCGGTCCCGCAGCGCGGCGACCGGCGGCGGCTGATGGACCAGGCCAAACGCAATGCGGTCGAGGCGCTCGACCGGCGGTTGGCGGAAAGTACGACGCAGGCGAAGTTGCTGCGTGACGTCGCCGACCTGTTCGACTTGCCCGAGCCGCCCGACCGGATCGAGATCTACGACAACAGCCATATCCAGGGGACGAACGCGCTCGGCGCGATGGTCGTCGCCGGACCCGAGGGGTTTCGCAAGGGTCAGTATCGCAAGTTCAACATCAAGCAGGCGGCGACCGACGACGATTTCGCGATGATGCGCGAAGTGTTCGGCCGTCGCTTTGCACGCGCGCAGGCCGAAGATCCCGATCGCGATGCCGGCGACTGGCCCGATCTCGTGCTGATCGACGGCGGACGAGGCCAGCTCAATGCCGTGAAAGGCGTGCTCGAGGAAATGGGGATCGAGGACGTGTGCCTGGTCGGCGTCGCCAAAGGGCCGCATCACGGGCGCGAAGGGCGCGAAGTGTTTCACTTGACGGACGGCCGAGAGTTGACGCTGCCGGTCAATTCGCCCGTCCTGTTCTACCTCCAGCGGCTGCGCGACGAGGTCCACCGCTTCGCGATCGGCGCCCACCGGCAGAAGCGCGCCAAGGCGATCGGCGCCTCGCCGCTCGACGAGGTTCCCGGGATCGGCCCCGCGCGCAAGAAGGCCCTGCTGATGCATTTCGGTACCGCGCGCGCCGTGCGCGGCGCCAGCCTCGACGACCTGAAGAAAGCGCCCGGCGTCAGCGCCGCAGTCGCGCAACAGGTGTACGACTTCTACCACGCACGATAGGCGAACCGGGCCCGTGTCGGGTTCAGACCATGGCCCCGGCCGACGCAAAATTCATGTTGCGGAGGTCCTCGATCAACCCCGGCCCGGTCGGCTCCCAACCGAGCAGCGCGCGGGTTCGGGTGCTGGACGCGGGCATATCGAGGGCCATGAACATCGCGAGCCAGCCGAACAGTGCCGGCGCTTCGTCGGGTGACACGGAGATCACCGGAACATTCAGGCCGGCACCGACGACGTCGGCGATGGCACGGGCGGCGATGCCTTCCTCCGCCACCGCGTTGAAGCGCGCCCCGGGGGTCGTACGCTCGATAGCGAGCGCGTAGAGCCGCGCGACGTCCGATACGTGCGCCGCAGGCCAGCGATTGATGCCGTCGCCGACATAAGCGGCGACGCCCTTTTCGCGCGCCTGCTCGATATAGGGAGAGACCAGGCCCTGTTTTTCCATGTCGTGAACCTGCGGCAGGCGCATGACGGAGACGTTCACGCCGGCATCAAGCAGCGCCTGTCCGGCGATTTCCGATGCGGCACGGGGATTGGGATGGTCCAGGTTGAATACATCCTCCCTCGCCGGGCGGCCCGACGCCGGATTGCCCATGCCGGTCCCTGAGGTGATCAGCAGCGGCCGGTTCGACCCCTTGAGCGCCTCGCCCATTGCCGCAATGACGCGACCGTCCTTCTCGCAATTGGCCAGGAAGTTGGAGAAATCGTGGTCGAACGCGGTATGGATCACGGCATCGGCCCGTTCGGCGCCCGTGCGCAGGCTGGCGGGATCCTCCAGCGTTCCGCGATGAACTTCCGCTCCCGCCGCCTCGAGCGACCGCGCGCTGGCGTCGGACCGCGTCAGTCCGAGCACCTGATGCCCCGCACCGAGCAGTTCGGGAATGATGCGCGAGCCGATGAAGCCGGTGGCGCCGGTGAGGAAGACACGCATGAAACAACCTTTCGATATTGTCCGTGAGACAATGTCGATCTATTCTTCATCCTGTAAAAGTAGTGATCTTATCATGGTATAAGCATCAACAGGATCGCGCATCCGGATTGGCCATGCCCACGGAAAACCCCAGCTCTCTCGGCGCCTTTCTGCGTGATCGCCGCACCAGGCTCGACCCCGCTACCTTCGGGTTCGGTGGCGGCCGGCGGCGGACGCCGGGACTTCGCCGCGAAGAAGTCGCCGCGCGTGCCAATATCAGTCCCACCTGGTACACCTGGCTCGAACAGGGCCGCGGCGGGGCACCGTCGGCCGATGTCCTCAACCGTATCGCCGCCGGGCTGATGCTCACCGAGCCCGAGCGGGAACATCTGTTTCTCCTGGGCCTCGGTCGCCTTCCGGAAGCGCGTTACAGGGGGGCGGAGGGCGTTACGCCGCGACTCCAGCGGGTGCTCGACGCGCTGTCGCCCAGCCCGGCGCTGATCAAGACGGCGACCTGGGACGTGATCGCATGGAATGAAGCTGCCGCGGCATTGTTGACCGATTATGCGACACTGCCACCCGATCAGCGCAATGTCCTGCGCATGATGTTTTCCGACGCTCGCGTGCGGGCGGCGCAGGAGGATTGGCAGGGCGTCGCGCGGTTCGTGGTGGCGTCGTTCCGTGCCGATGCCGTACGGGCCGGCGCCGGCGATGAGGTCGCCCGGCTAGTCGACGAATTGTCGCAGAGCAGCCCGGAATTCGCGAGGTTGTGGCGTGACAATGACGTCGCCGGGCATGGCGAGGGCACCAAGCGCCTGCGCCACCCTGAACTGGGGCCGATCGAGCTGGAATTTTCGATCTTCGGCGTCGATGGCCGACCCGACCTGGGAATGATCGTCTACAATCCGGTCAGCGCCGACGTGGCCGATCGTATCCGCATGCTGATCACGGCGCGGGCGGTGGCATCGACCCAGCGTGCCAACGCCGTCGGCGATCGCTGAATCGGGAGTGCCGACCGGATCGGCCCCGTCACATCGCTTCTTCTTTCGAAGCCCTGTATTGCCATTGTGCGCGACGTGTCAGGATCGCGCATAGACCTGGTCGCGGAACGTCTTCACGCGCTGGTTGAGGTCGACGATCCCCTCGACAGGCAAACCGGACGCGTCGAGCAGCCGTTCCGCGAGACACGCCGCATCCCTCCGCAACGTCTCGCCGGCCGCTGTCGTTTCGATCAAGACCTCGCGTTCGTTCTTCGGATTGCGCGTGCGTGTCACCAGGCCCGACGATTCCAGTCGCTTGAGCAGCGGCGTCAGCGTGCTCGATTCGAGCGCAAGCTTTTCGGCGAGACCTCCAACCGTTTGGCGCCCGTCGTGCCACAGCAGGTTGAGAACGAGGAATTGCGGGTAAGTGATCCCCATGCCGTCGAGCAGCGGCTTGTAGGCGCGCTGCACCGCCATGTTCGCGGAATACAGCGCATAGCACAATTGCTGGTCGAGCTTCATCACGTCCATCGATCGGTCCTCACCGGGCGCTTGCTCGAATAGATATCGCGATAAGTTTTATCTTGACAAGAGGGTCGGCGCCGCTATTTCGCAGACTGCGATAACAGTTATCGCGATAACTAAAGGAACGAGACATGGATATCCTTTACCGGACGAGCGCGAGTGTCACCGGCGGCCGCACCGGCCACGGACGCAGCGACGATGGATTGCTCGACGTCACCCTCGACACGCCCAGGCAGCTGGGCGGCGCCGGCGGCAGCGGCACCAATCCCGAGCAATTGTTCGCGACGGGCTATTCGGCCTGCTTCCTCGGTGCGCTCAAGTTCGTCGCGGGCCAGCGCAAGATTCGGATCGACGACGATGCCCGGGTCACGGCTACGGTGGGCATCGGCAAGCGCGACGACGGTCGCGGCTTCGGGCTCGATGTGGCGCTGGCGATCGAGCTGCCGGGGATCGAGCAATCGACCGCGCAGGAACTGGTCGACGCCGCACACGTGGTGTGCCCGTATTCCGAAGCGACGCGCGGCAATCTCGTCGTGCGACTGTCGGTCGTCGAGCACGCGTGATTTCTCCGGTCGACCGCGCCTGCCATCGATGGGCGAACCCCTACCCATGGTTCCCCGGGCCAAGCCCGGGGGCCATTCCCTCTCGCACCAGGGTTGAAGAGGCGTCACCTGCCCCGGCGCTGAGCCGGCGTGGTATGACGGTCGGCCCGATAACCATCCGGTGGCGGGAGCGGGCCAGACGTAGCCCGACTGTCCCAACCTTGAACGAGTTGGCAAAATCTTCATTTCCGGCGGTTAATTCCCGACCGCGTGACAGCCGTATTCCTCACCGTCGATACCGAGCTGATGTGGCGCCACCACGCTGCCGGTTGCGATCTTGCCACGCAAATGGCGCGGTCGCTCGAACCTGCGGGCGTCGGCATGCGCTATCATCTCGATACTCTTGCCCGCCACGGCCTAAAGGCGACGTTCTTCGTCGATCCGATGCCGACCATGGTGTTCGGGCTCGACGCGATCCGCCCCGTCGTCGAGATGATTCTCGGCGCCGGGCAGGACGTCCAGCTTCACCTCCATCCCAATTGGGCTGGCGCCAAGGCGAACGACGCCGGCCGCAGCCACGGACGGTTCGAACTGATCGATTATAGCCTCGACGAGCAACACGCGCTCATCGCGGGTGCCCGCGACCTGCTCAGGGCGTGCGGCGCGCCCGATCCGGTGGCATTCCGGGGCGGCAGCTATTCGGCCAATGACGACACGCTGACCGCCTTGGCCGATCTCGGCATCCGCTACGACAGCAGCCATAATGGCGCCGACGCGCCCTGGCCGAGCCAGATCGGCCTGCCGCCGCGTCAGATCGCACCAGTCGTTCGCAACGGCGTCACCGAAGTGCCGGTGACTGTCATCGAGGACGTGCCCGACAGCCTCCGCCTTTTCCAGATCTGCGCTCTTTCTCAGGGGGAAATGCGCGCCGCGCTCGAACACGCAGTGTCGGACGACCACGAAGTGGTGACGATCGTCAGTCACAGCTTCGAGCTCGCCAATCGCGCCGGAACGCGGGCCAACAACGTTCATGTCTCGCGATTCGAAGGGCTCTGCGCGATGCTCGCCGACAGCCGAGATATCCTGCCGACCACCTGGTTTCGAGACTTGCCCGCGTTCGCCAATACCGGTCAGGGCATGCCCCTGGGCCCGAACATGCTGCGTACCCGCTGGCGCCAGGCGGAACAGCTCTGGTCGAATCTGGTCGAGGAGCGCGCGGCGTGACACCCGTGACGTCCGGTGCGCGCCCGCTGCCGCTCAAATTCCAGGTCGGCGCGCGCACGCTGGCATCGATCCGTCGCGACCTCGTCCGGGTCCCGCTGAGCCTCGCCGATGCACTCGACGGCGATCTGCCCGATCTGCCGCCGCTGGACGCCGCCGATGATGGTTATCTCGTGACGTCGTTGCCGCTCCATCACCGTCACGCCTTGGCCTATGCGGCCGGGCCGTCGATCGCTTTTACCCGGCAGACCTATGTTCGTCGCCATGCCGACCTCACGATCGGCTTCGATGCCTATCTCGACATGCTGTCGTCGAACACGCGCTCCGCGATCAAGCGTAAAGGCAAGAAGGTTGCGGCCGCCTCGGGCGGGACGCTCGACGTCCGCCGCTATTCGACACCGGCCGACCTCCGCGATTTTCACGAGATCGCGCGCCGCCTCGCGCTCGCCACCTATCAGGAAAAGCTGATGGGCGCCGGGCTGCCCGACACACCCGATTTCGTCCAGCGCATGTATGCGATGGCCACCGAGGGTAACGTCCGCGCCTGGTTGCTGTATGTCGGCGGCGAGCCTGCGGCGTATCTTTATTGCCCGGTCCATGACGGCACGGTGATCTATGAATTCGTCGGCCATGATCCGCGGTTCAACGATCTGTCGGTCGGCGCGGTGCTCCAGGTCGAAGCGCTACGCGACCTGTTTGCCGATCCCGCGTGCGGCCGCTTCGACTTCACCGAGGGCGACGGTCAGCACAAACGCCAGTTCGCGACCGGAGGGGTCGAATGCTGCGACCTGCTGCTGCTCCGCGCGACGCCGGCCAACCGGCTTGCGATCACCGCGCTGGCGGCGTTCGACGGCACGATGGCGTTGGCGAAGGGCGGCGTGCAACGCTTCGGGCTGCAGGAGCTCGCCAAGAAGGTGCGGCGGACGTAGGTGCGCCGCGAGCATTCCTATCCCGCGATGAAAGCTGTCCGTCAGGCAGGCGGCGGTCCGACCCGCAGCGACGGGGCGGCGTAATCGGCAGATAAATAGTATTGGCGCGCCGAGACGCGTCCACAACCAAGATCTTGTCCGTTTTCGATCGGTGACGAGCGTCGCGGCGCGGCGAGGAGTTCAAGCCAACTCCACCGGCGTCACCTCATAGTCGGCCGCCTTCAGCGCGGCGACCAGCCGGTCGAGGTGCGCGCGGTCGCGGGACTCGCATTCGATATCGGTGATCAGACCCTTGGCCGGCAGCGTCGTGAACACGCGCTGGTGATAGACCTCGATGATATTGACTCGCTGTTCGCTGAAGATGCGGACGACGTTGAACAGCGCCCCCGGCTGATCCTGGAGCCGGATGCGTAGGCGCGCCAGCCGTCCCGACCGCGCGAGATCGCGCAGCAGCACGTTGGCGAGCAGCCGCGTGTCGATATTGCCGCCGCACAGGACGATGCCGACGGTCTTGCCCTTGAACCTGTCGGGATGCTCGAGCAACGCGGCGAGGCCGGCGGCGCCTGCGCCCTCTACCACCGACTTCTCGATCTGCAGCAACAGGCTGACCGCCTGTTCGAGGCTGCGCTCGCTGACCAGCACGATGTCATCGACCAGCTCGCGGACCATGCCCGACGTGATGGTGCCGGGTTCCTTGACCGCGATGCCTTCGGCCAGGGTGTCGCCGGCGCAGGGATATTGGGTGCCGTTGATCCGGTTGTACATCGACGGATAGAGTTCGGCCTCGACGCCGACCACTTCGATCGGATGATCGGCCGCCGCCGCGACCACCGCCATGCCGCTGATGAGGCCGCCGCCGCCGATCGGCGTCAGGAACGTGTCGATCTCGGGCACATCCTCGAGCATTTCGGCCGCGACGGTGCCCTGGCCGGCAATCACGCGCGGATCGTCGAACGGGTGCACAAAGGTGTAGCCGCATTCCTGTTCGAGTTGCCGGGCATGGGCATAAGCGGCGTCGAACGTATCACCTTCCAGCACTACCTTGGCGCCGTGCCCTTCGGTCTGGGTCACCTTCACGATCGGTGTGCTGGTCGGCATGACGATGATCGCCGGGATGCCGAGGCGGTTGGCGTGATAGGCCAGGCCCTGCGCATGGTTGCCGGCCGACGCCGCGATCACCCCCTTGGCGCGTGCTGCCTCGTCGAGCTGCAACAGCGTGTTGAGCGCGCCGCGCTCTTTATAGGCGGCGGTGAATTGCAGGTTCTCGAACTTGAGATAGACCGTCGCCCCGGTCAGATCGCTCAGCGTCTTGCTGATGAAGGTCGGCGTGCGAACGATCGAATCGCGAATGCGCGCGTGCGCGGCACGGACATCTTCGATCGAGACGGGCAGGATGGTTGCGGTCGTTCCGGGGGGAGTCATACCGGGCCGCCTAGACTATCTGGCGCGGCGGGGGAACACGGCTTATGCCGTCGCGCGACCGAGTATGAATGCAAGATATGGGAGACGGCCGCTAATGTTCCGCAAGCTGGTGGGGGCGGCCGTCGCGCTGTCGATGATCGCAACGCCCGCCCTTGCCGACGGCCTGGTCGACAACGTCAACGGCATCACGCTCGATGAAAACGGCCGCGTGATTCACTTTACCGGCCTGCTGATCGGCAATGACGGTAGAGTGAAGAAGCTGATGCAGTCGGGCGACAAGCGGCCCGACAAGCTCGACTGGCTGTCGAACCAGAAGGGGCGGACGCTGCTGCCCGGCTTCATCGACGCACACGGTCACGTCATCGACCTCGGGTTTCGCGCGCTCGAACTCGACCTGTCCGACACCAATTCGCTCGACGAAGCAAAGGCGAAAATCGCCCAATATGTGAAGGATAATCCCGAGAAGAAATGGATTCTGGGCGGTGGCTGGAACCAGGAAAAATGGGGGCTGGGCCGCTTTCCGACCGCGGCCGATCTCGACTCGGTGGTCGGCGATCGCCCGGTGTGGCTCGAACGCGCCGACGGCCATGCCAGTTGGGCCAATAGCGCGGCGATCAGGGAAGCGGGCGTTACCGCCAAGACCGCAACGCCGCCCGGCGGGCGTATCGAGAAGATCGGCGCCGAACCGGCCGGCGTCTTCGTCGACGCCGCACAGGAGCTGATCGAGAAAGTCGTTCCGCAACCGCTACCCAAGGAACGCGATCTCGCGCTCGCCAAGGCGCAGGAAATCCTGCTCGCTTTCGGGATCACCGCGACCTCGGACATGGGCACCTCGATGGACGACTGGCTGTCGATGCGCCGCGCCGGCGATCGCGGCACGCTGATGGTGCGCATCATGAGCTACGGACTCGGCGTCGACACCGCGGTGCGGATCGGCGGCAACGGTCCGACGCCCTGGCTCTATAACGGGCGGCTGCGGATGGGCGGGGTCAAGCTGTTCGCCGACGGTGCGCTCGGCTCGCGCGGCGCCTGGCTGCTCAAACCCTATAGCGACGCGCCCGGCCAGTCGGGCGCGGGCTTCATGACCGACGACGTGCTGCAGAATTACATGAGCCGCGCGGCGATGGACGGATTTCAGGTCGCCGTCCACGCCATCGGCGACCGCGCCAACCGGCAGGTGCTCGACGCGATCGCGGCGATGTCGAACACCTATAAGGGCGATCGCCGCTGGCGGATCGAACATGCGCAGATCGTCGATCCGGCGGACCTGCCGCGCTTCGCCACTCTCAAGGTCATCGCCTCGATGCAGCCGACGCACGCGACCTCCGACCGCAAGATGGCGGAAGCGCGGCTGGGTCCGGATCGGCTGGTCGGCGCCTATGCCTGGGCGACGATGCTGAAGAACGGCGTGCCGCTCGCGTTCGGCTCGGACTATCCGGTCGAAAGCCCCGATCCCTGGGCCGGCTGGGCGGCGGCATTCACGCGTCAGGACGCCAATGGGGAGCCGTTCGGCGGTTGGCGCCCGGAAGAGAGGGTGACGCGCGAACAGGCATGGTGGGCGTTCACCCAGGGAGCGTCCTATGCCGGTTTCGCCGAGGACAAGTTCGGCCGTCTCGCGCCCGGCCAATATGCCGATTTCATCATCGTCGATCGCGACCCGACATTGTCGAGTGCGAGCGACCTGCGTCAGACCAAGGTCGAGGAGACGTGGATCGGCGGGTACAAAGTATACACGCGCAAGCAGGGATGACGGCTTTCCGCCGCAGCGTTACTGAAGCTGCGGCGCCCCGGGCGGATCGGCGTCGCCCGATCGTGCGCGCGCCAGCCTGATTTCTGTGTCCGACCGGTCGACCACGTGGGCGATGCCGTTCAATTGCATTGCGGTGACGAAGCCGTCGACATCGCCCGCCGCGAAGACGCCGACGATCTGGGTATCGGGCACCGCACCGTCGGCGAACACGATCTTTTGCCGCGAATAGCGATTGACCTCCGCGATCGCGGTGCCCAGCGGCTCGCCCATGAAGGTCAGTCGCCCCGACAGCCAGCTCGTCTCGCTGGCCGCGTCGACCCGGGTCAGTTTCCAATTCTGGTCGGGGGACGCGACGAGCTTGGCGCCCGCCGCCATGTCGGCGCGCTGTTCGGGCCGCAGCCAACCGCGCGATTGTTCGACGCGCACCTTTCCTTCGACCAGCGTCACTGTCACCGCCGCGTCGTCGTCCAGGCGGACATCGAACTTGGTGCCGACCGCACGGACGATCTTGCCGGCTGCCTCGACCAGAAAGGGATGGAGCGGGTCCTTGGCGACCTGAAAGAAGGCATGTCCGCGCACGAGTTGCAGCCGGCGCGTCGCGGCCATCTCGACCACGCGCAATTCGCTTTCGGCGTCGAGCGTCACGATCGAGCCGTCACTCAGGGTCGCGGTGGTGCGCTGGCCCGTGCCCGTCTGGAAGGTCTCGCCGCGCGACGAGCCCCAATATTGGTCGAGGAAACCGTTCTGCACCAGCGTCGCGACCGAGGTCAGCATCAACACCAGTGCAGCTGCGACGCCGAGCAGCATCCGCACCCGGCCGGGCCGGTTGAAGGTGCGAAGGTCGCGCTCGCGGACCGCTAGGATCGCAGGGTCGTCGGCAACGGCGGCAAGCATGTCCCAATGCCGCTGCAGCCGATCGAATTGCTGTTGCGCGCGCGGATCGGATGCCAGCCATTCGGCGAACGCCGCTATCTCGGCCGCCGACATGTCGCCCGATCGCTTCAGGCTGAACCAGTGCACGGCTTCTTCGCGCAACGTGCGGCCATTCTCGGGGGCGGCGCCGTTCACGACGGATCCTCCATCGCCTCGGACAGCCGGACCAATGCGCGGTGGATCAGTTCCTTGACCGAATTCTTGGTGATGCCCATTCGGGCGGCGATCGCCTGATAGGTCATGTTCTCGAACCGATGGAACACGAAGGCGGCGCGGACGCGTGGGGGCAACGCCGTGATCGCCTCGACGATGCGGGCATATTCGTCGCGTCCGATCGCAATACGTTCCGGCGATAGGTCATCTCCGGGATCGATTCCCTCGTGGATCGGGACATGCAAGTGCCGCTCGCGAGTGCCGTCCGCGCGGTAGCGGCTGATCAGGACGTTCTGGGCCACCCGAAAGAGGTAGCGCTCGGCATTGTCGATCGGATCGGTCGACTGGCTGGTCTGCATCCGGACGAACACGTCCTGAACGAGGTCGTCGACATCGGCCGCGTTGACGCGCCGGGCAAAGAAGCGCCGTAGCCCGGGGCCATAGTCGGCCATCCAGCTTTCCAGATCGCGGGCACGGGGATCCGCGTCGCTCATCAGCGCCGCCCGATCATCCAGTTCCCGTCGGTTCGCCGACATGCCCCACTCGCGTTGCGCGCCACTGTGGCGCGTTTCGACCGATAGACGCAGGGGCGTTCGAAGCGGGGGGATTGAGGTTCGCGAAATAATGGGCGCGAAATAGCAGGATGCCGTAGCGGAAAACGCAATCCGAAAGAGTGCCGGACAATGATGACCCGGCCGTGCTTTTCACATATCTATCTGACATATCTGTCGAATGTCCGGCAGCTGCACCTGTGCCCAAGGTTCGACGCTCGCGCGGACAGGCGGCCGGGTCAAGCCCGGGAGCGGGCATCCGGCACCGGATGCGTTCGATCCGACGGCGATTTTTTCGCCGCCATCCCCCCCTCGGCTTCCCGTTTACGTCAATGGGAGAAGAAGGTGAGACTTCGGCATGAAGCCGGGGCGCCGCAAAAGGGAGAGGGGAGCATGACCTCACGGTCGATGTGGATTCGCCGGCAATTGTTGCGCGGTATCGCGCTGGGCGGCCTGACGGCGCTGGCGGTCCCGAATCCGGCATTCGCGCAAACGGCGTTCCATATCCCCGCGCAGGCGCTGGACCTCGCGCTTCGCGATTTCGGGCTGCAGAGTGGAGTCACCATCCTGGCCGATGCGGCGCTGACACGCGGCAAGATGACGCAGGGGATCAATCGTGCCGTGTCGCCAGAGGTGGCGTTGGATGCGATCCTGAGGGGGACCGGCCTGACTTACCGGCGCGAGGGCAAGGTCTTTGTCATCATCGCGGCCAAAAGCGCGAGTGCGGTGGGAAACGGCCAGGCGGCCGGTCTCGCCGCGCCCGCAGATGACCAGATCTCGCCGCTCCCCGACATCATCGTCACCGCACAGAAGAAGTCCGAATCGATCCAGAAGGTTCCGGTCGCCGTGTCGGCCTTCACCAGCAAATCGCTCGACGAATACAAGATCGAGGGTGGGTCGGAGCTGTTGCGCGCCGTGCCCAACGTCAATTTCTCCAAGAACAATTTCAGCGGCTACAATTTCTCGATCCGCGGGGTGGGCACCAAGGCGATATCGGTAACCACCGATCCCGCGGTCGCGATCTCGTTCAACAATACGCCGCTGCTCCGCAATCGCCTGTTCGAACAGGAATATTTCGACGTCGAACGAATCGAGGTGCTCCGCGGCCCGCAAGGGACCCTTTATGGCCGCAACGCGACCGGTGGGGTGGTCAACATGATCACCAACAAGCCGACCGATACGTTCGAAGGCCGGGTGAAGGCCGAAGTCGGCAATTACGACACGCGGCGTGTCAGCGGGATGCTCAACGTGCCGCTCGGCGACACGTTCGCCGTGCGCGTCGCGGGCGCGTACACCAAACGGTCGGGCTTCGACTACAATACGGTAACCGACAAGAAAGTGAACGGGCGCGACCTGTGGTCGACCCGCGCCTCGGCCCGGTGGAAGCCGGCGAGCAACTTCACCGCCGATCTGATCTGGGAGCATTTCAGCGAAAAGGACAATCGCTCGCGCACCGGCAAGCAATTGTGCCACAACGATCCCGGCCCGGCGGAGATCGGCGGCGTCACCGCGCCCGATGCCTTTCGCCCCTTGCTCAGCCAGGGGTGTGCGATGGGCTCGCTCTACGGCGCCGGCGCGTTCGGTGTCCCCAACGGCCGCAGCATCCCGTTCATCGCCGCTGCTGCCGGCGTGGTGTCGCTGGGCATGGACCCCAATACGTTCGCCGTGGTTCCGATCATCAATCCTGACGCCGATCCCTATGCGGGGATCGTCCAGTCCGCCAACCTCCGGCAGATCGCGACCAAGTTCGATCCGCAATTCAGGGCGACCAACGATGTCATTCAGCTCAATCTCGACTGGGACGTCGCCAAGAATCTCAAAATTTCGTCACAATCGCTCTACACCGAGGACTATTATTTCTCGACGCAGGACTATAATCGCTTCAATTCCAACCCAATCATCAATGATTCCAATATCGGCCTGGTAGATGTCTTCCTCAATCCGATCGGAAAAGGGCTGACTCCGGGCGGCATCTATGTTGATCCGCAACTCGGACCGTCGAACACGATCATCAGCGTCGACATGGTCAAATCACGCAGCAAACAATGGTCTCAAGAGATTAGACTGCAATCGTCCAATACCGGGCCGCTCAATTTCAGCGTCGGCGGCAATTATCTGCACTTCAAGATCAACGAGGACTATTATGTCTTCGACAACCTGCTCTCGGCCATTGCGGAAGGCTTTTACGACGGCCTGACCGGCTTCGGTGGGCCAGCGCAGCCTTGCCCACTCAATTCCACCACCGGCTGCATGTATGTCGACCCCAATCCGCTGAACAAGATCAACGGGCTGGGGCACAATTATTTCCGCAGCGCCAACATCTACAAGGTCGATTCCTACGCCGCGTTCGGCGAACTGTATTGGCAGGCGGCCAAACGGTTCAAGGTCACGGCCGGTCTGCGCTATACCGACGACCGCAAGACCACCACGCCGATTCCGAGCCAGTTGCTGCTCGCTCCCGGATTTCTGGGATCGGGATTCGTCGGGCAGGGCTATCCGGCGCAGCCCGATATCCACCAATCGTGGCAGAAGTTCACCGGGCGGCTGGCGCTCGATTGGACGCCGCGGCTGAGCTTCACCCAGTCGACATTGTTCTACGCATCCTATTCGCGCGGCTATAAGGCGGGCGGCACCAATCCCCCCGGGATCGGTGCGGATCCGCAATATCTGCAATTCTTCCCGCAGCCGACAACCTACAAGCCGGAATATATCAATGCGTTCGAGGTGGGCACCAAGAACAGCCTCGCGGGCGGGCGGCTGACGCTCAACGCATCGGCGTTCTTCTACGATTATCATGGATACCAGATCTCCAAGATCGTCGACCGCACCGCGCTCAACGAGAATTTCAACGCGACGACCTGGGGAGCGGAATTGGAGGCGACGTGGCGCCCGGTCCGCAATCTGCTGATCAACGCGAATGTCGGCTATCTCGGCACGCGGCTCGGCAAAGGATCCAAGTCGATCGACGTGATGAATCGGACTCAAGGTGACCCGAACTGGACGCTGGTCCGCCCCTGGGTTCAGCTGACGTCGAACTGCATCGCCCCGACCAGCATCGTCCAGTCGATCCTGGCCGATCCCTATGCGTCGCCATTCTACCTGACCGCCTTGTGCGGCGGCAATTCGCTGACCGGCAGCTTCGCGCCCGGCTCGTTCCTGGCCAGTCTCTACGGCGCCTATGATCTCAACACCGCGCCCAATCACGGCCAGGGCATAGCGGCGGATGTCAGCGGCAACGAATTGCCCAATGCGCCGCACTGGACGGTCAATCTGGGCGCGCAATACACGTTCGATTTCGGCGATTGGTCGCTGACCCCGCGCGCTGATTTCTATCGCCAGAGCGCCAGCTGGGCCCGCATCTACAACACGCCCATCGACCGCCTGAAAGCGTGGGACAACACCAACCTCTCGCTGACCCTGGAGCAGCGTCCCTGGGGAATGACGTTCCAGCTCTACGTCAAGAATCTGTTCAACTCGACGCCGATCACCGACGCCTTCATCAACAGCGACGATTCGGGCCTGACCACCAACGTGTTTACGCTCGACCCCCGCATCATCGGGTTCAGCATCGCCAAGCGCTTCTGATCGACCCCTCCCCTCCGGTCGATCTTCAGGGCCGCACGTCGTTCATCGCCGTGCGGCCCTTTTTTCGTAAGGCGCGGCAGGTGGGGATAATTATCGGTCAAAACGAACCCGATTCTCCGTTCGACATCCCCCCGGCCCCGATCCCGCCGCGTCAATCCTGTCGGGAAAGTACCCCGAAAAAGGCGTATCAAAAACTCAAACGCGAGAGGATGATCATGAAAAAGATTGGAGCACTTTTTGCCGCCGCGGCCTGCATGGCGATGTCGGGTCCGGCGTTCGCCTCGTCGTTCACCGGGACCAGCCCCTTCACCGCGACCGGTGCGACCAGCATGTCGGCGCCGGGCTTCCCGACGCTCGCCTGCACCGCGCATTTCAGCGGCGTGATCAATGCCGACGGCACGGCGACCGTCACCAGCGCGTCGTTCACCGGTGGTGTGCTCGGATCGTGCGCGCTGGTCCATCTGGCCACCCCGATCACCCTGATCGCCAATTCGACGACCTCCGTGACGATCAAGAACCTCCAGGTCACCGCGCCGGTCTCGTGCGGTCCGCAGGACGTGACGGCGAGCTGGACCAATGGCAGCCCGGCATCGAACTTCGATATCCCCACCGCCACGGTCAATCCCGGCGGTTGCACGATCACCGCGCACCTGACGGTGACGGGCGTCACGACCGTCTGATCGTCTTCGGCAATTCCCGAAGATGCAATGAGAAAGCCGATCTAGGCTCCCACCCCAACTGGTCCCGGTGCCCCCGCGCCGGGACCGATTTGCCTTCGGTTTCAGCGATTTGGTTCCCATCGGACATCTGACCCAATATGTGCTCGAACCGATGGGCAGCGGATGGCGGTGACCATGAACCCGACATCGGGCAAGCGATTTCGCGGCCCGGCCCTGCCCGATTCCGACGCAACATGCTGTCGGCGCCGTGCGTTCGCACTGTCGTTCCTGATGTTCTCGGGTGCGGCGCCGATCGGTGTGGCGCAAGCGCAGACCACGCCCGTCACGGGCCCTGTCGCGCTGCCCGACTCCTTTGGCGACGACATCGTCGTCACCGCCAGACGGGATGCGCCCGACGGCCCCGAGACCGAACTCGGCGAGCAGGAAATCGCGCGGTATGGCGCGAATACGATCGCCGACCTGTTGCGGGACGTCGGCCCGCTGATCGACGGTACCGGCAAGGCGCCTATCCTGCTGGTCAATGGCAAGCGGATCGGGAGCGCATCGGGAATTGCCGGCTTTCCCCCCGAAGCGCTCGCGCGGCTGGCGATTCTGCCGCCGGCAGCGGCAGCGCAATACGGCTACCCCGCCGATCAGCGCGTCGTGAACCTGGTTCTCAAGAACCGGTTCTCGAGCTGGGAAACGGAAGGGGACCTGACGCTGGCCACCGCGGGCGGACGCGACAGCGAACGCTTTTCGGTCGGTCGCGTCGTGATCGATGGCTCAACCTATTGGAATGCGCAGATCCAGGCATCGCGCGACGGCATGTTGTTACGGAGCGCTCGCCCGAGTTCGTCTCCACCCCAACCCGTCGATCTCGATGGCCATGTCGCGGGAATCGGTGGGCGGACGATCGACCCGGCCCTCGACCTCCTGGCCGGGCGGGACGTCACGACCGTCGATTTCCCGGCGGTCGCGCTCACGCGTCCCCCGACGCTCGCCGATTTCGCGGCGGCGGCGGCGCGGGAATTCCCGTCGAGCAATCCCGATGACGCCTATGCGCTCCTGCCCGGCGGTGGTTCGCTGGCGGTCAATCTCGGCGTGACTCGTCCGGTCGGGACATTCACCGCCTCGTTCAACCTGACGTTGAACAGGGTCCGGAGCATCCAGCGTCTGGGCTATCCCGAAGCGTCGCTCGCGTTGCCCGCGCGGAGTCCCTGGTCGCCGTTTTCCGGTACCGTCCTGCTGATACCGGACCTCGCCAATGTCGGGCCGCTCGAGACGCGGCAGGGCACGACCAGCCTGGGCCTGTCGGCGAGCCTGACCGGGGCGATCGCCGGCTGGAACGCGAATCTGCTCGTGGACGCCAACCAAAGCTGGTCCGATAGCCGGTTCGACCGCGGTGCCGACCTCTCGGAACTCCAGCGCCGGCTCGACGCGCTCGACCCGTCGTTCGATCCCTATGCACCGTTGCCGTCCGGCCTGGTCGACACGGACCGCGGCCGCTCGCATTTCGCCGCGGCTGACGCGAAATTGATTCTCGATCGCTCAATAGCGACGCTGCCGGCGGGATCGCTGACCACCAATCTGACGCTCGGTATCAGCCGGGTGACCGTCTCGAACGAGGGGAGCGCCGGTGCTACCCCCGATCTATCGGGTGGCCTGCGGCGTAGCCAGGCCGATCTGCGCCTGTCGTTCGCTGCACCGTTGACGCGCCGTGGCCACGGCGCGCTGGGCGACATGTCGGCCAATATCGCAATCGGTAGCAGCAAGATCTCCGGCGCGGCTTTCCAATGGCAAGCGGATGGTGGACTGACCTGGTCGCCCGCCGCTTCGGTGCAATTCTATGGCGGCTATTCGTTCGTTCAGATCGTTCCCGACGCCGCGCAGCTCAACGGTCCGCGTGTCGAAACGGTCGTACAGATCTACGATCCGATCAGGCAGGAAGTCGCACATCCGGTGTGGATCATCGGCGGCAATCCGGATTTACGGCGCGGGAGGCGGACGAACCTGGTGCTCAAGGCGATGTTGCGGCCCCTGGGCGGGCGGACACTGACGCTCGATCTTGGCTATCAACGGCAAGTCGCGCGCGGTGGCATCGCAGCGTTCCCGCAGCTCACGCCCACGGTCGAAAACGCTTTTCCGGGGCGTATCACGCGCGATGCGGCCGGGCAGTTGATCGCGCTCGACGCGCGGCCGATCAACATCGCGCGGGACACCAGCACGCAGCTCACGACGGGCGTCACCTGGCTATGGCCGCCGGCGACTGGGCGGACGCCGCCCCCCACGATAGGCGGCGCACCCTGGCAGGTATCGCTCACGGTCAACCACATCTGGCAGCTCGAAAGCCTGCTCACGATCGATCCCGATCTCGCGCCGCTCGACCGTCTCAGCGGGGCTGGCGGGCAGCCGCGTCACCTGGCGTCGCTGCAATTGCTGGTGAGCCGGCGCGGTATCGGCGCGATGCTCAATGGTCAGTGGCAAGGCGCTTCCCGGATCGACAATGCGGCGATCGCGGATGGGCAGGGGGATCTTCGCTTTGCCGCATCGGCTCAATTCGCACTGAGCTTCTTCGTCGAACCGGACAATCTCTCGCGGGCGACCGGGAAGGCGAAGGGCTGGGCGTCGAACCTGCGGATTTCGCTCGACCTTCAGAACCTGTTCGATTCGTATCAGCGCGTGACGCTTGCCGGTGGACGCATTGCGCCGGGCTATGATCGCTATGCGCTCAATCCGCTCGGGCGCACGATCCAGATCGCGGTACGCAAACGGTTCTGAGAGCGGCCGCTGCCCGACGAGCGGGGCCGCAAAAGAAGAGAGCCGTGGCGTCCCCCGACGCCACGGCTCTCATCCCCCTTTGAACTGTCGGCTCAGGCGACCTGCGCCGCTTCCACTTCGTCGGGCTCGCGCAGCACATAGCCGCGGCCCCAGACGGTCTCGATGTAATTCTCGCCGTCGGTCGCCAGGCTGAGCTTCTTGCGCAGCTTGCAGATGAAGACGTCGATGATCTTGAGTTCGGGCTCGTCCATGCCGCCATAAAGGTGGTTGAGGAACATTTCCTTGGTCAGCGTCGTGCCCTTGCGGAGCGAGAGCAGCTCCAGCATCGCATATTCCTTGCCGGTCAAATGGACGCGGGCACCGTCGACCTCGACGGTCTTGGCATCCAGGTTCACCGCCAGCTTGCCGGTCTTGATGACCGACTGCGAATGGCCCTTCGAGCGGCGGACCACGGCGTGGATGCGCGCGGTCAGTTCCTCGCGGTGGAAGGGCTTGGTGACATAGTCGTCGGCGCCGAAGCCGAACGAGCGCACCTTCGAATCCATCTCGCTGATACCCGACAGGATGAGCACCGGCGTCTGAACGCGCGCGGTGCGCAGCTTCTTCAGAACGTCATAGCCGTGCATATCCGGCAGGTTCAGGTCGAGCAGGATGATATCGTAATCATAGAGCTTGCCGAGGTCCAAGCCCTCTTCGCCCAGGTCCGTCGTATAAACGTTGAAACCCTCGGTCGTCAGCATGAGCTCGATGGCCTTGGCCGTCGTCGGCTCGTCCTCGATCAGCAGCACCCGCATCAGCCAAATCCCCTGTCACTCGCGGCAGACTGCCCCCGTTGGCTGCCCGCACTCGACACACTCCATTAACCTAAGCACGTCTGAACGACAAAGGTTAATTCTTCGCTAACCGGCCTGAGTCCGCGAGTCGCGGGGAGTCAATATGATTCGAATCCTGGTTAAGGCCGCGTTTGCGTCGCGCACAATTCCCTAAAACGGGCGGCAAGGAATTCAATCAGGAGTTCTACGCGGGCGGGCCTCAGCGCGCTGGGCGGGGTGACCAGATGCAGCGCGATGGCGGCACCGCGCCAGTCGGTCAGGATCGCTTCCAGGTGGCCCGCGGCGATTTCCGCGTCGACGATGAAGTCGGGCAGCCGCGCGATGCCGAGCCCGGCGCGCAGCAGCGGCAACATTGCATTGCCGTTGTCGCAGGTGAGCCGGCCATTGGGCCTGACCGCCACTTCCGCGCCGTCGGGGCCGTAGAAGGTCCAGGTCGTGCTCGGGACGTTGGCATAGGCGAAGATATCGTGCTCGCCGAGTTCGAGCGGATGCTTGGGGCGGCCACGCCGGTCCAGATAGAGCGACGACGCCACGACGCGCGTCGCCACGGGTGCCAGCCGCCGCGCGCGCAGCGAACTGTCGGGAAGGTCGGCGATCCTCAGCGCGATGTCGAATCCTTCGGCGACGATATCGACCTTCGCGTCGGACAAGCGCAGATCTATGTGAATACCGGGATGCTCGACCATGAAGTCGGCAATGGCGGGTGCGACATAGCTGATCCCGAAGGTCAACGGCGCGGCGATGCGGATCAGTCCCGCCGGAGCCGACGCCGCGTCGTGCGCGCTTTCCTCGGCGGCTTGTCCTTCGGCCAGGATGCGTTGCGCATGTTCGCTCAGCGTCTCACCGCTCTGGGTCAGCGTCAGGCGGCGCGAGGTGCGGTGGAACAGCGAGGTGCCGAGCGATTGCTCGAGCCGGGTGATGGCCTTGGAGATCGTCGCCTTGGACACGCCGAGCGCGTCGGCCGCTCCGCTGAACGAGCGATGTTCGGCAACCGTTGCGAAGATCGCCCAAGCCTCGAAATCGGGTAGCCGCATAATTCCTCCCCGCTTGCGGGGAGGGGGACCGCCGGCCGCAGGTCGGTGGTGGAGGGGCCGGGCCGCGACGGTCTCGCTTGCCGCCCCAACCCTCCACCAAGCCGCTACGCGTCTTGGTCTCCTCCCCATGAATGGGGAGGATTTAGATTAGGAAACGATCGGTTTCAATCGTTTCCATTTACGCGATCGGTTCGAAGACTATCTTGGCGGCAACGAATGGAGGTTTTCATGACCGACACCAACACCGCCACCCGCGTCGAGCGCCGCTCCTTCGAGAGCCTGGGTCATGCCGATCACGGTTGGCTCAATGCCCGGCATCATTTCAGCTTTGCCGATTATTACGACCCCAAGCGCATGAACTGGGGTGCCATCCGCGTGTGGAACGACGACGAGATTGCCCCCAATGCGGGCTTTCCGCCCCATCCGCATCGCGACATGGAAATCATCACCTATGTCCGCAAGGGCGCCATCACGCACCAGGACTCGATGGGTAATGTCGGCCGCACCGCGGCGGGCGACGTCCAGGTGATGAGCGCCGGCACCGGCGTTCGGCACGCCGAATATAATCTCGAGCCCGAGACGACGACGCTCTTCCAGATCTGGATCGAGCCGAAGCGCGCCGGAGGCTCGCCGTCCTGGGGTGCCAAGCCCTTTCCGAAGGACGATCGCTCCGGACGTTTCGTGACGCTCGCCAGCGGCTTCGCCGGGGATGAGGGCGCGTTGCCGATCCGGGCCGACGCCCGGGTGCTGGGCGCGACCGTCAAGGCCGGCGAAACCATCAGCCATTCGGTCGGCGAAGGGCGGCATGCCTATCTCGTCCCGGCGACAGGCGCGGTCGAAATCGATGGCGAGCGTTTCGATGCCCGTGACGGGATCGCCATAGCCGGCGGCCGCACCGTCGAGATCAAGGCGATCGACGACGCCGAACTGGTGCTGGTCGACGCCGATTGAACAGCGATACCGGCGCCGCTTTCCTCCCCAGGCGCCGGCCCCGCCCCCTCCCACGCCCCCGGGAGGGGGCATCTTCTACCCCCTGAAGGAGCCCCAGAATGACCAAGGTCCTCGTCCTTTATTACTCGTCCTACGGCCATATGGAGCAGATGGCCGACGCCGTTGCCGAGGGCGCGCGCTCGGCGGGTGCCGAGGTGGACATCCGCCGTGTGCCCGAAACCGCGCCGTTCGAGGTCGCCCAGGCCGCTGGCTTCAAGCTCGACATCTCGCACCCGGTGATAGAGAGCATCGACAAGCTGGCGGACTATGACGCGATCGTCGTCGGATCCCCGACTCGCTTCGGCCGCCTGTCCAGCCAAATGGCGTCGTTCCTCGATCAGGCCGGTGGTTTGTGGATGCGCGGCGCGCTCAACGGCAAGGTCGGTGCCGCCTTCACGTCGACCGCCACGCAACATGGCGGGCAGGAAGTGACGCTCTTTTCGATCATCACCAACCTGCTGCATTTCGGGCTGACGATCGTCGGCCTCGATTACGGCTTTGCCGGGCAGATGGGCGTCAAGGAAGTCCATGGCAATTCGCCCTATGGCGCCAGCACGATCGCCGATGGCGACGGCAGCCGCCAGCCGAGCGAGAACGACCTTGCCGGTGCCCGTTACCAGGGCAAGCGCGTTGCCGAGGTCGCGGCCAAGCTCGCCGCCTGAGCGGCCGCGGACGGAACGAAGCCTAGGCTGATCGCTTCGCCTCCTTTATGGTCGTGTTCCGGCCATGGAGGAGGCGAACGATGTTCAGGCTGGCTGTTGCCGCAACGATGATGGCCGTCGCGGTTCCGGCGATTTCCGCAGACGCCCCGGCGACGGGCGCCAATGTCCGCAGCGCGACCTACGCCCAAGGCGCCTATCGCCAAACCGGTCCGCGGACCTGGAGCGAGTTCGACGGCGCCGGCAAACAGACCAACACTTTCGTCGAGGAAGCGCGCGACGAATGGTCGGTCTTCCTGTTCGACCCGGCGCGCAATATCCGCATCCAGATCGATCTCTATCGCAAGAAGATCCGCTACGCCGAAAATGGCGGCTCCTATGCCGACCTCTACGACGTTACGGCCGCGGCCGCCGGTGCGGGCGCGATCGCGGCCAAGCCTAGCGTCGTACCCCCGCCAGGGCCCGCGTTCCGATCGGAAAACGGCGCGTGGACCAACAGCCCGGTGCGCTATGGCGTGGGTCCTGGCGGCGGCACCGCCGGAGGCACCTCGCGTGGCGTCGAGAGTGGAGCGATCGCGGGCCAGAGCGATGCCGACCGGCGCTGCCCGGAAACCGCGCGTGCGGTCAACGGCGTCTGGACCGGACAATGGCGCGGGGCGCAGGGCAGCTATCCGGGACTCTGCATGATCCGGTTCGCGCGGCAATGATCGAGTCCGGCAGCAGGTGCCATTGCGGTCGCCGCGCTACGGATTGACCGGCTGGTCATTGGTTGCCTTCGGCCCCTCTCCGGTCGCCTCGACCAGCGTATCCCCTCCCAGGACGCGATAGAGCGTGACCAGGTTGCTGGCCCGCACGAGCTGGGTGTTGATCAAGGTCTGCTGCGCCGAATAGAGCGAGCGCTGCGCGACCAGGCTATCGAGATAGGAATCGATCCCGCCGCGGTAGCGCATATCGGATAATCTGTAATTGTCCGCCGCCGCTTCTTCCTGAGCGCGGGTCGCCGTCAGCTGATCGGTGATCGTACCGCGGCGGGCCAGCGCGTCGGCGACTTCGCGGAAAGCGGTCTGGATGGTCTTTTCGTAGGTCGCGACCGCGGCGTCCTTCTGCGCCTTGGTGACATCGACATTGGCCTTGCCGGCGCCGGCGCGGAAAATCGGGTAGGCGGCGGCGCCGCCTGCCTGCCAGTTGAACGCGCCGCCGGCGAACAAGGCGCCCAGCGCATTGCTGGCGAAACCGATCAGCCCGGTCAGCGTGATCTTGGGGAACAAGGCCGCGCGCGCCGCGCCGATCTCCGCATTGGCGGCGCGCAGCTGATACTCCGCCTGGACGACGTCGGGACGGCGCAGCAGGATCGAGGAATCGAGCCCAGCGGGCAGTTCGGCCAGCGTTGCGCCTGCTTCATCGATCGAATCGGGCAGATTGGCCGTATCGATCGGCGCCCCGACGAGCAGCTGGAGCGCGTTGACGTCCTGCGCCAGCGCGGTGGTGAGCTGCGCGACATCGGCCTTGGCGGCGTCGAGCGTGAGTTGCGCCTGGCGCAAATCGGTCCGTGGCGCGATGCCGCCGTCGAGCCGCTTTTGCGTCAGGTCGACGCTGATCTGCGCGCTGGCCGCCGTGTCCCGGGCGAGCTTGAGCAGGCTCTTGTCCGATGCGTAGCTCAGCCAGGCGTCCGCAATGTCGCCGATCATCGTCAGCCGGGTCGCGCGTGCGCCCGCTTCGGTTGCGAAATAGCTGTTGAGCGCGCGATCGGTTTCGGAGCGAATGCGTCCGAACAGATCAACCTCGAATGAGGTCAGGCCGACCGTCGCGTCGACGGTCGATTTGGCGCCTGTCGCTCCCGGGCCGCCGCGGAACGTCGCGCCGGCGTTCGCGTCGACTTCGGGCAGCAGCTCGGCGCGCTGGATGCGGAACTGGCCGCGCGCAACGCGAATATTGGCTGCCGCCACGCGCAGGTCGCGATTGTTGGCGAGCGCCTGGACGATCAGCGCCTGCAATCTCGGGTCGCGGAAAATATCCTGATAGCGCACCGCCGGCAGCGTTGCCTCGCTGTTGCGAAGATAGGCGTCGCCTACCGGCCATCCCTGGGGAACCGGCGCGGTCGGGCGAACATAAGGCGGCGCCATGGAGCACGCCGTCAGGCTCGCGATGACGGTCAGTGCCGTGATCGTGCGGATCATGCCGTGGCCTCCGGTGCGGCCGGCGGCGGAGCCGGATGCTCGTGGTGAAGGTGCTTCAGCGCATCGCGGGTGGTGCGGCGGACGAGCACGAAGAATAGCGGTATGTAGAACACCGCCAGCACGGTCGCGGTCAGCATGCCGCCGATCACCGCCGTGCCGATCGCGACACGGCTGTTCGCGCCCGCACCTGTCGCGATCGCCAGCGGCAGCACGCCGAAGATGAAGGCGAAGCTGGTCATCAGGATCGGGCGCAGGCGGATGCGGGCGGCTTCCAGCGCCGCCTCGATGACACGCTTGCCCGATTTTTCCGCCTGTTCGGCGAACTCGATCATCAGGATCGCATTCTTGGCGGCCAGGCCCATCGTGGTGAGCAGGCCGATCTGCAGATAAACGTCGTTCTGCAGGCCGCGCAACGTCACCGCGAAGATCGACCCGACCAGGCCGAGCGGAATGATCAGCAGGACCGCGATCGGGATGGTCCAGCTTTCATACAAGGCGGCCAGGCAGAGGAACACGACGAGGAGCGAGAGACCGTACAGGAGCGGCGCCTGCCCCGACGACAGCCGTTCCTGGTACGACGCCCCGCTCCAGGCGATCGACGTGCCGGGGATCCGGCTGGCGAGCTGTTCGATCTTGTTCATCGCGTCGCCCGAACTCTTGCCGGGCGCGGACTGGCCGGAAATCTCGTAGGACGAAATGCCGTTGAAGCGGCTGAGCGATGTCGGTGCGTTGGACCAGGACGTCGTGGCGAACGAGGAGAACGGCGCCATTTGCCCGGTCGAACCGCGCACATACCATTTGGCGATGTCCTCTGGCGCGGAGCGATAGGGGGCGTCGCCCTGGACATAGACGCGCTTCACCCGTCCGCGATCGTTGAAGTCGTTGACGTAGCGGCCACCCCACGCGGTCGACAGCGTCGCGTTGACGTCGGACTGGTTCAGGCCGAGCACCGACAGCTTCTGGGCATCGACATCGACCTTGAGCGTCGGCTGGTCGGGCAGGTCGCTCGGCCGGACGGCCTGAAGATCGGGATCGGCGCGCGCTTCGGCCAGCAGCTTGTCGCGTGCGTCCCTGAACTGGTCGCGGGTCAGCCCGCCGGTGTTCTGCAATTCGACGGTGAAGCCGGACGATTGGCCCAGACCGCGGACTGCCGCCGGCACGGTCGCATAGAATTCCACGTCACGCAGGCCGCTCAACGCCTTGGTAGCCCGGCGCGTAATCGCGTCCGCGGAGTTCTCGCTGCCTTTGCGATATTTCCAGTCCTTCAGCGCGACGAAGCCGCGGCCGGCATTCTGGCCGCCGCCACCGCCGCCGCTGGTGCCGGATACCGACAGCATCGCATCGACGTTCTTGGCCTCGTTGGTCAGGAAGTAGTGCTCGATCGCCTTTTGCGCGGCCTGGGTGCGATTGAGCGTGGCGCCGGCCGGCAGGTTGAACTGGACCTGCGCGAAGCCCTGGTCCTCGGTCGGGAGGAAGCCGGTCGGCAGGCGGACGAACATGATGGCCAGGACCGCGACGACGCAGGCATAGATTGCCAGGAACAGCCATTTGCGGTCGACGACCTTGCTGACGGTGCCGGTGTACCAGTCGATCAGCCGCTCGAATCCCGCGTTGAACTTGTCGCGCGCCTGTGCGCTCCGCTCGAACAGCCAGCCCTGGCGATGCCGTTCCTCGTCCTTGCGCTTCAACAGCGTGGCGGTCAGGGCCGGGCTCAGGATCAGTGCGACGATCACCGACAACACCATCGCCGACACGATCGTCAGCGAAAATTGGCGATAGATCACCCCGGTCGACCCGCCGAAGAACGCCATCGGCAGGAACACCGCCGACAATACCAGCGCGATCGCCACCAGCGCGATCTGGATTTCCCCCATCGACTGGATAGTGGCGTCACGGGGACTCATCCCCGGATTTTCCTCCATCAGGCGCTCGACATTCTCGACCACGACGATCGCGTCGTCGACCAGCAGGCCGATCGCCAGCACGAGCCCGAACAGGGTCAGCGTATTGATCGAAAAGCCAGCCACGGCGAACACGCCGAACGTGCCGAGCAGGACGACTGGCACCGCAATGGTCGGAATCAGAGTCGCGCGCCAGCTCTGCAGGAACACGAACATGACGATGACTACCAGGATGATGGCCTCGAACAGGGTCCAGACCACGTCGTCGATCGACAGCTTGATGAAGGTCGTCGAATCGTTGGGGAAATCATATTTGAAGCCCGCCGGGAAATTCTTCGCCTGGGACTCGATCTCTTTCTTGACCAGCTCGGCGGTGGTCAGCGCGTCGGCGCCGGGAGCCAGGCTGACGGCGATGCCGGCGCCGGGGTGGCCATTGACGCGGCTGACGATCGCGTAGCTTTCCGACCCCAGTTCGATCCGCGCCACGTCGGACAGATGCACCGTCGATCCGTCGGGTTGCGTCTTCAACACGATGTCGGCGAATTGCGCCGGAGTCGACAAACGCGATTGCGCGGTCACGGTCGCGTTCAACATCTGGTCGGCACCGCTCGGCACCCCGCCGACCTCGCCCGCCGCCACTTCCGCATTCTGCGCCGTGATCGCGGTGACCACGTCGCTCGGCATCAGGTTGTAGCTCTGCAGCTTGTCCGGGTTGAGCCAGATCCGCATGCCGTATTGCGCGCCGAAGACATTGGTATCGCCGACACCGGGAATGCGGCCGATCGCATCCTGCAGGTTGGATACGAGGTAGTCCGATACGTCGAGGTTCGTCTTCTGATCGGTCGTGTCGTATATCGCGGCGATGAGCAGGAAGTCGGGATTGGACTTCGTCACGGTCAGGCCCTGTTGCTGGACCTGCTGGGGAAGGCGGCTCAAGGCCTGCTGAACCTTGTTCTGGACCTGGACCTGCGCGATGTCGGGGTTGGTACCCTTTTCGAACGTCACGCTGATCGTGACCTGACCGCGCGAAGACGAATTCGAGCTGAAATAAAGCAGCCCGTCGATACCGGTGAGTTGTTGCTCGATGACCTGGGTGACGCTGTTCTCCAGCGTTTCCGCGGACGCGCCGGGATAGCTCGCGCGGATATTCACCTGCGGCGGCGCGACGTCGGGGAATTGCTCGACCGGCAACGTGAAGATGCTGCCGAGCCCGATCAGCATGATGATGATCGCGATGACCCAGGCGAAGATGGGCCGGTCGATGAAGATGCGCGACATGGGCTCAGCCGCCCTTGCCGGTGCGCTTGTCCCCTTGCGGCGCCCCGATCTTCTGCGGCGATCCGGCGGGCACGGGCTTGACCGGCTGGTTCGGCTTCAGCTTGCCGATCCCTTCGGTGATCACCTTGTCCCCGACCTGCAGGCCGGACGTCACGACCCAGTTGGTGCCGACCGTCCGCGTGGCGGTCACGGTCTTGGCGATTGCCTTGTCACCCGGTCCCACGACATAAACCTGGGCATTGCCCTTGGGGTCCCGCACCAGGGCGGTCTGGGGGATCAGGAACGCGTTGGGGTCGCTGGCCTGCGCGAATTCGGCGCGGACGAACATGCCGGGCAGCAACAGACCCTGAGGATTGGGGAAGCGCGCGCGCAGCGTCACGGTGCCGGTGGACGTGTCGACCGTCGCCTCGGAGAATTCGACGCTGCCGACATACCCATAGTCGCTGCCGTCCTCGAGCTTCAGATGAACCTCCGCCTTGGTCGGGACGGCACCGCCGCCGGCGAGCGCGCGGCGCAGCCGGAGCAGGTCGGACGAGCTTTGCTGGATATCGACATACATCGGGTCGAGCGTCGAGATTACCGCCAGCGGGTCGGCCTGGTTGTTGGTGACGAGCGCGCCTTCGGTGAACAGCGATCGGCCGATCTTGCCGCTGATCGGGGCGGGGACGGTAGTGAAGCGAAGGTTGATCTTCGCGGTGTCCAGCGCGGCCCTATTCTGCGCGACCGATGCGCTGGCCTGGCGCGAGGCGGCCAGCGCGTCGGTATAATCCTGTGCGGCAACGGCCTGTTCCTTTGCCAGCGGCCCGTAGCGATCGGCCTTGACCTTGGCCGCTTCGGCATTGGCCTGCGCGCTCGCCAGGTTCGCCGCGGCCTGATTGGTTGCCGCGCGATAGAGGCTGGGATCGATCTGATAGAGCGGTTGACCCTTGCGGACGTAGGACCCCTCGGTGAAGAAACGCTTGCGGATCAGCCCCGATACCTGCGGGCGGACTTCCGAAATCTGGAAGGCGTTGGTGCGGCCTGCGATTTCGGTGACCAGCGGCACGCTGGTCGGCTTGATCTCGATATAGCCGACTTCTGGCGTGCCCTGCTGGCCGCGACGGCCGCCCGTCGCGGCATCGTCGCGCGCGCTGCAGCCCGCCAGGACGAGCAGCGCCATTGACGCAGCGGCAAAGGCGGACCGAGCCGCCCGACGATCGGGAAGGAATGGCATGGGCGGCTAGTGATTTCCTGTTCGGTGCGTGTCAAACACCGGATTGTCGCAAAATTTATCAGTAGCGAACCCGTAACGATCTATTTGGTTGCGATCAGCACCCGCAGTTCCGTGGTCTTTGCCCCCGACACTTGCAAGGTGTACCGCCCCGGCGCCACCGCAAAGTCGACGATCTTGCGTATCCCCGAGCATGCCGGCCCCTCGGCATGGCCGACCGATTTCAACGCCTTGCCGTTCTGATCGACCAGATCGATCCACCCGCCCGTCGACAGGGCGACGCGGTAGGTTCCCGCATGCGTCACCGACAGGGAAAGGAGTCCGGCATATGTTCCCGGCGCCGGTGTCCGTTCCGGGGCGACGCCAAGGGGGACATCCGCCGCGGCCCGGAGCGCGACCTGCGCCGGCTTTCCGATCGTCAGCACGGCATCTGCCGTGGGGTCGGCGCTCCACGATTCGAGACCGGGCGCTGGCGGAGATACCTGCGTACACGGCGTCGTCGCCGCGGCCTGCAGAAAAAGGGCGGCAAACAGGCTGAGGGACATCGCGCTCGTCTCCGACTCGGGCCGTCATCGGCCCGCGTCGCCGCCCTAGATCGCCGCCGAATAGCGCGCAAACAGATCGCCGATCGACGTGTCGAAATGCGTGTTCATCTCGGCCACCGCGACGGCGGGGTCGCGGTCGGCGATCGCCTGCGCCAGTCGACGATGTTGAGTCAGGACCATGGCGCGCTGCTCGGCGGTAGTCCGGGTGTGCCAGGCGGTGGGCACGGCGACGCTCATCAGCGCTTCGAATGACCGGATGATGCTGTAGAACAGCACGTTGCCGCTCGCCCGGGCAATTGCCTGGTGGAAAGCGATGTCGTGGCGGGTCAATTCGTCGAGATTGGCGCTCGATGCCGCCATCGCCTCGGCATGTCCGATGATCGCCCGCGCTTCGAGGTCGCTGCGCCGCGCCGCCGCGAGTTCGGCCGTGCGGAGTTCGAGCGTACGACGCACGTCCCAGATTTCGTTGATGGTGACTTGCGACGTCGCGACGGCGTGATCGAGCGAGGTCGACAATACCGATCCGTCGATGGCGGCGACGCGCGCCTTGCGTCCGTTACCGACATCGATCTGGTGCAACGCGGCCAACGTCGAGAACGCCTCCCGCATCACCGCCCGGCTGACGCCCAGTTGCTCGGCGAACGCCCCTTCGCCCGGCAGCGTGTCGCCGACCTTCAAATCGTTCTCGCGGATATGGTCGCGCACGCGCCGCACCGCGCGCTCGACCAGCGATCCACTCTCCATTGCGCGGCCCCCCTCGCTCATGCCGCCATCCGGTGCGCGCGATATTGCGTGGGCGCAAGCCCATAGCGGCGTGAAAAGGCGCGGGTGAAGCTTGCATTGTTGAGATAGCCGCAACGATAGCCGATCGACGAGACCGGCAGGTCGGTCGATCGCAGCATCTCGCGGGCCCCGCCCAGGCGCATGTCGGCGATCGCGTCGGCCACGGTCATGTCGAACATGGTGCGGAACCCGCGAGTCAGCTTGGCGCGGTTGAGGCCACAGGCGCGTGCGATCGAATCGAGCGTCAGCTTTTCGTGCCAGCGCTCGTCGATGAGCCGGCGTGCCGCGACAATTCGGCGGGCATCGATTTCGCTGAGATTGCCCCCGCCATCGGCGGGGACCAGGGCGTCCTCCGCCAATTTCCCGAATACGGTGCAGAGCAGTTCGATGCTCTTCGCAAGCCGCAACGTATCGCGGACCGAGGCGGCGAGGCGGCAGTCGACGATCGCGATGACGATCATGCGCATATCGCTGGGCATGTGCCAGCGCGCGTCGTCCCGAGGTACGAAGCCGAAGATGCGGCGGCAGGCATCGGCCGTAACGACGAAAGCCAGGTCGCTCTCCGTCATCGCGATGGGGGTCGGCTGGTCGTAGAAGGCGAGCGTGGCGTCGCCCAGGCGGAACGACATACCGATCGTTCCCGCGGGCCAGCGATCCGCCGGGACGGCTCCACTTCCTACAAACGCCGTCATTTCGGGCGACACGGTTACCCGCTGCTTGACCTGCACGACCTACCTCCCCGACTCACCTGTCGGATAGGTTTATAGCCTGTCTGATAGCTGGCGCAATAGCTATCAGAGAGGTTTGGGGGTGATCGTTCGAGGCGCCCGCCGCATGGCGAGAAGGAAACCAAAGCAAGAGAGGGCGCTGACGCTTACACCGACCATTGCCTGCGCTTCCCCCAAATGGCGTTCGCCGCCCAGGAACAGGCTTGTCGCGCTGACCAGCGAAGGGGCAAGTCCAAACCCGATCAGGCCGGCGATCGCGATGAACGCGCCGATGCACAGCCCGCGCAGTTCGTTGGGGATCAACACCGTCAAGGCGACCGAGGTGATGAGGCCGGTGACCGTTCCGCACAGTGCCAGCGTCCCGAACGCGACCGCGAATATCGGGACGCTGGGGCTGATCGAGAACAAGGCGGCCGGTATGCCGATGGCGGCCGCTACGACGGCGCCGATCAGCAAGCCGCCGCGACGGCCGCTCTTCTGTCCGAGATCCGCGGCAACGCCGCCGATCATGGCCCCGGCGACACCGGTACCGATCAGGATCGCGCCCATCCAACCGGCGAAATCCTGAGGCTGCAACCCGTAGCTGCGCGATAGGATCGGCGCCGCCCATATTCCCGCCGCGGCGTCCGCCATGACGACCGCGACCTGGCCCAGGAACAGGGGCGCGAGGAAGCTGCGGCGTGCCCATAATTCGCGCGTCACGGCAGCGAACGGAATGTCCGGGCCGCCTTCGACTTCGTGGCGCTGGGGTTCGCGCATCAGGAAAAGCGGTACGAGCAGCGCGGCGCTGAGGATCGCCAGCACGGCATGGGCATTGCGCCAGGCCCCGGCACCGGCGATCAGCGTCGGCAGGGCGCCCCGGGCGTAGAGGCCGAACAGCCAACCAGTCGCGGCGAATGCTGCCGCCACCCCGAACGCCTTGCCGAGGTTGACGATCAGCAGCGCCCGGCCGCGTTGGTCCGGCGCGCAGAAATCCGCCGAAAGCGACAAGGCGGCGGTGAGCGCACCCGTCGTACCGATACCGGTCAGCATGCGCGCCACGAACAGCATCGGGACGTCGGGCGCGATCGCGGTCAACGCCGTGCCGATCGTCCAGATCGCCGCGAGCGCCAGCAGCAGCCGAACCCGGTTGAACCGATCGACCAGCACCCCGATCGGAATCGAGAAGAGCACCAGCGGCACCGCCGCTCCCAGCCCCTGAATCATGCCAAGGGTCGCATCGCTCAGGCCGAGTTCGACCTTGGCGCTTTCCTGGACGGTGCCGAACGAGCCCATCATGGTGAAGCCGACCATCATCAGCACCGCGAGGAGCGTCAGCGGCGGGATCGCGCGAGCGAAGCCCAAGCGCGCCGACGACGCGTCGATAGGGATCGTCGCCATCAGCCGAGAGCCCGTCTCAACGCGGCGATCCGCGCCGCCTGAGCTGCTTCGGCGATTTCTGCGCCGGGAAAGACGTCGAAGGCGTGGAAGCCGCCGGGATATACATGCAGTTCGGTGGGCACGCCGGCGCGCAGCAAGCGGCGCGCATAGTCGATATCCTCTTCGAGAAAGAGGTCGAGCGTGCCGGTCATGATATAGGCCGGCGGCAAGCCGCTCAGGTCGGCGGCACGGGCAGCGGCGGCGTATGGCGACACGTCGGGGTGGCCGGGCGCGCGGCCGAGCAACGCGGTCCAGCCGAAATCGTTGTTGTGGGGAGTCCAGATGAACTCGCCGGTATGGGGATGCGGTTCCGCCGCAACGACCGTGCGGTCGTCGATCATCGGATAGGTGAGATGCTGGAAGGCGAGGCGATACTCCCCACGGTCGCGCACCAGCAGTGCCAGGGCAGCGGCGAGCCCGCCCCCCGCGCTCTCGCCCATTACGCCCAGCCGCGCGGCGTCGAGCCCGAGAGCGGCCGCATTGTCGATCGTCCACCGCAGCCCGGCATAGCAATCCTCGATCGCCGCCGGAAAGACGTGTTCGGGGGCCAGCCGGTAGTCGACCGACACGATCGCGCAGCCCAACGTCCGGGCCAGCGGCCGGTGCATGAATTCGAGCTGTGCCGCGCTCCCCCCGACATAGCCGCCGCCATGGATGTGGTAGATCACCGGCAACGGCCCTTCGACAGCGTCGGGCCTGTAGAGATGCAAGCTTATGTCGGGCGCGCCGATCGGTCCCGGAACCGTCCGCACCTCCAATTGGGTGCTGTCACGGTCGATCTCGAACGGAAGCAACCGCTCGCGCTCGCGCAATTGCACCAGCGTCTCGGCGCTCAGGGTCACGGTCGGCCACATGTCCAGCATCGGGCGCAACGCGGGGTCGACGAGGTGCAAGGTGCTGGGCATGCTTTTCTCCTGTGTCGGTCCGGTGCGCGCGCGCTCCGGCGCGACTCATCATAGGCTGAAGATCTTGCCCGGGTTAAACAGGTTGTGGGGATCGAGTGCGCGCTTGATGACGCGCATCGCCTCGACCGCATTGTCGCCAAGTTCCTCGATCAGCCAGTGTTGCTTGCCGATGCCGATGCCGTGCTCGCCGGTGCAGGTGCCGTCCATCGCCAGTGCGCGCTGGACCAGGCGTGCATTGATCGCCTCGACTTCTTCCATTTCGGCCGGGTTGCCGGGATCGATCGAAAAGATGACGTGGAAATTGCCGTCGCCGACATGGCCCAGGATCGTCGCGGGCATGCTTGCCCGATCGAGGTCTGCCTTGGTCTCGGTGATGCAATCGGGCAGCCGGCTGATCGGCACGCACACGTCGGTTGCCCAGCCGATCGAGCCGGGACGCAGATTCACCGCGGCATAATAGGCGTCGTGCCGTGCCTTCCACAATTTGCCGCGCTCCTCCGGGGTCGAGGCCCATTGGAAATTGCCGCCGCCATGGCCATGCGCCAGCCCGCTGACGGTCTCGATCTGCTCGGCGACGCCCGCGGCGGTACCGTGGAATTCGAAGAACAATGTCGTGACCTCGGGCAGATCGAGCTTCGACCAACGATTGACCGCGCGGATCTGCATGTCGTCGAGGAGTTCGACGCGTGCCAGCGGTATGCCGAGTTGGATCGACTGGACGACGGTATCGACCGCGCCTTGCAGGGTCTCGAATCCGCACACCGCCGAACTGATCGTCTCGGGGATCGGATGCAGCCGGATCGTCACCTCGGTGATAATGCCAAGCGTGCCTTCGGACCCCACGTACAGTCGGGTCAAGTCGTAGCCGGCCGCCGACTTTCGCGCGCGACGGCTCGTCCGGATCACTTCGCCCTGCGGGGTAACCACCGTCAGCGCGAGCACCGCCTCGCGCATCGTGCCATATCGCACCGCATTGGTGCCGGAGGCGCGGGTCGACGCCATGCCGCCGATCGTGGCATTGGCGCCGGGATCGATCGGAAAAAACAGGCCGGTATCGCGTAGGTAGGCGTTGAGTTCCTCGCGCCGTACGCCGGCCTCGACCGTGCAGTCGAAATCCTCCGCATTGACGGCGACGATGCGAGTCATTTCCGACAGGTCGAGGCTGACCCCGCCGCGGACCGGGAGCGCATTGCCTTCGATCGAGGTTCCCGCGCCGAACGCGGTGATCGGGACGCCCGCGGTGGTGCACAGCCGGACCAGGTCGACCACCTCGGCCGTGCTCCGCGCATACACCACCGCGTCTGGCAACGCGGGATCGAAATGAGCTTCGCTCGTCCCGTGCTGCCGGCGCACCGCCTCGCCGGTCTGCACCCTTTCACCGAACCTCCCCCCCAGGACCTCGATGAATGCAGGGTCGACCGGCGCGCGGCTGACCGTATCGACGATCGCCGTCATTGCCGCCTCAGAACTTCAGGCTGGCGCGGACGCCGTAGCGACGGCGATCGCCCTGGATGGCAAGGTCGGATGCAAGGGGGGCCAGACCGGCCTTCACCAGCGCCGACTTGTCGATGTAGCTCTCGATATACTTCTGGTTGAACAGGTTGGTGCCAAACACGCCGATCGAGAACCCGCTGGCGAACTTCATCGTGATCGAGCCGTTGACCAGCGAATAGGGTGCAAGACGGGGCGCGACCGCGGGATCGAGTGTCGAGCCGATCCGGCTGCCCTTGCCGACGACTCCAGCGTCGAACACCAGCGATTTGCTGTCGATCGGCAACGTGTAGGTTGTGTTCAGGCTATAATTGTAATCCGGCGTGAAGATGATCCGGTCGGTCGACACGTGGGCGCCGACCGTGGCGAAATACTCGCTGTCGTCGGTGATCCGCGCATGGACATAGGCGAAGCTGCCGTCGAACCGCCAATGCGGTGTGACGCGCCAGTGCGCCTCTATCTCTGCGCCGTAGCTTTCGACCTTGCCGGTATTGAGGTTGATCGCGACGAAGCCGGCGCCGGTCGAATTGGGCGCAAGCGCGTTCTGACCGATGAAGTCACGATAATCGTTATAGAAGACGTCGGCGTTGACCGACAGGCCACCGCTCGAAATCTTGGTGCCGACCTCATAGGTCCACACGCTGTCACCCTTGTAAATTGCATCCTGCGGGCGCGTGCCAGGTCCGTTCTGGCCGCCGCCGCGGATGCCCTTGGCGACCGAGGCATAGGTCATGAAGTTGGGCATCCAGCGCTCGGTCAGCGTCACGCGCGGCTGAAACTGGTCCTTGGCATAGACGGGCGGGATGAAGGTCGTGGGCGCAGCGCCGACCGACGCGATATCGACCTGGCGGCCGGTCAGCTTCTGATGGTCGAAGCGCCCGCCGATCGCGATGTCCGTCTTGCCGAAAGTCAGGAACAGGGTACCGAACACCGCCCGCTGATTGTTTTCGACGAAGGTGTTCGAGACCGACTTGCGCGTGGCGGTGCCCGGCGGCAGGCCGAGCAAGGGGCTCAGGTCGAGATTGTTGATGGTCGTGCCGCGCTGCGTGTAGCGGTCGGCGAAGACGCCGATCAAGGTCGAGACATTGTCGCTCCACTTGGTGTCGAATCGCACCTCGCCGGTCCTAGTAATCAGCCGCGAACTGCCGCTCGAGCGCAGGAGGTCGACCGGACCGAAATCGCCGTCGCTGATGCCGCTCATGTCCTTGCGGTTGAGCGCCGCGACGGCGGTCAGCTTGGTGTGGATCGCCTCGAGATCGAACTCGCCCTTGAGATTATAGCCCTGATATCGGATGGTCGTGTCGTTGAGCACGTTGGTTGCGCCGTCGAGCCGATAATCGGTCGGACCGGCGACATGGACGTAAGCCGTGCTGCCGCCCTCGACCCGATCATAATTGGCGTTGGCGGTAATCACTGCCCAGGGTGCCGGCGTGAAGCGCAACGTGCCGCCGACGCTGCGCTGGTCGAGCGGATTCATGTCGCCATGCGCTAGCGTATTGTATTGGAAGCCGTCCTGGACATGGTACGAGGCTCCCACGCGGAAAGATAGCACGTCGCGTGCGATTGGCCCGCTGATGCTCCCCGACACCGAATAATAGCTGTCCGGACCCGCTGCGGTGGCGTCGAGCCGCCCTTCCCAGTCATTGCCCGGCTGGCGCGTGATCACGTTGATCGCGCCACCCAGCGTGTTGTTGCCGAAAAGCGTGCCCTGCGGCCCGCGCAGCACCTCGATCCGCGCGACGTCGACGATCGGTGAATTCAGGTAGCTGGTGTTTGGCTGGTAGATGCCGTCGATGAAGATGCCGACACCGGGTTGCACGGTGTCGATCAACGTCGTGCCGATCCCGCGGATCGATACGAAGGCGCGGCCGACGGAATCCGAGTTGATGTTCAGGCCCGGCGTGTAGGCGGCAATGTCCTTGACGGTGTTGACCTGCTTGTCCTTGAGTTCGTCGCCAGTCAGCGCGGTGACCGCGATCGGCACGTTCTTCAGCGATTCGCTGCGCTGTCGCGCGGTGACGACGATGTCGTTGGGATCGTCCTGATTGTTCGTCGCCGCAGGAGCGCCGCCATTCTGGTCATCGGTGGCAGCGGCGGCGGCGGCAGTCGTGACGGACGTCTTGCCGGCATCCTGAGCGAAAGCGGGCGCCGCGGCGATCGCGGTCATCGCCACGCCGGCGGCAAGCAGGTTCTTGAAACGCATCAGGTCTCCCCTCGGGTGGATGCACATTGCACCCTTATCGACCGATGACCTATATGATAGCTAACCTATATGAAAGGTTCGTGTCTATGCCGATCGTGCCGTGTCCTTGGCCGTTCGGAATTCACCAGCAGGTATAGCCGCCATCGGCGAGCACGATGCTGCCGGTCATCAGGCTGGCTGCGTCCGACGCCAGGAAATGCACGACGGAGGCGACTTCCTCGGGCTCGCCGAGCCGGCCCTGCGGCGTGCCGTCGATCCAGCGCCGGTACATGTCGCCCTGTTTGTCGGCGAACGCGTTCAGCGGGGTCGCTATATAGGTCGGTGCAACTGCGTTCACGCGCACGCCGCGTCCTGCCCATTCGGCGGCGAGGCTTTTCGTCAGCTGGTGCACCGCCGCCTTGGAGGCATTGTAATAGCTTTGCGGCTGCGGGCGGTTGACGATGAATCCCGACATCGAACCGACATTGACGATCGCGCCCGAGCCGTGCGCCAGCATGTGCCGCCCGAAAGCCCGCGCGCACCAGAAGGTACCGTTGAGATTGACGTCGAGCACGTTGAGCCAATGCTCGTCGGCGACCTCCTCCGCAGGGGTCTCGCTGCGGGCAATACCGGCATTGTTGACCAGGATGTCTATCCGGCCGGCGCTTGCCGCGAGCTGATCGGCGACGCGCGTGACATCGGCCGAGCGGGTCACGTCGAGTACGACCCCGTCAGCCTGGTATCCCTTGGCCGCCAGCGTCTCGATCGCCCGGCCGATCGCATCGGCATCGCGGTCGCCGATCGTGACGTTCGCGCCGGCCTCTGCCAGCGCCTCGGCGCAGCAATAGCCGATGCCTTGCGCGCCGCCGGTGACGAACGCGACCTTGCCGTCGAGACGCAGGCGCTCGAGATACATGGCGGACTCCTCGGAAAAAGACGTCAGGGAAGGAACGGAGCGGCCGGCATGACCGGCTCGCCAATCGTCTCGTCAGCTGCGAGGCGGCGGACGTGGCGCGTCTCGCGGTCGAATTCGGGCCAGGGCAGCGTGCCGTCCTTGGCATAGCGCACCCACAGGCCGTGGATGCGCGTTGCCAGGTCCTGCGGCGGGTTGGGACCACACAGCCCTTGCTCGCCGGTCGCGGTCGCCAGCGTGTCGAACACGAAGGGGATCTCCATCCCGTGCGCCGCGCCGAGCTCACCGCCGAACATTGGCGACCGCCAGTCGAATTCGTAGAAGTGGGTGCGCCCGCGATGCTCCTCGGCGAAGCGCCGCGCCGGCCAGCGGAACACCAGGTCGTTCATCGCGTCGGTCAGGGCCTGGCCGGGTTTCTTGCCCGCGCCGATCCCATAGGCTTTCAGGATCGCCCACGCCTTGGGGATCGAACGGCTCAGCAGGAACCAGGACAGAAGCCTGCCGACCTTGTGCCGCACGCCGGTGGGAATCAAATAGAGATTCATCTCCTCGGCATTGGTGCCGATCAGCACGTCGACGTCCGCGCCGGCGCCGTTGCGGAGCGCGTCGAGCGGTCGTTCCGGCAGCACGTCGTCGCCATGGACCGGAATGAAGCGGCTGATCCCGAACACCGGCTCGCGACCCTGGGCATCGCGCAGGTCAAGCCGCGTCGTCGGCATGTTCACCTTTTCCACGGCATCCATCATCCGCTCGCTCGGTGCGACGCTGGCGAAACCCGCCCGGTCAGCGTTGACTCCGAGCATCTTCGCGAGCTTGTCGACCAGCCGCCTGGCGACCGGAATGTCGCGGGTCATTCCGCCATGACCGCTTTCGATGATCGCGCGCCGAAACAATCCCTTGGCGAGCGGGGAGGCGATCAGGTTTGCGATCGACATCGCGCCCGCGCTCTCGCCGAACACGGTGACGTTGCCGGGATCGCCGCCGAACGCAGCAATATGATCGCGGACCCAGGCCAATGCCGCGATCTGATCGCGCAACCCGATATTGGTCGGGACCCCGGGGATCGGCAGGAAGCCGTCTATCCCCATGCGGTAATTGATCGCCACCAGGATCACGCCGTCGCGCGCGAACGCGGTGCCGTCCTGCACGGGAGCGTCCTTGCTGCCGACCACGAAGCCGCCGCCATGGATGAACACCATCACCGGTACGAGCGTACCGATGCCAGCCGGGCGCCAGATGTTGAGCGTCAGGTAATCGTCGCCCGCGATCCAGCCCTTGCCGATCAGGGCATGGACGTCGAGGCCCGGAAAATCGCGCACGCGCTGCGGCGCATTCGCGCCCGGCACGGTGCAATCACGCTCGCCTTGCCACGGCTCGACGGGCTGGGGTTCGGCGAAGCGGCGCTCCCCCGATGGCGGCGCGGCATAGGGAATGCCGAGAAAGCGATCGACCGCGCCGTCGTTCGAACCGCGTACGGCGCCCACCGGCAAAACGATGACGGGACTCTCCATCGTGCGAGCATATCGTCCGGTCCGCGGTGGGGCGAGCGCGAGTATTGTGCCGAACCGCACGCCCTCTTGCCCGGCACGCCCGTGATTGATGGTGTCGCGAAGCCATGGACTGAGCTAAGAAGGGGACGATCAGCGGGGACCGCAGCAGCGCATGGCCACCGACGTGTCGACCGAACAGCAGGCGTCGCTGGCCGCGATATCGTTCGAGGCGTTGTTATGGCAGCCTGGGCTGATCTGGGGTTGCACCGGCGAGGAATGCCTGTCGCTCACGCACGATTTCGCGCGGCTCGACGGGGAGGGGTTTCGCTGGCTCCATCTCAATCTGGCCGACGGGCGTACGCATAATTGGCTGGAGCGCGAGAATCGCTTTCCGTCAGAGGTCCACGAGTTGCTGCTGAGCCGGGAAGATCACCCGCGGGCGGTGATCGACAAGGGCGTGGTCGGGTTGGTGCTGCAGGATTTCGAGCGCGATTTCGACCAGGACGATCCGAACCAGGTGGGTGCGCTGCATGTCGCGATCGCGCCCAATCTGATCGTCACTGGCCGCTATCGCCCGGTGCGGTCTGCCGATGTGATGCGCCAGCGGATCGGGCGCGTCGAGCTCGCGCCCGATCCGGCGGAAGCGCTCGATGTGGTGCTCGACAGCATGAACGGCACCTTCGCCGAGCTCGCGCGCGAACTGACTGTCCAGGTCCAGGCGGCGGAAGATCAGTTCCTCAACGGCAGCCCCGCCGATGCGGGTCGCGAATTGCTCGTCATCCGTCGCCGTTCGGCGCGGCTTCACCGTATGGTTGGCGGGATGCGCGCGGTCCTCCACCGGCTCGAGGAAGATCGTGATCTGCCCAAGACGATGGAGCCGGTGATCGAGCGCTTCGCCCAGCGTGCCGACGCGATCGATGCGGACATATTGGCGATCCAGGGCCAGATGCGTGTCCTGCGCGACGAATTCGACCTGCAGGCGGCCCAGAAGACCAACGACAATCTCTATTTCCTGTCGGTGATGAGTGCGCTGCTGCTTCCGGCGACGCTGGTGACCGGCTTCTTCGGGATGAACACCGGCGGCCTGCCGCTGACCGGTGCGCATGCCGGCACGATCGAGGCTACGGTCATTGCGCTGGTCGCATCGGTTGCGACCTGGGCATTGCTCCGCGCGCGGCGCTGACCAATGGTCCTATGATGCCATGATACCGATCGCACGGCGCGCTGGGACGACGTGGCGCTCGGCCACGCCGAGGGGGAAGACGATGCGGATTGGGATTCCCGGCCGGCTGGCCGTTATCGGTGGCTACATCCTGTTGGCGGGATGCGCGACGCCCATCGGGACGCCGCGTGCCGCTTTGGTGCCGCCCGCGCCGGTCCTTCCGCCGCCTCCCGTCCACTCCAATGGCCAGGTGTTGTGGAGCATCGTCAGCGGCAAGTGCGTTCCCGATCAGCGGACGAACGGCAAGCCGGATCCCTGCACGGAGGTCGCGATCGGCGGCGGCGTCGGCACCGGCTATGCCGTGCTCAAGGACCGGGTCGGGGTCAGCCAGTATCTGGTCATGCCGACCCGCCTCGTCACCGGGATCGAGGATGCGCAGCTGCTGGTGCCCGGCGCCGTCAACTATTTCGATCCCGCCTGGCGTGCCCGCCGGCTCGTCGACCAGCGTCTCGGCGTCACCCTGGCGCGCGACGAAATCGGGATTGCGGTCAATTCGATCTATGGGCGGTCGCAGGATCTGCTCCATCTGCATGTCGATTGCCTTCGCCGCGACGTGCGCGACGCGCTCCACGAGCGTCTCGGCTCGTTGGGACGGCGTTGGTCGGGACCGGTCGAGCTGGCCGGGCACGCTTATTACACGCTACGCCTCGATGGCGACGACCATGTACCGCGGGACCCGTTCGTCCTCCTGGCGCAAGGGTTGGGGGTGCGGCCTGCCGAAATGGGCGCCTGGACGCTGGTACTCGCCGGCGCCACCTATGCAGACGGTCCGGGCTTCGTCCTGCTGGCGGCGCGCGCAGATCCGGCGAGCGGGTTCGATGGCTCCGGCGAGGAATTGCAGGACCATGATTGCGGTGGCCGGGCTAAAAGCGGCTGACCGGGGAGAGCGCTCGACGCACGCGCCGTTGCCGGTCGCGTGAGCCACGCCGACATGCCATGGTTGAAGAATGCTGTTCTGCCGGCTCGGTTAGCAAAGCCTCCGCGCCATTCGCCGGACATACCGGCGCCATACCATCCCTCGACGAACGCCCGGGCTGCCGGCCGCAGAGTAGCCATCCGGTAAAGGCCGCTGTTGAGGCGCAGTTCAACTTCTTCGGTTTGAA
>CAZFTL010000023.1:0-55111 GCA_964521615.1 uncultured Stakelama sp. | reverse complement strand
GGAACGTCGAGTAGATCGCGCAGAATGGCCGCATCCCCTGCGCGGCAAGCCCCGCCGCGAACGTCACGGCATGCTGCTCGGCAATGCCGACGTCGAACGTCCGGTCGGGATGCGCTTTCGCGAACCGGTCGAGCCCGGTCCCCGACGGCATCGCCGCGGTGATCGCGACGATCGTCGGATCGCCATCCGCTTCCTTGATCAACTGGTCGGCGAACACGTTCTGATAGGCCGGCGGCCCCGGCGGTGCCTTGGCCTGCGCGCCGGTGATCACGTCGAACTTCTGTACGCCATGATATTTGTCGGCCGCCTGCTCCGCCGGCGCGTAGCCCTTGCCCTTCTTCGTCACGACATGGACCAGGATCGGCCCCCGCTCGGCATCGCGGACATTCTCCAGCACCGGGATCAGATGGTCGAGATTGTGCCCGTCGACCGGGCCGACATAATAAAAGCCCAGCTCCTCGAACAGCGTACCGCCCGTCACCATCGAGCGCGTCATCTCCTCCGCCTTCTGGGCCGCATCATGCACCCGGCGCGACAATTTGGCGGTGACCCGCTTGGCCAGGTTCCGCAGACCCAGATACTCGCTCGAACTCACCATCCGCGCGAGATAGGCCGACAAGCCCCCCACCGGCGACGCGATCGACATGTCGTTGTCGTTGAGGATCACCACCAGCCGATTGCCCGCCGCTTGCGCATTGTTCATCGCCTCGTACGCCATGCCCGCCGACATCGCCCCGTCGCCGATCACCGCAATCGCCTTGCCAGGCCGCCCCGCAAGCTTGTTGGCGATCGCAAACCCCAACGCCGCCGAAATCGAGGTCGACGAATGCGCCGCCCCAAACGGATCATACTCGCTCTCGCTGCGCTTGGTGAACCCCGACAGCCCCCCGCCCTGCCGCAACGTCCGAATACGATCCCGACGCCCCGTCAATATCTTGTGCGGATAACATTGATGCCCAACGTCCCAGATCAACCGGTCCTCAGGCGTATCGAACACATAATGGATCGCCGTCGTCAGCTCCACCACCCCAAGACCCGATCCCAGATGGCCGCCCGTGCTGCCCACCGCCGAGATCGTCTCAGCACGCAACTCGTCCGCCAGCTGACGCAACTCCTCCGGCCTCAGCTTGCGAAGATCAGCAGGGGTACCCACCGTGTCCAATAACGGGGTTTCGAAAGAGATTGTCATTCGGGTCCGGCTCCTGCCGCCAACTTAAACAAACGATGCCACGAAACAATCGTGCGCCGAGCGTCCATCTACGAGGAAATCACGCGATTCCGGCGGTTATGGGGCGATGCTAGTTCGGCGCCGCGACAGGCGCACCGGCGCCGGGATCGGCCAGCGGGTCCTGCAATTCCGGCGCGTTCGGGTTGGCCGCCGGGGAGGCCGCCGTACCAGGATCGCGCAACGGATCGTCAAGCTCGGGCGGACCGTCGGGCGCGCGATGATGCCGCAAATCCCATACCTCCGCCGCGCGATTCTGAAGCCAGACCGAACGCAACGTCGCATAGGGATCCACCGCGCCGCCGAACAAGGCGCGCAATTCGGGATCGGATTCGGCGCGCAGGTCGAGCCCGGTAATCACGCCGCTGGAAAGCTGATAGCGCCAGTCGGTAAATGGCTTGCCGACCGCGAACGGCAGGACCGCGCCATCCAGCGGCCCGCCCAGCACGTCGCGCAAGGTGGTGGGCCCGACGAGCGGCAGGAAAAGATACGGTCCCGGACTGACCCCGTAATAGGCCAAGGTATCGCCGAAACTGTTGTTCCGATGCGGCAGGTTGAATTCCCTGGTCTTCGCCACGTCGAACAGGCCGCCCACACCAATCGTCGAATTGATCGCGAACCGCGCCAGTGTCCGCGCCGCCTTGCCGAACCTGAATTGCAGCAGATAGTTCAGGAACACCACGGGTTCGGTCAGATTGCTGAAGAAGTTGCGCAACCCCGACCGCACCGGCTTCGGCACCACGTGCTGATAGCCCATCGCCAGCGGCCGATAGACCGACTTGTCGAGCGCCTGATGGAGGCCGAACATCGCTCGATTGAAACCTTCGAGCGGATCGCGATCGGGATCAACCGCCGTTGCCTTGAACGAGGCGCCGTCGACGGTCGCGGGGTCGAGCAGCGGATCCGCAAGCTCGGGTGCCGCTGCCGGCGCGCTGACCGGTGCCGTGTCGACGGCAGGCGGCGGTGTGGGCGATACGGCGACGGGCGGCGGCACGGCAACCGGCGCCGGCGCGGCGGCGGGTTGGACCGGCGGCGGGACGGTCTGCTGATCTTGTGCCGGCGCGGCGATCAGCGCCACCGCCGGCAGGAGAAGCGGAATGGTCAAAAACTGCCCTTTGCCGCCAGGCTGTCGAGATGCGCCACCAGTGCCTTGGCGCCTCCCTTGGCGAGGACCGCCGCGAAATCCGACCGTCTGGTCGCGATCTGGCTGATCGAGTTGCGGTAGAAGACGTCGATGATCTTCCATTTGCCGCCATTGGCCCGCAGCCGGTAGCTGATCGGGATGCCGGCCTTGCCTGGCGCGTTCAACGTCGTACGAACCAGCTTGTCGCCGCCACGCGCCTCGATCTGTGGCGCGATCGCGAAACTCTCGCCCGACCAGCTATCGAAATTGGCGGCATATTGCGCGATCGTCATTCGCCGGAAGGCGGCGACCAGCGCCTGTTGGTCGGCTGGCGCGATCGTCGTCCAGGACGGACCCACCGCAAGCCGCGTCATCAACGGCAAATCGAAACAATCGTCGATCTCCGGAGCGATCGAGGCGGCACGGCTTTTCGCCGTCCCCTTCGCTTTCATGATCGCGATCAGCCCCTCGTCGAGCGATTGCACGGTGGAACGCGCAGGATCGGTCTGGGCGATCGAGGGAGCCGGAACCGCCAACGCCAATAACAGGGCGGAGGGAAGAAAACGACGCATCTGGGCACTCCTGGTCGGTGCCGGGCCATACCCTTTTCGGCGGGAGGGCGTCCAGCCCGTCGGACGCACGACTCTTCGCCGCAGCGCAATATTGCGTCTTTTGAAACGGGAATCGAACGACTATCTAGCCGTTTGGGGCCAGCACGATGAGTCACGACATGTCGAGAGACCGAATGGCATGCGCAAAGAGATGACCGATGTCCCTCCTCCCGTCTTGACTGTCGTCTTGGCCAATCCCCGCGGCTTCTGCGCGGGCGTGGTCCGGGCGATCGAGATCGTCGAACGCGCGCTCGACCTCTATGGGGCGCCGGTCTACGTTCGTCACGAGATCGTCCATAACCGTCACGTGGTCGATCGGCTGCGCGGCAAGGGCGCGGTCTTCGTGGACGAGCTGGACGAGATACCGCCGGATGCGCCGACGATATTCAGCGCGCACGGCGTTCCGCGCTCGGTCCAGGATGCGGCGGTGGCGCGTGGGTTGCCGGTTCTCGACGCGACCTGTCCGCTGGTCACCAAGGTCCACGTCCAGGGCCGGCGCTACGCCAAGGCCGGGCGGACGATCGTGCTGATCGGTCATGCCGGCCACGCCGAAGTGATCGGCACGATGGGGCAGATCGATGCGCCGATCCATCTCGTTTCGACCGCCGACGACGTCGCCGCGCTGCCGATCGCGACGGACACGCCGATCGCCTATGTCACCCAGACGACGCTGAGCGTCGACGACACCCGGGGCGTGATCGCGGCGCTCAATCAGCGGTTCGACGACGTCCAGGGACCCGATGTCGCCGACATATGTTATGCGACGCAGAACCGGCAGGCCGCGGTGCGCGACCTCGCCCGGCAAAGCGACGTGCTGATCGTGGTCGGCGCGCGCAACAGCTCGAATTCGAGCCGGTTGCGCGAGATCGGGGACGAGATGGGCGTGCCCAGCTATCTCGTCGACGATGGCAGCGGGCTCGACCCCATCTGGCTAGACGGCGTATCGACGGTGGGCATCACCGCGGGCGCGTCGGCGCCCGACGAGCTGATAGAAAGCGTCATCGCCGCCATCGCCGCCATCCGCCCGGTGTCGGTGAAGCAACTGGACGGCGTGACCGAAGACATCGAATTCACGCTTCCCCCCCAATTGCGCGGCAGCGTCCGCGCAGCGGCCGAATAGGACAGACGGATGAGCCTACCGCTTTCGCAGATCGCACGGATCGGCGCCTACACGCTCAAGCAGCATATCAAGGGCGGGAAGTATCCGCTGGTGCTGATGCTCGAGCCGCTGTTCCGCTGTAACCTCGCCTGCCCCGGCTGCGGCAAGATCGACTATCCCGATGCGATCCTCAACCAGCGCATGTCGTACGAACAATGCATGGAAGCGATCGACGAATGCGGCGCCCCGGCCGTCTCGATCGCCGGCGGCGAACCCTTGCTGCACAAGGACATGGCGCGGATCGTCAAGGGCTATATCGCCAAAAAGAAGTTCGTCATCCTGTGCACCAACGCGTTGCTGCTCAAGAAGAAGATCGACGAATACGAGCCATCGCCTTTCTTCACCTGGTCGATCCATCTCGACGGCGACAAGCAGATGCACGACCATGCGGTCGACCTCGAGGGCACGTACGAAATCGCGATCGAGGCGATCAAGCTCGCCAAGGCCAAGGGTTTTCGCGTGCAGGTCAATTGCACGGTGTTCGACGGGGCGGATGCGGGTCGGCTCGCGGCTTATTTCGACGAGATGGAATCGCTCGGGGTCGAGATCACGATTTCGCCCGGCTACGCCTATGAGCGCGCCGCCGACCAGGAGCATTTCCTGAACCGCGAGCGGACCAGGAAATTCTTCCGCGACGTATTCGCGCGCGGCAACGGCGGCAAGGACTGGACCTTCACCAACTCGCCCTTGTTCCTCGATTTCCTCGCCGGCAACCAGACGTACGAATGCACTCCCTGGTCGATGCCGCTCCGCACGATCTTCGGCTGGCAAAAGCCCTGTTATCTGCTCGGCGAAGGCTATGTCGCGACCTTCAAGGAATTGATGGAAGGCACCGATTGGGAGAAATATGGCGTCGGCAAGTACGAGAAATGCTCGAACTGCATGACGCATTGCGGGTTCGAGGGGACCGCCGCGACCGACGCGATCCGCCATCCGCTCAAGATGTTCAGGATCGGCCGCAAGGGCGTCAAGACCGATGGCACGATGGCGCCCGACGTCGATCTGTCAGCCGCGCGGCCGGCCGAGGACGTCTATTCCTCGCACGTCGAGCGTGAACTGGAGAAGATCAAGGCGGCCGATCCCGAAGGGTTCAAGCGCGTCCAGCGCGCAGCGTAAGAGCCGGTTATTTTGGGAACGAGGTTGAGGTTGAAGCGGGCGGGTCTCGACGGCTCGCCCTGTCGAGGCGGTCGATGCCCGCGCCGACGATCGCCTTGGATGCCTGCATGAGGTTGCGAAACGCCCGGTCAGCCTGACGTCCCGTACGAATCAGCACGGGCAATTGAGCCGGACGGCGCGCCAACGAAGCCAGCACCGCGCCGAGCGCCATGCCGCCGTCGGGCCGCATCCCGACCAAAGCGGCGGGCGGCAGGTCGTCCGCTGCGCGATCCGAAATCACGCGCATCGCGGCGTACGGCAGTCCCTTGCGCAGCGCGACGCGCGCGGCCACGTGGCTTTCCATGTCGACCGCCAGCGCACCGCTTCGCTCGCGCAGCGCGCGTTTTTCCGCTTCGGTCGCGACGATCGCGTCGTTCCCCAGGATTCCACCACGATGTGCCTGCGGCAGCGCCACATGCAAGTGATCGACCAGCCATGCATCCCCATCGATCACCACATCGCCCGGACGCAACCCCGGTGCGAGCGCACCGGCAATACCTGAGGACAGGATGATGCCGGGAAATATCTCGGCAGTATCGTCCAATTCGCGGTCGAGCCTCTCAGTATCGCCACCGCCGACTACGACGGTCGCCTTCAAGCCCGCGCGCTCGACGATCCGCGCCTCGCGCTTCAGTCCGCAGGCGACGATCAGCGTCACATCCCGGCCGTGACGCGCTTGGTGTTCGACCGTTTAAGGTTGCGGTAGCGCGCCAATGCCCAGAGCGGAAAATACTTCGGATAGCCGTGATAGCGGAGGTAGAAGACGCGCGGGAACCCGCCCCCCGAATAATGTTCCTGGCCCCACAAACCGTCCGGCGCCTGGTTGGCCGCCAGCCAGTCGATCCCGCGTGCCACCGCCGGACTATCGACGTCGCCCGCCGCCATCAGACCCAGTAGTGCCCACGCGGTCTGCGACGCGGTCGACGGCGCCGCGACATGGCCTTTGCGGTCGAGGTCATAGCTGTCGCAATCCTCGCCCCAGCCGCCATCCTGGTTCTGGATCGCGACGAGCCACTCGGCCGCGCGCGACACCATCGGGTCGCTGCGATCCAGCCCGGCGGCATTGAGCGCGCAGAGCACCGACCAGGTGCCATAGATGTAATTGACCCCCCAGCGGCCGAACCAGCTGCCATCCGCTTCCTGTTCGCGGCGCAGATAGTCGATCGCCGCCGCAATGCGCGTGCTGTCCCTCGGCTCGCCGAGTTGTGCCAGCATCGACACGCACCGCGCCGAGACATCGGCGGTTGGCGGATCGAGCAAAGCGCCATGATCGGCGAACGGCAGGTTGTTGAGATAGTCGTAGGAATTGTCGGCGTCGAAGGCGCCCCAGCCGCCATTCTTCGACTGCAGCCCGACCGTCCATTCGACACCGCGATCGATCGGCATGCGGTCGGCGATCCCGGCACGGTCCATCGCCATTACCACCACCGCGGTATCGTCGAGGTCGGGATAATGCGCGTTATTGTACTGGAACGCCCAGCCGCCGGGACGCACGCCGGGCCGTTCCTCCGCCCAATCGCCGTCGACATCGAGCACCTGGCGCGGCCGGAGCCAGTCGAGTGCCGCGCGCGCTCTGGTGGCATTGGCATCTCCGCCTGCCTCGAGCATCGCATGCGCCGCGAGCGCGGTATCCCAGACCGGCGACACGCAAGGCTGGCAATAGGCTTCGTCTTCCTTGACGATCAGCAGCTTCTCGACCGATTGCCGGGCGATCGCGCGCGCCGGATGATCCTCGGCATAGCCGAGCACGTCGAACATCATCACGCTGTTGGCCATCGCCGGATAGATCGCCCCCAACCCGTCCTCGCCGTTCAGGCGCTCGACCACCCAGCGTTCGCATGTCTCGATCGCACGCCGTCGGAGTCCGGCTGGCCATAATCCCTCGCTGGCCTTGAGCACCCGGTCGAGCGCGTTGAAACCCCTGGTCCACAGCCATTTGGGATCGGCCGCCCTGGTCCCTGCCCGAACCGCCTTGCCGGTATAAAGCTCGTCGACCTTCACGCCCTTCGCGTTGCGCGCAACCGGCTTGAGCGCACCGAGGACGAGCAGCGGCACGACCACGGTACGCGCCCAATAGCTCATCTTGGACAGATGGATCGGGAACCAGCGCGGCAGCAGGATCAGCTCGGGCGGCATGGTCGGTACGGTCGACCACGGTCCCGCGCCGAACAGCGCGAGCTGGATGCGGGTGAAGACGTTGACCGCCGCCGCACCGCCAGCCGCCACGATCGCCGCACGTGCCCGCGCCATGTGCGGCGCTTGCGGATCGTCACCGATCATCTTGAGCGCGTAATAGGCCTTCACGCTCGCGCTGAGGTCGAACCCGCCGGCGTGGAAGAGGCCCCAGCCGTCATGCTCGGGTGACTGGATGCGACGGAGATAGCGGCCGATCCTCGCTTCGAGCACGGTGTCGACCGGTTCGCCGAGATAATGCCGCAGCAGGACATATTCGGCCGGGATGGTACAATCGGCCTCGAGCTCGAACACCCAATGGCCGTCGGGACGCTGCGCATCGGTCAGCGCACTCGCGGCTCGATCGACCGCCATGTCGATCGCCGCGAGCGGGTCGGTCGGCTGTAGCTGGGTGGCCATGATCGTTCCGTTAGCGCGTCCGGCCACGGATCGCCAAGCGCGCCGCGGTCTCGCCCGAGCGTAGCGCGCCTTCGATCGTTGCGGGAAGACCGGTATCGGTCCAGTCACCGGCCAGAAACAGATTGCGCCAACGCGTCTCGGCCGGAGGGCGCTTCGCATCCTGGTCGGGAGTCGCGGCGAACGTCGCGCGCTTTTCCTTGACGACCTGCCAGCGCGGCATCGGCGCGGCGATGCGATAGGCCCGCTGGATATCTTCCCAGAAACGCCGCGCCAGTTCCTCGCGATCGAGATCGACGATCGCGTCCGCCGCGCTGACCGTCACCGAAATGCGATCGCGAAAGGCGAACAGCCATTCGGCAGTACCGCCGAGCAGGCCGAGCATCGCGGGCGCACCGTCCGGCGGCGCGACCGCGAAATGGCCGTTGACGATTGCGTGGAATGTGTCCGGCGCGGTAAGCTCGGGCAGCAGCGCGGTCGCCACCCAGGGCGGGACCGCGAGGATCACGGCTTCGTCCTCCGCGACCGGCTCGGGACCCGTGCCCCAGTCGAGCGCGGTGACGCGATTTCCGGCGATTCCGACTGCTCGGAGCCTTTTTCCCGTGCTGAATCCGACACCGTGCGCCCCGAGCCACGCCAGCGCAGGATCGACGAACGCCGCGGCAAGGCTCGGTTCGGCGATCCGCGGCAGCGTCGCTTTCCCGCCGCGCAACAACGATTCACGCAGCACCGCCGCGGTCAATCGCGCCGAACCGCTCTCGGGCGGCGTATTGAGCACCGCCAGCAGCACCGGCTCGATCAGCTTGCGCCATACAGGACCCGCAGTATCGACGCGGTCCCCGACCGTTTCGGTTACGGCACCGGTCAGCAATCCCGCGAGCTTCAGATAGGCGGTAACCTTCGTCCCTGGCACGCGGCGCTTCCCGGACGCTACCCACCAGGGCACGCGCCCGTCGTTGATCCGGATCGTCCAGCGCTCGTCGCTGGTCAGATCGGCGAAGGCGAAATCGGCGTGGTCCGGTCCGGCAAGGGGCGTCGATGCACCGACCGCTGCGCGAAACGCCGCGACCGCGCGATTCCCCGCGAGCACCAGATGGTTGCCATTGTCGATCGTCAGCCCGAGCTGCGGGTCGTGATAGGATCGGCATCGCCCGCCCGCCTGCGCCGCCGAATCGGCGATGCGGACGTCGCACCCGGCTTCCGTCAGCCGCACCGCCGCCGACAGGCCCGCCAGTCCTGCCCCGGCGATCGTCGCGCGCGCGAAGCTCACCGCGTCACCAGCAACCGCGCCACCGTCCACAGCAAGGCGGGCTTACTGACCTTCACGCGCCGCCGCGGCGATGCCCACCCGATAGCCTCCATACGGGTTAGCAACTTCGAATAGGCCGCTTCCATCAGCCGCGGCGCGATCAGGTGTCCCGCAGGCCGGAGCGCGAGCACCGCATTGGCGGCGCGATAATGCTCATGCGCGCGCCCAACCAGCGGGCGCACCGCCTGATCGATGCGCGGATCGGCAACGACCTTCTCGGGCGTGGTGAGTGCGATCCCCACGCCGGTCAGCGCCTCGGCCGGCAGATAGACGCGGCCGATCGCCGCATCCTCGTCGATGTCGCGCAGGATGTTGGTGAACTGGAGCGCGCGACCCAGATGGTGCGCGAGCTCGAGACCGGGCTCGTGCGGCATGGCAAATACACGCACCGACAGGCGCCCCACCGCCGAGGCTACCCGGTCGCAGTAGAGATCGAGTTCATCCATCGCAGGCCAGCGGATATCGCGCGCGACATCCATCGCCATGCCGTCGATCACCGCCTCGAAATCGGCACGGTCGAGCCCGAACCGGCGTACGGCGTCCGCCACCAGCATGGCCTGACCCGGATGGCCGCCAGCATAGAGCGCATCGAGATCGCGCCGCCATTGGTCGAGCGCTGCGGCGCGACCTGCGCGATCGCCCTGCTGATCGTCGGCGATATCGTCGACCGCGCGGCAAAAGCCGTAGATGGCGTACATCGCCTCGCGCTCGATCCTGGGCAGCATGCGCATGCCTGCATAGAACGAGCTGCCAGACGCCTGGGCCGCGGGTGCCGTGGTGCCGTCGCTCACGCCGCGCGCCGCAACAGCACGGGAAGCGCGGCGCCGAGCGCAAGCCAGCCCGCCTCGACCTTGCCGTGGTGGACCCGCTCGGCGAGCGGGTCACGCGCCTCCAGCCTGTCGCACAGGCTCAGTGCCAGCCGCCGGATCGCCGCCACTTCGGCCGCCAGGCGGCGATCGCGGATCTGCGCCGCGAAATCGGCCGAGGCGTCGAGCAGGCGACGCGTCCGCACGACCAGGCCGGTCAGGATCGCCCGCAATGCCGGCGTGCTGCGGTCGCCATCCAGATCCTCGATCCTCAGCCCGGTATCGAGCGGGAGATAGACGCGATCGAGCTGGCGATAATCCTTGGCGCAATCCTGGAGATGGTTGATCACTTGCAGCGCAGCGCACAGGGCATCATTGGCAGGCCAGGTTTCGCGGCTCTCGCCATGCACGTCGAGGACGTAGCGCCCGACCGGCATCGCCGACAGCCGACAATAGCCGAGCAAATCGTCCCAGTCGCGATAGCGCGTGACCGTGACGTCGCGGACGAACGCGTCGAGCAGCTCGTGCGCATGGACCGGATCGATCCGCCGCGCCGCCATCACCTCGGCCAACGCCATCGCTTCGGGCGCGCCGTTCCCATCGAGGCCCGCGCGCATCTCGGCAAGCAGGTCAAGCTTGGTTTCGGCCGATGCCAGCGCATTGTCGGATATGTCGTCGGCCGCGCGTGCGAAGCGGTAATAGGCCATGACCGGCGCGCGATGTTCGGGGCGGAGCAGAAAGCTCGCCACCGGGAAATTCTCGTCATGATGACCTTTGCCCGAGGCAAGGTCGGCTATGTCCGTCATCGTCCCGCCGCCGCTTGCGCCCGACCCTTCCACATGCCGCCACGACCCCGCGCATGCTGCCAGGCCGATAGCAAGGTGCAGCCGGCGTAGAAAGCGGCGATCGCCGGCAACGCCACGCCCCATAGCGGCGAGCGGCGATAGAAAGCGAGCATCGGCTGGAACGCAACCGCCATCAGCGCCCAGGCGGCGATTCCCGCGATCCGCGCGACGCCGTGCGCGAACAATGCGAGGAGCGGCGGTGCGGCATAGACCAATGCCAGCCCCGCCAGCGTCCCGATGAGCAGGAAAGGCGAATAACGGAGCTGGGCATATGCCGATCGCGAGATCATCGCCGCCACCGCGCCGAACCCGTCATAGGGCCGGATACTCCGTGACCGGTCGGTGAGCCCCAGCCAGATCCGCCCCCGTGTCTTGAGCAACGCGCCAAGCGCACAATCGTCGATGAGCGCGTTGCGAATCGCCGCGATCCCGCCCGCCGCTTCGAGTGCGTCGCGCCGCACGAGCATGCACCCTCCCGCCGCCCCGCCCAGTCCGGTGGGGCGATTCACCAGGCCGAACGGGTAGAGCATCTGGAAGAAGAAGACGAAGGCGGGGATCAGCATCCGTTCGGCGATTGTATCGGCGCGGAGCTTGGCCATCAGGCTGACCAAGGCGAGCCCGCCCGCCTCACCGCGCGCGACGAGCGTGCGCAGCGTATCCGGGACATGGTCGATATCGGCGTCGGTAAGCCATAGCCAGACGGGCGCTTTCCCGGCCCGCTCCACGCCTTGCGCCACCGCCCACAGCTTCCCCGTCCAGCCGGCGGCGAGCGGTAATCCGCGCACGACCTCGACCCGGTCCGACCCGAGCCCGCGAGCGATATCGCCGGTGCCGTCGCTAGAGGAATCGTCCATCAGCACGATGCGGAAGGACCCAGGATAGTCCTGCGCGGCCAGACTGCCGATCGACCGCGCGATCACGTCGGCCTCGTCGCGTGCAGGGACCACCGCCACCACCGCCGGCCACGCCACGGGGTCGGCAGGTATATCGCGCGTGTCGCGCTCGCGCGTCAGCCAGAATCCATGACGCCCCAGCACCAGGAACAGCCAGATCACCAGCGCCAACCCGCCGATTGCATCCCGGATCATCGGATCATCCCCGCGCCGCGGAACCAGGCGATCGCGTCGGCCAGCGCTTCGCTGTGCGGGCGCGCACGATAGCCGAGCTCGGTTTCTGCCTTGGCCGAGCTGAAGAACATGCGGTGCTTCGCCATCCTGAGCGAATCGAGCGTGAGGAAGGGTGTTGCACCGGTCACACGCGCCAGCCGCTCATTGACCCAGGCGAGCGGGAACAATGGCGCGCGCGGAATACGGATGGACGGCGGCTTGCGCCCGACGAGGGCGGCGATCTCACCCAGCATGTCGCCCAGCATGACGTCCTGCCCGCCCAGGATGTAGCGTTCACCCACCCGGCCCTTGTCGAAGGCGAGCAGATGCCCGGCGGCGACATCGTCGACATGGACGAGATTGAGCCCCGATTCGACGAAGGCCGGCATCTTGCCGTTCGCCGCCTCGACGATGACCCGGCCGGTCGGCGTCGGCTTGACGTCGCGCGGTCCGATCGGGGTCGAGGGCAGAACGATCGCGGCGGGCAGGCCCCGGTCCGCCACCATCGCCTCGACCAGGCGCTCGGCCACGACCTTGCTTCTTTTGTAGGCGCCGATCGCCTGACCAGCCGAGGCCGCGCGGCTTTCGTCGGCGGGGGCATCGTCGCGCGGCTTCAGCGTGGCGACGCTGGAGGTATAGACGATGCGCTCGATGCCGGCGGCCAATGCCGCCTCCATCACGATCCGGGTCGTCGCCGCATTGTTACGGACGATCTCCTCGGGATCGGGTGCCCAGAGGCGATAGTCGGCGGCCACGTGGAAGAGATACCGCGCGCCGGCCATTGCCCGCGCGACCGCCGCGGCATCGCGCAGATCGCCTTCGACCAGCTCACCGGGAAAGTCGGCCAGGTTGGCGCCGGGGCTCGATGCCCGGATCAGGCCGCGTACCCGCGCGCCCCGCGACGCCAGCGCTCGCGCCACGGCCGACCCGACAAAACCGGAAACGCCCGTGACCAGGACCGGAGATGACGCATCGGCAGGATCCACAGCCGCGATCTACACAGGACGCACCGTGCCGGATAGAGGAGCCGGCATGGCAAGCATGCTCGACGGGATCATCGCTGGACTTGGCTGGATCGCATTCGGGCTGAGCCTGGCCGGGTCGGCCTATATGATCGCCGCCGCCGCGACGCTGCGCGCCTTCTTCGCCCGCCCCATTCCTGCGCCGACTCGCCGCGGCGACGCGGTGACGATCCTCAAGCCACTCCACGGTGCCGAACCGCGCCTCGCCGATAACCTCGCGAGTTTCCTGACGCAGGACCATGACGGCCCGATCCAGTTGCTGTGTGGCGTGCAGTGCGCCGACGATCCCGCGATCGCCGCGGTCGAAGCGCTTCGCATGCGCTTCCCGGAGGCGCGGATCGACCTCGTCGTCGATCGGACCTGGCATGGCGCAAACGGCAAGATCGCCAATCTGATGAACCTGGAACCGCATATCGCGCACGATGTGATCGCGCTCAGCGACAGCGACATCGTCGTGAGCCCGGACTATCTGTCCGGCTTGCTCGCCGCACTCGACCGACCGGGAACGGGCGCCGTGACTGTCGCCTATGACGGGCGCGGCGATAGCGGCCTCTGGTCGAAGATCGCCGCCGCGGGCCTCAGCTGGCAATTTCTGCCTGGCGTCGTGTTCGGGGCCACCTTTCGACTGGCCAAGCCGTGCATGGGCTCGACCATCGCGATGCGGCGCGAGACCTTCGCCGCGATCGGCGGGTTCGCCCCGTTCGCCGACGTGCTCGCCGACGATCATGCGATCGGGCAGGCGATCGCCGCGCAGGGCCTTGCCGTCGCGATCCCGCCGATGCTGGTCACGCATGCGTCGATCGAACGCAGCCTCACCGATTTATGGCGGCACGAACTGCGCTGGGGAGCCACCGTCCGCGACGTGGTGCCGGTTTCCTATGCGATGGGCGTGATCGCCATGCCGTTGCCGCTGGCGCTGATCGCCCTTCTCCTGGATCCGCTGCCGGGGGTTGTCGCCGCGGGTCTCGCGCTTCTCACCCGCCTCTGCACGGCATGGGTTACCGACCGGTGCGCCGGGCGGAGAACGGCCCCATTATGGTTGCTGCCGCTGCGCGACTGCCTGACTTTCGCGGTATTTGTCGCCAGTCTGGCCGCGCGATCGGTTGATTGGCGCGGCACAACACTTAAAATGGTCGAACGTGGCCGGATCGCGGCCGAACCGGAGCAGCCCTCCTCATGATGCGTTCGTTGTTTCTCCAGGCCCCGTCGTTCGACGGTTATGACGGCGGCGCCGGCGCCCGCTACCAGATGAAGCGCGAGGTGCGGTCGTTCTGGTATCCCACCTGGCTTGCGCAGCCCGCCGCCCTGATCGACGGATCGAAACTGATCGACGCGCCGGCGCACGATCTCGGCTGGGACGACATCAAGCACGAGGTGGACGACCGGGACCTGATCATCCTCCACACCTCGACGCCCTCGTTCCGCCAGGACGTCCATACCGCCGAGCTGATCCGCGAGCGCAATCCCAAGGCGCTGATCGGCCTGATCGGCGCCAAGGTCGCGGTCGAGACGCAGAAATCGCTCGAGGCCTCGCCGGCGATCGACTTCGTCTGCCGTAACGAATTCGACTTCACCATCCTCGACATCGCCAAGGGCATGCCGCTCGCCGAGGTCGACGGCATTTCCTATCGCGACGACGCCGGCACCATCGTCCACAACAAGGACCGCGCGGTCATCGAGAACATGGACTCGCTGCCCTTCGTCTCGCCGATCTACAAGCGCGACCTCACGATCGAAAAATATTTCGGCGGCTATCTCAAGCACCCGTACGTCTCGTTCTACACCGGCCGCGGCTGCAAGAGCCGCTGCACTTTCTGTCTGTGGCCGCAAACGGTCGGCGGGCACAATTATCGCACGCGGTCGATCGGCCATGTCATCGAGGAAGTGAAATACGTCCTCAAGGAGATGCCCGAGGTGAAGGAGATCTTCTTCGACGACGACACGCTGACCGACAACGCCCCGCGGATCGAGGAGCTTTCGAAAGCGCTCGGCGAGCTCGGCTTCGGCAAGCCGGGCTTCCGCGTCTCGTGGAGCTGCAACGCCAAGGCCAACGTGCCGAGGAAGACGCTGGAAGCGATGAAGGCGGGCGGCTGCCGCCTGCTGCTGGTCGGCTATGAAAGCGGCAACCAGCAGATCCTGCACAATATCAAGAAGGGCCTGCGCACCGACGTCGCGCGGCAATTCACCAAGGATTGCCACGAGCTCGGCATCGTCATCCACGGCACCTTCATCCTCGGCCTGCCCGGCGAGACCGAGGAGACGATCGAGGAGACGATCAACTACGCCAAGGAGATCAATCCGCACACCATCCAGGTGTCGCTCGCGGCGCCCTATCCGGGAACCTTCCTGTTCCGCCAGGCGACCGAAAATGGCTGGTTCGACGGGACCGATCACTTGCTGACCGACGGAGGCAACCAGATCGCGCAATTGAGCTATCCGCATCTGTCGTCGGCGGTGATCTTCGACAAGGTCGAGGAATTCTACAAACGCTTCTACTTCCGCCCCTCCAAGATCGGCTCGATCGTATGGGAGATGGTGCGCGACTTCGACATGATGAAGCGCCGTCTGCGCGAAGGCGTCGAATTTTTCGACTTCCTGCGCCGCCGCAAGGAAGCCACCTGAGCGCCCGTTTGACAATGCGTCCCTTGGCGCATGGTGCGGCACCGGCCCGCTCCTCCGCCCGACCGCCCGTGACCTACCCTGATCGGGCGATCCGGCAGGGAAGCGGGCGGAGCAGCCGAAGGTTCCGGCGATGCGCAGCATCGTTGGAATGGCTGCGGAGGGCCGCGCCAGGCCGACATTCTTGCTCCAGCGCATTTCCAGACAGAGTCCGAAAAACGTGAAACGGCTGGTCGTCACCGCCGACGATTTCGGCGCCTCGACCGAGGTCAACGACGCGGTCGAGCAGGCGCATCGTGTCGGCATCCTGACCGCGGCCTCGTTGATGGTGGCGGGCGACGCGGCCGCCGATGCCGTGGCGCGCGCGCATACACTGCCGCGGCTGGGCGTCGGGTTGCACGTCGTACTGGTCGAGGGACGCCCCGTCCTGCCGCCGGAGCGGATCCCGGCGCTGATCGACACCGACGGCAAGTTCCGCACCGACATGGCACGCGCCGGCGTCACCATCTTCGCGTCGCCCGCCGCCCGGCGGCAGCTCGCGGCGGAGGTCGAGGCGCAATTCGCCGCTTTCGCCGCGACCGGCCTGCCCCTCGATCATGTCAACGCGCACAAGCATTTCCACCTCCACCCGACCATTGCCGGCGCGATCCTCAAGGCAGGGCGGCGTCACGGCATGCGGTCGGCCCGGGCGCCGATCGAGCCGCGCGGGCTGCTGCGGCTCCTGGATGGAACCGATACCGGCCCGCGCATCGAGACGGCCTGGGCACGTCTCGTCCGCGGGCGGATGCGCAGGCATGGATTGCTCGTCCCCGACCAGGTATTCGGCCTCGCCTGGTCGGGCGCGATGACCGCGGACCGGGTGCGCGGCATCCTCGAACGGCTTCCCGATGGCCTGACCGAAATCTACACGCATCCCGCGACCGGCCCCTATCCCGGTGCGGCGCCCGGCTATGACTATGGTGGCGAGCTGGCTGCGCTCACCGATCCGCTTGCGAAGGCTGTCATTACGCGCGACAGCGTCGCGCTCGGCCGTTTCGCCGATTTTGCCTGAGGACTTGCCGATGAACCTCGTACCCGACTGGGGAGCGTTCGACACCGATGCGCCGCTACCGACCGGCCCGGTGCGGCTCGGCTCTTCCGAGCATCTGATGCTGTTCAGCCGGATGATCCTCGACACGCACGACCCCTACCGGCCGGCGCTGATCGACTGGCCCGAGCTCGAGCCCGCGACGCGCGACAAGATCGTGTCGCTGCCGATCTGGGACATGGCGGTGCAGACCGAGGGGCGCACCGGCCTGTTCGTCAAGACATTCAGCGAAACGGTGAAGGACCCGCTGCTCAAATCGGCGGTCGAGATGGACGCGTTCGAGGAACGCCGCCACAAGGTCGTACTCGCCGACATGGTGCAATCCTATGGCATCGAGCTCCAGCCCGAGCCCGACTACAAGAAGCCCAGGGACGCCGAATGGGCGTTCATGCGCTCGGGCTATTCGGAATGCATCGACAGCTTTTTCGGCTTCGGCCTGTTCAAGCTGGCCAAGGATACCGGCTTCTTCCCGCCCGAATTGATCGACACGTTCGAGCCGGTGATGCGCGAGGAAGGCCGCCACATCCTGTTCTTCGTCAATTGGGTGGCGTGGTGGCGCCGCAACATGCCCTGGTGGCGACGCCCCTATTTCGAGGCGAAGGTCGTCGTCGTGTGGCTGTTCCTGATCTGGGAACGAATCGACATGGCCAAGGGGATGGGCGACAACAGCAAGGCGCAGGAAAACAACTTCACGCTCAACGGCTCGAAGGAATTGGGCGTCGAGGTAACCTTTCCCGAGCTCGCCCGCATCTGCCTGTCGGAAAATGACCGGAGGCTCGCCCCCTATGACCAGCGGCTGATCCGCCCGCGCTTCGTGCCGGCGATGATCCGGTTGGCGTTGAAGGTGATACGCGCGCCCAAGCCTGCGGGAGACCGGGGCTGAGAATATCCGCCAGAGTCGGGCTGCTGCTGGCGACATTTGCCGGGCTGGCCGTCGCGATCTGGACGTTCGGGACGGCCGGCTTCGCCGATATCCTGACGATAGCGCGCCGGATCGGTCCGGGCGGCTTTCTGGTGTTCTGCCTGTGGTCGCTGGGCACGTTCGTCCTGCTCGGTGGCGCCTGGCTCGCCGCGGCACCGGGCGAGCAGATGTCGCGGCTCGGCCAGTTCGGCTGGGCACGAATGGTACGCGAAGCGGTATCGGACCTGCTGCCTTTCTCGCAGCTCGGCGGGATTGCGATCGGCGCGCGGTCGCTCTCGATGGCGGGCATACCGACAGCGCGTGTGTACGGTTCGCTGGTGGTCGACATGACCACCGAGATGGCGGCGCAACTGGTCTATACGCTGTTCGGGCTGGCATTGATGACGTCGCTCCTGATCGGCGCGGGCGCCGCGACGACGCTGCGCCCGGCGATCCTGGGCGGAACCGTGGTGATGATCGCGATCATCCTGTTCTTCTTCATCGCACAACGATCCGCGCTCGACCTTACCGGGCGGCTGGCGGATCGCTTCATTCCCGGCTCTCAGGTCGCGCTCGCCGAAATCCGGGAAGAACTCGCGCGGATTTACGAGCGCCGCGACCGAGTGGCGATCGCGTTCGGCTGCAACCTCGCTGCCTGGGTGGCAAGCGGGCTCGGCGGATGGCTGGTGCTGCACCTGATGGCGGTGCCGATCTCGCCATGGGATATGCTATCGCTCGAAAGCCTGATCTTTACGCTTCGCAGTGTCGCGTTCTTCATCCCCGGCGCCCTGGGCGTACAGGAAGCCGCTTACGCGCTCGCCGCACCCATGTTCGGCCTGCCGCCGGAAAGCGCGCTTGCCCTGTCGCTGGCAAAGCGCGCCCGGGACGTGGCGATCGGGCTTCCGACCTTGATCGGCTGGCAGATCGGCGAGCTTCGTTCCATCGCCCGCCGATCCACCGAAGGATGAGGAAGCGCGAACGCGCCTAGAGCCTTTTCAGCTTCGCTGAACGCGGTGCCGGCCCACTCCCCCACCCGGCCTCCCAACTAGGGTATTCTATGGGAGGCCGGGTGGGGGAGTGGGCCGGCACCGCAACTGTTTCAGCTTTGCTGTAACAGGGTCTAGATATTGGTACTGGTCGGGATCAGGCTCGGCTGGAGGAAGGGATAGGGGTACATCCGGTCGGCATTGCGTGCCACGATTTGCTGCTCAACCTGCGTCAGCGCCGCCTGAAAGCGCGGCAACGGGCCTTCGGGTCCGATCACTGCCGGATCCTGGAACCATTGCGGATAAGGAAACGAACGGCAGCGATAGTCGCCCAACGGCCGGTAGTAGAGCGAGCCGAGCAGATAGAGCGTATCGAGCTGTTCGAGCGCCAGCGATACGGGTGGCATCATCGCCAGCCAGCCGGCCTTGTCGTTCCCCGCTTGCGCATTGGGGGAAGCGGCCCAGCCGGCGCCGGTCACCGCAGGCGCGAATTCCATGATCGCGCGCTGTGGAAAATTGACCGCCGCATGCTGCGCACTGCCGGTGAAGATCACCATCGTGCAGACATCGGCAAGCGCGTGGCGGGTGGCGATCGCCGGAAACCCGGTGATCCGCCCCTCACCCGCGATCGAGCCGGCCCAGGCCGCGAGCTCGGTATCGCCGGTCACCGCCGCGTCGTCGGCATAATAGAGCGCGACATAACCCTCCGCCCATTCGCGGATCGCGTGCCAGACGAGCAACGCATCGTCGCGATAGGCATAATCGGGCAACGTCGTCTTGTCCGCGACGTTGCGCGCCGCCAGGTCGGTGGGCAGCATCGATCCCGAAAAATCGAACGCCAGGCGATCGTCCGCGGCAGCGAGCTGGCTCGATGCGATCGTGCCGCCGAAGATGTGATCGATCGGGCCGTTGGCCGCGATGAGCGAGGTCGCGGCGGCGTTGTTGATGAACAAGGTGCCTTCGAAATGGGGCACGAGCAACGCCCAGATCGGGTGAATCGCGGCAAGATGACGCTGCGTCGCCACCGCCACCGCCTCGATCACGAGGTGCGTGCGCGCCAGATGCGCGAACAGCTCGTGATAATTGCCGTCCGCGACCTGCACGACCTGCTTGGCCATTTCCCAGCCCCATTGCATCTCCGCATGCGGTGTGGGCAGGAAAATCGGATTTTCCGACGGGTCCTGGCCGCATTGGATCGCCACGGGCACCAGTGAGCTTCCCCCTGGCGGCACCGCGAACAGGGCCATCGGCCGGTAGACGAATTTCGCCCGGCCTTCCCAGACGCCCGGCTGGAGCACCTCGAGCTCGCGATAGTCGCACAGATACACCCGGCCCTCGGCGAGTGCGGCGTCCAGCGTATCGCCATTCACCACCGCGGCATATTGCGCAGCACTCAACGGGAAGTTCGCCGGCAAGGCAGCGATACCCGCGATCATCCCGGCATTGGGGCCCGCAGTGCGCAGCCGTGCGAACGTCGCGTCGTCGATGAACTGCCACGCCATGCCCGGCAGCGTGATCGTGACGAACAGGTCACGATAGCTTTCGAGCGATCGCGGCGCGCGCGATCCGATCGCCACCCGCTCCGCATCGCTCATCTCGATCATCGCGCGCAGGCTGGCGACGTGATCCTTGAGCGTGGCGAACAGCGCCTCCTCCTCGACCGCCTCGATCAGCAGGTGAATATCGCCCGCGATCGAACCGCCACCCTTGGCCAGCTTGGCCTTGATCGCCGCTACCGAGCTTTCGATCTTGGTGCATTCGGCCTGCATCGCCGCGATCTCGATCTCCGGGATCACGATTTCGCCGCGGCCGATCGCCGCCAGCTTCACCGCGATCTGGTTGCGCGCGATCTCCAGGCCGATGCCGATCAACAGCACCCACCATTCGAGCGTCGGCTCCTCGCTGACGGGCAATGCCGCGACCGCGGGAACGCCGGGCAAGGTCGGCACCGCGGTGGTCCACTGGTAAACCGCTCGAGTCGCCTCTAGCTGCGCGGCACGCGCGGATCGCTGCGCGGGTGTGTCGTTCTGCGGAAGACTGGGATCAACGGGGGCACGCTGCATCGATTGGCTCCTGTCGGACAGTGTCGTCGCGAGGCTTGCTAGCCGGCGATGGTTAACAAGCTCTACGCAATGTTCAGGAGACACGGAGAACGGCCGCCGACACAGGCCGGCCACGACGCTCAGGAGAATTTTTTCCAATATTAACCGAAGAGTTAGATTGCTCGGATAGTTCCCCGCCGCATGATGAAGCTCGTCCATCGGCTCCGTATCCGGCTATTCCCGCCGCTGCCGGACGCTATCCGCGACGAGTTCGTGCTGATGACCGCCGGACAGCTTCAGATACAATCCAGAATGCTGTTCCTGGCCCTGTTTCTCACGGTGCCCACAGCCGCTTATGCCTATTCGTCAGGCGCGCCCTGGTTCGTTCGTTTCGGGTTGCCGGCGATCATGGGCGGCGCCTGCCTTGCCGGGTTCCTTTCGCTGAGCCGCGACCTCAGAATCTCGACCAGTGTGCGCCGCGCACGCAAATTGATCCGGCAATCGACGTGGTCGTCGAGCGTGCTGGCGGTGGTGTGCAGTTCGTGGTGCGTAGTGAGCTGGCTCGGCGCCCCCGCCGACACCAAGATCTACTATCCGCTGATCCTGTCGATGGGCGCCTTGTCGACCGCTTATTGCCTGTCCAGCGTGCGCAGCGCCGCGTTGCTCAATCTTGCGATCGACATGCTGCCGATTTCCGCATTGCTGCTCGCGTCGCGCAACCGGCTCGATCTCGCCGCCGGCGTCAGCATGGCGGTCGCCACCTTTTTCCTGTTGCGCATGATCGTACTGCGTCATCAGGACCTCGTCAGCCTGCTCGAACTCAAGCGGCAGATGCGCGTACAGGCGAGCACCGACCCGCTGACCGGATTGCTCAACCGCCGCGCCTTCGACCTGCGGATCGAGGCCGAGCACATGATTGCAGAGAAGAGCGGACAGGCCTTTTCGATCGCGCTGATCGATCTCAACGGCTTCAAGCCGATCAACGACAGTTATGGTCACGCCACCGGCGACCAATTGTTGTGCGAAGTGGCCCAGCGCCTGCTCGATGTCTGTAGGGAGCAGGGACAGGTCGCGCGGATGGGCGGCGACGAGTTCGCCGTGCTGGTTCCGGCGGAATCGACGATCAACCGCGAGGGGATTGCCGATCGGCTGCTCGGCGCCCTGGCGCGCCCCTGCCGGATCGGCGAACATCGCATCCCGATCAGCGCCGGCGTAGGGGTCGCGCACTGGCCGACGGATGCCGGTTCGATCTTGGGTCTGCTAGAAGCGGCCGATCATGCGCTGTATGCCGCAAAGGGTATTCAGATACGGCCGCAAACCACCGCCCCGGGCGCGGAAAGCCGGGTGCGATCGATCAAGGCTGCCTAAGGCGGTCGGTTTCGAGGGGTGGCGCGCGGCCCTGCACGATGACGACGGGCCAGCCGGATCTCGACGGAGGCCTGGGAAGATCAGGCGCCGATCACTCGGCGGCGATCTCGTCGGCAACCGCCAGCCTGCCTTCGGTCCGGATGGTCTTCTTCGAATCGCTGAATGCTTTCCATGACGGGTTCGCGGCCAGTTTCCCGCGCGTTTCCGATGTCACCTGCTCGCGCCGCGCAAGCGCGGCATCATCGCGATAACGAAGGACGATCGTCGCGTTCCAGGCGCGACCGGCCGGATACCGGCTCGTGACGATCTGATAGCTGTCGAGCGCGCCGACCTCTATCCATCCGCGGAACTGGGGGATCGTGTAGCCGTCGAGATAGTCGAGATACTGGCCCGGCGATATCAGGGCGACATAGGGAACGACCAGCACCGCCGCGGTCCCGCTCTTGCCAGGCCCGCCTTCCCGCACCGTGTCGCACGGCGTCGTCTCGACCGACGCGACATGCGCCAGGGCTTCGGGCGCGATGCCGCCGCTTCCGGGTGCGACTTGCAGACGCCAACGCGTCTGCGCGGCATCGTCGGCAAAGGTCACCAACATCATCGCGTCCCACACGCCCTTGTCCGGCGCGCGGGTGAACAACAGACGGTATCCGGAAATCAGCCCCGCCTTCCGCCAGCGGCCGAGCGCCGAGCGCTGTACGCCCGTCATGTCCGCCAGCAGCGCGGCACGGTCCTGCGGCCGCGCGGTCATCGTAACCGTCAGACAGGGGGCCGCCGCCGCCACGCCGGGGATCGCCACCGCGGCGACGGCCATCGACAGGGCGATCCGCGCGGAGACACGGCGCCGGGGATGATGCATGATATTCTCTCCTGCTGGTGGCAGCCGCGATGCTGCTTCCGCGCCCGTGCAGCGGGCTTAGCGATGCGCGGCATCGACGAACGCGTTGGTATAGGTCAGCCCGATCTTCACCCTGGCGTAGCGCGGCGACAATGCGGTCATCACCGCGAGTTGGCGCCGCGCGGCCGACGCCGACATGCGGCCGTCGGTGTCGAACGCCCGACGATCGTCGGCCAAGGTCGCCAGAAAGGCGGCGCGATCGTCGCCCTTCGGGCGCGGCGGCAGGACCGCGGCGATCTCGGCCACGTCATGCGTCCGGATGTACGCCATCGAGCGGAGCAGGGCATCGACCAGCTTCTGGACGGCCGCGGGATGCGCGGCGACCCAGGCGCGCGGCAGATACAAAGCGGTCGACGGATAGATGTCGCCCAGACTGGCGCGGGTTCCCGCGATCGAATCGATATCGGCAAGCAAACTGCCCGCGCCGGACAGGTAGAAGGACGCATCGGGTTCGTGCGCGATGATCGCATCGGCACTGCCGTCGACGAGCGCTGCCGCCATCGCGGCGCGATTGGTCGGGGGCAACGCGCGATAGGAGTCGATCGGCAGGCCCGCCCGGGTCACCAACCAGTTCATCGTCGTGGTCTTTCCCGAATTCGCGCCGCCGACGAAGATCCGCCGTCCCTTCAGATCCGCCACCGAATGCACGACGCCCGCGAGCCGGCGTGCGACGATGAGTTTGAGCTGAGGCGATGCGCCCATGACGATCACCGCTTCGCTGGCAAGGCCGCGATCCGCCTGAGTCATGAACGTATGGTGGTAGAATGCCACCGCGCCGTCCGCACGGCCATCGGCGATCATGGTATCGGGGCTGGGATCTGCCGGGGCATCGACAAGCGTGACGGTCAGCCCGGCATCGATAAAATAATGCAATCGTTCGGCAAGCAGGATCGGCAGGTTCCGCGTCTGGCCGAGACCGTCGACGGCGATCACGATGCGCGACCTGGACGCCGGCGCCACGGCATTCGGAACGGCGGCACCGACCGTCGAGGACGGCAAGGCGAAACCCGCCGCACAGATCAACGCGCAAAGCCACCCGCGCATCCTGTCCCTCTCCCTGATCGTGTTGCTTTCGCGGATCCTAGCCAGCCGCTGCCCCGCCCCGCTGTACGTTTCCCCAATTCGCGTTCAGGTTGCGCAGGCTACAGGTCGATGACCAGCGATCCGTGCCGCGCGCGCGACACGCACGCCAGGACCACCTCGCCGCTCGCGCGTTGCGCATCGGACAGGAAGCGGTCGCGGTGATCGATCTCCCCGGCGCATACCCGCAGCGCGCAATCGCCGCACGTTCCCTGCTCGCACGAACTCGTGACGGGGAGGCCCGCGGCCAACAACGCGTCGAGCATGCTTTCGTCCGCGGGAACGATCACTTTCCGGCCGGTTCGCGCCAGCGTCAGTTCGATCGGATCGCTCGGACCGGTGGCAGCCACCGAGGGCGAGAAGTGTTCGCGATGGAGCGTCGCCGCCGGCCAGCCCGCTTGAGCGGCAATATCTTCGGCGAGGTCCATGAAGGCATCGGGGCCGCAGACGTACAGGTGCCCGCCGCGCGGTCGCGTGGCCAGCAATGGCGCCAGGCACGCGGGAATGTTGCCGCGCCCGAGCCCGGCATGAACGTGCACTCGATCGGCGAAAGCTTCCGACGCCAGCAGATCCCGGAACGGCATGCCCTCGGCGTCGTGACCGAAATAATGGATGACGAACGGCACGCGCCTGGCGGCGAGATGCTGCGCCATGCTGAGGATCGGCGTGATACCGATCCCGGCGGCGATCAACGTGGCATGGCGGGTCGCGCGATCGATCGCGAAGTGATTGCGCGGACCGCCGACCAGCATTTCGTCACCGATGCCGAGCGCGTGCATGCCCCGAGACCCGCCGCGCGAGTGGTCATCGAGCCGCACGGCGATCCTGAAACGGTCGCGCTCGCCGGGGCCGTTGATCAGGGAATATTGCCGCTTGGGGCCCAGCGGCACATGGACATCGACATGCGCACCGGGCTCGATCCGTGGCAGCCGCTTGCCGTCGGAGGGGACGAGGTCGAACGACTTCACCCCCGCTGCTTCGTCGCGGATCGCCACGACCCGCATCGCGATCGGCCGCGGCTTGCCGATCCGCTTCTGCACGTAACTCCTGATCCCGCTATACCCGAGGTAAAGGATCGCCAGCATCGCGGCGAGCGTGATCAATTGGCCCGCCAGACCGCCCACCGCGCCCTGATGCAGCCCCAAGATCCACTGATAGATGCGCTGCCCGAGCGGCAGTTTTGCATATGGCCGGTAGTCGATCACCGCCCCGGTCGCGGGATCGGCATAGACATAGTTGCGGATTTCGCGGTGCGGATCGGCGGCGCCATTGAAGTAGATCTCGATGATCGGCTGCTTGGCCGTCGGCATCTTGAGCGAGGCCGATCGCGGCATCTCGCCGGCCAGTCCGATAAGGTTGTGCCAGGCGGCGTCCATCGCGGCGGGCTGTCCTTTCGGCAAGGGAACCCCCTTGGGCTTGTGCATCGGCCGAGAGCCCGTTGCCGTCATGATGAACGCCTGCACCGCGTCGAACCCGATCACCACGCCGGTCCCCGCGATCAGCAGCAGCATCGGCGCGGCGAAAGCGCCGACCACCGAGTGGCGATTCCGCGTTCGGGGTCGCCCCGACAAAGCGGGGTCGAACCGAAGTGCGGGCTTCCACGCCGAGCGCCGCCTCGGCCACCAGATGAACAGCCCGATCATTCCCATCGCGACCGTCATGCCGATCGCGAAGACGCCCGCGACGTTGTTGGCGATGTCGCCGGGAAGGAACCGCAGGCGATGGAGCTTCTCGATGAAGCCGAACGCGCCCGCCCAGCGCGAGTGGAGCCCGAGCAGACGCCCGTCGCAGCGATCGAAATAGGCCTGCTGGTCGTCGTGAAAGCGCACCATCAACGACGACTGCGGGTCGGCTTTCCACCACAATGAGTCGATCGGCGATTTCCTGTAAGCGGCATGGGCAGACGCCAGCACCCGATCGAACGATGCCGGCGTCGCACAGGTCGCGGTCGAGACGAGATAGGGATTGACCAGCGCGTCGCCCTGCGGCCGCAACAGGATCCATCCACCCGTCGCGGCGAGATAGCATCCCACCAGACCGATCGTCAGGCCGCACCACAAATGGATCGACGTGGCAATCCGCTTGATCTTGTTCATGATTCATCCCGGCGAAGCGCAATTGGCGCCCGATTGCCGTATGATAGTCCATGGACAGGCCGGACGGCTGAACGCCGCCTGAAACCGAATTCAGGCGGTTGCCGTTCGCGGAATGGTGAAGGTGACCTGCAACCCGCGGCCATCCGGCCCGTCGGTGGCTGCGATCCCCCCGCCATGAAGCTCGACGATGCTCCGGCAGATCGCCAGGCCCAGACCCGTTCCGCCCTCCGACGCGGTAAAGAAGCGATCGAACAGCCTGTGCTGGATCTCCCTGGGCACACCGTTGCCGCGATCCTGGACAGCCACGCGCCACGCGCGCGCGTCGAGGTTAGACCGGATTGAGACGTCGCCGCCTTCCGGGCTCGCCCGCAACGCGTTGGTCAGCAGGTTGAACAGGATTCGCCGTATCCAGCGCGGATCGAACGCAACCTCGCCCGCGCCCTGGTGGTCGATCGCGACCGCACAGCCGCTCGCTTCGGCCAGCACCGCGGCATCGCCGCGCAGATCGTCGAGAAACGCGGCGGGGTCCTGCCGCTTGATCGCAAGCGTCATGCTGCTCGAATCCGCGCGCGCCAGCACCAGCAGATCGTCGATCATCGCGGCAAGCTGATCGATCTGCGCAAGCTGCGCGACGACGTGATTTTCCTGCGCCTCCGGCAAGTCCGGCTGGCTCAGCACCGCCTCGGCGTGGAGCCGGACCAGCGACAATGGAGTCTTCAGTTCGTGGCTGGCGTCGGCGGTGAATTGGCGGATCTGCCGGAACGAGGATTCGATGCGTTCGAGCATCGCGTTGAGCAGGTTCGCGAGGACGCCCACTTCGTCCTCGGTTCGATGCACCGGGATGCGTTCGCCGAGATTGTCCGAATTGATCCGCGACGCCGTGGCGGCGATGTCGCGCAGCGGGCGCAACGCGACCTGGCTCAGGACATAGCCGAGCCCGACGCCGATGATGATCATCGCCCCGAGCAGCGCCGCGGAGGTTTCCACGAATGCTCGCATCCCCGCCGCCACATTGGTGAGCGGCGTGCCGACCAGCACGACTTCGTTGCCATGGGTGAAGCGCCCGACCCGGACGCGCTCGCCATCGGTCAGCGTCGTGCTGACGAAGGTGGGATCGCCCGGTCCGACGGCAAACGATGCCGGCAGGTTCGACGACCGGAAAAGCGACCGGTCGGCAAGGTCGCGAATCTCGACGCGGAACAATGCCGCCGCATTGTTGGTCGGCTTGCGCAGCCCCGCTGCGAGGAGAGCGGGATCGCTCGGCCGATGCGCGAGATCGAGATGGGTGAAGATGCGCTGCCGCTCGGTGGCGATCAGGCGATCGAGTCCCTGGACCAGCTTGGCGTCGATCTGGGCATATCCGATCCCCAGCATGCCGGCGCTCGCCACCATGAAGCTTGCCGCATACAGCGTCGTCAGCCGGGCGGACAGCGACGTCATTGCAACTGGTACCCGACGCCTCGAACGGTGCGGAAATATTTGTTTTCGGGGGTTTCTATCCGGGCACGGAGCCTGCTCATATAGACGTCGAGCAAGTTGGTATCGACGTCCTCGTGCGACTGCCAGATCTTCTCGCTGATGAACGTGCGTGTCAGGATCCGGCCGGCATTGTGCAGAAATATCTCGAGCAGCGCAAATTCTCGCGCGGTCAGTTCGAGCGCGCGACCGTCGAGCATCGCGGTATGCGCGACCAGGTCCAGCGTGATTCCGCGATGCGTCAGCACCGTCTTGCGGGCGATCGACTGGCGCCGGAGCAACGCGCGGACATTGGCCAGCAGCTCGTTCACCTGGAAGGGCTTGGCCAGATAGACATCCGCACCGATATCGAGCCCCGCGACGCGATCGTCGACGGCATCGCGCGCGCTCAGGATCAGCACCGGTTCGTTGAAGCCGGTCTCACGCCAGGCCCGCAACAAACCCAGACCGCTGCCGTCGGGCAGGCCGATGTCGAGCACGACGAGATCGAATTTCTCTTCGGCAAGGAGATCGGCCGCCTCGGCGCAGGTCGCCGCGACCGATACCGTGTAGCTTTGTTCGGTCAGGGCGCGGCGGATGAACGCCGCCAATTGCGCGTGGTCCTCGACGACCAGGATTTTCATTGCCGCAACCGCCACTCCCCCGGCCGCCAACCGGCCGGCTCCTCCCCACTTGCCTAGCATTGCCGCGCGGAAGCGGGCCTGAAAGAAACCTGAACGCGAATTAGGGAAAAATATAGTCCCCCGTGACGGCCTGGGGCTAGCGTGCGTAAGCGGATCAGATTCGTTTCAGGGAGAGGCACGAGCGTGGCGCATTGGACGAAGGCGAGCATTCTCGCCGCGGGACTCCTGCTATGGCCCGCGACCGCATATGCGGCGCCCGAAGAAATCCAAGTCTATATGGACGAAATGGATGCCCGCGGCGAATTCGGCCTCGACATCCACAACAATTACGTCCTGAGCGGCGATCCGCTGCTCGATTATCCGGGCCAGCGCCAATCGCGGCACCAATATCGGATCACGCCGGAATTCTCGCTCGGCCTGTCGGATCATTTCGAACTCGGCGCCTATCTTCCGCTCGCGGCGATCGACAATCGCGGCCGCTTCACCGTCGACGGCGTCAAGTTCCGGCTCAAATATATCGGCAGCAAACGCGACGCGCACCTTTTCTGGGGCGCCAATTTCGAGATCGGCCGGGTACGGCAGGCGCTCGACCAGAACCCGTACAATGCCGAGTTCAAGCTGATCGGCGGCGTGCGGTCGGGCCGTTGGACGCTCGCGGCCAATGCCAATATCGACTTCAAGGTATCCGGCCCGGCGGCGGCGCCCGCCTCGCTCGAAATCGCCACCAAGGCGAGCTACGCCGTGACGCCGGGCTTTTCGCTCGGCGTGGAGAATTATACCGGGGTCGGCGAATTCCGGCGGCTGGGCCGGTTCGGATCGAGCGAACAATCGACTTATCTGGTCGCCGATACGCATGTCGGGAAATGGGACCTGAACCTGGGCGTCGGCCGCGGTTACGGGGCCAATCCCGATCGCTGGACGGTCAAGGCGATCATCGGCGTGCCGTTCCGATGAGTGTCGCCCCGCACGCGGCAGCCGGTGCCCCGGCGCCCGATTCCATGGGGGAGCACGGCCCGCGCGGCTGGTGGCGGATCATGGACATGCGGATCGGCATCGTGCCGCTGCCGGTTTTCGTCGTCATCGTCCTGCTCGTGGCCGCCTATGTCGTCGACGGCGCGGTACCTGCCGACCTCACCACCAACATCCTGGTCCTGGCCGCCGGCGGCTTCGCCTGTGCGGAAATCGGCAAGCATATCCCGCTGCTGCGCAAGGTCGGTGCTGCCGCGATCCTGGCGACATTCGTGCCGTCGCTGCTGGTCTATCTGGGTGCCATCCCGAAACCATTGCAGCAATCGATCACGACGTTCACCGACCAGAGCAATTTCCTCTATCTCTTCATCGGCTCGATCATCGTCGGCTCGATCCTGGGGATGGACCGGCGCATGCTGATCGGCGGGTTCCTGCGCATCCTCCTGCCGATCCTGTCGGGATCGATCGCCGCGGCGGTGGCCGGGTGCCTGGTCGGCACCGCGCTGGGGCTGGGACTGGCGCATACCGCGTTCATGATCGTCGTGCCGGTGCTCGGCGGCGGTGTCGGCGAAGGGGCGATCCCGCTGTCGATCGGCTATGCGTCGCTGTCGGGCGCAAAACAGGGCGATCTTCTTGCCGAAATTCTACCGGCGGTCATGTTCGGCAGCCTGGCCGCCATCCTGTTGTCGGGCGGACTCAATCTATTGGGAAAGCGGCGCCCCGACCTGACCGGTGAGGGCCAGTTGCAACCGGGCGAACACGATGTCCCGCTCGATGGTGGCACGGTTCGGGTCGCCCCCGATCTACCGACGATCGGCGGCGCGCTGGTCATGGCGATGACGCTCTACACGATCGGCGCGCTGATCCAGGACTGGACGAGCTTCCCGGGGCCGGTGACGATGTTGTTCCTGGCCGTCCTGCTCAAACTCGGGAGGCTCGTGTCGCCCAGGCTCGAACAAGGCGCCTATCGCAATTACCAGTTCTTCGCGACGCTCGCGACCTACCCGCTGCTCTTCGCGATCGGCGTCGCCAAGACACCGTGGGAAAAGCTGATGAGCGCCTTCAATCCCGCCGAGATCCTGACCATCGCCGCTACCGTCACCACCCTGGTCGCTACCGGCTTTCTCACCGGCCGCCTGGTCAACATCCATCCGGTCGAGGCGGGTATCATCACCGCCTGCCGCGCCAGCCAGGGCGGGACCGGCGACGTCGCGATCCTGAGCGCGTCGAACCGCATGGTGCTGATGCCGTTCGCGCAGGTCGCGACACGGATCGGCGGTGCGCTGACGGTGACCATAGCGCTGGCACTGTTCGCCCAATTCGGTCGCTGAGGCGATGGCCGGACGCGTCCTGCCGCGCGCCGCCGGCGGGGACGTTTTCGGCACCGACGCGGCCGCCTATCACCACGCGCGCCTGGGCTATTCCGCCGCGCTGATCGACCGCGTCCTCCATTATGCCGGCACGGCCCACCCGGCAGTCGTCGAGATCGGTCCGGGCACCGGGCTGGCGACGCGCCGCCTGCTCGATCGGCCGGTCAAATCGCTGGCGGCGATCGAACCCGATGGCGCAATGGCCGCCATGCTGCGCCAGGAGATCGCCGATCCGCGACTCCAGGTGATCGAGTCCGGTTTCCTCGACGCGCCGCTGCCTCCCGCTGCCGCCGATCTCGCCGCCGCGGCATGCTCGTTCCACTGGGTCGATCCCGACCGCGGATATGCCAGACTGAGGACGATCGTCCGGCCGGGCGGCACCGTGGCGCTATGGTGGCATTCCTATCGCAACGCCGACCGCGATCCGTTCTTCGCAGCCCTGGAGGGATCGCTGCGCGGGATAAAGCTGCCGCCCTCCGAAGGGCCCGACGGCTATGTCTATCTGGACGAAGCGAGACAGCGAGACGTCTTGCGGTCGCACGGTTTCGGCGATGTCGAGTTCGAGCTCGCGCGGACCGAACGGTCGCTCGACGCCGACGGCATGCGGGCGCTCTACGCAAGTTTCTCGTTCGTCCGCCTGCTTCCCGACGATGCGCGGCAACGGCTGCTCGATCGCATCGCCGATCTGGTCGAAACCCGCTTTTCCGGGCGGGCGCCTAACATCGTATTGACCCCGCTATACCTTGCGCGTTGCCCCGCGAATTGAGGGCCGACCTAGCTTAACGCGTTTTCATGTGTGGTTTAGCTTGTGGCGATTCCACTGTGCGATCACGCGCTCGACCAATGCCGAAGAACGGCGGCGAACCGCAAAAGCGGACGCGGACACCAGACTAGAGGGTCAGGGGAGGTTGAGGATGATTGGCAAGTACACGCAATCCCGGTCCATCGGGCGAGCGAGGACGATCGGCGCCTGTTCGCTGTTGGCGATGGCGGTTGGCATGGCGTTTCCCGCATCGGCGCAGAGCACGGCGGCGGCGAACGGCGATACGGCCGCCACGACACCGGAGGCAGCCCCCGCCGCGACCGACCAGACGACGACGAGCGACAAAACCACCGACGCGCAGGGCGATATCGTCGTCACCGGTCGCTTCGTCGATACCGCAGCGACCACCGCCACCAAGATGGACATCCGCGTGCTCGACACGCCGGCCAGCACGGAAAGCTACAATCACAACTTCCTGAAGGCGATCGAGACGACCAACGTGTCCGACCTCTATCGCTTCATGACCGGCATCCAGCGGGCCGGCAACACCGGCTACGACATCACGTTTCGCGGCTTCAAGACGGGCGCGACCGACCGCGGCGCGATCCTGACCGACGGATTGCCCGGATTGTCGGTCAGGTTCGGTTCTCCCCCGACGATCGGCACCGAGCGGATCGAACTCGTCAAGGGACCGACCGCCGTCCTTTACGGTCAGGGCCAACCGGGCGGATTCATCAATATCATCACCAAGAAGCCGCTATCGACCCCGGCATTCGAAGTGGACTTCAAGGGGCTACTGGGCGCGGGCCCTTATAATCGCGAGTTGGGCGGCCTGTTCTCGTTCGACTTTACGGGGCCGGTGGACCAAGCCGGGGACGTAGCAGTCCGCGTCGTCGGCGAAACCGGCTATACGCGCGGTTTCCGGCAGAACGCCTATGAGCAGCCGATCTATGTCGCGCCCAGCCTGACCTGGAAGCTGTCGCCCCGCACCACACTCACCGTCGGGGGCGAATATCGCTATGTGAAGACCCACCAGGACACCTATCTGGTGGCACCGGGGCGCGACGCCAGCCGCGTCGCCAGCATCGACACCGGCTATCAGGAACCCGACGACTATCTGATCGAACGCGGCGCGATCGGGAATGTCTATTTCACGCACAATTTCAGCGACAACCTGAAATTCTACGTCGGCTATCGCTATGTCGACCACCAGGATCAGCAACGCAATTACGATGTCGTCGGCTTCGCCACGGCAAGTCCCCAGACGACAATCACGCGGCGTGCGCGCGGGCAACTCAATCTGCGTACCTACAGCTTCGTCGATACCAACCTGACCGCGAAGTTTCGCGTCGGCGGAATCGACAACAACCTGCTCGTGGGATTCAATGGCGGGCAGGAAACGTCGAGCTTCGATCGCACGCAATTCTATAATTGCACTGCGACCTCGAACCCGGCGACGTCGTGCACGTCGCTCAACCTCAACATCTACAATCCGGTGCTCGGCGTGGCGCCGCCGCTCGAATCCTTTCCACTGTACAACAGCGGTCAGGCGTCGAACCTCAACTGGCGGTTCACGACGCAGAATTCGCTCGGCGTCTACGCGTCCGACCTCATTTCGTTCGGCGAACACGTCAAGCTGATGATCGGCGCGCGCTATGCCGACGAGCGGCAGCGGATCACCGACAAGAGGCTGCCCAATTTCACGCCGATCGCCAAGAAGGACAGCAAGTGGCTGCCCCAGGCCGGTCTGCTGATCGAGCCGTCGAAACGGCTGACGTTCTACGCCAGCTACAGCACGTCCTACGTGCCGGTCGCTCCCTCCACCCAGGACAATTTCGGCGGCAATCCGTTCAAGCCGACCGAGGCGAAATCCTATGAAGGCGGCTTCAAGGCCAACCTGTTCGATGGCCGGCTCAACCTCAACGGTGCCTATTTCGACATCGAGCGCAAGAACGTCATCAACAACTTCACCTGCCTGACCGCGGCGCAGCTTACCGCCGCCGGGATCACCATCCCGTCCGGGGCGACGATCGCGACCGGGACCTGTTCGAACCAGCTCGGCGCCGATCGCTCGCGTGGTTTCGAGCTCGAACTGAACGCGACGCCGGTGCCCGGATGGCAGATTACCGGAGGCTACGCCCACACCAAAGCGCGCGTCGTGTCGTCGAACGTCCTGACGCAGATCGGGGCGCGGCAGACCAATTCGCCCGACGACTCGTTCAACTTCTGGACGCGCTACGATCTCAAGAGCGGACCGCTGGCCAATCTCGGCTTCGGGCTGGGCGTGTCATATATCGGGAAGCGGGTCGGTTTATTGCCGGTCAACCCGATTGCGTCGGGCCCCGAAAACGGAACCCTGCCGCTAAAGGCGTATGCGACGGTCGATGCGGGACTCTATTACAAGGCCAACGAGAAACTGGATCTCACGCTGAAAGTGACCAACCTGTTCGACGCCCGCTATATCGAGAGCGCCGGTGCGACCGCCGACATCGCGCTCGTTCCGGGTACGCCGCGGTTGATCACGATGGTCGCGCGCGTGCACTTCTAGATCTGCGTCCACGGGGATCGTCTCTGGAACAGCGATCCCCGCACGGCCGCCGATAGGCGGCGTACTCAGCCGTTCAGATATTCCCAAACCTTGGAGATCACGACCGACCCCTCGCCGACCGACGACGCGACGCGCTTGACCGATCCGGCGCGGACGTCGCCGACGGCGAAGATGCCGGGACGCGACGTCGCATAGGTCGAATTGCCGCCGACCGCCTCACCGGTCCGTACGAACCCCTTGTCGTCGAGGTCGACCAGCCCCGACAGCCAGCCCGTATTCGGCGCCGCACCGACCATGACGAACAAGGCGCAGGCGGACACCGACCGATGCTCGCCTCCCTTCGCGCTCCGGACCGTCACGGCCTCGAGCTTGTCGTCGCCGTGAAGAGCAGCGACTTCCGCGCCATATTCGATGGTGATCGCGGGATCGGCTTCCAACCGGCTGGAAAGATAGCTGGACATGGATGCGGCCAGCGAATTGCCGCGCACCAGCAACCGGACGTGGGCGGCCGATCGGCACAGGAACATCGCCGCCTGGCCGGCCGAATTGCCACCGCCGATGATCAGCGTCTCGGCATCCCGGCAATAGCGCGCCTCCATTTCGGTCGCGGCATAATAGACGCCCGCGCCTTCGAATTCAGGCAGGCGGTCGATCGGAAGGCGGCGGTACTGGACACCGGTCGCCACGACCACCGCGCCGGCGCTGACTCGCCGGCCATTGTCGAACGTCGCGCAGAAACGCCCATTCTCCAGCGTTTCGAGTTTCGCCACGCGGCGCGGCATCGCAAACTGCGTGCCGAATTTCATCGCCTGGATTTCGCCGCGCCAGACCAGGTCGGCCCCCGAAATGCCGGTCGGGAACCCCATGTAATTCTCGATCCGGCTCGATGTCCCGGCCTGGCCCCCGATCGCCGTGTCCTCGATCACCAGGGCATTGAGTCCCTCGGCACCGGCATAGACGCCCGCTGCGACGCCCGCCGGGCCGCCGCCGACGATCAGCACGTCGAATTCCTGATCGTCGCCGAAATCGTGATCGAGCCCGAGCAGGCGCGCCACCTTGGCGGGGGTGGGATCGGCCAAAACGGTGTCGCGCCCAAAGATCACGGCGGGTTCGGCCGCCGGCAAGGCACTGCTTTTCGCGATCGCCTCGGCTTCGGGCGATCCCATCGGCAACGACCTGAACGGCAGACGATTGCGGCTGACGAATTCGGCGACGCGCCGGACGTCACGGCTGGCGTCCTCGCCGATCAGGACCAGGGCCGCATCCTGCGCCTCCAGCTGGCGCCGGCGCCGTGCGGACAGGACGGTGATGATGATGTCCGACATTTCCGGAATGTGCGACATTAGCCGGAGGAGGTCCGCCCGCGGCACCTCGAGCACTCGCGTGTCGCTGACGGCACGCATCGGCATCGACCAATTGCCGCCGCTCAGGATGGCGATCTCGGCCATGAACTGGGTCGGACCGAGAGTCGAGGGGACAAGGCGTTCGTCGGTGAACGCGTTGACCACCTCGATCTCGCCTTCCTCGACATAGACGAAGCGATCGATCGGCTGTCCCGGGTGGCAGAGCATCGCGCCAGCCGGATACTCGACCACATGCCCGACGGCCCGCAGCGCTGCGACATGCGCGGGCGTGAGCGGTGTCCGCTGCATTTCACGCAGGTCGCGGCCGATCGTCTCCATCAATCACCCCCTTGCCGCGCCGACACGCGGATCGTCGTCACACGTCTGGCTTCAGACCGCGGATCGCGGACATGATCAACCGGCCATTGTCGTCGACGAAGCGCGGGATCGGACCGTTCTGTGGCGTCGTCGCGCCGCCAAGATCAATCTCCACCTGGTCGATATAGCACCAGCCCCACCCCTCGGGCGGATCGTAGCCCTCGATGATCGGATGGCCGGTCTCGTGGAAATGCGCGCTTGCATGGCGGTGCGGTGAATCGTCGCAACAACCGACATGGCCGCATGTACGGCAGAGGCGCAGATGCACCCACCAACTCCCGGTCCTCAGGCACTCTGCGCAGCCCAGCGTCGCCGGCGTAACGTCCAGAATCGTGTCGAGATGGTCGCAGGTCGTGGCCATTGGACTGCTCCTTGGCTGTCGGGAATGCGATCATGCCCTGCCTACCGCGGGGGCGCTACCCGCTGGATGGCGCCAGGTACACGATCAGGCTGCGCCCATCACCTGCACGGCGAACCGCTCCATCTCTTCGGCCTGCGGGCTCATCTGGAGCAGCAGCAGGTCGATGCCGGCATCCTCATATTCGGCGATGCGTTCCTTGAGCTGCTCGGGCGTGCCGACCAAATTGGGGCGCAAGCCGCGGTTCGAGACCGAATATTCCTGGATCTTGAGTTCGCGTTCGAGCTGAGTGCCCGATAGCCATTGGTCGAAATTGGCATAGCCGGCGGGCAGGTCATGCACTGTGGTAATGCGCTCCAACTCGCGCCTGGCTTCGGCTTCGCTGTCGCGGACGATTGCGTAGGCCGCCATGCCGTAGTGCATCGGCGCCCCGCCTGCCGCCTCGCGCCGCGCCGCCATGTCGGCGATCTTGGGCTTGATCGCATCGGCCGGGTCGCCGTGCATGACATAGGCATCGCATTGCGCCGCGATCATTGCCTTCGCCTTCTCGCTCTCGCCGCCGGCATAGACGGTCGGTCGCTTCGCCGGCTTGGGCGAGCAGATCGCGTCCTCGGTCTTGTAGAACTGACCCTCGAAGCTGAACCGTTCCTCTGTCCACAGCCCGTCGACCACCGTCAGCCATTCCTCGGTCCGCGCATATCGATCGTCATGCTGGTCGAATTGAAGTCCATATTGTCGCGCCTCGTCCGCCCACCAGGACGAGACGACGTTGAGCGCGAGCCGACCGTTCGAAATGCGGTCGATATTCGCCGCCGCCTTGGCGAACAGAGCGGGATGGTGAAAGTTCGGTCGTACCGCCACCATCAACTCGATACTGTCCGTCACCGCCGCCAGCGCCGCCGCGGTCGACCAGGCATCCAGCGCCGGCTGCTCGACACCCTTGATGTCGTTGAGGTTGAGCTCGGCGATCAGCGACAGATCGTAGCCGAGTTGCTCCGACCGCTGCGTCAGCCGCTTCACATAGTCCCAGCTCGCCTGCATGCCCTCATCGGGCACGTTCCTGAGCCACCCGCCGAACACCGGCATCCAGTAACCGTAGCGCATCAGGATTTGGCCTCCGCAATGAGGATGTCTAGCCAGTCGATCAGCTTTTCGTGCGGGTCCCAGCCGAGAACGTTCAGCGGCTGCGCGACGAAATTGGAAAGAGCGTTGATGTCGTAGAAGCGCGGCGTGCCATCGCGATCGTCGATCATCACCTCGATCCCGCCGACGTCCAGATCCATTGCCCCGGCGATCTTTTCGACCGCGGCGCTCAGGTCAGGCGCCGGATCGGCCGCCTTCATGCTGATATTCGAATCCGCGACACAGGCATCGGCCGGACAGAGATCGAACGCCCCTCCCCCGGCGATATCGATCGCGTAGAGATAGCGGCGGTTCAACGTCTCGATCCGGGTGATCGTCCCGCCGCGCGCCGGGACATAGTCCTGGACGAGCAGTACACCATCGACACTGACCGGCAATTCCTTCGCGTTCACTGCCCAGTGCAACTCGGCCATATTGTCGAAGCGCATGATCCCCGCACCGGACCCGCCGATATTGGCCTTCACCACCAGCGGGAAAGCGAGCGCTGCCGCAGCTGCTTCTACATCCGCTGCGCGGTGCACGACGCGCGTCTCGGGAATGGCGAGGCCCAGGCTGGCGATCAGCGCAAGTTGCCGCGCCTTGGACGCGTCGATCGCCATCACATCGGGTCCGTTGACCACGCGCGCGCCCGATCGTCGCCAATGGTCGAGCAGCGCCATCGTGTGGAAGATCGGATGTTCGTCGGACCGCAGGAAGCTCGACATGGCGATGCGATTGAGCACCACCGGTGCCGGGATGGCGCTATAGGCCGGGTCCCAATGCCCGTCGGGCCCGAACGAACGATAGGCCACCCCCCGCCGGTCGAGCGCCGCGAACAGCGGGGTAAACCATTGGGGATGCTCGAAGAGGATCGCGAGGTCGGTCATCGGCGCCGGATTAGCGATCTGCCCGCATGTGCGCCATTGGGTTTGTCGTCGGGTAATGCTACAGGCGCGGCCCTCATGCTCAATCTGACCGACATCACGGTCCGCCTCGGCGGGCGGACGATCCTCGACGGCGCCACCGCCAAGCTGCCGCCGAAAAGCCGCGTCGGGTTGATCGGCCGCAACGGGGCGGGCAAGACGACGCTCGTCCGGGTCATCGCCGGGATGCTTGAGCCCGATACGGGATCGGTCGACATGCCGCGCGGGAGCCGGCTCGGTTACATCGCGCAGGAAGCCCCGGCAGGTGCGGCGACGCCGTTCGAGACCGTACTCGCCGCCGATACCGAGCGCGCCGCGCTGATGCACGAGGCCGAAACCAGCCACGATCCCGACCGGCTCGGTGAAATCCACGAGCGGCTGAACGCGATCGACGCGCATACCGCGCCGTCCCGCGCCGCGCGCATTCTGGTCGGTTTGGGCTTCGATGAGGAAGCGCAGCATCGCCCGCTCGACAGCTTTTCGGGCGGCTGGCGGATGCGCGTCGCGCTCGCGTCCTTGCTCTTCTCGCAGCCCGATCTGCTGCTGCTCGACGAACCGTCGAACCACCTCGATCTCGAAGCGGTGCTGTGGCTCGAGGATTTCCTGCAAAGCTATCCGGCGACGATCGTGCTGGTCAGCCACGAACGCGACTTCCTCAACAATGTCGTCGACCACATCCTGCACCTCGAGCGCGGCAAGACCTGGCTGTATCCGGGCGGTTACGACGCGTTCGAACGCCAGCGCGCCGAGCGCCAGGCACAGGCCGCCTCGGCGCGTGCCAAGCAGCAGGCCGAGCGCGAGAAATTGCAGGACTACATCGCCCGCAATTCTGCCCGTGCCTCGACGGCCAAGCAGGCGCAGAGCCGCGCCAAGGCGCTCGCCCGCATGCAGCCGATCGCCGAGATCGTCGACGATCCCTCGCTGAGCTTCGATTTCCCCAATCCCGAGGAATTGCGTCCGCCACTGATCACGCTCGACATGGCGGCGGTCGGCTATGGCGAGACGGCGATCCTCAAGCGGCTCAACCTCCGGCTCGATCCCGACGATCGCATCGCGCTGCTCGGGCGCAACGGTAACGGCAAGACCACCCTCGCCCGCCTGCTCGCCGCGCAACTCGCGCCGATGGAAGGCGCAATGACCGCGACCGGGCGGATGAAGGTCGGCTATTTCACCCAGTACCAAGTCGAGGAACTCGATACCGGCGACACGCCGCTCCAACACATGACGCGGACGATGAAGAGCGCGACGCCGGGCGCGGTGCGCGCCCAGCTCGGTCGCTTCGGCTTTTCGGGCGACAAGGCGACGACGCAGGTCGGCAAATTGTCGGGCGGCGAGCGCGCGCGATTGGCACTGGCGCTGATCACCCGCGACGCGCCGCATCTCCTCATCCTCGACGAGCCGACCAACCACCTCGACGTCGACGCGCGCGAGGCGCTGGTCCAGGCGCTCAACGCCTATTCGGGCGCGGTGGTGATCGTCAGCCACGACCGCCACATGATCGAAATGAGCGCCGACCGGCTGGTGCTGGTCGATGGCGGCACAGCCAGGGAATTCGACGGCAGCCTCGACGATTACATCGCGTTCGTGCTCGCCAAGGAGCCGGCGTCGGAAGGAGCGTCCGACGCCAAGGTCAGCCGCAAGGATGCCCGCCGCGCCGCCGCCGAAGCACGCGAGCAGAGCCAGCATCTCCGCAAGGCTGCCAAGGCGGCCGAGAGCGAACTGACCAAGCTGACCGAACAGCGCAGCGCGATCGACCGCGCGATGTTCGACCCGTCCTCGGCCGCGCCGGACCTCGCCAAGCTGACCATGACCGACCTGATGAAGCGCCGCGCCGACGTCGAATCGAAGATCGAGGCAGCCGAAGCCGCGTGGATGGAAGCCAGCGAAAAGCTGGAGCAGGTGGCGGCGTAAAAACCTCCCTCTCCCATTGGGAGAGGGAATTTGCCGATTCGCGCCCCGCCCTTCCCCATGATACGCTCCCGTTCCGACCGGCCGCAGCCGGCGCAGGAGGAGAGAGCCTGATGGAGCAATTGAGCGCGCAGGATGCGTCGTTCGTCTATCTCGAAACCCCGCACACGCCGATGCATATCGGCTCGGTCGGCATCTACGACCCGTCCACCGCCCCCGGCGGGTTCGTGCGGTTCAAGGATATCCTCCGCTTCATCGAAAGCCGCCTGCAGGGTGCGCGCTCGTTCCGCCAGCGGCTGGTCCGCGTCCCCTTCGATGTCGACCATCCCTACTGGATCGAAGATCCCGAATTCGACCTCGAATTCCATGTCCGCCATATCGCCTTGCCCAAACCCGGCGACTGGCGTCAGCTCTGCATCCAGGTTGCGCGGCTCCATTCGCGCCCGATGGACCTGACCAAGCCGCTCTGGGAATTCACCGTGGTCGAAGGGCTCGACAACATTCCCGGCCTGCCGCCTGGCTGCTTCGCGCTGGTCTCCAAGGTCCATCACGCCGCGATCGACGGCATGTCGGGAGTCGAGATGTCGGCCGCCGTTCACGACGTCGACCCGTCGATGAGCGCGCCCGCCAAGCCCGACACGTGGAAACCCGAGAACATGCCGCGCGTCGCCGAATTGCTGACGCGATCCTATTTCAACAATCTGATGCAGCCGATGCGCATCGCCGAAACGATCGGGCGCTCGCTGCCGGGCATGGCCAAGCTCGCGATGCAGGCGGGCAAGGGTGACGTCAGCCTCAAGAACACGCGCCCCGCACCCAAGACGCGGTTCAACGGCAAGGTATCGGCGCATCGCGTGTGGGACGCCGTGCCGTACAAGTTGGCCGAGGTTCGCGCGGTCAAGGATGTGATCCCCGGTGCCACGGTCAACGATGTGATCCTGACCGTGGTCGGCGGTGCGCTGCGGGCCTATCTGCTCGACAAGGGCGAGTTGCCCAAGGAAACGCTGACCGCGATGGCGCCGATCTCGGTGCGGCAGGAAGGCGAGAAGGCGGCGCTCGGCAACCTCGTCTCGGCGATGGTGGTCGGCCTCGGTACGCAGATCGCCGATCCGCTCGAGCGGCTGCGCTTCGTCCATCAGGAAGCGGTCAATTCGAAAGCGATGACCAATGCGGTCGGCGCCAAGAACCTCGCCGATTACAGCCAGCTGATCCCGTCGGGCCTCGCCGGGCTGGGGGCGCGGCTCTACACGCGGATCGGCGCCGCCAACATGCACGCGCCCGCCTTCAATTGCGTCGTCACCAATATCCCTGGCCCGCGCGTTCCGCTCTATTTCTGCGGGGCGAAGATGCTGGCGATGTACGGGACCGCGCCGGTGTTCGACTCGATGGGCCTCATCAACCCGGTCTATTCGTACGGTGACACGATCGCGGTGTCGTTCACCGCCGACCGCGACATGCTGCCCGATCCGGACAACTATGCCGCTGCGCTGCGTCAGTCGTTCGAGGAGCTCAAGGCGGCAGCCGCCCAGCCGCGTGGCGCGAGCGAAAACAAGCCGGCGGCGAAACCGAAAGCCGCAGCCAAGCCGAAAGCAGCATCGGCGGCGAAGGCCTCGGCCAAACCCGTCGTGAAACGTGCGACTGCCAAACCGGCGGCGAAGCCTACCGCCAAGCCCGCAACCAGGCGGGCTCCCCGCGCCAAAGGAGCGAAATGATGGCGAAGAAGGTCAAGGACGCGATCGACAAGGGCGCCAAACGCGCCAAGGACGCGACGGACAAGGCCGCCGCAGCGACCAAGAAAGCGACCGATCGCGCGGCCAAGGCAGCAAAGGAGGCCACCGACAAAGCCGCCGCACGCGCCAAGGAAGCTGCCGATCGCGTCGAAGGCGCGGGCGAGCAGCTCAGGAAATCGGGCGACAAGCTGAAGGAGTCGGGCGAGAAGATCGCCAAGCAAGGCGCCGCGGTCAGCATGAAGATGCTCGAACATGCCGAGGAGAATACCCGAGAGGCGTTCGCCGCGATGCGCGCCGCCGCAAGCGCCAGAAACCCGGCCGAAGTGGCGAAAATCCAGGGTGACTACCTCAAGCAGCAGGGCGCCCGGGCAATGACGCATGCCCGCGAGATCGGCGAACTGATCATGCAGTTCGGACGCGATGCGATGGGAGTGGGGAAGAAATAGCGCGACCAACTCCTCTCCCTTTGGGAGAGGAAGGGGCCCGCTCGGCGCAGCTGAGTGGGAAGGTGAGGGCAGTTGGGAATAGCAGCCCTGCCCTCACCCTTCCGCCGCCTTCGGCGGCTCCCTCCCTCTCCCGTTGGGAGAGGGATTTATCACGCATGCCCCGCCGAGGGATAGACCAACGCCCGGAGTCCGGTCCGTTCGAACGGATGCCAGTCATCCTCGGCCTGGGCGAGCCGGTCGGCGATTGCGTAGAGCACGCTGGCATTGACCCCGAGCCCGCAATGGCTGCCATAGACCTCGATATTGTCGCTCGTCGGCCCGATCTCCTCGCAGCAATTCTGCCAGGCGACGACGCCGTCGGCGCGCGAATAGATGGCGGTCGACGGGACCGGTGGCGGCGCAGACACCTCGCTCAATTGCGATCTGGTATGGGCATCGTCGATCTTCTGGCCGGTGAGCATTTCATAGGCGCGCCAGACGGTCGACGCCTTGGGGCTGCCCGAAAAGGGTGAACCGAGCGTCACGACCTGACGCACGGCATGCGGGATGCGCTTGGCCGCCAATCGTGCCATCACGCCCCCGAGGCTCCAGCCGACCAGGCTGACCTTCTGCCCCGTCGCCTCGTGCACCGTCAGGATCCGCGCGATCAGTTTCTCACCCTGGTGCCCGATCGCCTTGGGGCCGAGATTGCGCCCGAGTTCCCAGGCATGCGCGTCATAACCCAGCCCCTTGAGGAAACCCCGCAGGACCGTGGTCGAGCGATCGCTGGTGACGAAGCCCGGCAGCACCATCACCGGATGCCCATCGCCGCGCGGGGCCGTCGCGAGCAACGGCGCGGCCCAGGGCAATGCGCCCAGTTCGGCAAGCGCGCGCGGTACCTCGGTCAGCGCGAGCAGCGCCGAGGGCGGTTTGGTCCGGATATCGGTCTGCGGCATATTCTCTCCTACGCGGCGTCTACGCGCCGTCCCCTCATTCGATCCCGGTCGCGGCGTGCAGCGCGGCCACCCGCGCTGCGTCGTAACTGAGAATGGCTAGATCGTGACTGTTGCCGTCGGCCCCGCGCACCTGGTCCTTCAACATCGCCTCGGCGCGAAACCCGACTCCTTCGAACAGCGCGATCGATCCGGTCTGGTCGACCGTCATGCGCGCCACCAGCTTGGCGAGGCCGCGCTCCATTGCGATCATGAAAATACCCTGGAGCAAGTCACTCCCCAGCCCGGCGTTGCGCCGGCCCGGCGCGACCAGCAGGCGCACTTCGCCGACATGCGCGCTCCAACTCAGCGGATCACGCACCAATGCCGCGGTCGCGACGATCACCCCGCCATCCTCCGCGATGAGGCTGTCGATCTCCCCGTCCGTGATCGCCTTCAGCCACGCGGCGACGACACGCGGTTCGCGGACATCGCGGCTGAGGAACAGCAGGTCGTGTTCGGGCAACGCCCTGGCGAAGGCGATCATCGCGTCGGCATCGGAAGCGCGGAAACGGCGGATGGCGTAGCTCATGTCGATCGCGTCCCCAGCCACTCCACCAGATTGGGCCACAGCCGCTTGATCGCGTTGCCGCCGGCAACGAGGCTGACATGCCCGCCCTTCAACACGATCTCGCTCTTGTCGTCGCTGCCGATCATCCCAACCAGAGGCGCCGACGCGGCGGTCGGGACGATGTGGTCGTGTTCTGCCGCGACGTGGAGGAAGGGCACCGTGATATTGCCCAGATCGATGCGGCGGCCGCCGACGTCGAGCGTGCCCTGGAACAGCTCGTTGCCCCACATCAGCTTCTTGGTGGTTTGACGGAAATATTCGCCGGCCAACGGCAATATGTCGGCCGACCAGCGATCGAACATGCGGTACGACTTGACGAACTCGTCGTTCCAGAGATTGTCGTAGAGCCGTATATTACCTGCCGCGCGTTGGCCGGGGCGCAGCATGTCGAACGCGCTGTAGAGGTAATCGCCGGGGCAGTTGCCGAACGTGTCGACCAGTCGGTCGACATCGAAGAATCGCTTGTCGGCCCAGCTCTGGAACATTTCCATCCGGGAGAAATCCACCGGCGTGGTGAAGGTGACGAGATTGGCGAGCCCACTATCGGGATGGAGCGACGCCCAGAGCAGCGACAGCACGCCGCCGAAACAATAGGCGACGACACTGATATCGTCCTCGTCCGTTTCGGCCTTCACCCGCGACACCGCCGCCGGCAGGAAATCCAGGACATAGCTTTCGAGGCTGAGATTCTTTTCGTCGGCGCGCGGCGCGTCCCAATCGAGCATGAACACGTCGAAACCAGCATCGAGCAGATATTCGACCAGGCTCTGCCCCGGCACCATGTCGAAGATATAGCCGCGATTGGTCGTCGCCATGACCAGCAGCAACGGCACCCGGTAAACGTCATCGGTGCGCGGATGGTAGTGATAGAGCCGCATCGTGCCGCGCTCGATCAGCACGTCCTTCGGCGTCGCGCCGAGCACCGGGCCGCTCGTCTGGAAATAGTCGAGCCCCTTGAGGTTGCGCTGCATCGCGCGTTCGAATTCGCGTTGAGCGCCCTCAAAAACGTCGAAGGCCGCAGTCGCCACCTATCTGCGCTCCTGCCAAAGCAGGAGCCCAGAACCACAAGCGACCCGCCCGTCACCCTGGATTCCTGCGTTCGCAAGGATACGGGCGGTGATCGCGGTCAGCTCTTTTTCTCCGGCGGTTTGCGAGTGCGGCTCGGCTTGGGTCGCTGCGGTCGATCAGGCGTCCCGCCGAGCATCGTTTCCAGACGACCGAGTTGCGCTTCGATCCGGGCGAGCCGACCCGACAGATCCTCGATCTCGGCACGGCTCGGCATGTTCGCGGCAGCGAGCGCGCGCGTCATCATCGCGCTGATCGCTTCCTGGGTATTCATCGTCGCGGCGCTGGCGCCATGCATCGCACGGGTGAACTCGTCGGACCGGGCGAAATCGCCCCCGACCTTGTTGGCCATCTTCTCCCATTCGCCCAGCATCTCGCGAAAGAACGCCGCCGGGTCCGTGCTTGTCATGACCGCATCCTGAGTCGGGTTGCCGCGGACGTCAAGTCGACATTTATGCTGCGGGTTAGGGTGCAGCAAATGAGCTCCCCTCCTGGATGGGAGGGGCCGGCGCTTACCCCCTTTGGGCAAGGTTCAGCTGTTCCCCCGCGAAAGCCGGGGTCCAGAGCCAGCGACGACATCGCCCGCGATTCTGGACCCCCGCTTTCGCGGGGGAACCAGCGGCGAGCCGTCTACCAGTCGCAAGGGAATAAACGCGCGGGTGGGGGTCGGGAATGGGTGGCGAGCGGAGCGAGCTCCCTTCGGTCGCACCCACCCCTAACCCCCCCTTTCGGGGAAGGGAACTTGGCGTTACTTCGGGCAGGCCGCGCCCGTCTCCACCCACGCCTTCGTCAATTCCCCGAACTCGGCCTGCGTGCCTGGCGCAGGCGTGCGCCCCGGTCCCGGTTTCCAGCCCCAGCCGACCAGGTCGTCCTTGCCGTTATGGTCGATCAGTTGCTCCAGGCTGAGCCCGCCATTCTTGCTCGGGTCCTTGATCACCGCGCAGATCTGGCCAAGCGTCAGCCCCTGCCACGCCATCGATCGCGGCGCGAGGTGCCATTTTGGATTGCCCGGCACCGATCCCCCGCCATTGCCGAACGTCGCGTTGCGCGGGCCATGGCAGGTCGCGCACTCCATTCCCGCGGCGCCGAACCCGTCAGGCCCACGAGTCACCGGCGGCGCGTGAAGCAGCATCGCGTCTCCCTGGGTCGGGTTGTCGGTGCGCGGATGGCAATTGAGGCAGCGCGGCGACATCAGCACCTTGCCCATCTCGGTGAAGATTGCGACTGAGCGCGCGTTCCGATCGGCGATGCCGGCAAAGGCCCCGGCCGGTCTCAGGCCGGCCGTCTCGCCCCCATGCGCGATCGACAGCGGCAGCACGATCACCGAGATCAGGAGCGCGACAATGCCGAAACGAGAGAGCGAGATCATGCCTTGCCTCCCACGGACGCGAGGTTGCTGGGGTGCGAGAAGGGCAATCTTTCGACTATCTTGCCGGTCAGGCGGCGCCAGGCATTGGCGACCGCCGGCGCGGCCGGGGGCAAGCCCGGCTCGCCGATTCCGGTGGGGTCGGCGGTCGACTTGATGATCGCCACCTCGACATCGGGCATCTCGCTTATTCTCAGGCTGCGATAAGTATCGAAGTTCGTCTGCTGGACGATGCCGCCCTCGCCCAGCGTAATCTCGGCATAGAGTGCGTGGCCCAGTCCGTAACCGATCCCACCCTCGACCTGCGCGCGCATGATGTTCGGATTGATCGGTACGCCGCAATCGATGGCGGCCCACATCTTGTGCACCCTGGGCACATTGTCCGGGCCGGCCGACACTTCGGCGATCTGGGCAACGTACGATCCGAAACTCTTGTGGAACGCAACGCCGCGCGCGCGCCCCGATTTGGCCGAAAGGCCGCCGGCGAGTTCGGCAACCCGTTTGAGCACGGTCCTGGCGCGCTCCTCCTTCATCAGCGCGAGCCGGGCCTGGATCGGATCCTGCTTGCCCAGTTCGATCAGCCTGTCGAGGAACGTTTCCATCACGAAGGCGGTGTGGGTATTGCCGACCGAGCGCCACCAGAGCGTCGGCACCCCGTTCTTCATCACGTTCACGCCGACGCGATAGTTCGGGAACCCATAGGCCGATTTGGTCAGGCCCTCGACCATGGCATCGTCGAACGGCTCCTTCGGATCGAAGAACGGCGTGCCCATCATGAACGACTGGCCGGTGGTGATCGTCTCCAGCGCCACGATCGCGCCGCTGGCGTCGACCCCGCCCCGCACCTTGTGGACCATCATCGGGCGATAGCGGCCGCCGGTGATATCGTTCTCCCGCGTCCACATATGCTTGACCGGCTTGGTCCCACCAAGCGCCTTGACCGCCATCGCGGATTCGACCGCATGTCCCATGTCGGGCGTCGCGCGCCGGCCGAAGCTGCCGCCGGCATATTGTTCGTGGAGCGTCATGCCCGCGAACGGCACACCGAGCACACCGGCGACCGCATTGGTATCCCCGACCTGAAACTGGCTGCCGCACCAGAAATCGGCCCCGCCGGGCTTGGGCTCGATCACCGCGTCCATCGGCTCCATCGGGGCATGCGCCAGAAACGGGAAGACGAAGGTCGCCTCGATCGTCCGGGCCGCACCGGCAAGCGCCTTCGCCGCGTCGCCGTTCGCTTCGCACTGCACGCCCGGATTGCTCGCCTGCACCATATAGTCGCGCAGGATCGCTTCGGATGACCGTGTCTCCGCGCCGCCGAGATCCCACTCGATCTTGAGCGCGTTGCGGCCCTTCATCGCGGCGAAGGTGTCCTTGCCATAGACCACCACGCCCTGCGGGATCGTCTTGACCGCGACGACCCCGGGGATCGCCAGCGCGGCACTGTCGTCGACCGACTTCACCTTCCCGCCAAAGGCCGGCGGATGCTGGATGATCGAGACGAGCATACCGGGGCGCTTCACGTCCATCGTAAATTGCGCCGCGCCGGTCGACTTGATCAGGCTGTCGATCTTGGGAACGTCGGTACCGATCAGCGTCCATTGATCCGGCGACTTGAGCACCGGCTTTTCCGGCACCGGCAATGTCGCGGCGGTAGCGGCCAGTTCCCCGAACGTCGCCTTCCTGGCGCCATGGCTGACAATGCCTTTGGCCACCTTGATCTCGGCAGCCGGCACGTTCCAGGTCTTGGCCGCAGCCGCTACCAGCATCGCACGTGCCGCGGCCCCGGCATTGCGCATCTGCATCCAACTGTTCGCCATGGCGGTCGAGCCGCCGGTGCCCATCGTACCGAAGGCGAGGTTCTTGTAGAGCGGGTCGTTGGCCGGCGCGAACTCGATCCGCATCTGCCCCCAGTCGGCATCCATTTCGTCCGCAACGATCGTGGTCAGGCCGGTCGCGGGCCCCTGGCCGAATTCGACATGCTTGATGACCACGCTGATGCTATTGTCCGGCAGCACGCGGACGAACGCGTTGGGAGCGAAGGGAGGACCAGCGGGCGCCATTGCCCGCGCCCCGCGCATCGGCAGCATCAATCCTATCGCCAGTCCCGAACCGGCAAGGAATTTGCGGCGATCGGTTTCGAACGCGGTCATGCCGACACCTTCACGCCGGCGGCGTCCTTGATGGCCTGTCGTATCCGCACATACGTCGCGCACCGGCAGATATTGCCGGCCATGCCCGCATCGATGTCGGCATCGGTCGGGTTCGGCTTCTGCTCGAGCAGGCCGATCGCGCTCATCACCTGACCCGACTGGCAGAAACCGCATTGCGGCACGTCGATCGCAACCCAGGCCTTCTGCACCGCCTCGGCCACCGGCCCGGTGACGCCCTCGATCGTCGTGACCGACTTGCCGGCGACGGTGTCGATCGGGGTGATGCAGGATCGCCGGTTCTTGCCGTCGAGATGAACCGTGCAGGCCCCGCATTGCGCAATGCCGCAACCATATTTGGTCCCGGTCAGGCCAGCATGGTCTCGGATCACCCAGAGCAGGGGAGTATCGGGATCGCCGTCGAACGACATCGGTTTGCCGTTGAGGAGGAATTGTACCGCCATTCCAGCGTCTCCCTGTTGCCCGCGCCGAGGTTAACGCCCTAGCGGCGCGCGACGCAAGCGTAACCGGTTATTAGGCACGTTCCGGCTATCGCCGACCCTCCATGGTTGAGCTCCGTTTTCCGCTGGTCGATCCCGATCCCCCTCGTCTCAGCGAGCATCCGGACCTGCTGCGTCGTATCGAATCGTCGGGGATCTTTTCGAACAACGGGCCCGAACTGCGGGCATTCGAAGCGGAAGCGACGGCACGTCTGTTCGGCGGCGAAGGCGCCTGTCTGGGCATTGCCAATGCCACGCTCGGGCTCATGATGGCGATCCGTCAGGCGATGGGTCGCGACGCGCGGCGCGGCCGGCTGGCCTTGATGCCGGCACTCACCTTCGCCGCCACGGCGCAGGCCGCCGACTGGTGCGGCCTCACCCCCCTGCTGGCGGATGTCGATCCGGACGACTGGTCGATGTGCGCCAAGGCCGAGGAGCGGCTGCTGGCGAAACATGCCGGTCGGGTCGCCGTGATCGTCCCCTATGCCACGTTCGGCAATACGATCGATCTCGATCGTTATGCCTGGCTGATGATGCGCCATCAGGTCGGCGTGGTGATCGACGCGGCCGCCTCGCTCGGCACGTTCGACGCCTCTGGCCGTGGATTCGGCGCCGGCGCCCCTTTCGCCATCGTCCATTCGCTCCACGCAACCAAGACCTTCGCGGTGGCCGAAGGCGGGCTTATCCACTGTGGCGACCCCGCGGTGATCGAGGAGTTGCGCGCGATGGCCAATTTCGGCTTCGCCGGCAGCCGCGCGGCGATGATGCCAGGACTTAACGCCAAGATGCCGGAGTTGATCGCCGCCATGGCGCGCCTCAAGCTCGGCGAGATCGGCGCCATTGCCGACCACCGCGGTGCGCTCGAGATGGCCTATCGCGATGCCCTCGAAGGCGTGATGCTGCAGGCTGTGGAAAGCGGACGCCGCGCTCCACAGTTCATGCCGGCAATATTGCCTGACCATGTCGACCGCGATCGGTTCGTCGCCGCCCTTGCCGACGACGGGATTGGCTGCGGATCCTATTTCAGCCCGCATCTCGGGCAGCAGCCATGGTTTCGCGAGCATTCTGTCACCGGGTCGACACCGATCGCCGATCGCATCGCCGATCGCATCGTCTCGCTGCCGATCGCCGATCGTATGACCGTCGAGGACGTGCGGCACATCGCCGCGCGCGCCAACGACGCGATCCGGTCGCAGCGGATCGCTGTCCGCGCCCCGCGCATCGACACCCTGCTGGTGATCGGCGGCGGTCCGGCCGGGACCGCATTGCTGACCGCGGCATCGAAGCAGGGTCGGCTTGCCGATCTGGCGCGCGCCGGACTCACGATCGTCGAACGCGACGACGTACTCGGCGGCGGCCGATTGGGCCAATATGCGATCAGTTCGGATTCGACTGCGGAAACCTTCCTGTCGGCGATCGCGAATAACCCCCATCCCGAAATCGCCGCGTTGATCGAGCATCCGGCGGCGCGCCGCGTCGCGGCTTTTGCCGGCCAGCTCGGCGTTCCGTTGGCCGATGCCGGACCGTTGCTTCGCGTCACCGGGGATCGGCTCGGCGCGATCGTCACTGCCAGCGGCGGGACTGTCGCGACGGGACATGAGGTCCTCCATACCCGCCGGCTCTCGCAAGGCGGCTGGGCAACCCGCCTGCGCCGCCTGTCCGACGGCGCGGAGAGCGAGCGGCTGTCGCGGAATATCGTCATCGCCACCGGCGGCCACCAGCCGCTCGATCGCCTGGTGGAGCAGGAAGTGGCCGGAGCGCCGCTCTATCGCCTTGCCGATGGCCGACTGATGCAATCGGACGAATTGCTGACGCTGGGCGGCGTCGAGCGTGCGGCGGACGTGCTGCGCAGCAAACGCGACCCGAAAGTCGCCGTAATCGGCGGTTCGACGAGCGCGTTGGCGAGCATCGCGCTCCTGCTGCGCAGCCGGCCCGGCATCGCATTCGGCGCCGGCGGCATCGCCTTGCTGCATCGGCGTCCCCTGCGGCCGTTCTATCCTAGCGCGGACGCGGCGCGGGCCGACAATTACGCCGACTTCGACGCCGACGATATCTGCCCAGTCACTGGGTTCGTGTACCGTCTTGCCGGTTTCCGGCTTGAGGCGCGTGAGCTCGTGCTGCGCATGCTGCAGGTCGATGGCCGCGTCCCCGATCCGCGCGTATCGGTCCGCAAGATGGCGGATGACGACGCGGAAGCACGCGCTACGATCGAGCGGGCCGATCTGGTCATCGCCGCGCTGGGCTATCGTCCGCGGGCAATGTCGCTCCTCGACACGGACGATGTCCCGATTTTGCTCGCTGCGGACACCGGGCGTCCGATGGTCGACCGGCATTGCCGCGTACTCGACGCGCAAGGCCAGCCGATCCCGGGTGCCTTCGGCATCGGGCTCGCCGCGGGGTTCGTACCTTGGGGGAACATGGGCGGGGAGCCGAGCTTCCAGGGCCAGGCGAATGGCCTGTGGCAGTGGCAGAACCCGGTCGGCCAGATGATCATCGAGCAAGTACTCGGCCAACGCGCGCGCGTGGCGGCATGAGCGTAGCCTCGACACCAACGGTCAGCGTGATCATGGCCGCCTATAATGGCGCGGCCCTGATCGGCGAAACGCTCGACAGTCTGTGGGCACAGAGTTTCGACGATTTCGAAGTGATCGTGGTCGACGATTGCTCGACCGACGACACGCTCGCGATCCTGCGCGGCTGCCCCGATCCGCGCCTGCGCGTCATCGCAGCTGACACCAACGCCGGCCCGGTGCGCAGTCGCAACCGCGCCTTCGCCGAGGCTCGCGGCCGCTACATCGCCGGGCTCGATCAGGACGATATCTGCCTGCCTGACAGACTCGAGCGACAGGTAGCCTATCTCGACACGCATCCCGACATCGCCCTGGTCGCGGCGACTGCCGCCATTCTCGAGCAAGGCAATGTCAGCTCGGGCATCAAATCACCGGTGACGACGCCGCGGCTGGTCGAATGGCTGTTGTGGATCGAAAACCCGTTGGTCTGGTCGACCGTGATGCTGCGCCGCGATCACGTGCCGGCGGGCGACTTCACCCGGCCCGATTATCTCTATGCCGAGGATTTCGACCTGTATCACCGCATGGCGCGCCAAGGGGGGATTGGGCGGATCGACGACCCGCTGCTGCTCTATCGCAAGCACGGCGGCGGGGCGTCGCAGGTCCATGCCAGCACGATGAGCGGCAACGCGCTCCGCATCCTCGCCGAAAGCTATGCCGCGGAGGGGTTCGAGGATGCCGAGATTGGCGCGAAGCTGGTCGTCGAGCATCTGATGCGCGCCGTCCCCGTCTGCGACCGCGCGGCGCTGGAGCGGCTGGGGCACACGATCGGCGCGCTCCAGGCACATTTCCTCGCCACAAGGGATGTCGACGCCGATACCCTGCGCATGATCCGCTGGGAGTCGGCTCTGCGCTGGGGTCGGGTCGTGCGGGCGGGGCTCAAGGCAGGGACGATCGGATTGATGGCGGCGATGGCCGTGCGGCCAGATCATCTTGGGATGGGCTATTCCAGCATGGAAGAACTGCTCGGCGCACGCCTGGTCGGCGGTGCTCGCACCACGATCCGTCGGCGTGGCGCGGCGTAGATTCCCGGCCCGCGATGAACAGGCACGTTTTGGATCGCAGATGAAGCATCGATGACGCTTGCCATTATCGAGTTGTCGCGCGATGTCCGTCCCCGGGCGTGGAGGGGCATTTGTCGAACGGCGCAAGCGGCGAGCTTATCAGGCCGCTCACCAGCATCCGATTCTTCGCCGCCATGGCGGTGGTCGTCTACCATTCGGGGGCGGCTTTCGCCTCCACCAGCCCCTACCTCCTTCCGCCGATAAAGAGGTTGTTGCTGAACGGCTATCTCGGCGTAACCTTCTTCTTCGTGCTGTCAGGGTTTATCCTGCACCTGACATACCGTGGCCGCATCGCCACGGCGGATCAGCTAAGGGGGTTCGGGATCGCACGCTTCGCCCGGCTCTATCCAGTCTATCTGCTCGCGGTGCTCGCGATGTTTCCCTACGCCACGCATCGCGGCTGGAGCGACATACCGCAGTTCCTGCTACTTCACTGGTGGGTACCCAACGGCGCGCTCGGCTGGAACGACTGGAATATGCCGACCTGGACGCTGTCCGTCGAATTCTTCTTCTATCTCTGCTTCCCATTCCTTTCACGCGCTGCGGAAAGACTCGGGACGCGATCGCTGCTGGCGCTGGTCGCGGCATTGCTCGCCTTCGACGCCATCACCGCGAGTTCCGCGGTGTACGATAACGCGTTCACCTTGTTCGGCTGGATGAAGTGGACGCCGGTACCGCTGCTTCGCCTGCCCGAATTCGTGATTGGCGTGTCAGTCGCCGAATTGCACGCGCGTGGGGCGAAATACGGCATCCCGGCCTGGGCCATCGCACTTCTGCTGGTCGCCGGACTGTGCGTCAGTACCGCGCCGCGAACTGCCGCCTTCGCGACCACCACGTCGGCGCTGCTGATCGCTGCAATCGCTGGCGACCAACGCTCGCTGTTCGCGCGGATGCTCGGCGCACGCTGGCTCGCCCTCCTGGGCGGCGCGAGCTACGCCTTATATCTGTTGCACCAGCCGGTCCATTTTTCGGTACTCGCCTTGCTGGGTACAGCCAAGTTGATGGTCGTGCTGCAATACCCGATCCTAGTGGCGGTCTCGATCGCCCTTTTTCTGTTCTACGAGGAACCCGCGCGCGAATGGATCCGGAAGCGGGCCGCGATGAAACCGTCAACCAGCAAAGCCGTCGCCGCGCATCTCGTTTGAGCGAGCGGTTCGGCATAACCGGCGGAACCCGAGCGCGCCGAAATTCGGCGACGCGATATCCACATCACTTTGCGGACGCGATGTGGCAATACGACATGACCTAACCTCGTCGTCAAAGCAGGATCCGGAAGATCGGCTGGTGCGGCAGTCGGCCGTGCGCGGCAGGGTTCGAGGTGCTCGCGAGGCGTGCCGGCTTCTTGCCCACGATTGGAGACCGCTCCCAGCGAGCGAAAACGGTCTATGCCGGATGGCGATATTGCATGGCGCTCGACATGATCGACGACGCAGAATGCCGCGCGTTTTGTGAGACTGCCTGTCGACCAATCGACCCATCCACCGCCGAACGGTCGCATCCGTAATCAAGACTGGGCAATGGACGTACTTGCTCAACTTGAAGGTCGGCCGCCGGCGGTGTTTCCTCGACGAAACACTGCATCGCGACGGCGCCACTGTGTGAACCCGCTAAGGGGATCGAAAGGTCCGCGACGTCGGTTGCTGTCTGCGCGTTCACCAACCGATCAACGACGCGACCCGATTGCGGGGAATCTGGCATCCCTCGCATCGACCCTCGGCTCAGCATGGTCGTAGCTTCTCGCGTCCAGGCGCTCGCGAACAGACAGCAAAAAGCCCGCCGGTCTGAGACGCGGCGGGCTGATTGCGCTTTGGTTGCGGGAGCTGGATTTGAACCAGCGACCTTCAGGTTATGAGCCTGACGAGCTACCGGGCTGCTCCATCCCGCGCCAAGCGCCGGCCGTCCCTAGGAGGGGGGATGGAACGGCCGACATGTGTGAATGGGTTCGTTAAACCGCGTCTCTTCCGCACACCAGCTACAATGCCTGGCGACGACCTACTCTTCCATCGCTTAAGCGATAGTACCATCGGCGCTGTCGGGTTTCACGGCCGAGTTCGGGATGGGATCGGGTGGGACACCGACGCTATGGCCACCAGGCAATGAAGCCGGTGTACGTCGAGAAACGGTTCTAAAATCGATGCACCTTGCAAACGTATATCCAATATCTGGCGTCGACTTGGATCATCCGAGCCTCAACTCCAGCCCAAGGCTGTCGTTGATGGCGGGACTCATCAAGTGCGAAAAGAGCAATTAGGACCGGTTAGCTCCACGCGTTACCGCGCTTCCACATCCGGCCTATCAAGGTCGTGGTCTACGACCGCTCGATGAAATCTTATCTCGAGGGAGGCTTCCCGCTTAGATGCTTTCAGCGGTTATCCCGTCCGTACATAGCTACCCTGCTGCACCGTTGGCACGATGACAGGTACACCAGAGGTACGTTCACCCCGGTCCTCTCGTACTAGGGGCAACTCCTTTCAAGTATCGACGCCCACGGCAGATAGGGACCAAACTGTCTCGCGACGTTCTGAACCCAGCTCACGTACCACTTTAATTGGCGAACAGCCAAACCCTTGGGACCTGCTCCAGCCCCAGGATGTGATGAGCCGACATCGAGGTGCCAAACAACCCCGTCGATATGAGCTCTTGGGGGTTATCAGCCTGTTATCCCCGGCGTACCTTTTATCCGTTGAGCGATGGCCCTTCCACGAGGGACCACCGGATCACTATGACCGACTTTCGTCTCTGCTCGACTTGTCAGTCTCGCAGTCAGGCAGGCTTATGCCATTGCACTCAGCGAACGATTTCCGACCGTTCTGAGCCCACCATCGCGCGCCTCCGTTACTCTTTAGGAGGCGACCGCCCCAGTCAAACTACCC
>CAZFTL010000022.1:0-55447 GCA_964521615.1 uncultured Stakelama sp. | reverse complement strand
CCGCAGCAGTTCGTCGAAGCTCGGGATGACGAAATAATTCTGCTGGAAATCGTCGATCCGATATTCGGTCCGCATCACGCGCGCCATGTCGAAGCCGATACGGTTGGGGCTGGGATCATCGAGCGCGAACTGGCTTTCCGAGAAGCTCGACACGATTCCCGAGCCGTAGATGCGCAAGCCCTCGGGCTCGGCGATCAGACCGAATTCGACCGTATACCAATATAGCCGTCCGAGATATTTGAGCGCGCCCAGGTCCATCGCACGCTGCCCGCCGCGACCATAGGCCTCGAGATAATCGGCAAACACCGGGTCGGCGAGCATCGGCACATGGCCGAACACGTCGTGGAAAACGTCAGGCTCCTGAAGATAGTCGAGCTGATCGGGCCGCCGGATGAAATTGCCCGCGACGAAGCGGCGATTGGCCATGTGGTCGAAGAACACGTCGTCGGGCACGAGGCCCGGCACCGCCACGACTTGCCACCCGGTCAGCTTCATCAGCCGTTCCGACAATTCCTCGAAATCGGGAATGCCCGGTTTGCTGAGCTTGAGCACCTCCAACCCACGCAGATACGCTTCGGACGCCCGCCCCGGAAGCAACCGTGCCTGACGCGCGAACAATGTGTCCCAGGTGGCATGTTCTTCAGCGGTGTAATGCTGCCAATCCTGCGAAATGGTCCAATCGGCCGCCGCGCCGGGAGGTGGAGAATCGAGGACGTGCGTTTCGGTTTCCATTGAAACCATCTATCACGGCTGCCGTGCGGAAAGAAATCGCGTTGCGCGCCTGGGGCGTCCTGGGCTGGATCGGTCGGGCCCTGATATGCCTCGTCCTGGGCTATGCCGCGGCAGGGCTCGTCGGCGGGTCGATCCCGGCCAATCCGGGCTGGATGCCCCCGCCTGCAGGCGGCGTGCGCATTCTGATCGAGGACAACGGCGTACATACCGGGCTGGTGCTGCCGGTCCGTACCGCCGGCATCGACTGGAGCGAGGATTTCCCTGCGGGCGATATTTCCGATCCGCGCTACGCCCGGTTCGGCTGGATCGCGGTCGGCTGGGGCGATCGCGCCTTCTATGTCGAGACGCCGACCTGGGCCGACGTCAACCCGCTGACCGTGTTGCGCGCGGCAACCGGCAGCGCGCGAACCGTCCTGCACGTCGAGCATGTCCCTGAACCGCCGGTCGCCGCCGACACCCGGGCTGTCGTGATCAGCGAGGACCAGTATCGCCGGCTCGCCGCCTATATCCGCGCGACCCGCGGTCCCGGCGGCAAGGTCGCGAGCGGCTACGGCGCCAACGACGTCTTCTACGACGGCCGCGGCCGCTATAGCGCAATCCGGACATGCAACGAATGGACGGGCGACGCGCTTAGATCGTCGGGAGTGAGAGTCGGCGCATGGACACCTTTTCCGATCGACGTGATGGCATGGTTCTGAATCCACCGAGCAAGGCGCAATGGGCCGCCGAACTGCCCCGCATGATGGGCACGATCGCGAGCATTCCCGCCGCGTGGCCCGAGTTGATGAAGGCGCCACCCGGCGACGGCCGGCCGATCATGCTGCTGCCCGGTCTGGTCAATTCGGACCGATCGAACATCGTGATGAAGCGGTATCTGATCGCGCTCGGCTATCGCGTCGAAGGTTGGCGGCTCGGCCGCAATACCGGGTCGCGCGCGGTCGGCACCGAAGGCGAGAAGCTCCTTGCCCGGCTCGAACAATATCATGCCGATGCCGGCGAACCGGTGACGCTGATCGGTGTCAGCCTGGGCGGCATCCTTGCGCGTTTTGCCGCGCACCGCCTGCCCAACCTCGTGCGCGAGGTGATTACCGTGAGTTCGCCCTTCGCCGGCGATCCCCGGGCGACCAATGTCTGGCGCGCGTTCGAATGGCTGTCGGGAGAGAAGATCGACAGTCCGAATGTCATCGCACGGCGGGCGGAAGTGGCTGCGCCGCTCAAGGTGCCCGCTACCGCCATCTGGAGCGCGAGCGACGGACTCGTCAATGGCGCGATCTGCCACGACGAGCACACGCGTTCGATCGAGATCGTCAGCAGTCACATGGGCGTGCAGATGAACCCCGTGACGCTGCGAGCGATCGCCGGCGTGCTGGGCGGGGAAGCGATGGGGAACTGAGCTCAACGCCGTCATCCCCGGGAGAGGATGACTTTCTTACCGTACGCTCAGCTCAATTCCGCGGCGCCATCCCGTTGCCGCCATAAGCCGGCGGCGGGCATTGCGACGGATCCTTGCGGCACGCTTTCTCCGCCTTGCGGCGTTCGCGTCCCTCGCGTTCTTCCTGCTTGCGCATCTTGCGGCCGTAATTGCGGTCGGCTTCGGACTGGCTGGTCGTCGTCCAGTCGACCACCTTTCCCGTCGCCTTGACCGGAAGAGTCACGACATCGACGGCCGTCTTGGCCAGGCATCCGCCAGCCAGAAGCGGCAGCGCCATCGCCATGACAATCAGGGTTCCACGCATCTACTCAAGCCTCGGCTCACTTGCCCGCGCCAGCCGTATAGCCATCGCGGACGGTCGACCCAATTAACGGAAAATCAGTGAAAAAACCATCTATGCCCGCCGCAAGCTGGCGTCGGATCGCCGTCTCCACATCGCCGTGCGCGCGCGGATCGACCCCTTGTCTGAGTGACGCCGGCAGGAAGAAATTCTCCGCGCGGAAGGTCCAGACATGGACGCGCAGGCCCGCGGCATGCGCGTCGGCGACCAGGCTCGACGGCGTCCCCTCGCCCTTGTCGACCATGTCCTTGTTGGGCCCGATCCCCCAGGCATAGGCCGCGACCGCCTTCAGCCCCGCGGGTGTCGTCATCGCGGCATAGCTCGGCATGGCGTTGTCGGCTGGGCCACCGGTCGAATCCATCAGCTGGATCAGGCGGATCCCGGTGATCTTATGCAGGAATTTGAGATTATCGACCTCGAAGCTCTGGATGAACACCGGCGCATCGGCCGAATCCCACCCCGCCTTCTTCAGCTCGGCGACCAGTTGCCGCTCCATCGGCTTGCCGATCGAGGCGAAATAGGACGGGTGCTTGGTCTCGGGATAGATGCCGATCGTCCGGCCGACGTCCGTCGATCGTTTCTTGGCGAGCGCGATGATCTCGGCCAGCGTCGGGATCTCGAACTTGCCGTCATAAGCGGCATTGCCGGGGCGGAGCTGCGGCAGGCGTTCCTTCGCGCGCAACGTCTTCAGCTCGGCGAGCGTGAAGTCCTCGGTGAACCAGCCGGTATGGCTTTCGCCGTCGATCACCTTGGTGGTCTTGCGATTCGCGAACTCGGGATGGTCGGCGACGTCGGTCGTGCCGGTGATGTCGTTCTCGTGCCGCGCGACGAAGACATCGTCCTTGGTCAGGACCAGATCGGGCTCGATGAAGTCGGCCCCTTCGTCGATCGCGAGGTCGTAGCTTGCCAGCGTATGTTCGGGGCGCTGGCCGCTCGCGCCGCGATGGCCGATGACGATGGGATGCGAAAGCGGCTTCATCGCCGTACCCTGCCCGGTCGCCGCCGACAATGCCAGCGCGGCGAGCGGCAACACCGCTCCAGCGCGAATTCGCTTGAAAACCGTCATGCCCGCCCCGATTCCTTTAATGGACCCTGGCCCCGCGCTATCCACCTATTATGACCGGGAGGCGACGATGAACGAGCACGCAATGGACGCGCCCTACCGCCCGGCGGCGCTCGACAAGGGCCGGCAGGGCCTGATCGGCAAGGGCGTCGATCGTTACGAAGGTCCGTTGAAAACGTCGGGCACGGCGCATTACGCGTACGAAGGCGCCCCCAACGGAACGCTGTATGCGCAGGTGGTCGGTGCGACGATCGGCGCCGGCACGGTGCTCCGGGTCGATACCGGCGCGGCGCAGGCCATGCCGGGGGTCGTCCGGATCTTCGCCGACCATCCCGACTTCCCGTCGACCGGTGGCAGCAGCCGCGAGGAGATGGGCGACTGGACCGACCAGATCGATCATTTCGGCCAACCCGTCGCGCTGGTCGTCGCGGAAACCATGGAAAGCGCTCGCGACGCCGCGCTGGCGGTGCGTGTGACGTACGAGGAGCGCGAGGGCCGCTACGATCCGCGCGATCAGCCGGTGATCGAGGACCACAAGATCGGCTTCCTGCCCAACATCGTGAAGGGCGATGTCGATGCCGCCATCGACGCGGCGGCCATCCGGTTCGATCAGACCTACACCACCCCGATCCATTTTCCCGCGGCGCTCGAACCGCATGCGACCACTGCCTGGTGGGAGGGGGAGGATCTCGTCGTGCGAGCCTCGCTGCAGATATTGAGCGGCGCCCGAGAGACGATCGCCAACCAACTCGGCATCGCCAGGGAACGGGTACGCGTCCTGGCGCCATATGTCGGCGGCGGGTTCGGCGGAAAGACCGGGGTCGGTCCGGAAACGGTGATGGCGGCGGTGGCCGCGCGCGAGACCGGACGGCCGGTCAAGATCGCGCTGCCGCGCCGGCAGACCGCATCGCTGGTGCATCATCGCGGCGACACCGTGCAGCGTATCCGCATCGGCTGCGACGCCGACGGACGGATAGCGGCGTTCGCACACGACAGCGTGTCGTCGCAGAAACCCGGCAAGGGCTTTCTCGAACCCGTTCCGTTCGGCACCCTACCGCTCTACGCCGCCGAACACCGGCGATTCACCACCGCCCTGACAATTGTCGACCTGCCCTCCTCCGGCGCCGTCCGTGCGCCGGGCGAGGCGGTCGGAACGTTCGCGGTCGAATGCGCGATGGACGAGCTGGCCGAGCAGCTCGGGCTCGACCCGATCGAGTTGCGCCGTCGCAACGAGCCCGAGACCGATCCGACGAGCGGGAAGCCGTTTTCCACCCGGCTGATGCTGCAATGCTATGAACAAGGGGCACGACGCTTCGGCTGGGATCGGCGCAACCCCGTGCCGGGCCAGAATCGCGACGGCGAATGGCTGATCGGCCACGGCATGGCCGCGGCGCTGCGCGGGAACTTCACCGTCAACAGCGAAGCCCGCGTCACGCTTTCCGCCGACGGCCGCGTCCTCATCGAGACCGACATGACCGATATCGGCACCGGCACCTACACCATCCTGGCGCAGGTCGCCGGAGAGATGCTCGGCCTGCCGGTGTCGGCGATCGATGTGCGACTGGGGGACAGCGACTTGCCGGAAAGCGCCGGGTCGGGCGGGTCGTTCGGCGCGGGAAGTTCGGGTTCGGCCGTAGCGCTGGCGTGCGACGACATTCTTGCCGAACTGGCGCGGCGGATGAACGCGGCAGCTGAAGAGCTCGAGCTGGAAAATGGAATCGTGAGGGCAGGCAACCGGTCCTCGGCGATCGCCGACCTCGTCCGCGGCAACCCGATCGTGGCGCACGGCAAGACCGGCCCCGGCCAGGTGAGCCGCCGGACCAGCCAGGCGAGCCACGGCGCGCAGTTCGCGGAAGTCGCCGTCAACGCCGTGACTGGCGAAGTGCGCGTCCGCCGCTTGCTCGGCGTGTTCGATGTCGGGCGCGTGCTCAACGAAAAAACGGCGCGCAACCAGATGGTCGGCGGGATGATCTGGGGCATCGGCTATGCGCTGAGCGAGGAAGCGGTGGTCGACCCGCGCACCGGCCAGTTCGTCAATCCGGATTTCGGCGAATATCACGTCGCGGTCCATGCCGATGCGCCGGCCGTCGAATGCCATTTCATCGAGCAGGTCGACGACCAGGCCAATCCGGTCGGCGCCAAGGCGGTCGGCGAACTTGGGATTTCCGGTGCCGGCGCGGCGGTAGCGAACGCGGTGTACAACGCGACCGGGGTAAGGGTGCGGGACTTTCCGATCACGCTCGACAAATTGCTGCCTGGATTGCCGCCGGTATGAGGGGGCGCACCCAAAAATCCTCCCCGGAACGGGGAGGGGGACCGCGCGCGCTAGCGCGTGGTGGAGGGGCCCGTCCCTCCAGCAACCTCATAGCCTGTCGCTCTCTTATCGCGGCCCCCCTCCACCAAGCCGCTTCGCGCCTTGGTCCCCCTCCCCGTTCCGGGGAGGAATTAAGGACGACCAATGGCCGATAACGATGCCGTCATCGCCGCCGCTTTGGCGTGGCGCGGCGCCCCGATGGCGCTCGCCACGGTGGTCTCGACCTGGGGCTCGGCACCGCGCCCGCGGGGCAGTCACATGATCGTTCATCAGGACGGCCGGTTCGAGGGATCGGTGTCGGGCGGCTGCGTCGAGACCGATATCCTGACCGCCGCCGCCGAGGTGATTGCCGGCGCGCCGTTCCAGGTGAAGCGTTACGGCGTCGCCGACGCCGCCGCGTGGGAAGTCGGTCTGCCCTGCGGCGGCGAAATCTCGGTGATGGTGCAACCGATCGCCGCCGAAGGGTTCGACCCCGAATTGTTCGACCGCATCGCCGAGGCACGGAGCGCCGGCCAGGGTCTGACCATTGTCACCGATCTCGATACCGGCCAGTCGAGCCTGCGCCCGATCGACGGCGCCGCCTTCGTCAACCGCTACGAACCACCGCGCCGCCTGCTGATCGTCGGCGCGGTGCAGATCGCCCAGGCGCTGACCGGTCTGGCGCGTGAACTCGGCGTCGCGACGACGGTGATCGATCCGCGCGCGCGTTTCCTCACGGCCGAACGCTTTCCAGGCGTGACGCTCGACGATCGCTGGCCCGACGAGGCGATCGCCGCGCTCAAGCCCGATCCGGCGACCGCCATCGTCACCCTGTCGCACGACATCAAGATCGACGACCCGGCATTGCAGGCCGCACTTGCGGCGCCGACGGGCTATGTCGCCGCGCTGGGATCGCGCCGCAGTCACGCCGCGCGGCGGGAGCGACTTGGCGGCTTGGGCGTTTCCGATGCGGATCTCGACCGCATCGACGCCCCCGCCGGCATCGATATCGGCGCGATCGGGCCGGCGGAAATCGCCTTGTCGATCGCGGCCGGCATGGTGGGAGCGTTGCATGATTGGACCTGAAACGACCGCCCTGATCCTCCTCGCCGCAGGGAAGTCGGCGCGGTTCGGACTGTCCGACAAGCTGACGGAGATGTTTCTCGGACAGCCGCTCGGCATGCACGTCGTGACCGCGCTGGAGGGCGTGCCGTTCGCCAAGAGGATCGCCGTGCGCGACGGCGTGAAGCTCGATTATGCCGCGCGCGGCTATCACGAAGTTCACAATTCGCGGCCTGAGGAGGGACTGTCGCTGTCGGTCCGGATGGGCGTCCAGGCCGCGCGCGGGACGGGAGTCGAAGCGGTGTTGATCGCGCTGGCCGATATGCCGCGAGTCACGGCGGCGCAAATCTATCGCCTCTTCGATGCCGAATATGGCGCCGGCTCGATCGTCGCGTCGAGCGACGGCGTTCGCCCCAAGCCCCCGGCCCTGTTTGGCGCGGGCCGGTTTGACGCGCTGGAAAATCTGGAGGGGGAGGCCGGTGCGCGGGAACTGATATTGGCAGGCCGGCACGTCGTGACGCATCCGGATGAGCTGATCGATGTCGACACCACGCAAGAACTGGACGAGTTGATGGCGAAGTTCGGCCAAGTGCGGGCGTGGAAGGGCGCTTGACCCTTCCTCCTCGTCCTCCCCGCGCAAGCAGGATCATCGCCAACCTGACCCACGCATAAGACGGGTGCGATGGTTGTCGCCCGTCCGGGGATAGGTCCCCGCAGTCGCAGGGATGACGCCTAGATACAGCCCAAGATCCGCGACCCTATTCGTGCCGCAACGCGTCGATCGGGTTGAGCGACGCCGCCCGCCGGGCCGGGAAAAAGCCGAACACCACGCCGATCGCTCCGGAAATCAGGAACGCGATGACGTTGATCTGGACGTCGAAGATGAACGGCAATTGCCCGAGCAGCGACAGCAATATCACCACCAGCTGTCCCAATAGCAGCCCGATCAATCCGCCCAGACAGGACAGCACGACCGCTTCGACCAGGAACTGCATCAGCACCTCGTTGGCGACCGCGCCGATCGCGAGGCGGATGCCGATTTCGCGCGTCCGTTCGGTCACCGACACCAGCATGATGTTCATGATGCCGATGCCGCCGACGATCAGGCTGATCCCGGCGACGGCGGTGACGATGTTGGTGAGCAGGGTGGTCGTGCTGCTGAGCGTGTCCGAAATCTGCTTGGTGTCGAAGATGTTGAAATCGTCTTCCTTGCCGCCGGTGATATGGCGGCGCTCGCGCAGCAAGTCGGTAATCGACGCCTGCACCTGGGTGGTCGAATAGGCCTCGTCGACGCCGACCAGGATCAGCCGGACGTCGGTATTGCCGGTCATCCGCCGCTGCACTGCCTTGATCGGCATGATCACGACATCGTCCTGATCGCCGCCAAAGCCCGATTGACCCTTGGTCGTGAGGATGCCGACCACGTCGCAGGAAATACCGGCGATGCGCATCCGCGTGCCGACTGCCTGTCCGCCCTTGTAGAGGTTGGTATAGACGGTGTTGCCCAGAATGCAGACCGCCTTGCCGGCGGCTTCCTCCGCCGGGGTGAAATAGCGGCCGGTCGCGAGCGTCCAGGGCTGGACCTGGAAATAGCCGTCGGTCGTGCCGTTGATCGTGGTCGACCAGTTCTGACCCTCGTAGATTGCCGTGCCCGCCGATTGCGCCTGGGGCGCCACGGCGGTGACGCCGGTTATCTGCTTGGCGATCGCGTCGACATCCTGCGGGTCGAAATCCGGCGGTCGCGGCCCGCCGCCACCCCGCCCGAAGCCCTGGCCTGGGCGAATCTGGAGTACGTTGGTGCCCAGGCTGGCGATCGATTTCTGGACCTGCAGCGTCGTCGCCTTGCCCAGCGTCACCATCGCCACCACAGCCGCGACGCCGATAACGATGCCGAGCACGGTCAGGAACGACCGCAACAGGTGGCGGCGGATCGAGCGCAGCGCGAGGATGAAGGTGGTGCCGAGCATCTCTAGGCCTTCCTCTCCCCTTGTGGGAGAGGATAGCGGAGCTTGCGAGCTCGCTCGCTAGCGCAGCTTGTTGAGGGGAAGCGGCGCTTGAGCGCCGCGCGGTCGCTATGCGACCGCTTACCCCTCACCCAGCTCCGACTAGGGCGTTGCCGCGCAAGACCCAAGTCTGCGCAACCCTCTCTCACAAGGGGAGAGGGAAGAAGGAGTTGCCCGCCGCTCATCCCACCTTCTCCCCCTGCGCATGGCCCGCCTCGATACGTTCGACCAAGCCGTCCTTGAAATGGACGATGGTTTTGGCGAAGGCGGCCATATCGGGTTCGTGGGTCACCATCAGCACGGTGATGCCGGCATTCTTGTTGAGGTCGCTCAGCAATTCCATGATCTCGATCGACCGTTCGCTGTCGAGGTTGCCGGTCGGTTCGTCGGCGAGCAGCACGGCGGGCTGGGTGACGATCGCCCGCGCGATCGCGACGCGCTGCTGCTGGCCTCCCGACAATTCGGCCGGCGTATGGTCCCACCATTGCTTCAGCCCGACCTTGTCGAGCGCGCCGAGCGCCGCCTCGCGGCGCTCGGCTTTGGCGTCGCCGCGATAAAGCAGCGGCAGTTCGACATTTTCGAGCGCGGACGTCCGCGCGAGCAGATTGAAGCCCTGGAACACGAAACCGAGATATTTGCGCCTGAGCAAGGCGCGCTGGTCGCGGTCCAGGCTCTCGATATGATGGCCCTTGAAGACGAACTCGCCGGCGGTCGGCACGTCGAGGCAGCCCAGGATGTTCATCGTCGTCGACTTGCCCGACCCCGACGGTCCCATCACCGCGACGAAATCGCCCGCGGCGATGTCGAGATCGACTCCCTTCAGCGCCTGAAACGCAGTCGCGCCCGCGCCATAGGTCTTGGTGACGCCCCGCAGCCTGATCAGCGGGGCGCCGCCTTTGTCTGTCGCGCCGTCAGCCACCGCGCTGCCCGCCGCCGCCTCCGCTGCCGCCGCTCGAACCCGAGCGGCGGCGGCTACCCGCGCTCGACTTGCTGCCCGATCCCGCGAGCTGGCCGGTGACGACCTGCATGCCGGGCTGAAGATCACCGCCGGTGATCTCGGTCATCGTGCCGTCGCTGTCGCCGGTTGTAACCGACACTTGCTTCAGGCTGCCGTCGGCCTGTTTGACATAGACCGACTGTTTGGACCCGCGCTCGAGCGGATTGGCCTCGCCATTGCTGCCGCCGCGCCGCCGCATCCGGGGCGTCAGCGCGCCGGCGAAGCCGCCCGACGCCTGTGCCGATGGTGTCGCGTCGGCTTGCGGCTTGAAGCGCAGGGCAGCGTTGGGGACGAGCAGCACGTCCTTCTTCTCCATCGTCACGATATCGGCAGTGGCGGTCATGCCGGGCCGCAGCTGGAAATCGGCGTTCTGTACCGACAATTCGGCGCCATAGGAGACGACCTGGCCGGACGTACTGCTGGTGCTGGAGCTGCTGCTCGACGACGAGCTCGACTGCGCCGACAGGTTGGACCCTACGTCGACCCGGGTGATCGTCGCCGGGAAAGTCTTGCCGGGAAAGGCGTCGACGGTGAAGGTCGCGCGCTGCCCTTCCTTGACGCTGCCGACATCCGCCTCGTCGATCGCCACCTCGAGCTTCATCTGGCTGAGGTCTTCGGCGATGACGAACAGGGTCGGCGTGTTGAAGCTGGCCGCGACGGTGGCACCGGGCTCGATCTGGCGCGCGAGCACGACGCCGTTGACTGGCGACCGGATGATCGTCTTGGTCAATTGGGTCTGGTTGGACGAGAGCGTCGCCTGCGCCGCGACGACATTGGCCTGTGCCGCTTTCAGATTGGCGACCGCGCGATCGCGGTCGGCGATCGCCTGATCCATCTCGGTCTTGGCGGGAACGCGGCCGCCGGACAGCTTGCTGACCTGTTGATAGCGCGCCAGCGTCGCGTTGGACTGTTCGAGCGTAGCCTTGTTCTGGCCAACCGTCGCGATCGCCGCGTCGAGCGCCGCCTTGGACTGGTTGACCGTATCCTGGAAACGGCTCGGATCGATGATCGCGAGCGGCTGCCCCTTCACGACACGATCGTTGACGTCGACCACCACCTTGGTGACCAGGCCCGACAATTCGGAACCGACATCGACCTGGTTGGTTGGCGCGAGCTTGCCGGTCGCCGAGACCGTGACCGTCAGATTGCCCTTTTGCGCGGCCTCGGTCGCATAGCCCGCCTTCGCGGCCCCACCAAGCAACCGGCTGAGCAGGAAAATGACCAGCAGCACGCCGATCGCGATCGCCGCCCAGGTGCCATAGCGCCGGAATTTGGACGGCGGGCGTCCGCCGAGAAAGTCGTCGAGTTCGGCCTGATTGGTCGCCATCTTGTTATCCCTGCGGTACCGTGGGCGGCTGCGCGGGATTCCACCCGCCGCCGAGCGCGAGGTAGAGCGCGACCATGGCCTGTGCCTGGTCGCCGCGCGCGCTGTTCATGCCGTTCTGCGCCGACAGCAACGCCGCCTCGCTGTTGTTGAGCGTCGTGATGTCGGTCAGCCCCGCGCGATACTGGCTGCGCGCGAGGATCGCCGCGGCGTTCGATGCGTCGAGTGCGACCGCAAACTCCCGCTGCCGCTGCTTCGCCGCCTGCAGCGCCTGCAGCGCGTTCTCGACATCCTCGAGACTGGTCAGCACGGTCGACTTGTAGGCGGCGAGCGCCCCCTCCGCCGCGGCCTCCTGCGAGCGCACGCGGCTGCGCGTCCGGCCGCCGTCGAAGATCAGCTGACTCAAGCCGGCGAACAGGCTGCCGGTGACGACATTGGCGATGTTGCCCAGCGCAGAAGCGGCCGTACCGATATTGCCGGTGATGTTGAGCGCCGGATAGAGCGCCGCCTTTTCGACCCCGATTTGCGCGGTGGCCGCGCCCAGCGTCCGCTCGGCGGCGCGCACGTCGGGACGCTGACGAAGGATGTCGGCGGGGATGCCCACCGGCACGTCGGGCGGTCCCGACGGGATCGGTTGGACGGTTTCCAGTTCGGCCTTGAGCGCACCCGGTGCCTGGCCGGTCAGCACGCCCAGCCGGTTCACCGCGGCCGCGTAATTCTGTTCGATCGTCGGAATGCCGGCGGCGGTCTGCGCGCGCTGTGCCCGCGCCTGTTCCTGGTCGAGGCTCGACACCAGTCCCGCCTGGACGCGGAACCCGGCGATTTCGAGATTGTCGTCCTGAATCGCCAGGCTGTCGCGGGCGATCTTGAGTGCCGCCTGGTATTGGCGCGCGAGCAGATAGTTGCGAGCGGCCTCCGCCGCGATCGAGATCTGGACGTCGGCGAGGCTGTAGCCCGACGATTCCTCATTGGCCTTGGCCGCCTCGATCGAGCGGCGCGTGCCGCCGAAGATATCGGCCTGGTAGCTGGCGTCGGCGCCGATCGAGAAATTGTCGCGCGGCCCGGTCGCATCGAGCAGGCTGCGATTATACCCCGCAGATCCGCTGACCGTCGGCAGCAAGGACGCCCGCGCCTGCACGAGGCTCTCACGGGCCTGCTTCAGCCGCGCCACCGCTTGCGCGATATCGAGATTACCCTTGCGCGCCCGCTCGATGATACTGGTGAGCTCCGGATCCTCGAAGCCGGTCCACCAGGTGGAGATGTCGGGCAACGCGCCCTGGGCCGCCGGTCCCGAATAGACATCGGGCACGCCCAGCGAGGCGCTCGCCGGCGGTTTGTAGTTCGGCCCCACCATGCACGCCTGTAGCGGCAGCGCGACGGCGAGCATCAAGGCGATACGCGACCGTTTCATTGCCGAAAGCATGGCGGGCGATAGGTCAGAGGTCCATCCCGAATATGTCTTATTTTGTCGCAATCGGGCCGGTTCGGTTCATCTCCGATGCTTTGCGTTCGCGGTGCGGGCCAGAATGGATCGACAATCAATCCTCCCCCGCCAGGGGGAGGTGTCAGTCCCCGCGCAGGCGGGGGCTGACGAAGGGGGAGGAAGCGCAACGGCCAAAGGGTCGCCGCCCGCCCCCTCCGTCGGCCTACGGCCGCCACCTCCCCCTGGCGGGGGAGGATTGAAAAAGAGCCGACACGCGCCGTCTGAATATCGATCGGTTCTGGTGCCGTACCTGTTTGACCTTTACGGAAACAGGGCCGAAGCCGCCTATTCGAGCTCGAGGATGACCTGGTCGACCGCCAAACTGTCTCCCGCCTTGGCCTCTACCGTTTTGACCGTCGCCGCCTTCTCGGCGCGCAGGATATTCTCCATCTTCATCGCCTCGACCACCGCGAGCGGCTGACCCGGCTGGACATGGTCGCCTTCCTTCACGTCGAGCCGCACGAGCAGCCCCGGCATCGGCGCGATCAGGAATTTGGAGAGATCGGGCGGGACCTTCTCGATCAGGTGCCGGGCATAGGGCGCCACGCGGGAGGGTAGCGCACGCGCGACGTGGCTGGCACCGCGCGTCGTCAGCTTGAAGCCGCTGCGGGTGCGCGCGATCTTCACGATCAGGTCCTGGTCGGCGAGTTCGGCGATTACCAGGCGGTCGCCCGGCGTATATTCCATCGCCAGGTCGAGGTCGTCGCCATCGACCGTCACGCCGTCGGTCGACACGCTGACCGCGTGATCTTTGCCGTCGATCCGCACGACCCAGTCGGAGGGCGGCTGCAGGCGGCGTCCGAGCTGGCCGTCGATGCGCCGCGCGCGATCGGCCTCCGCCGTCGCCGCGAACGCTGCCACCGCGGCCAGCGCCTTCAAGAGATCGGCAGAGGCGGGCGCGCCGTGGAAGCCGTCGGGATACTCCTCGGCGATGAAGCCGGTCGTGAGCGCCCCTTCACGGAAACGCGGATGCTGCATCAGCGCGGAGAGGAAATCGAGATTGTTGCCCGGCCCCTCGATCTCGAACGCGTCGAGCGCGGCGATCTGGCGATCGATCGCTTCCTCGCGCGTCGGCGCCCAGGTGATCAGCTTGGCGATCATCGGGTCGTAGAACATGCTGACCTCGCCACCCTCGGCGACGCCGTCGTCGACGCGGATCTTGGCACGCCCCTCACCTTCAGGGGAGGGGATGGGGGTGGGGCTTCTCCTCTCGGGCGACGAGTCTGTGGCACTGCCCCACCCCAACCCCTCCCCTGAAGGGGAGGGGCTAGTAGCGAACGGCGCCTGATGGGAATGAGCTTCTGGCGGGTCGTATCGCACCAGCCGGCCGATCGAGGGCAGGAAGCCGCGATAGGGATCCTCGGCATAGACGCGGTTCTCGACCGACCAGCCGTTGATCTTCACGTCCGCCTGACCAAAGGCCAGCTTCTCGCCCGCCGCGACGCGGATCATCTGCTCGACGAGGTCGAGCCCAGTGATTTCCTCGGTCACCGGATGCTCGACCTGCAGCCTTGTGTTCATCTCGAGGAAGTAGAAGCTCTCGCCGGTCGTATCGGCGCCCGACACGATCAGTTCGACGGTGCCGGCGGAATAATAGCCGACCGCCCGCGCCAGCGCGACCGCCTGCTCGCCCATCTTGCGCCGCATTTCGGGGCTGACGAAGGGCGACGGCGCTTCCTCGACCACTTTCTGGTGGCGGCGCTGCACCGAGCATTCGCGTTCGTTCAAATAGACGATATTGCCGTGCTGGTCGCCCAGCACCTGGATTTCGATATGGCGCGGGCTTTCGATGAACTTCTCGATGAACACGCGGTCGTCGCCGAACGAGGCGAGACCCTCGCGCTTGGTCGCCTCGAATCCTTCGCGCACGTCCTGCTCGCTCCAGGCGAGCCGCATCCCTTTGCCGCCGCCGCCGGCCGAGGCCTTCATCATCACCGGATAGCCGATGTCGGAGGCGATCTTCACCGCCTCGTCGGTATCGGCAATCTCGCCGAGGAAGCCGGGTACGACATTGACGCCCGCCGCCTTGGCGAGCTTCTTCGATTCGATCTTGTCGCCCATCGCGGCGATCGCGTTGGGCGGCGGGCCGACAAAGGCGATGCCGGCCTCGGCACACGCCTTGGCGAAGCTCTCACGCTCCGACAGGAAGCCGTAGCCGGGATGGATGCAATCGGCGCCGGTGATCTTCGCCGCGTCGAGGATCAGCTCGGCCTTGAGATAGCTCTCCGCCGCCGGCGCCGGCCCGAGCCGCACCGCTTCGTCGGCCATCAGCACATGCGGGCTGCGCGCATCGGCGTCGGAATAGACCGCGACCGTCGCGATCCCCATCTTCTTCGCCGTTCGAAACACGCGGCAGGCAATCTCGCCGCGATTGGCGACCAGGATTTTCTTGAACATTGGCATCCTTTATTCGTCGTCCTTGGCGAGCTCGGCCAGTTGCTCGGTACGTTCGTCGGTCAGCGCGGTGCGACACTGATTGTACAGCATCGCCTCCATGCTTCCGCCGCGCGCATAATACCCTTCTGACGTGCAATGCGCGTCGCGATAGACGAGCCACGCCCGCTGAGCGTTGAGCAGGACCTGCGAATAGCTCGGCCCTTTATCGCCCGGATCATTCGGACCTTTATCGAGGGTCCGCATGCGAGCGAGCGTACGCTTCCATTGCGCATTCATTGCCGCGTCAGCCTTCTCGAAGGCCCTGCCGTTGCACTCATTGAGGTCGAGTTGCGTTTGGGCGTTCTCGCAGTCGAGCGCATCATCGGGGGCCGCGAGCAGCATCAACAAGGCCGCTATCACTCCGCCACCTCCAGCACGTCGCGCTGCACGGCTGCCATCGGTGCCAGCCCCAGCTTCGCGAACAAGGCCGCATCCTTGTCCTCACCCGCATTTCCAGTGGTCAGCAGCTTCTCGCCGGTGAAGATCGAATTGGCGCCGGCCAGGAAGCACAAAGCCTGCGCCGCTTCCGACATGCTCTCGCGCCCGGCCGACAGGCGCACCATGCTGCCCGGCATCGTGATCCGCGCCACCGCGACGGTGCGAACGAACTCGATGTCGTCGATCTTGGCGAGCGGGGTATCGGCCAGCATGTCGCCCAGCACCGTGCCCTTGACCGGCACCAGCGCATTGATCGGCACGCTCTCGGGATGGACCGGCAGGCTCGCCAGCGCGTGGATGAAGCCGATGCGGTCGGCGCGCGTCTCGCCCATGCCGACGATGCCGCCGCAGCAGACGTTGATCCCCGCGCAGCGGACATTCTCGAGCGTTTCGATCCGGTCCTCGAAGCTGCGCGTCGAGATGACGTTGGCGTAATTCTCCGGCGAGGTGTCGATATTGTGGTTGTAGTAATCGAGCCCCGCCTCGCCCAACGCCCGCGCCTGGTCGGGCGTCAGCATGCCGAGCGTCATGCAGGTCTCCATCCCCATGGCGCGCACGCCCTTCACCATCTGGACGAGCGCGGGGATGTCCTTGTCCTTGGGGTTGCGCCACGCCGCTCCCATGCAGAAGCGCGACGAGCCATTGTCCTTGGCCTGCGCGGCGGCCTGAAGCACCGCGCGGACGTCCATCAGCTTGGTCGCCTTCAGGCCGGTCTCGTGGCTCGACGATTGCGAGCAATAGCCGCAATCCTCGGGGCAGCCACCGGTCTTGATCGAGAGGAGCGTCGAGAGCTGGACCTCGTTCGCCGCATGATGCGCGCGATGCACCTCGGCCGCGCGGAAGACGAGTTCGGTGAAGGGGAGGTCGAAGAGCGCGGCGATCTCGTCGCGCGTCCAGGTCGACCGGACTCCGTGCTCCTGCGAAAGCAGGAGCCCAGGACCACGGGTGGCTCGCTCTGGGCTCTGGGCTCCTGCTTTCGCAGGAGCACTGGAAACGTCGTTCATTCTGCAGCCTCTTGTTCAGGGGGCATGTTGTGGCCGAGCAAGCGGAGCACATCCTCTGCCGCCTTGATCAAATTGGTGCCGGGACCGAAGATCGCCTGGACGCCGGCCTCGCGCAGGAACTCGTAATCCTGCGCCGGGATCACCCCGCCCGCGATCACCTTGATGTCGGCGCGGCCGGCATCGCGCAGGTGGCCGATCAGTTCGGGGATCAGGGTCTTGTGCCCGGCGGCAAGGCTCGACGCGCCGACCACGTCGACGTCGCTGTCGAGCGCCATCACCGCGGCTTCCTTCGGCGTCTGGAACAGCGGCCCGGGCACGACTTCGAAGCCGAGATCGCCGAACATCGAGCTCACGAGATTGGCGCCGCGATCGTGCCCGTCCTGCCCCATCTTGGCGACCAGCATGCGGGGCTTGCGACCGAGCCGGCGCTCGGTGGCGGCGACGCCGGCGAGCAGGTTTTCCCAGCGCGCATCCTGGTCATAGGCACCGCCATAGACTCCCGACACCGGCGTCGGCTTGGTGCCGTAGCGCCCGAAAACGTCCTCCATCGCGGAGGAGATCTCGCCGAGCGTAGCGCGCTGGCGAGCGCATTCGACGGCGAGGGTGAGCAAATTGCCGTCGCCTTTGGCGCCCTCGCGCAGCGCGTCGAGCGCGGCCTGGCATTTGGCCTCGTCGCGGCCGGCCTTGACCCGTTTGATCCGCGCGATCTGCGCCTCGCGCACCGCGTGATTGTCGACGTCGAGGATGTCGAGATCGTCTTCCTCGGCGAGGCGGTATTTGTTGACCCCGACGATCACGTCCTCGCCACGATCGACCCGCGCCTGGCGCGCGGCCGAGGCTTGCTCGATCATCGCCTTGGGCCAGCCCGCCGCCACGGCATTGGCCATGCCGCCCTCGCCCTCGACGCGCTCGATGATCTCCCAGGCGCGGTCGTACAATTCCTGGGTCAGCGCCTCGACATAATAGGAGCCGCCGAGGGGATCGACGACATGCGTGATGCCGGTCTCTTCCTGCAGCACGATCTGGGTATTGCGGGCGATGCGCGCGGAGAAATCGGTCGGCAGCGCGATCGCCTCGTCGAGCGCGTTGGTATGGAGGCTCTGCATCCCGCCGAGCGCCGCCGCCATCGCCTCGACCGTGGTGCGGATGACGTTGTTATATGGGTCCTGCTCCTGCAGCGACACGCCCGATGTCTGGCAATGCGTGCGCAGCATCTTCGAGCGCTCGTCCCTGGCGCCGAGGTCGCTCATCACGCGGTGCCACAGCTTGCGCGCGGCGCGCAGCTTGGCGACTTCCATGAAGAAGTTCATTCCGATCGCGAAGAAGAACGACAGGCGGCCGGCGAACTTGTCGATGTCGAGCCCGGCCGCCATCGCCGCCTTGGCGTATTCGCGGCCGTCGGCGATGGTGAAGGCAAGTTCCTGGACCTGCGTCGCGCCGGCTTCCTGCATGTGATAGCCGGAGATCGAGATCGAGTTGAATTTCGGCATGTTGGCCGAGGTGTAGGCGATGATGTCCGCGATGATCCGCATGCTCGGCGCCGGCGGATAGATATAGGTGTTGCGGACCATGAACTCCTTGAGGATGTCGTTCTGGATGGTGCCGTCGAGCTGCGCCTGAGCGACACCCTGCTCCTCGCCGGCAACGATGAAGAAGGCGAGGATCGGGATCACCGCGCCGTTCATCGTCATGCTGACCGACATTTCGCCCAAGGGGATGCCGTCGAACAGGATCTTCATGTCGTCGATCGTGTCGATCGCGACCCCCGCCTTGCCGACATCGCCGACCACGCGCGGATGGTCGCTGTCGTAACCGCGATGCGTCGCGAGATCGAACGCGACCGACAGTCCCTTCTGGCCCGCGGCGAGATTGCGGCGATAGAAAGCGTTCGATTCCTCGGCGGTCGAGAAGCCGGCATATTGGCGGATCGTCCATGGCCGCCCGGCATACATCGACGCGCGCACGCCGCGGGTGAAAGGCGCAAAGCCGGGCAGGCCGGGGTCGATGCCCGCGACGTCCTCGGCGGTGTAGAGCGGCTTGACGTCGATCCCTTCCGGCGTGTGCCAGGTGAGGTCCTTGCCCTTCACTTCCTTGTCGGCGAGCGCCTTCCAGTCGTCGCGGGTCGGGTTGGTGGTCATGATCGTGTCCGGCCCCCGAAAGGGCCACTCCTTGCTCTGTCTCAAGCGCCCTTGAACGCGGGCTTGCGCTTCTGGAGGAAGGCCATGCCGCCCTCCATCGAATCGTGCGTGGCGCGTGCGGCGCGCTGATTGTCGGCCTCGCGCTGCATCGCTGCGGCGTAATCGCCTTCGAGTGCCTCGTGCAGCTGGCGGCGCATCATGCCGAGCGCGACGGTCGGACCCGCGGCGAGCCGCTCGGCCAGCGCCAGCCCCTCAGCATCGAGTGCGTCGTCCGCGACAGCCTTGTAGATCATGCCCCAATCGACCGCCTTGGCCGCGGCGACGCGTTCGCCGAGCATCATCATCTCGGTCGCGCGCGGACGGCCGATCAGGCGCGTCAGCATCCAGCTCGCGCCGCCATCGGGAACCAGTCCGATATTGACGAAGGCCTGGAGAAAATAGGCGGTGTCCGACGCAACGCAGAAATCAGCGGCGAGCGCCAGACTGCAGCCGATCCCGGCGGCAGGTCCGCGCACCGCGGTCACCACGGGGACCGACAGATCGGCGATGGCGGCGAGCGTCGGATTGTAGCTGACGGTCAGCGCGTCATGGGTCGCCTGGCCGGGATCGAGCCCGCGATCGGCCGCGGTCAGCGCGCCACCGCCGACATCCGCGCCGGAGCAGAAGGCGCGGCCGGCGCCGGTGATCAGCACCGCGCGCGCGCCGCCGAGATCGGCCAGGGCCTCGCGGATCTCCACGAACATCGCCGGCGGCGCGGCGTTGAGCCGGTCGGGACGGTTGAGCGTGACGACGAGGACGTCGCCTTTGCGCTCGGTCTGGATGTTCTCGTAGGCCATTTACCCTCCACAGCCTCCCTCTCCCCTTGCGGGAGAGGGATACGGAGACTTGGGACCCCGGCCTTCGCCGGGGTGCCTAGTCGCAGTTGGGAGAGGGGTGCGAAGCTGGAAGCTTCGCGCGGTCGCCGCGCGACCGCTCACCCTCTCCAAGTTCCGCTAGCGAGCAAGCTCGCAAGCTCCACTATCCTCTCCCGTCGAGGGAGAGGATGTCGGTATCAATGCCCCTCCCCGGGCGTCTCCATGATCTCGGTCAGCACCCCGCCCATGTCCCTGGGATGGACGAAGAAGATCGGCGTGCCGTGCGCGCCGATCCTCGGTTCTCCGAGCACCCGCGCGCCCTTCGCCTCGAACCACGCCTTGGCCTCATGGATGTCGGGCACTTCATAGCAAAGGTGGTGCTGGCCGCCGGCCGGATTCTTGTCGAGAAAGGCACGGATCGGCGACGTCTCGCCGAGCGGCTCGATCAGCTCGATCTGGGTGTTGGGTGTATCGACGAAACACACCTTCACCCCCTGCGCCGGCAAGTCGAACGGATCATGGATCACCGTCGCCCCCATCACGTCGCGCCAATAGGGAATGGCGCCGACGATCGACGGCGTCGCCACCCCGACATGGTTGAGCCGGCCAAGCTTCACTTGGCGTCCTTCTTCTCGCCATCCTTCGGTTCGGGCGCGCGGACCGGCGGTTGGCCGAGCGTGTAGCCGCAAGCAGCGAGCACCGCGGTAATCGGTTGCGCGCTCGCCGGACCCGAGAAGGTCGCGTCGACCGGTTCACCGGTCGTGGTCGTGGTGTGCACCTTGATCGTCTTGGCCGCGGCAAGCGCGGTGGTCAGCGTCGTGACGCCGACATCGTCGCGCTGGAACGCGCCCTGCTGCACGAATTCCCAATTGTCGATCATCGGCGTACCGGCATCGACCGTCAGCGACACGGGACGGGCGGGCGGCCCACCCAGCGGAGTACGGCTGAACAACTGGACCGACACGACGTCCTGCTTGCCCGCATCGCAGCGCACGACGAGCTTCGCGTTGCCATCTGCCGACGATGTGCCGGTTACCGTCGAAGTGATCGTCGGATCGGTCTTGGGCCGCGTCGTGACTGTCCAGGGCGCGGGGGCCGCTGCGACGGGGGCAGCCTGAAGCAACAGGGCGACGATCGAAATCATGAGGTGATGACCTTTCCTAGAGCGGGATGTTGTCGTGTTTCTTCCACGGATTCTCGAGGCTCTTGTTGCGCAATTTGCGCAAGCCCAAAGCGATGCGCCGACGCGTCGAATGCGGCTGGATCACCTCGTCGATGAAGCCCTTCGATGCCGCGACGAACGGGTTGGCGAAGCGTGCCTCGTATTCGGCGGTACGCTCGGCGATCTCTTCCGGCGTCTTGCCGCGGAAAATGATCTCGACCGCGCCCTTGGCGCCCATCACCGCGATCTCGGCGGTCGGCCAGGCGTAGTTGAGGTCGCCACGCAGATGCTTCGACGCCATGACGTCGTAGGCGCCGCCATAGGCCTTGCGCGTGATGACGGTGATCTTGGGCACGGTCGCCTCGGCATAAGCGAACAGCAACTTGGCGCCGTGCTTGATGATGCCGTTATGCTCCTGCGCGGTGCCGGGCAGGAAGCCGGGCACGTCGACGAAGGTGACGATCGGAATATCGAACGCGTCGCAGAAGCGGACGAAGCGCGCCGCCTTTTTCGAGGAATTGATGTCGAGCACGCCGGCCAGCACCATTGGCTGGTTGGCGACGACGCCGACGGTCTTGCCCTCGATCCGGCCGAAGCCGCAGATGATGTTGGCGGCATGCGCCGGCTGGATCTCGAAGAAGTCGCCTTCATCGACCGTCTTCCGGATCAGCTCGTGCATGTCATAGGGCTGGTTGGCCGAGGCCGGGATCAAGGTATCGAGGCTGTTCTCGATCCGGTCCCACGGGTCCGATGAGGGGCGTTCCGGAACGGGCTCGCGGTTCGAGGCGGGCAAAAAATCGATGAAGTCGCGTGCGGCCAGCAACGTCTCGACGTCGTCCTCGAACGCGACGTCGGCGACCGAGGTCTTGGTGGTATGAGTGATCGCGCCGCCCAACGCCTCCTGCGTCACCACTTCGTTGGTCACCGTCTTCACCACGTCGGGGCCGGTGACGAACATGTAGGAGGAATCCTTCACCATGAAGATGAAGTCGGTCATCGCCGGCGAATAGACCGCACCGCCCGCACACGGACCCATGATCAGCGACAGCTGCGGCACCACGCCCGAGGCGAGCACGTTGCGCTGGAACACCTCGGCATAGCCGCCGAGCGAGGCGACGCCTTCCTGGATGCGCGCGCCGCCCGAATCGTTGAGGCCGATCACCGGCGCGCCGACCTTCATCGCCATGTCCATGATCTTGCAGATCTTCTGCGCGTGGCGCTCCGACAGCGAGCCGCCGAACACGGTGAAGTCCTGGCTGAACACGAACACCAGCCGGCCGTTGATCGTGCCCGAACCGGTGACCACGCCGTCGCCCGGGATGATCTGGTCCTGCATGCCGAAATCGACGCAATTGTGCTCGACATACATGTCGAGCTCCTCGAACGACCCTTCGTCGAGCAGCACGTCGAGACGCTCGCGCGCGGTCAGCTTGCCCTTGGCATGCTGCGCGGCGATGCGCTTTTCCCCTCCACCCAATCGCGCCGCGGCGCGCTTCCGTTCGAGTTCGGCGATGGTCGACGACATGGAGACTCCTGATGCGGACCGGGCTTCTTTCCCCTAGCAGGCGCCTTCCGCAACTGTAATGTTGCAAACTTGGCACCGATCGGTTTGCAAACTATGCCATCCGGCATGACCGAGCCGAGCCGCCGCATCTTCGCCGGGCACCGCGTGCGCGACCTGCGCCAGCGGCTGGGGCTGAGCCAGCGCGCGCTCGCCGGTCAATTGTCGGTGTCGGTCAGTTATCTCTCGCAGATCGAAAATGGCGACCGCCCGATCACGCCGCTGGTGATGGTCGCCCTCGCCCGCGCTTTCCCCGCCGATTGGGAGAAGATCGCGGCGGCGGACGAACCGATGCTGCTGGTCGATGCGATCGAGGCATCGAGCGACCCGAGCGTTCCCGATGCGCGAATCGACGAGGCGACCTTGCGCCGCGGCGCGCGTCAACAGCCGCAATTGGCCCAGCGCATGGTCGCACTCCACGCCGCCTTCCGCCGCTCGCAGGAACAGCTCCGCGCCTTCGACGACCGGTTCGAGGCGGGCGCGGCCGAAGCGGCGCGCTTCCCATGGGAGGAAGTGCGCGACTGGTTCCATGCCGAGCGCAACTATGTCGACGCGCTCGATCGCGCAGCGGAAGCGATCGCCGGCGAGCTGGGCGAGGACGGCATCGCCGTCGACGCGCTCGAGAAACGGCTGGGCGATTTCTTCGGCATCGCGGTCCGCACCGATCGCGAGCTCGACGGCCCGGTCCGCGCCTACGATCCCGACGCGAAGGTGCTGCGGCTCGACCCGTCGTTGCCCGAGGCGAGCCGGCTGTTCGCACTGGCGCACCAACTCGCCCGGCTCGAATTCGCCGAGCTCATCCGCGACATTGCGCGCGGCGGCCTCGCCTCCGACGCGGGCCACGCCCTGCTCGCCGCGGGGCTGACCAATTACGCCGCCGGCGCGCTGATCATGCCCTATGCCCGCTTCCGCGCCACCGCGCGCGAACTGCGCCACGACATCGACCGGCTCAGCCGCCGCTTCGGCGCGAGCTTCGAGCAGACCTGCCACCGCCTATCGACCCTGCAGCGCCCGGGTGCCGCGGGAATCCCCTTCTTCTTCTGCCGCGTCGACATGGCGGGCAACATCACCAAGCGCCATTCGGCGACGCGCTTCCAGTTCGCGCGTTTCGGCGGCGCCTGTCCCTTGTGGGGCGTGCACGAGGCCGTGGCGATCCCCGACCGCATCGCGGTCCAGCTGGCCGAGACGCCCGACGGCACGCGCTACGTCTCGATCGCCAAGGGGCTGGTCAAACCCTCGGGCAGCTTCACGCGCAGCCCGCGGCGCTATGCCGTGACGCTGGGCTGCGAGGAAGCGCATGCCGCGGACTTCGTCTATGCCGATGGCCTGCGCGCCGACGACGTCGCGACGCCGATCGGCGTTTCCTGCCGCATCTGCCCGCGGACCGATTGCGACCAGCGCGCCTTCCCGCCAGCCGCGAGCGAAATCCACATCGACCCCGACGCACGCGGGCCGGTCCCGTATTCGTTTCGGTAGCTCCCCTCCCTGAAAGGGAGGGGTCGGGGGTGGGTGCGCGCGTCTGCGCGCCCAAAAAGACCCATTGTCCGATCGGCAAAACAGCGGCGGACGAGGCATCGAGCCTCGTCCGCGCTCACCCACCCCTAGCCCCTCCCTTGCAGGGAGGGGAACGTGGAGCTGCCGACAGCTCACATTCATGTACCTGAACGAACGTTTCGCTGCCGGTATCGGCTGCGACACATTCGGCACGTTCCCGGGACAGATCGGCGACAGTCGAGGCCCAAATAGTATCTCGACCGATGGTTCGGTCACCAAAGGAGTGAGAGACATGAAAAAGCTTCCTGTTCTGCTGGTGGGCCTGGGCTTCGCCACTGCCGCGTTCCCCGCCGTCGCCAGCGCCGCGCCGTTCGCGCCGATCAACCAGCGCGCGCAGATGATCCAGATGCGGATCGACCAGGGCATCCGGTCGGGCGCGCTCGAGCGCCGCGAAGCATACAAGCTGCAGAACGAACTGCGCGGGCTGCAGAAGCTAGAATATCGTTACACCATATCGGGCGGCCGGCTCGACATGCGCGAGCGCGCCGATCTCAATCGGCGTTACGACATGCTGAGCGCCAAGGTGCGGTTCGACAAGCATGACGGCCAGCGCCGCTGGTAACGTCAGATTTGCGCGGAGGGGCGCAAGCGAGAGGGGCCGGGAGACCGGCCCCTTTTCGTGAAGGATATGCCCCTTGAAGGGAGGAGCCTGATTTAAAGCCCTCTCCCCCATGCGGGAGAGGGGACTTCAAAAGATCCAAAAAATTGCCACGGGCTTTCCGTCACGGCGGCGAAAGCCTAACCCATCGGCTCCTCCTCCCCTCCCCATGGAGTCGCCGATGCGTCTGACCTTCGCCGCCGCCTTGCTCGCCGCCACCGCAACGCCGGCCATCGCAGCGCCGCTTCACTCCTATGTCGGGCTGGCCCTGTCGGCATCCGGTGACCGTGTCGCCAGTATCGAATCGACCGAGGGCGACGGCGGCCGTACGGCACATGGCAAGATCGTCATGCGATCGGTCAAGGACGGCAAGGTTGTCGCAACGCTCGATCCCTGCGCGCAATGCACCTATTCCGGCCTGACCTTCGGCCCGGACGGTGCCCTTGCCTATCTGCAACGCGATCGCGCCACGGGCACGGTCACTCTGGCGGTCGCCGACGGCAAGGCGACGCATCTGATCGCCACCATCAAGGGCATCGCCCAGACCCCGCGCTTCTCGCCCGACGGCAAGCGGATCGCACTGCTGGTGACGCTCAACGCCGCCAAGGAATCGGGCGCGACCCAGCCCGGCGTGCGGCTGGTCGGCGAAATCGGCGAGAAGAGCGACGAGCAGCGTATCGCGATATTCGGCGTGACCGGCCCCGCGGTCACCGACGTCAAGCCGGTCTCCCCCGCCGATCGCTACGTCTACGAATATAGCTGGACGCCCGACGGCACCGGCTTCGTCGCTACCACCGCACTGGGCAATGGCGACGACAATTGGTGGGTGGCGACGCTCGATGCGATCGACGCGGCGACGGGCAGCGTGCGTGCGATCGCCCAACCCAAGACCCAGATCAATGCCCCGCGCGTGTCGCCCGACGGCAAGACCGTCGCCTATATCGGCGGCCTGATGAGCGATTTCGGCTCGGTCGGCGGCGACGTCTGGACCGTGCCTTTCGTGGGCGGCGATCCGGTCAACGCGACCAAGGGCGAAAAGGCCACGGTCACCTCGCTCGCCTGGACCGCAGGCGGGCTGCGCACCGCGCGGCTGATGGGTGCCGACATGCAGATCGCCGCGCCCGGCCCCAAGGGCACCGGCATATATTGGGCGCGGCCCGCCAGCTTCGCCGCGGGAGACGGCCGCGTCGCTTACAGCGCCGACGGCAGCATCGCGGCCACGATCGTTTCCGATTTCGAACACGCGCCGGCCATCTATGCGGGACCGGTCAGGGCGCCACGCAAGATCACCGGCGACAATGATGCGATTCCTGCCAGCGTGAAGGCGCAGAGCATCACCTGGCGTAACGATGGTTACGATGTGCAGGGGTGGCTGCTCGGCCCGGCGACGCCGCCGGCCGGCAAGGCGCCGATGATCGTGACCGTCCATGGCGGGCCGGCCGCGGCCTCGACCCCGCGCTTCGTCGCCGCCGATAGCGCGGACGCCGACTATGTCGCCAAGGGCTATTACCTGTTCTACCCCAATCCGCGCGGCAGCTATGGTCAGGGCGAGGCCTTCACCGCCGCCAACAAGCGCGATTTCGGCGGCGGCGATTTGCGCGACATCCTGACGGGCGTCGACGCGGTGGAGAAGGTCGCGCCAGTCGACGACAGCCGGCTCGGCCTGACCGGCGGCAGCTATGGCGGTTTCATGGCGATGTGGGCGAACACCCAGACCAACCGCTTCAAGGCGATCGTCGCCGGCGCCGGCCTCAGCGACTGGATCAGCTATTACGGCACCAACGGCATCGACCAGTGGATGATCCCGTTCTTCGGCAAGTCGGCCTATGACGACCCCGAGCCCTATGTGAAGGCGTCGGCGATCACTTATATCAAGAACGCCAGGACCCCGACCTTCATCTATGTCGGAGAGCGCGACATCGAAGTGCCGCCGACCCAGTCGATCGAATATTGGCACGCGCTGAAGGAACTCGGCGTGCCGACGACGCTCATGATCTATCCCGACGAAGGTCACGGCATCCGCCAGCCCGAGCACGTCGCCGACCTGAAGAAACGCGTCGCGGCGTGGTGGGAGAAGTATCTGGGGAAATAGGGCTCGCCTATTGCAACGGCTTGCCCGAATCCTTCCAGCGGTCGAGCACTTGCGATTCGGGGGGCAGATTGTCCCCCGGCGACGGCTGCGGCAGCGCCTTGGCCACGCTCGTCTCGCGATAGCCCGGCTGGATTGCCGCGATATTGGTGCTGGGCACCGCCGCTGGCGGCGGCGTGAGGCCATTGACTGCCGGCGCCGGCACGCCCGGCACGTAATTGGCGAACTGGGTCGACGGCAACGGCATCGCGTCTGGCGGCACGATTCGAGCATGCGGCCCTGGCACCGGTTCGCCGCCGCGGTACCGCGCATTGCTGAAGGCGGCGGGCGTGCCCCAATAACCCTTCCAGCGATGGAAGAAATGCATACCGATCGCGTCGGTCATCACCAGGCTGCGGTTCCAGGCCGGGGTGACCTGGAAAGTGTGGTAATGGGTCGCCAGCCCCACCGCCTTCATGACATAGCCGTCGAGCGCGTCGAGCGCGTAACGCCGCGCACGGTCCATCGCGCTCTTCATCGGCACGCGCGCCATCGAGCCGTCGCAGGCATAGCTGAACTGGCACCCGGTGCTCTTCTCGGATCCCTGATAGACCACGCCGCACACGGTCGAGGGGAAAGCCGGGTGTCGCACGCGGTTGAGGATCACTTGCGCGACGGCGCGCTGCCCGTCCTCGCTTTCCGACGCTGCCTCGTAATAGATCGCGGTCGCCAGGCAATCGAGCGCCCGCGCCTTGTCGAGCGCACTGGCGCCATTCATCGAAAAGGGCTGGGCCGGTCGGACGGTCCCGTCGGTATCGGGCGTCAGATCGGCATTGGCCGGGATCGGCAGGTCGGGCAACGCGGTGGTTCCAGTCGTGCCAGCGGTCGGTGCGGCTTGCTCCTCGGCGACATAGAACAGGGCGGCGCCGGGAAAATGGTCTTCGCTCTCATAACCGATCGGCGGCAGGGGCGGCGCTTCGGCACGCGACTGCGCGTAGTAGGCGACGACGGCCGCCTTGGCCGACACGGCGAGCAGCGGCACGCCGACCAATCCCGCGAGCAGGGCCGCGCGGGTCTGTCGAACCGTCCAGTTGCGCCAATCGATCACGCGGAGCATCGCCTTCACACCGCCCGACGAGTCCATCCGGGCGCATAGCGCCATAAGCCAAAAAGCTTACCGGATCGTCCCCGGATTTGGCCGTGTCCCGCAGCGAAACGCTTGATGGTTAATGTAATTTTGCGGGGTGGAGGCGCGGCCACGCCCGCGCCGGTGCGCATGCGCGCCACCTCGCACGGCCGGCGGACGGCGCCAGCCGATCCGGCCGACGGCTTTGCCGTCGGCGTCTCATTCCGGATGAATCACCTGCCTCGTCGTTCCTAGGAAAGCAGGAACCCTGGGCGATCGAGTACTGCGGCACTTGTGCCCTAGCGACAAGTGGGCGGCTTACCCTCCTTGTTCCCCCGCGAAGGCGGGGGTCCAGGATCGCGGGCGACGTCGCTCTTGGCTCTGGGCCCCCGCTTTCGCGGGGGGACGGCCCTGTCCTTGCTCGAGAGGGATAATCGCCGAGTATTTCGCTATCCTAGGCTCCTGCTTTCGCAGGCGCACAGCTACCGTAGCCGGAGCCCTGCGCTCACGCCTTCTCCAGCGTGCACTGCAGCGGATGCTGGTTCTGTCGGGCGAAATCGATCACCTGGCTGACCTTGGTCTCGGCGACTTCGTAGCTGAACACGCCGCACACCCCGACGCCCTTCTGATGGACATGGAACATGACGCGGGTCGCTTCCTCGGTCGTCATGCGGAAGAAGCGTTGCAGGCACAGGACGACGAATTCCATCGGTGTGTAATCGTCGTTGAGCATCAGCACACGGTACGGAGTCGGCTCCTTGGTCCGCGTGCGGGTACGCGTCGCGAGCCCGACGCCGGTACCGTCGTCACCGTCGTTGCCACTGCCGACCCGGTCGGGGTCGTTGGCCATCAGGATATCGGGGTCGAACATGGGAAAGCAAAATATGGCATTGCGGCGCGCCGGGGCAAGAGGGGTGGGGCGCGTTAAGCGCTTTTCGTCGTTGGGGACGGCGCAGAAGGTGGCCGGGCCACCCGTTCTAGCTATTCATCCCTCTCCCCTTGGGAGAGGGAGGGAGCCGCCATAGGCGGCGGAAGGGTGAGGGCGGCGCAGGTTTCTCCATCCGCCCTCACCTTCCCACTCGGCGGCGCCGAGCGGGCCCCTTCCTCTCCCAGCGGGAGAGGAGATATGGGCGGTCCCGAATTCGCGCAAACGAAAAAGGCGGCCGCCCAATGGCGACCGCCCTTTCGTGTCTCTTCGCGAGAAAGGTGCTGCTTACGCGGCGACCTTGATCTTCTCGGCGGCGAGCGCAACGCGGTTCGAGATCGGCTTGGCGACGTCGCCGGCCAGCTTGATCATCGCTTCGGTGTTCTTCGAGCTCTCGGCGACGAACGAGTCGAACTGGCCACGGACATAGTCCGAGTGCAGCTTGAAGAATTCGGTCGGCGACTTGACGGCGGCGAAGCCCTTGAGCGCCGCGGTGGTGCCTTCGAACTGCTTGCGCGCATAGTCGGCATAGCCCTGGCCGAGCGCCTCGAAGCCCTTGGCCGCGATCTTGCCCGACTCGACGAGCGCTTCGACGTTGCCCTTGCCGAACTCGTTCATTTCCTCGAACGCCTTGGCGCCCTTCTCGGCCGCGGCCTTCGCCTTGGCGCTGAATTCCGCGAAATAGGCCTGGCCCTTTTCGGCGGCGTCCTTGATGGTGTCGTTCATCTTGGTCACTTCCTTCTTGATGATGGCCGGCGCCTCTTCGGCGACTGCGGCAATGGTTTCGACGATCGGTGTTTCGATCACGGGGGTTTCGGTCACGGTCTCGACTGCGGGGGTCTCGACGGGTGCGGTCTCCACGACCGGCGCCGCCGGCTGCTCTGCGGCAGGGGTTTCGACAGCAACCGGCGCCGGAACGGGCGCGGGCTTCGTTTCGGCGGGAACCGAAGCCGGCTTGGTGGATTTGACGGGGGTGCGCTTCGCCGGCGCCTTGGCCGCGGGCTTCGCTGCCTTGGTCACGGGGGTCTTGCTAGCCATCATATCCTCCGCCGCATCATTGCTGCACTGCACAAAATAGTGAATCGGCGGCAAAGGTCAAGCAATTTTTGTGCAGCGCAACAAAACCGTCATAACGGCTTCAGAACAATAGCTTAGTGCTCCCGTACATAGTCGCCCGGAGCATCGGCGATGGCGGCGCGTTTCTTGCCCTTGCCGGGAACGCGCGCGCCTTTCACCACAACTTGCTCGGCGTCGCGATCGCGGATCCACTCGATCCAGTCGGGCCACCAGCTGCCCTTGGTCTCGGTCGCCCCGGCAACGAACTCCGCCAGCGTCGCGGCTGGCTTGTCGTTGGTCCAATATTGATATTTGCCCGCAGCCGGAGGGTTCACCACGCCTGCGATATGGCCGGAACCCGCCAGGACGAATTTGAGCGGCCCGGCGAACAGCCGCGTCATCTTCCACACGCTCTCGGCGGGCGCGATATGATCCTCGCGCCCCGCCTGGATGTAGCTTGGTGTCTTGACCGAGCCGAGATCGAGCGGTGTCCCGGCGATCGCCAGCGCGCCCGGCCGCACCAGCAGATTGTCGCGATAGAGGTCGGTCAGATAGGCAAGATGCCATTTCGCCGGCAGGTTGGTGGTGTCGCCGTTCCAGTGGAGCAGGTCGAACGGTGCGTAATCCTGTCCGAGCAGATAATTGTTCGCCACGTAGTTCCAGATCAGGTCGCGGCCGCGCAACAGGTTGAAGGTCGCCGCCATGTAGCGCCCGTCGAGAAACCCTTCGGGCGAGAGCTGCTTGATCATGTCGAGCTGGGCGTCGTCGACGAAATTGAGCAGGTCGCCGGCCTGGGCGAAGTCGACCTGCGCGGTGAAGAAGGTCGCGCTCTTGACCTTCTTCGCCTCCCGCTTCGCGGTCAGATAGGCAAGCGTCGCCGCCAGCGTCGTACCGGCGACACAATAACCGATCGCATGCACGGCCTCGACGCCCAGCTGGTCGCGGATCACGTCGATCGCCTCGATCTGGGCGAGGACGTAATCGTCCCAGGTCACGTCGGCCAGGCTGGCGTCAGCCGACTTCCACGACACCATGAACACGCTGAGCCCCTGATCCACCGCCCAGCGGATGAAGCTTTTTTCGGGCGTCAGGTCGAGGATGTAGAAACGGTTGATCCAGGGCGGGAAGATCACCAGCGGCGTCTCGAGCACGGTGTCGGTGGTCGGCGCATAGTGGATCAGCTCGAACAGCCGGGTGCGGTGGATGACCTTGCCCGGCGTCGTCGCCAGGTTGCGACCGACCTCGAACGCTCCGGCATCGGTATGCGTGAGCTGCCCCTTGCCAAGGTCGTTGAGCATGTTGGAGAGCCCCTTCAGCAGGTTCTCGCCGCGCGTCTCGATCGTCTTCTGGATCACCTCGGGGTTGGTGAAAGCGAAATTGGACGGGCTCATCGCATCGATGAATCCCTGGGTCGCGAAGCGATACTGCTCGCGCTGCCTGGGATCGAGCCCGTCCATCGCGTCGACCTGCTTGAGCAGATGGTCGGCGATCATCAGATAGGATTGGCGGATCCAGTCGAACAGCGGGTTCTGCCAGGCATCCGACTTGAAGCGCTTGTCCCGGACTGGCGCCGTGGCGCCCTCCCCTTCCAAAGCCTTGGGGTCGAGAAAACGCTGCCACAGCTTCAGACTGTCCGACCAGAAATCGCCGATCCGCGCGATCGTCGCGGGATCGTTGAACCCGGGAATGACGGGTGCACCGGCACCCAGTCCGGCCTCGAGCATCATCTGTTGCGCGCGCCCCATCACCCACGTCCAGTGCTGCATGTCCTCCAGGCTGGGCAGCTCGGTCTGGTCGGCCATCGTCATCGTCCCCCTGGGTATCTCGCCATATGCGATACGCACCGGTTCCCCATAAAACACCACCACTCCGGGCGGAAGCGGCCACCGGTCGCGAACGCCACGCCTTTAGGGCCGTCGCAGCGCCGGCGATATCGTCCTTCGGTCTACCGCGATCGCCCGCGATCACCGGCTACCGAACGCGGGAGGGGCGCCATTGTCTCCACTTTTCGACACGGATCGCCGCATCCGGAACAACGCAGTTTCGCGCCTGCCCGCTTATGCCCTAAGGGTGAGGCGAAAGGAGTTACGATGTCCGACGATTTCTACCGCATCAAACGTCTGCCGCCATACGTCATTGCCGAGGTCAACGGCATGCGGGCAGCGGCGCGTGCGGCAGGCGAGGACATCATCGACCTCGGCATGGGCAATCCCGACTTGCCCCCGCCCCAGCATGTCATCGACAAGCTCTGCGAGGTCGCGCAGAAGCCCGACGCGCATGGTTACTCGCAGTCAAAGGGCATTCCCGGGCTGCGCCGCGCCCAGGCAAATTACTACGCCCGCCGTTTCGGGGTCGATCTCGATCCCGAGACCGAAGTGGTGGTGACGATGGGGTCCAAGGAAGGGCTCGCCAGTCTGGCGACCGCGATCACCGCGCCGGGCGATGTCGTGCTCGCGCCCAATCCGAGCTATCCGATCCACACGTTCGGCTTCATCATCGCGGGCGCCACGATTCGCGCGGTGCCGACCACGCCCGACGAGCATTATTTCGAGAGCCTGGAGCGCGCGATCGCGTTCACCGTTCCGCGCCCGTCGATCCTGGTCGTGAATTATCCGTCCAATCCGACCGCCGAAACGGTCGACCTGGCCTTTTACGAGCGGCTGGTCGCCTGGGCGAAGGAGAACCAGGTCTGGATTCTCTCCGACCTGGCCTATTCGGAACTCTATTATAACGGCAAGCCGACGGTCTCGATCCTCCAGGTCAAGGGCGCCAAGGACGTCGCGATCGAGTTCACCAGCCTCAGCAAGACCTATTCGATGGCCGGATGGCGGATGGGCTTCGCGGTCGGCAACAAGAAGCTGATCGCGGCGATGACGCGGGTGAAATCGTATCTCGATTACGGCGCCTTCACCCCGATCCAGGCCGCGGCCTGCGCCGCACTCAACGGGCCGCAGGATATCGTCGAGAAGAACCGCCAGCTCTACCACAAGCGCCGCGACGTGCTGGTCGAGAGCTTCGGCCGCGCCGGCTGGGACATTCCCAGTCCGCCCGCCAGCATGTTCGCCTGGGCGCCACTGCCGCCGGCATTGGCGCATTTAGGCAGCCTTGAGTTCTCCAAACAATTGCTGACTCACGCCAAGGTCGCGGTGGCCCCAGGGGTGGGATACGGTGAGAATGGCGAAGGGTTCGTGCGCATTGCGATGGTCGAGAACGAGCAACGGCTTCGCCAGGCGGCGCGCAACGTGCGGCGATACCTCCAGTCGATGGGAGTCAACACGCCGGCCAGCAACAGTGCCTGACCCTGCCCATCGCGGCCCCGGCTCGACGATCGACCTGCGCGACGGCGCGGCGCGCGGCGGCTGATCATGACGATCAACCTGCTCTATTCGCTCGCCGGTGTGCTGGTCGGGCTAGTCGTCGGGCTGACCGGGGTCGGCGGCGGATCGCTGATGACGCCGTTGCTGGTACTGGTATTCGGTTTCCATCCGACCACGGCGGTCGGCACCGACCTGCTCTATGCTTCCGCGACCAAGACGGTCGGGACCACCGTCCATGGCTGGCGCGGCACGGTCGACTGGCGCGTGGTGGGGCGCCTGGCGCTGGGCAGCGTGCCGGCCGCCGCGCTCACGTTGCTCATTCTCGGCCAGACCTCCGCCGCCTCGGCTGGCGCGGGGCACGTCATGTCGATGATCCTCGGCGTCACGTTGTTGCTATCGGCGGTGGCGACGATCCTGCGGGCGCGGATCGTCGCCTATCTGACCCCGCGGTTCGGAACGATGACCGGCGCCAGGCTCACTGGCTTCACCATCCTGCTCGGTGCGGTGCTGGGCACATTGGTATCGCTGACGTCGGTCGGCGCCGGGGCGCTCGGCATGACAGCGCTGCTGATCCTCTACCCGACCTTGCCGGTCAACAAACTGGTGGGGTCGGATATCGCCCATGCGGTCCCGCTCACCCTGCTCGGCGGCATCGGCCATTGGATGCTCGGCTCGGTCAATGGTGCCCTGCTCGTCTCGCTGCTGGTCGGATCGATTCCGGGAATCATCGTCGGCAGCCTGGTCGCCAGCCGCGTGTCGGACAAGCTGCTGGGGCCGATCCTCGCCGTCGTGCTGGCAATCGTTGGCGCGCGATTGCTGTTCTGATAGAGACGGATCTGCCATGTCCGGCTGCCGCTTGTGAATTCGGAGCGGCCGACGCCGCCGGTCAGCGGGAGCGCGATATGGACGTGCACGGGCAGATAGACGGCTATATCGCCGCCCAATCCGAGCCGAAGCGTCGTGACCTTGAGGAGCTGCACCGTCTCATCCTTCAGATGGCGCCGGGATGCAGGCTGTGGTTCCTGGATGGTAAGAACGCCGAGGGAAAGATCGTTTCGAATCCCAATATCGGATACGCAGTCCATCTCATTGGATATGCCGACGGCAGGACCAGGGAATTCTATCGGGTCGGGCTGAGTGCAAACACCGCCGGAATATCGGTCTATATCATGGGGATCGACGACAAGGACTCTCTCGCCGCCGCTTACGGCGAGAAGATTGGGAAGGCCAGCATCAGCGGTTATTGCATCAAGTTCAGGTCACTCGCCGACATCGATGTCGACGTGCTCGAGGCGGCGATACGATACGGGTTGGAGAAGGGTTGAGGCCTCCCGCCCGCAGCGCCTGAAAGGAATTTCGGCGCGATGCCGTTCCCGGTCCTTTCGCTCGTGACTTGCAGGATTTCGAATTGGCGGGAGAACGGCAGCGGCACCAAGCTGGCGGCATCGCGGATCGCGGGATATGGGGCGGTCCATGACACGCCCCGGCTTCGCTTTCTCCACCCCGATCAAGGTCCGCTATGCCGAGATCGACGGCCAGAAGGTCGTCTTCAACTCGCGCTACCTCGAATATGCCGATGTCGCGGCGACCGAATTCTGGGAATGGACGGGGATCGGCGAGGCGCTCGGGCCGGTCTGGACCGAGACCGAATTCCATGTCCGCCACGCCGAGGTCGAGTTCCTCAAGCCCTTTTCCTATGGCGACGTCATCCTTGCATACGTGAAGGTAGAGCGGCTCGGCTCGACCAGCATGACGCAATTGTTCGACCTGTGCCACGCGACGACCGGGGAACTGCACTCGATCGTGCGGCTGGTGACGGTCAATGTCCATCTGCCGACCGGACGGCCGGTGCCGATCCCCGGCGCCGTACGGCACTTCATCGAAAAACTGGGCTGACTTGGATCCTCCCCATTCACGGGGAGGGTCCGACTTTGCTATTCCGCCGCTTGCTGCAGCGGCTCGTTTTCACCGACCACGTCTTCGGGCAACGCCCAATGCAAGTCGGTCTTCCCGAGCACGCGCCCGTCGTGCGACAGCACCTGGACCGGTTGGACACGGCGCATGTCGCGCGCGTCGACCAGCACCGGCGTCGCGGGCACGCCGGTTTCCCAGCGCTCGCCCCATTGCCGTAGCGCGACCATGGTCGGCAGCAGTGCCATACCCTTGTCGGTCAGGCGGTATTGGATCTTGCGGCGATCCTCGGGCAACGCCTCGCGTGTCAGGATTTCGTGCTCGACCAGCCGCGCCAGACGGTTGGCCAGGATGTTGCGCGCGATGCCGAGCTCCGACTGGAACTCCTCGAAATGGTGCAGGCCGTTGAATGCCGCGCGCAGGATCATGAAGCTCCAGCGCTCGCCCATCGCCTCGAGCGCCGCCGGCAGGCTGCATTCGACGAGATCGCGCAGCGGCTCCCTCAGATGTCCGCCCATCAGAATTCCTCTCTTTTCACGTGAGCGTATCCCATTTCGTACGTCATGAAAATGCCATGTAGATTTCTAGTTGCAACTGAAAACTTATCGGAGTAGGTGGTGATTCGCAACCTATTGTGCGTTGCAACGGACGAAGGAGGAAAACATGTCCCGCATTGCCCCCAGGATCTTCACCGCCATTGCCGTCACCACGATGTTCGGCAGCACCGTCGCTCTCGCGCAGCCCCAGGGCCCCGGCTATTACGCCGCCACCCCTGTCGAGGCGCCGACCAAGACCAGCCTGATCACCCGCGACACCGTCTGGAAGTTCCGCGATGGCGCGTTCACCGCGGCGAAGGCGCCGGAGCGCGACATCGTACTGTGCCAGCTGGTGGCCCAGCGCGTCGGCAAGCTGACGTCGTTCACCGTCGGCGGCCAGGCGCTCGACACCGACACGCTCGCGAAGTGCAATTCGAAGGCCGAGTAAGCTTTTGAGCTTCGCCGGAACGGCGCCCGCCCGCTCCCCAGCGGTTCGGCACCGCTGAGCCGCTCAGCAAACCAACATCCCCTCGCGGGCCGCGCCGTCGGGCACGGCCCGCATTTTTGTTGCAAAGCGGCGTAAATCCGCCACATCTTGGCGCTGATGCTACGCCAATACGAACTGGTTGACCGGGTCCTGTCGTACGATCCCGCGGCCGACGAGGCCCTGCTCAACCGTGCGTATGTCTTTTCGCTGCAGGCGCACGGTTCTCAGAAGCGCGCGTCGGGCGACCCCTATTTCTCGCATCCGATCGAGGTCGCGGGTATCCTGACCGACCTCCATCTCGACGACGAGACGATCGCCACGGCAATCCTCCACGACACGATCGAGGATACGGTCGCCACCCCCGACCAGATCCAGAAGCTGTTCGGCGACAACGTGGCGCGGATGGTCGATGGCGTCACCAAGCTGTCGAAGATCGAGGCGCAGACCGAGAGCGAGCGCGCCGCGGAGAATCTCCGCAAATTCCTGCTCGCGATGTCCGACGACATCCGCGTGCTGCTGGTCAAGCTGGCCGACCGGCTGCACAACATGCGCACGCTCCATCACATCCCCAATCCCGACAAGCGCAAGCGCATCGCGCGGGAGACGATGGATATTTACGCCCCGCTCGCCGAGCGGATCGGCATGTACGAATTCATGAAGGAGATGCAGACGCTCGCCTTCGCGCAAATCGAACCCGACGCCTACGAATCGATCCAGAAACGGCTCGATCAGCTCCAGGCGGGCGGCGATCGCATCGCCAAGATCGGGTCTGGGCTGAAACTGCTGCTGTCGCGCCATGGTGTCGATGCCGACATTTCGGGCCGCGAAAAGCACCCGTACAGCATCTGGAAGAAGATGCAGGAACGGCACATCAGCTTCGAACAGTTGAGCGACATCATGGCGTTCCGCGCGATCGTGCCGACCGAGGAGGATTGCTACCGCGCACTGGGCGTCATCCACCGCCGCTGGCCGTTCGTGCCGGGGCGATTCAAGGATTACATCTCGACCCCCAAGCGCAACGGCTATCGCTCGCTGCACACTTCGGTGATGCACGCCGGCGACACGCGCGTCGAAATCCAGATCCGCACCGAGGAAATGCACGCCGAAGCCGAATACGGGCTGGCCGCGCATTGGGCCTACAAGACCGGCAAGGTTCGCGCCGAGGGCCAGCACAGCTGGATCACCGATCTGGTCGAAATCCTGGAAACCGCCGAGACACCCGAGGAACTGCTCGAACACACGCGGATGGCGATGTACCAGGATCGCATCTTCGCCTTCACGCCCAAGGGCGAGCTGCACCAATTGCCCAAGGGCGCGACCCCGATCGATTTCGCCTATGCCGTCCATACCGATCTCGGCGACCAGGCGGTCGGCGCGAAGATCAACGGCCGCCATGTGCCGTTGCGCACCGTGATCGAGAATGGCGACCAGGTACAGATCCTGCGATCCAAGGCGCAGTCGCCGCAAGCCAATTGGCTCAACTTCGCGATCACCGGAAAGGCGCGCGCGGCAATACGGCGCCACTTGCGCGCCAGCGAACGCAAAGAAACGCTCGCGCTTGGCCGCAAGCTCTACGACGAGATCGTCGATCGCTTGCCGGCGCCGCTATCGGTCGATGCGGTCAAGACCGCGCTGATGAAGCTGCAGCTTCCCGACGAGGACGCGCTGATCGAAGCGGTCGCGCGCCGGCGGATCACCGACGCCGAATTGATGGAAGCGTTGATGCCGGGATCGGCAGGTACCGAGGCCGGACGCGCGCTGCCGCAACAATCCGCAGCCATTTCGATCACCGGCCTCAAACCGGGTGTCGCCTACAAGCTCGACACGCACTGCCATCCGGTTCCCGGCGACCGGATCGTCGGGCTGCGGCGGCCCGATCAGGAGATCGAAGTCCACCGCATCGATTGTCCGATACTCGCGACGTCGGACGACGTCGACTGGGTCGACCTGGCCTGGGGCGACAAGGCGGAGGGTGGCTTGGCGCAGATCGAGGTGACGCTCAAGAACGAGCCCGGCGCGCTCGGCACGGTGTCGACGATCATCGGCCAACACCGCGCCAACATCATCAACATCCGGTTCGACACCAGCGACACCGGATTCCACACGAACCAGATCGACCTGGAAGTGCGCGACGCCGCGCATCTGGAGAAATTGATGGCGGCGCTACGCGCGGCGGACGCGGTGAATGCGGTGACGCGGGTTTGATCCGTCGCCATATCCTCCCCAAGCTCGCTTGGGGAGGGGGACCGCCAAAGGCGGTGGAGGGGCCGAGCGAAGCGAGGTCAGACCGCCGAGCAACCGCGTCGCTGTTCCCCTCCACCATCGCTGCGCGATGGTCCCCCTCCCCGAGCAAGCTCGGGGAGGATTAGGAATTTACCCTCCGATCGTCGCGCACTTGGCGAGCAGCCACGCCCGCTCTTCCGCGTTCAGCTCCGGGCCGAGGACGTCGAGCACGCGTCCATGATAGGCATCGAGCCAGGCGCGCTCGGCCTGGGTCAGCAGGGTCGGCTCGATCAGCCGCCGCTCGATCGGGGCGAAAGTCAACGTCTCGAACCCGAGCATTTTCTGCTCGGCACCGGGAATGTCGCGAGTTTCGACCAGCACGAGATTCTCGATGCGGATGCCGTATTCGCCGGCCTTGTAATAGCCCGGCTCATTGGAAATGATCATCCCTGGGCGCAGCGGCTCGGCCGGGCCACCGCCCGGATAATTGGGCTTGGCAATGCGCTGGGGTCCTTCATGCACCGCGAGATAGGCCCCCACGCCATGGCCAGTGCCGTGCGCGAAATCGAGCCCCGCTTCCCACAGGGGACGGCGCGCGAAACTGTCGAGCTGGCCGCCATTGGTGCCTTCGGGGAAAACCGCGGTGGCCAGCGCGATATGGCCCTGGAGCACACGGGTGAACCGGTCGCGCATCTCCGCAGTGGGCTCGCCGACCGGCACCACGCGCGTCACGTCGGTCGTGCCGTCGGCATATTGCCCGCCCGAATCGACCAAATAGAGCTGGCCCGGTTCGATCTCGAGATTCGACTCCTGATCGACCCGGTAATGCGGGCTCGCGCCATGCCCGCCAGTGGCGGAGATCGTGTCGAAACTGAGATCCTTGAGCAGGCCGGTCGCCTCACGGAATTCCTGCAGCTTGGCCGCTGCGCTGAGCTCGGTCTCGGTGCCCTTGGGCAGCGTTTCCTCGCACCATTTGAGGAAGCGCGTCAGCGCCGCGCCGTCGCGCACGCTTGCCGCGCGATGTCCGGCCGCCTCGGCTGGATTCTTGATCGCCTTGGCCAGCACGGTCGGATCGCGCAGCGCGAGCACCGTTGCCCCGCCCTTCTGCAGGCCGTCGAAGATTGCCGCCACCGCGCGCTCGGGATCGGCAGCGACGCGCTTGCCGGCAAACGCACCCAGTGCCGGCGCGAAGTCCTTGCGATCGTGAACGCGGACGGCATTGCCGAGATGCGCGGCGACGTCTTCGCTCATCTTCTCCGGCGCCACGTAAAGATCGACCGTGCCGTCGGTATTGGCGATGGCATAAGCGAGCGCGACCGGCGTGCGGTCGACGTCCGCGCCGCGCACATTGAGTGCCCAGGCGATCGAATCGAGCGCCGACAGAACCACCGCGTCGGCTCTCTGCTCATTCAACCAGTCGCCGATATCGGCTCGCTTCTCCGCCGACGACTTGCCCGCCAGCGCATCGGGCTGGACGACGAGTCGCGCGTTCGAGGGGGCCGGGCGGTCGGGCCAGATCGCGTCGACAGGATTGGTATCGACCGCGACGAGCGCCGCGCCCTGCGCGGCCAGCGCTTTCTCGGCCTCCCTGACCCACGCCGATGTGTGGAGCCACGGATCGTAACCGATCCGGGCTCCTGGTCCGGCATGGCGACCCAGCCAGTCCGACACGCTCGTTTCGGGTACGCCGACGAACTGCCAGTGGTCGCCATCGACCTGTTCGCGGACCTGGAGCGTGTAGCGCCCGTCGGTGAAGATCGCCGCCGCCGCCGGCAACACTACCGCAGTCCCGGCCGAGCCCTGAAATCCGGTCAGCCAGGCCAGCCGCTGGGCATAGGCGCCGACATATTCGGACATGTGTTCATCGGTCAGCGGGATCACGAACCCGTCGAGACGGTCGCGCTTCAACTGCTCGCGCAGGGCGGAAAGACGGTCGGCATACGTGGACATCAAGCGGTTTCCATCAATGTCGCGGCGGCGACTGGGTGATTGACGCACCGGAAGTGCAATGCCCCACATTTGCGCGCTCGGCGCCAAGGTCAAGCGGGATGGTGGAAGCGGGGCCCTGCAAGTTGCACCGGGCGGGGTGACGGCGACTTTGTGTCGCCCTAGGTAGAGCGGATGACCGACAGCCCTACGCCGCCCGTCGCCGCGACGCGCCCGCATTCCTTCACCACCCACGGAATCACCATCGAGGATCCGTGGGCGTGGTTGAAGGATCCGGGCTATCCCAATGTCACCGACAAGGACGTCCTTGCCTATCTTGAGGCGGAGAACGCCTATTTCGAGGCGCAGATGGCGCCGCACAAGCCGCTGACCGACCGGCTCTACGAAGAGATGAAGGGGCGGATCAAAGAGGACGATTCCTCGGTCCCGCAAAAGGATGGCGACTGGCTCTACTGGACCGCGTTCGAGACCGGCGGCCAGTATCGCAAATGGTGGCGCAAGCCGGTCGCGGGCGGCGAAGACCAGCTGATCCTCGACGAGCCGGCACTGGCCGAGGGCAGGGAATATTTCCGCCTAGGCGCCTTCTCGGTGTCGAACGACGGCAAGCTGCTCGCCTATGCGATCGACGACAACGGGTCGGAACGCTTCACCATCCGGGTCAAGGATCTGGCGAGCGGCGAGCATCTGCCCGACACGATCCCCGGCATGCTGTCGGAGATCGTCTGGACCGCCGACGACAGCGCGTTCCTCTACGGCCTCGCCAACGAGCAATGGCGCACCGACAATGCCCGGCTGCACAGGTTGGGTACCGATCCGGCCGAGGATGTCGAGCTCTACCACGAGGACGACGAAGGCTTCCGCGTCGGGGTCAGCGAGACGAGCGACCGCCGGTGGATCGTCATCGCCAGCGGCGATCACGTCACCAGCGAAGTCTATCTGCTGCCGGCGACCGATCCGCTGGCGACGCCGATCTGCGTCGCGCCGCGCAAACCGGGCCGCGAATACGATGTCGAGACGCATGGCGACACGCTCTACATCCACACCAACGACACCGATCCGATGTGGCGCCTGTGCACGGCACCGATCGCCGACCCGGGCAATTGGAGCGAGCTGATCCCGCCCTCGGCGCATTTCTACATGACCGGGATCGAATGTTATCGCGACTATTTCGTCGTCGAGGGCCGCGAGGACGGATTGGATCAGATCTGGATCCACCGCTACGACACCGCCATCGCGCCGCAGCGGATCGTCTTCCCCGAAGCGAGCTATACCGCGGGTCTGGGCGACAATCCCGAATATGACATGCCGGTTATCCGGCTCGGCTATGAGTCGATGGTCACGCCGGGCACGGTCTATGATTACGAGGTTGCAACCGGCGAGCTGACCACGCTCAAGGTTCAGGAAATCCCCTCGGGCTATGACGCGGAGAAATACGCGACCGAGCGGCTGAAGATCAAAGCACGCGACGGCACCGAAGTGCCGGTGTCGATCGTCTATCCGAAGGACTTCCCCAGGGACGGCTCACGCCCGCTCTTCCTCTACGCTTATGGCGCCTATGGCTATGCGATCCCGCCGGGCTTCTCGACCGGGCGGCTGAGCCTGCTCGACCGCGGCTTCGCCTATGCCATCGCGCATATCCGTGGCGGCGACGATCTCGGCCAGCAATGGTATCATGACGGCAAGCTCGAAAAGCGCACCAACACCTTCAACGATTTCGTCGACGTGGCGAAGGCACTGGTCGCGGGCGGCTGGACGAGCGCGGGCAAGATCGCGATCGCGGGCCGCTCGGCCGGCGGCGAGCTGATGGGCGCGGTGGTCAATTCCGATCCCGATCTGTGGGGCGCGGTGATCGCCGACGTGCCGTTCGTCGACGTGCTCAACACGATGCTCGACGAGAGCCTGCCGCTGACCCCGGGCGAGTGGCCCGAATGGGGCAATCCGATCGAGGACAAGGCGGCGTTCGAGCTGATCCGGTCCTACAGCCCCTACGACAATGTGACGGCGCAGGCGTATCCGCCGATGTTCATCTCGGGCGGTCTCAACGACCCGCGCGTGACCTATTGGGAGCCGGCGAAGTGGGCGGCGAAACTCCGCGCGACGAAGACCGACGATAATCTGCTGCTCTTGAAGACCAATATGGGCGCAGGGCACGGCGGCAAATCGGGCCGCTTCGACAGCCTGTACGAAGCAGCCGAGGAGCATTGTTTCGTCCTGTGGCAGATGGGCGTGGAAGCGTGACGTGAAAGCTGGCGCGATCGTCATCACCGCGGTCGTGGTAACCGCGGTCACGGTTATCCTGGTGCGCGGCAACGATCGCCCCGCAAAGCTGGGCGAAGTCGTCGGGTGCTATGCGGCTGCCGGCGAACGATTGTCGGTTGGAGCCGACGGACAATTGCGATTTGGCGATACGAGCGTTCGAGTGGCCGCCTATCAGGACAAGGTCGGACTCGCCTTGGACACCGAGCGCGGCGTCTATGTCGACAGCTTCCACGGGCGCCATCTGACGACGGACGCGAGCGCGCTGCTCCTCCGGGTGAGCGACGATCGGCAGCGTCTTCTGATCCCCGATTTCCGTCAGCGGACCGAGACGACACCATTCGACAGGGTGCCCTGCTGATGGCAGGATTATCCTACCCCATCACCGCGACCGAAGCGGACATCGACGAACTGGGGCACGTCAACAATGCGGTGTGGGTGAAGTGGATCCAGGACATCGCCGTCGCCCATTGGAACACCATCGCCACGCCCGAACAGCGCGAGAATCTGATCTGGGTCGTGACCCGCCACGAGATCGACTATCGCGGCAATGTCGCCGTGGGCGAGACGGTGACCGCCGAAACCTGGGTGAGCGACCCGCCGCAAGGCGCGCGCTTCGATCGCCACGTGCGCTTCACCGGCGCCGACGGCAGGGTGAAGGTCGAGGCGGTGACGACCTGGGCATTGATCGACCGCGTGACCGGGCGCCTGTTGCGAGTGAGGCCCGAGCTGGCGGCGCCGTTTCTCGCCTGACGCAGACGCGGCGCGAACATCCATGCCCGCGCCGCGCTGCTGCCATCAATAGCGGTAATAGTCACGATCCCAATCGTGGTGACGGCGGTGCTCGCGACGCCATTCGCGCTCGCGTTCGCGGCGTTCGCGGGCCTCCCAGCGCTCGTGGCGTTCACGCCAGCGGTCGCCGCGGCCATCGCGACGATAGCCGTCATTGTAATCGTAGTTTCGATAGCTGCCGCCGTACGACCAGCTTTGCGCCGACGCCGTGCTCGGCATCATGGCAAGAAGCCCGCCTGCAACCGCCGTCGAAAGAAACATCATGGTACGCGTCATTACAACCTCCTGTCGGTCTGACCCGACGAGGTTTACGCGACACGACCTTGGCTGACGCTGAACCGGTCCTACAGCTCAGGTTTAGGCTGACCTCAGCTCCCCCGCTTCACTTCGGCGATCGCCGTCCGGCTCTGCCGCGCCCAGGTTTCGCGGCCGGTCAGGAACGCCTTCCATCCCAGGATCGCGCCCCAGTGGCGGAACAGCTGGAAGCTGAACGGTTCGAGCACTGCCGCGGCCAGGGCCGGGCCGAAGCGCAGCCCCTTGGTCTGCCCGGTCCAGCGCGAATAAAGGTGGAGCGAGGTGAGGTGGAAGGTCAGGTCGACGACGATCTTGGTCGCCATGATCAGCAGGATCGGCAGCACGATGTGGAAGCGGCCGCTGAACAGCACCACCAGCAGGATGACGAACGCGGTCAGACCGAACACCGGCTGCACCGTGTCGGCCGCTTTCACCGGCAACATCGCGGTGCCGAGCTTCCCGAAATGGCCGTTGGCGACCATGTCGCGGTTCCAATATTGCGTCTGGAGGAAACCGCCGAACCAGCGCCGCCGCTGCTTGAGGAACGCGGGCAAGGTCGCGGGCGCGTCGGTCGAGGCAAGCGCGGCGCCGACCACGCGGACCTGCCAGTCGCGGCCGGTATCGTGCGCTACGCGGTGCAGGCGATGGATCAGCTCGTAATCCTCGACCAGGCAATCGGGATCGAACCCGCCGACCTCGACCACTGCCTTGGTCCGGAACGCGGCGAACGCGCCCGACACGAGCAGCAAACCGTTCAACCTCTCCCAGGCATAGCGCGACAGGAAGTTGCGGACGTATTCGTAGGTCTGGAACCATTCGAACAGCCGGCCCGACAGGCTCGGTCCGCACATCGGCCGGATCACGCCGGTGGCGGCGACCAGGGCGGGCTCGGCGGCAAAGGCGGCGCGCATCGCCGCGATCGCACCGGGTTCGAGCAGGGTATCGGCATCGACGGTGACGACGATCTCTTCGTCGACGTGCAGGATGGCCGCATTGAGCGCGCGCGCCTTGCCGCCATGTGGAAGGCGCAGCCAGCGCAGCGACGGTAAATCGGGTGCCGGCGGACTGATCGCGCCGAGCGCCGGGGGGGTGAGACCGAAATGCGCCAGCGTTTCGGGCGTCGCGTCGTCCGAGCCGTCATCGGCGATCAGGATCAGATCGGGCGCCAGCTCCTGCGCCGCCAGCCGCGCGATCGTCACGTCGAGGACCGCCGCCTCGTTCCGGGCGGCGACGATCACCGCCAACGTCGAGCGCCGCTCCCCCATGACGGCCGGCTTGGGGCCATGGCGCAACGGCCAGATCTGGCGCGCGGTGAAGAGCAGGAGTGCGGTGTCGTAAAGGATATAGGCGACGCCGACCGACCAGACGAGAATGCCCTGGCGCAGAAATGCCTGAACCACCAGCGCGAGAAAGGCCACGTACACGAGTGTCGTGATGCCGCGACTCGGCCAGCCGGCGCGGCGCGGATTGAGACGCGGGGAGAGTTTGGCAAAGGACTGGGCGAGCGCGTCCGCCGGCGTACGCTGGATCATCGGGAATAGGACTTCGATTGGGGGCGTCATATTCCCTAGCGTTCGTTTCGGCGGCGCACTAGCCTGATTGGGTGTGGCTTGCGGGAGTGGCGTGTGCAGAGCGAACGGTTCACCAAAACGGCGATATGGCTGCATTGGCTGATCGCCATCGGCGTCATCGCCAACGTCGCGCTTGCCTGGGTCTGGCCGCTGGGTGACCATAACGACGCTATCGCCGTCTATGTCCGGCCAATGATCGACAGCCACAAATCGATCGGGATCACCATTCTCGGCCTGGCGCTGCTGCGGCTGCTATGGCGGTTCGGACACAAGCCGCCCCCCTTTCCGGCGAGCTACAAGCCTTGGGAGCGGAGCGCGGCGCATCTCGTCCATTGGGGGCTCTATTTCGTCATTCTGGCGATGCCGATCACCGGCTGGGTGATGGATTCGGCGTGGAAGGACGCGGCGGCCAATCCGATGCATTTCTTCGGAACGTTCGAATGGCCGCGCCTCGGTTTCATCATGGCAATGGCGCCCGACACGAAGGAATGGATCCACTCGACGTTCGGCGAAGCGCACGAACTGATCGCGAAGCTGGTTTATGTGCTGGTCGTCCTGCACGTCGCCGGCGCGATCAAGCACCAACTGGACGGTCACAGGGAATTGCAGCGCATGGGGCTGGGCCGCTGACGATCTTGACCGCAAGCGCCGGGAAGCCTGCAACGGGCGGGGCGCCTAAATCGCTTGTATTAGCGATGAAGGACCCTGCCATGACCTATTTTTACGCCATCCAGCCCTCCCCCGTCGGCAAGCTCAAGCTGGTCGCGAACGACCATGGCCTCGCCGCGATCCTGTGGGAAAACGACCGCGAGGATCGCGTGAAGCTCGGCGCGATGACCGAACGGCCCGACCATCCGATATTGGTCGAGACGAAGCGCCAGCTCGGCGAGTATTTCGCCGGACAGCGCACCGCGTTCGACCTGCCGCTCGAATTCCACGGCACCGATTTCCAGAAGGGCGTGTGGGCCGCCCTGCTGCGTATCCCGTTCGGCGAAACGCGGACCTATGCCGACATCGCGCGCGAACTCGACCGGCCAGGCGCATTCCGCGCGGTAGGGGCTGCGAACGGCAAGAACCCGATCTCGATCGTGGCACCCTGCCACCGCGTGATCGGTACCGACGGCACGCTGACCGGCTTTGCCGGCGGGCTGGAAGGCAAGGCGTTCCTGCTCGAGCTGGAAGGCGCGCTGGTCTGACGAATCAGTCGCTGGCCGGGTCGCCGGTCGGCTCGGCGTCGAAATTCGGCACGCCTTCGCCACGATGGACGCGGACGCCATCGCCCGACCGCAACATGGCGCTGACCCTGATCCGCTTGCCCATCGGCAGGGGCGCGACGGGAACCGGTGCGGACAAGGCCACCGTTTGCGGCGCGGGCGCTCCCGCGGCGGTCGTCGCGGGCGGTGTCGACGGCGCCGAGCCGCCACGATGGATGACGACCCCAGCAACGACTTCCTGCGTGCCGAACCCGCCGCCCGCAACCGCGACACCCTCGTCGCCGGTCGGCCACGGACTGGTGCGTCCGGTCAGGCTGGGCTCGACGCCCGAATAGCTCTGGCTGTTGGCGAGCGCGCCTTCCAGGCCGCCGCGCCAGCGATAGAAGATATGCGCGCCGATCGTCGCGACGCGGTCCATGCTCGATGCCCACCAGGGGAGCACGTAATCAGCATGATAGAAGGTCGCCGATCCGATCGGTGCGAAGACCTGTCCGGATAGTGCGGCGACCGCGATGTCACGAGCGCGGGTCCAGGAAGCGGGATCGCGACGGAACGCCATCGAGCCGTCGCAGGTGAAGCTGAACTGGCAGCCGGTGCGCCGCATCGATCCCTGATAGACCACGCCGCACACGCTGTCGGGAAAGGCGCGGTCACGCACACGGTTGAGCACGACCTGGGCAACCGCGCGTTGGCCGTCGTCCGATTGCGAGCGCGCCTCGTAATAGACCGCGGCCGTCAGACAATCGATCGCACGCGCGGCATCGTCGGGTGTACGAGTAACGGACAGCGCCAGAAGCGGCTGCGCGGCAGCGATGGCTGTGACGGGTCCGCCGCCATCGACCAGTGCGGGAAGCCTTGCGGCAATGTCCGCCGGCACGTCCAGGGCGAGGCGATTCATCATCGTCACCGTCGCGATCGGACGCGCCGGTTGCCGCGACGGCGCCTCGGCCTGCGGCAGGCACGACGCGACCATCGCCAGCAGGCCGAAACCGGCAGGCACGCGGGTCCGCAATAGGGCTTGGCGCCGTGTCACGCACGCCGGACTAGGGCATCGTGGTTAGAGGACGGTTAATTGCGCGTGTTTGAAGGGGTGATGGATCCAGCGGTTCAAAAACTCCCCTCCCTGCCCGCAGCAGGGCAATCGCATATGCATCAGGATGGCTTGGGGGCGGGTGACGATCGGCTTCCACCGTCATGCCGGCACAGGGCCGGCATGACGCAGGAGCAATGGCGTAAACACCGCTTCATTCGCGACAATAACACCGAATGCGATTGCCGTGCTGCTCGCTGGGAGGGGAATCTACCCCGAATTCCGGAGCGCCGTCGCGATCGCATTGATCGAGAGCAGGATGCCCTCGCCGATCCGCGGATCTTCCTCACCCGCGCGGTGGCGCTTCATCAATTCGATCTGAAGCAGGTTTAGCGGCTCGATATAGGGCAGGCGGAGGCGGATCGACGCATCGAGATGGGGATGGTTTTCGAGCAGGCGCGACTGGCCGGTCGCGTCGAGCAGGCCGTCGCGGGCCAGCGTCCATCCGTCGCGGATGCGCGGGAAGATCGCATCGGCCAGCGCTCGATCCTTGACCAGCGCCGCATAACGCTCGGCAATGTCCATGTCGGACTTGGCGATCACCTGCTCCATATTGTCGAGCGTCGCGGCGAAGAACGGCCAGGCCCCGGCCATTTCGCGCAGCAGCACCTTGTCCTCGAACGCGGCCAATGCCTGGCCCACGCCGTACCAGCCCGGCAGCATGACGCGCGCCTGTGCCCAGCTGAAGACCCAGGGAATAGCGCGCAGATCCTCGATCGCGTCCGATTTCTTGCGGCTCGCCGGGCGGCTGCCGATCTTGAGGTTGGCGATCTCCGCAATCGGGGTCATCTCGCGGAAGAAGCTGCGGAATCCCTCGGTCTCATAGACCAGCCCGCGATACGCCCTGAACGCCGTGGCCGACAATTCGTCCATCGCCGCACCGAACCGCTTGCGGTCGACCGCTGACAGCGCCGGCGGTTCGAGGCTGGCAAGCAGGGTGGCGGCCGCCATCGCTTCGAGGTTTGTCGTGGCGCTTTCCCGCGTGCCGTATTTGGCGGCGATCACTTCGCCCTGTTCGGTGATGCGGATACGCCCCTGGACCGATCCCGGCGGCTGCGCCTGGATCGCGGCGAAGGATGAGCCGCCGCCGCGCCCGACCGCGCCGCCGCGGCCGTGGAAGAGCTGCATGCCGACATGCGCGTTCTCGAACACCGGCTCGAGCGCTTCGGAGGCGCGGCTCAATTGCCAGGTCGAGGTGAGGTAGCCGCCATCCTTGTTCGAATCCGAATAGCCGATCATCACTTCCTGGACGCCACGCCCGACCGCGAGCCCGGCGATTTCTGGCAAGCCGAACCATTGCCCCATGATCGCCGGCGCCGCCTCGAGGTCGCTCACCGTCTCGAACAGCGGTACCGCCATGATTTCTGCGGTCGGCGGATCACCGGGCAGATAGAGCCCGACTTCCTTGAGCATCAGATGGACTTCCAGCAGGTCCGAGACCGACATCGCCATCGAGACGATATACTGACGGATGCACGCCGGGCCGTATTTGCGATGCGCCTCCGCCGCCGCGCGCAGGATCGCGAGTTCGGACGCGGTGTCGGAAGTATAGGCCGCGTAGGGGCTGACCAGCGGCCGGGCATTGGCGAGTTCTCGCCGCAGCAGCGCAACGCGCGCCGCCTCGTCCAGGGCGAGATAATCGTTCTCGACCCCGGCGACCTTGAGCAATTCGGCGGCCGTGCGTTCGTGCACCGCGCTGTTCTGGCGCAGGTCCAGCGTCGCGAGGTGAAAACCGAACGTGTCGACCGCACGGATCAGCCGCCCGAGCGCGCCGCCCGAGGCGAGCGGGCCTTCCTTCGCGCCGGCCAATGCGTGCGCGATCGTCACCAGATCACGGCGCAGCGCCTGCGGATCGGGATAGGGCTCCCCCTTGAGCGCCGCCGGCCGTGGGGCGGGTTTGCCGGTCAATATCTCATGCGTCGCGGCGATCCGGGCATATACGCCCGACAAGGCGCGGCGGTACGGTTCGTCGTCGCGGCTCGGCGCGGTGTCGCCACTGGCCGCAGCGAGCTGGAGCAGATCGTCGCTGACCTGTGCATGCTCGGTCGAGATCGACAATTCCGCGCCGAGCGCGTGGACCGCGTCGAGATAATAACCGAGCACCGCTTCGCACGACCGCGCCAGCGCCGTGGTCAGCGAGTCGGCCACCACATTGGGGTTGCCGTCACGATCGCCGCCGATCCAGCTCCCCGGCCGAAGAAAGCTCGGCGTCCGCTCGCCCAGCGCGCGGTCCCAGCGCTGATACAGGCCGGGCAGCACCGGCAGGAACACGTCGCGCAGATAGGATAAAGCCGTTTCGACCTCGTCGGTAACGTAGAGCCGTTCGCGGCGCAGCACGCGGGTCTGCCACAGCAAGGCGATCTGACGCGTGATCGCCTGTTCGACATCGTCGCCCTCCGGCGTCGTCGCGACGCCGCGATCGCGCAGCGCCATCAATTGCGCGATGCGATTGCGATGGTCGATCATCGACTTGCGCCGTACTTCGGTCGGATGCGCGGTCAGCACCGGCGCGACCAGGGCATGGTCGAGCAACCGCATGACCTTGTCGCGCCCGATCCCTTCGTCCGACAACCGGTCCAGCGCCGCGGCGACATCGGCACCCGGCTCGGCCGCGACGCCCTGGCGATCTTCGGCGAGATTGGCGAGCATCGAGAACAGCATGAAGCCGCGCACGAAATCGAGCGTCTCGTCGAGCGACAGCCGGTCGAGCCCGAGGTCGACGTCGCCGCCGACACCGCGATGGCGATCGACCGACGTCGAACGGATATATTCGGTCCGCTTGAAGAGCGCTTCCCCACCATAGGCGCGGATGACGTCGCCCAGCAGCTTGCCGAGGAAGCGAACGTCAGGGTTGTTTGCGATGGTGGGGAGGTCGGCCATGGGGGCGTGCTGCACCGCAGCGAAGCTTGGGTCAATAGTTTCGTGATGCCATTCGCTCATGGCATTTTATTCCAAGATTGTACCAGTCGAGGGTGCATACGTGTGCATGAAACGGCTTGGCGAGCATCTATATCCGTCCGCCATCCCGGCCCCTTCGACGCCGCCCGCGGCGGCGCTCCGGGCTGGCTTGTGCCGGGTTCCGCATGCGCAGGACGGACGGCTCGAGCCATGAAGCTCGCCGCCCGGTGGATGCCGGGACAAGCCCGGCATGACGGTTGGTCCGGACCAGCGCGCCACAGTCTTCGCGTGGAATATGTGGAAATGACGGTCGGTAATTGCGGCAAGCGAAGCTTACGCCTCCAGCTCGACGTCCCAGTACAGCCAGTCGTGCCAGGTGTCGTGGAGATGGTTCGGCGGGAAACTGCGGCCATGTTCCTGCAACTGCCAGCTGGTCGGGCGGATCGGCTCGACATGGAGCGGCATCTTGGCTTCGGCGGGCGTGCGACCGCCCTTGCGCAGGTTGCACGGCGCGCAGGCGGTGGCGACATTCTCCCATGTCGTGCGTCCGCCATAAGCGCGGGGAATGACATGGTCGAAGGTCAGATCCTTGTGCGTGCCGCAATATTGGCACTGGAAACGGTCGCGGAGGAACAGGTTGAAGCGCGTGAAGGCCGGGAACTGGCTCGGCCGGACATATTGCTTGAGCGCGATGACGCTGGGCAGCTTCAACGCGTGAGTCGGGCTGCGTACTTCGCGTTCGTAATGCGCGACGATGTCCACCCGATCCAAAAAGACCGCCTTGACGGCGGTCTGCCACGGCCAGACGGAGAGCGGGTAATAGCTGAGCGGCGTATAGTCGGCGTTCAGCACCAGAGCAGGACAACTGTCCGGATGTCGCATCAGGTCGGGATGAAACACGCTTTCCCCCTTCGCTTTCCTGGCGCGCCTAAAGCCCATCAGGATGACGCCATGATGACAGCACAGCGCGCGACTCGCGGTCAAGGGCCGGTTTGGTGATCGTCAGCCGTTTCGCGCCAAGTCCCACCGGAGGGTTGCATTTGGGCCACGCCTGGTCGGCGATCCAGGCACACGACCGCGCGCGCGACCATAACGGACGGTTGCTGCTCAGGGTCGAGGATATCGACGGCACGCGCTCCCGCCCCCAGTTCGTCCAGGGGATTCTCGACGATCTGGCATGGCTCGGGCTCACCTGGGACGGGGACGTGGTGTTCCAGTCGCGGCGCACCGCGCTTTATGCCGACGCGCTCGAAAAGCTGAAGGCCACCGGTCATGTCTATCCGTGCTTCTGCACGCGCAGCGAGATCGCGGCGCACATCTCCGCCGCCGGATCGGCCCCGCATGCCGGCGATCGGCCGCCGCCACACCCCGTGAGGTGCCGCCACCGCAAGCCGCAAGATGTGATGAAACGCCTGGCGCGCGGCGAACCGCATGCCTGGCGCCTCGACCTTCAGGCGGCCTTTGCCCCATGGTTCGGGATCGGCTGGCAGGACGAGATCGCCGGGCAGGAAGTGGCCTGGCCGTTCGCCGCCGGCGATATCGTGCTGTGGCGCAAGGATGCGCCGGCCAGCTATCACCTCGCCGTCACGGTCGATGACGCCGAACAGGGTGTCACGCACGTTGTTCGCGGCAGGGACCTGTTCGAGGTGACGCACGTCCACCGCCTGCTGCAGGCGATGCTGGGATTGCCGACCCCGGTCTATCGCCACCACCCGCTGTTGCTCGGCATCGATGGCGAGCGGCTGGCCAAACGCACCGGCGCGCCGACACTGGCCGATTGGCGAGCGCAAGGGATGGATGGCGTCACGCTCGCCAGCCGATTGCGTGCCGGCGACCTTCCCGCCGGCTTTGGCGTCGACCGCTAGCGCGAAAGCCCTCCGACCGCCCCTGTTGACTCCTAAATCTACATATGTTGTATTCTCGGCATGGCCCCTAATCGCCGCCCCTCGAAACAGATGCTCAGGCTCCTCGGCGCCCTGTCCGTAACGCCGTTCGAATGGCGCCATGGCTATGACATCATCAAGGAAACCGGGCTGTTGTCCGGCACGCTCTATCCGTTGCTGATGCGGATGACCGACCAAGGTTTGGTCGAGGCGGAGTGGCACGCACCGGCCCAACCCGGCCGTCCCGCGCGCCACGCCTATCGACTGACGGCGCAGGGCCTCGCGCTGGCGCGGGCGACCGCCGACGAGCGGGCCTTGTCCGGTTTCGGGGAGGTGCCGGTATGACGGCAATCCTCGCACGCGGCGTTCTTGCGGTGGCCGAAGCCTGCCTGGGCGATCGGCGGCGCGACTGGGCGCTGGCGATGCGCGTCGAACTGGACGCCGCCATCGAGGATGGCAGGTCGCTGACCTTTGCCTTTGGTTGCCTGATCGGCGCACTGCGAGAGATGCCCCGACATGAAGAGGGGCGGTTTACGTTGACCAGCCATGCCGTCGCGCTGGGACTCCTCCCGGCCGCCGCGCTGCTGCTGATGGGAACGATGTCCGGCTTCCCGTTCCTGCCTTCGGGTCATGCCGGAATAGCGGGCTGGTTGGCCGGCATCGGCGACCACCAGCACTTGCTTACGCCGTGGAACCGCAATTTTGCGCCGGCGCTGGCGGTGCTGGTCTGGGGGATCGTCGCGGGACACCTGCTGATGCCCTGGTTTCTGCTGGAACGGGATTGGGACCGGGTCGCCACCTTGGCGCGCGTCAACGGCGCCGCCACCGTCTCGCTGTTCCTGTTCAGCAGCGTCTTGTTCCTCGACGTGGCGTTCATGCTGCTGCCGGCAACGGTGTTTGCGATCGAGCTCGTGGCGGTATGGCATCTGCACCGATGGCAGACGCACCTTTTCGTCGGCGCGCCACCTGGCACGCCGACCTAGTTGCTCGTGATCGAATCGCTTTTTGCGGAAAACCGCCACCCACTTTTCCGCGCGACGCTCTAGCTTTCGGACCTTCCCCCGCAACCTGCGAACCTGATCGGGCCGCCAATGCCCGTGATGGACCCTCGCGCCCTTTGTTCGACGTAGTGTGGATGGAGACAAGAGATGAACATGCCTCTCGCGATGATTTCCTTCGTCATGGCCCTGGCGCCGATCGCGGCGCCGCCGCCGCCACAACCGGCAACCTCGCCGATCCTCGGTCGATGGACGCTCGATACGGACTCGATGACGGTCCCGGTCGATGCCCGTCCTGCCAGCGTCACGGCCGAATTTGCCGATGCCGGCACGGGCATGTGGAACACGACCTATGTGATCACGGCCAAAGACGGCAGCGCGCGGCGCATGACCTCGCGGGAACGGCTCGACGGGCGAGCGGTCCCGATCGCGGGCGACCAGACCGACGCCGACAGCGTCGCCATGACCAGCCCCCAGCCGGGCGTCCTGGTGATGGGCCTGAGCAAAAGCGGCAACCTCGGCTCGGTTAGGGTCTACACGGTCTCGGCGGACGGCAGTGAGATGATCGAAAGCGCGACCGTCGTCGGCGCGGACGGCAAGCCCACCGTCCGGCGCTTCCGCTGGGTGCGATGACATCGCGGGGCAGCTTGCGCCGGCAGGCGGTGCTTGCCTGGGATGACGGCAACGCCGCGTGGCTCCGGCAAGCTGCCCCAAACCTTCATTGCGCCATTGGCTTCGCGCGCGGCGCAGCCTAAATACGTCCGATGACCACTTTCCTCGCACTCCTGCTGATCGCCGCGATGATCGCGACCGTCGCCGCGCTGGTTCGCGGCGTCGTGCTGTTCCTCAAGAACGCGACCGATGACGTGAAGAGCGGCGAAGGTCCCAGCGCGACCTCGATCCGGTCGAACCAGATGATGATGTACCGCATCATCTTTCAGGCGATCGCGATCCTGATCGCGGTACTGCTGCTGCTGCTCGTCGGCCGCCAGCATTGACCGGCTGACCGTTGGTCAAGCTCAACCGGATCTATACCCGCACCGGCGACGACGGCAGCACCGGCCTGGTCGGCGGCGGCCGCATTTCCAAGGCCGATCCGCTGATGGCGGCGATCGGCGACGTCGACGAGGCGAACAGCGCGATCGGCGTCGCGCTGACGGTGATCGCGGAAGGCGAAACCGCCGCCGCGCTCCGTCGCATCCAGAACGAGTTGTTCGATCTGGGCGCCGACCTCGCCACCCCACCCGACATGACGGCGGACGCCTTGCGCGTGACCGCCGAGCAGATCGCGCGACTGGAGCGCGAGATCGATGCGATGAACCATGTCCTCGCCCCGCTCACGAGCTTCGTGCTCCCCGGCGGCGGCGCGGGAGCGGCTCAGCTCCATCTCGCCCGGACCATCGTGCGCCGTGCGGAGCGCAGCGCCGTCGCCGCCGCCGGCCATGTTTCGCTCAATCCCAACGCCTTGACCTATATCAATCGGCTGTCCGACTGGCTGTTCGTCGCGGCGCGGCAATTGAACAATTCGGGTGCCGCCGACGTTCTTTGGGTCCCGGGCGCCTCGCGCCGATAACCCTTGGGCATTGGCCCATAGTTCCTATCTGAACGATTGACTCCGTCGGCGAAACGACCGAGAAGGGGAACATAATGAGAACGAAACTTGGCATCAGTCCCTCGTCGGGAGCGCTGCGCGCGCGCTACGACGCGGTGCGCGCGCGCAGCGTCGCGCTGACCGCGCCGCTGTCCGATGCCGATGGGTCGGTGCAATCGATGGAGGATGCGTCGCCTGCCAAATGGCATCTGGCGCACACCAGCTGGTTCTTCGAAACCTTCGTGCTGCGCGATTTCGTGCCCGGCTATGTCCTGCACGACGCGCGCTTCCCCTTCCTGTTCAACAGCTATTACGAAGCCGAGGGCCGCCGCCACAGTCGCGCCCGCCGCGGCATGGTGACGCGGCCGAGCCTCGACGAAGTGCTTACCTATCGCGCCGCGGTCGATGCCGCGCTCGTCGCGGCGCTCCCCGATCTGCCCGGGGAAGCGCGCGACCTGGTGCGGCTGGGCTGCCATCATGAGGAGCAGCATCAGGAATTGCTGCTGACCGACATCCTCCACCTGTTTTCGGAAAACCCGATCGAGCCTGCTCTCTGGCCAGGCGCGCCCAAGGTCCCCGTGGCGATGCCGGGCGCGCTGGGCTGGATCGACCATGCCGGCGGCATCGTCGAGATCGGGCATGGCAGTAACGATTTCGCCTTCGACTGCGAAGGTCCCCGGCATGACACCCTGCTTCACCCTTATGCAATCGCCGACCGCACCGCGACCAATGGCGAATGGGCCGCATTCATTGCCGATGGCGGCTATGCCGATCCGCGCCACTGGCTGTC
>CAZFTL010000021.1:0-65993 GCA_964521615.1 uncultured Stakelama sp. | reverse complement strand
CTCAACATCGTCGCCGCCGTGCTGACGATCATCGGCTATTCGATCAACGACAAGATCGTCATCGACGATCGAATCCGCGAGAACATGCGCCGTTATCGCAAGATGGAAATGCCCGAGATCATCAACCTGTCGGTGAACGAGACGCTGCCACGGACGGTGATGACGTCGCTGACCATCCTGCTCGCGCTGTTCGCGCTGCTGATCTTTGGCGGTCATGTGCTGCGGGGCTTTACCGCCGCGATGATCCTGGGCGTGATCGTCGGCACCTATTCGTCGATCTACGTGTCGTCGTCGCTGCTCATCACGCTCGGCCTGCGCGCCGAGCCCGCAACCGAGAAGCCCGGCAAGCCCGACGCCGCGTCCGGCGCCGAACGCATCGCGCCGGGCGACCGCTGATGCGGATGGACCGTGCCCGCGCCGACGGGCCGGTCGTGTCGGGACTGAGCCCGGCGGGTTTTCGCGTCGACGACAATATCTATCGTGCGCTGGCGATCACGCCCGTGCGCGCCGATGGCTGGTCGCCGCCGTCGATCGAGGCGCTCGGCATCGACGCGCTGGAGCCGGTACTGACGCTCGACCCGCAACCCGAATTCCTCCTGCTCGGGACGGGTGCCAGTCTGGTGCGCCCGCCGGTTCCCCTGATTCGCGCGCTCGAGGCGCGGGGGATCGGGGTGGAAGCGATGGACAGCCGTGCGGCCGCACGTGCCTGGGGCGTATTGCGCGCCGAGGGCCGCTGGATCGGCGGTGCGTTTTACCCGGTGGGTTGATCGGGGCCCGCGCGCTTGGCTAGGGTTGCCCTGGCATAGAAGCGAGGGGAAAAGGCATGAAGACTTTGCTATCCGCCGGCGCGCTGATGATGGCGTTCGCCCAGCCCGCAATCGCCCAGACGGCACCGGCGCCCGTGACGGCTCCTGCGGCGGCGCCGGCAACAGCCCCGGCGACACCTCCTCCAGCCCCGCCGCAGCAATTCGCCATCATTCCCGCTCCTGATTATAATTCGGATGCCGGATGGCTTTGCTTACCCGGCCGGCAGGACGCTTGCGCCGCTGACCAGAACGTCACGGTGATTGCCGCCGACGGAAAGCGCAAGATCGTCAAGTTCAAGGCCGATCCCGAGCCCAAGTTCGATTGTTTCTACGTCTATCCGACGGTGTCGCTCGACCCGACGCCCAACAGCGATCTCAATATCGGTCCCGAGGAAAAACAGGTCGCGGCGACGCAGGCGGCGCGGTTCGCGGCGCATTGCCGAGTCTATGCGCCGCTCTATCGCCAGGTCACGCTGACGGCGTTGCGCGACATCATGGCAGGCAAGGCCACGGCCGCCGATCGCAAGCTCGCCTATCTCGACGTCGAGGCGGCGTGGTGGAAATATCGCGAGAAATACCAGGCGGGCAGGGGAGTGGTGCTGATCGGGCACAGCCAGGGCGCAGGCATCCTCAAGCAATTGATCGCCGACGTGATCGAAAAGGACCCCGAGCAGCGCCGGCTGATGATCGCCGCCTATCTGCTCGGCACCAATGTCGCGGTGCCGGCGGGCGGCGACGTCGGCGGCGATTTCAAGCAGACCAGGCTCTGCAAATCGGCAAACCAGTACGATTGCGTGGTCAGCTACGTGACTTTCCGTGCCGATTCACCGCCGCCGGAGAACAGCCGTTTCGGCAAGGTGCCGCAGCCCGGCATGGTCGCGGCGTGTGTCAACCCCGCCGCGCTCGGCGGGGGCAAGGCGGTCACCGACGCGATTCTCGGTACGAAGGGCGCAGGCCTCGCGAGCGCGCCGATGGGACCATGGACCAGCGACAATGCACCGGTGACGACGCCTTTCGTATCGGTGCCGGGCCTGATTTCCGCCGAATGCGTATCGAACAACGGCTTCGATTATCTGGCTGTGACGGTCAATGCCGATCCCAGGGACAAGCGCACCGATACAATCGTCGGCGATGTCGTCGTGAACGGCACGATCCTGAAGGATTGGGGGCTCCACCTGATCGACATGCCGGTCGAGATGGGAGACCTCGTCACTCTCAGCGATTATCAGGCCGCGGCGTGGCGCGGGACGCCGATGGATCCAGCGAAAAAGAAGTGACCAGTCCGCTCAGGTGATCGAACAGGCCGGCGGTGTTCGCTTCCCAGGTGAAGCGTTCGGCGCCGGTCCTGACGGCCGCGGGCGGCGTATGGTCGGCGAGAACCGCCGCGATTCCCGACGCAAAGCCCGCCGGCGACCGGCCGACGATGCGGCCATAAGCGCGGTCGGTCACGACTTCCGCGGCACCTCCGACATCGGGGATGACCACCGGCACGCCGCAGGCCAACGCCTCGACCCATGCATTGGCCAGGCCTTCATTCTCCGACGCAAGTGCCATCGCATCGGCGGCGGCGAGCAGCATCGCCATCTCGCCATGCGGCACCGCCCCGAGCAGGCGGACGCGGTCGCCCAGCTTTTTCGCCGTGATCCTGGTTTCGAGCGCTTCGCGATAATTGCCTTCGCCGGCGATCAGCAGCGTGACGTTGGGCAGCGAGGCGATTGCGTCGATGACGATGTCGTGCCCCTTGCGTTCGATCAGCGCGCCGGTCGACACGATCAGTGGGCCGCGCACGTTCAAAGAAGCCTTTGCGGCATTGCGATCGCGCGGCACGAACTGGCCGAGATCGACCCCGGTGCGATGGACGCGGATGCGGTCGGCGGGCATGCCCATCGCAACCATGTCGCGCTTCATCGCCTCCGATACGGCGAGAAGGCCGGCGGCCGCGTTGCCGGCCGCGCGGACCTGGCCCGCGGTGATCGTCGCAGTTCCCCAATGGTGGATGTCGCTACCGCGCGCCTTGATCGATACCGGCACGCCGAATCGTTTGCCGAGCGCGACGGCGGCCGGGCCGTCGGGGAAAAAGAAGGACGCATCGATCACGTCGAACGCGAAGTCGCGGCGCAGATCGGTGAGAACGGGCACCAGGGCGCGCGTCAGAAAGGCCGCGTGGAAACGGCCCGCCGTGCCGGGCAGTGCCAGGAAATGGGGGCGATAGACGTCGACGCCCTTCCACTGTTCGCCGGGCGGCAGCGCGGCCAGGCTGGCGTGGCGCCCGCGCAACGCCAGCGGAAAAGGGGGCAGGCCGACCGGAGCCACCACGCGCAGTTGGACGTCGGGATGCGCCGCGAGTTCGAGCGTCTGGCGTTCGACGAACACGCCGAAATTGCGCCGGGTAGCATCCGGGAACAGGGTCGAAAGCGTGAGGACGCGCAGCATCCGTCTGTCCTAGACCTCATATGGTTAATGAGGATTGGAGATCGGCCGGTTCAAATGCGTTTGTTGCCCGGATAGGCGAACAGCAGGTCGCTTCCCGCCGCTGCGGCGATATGCGCGGTGCCGGTCACCGTCACGCATTCGCCGGCGCGCCACGCCACACCGTCCGCCACGCCCTCGCCATTGAGCGGCGTCAGCCAGCCGGTCACACCGTCGGGCAGGGTGATGGTGCGGTCGCCGCCCGACCAGCGTTCGAGCACGAACTTGGGGCCTTCGCACAATATCGTGCGCCCCTCCTCGACCTCGCCGACGATCGGGTCGGGGTGAAAGGGATTCGGGTCGGCGACCTTCAGGCCGGCAGCGAGGTGCAATTCGCGATCGCTGCCATAATCGTACAGGCGATAGGTCAGGTCGACATTCTGCTGGGTTTCGACCAGCGTGATGCCGCCGCCGATCGCATGGATCGTGCCCGCGGGCGAATAGAGGAAGTCGCCGGCCTTTACCGGTTTCCAGTCGAGCATGTCGACGATCGACCCGTCGAGCGCGCCGTCGCGCAGCTTCTCGCGGGTGGTCGGCTCCTTCGTCCCGAGGGCGATCGTCGCGCCGGGTTCGGCATCGAGAATCACCCAGCATTCATCCTTGCCGCGCGGATACCCCGCCGCGCGCGCCGCGGCATCGTCGGGATGATCCTGGACCGAAAGGCGATCGCTGGTGAACAGATATTTGATCAGCAAATCGGGCGTGCCCGCATCCGGGGTTTGGAACCAGATTTCGCCGATCGCCTCGCCATTGGGGGCGGGGTCGGTGAATCCGGGCCAAAGGTGATGGCGTCCCCACGGCTTCTCGACCCGTTTGGTGGCAAGCAAGGTGGCTGGCATCGATTATGGCCCTCCCTTTCGGTCCGTTGGAGAGCGAACGCACGGCGCGCGCGGCCGATCCCGTGTCCCGTCATGCCAACGCGACGGACCGCATAAAAGGATTGTTTGCGCCCCGCGCGCGCTGCGCTAAGACCACGCGCCATGCGTATTGCCCAGTCCCGTTCCGTCGCGCTCGCGCTGATCGCTCTCGTTGCCCTGCCGATGGCGGGCTGTGCCGGCCGCGGCGGCGGCCTCAAGAAAGGCGACGTCCCCTATATCGCGCGTGACGTCGGCACGCTCTACACGCTGGCCAAGAATCGGCTGGATCAGGGGCGCTACAAGGAAGCTGCGGTGCTGTTCGACGAGGTCGAACGTCAGCACCCCTATTCGATCTGGGCGCGACGCGCGCAACTGATGAGCGCGTTCAGCTATTACATGGATACCGATTATACCCAGTCGATCCAGTCGGCGCAGCGCTTCCTGGCGGTCCATCCGGGCAATCGCGACGCGCCCTACGCCTATTATCTCGTCGCGCTCGGCTATTACGAGCAGATCGCCGACGTGACGCGCGACCAGAAGATCACGCAGCAGGCGCTCGATGCGTTGGGTGAACTCGTCCGCCGCTATCCCAACACCAAATATGCTGCCGATGCCCGCCTCAAGATCGACCTCGTCCGCGACCATTTGGCGGGCAAGGAGATGGAGATCGGCCGCTTCTACGAAACGCGCGGCCAGTGGCTGGCAGCGACGCTGCGTTTCCGCAACGTGATCGACCAATATCAGACGACCACGCACGTGCCCGAGGCACTCATGCGCCTGACCGAAACCTATCTCGCGCTCGGTGTGCCTGAAGAGGCGCAGAAGTCGGCGGCGGTGCTGGGCACCAATTATCCGGGCACCGACTGGTACAAGCACGCCTACAAGCTGATGCAGGAGCATCCGTACAAGCCGGCGGCGCCGCTCGCGCCGGGTGAATTGCCGATTCCGATCGGTTTCAAGGATGCGCAGCCGGTTGCGCCGGGGACGCCGGGCGTCGCCGCCAAGGATGAAGGCCAGGGCTCGACCGGGACGAGCAACACCGGCGGCGCCGGCAGCGGTCCGATCAAGAAATAGCGCCTCGACATCGGCCGTCCAATCCTCCCCAGGCTTGCTTGGGGAGGGGGGCCGCGCAACGCGGTGGCGTGGTGGGGCCGCGGCCGCGTAGCGGCGAGGATGAGATTCCCGTCCAGCAGTCCGCGGCGCGTCCTGGACTCCCTCCCCATCTGCGATCGGGCGGAGTTGCAGGGTGGAGCTGCCCCGGGCGAAAATTTACAGGGATGACCGCGCGACGGACTTGCCGCTAAGGATGGCGCGATGCTGACTTCGCTCGCCATCCGGGACGTCGTGCTGATCGAAGCGCTTGAGCTCGATTTCGGCGCCGGGCTGGGCGTGCTGACCGGGGAGACCGGGGCGGGGAAATCGATCCTGCTCGACGCGCTGGGCCTCGCGCTCGGTGCCCGCGCCGACAGCGGTCTGGTCAGGCAGGGGGCACCGCAGGCTGTCGTCACCGCAAGTTTCGATACTCCGCATGATGGCGGGCCGATTGCGTCCCTGCTCGCGGAGAACGCGCTCGACATCGATCCGGGCGAGCCGCTGATCATCCGCCGCATCGTCAAGGCCGACGGCGGGAGCCGCGCTTTCGTCAACGACCAGCCCGCATCGGCCGGGCTGCTGCGCGAACTGGCACAATATCTGGTCGAGGTGCACGGCCAGCATGACGATCGCGGATTGCTCAACCCGCGCGGTCACCGTGCTCTGCTCGACGCGTTTGGGCGTTGCCATGCCGGTGCCGTTGCGCAGGCCTATCGCGCCTGGCGCGACGCCGAGGATGCGCTGGCGGTAGCGCGCGCGGAGATCGATACCGCCACGCGCGACCGCGACTATCTCGCCCATGCCGTCGCCGAATTGCGCCAGCTCGCGCCCGAACCCGGCGAGGAGGAAGCGCTCGCCGAGCGCCGTCGGACGATGCAACGGTCGGAAAGGATCGCCGAGGACATGGTCGCGCTCGACGACTATCTCGGCGGGTCGGAGGGTGGCATGGCCCGCCTTCGCCAGGCGGCGCGCGTGCTCGAACGTATCGCCGACGCGCATCCGGCGCTGGCTGAGGCGCTCGCCGCGCTCGACCGCGCGATCAACGAAGGCGCGTTGGCCGAGGAGCAGATGGCGGCCGCGCGCATCGCGTTGATGTTCGATCCGCGCGCGCTCGAAGAGGACGAAGCGCGGCTATTCGATCTTCGCGCGATGGCACGCAAGCATCGCGTCCAGCCCGACGAGCTTGCCGATTTCGCCGAGCAGATGGCCGTCCGGCTCGCCGCGATCGAAGCCGGGGAGGAGGGGCTCGCAGCGCTCGGGCGTGACGTGGCCGAGACGCGCGCCCGTTATGAGAAAGCGGCCGACGCGCTTTCCGCCGAACGGCATGACGCTGCAGCGCGGTTGGATGCCGCGGTGGCAGGCGAACTCGCGCCGCTCAAGCTCGACGCCGCTCGTTTCCGCACCGTGGTGGAAACGCTGTCCGACGAGCAATGGGGCCCGGGCGGCAAGGATCGGGTCGAGTTCGAGATCGCGACCAATCCCGGCGCGCCTTTTGCCGCGCTCACCAAGATCGCCTCCGGCGGTGAATTGTCGCGCTTCATCCTTGCACTCAAGGTCAGCCTGGCCGAGGAGGGAGGGGCGGCGACGATGATCTTCGACGAGGTGGATCGCGGCGTCGGCGGCGCCGTCGCTTCGGCGATCGGCGAGCGGCTCGCCCGGCTCGCGGAGCGGACGCAACTGCTCGTCGTGACGCACAGCCCGCAGGTCGCGGCACGCGGTGGCCAGCATTATTTCATTGCCAAATCCTCCGATGGCGTGGTCACGCGCACCGGCGTGATCGCGCTCGACGACCAGGCGCGGCGCGAGGAAATCGCCCGGATGCTGTCGGGGGCGACGATCACCGACGAAGCGCGCGCGCAGGCCGAGCGGTTGTTGGAAGCGGCATGAGCGCCCGGCCCCGTCCGTCGCGCGCCGCGCGAATATTTGCGTGGTCCAGCGCGATCCTGTTGCCGATCGGCTGGGTTCCGCTCGCCTGGATGACGGCGCTTGCGGTCGGCTATTGCCAGTTCGATTGCGGTACGCTCGGCGGCCTTGCGATCGACGGCCTGATCGTGGCCTGCGTGCTCATCGTCATCGCCTGGCTCTGGCTGGCGGTCGCGATGGTTCGCCGCCGGGTCGGGTGGACGGTCGTCGTGGCGACGATCGTTGCCGACCTGCTTCTGCTGGTTCTCGGTGCGATCGCCGCCTGGACGTTCGGCGCGCTGTGAGGTCGCTAACGATAAGGCGGCCGCGATGATCAGAAGGGGATTTTCACCTTTCCCATGATCGCGTTGGAGGGAAAGTTGCCGACCTTGCGGGCGGTCGTGCCGACGCCCGCTTTTACGCCGCCGGGCAGGTCTATCGTCGTGCGCACCGGTTTTTCGGCGAACGCCGGCATCCGGCTGGTGTCGATGTCCATGATCTTCTTGCGCGAACAGACGACGATGTCGCTTCCGGCATCCTCGATACCGCAATCGCTGTCGCGTGCTGCCGGCTTCGCCGCGGCAAGGTCGAACCGCTCGAAATCCCTCGCCGGTGGCGATGGTCGTTCGCTCGCGGTGGCCGCGGCTTGCAAGGCCAGGACGAAGAATAGCATCGGCGCGAGGCTGCGCCGCGTGCGTGGCGCAATTGCGGCGACGGGGACGCGGTTTCATGGGATCGGGCGGCTGCCGCTTCTGCGACGCCGAATCAGTCTCTAAAGGAAGCGCATGACGACGAATCCGCTGCCCGCCGACGATGCCGCCGCCGCCAGGGAGCTCGAATATCTCGCCAGCGAGATCGCGCGCCACAACCGGCTCTACCATGCCGATGACGCACCGGAGATTTCTGATGCCGATTTCGACGCCCTGATAAAGCGCAATGCCGCGATCGAGGCCGCCTTCCCGCATCTCGTCCGCGACGATTCGCCGAGCCGCAAGGTCGGGGCCGCGCCCTCGGGGCACCTCGCCAAGGTTGCGCACGCGCGGCCGATGTTCAGCCTCGACAATGCGTTCGACGACGAGGAGGTCGGCGACTTCGTCGCTCGCGTCCGCCGCTTTCTCAATCTGCCCGAGGACGAGCCGCTGGCGCTGACCGCCGAGCCCAAGATCGACGGCCTAAGCTGTTCGGTGCGCTACGAGAACGGGCACTTGGTCCAGGCGCTGACGCGCGGCGATGGCCAGATCGGCGAAGACGTGACCGCGAACGTACGCACGATAAGCGATATTCCGGCGCGCCTCCCTGCCGGGGCACCGGACGTGTTCGAGGTGCGCGGCGAGGTCTATATGGAAAAGCGGGCCTTCGCCGCGCTCAACGCGCGGCTGCTTGCGGACGCCGAGGATCCCGACAAGGCGCGTCAGTTCGCCAATCCGCGCAACGCAGCCGCCGGCTCGCTGCGCCAGAAGGACGCCGCGGTTACCGCCGCCCGACCGCTGCGATTCTTCGCCTGGGGGTGGGGTGATGCGAGCGATCTGCCGGGCGACACGCAATCCATGGTGATCGCGGCGATCCGGGCCTGGGGATTCCCGGTCACGCGCCAGTTCCAGCCCGGCGGCACGCTCGATCGGGCGCTGGCGACCTATAAGGCGATCGAGGCCGAGCGGGCCGATCTGCCGTTCGACATCGACGGCGTGGTCTACAAGGTCGACCGGCTCGATTGGCAGGCGCGGCTCGGTTTCGTCGGGCGCGCCCCGCGCTGGGGGCTGGCGCACAAATTCCCCGCCGAGCGCGCGCAGACCACGCTCGAGCGGATCGACATCCAGGTCGGACGCACTGGCAAGCTCACTCCGGTGGCACGGCTCGAACCGGTGACGGTAGGCGGTGTGGTGGTGACCAACGCCACCCTGCACAATGCCGACGAGATCGCGCGGCTCGGTGTCCGCCCGGGCGACCGCGTCGTGCTCCAGCGTGCCGGCGACGTCATCCCGCAGATCGTCGAGAATCTGACGCGCGACGTGGCTCGCGATCCCTGGACCTTCCCGACCCATTGCCCCGAATGCCAGTCGGAGGCGCTGGCCGAGGAAGGAGAAGTCGATATCCGCTGCACCGGAGGACTGATTTGCCCGGCGCAGCGACAGGAAAGACTGCGTCATTTCGTCAGCCGTGGGGCGCTCGACATCGAGGGACTGGGCGACAAGACGATCCGCGAATTCCTCGAGCTCGGCTGGATCGCCGAACCCGCCGACATCTTCCGTCTGGCGGCGCATCGCGAGGAGTTGCTCGGCCGCGAAGGGTGGAAGGACAAGTCGGTCGACAATCTGCTCGAGGCGATCGAGGCAAAGCGGACGCCAGATCCCGTGCGCCTGCTGTTCGGGCTCGGCATCCGGCATGTCGGCGTCGTCACCGCGCGCGACCTGCTGAAGCGTCACCCGACCTTGCCCGAGATCAAACGACTGGCGGACGATATCATCGCGGTGCGCGACGGCATCGTCCCCGCTTTGGCGGAGGACAACCAGAAATTCCGCGCCCGGCGCGACAAGGCGATCGCCGAGCATATCGGGATCGACAATGTCGGCGCTGCGGTGGGCAATGCCCTGGCGGACTTTTTCCACGAGCCGCACAACCGGGCGGTCTGGGACGATTTGCTGGCGGAGGTCACGCCGCCGCCCTTCGTCTTCGCCGCCCGCGAGTCGCGCGTCAGCGGCAAGACCGTGGTGTTCACGGGCACGCTGGAAACGATGAGCCGCGACGAGGCGAAGACGCAGGCCGAATCGCTCGGCGCGCGCGTTTCCGGATCGGTGTCGGCCAAGACTGACCTCGTCGTTGCCGGTCCGGGAGCGGGATCCAAGCTGAAGAAAGCCGCGGAACTCGGGATAGAGGTGACCGATGAGGCCGGCTGGGCCGCGATCGTCACCGAAGCGGGATGATGCTTTTTTGCAACGCAGCATCGGCTTAATCCACAGTTAATCGCCAGCGCCCTTGCGTTGTCATCCAACCGAAATATTCTGCCTCCATGGGCGCTGGCGACGGTGAAAACAGCACCGCGCATCAGCGAATCGCGCCCAAAGGGGAATATCATGCGGACTCAATTTCTTATTGGCGTGGCTGCGGCCGCGATCATGCTTCCGGGGGCAGCCTATGCGCAGTCGGCCGGTACGGCGGACTTCGAAGGCGACATCGTCATCACCGCCACCAAGGCGAGCAAGGGCGTCGGCGGGGTAGAGATTCCCGACACGACCAAGGCGCGCGGCGTGCTGAACCAGGAGTTCATTTCGCGCCAGACCCCGGGTAACTCGATCCTCGACACGATCAACGCGCTGCCGGGCGTCAGCTTCCAGAACAACGACCCGTTCGGTTCGGCCGGCGGCACCCTGACCATTCGCGGTTTCGACTCGTCGCGCATCGCGCTGACCTTCGACGGCGTTCCGTTGAACGACACGGGTAACTACGCGCTCTATTCGAACCAGCAGCTCGACCCCGAACTGATCGAGCAGGTCAATGTCAGCTATGGCTCGACCGACGTCGACAGCCCGACCGCGGCCGCTTCCGGCTCGACGGTCAATTACCGCACGATCCTGCCGACCGACAAGTTCGGCGCCCGTCTGCAGGGTTCGATCGGCGACTATAACTTCTTCCGCGTGTTCGGCCTGATCAACACCGGCGAATTCACCAAGTTCGGCACCAAGGCCTGGTTCTCGGCCAGCCATGCCGAGAACAACGTCGTGTTCAACGACTTCGGCAAGATTCGCAAGGCGCAGTACAACGCCCGCATCTATCAGCCGATCGGTTCGAACGGCGACTTCATCTCGATCTCGGCCAATTACAACGTCAACCGCAACAACTTCTTCGGGTCGGCGCCGCTGCGGTACGATACGACGAACGTCGCGACGGGTGCGACTCGTACGCCGGGCACCGGTTCAGGAAACCGCTTCCCGTTCAACCGCGACGAGCTGCCGTACAGCGTGCCGCTCTGCCAAGTGGTGCAGGGGACGGCCGGTGTTACCGATGGCACCAACAGCTGCGGCACCAGTTTCGACGAGCGCTATAACCCTTCGAACACCGGCAACATCCGCATCAGCTCGCGCTTCACGCTGGCGCCTGGTCTCGTCCTCACGGTTGAGCCGAGCTTTCAGTATGTCAAGGCGAACGGCGGTGGCACCGTCACCGGCATCGAAGGTAACGGCTATACTCAAACTGCCAATGCCACGCGCGGAGCGATCACGACGCCGCTCTATGGCTATATCGGCAACAGCTATTATATCGGACACGACCTGAACGGCGATGGCGATACGCGCGACAAGGTTACGTTGCTGGCGCCGAGCCAGACGGTGACGCACCGTTACGGCCTCATCTCGTCGCTGCGTTATAACCTCGACGAAAACAACTCGATCCGTATCAGCTATTCGCACGATTACGGTCGCCATCGGCAGACCGGCGAGCTCGGATACCTCCAGGCCAACGGCCAGCCGTTCGATGTCTTCCCGATCAACAACCCGATCCTGACCAAGGATGGCAAGATCATCGAGAAGCGCGATCGCCTGTCGTTCGCCGTTCTCGACCAAGTGTCGGGCGAATATCGTGGAACGTTCGGCGGTCTGACCGTCAACCTCGGCGTCCGTGCGCCGTGGTTCAAGCGCAACCTGCACAATTTCTGCTTCACCACTTCGGCGAGCGGCTTTGTCGACTGCCTCGGTCGCGGGGCGACTGCCGACAACGCCACGTATGCCGCGGCCAACCCGACATATGCCCCGCCGCAGACTCGCAAGTACAATTACAACCGGGTGCTTCCGAACCTGGGCGCGACCTACAAGTTCGGTGGCGGGTTCACCGCTTATGTGAACTATTCGAAGGGCCTGCAGGTGCCGGGTACCGACAACCTGTACAACGCCTTCTATTACGCGTTGAGCGACGCGGCGGCGCATCCGGCGCCTGAAACCACGGACAATTTCGACGCCGGTGTCCGCTACACGACCAGCAAGATCCAGGCGACGATCAGCCCGTGGTACACGCGCTTCACCAATCGCCTGGCCAGCGCCTACGACCCTGACACCCAGCAGACGATCTATCGCAACCTGGGCCGCGTGGATAAGTATGGCATCGACGGCAGCTTCGCCTATCGTCCGATCCGCGAAGTCCTGATCTACGCGTGGGGATCGTACCTTAAGTCGGAGATCAAGAATAACGTCGAACTGGGCAAGTGCAACGCGACGGCTACGCCGAATTGCACCGCGGCTGGTCAGACGATCTACGCGGCGACCGCCGGTAAGCGTGAGTCGGGTTCGCCGGTCTACACTTACGGTCTGCGCTTGCAGGGCGATATGGGGCCGCTCTCGCTCGGCGTACAGGGCAAGGTTACCGGCCCGCGTTATCTGAACGACCAGAACCTGCCCAACCTGCAGTGCAACGGTTCGATCGTGAACCAAACCTGCGTTGGTACGGCCTATCAGGTCTATGCCGCGAAGACCCCGGCGTACGGTACGGTCGATCTCGACGCCCGTCTGAAGCTCGGCTTCCTCGGGTTGAACGACCAGACCTTCTTGCAGGTCAACGTCCAGAACGTCTTCAACAAATATTATGTCGGCGGTTTCTCGGGCGGGTCGACGGGCGTGTTCAACGTTCCGTTCGCGCAGATCGGCAGCCCGCGTGCCTTCACGGCCACGGTGAACGTCCAGTTCTGATCCGGACCGATCGACAGACAATCGACAGCCGCTCCTGCCTTCGGGCAGGGGCGGCTTTTTTTGCCGATAGGAAAGGTTGCGACTCGGGAGCATGCCGGTGTGCTGAACGCGTCCTGCTCGTCAACCTGATAAAGCGATGGAACTGAACATTAAATTCGTTGCGTGCTCCATGCCTCTGATGTTCTCTATGCGGGTGGGCAGAGGGGAAAGTCATGAGTCGTGCCAAGATTTGGTTGGCGAGTTCGGCGGCGACGATCGTCGTCCTGTCTTATGGGGCGCTTGCTCAGGAAACGACCACCTACACTTATGATGGCCTTGGTCGCCTCCAGGGGTCAACGATCACCGGTGGGACCAACAACGGGCGCACCACCGGAACCTGCTTCGATCCTGCGGGTAATCGTACGAGGTATGATGTAGGCACCAGCGCTCCCGCAGCGTGCCCCGCGCCGACCCCGTCACCAACGCCCAGTCCGACACCAACGCCTACTCCTACTCCTACTCCTACTCCCACATCCTCGAACCAGCCGCCTGTGGCCAATCTCGACAGCGTGTCGTTCAATTGCTCTATTCTGAAGACGCTCAACGTAACGGCGAATGATACGGACCCGGAAAACAACCTGCCGCTCACGGTTGTCAGCGTATCGTCCAATTCGCCGTCAACCGTGTGGGCGTCGGTCGTGAGCGCCTCGTCGATACAGATCGGGGCTAACTCGCCGGGATCCTATTCGCTGACCTACGTTGTTTCGGACAGTCTTGGTGCGACGTCGACCGGGAACGTCAACCTCACCGTGACCGGAAACTCCCAAACTTGTCAGGATGGGCCGCCTCTGTAGCGATCGATCGGGCGCATCTCAGGAAATGATTTTGCAACGGGGTAATTAAGGGGGCGGGTGCGATGACTGCCGGCGTGGCTTTCAAGTCTCTGATATTGCCTGCCAATCCCGCTTTGACGTCGGTCTTCTCGCCGTGAAGACTGCGGTTGGCAATACGTCACTCTCGTCAATTAAGCGACGTCAGTAAGTGGGACAAGAAATGCACGAAGACACACAGGGGCAGAGGGCCACTATTCGCCGCCGTTATTTCGCCGGCATTATAAGCGCCTGTCTGGGAATCCTAGCGCCATTTCCTGTTTTCGCGCAGACCGATTTCGTCCTTAATCCGGCGCAGCCGGAACGAAGTTCGGATCGCAATGGTGTCGACTATGTGTCTGGTGCCCTCCGGGTTGATAAACCACTGATAATGGCGGGCGATCCTCAAAACCCCATGAACTTGATTATGCATTTGGCTGCCCCTGCTTACGATCAGGATCTGGCGACACTGAGTACCGATATAAAGGTATCAAGTTCCGAAAGTGGCTTGGGGACAACAATTTCCTATAATACCCCGATTGGGGCAGCTCTATTTCTTCCTGGAGCTGCTTGGTTCAACAACCCTTCTTCACCACCGGCTTGGAGCCTTGGAGACAATATATTCGGCCTTCCGCGTGGTTCTGGCCTCGGGATATATTTTAATCGCAATGGCGATAAGTACGATATAACAGGAAATAGTGTAGGTATCATCGACGTGATTACATACGCATCGGGTGAAACCTGGAACTATTATTATAGTTCAAATCATATATTGAAGTTTATTGTTTCATCTCGTGGCTATGGTTTGCAGTTTTCATCTAGCGGTTCGAATAAAACGATAACATTCTATAATAAGGCTTATGTCTACTGCGATGAGTCTGCGCTTGTCGACTGCGCGTCTGTTTCCGGCCTACCGACGAAGATAACGATGACGACTGATGTCAATGGCACCACTGTGACATCGCCCGGCACCGCGGGATTTCGCTACAAGACGGCTTTCGGAGGACAGAGCGTCTATACCGACATTCAAAGCATCAGCACGCTTGGCGTTGCGGATTCGCCGGTGACCTACACGTATGTCCATAACCCGGATAATGGGAGTCAGGGTGAAGTTGATGCCGTCGCAACGGTGAACGACGGTCAGCACACTTGGGTATATCAGCATCCCGCGCCAAATGAATCCGACCAAGGGATCAATCCCTTTACCCAGGCGGATACGATCGTCACCGACCCCAATAATAATTGGACGGATGGCGGGGGGTACACGTTCGTGGGGGCGCTTTCGACCTTTCGTGACGAATTGGGCCGTAATTGGTTTTACGGTCGCGACACAGGCAATACAGGTAGCTTCAAGACTATTGCCGCTGTTCAGCCGGAAGGGAATGGCATTACGTATGCCTATGACGGACGCGGAAATATCGTTACCGAAACGACCGTACCGAAGTCCGGTTCAGGATTGCCGTCAGTGACAAAGACTGCAAGCTATCCCACCGATTGTACAACGTCCAACTTCAAATATTGCAACAAGCCGACCTGGATCCGTGACGCAAAGAACAACCAGACCGATTTGACCTATAACCCCGACAACGGCCTGCCGCTGACGGTAACCAAGCCGGCGGATACGAACGGCGTGCGGGCTCAAACGCGCTATACCTACGTCCAGCGCTATGCCTGGGTACTCAATAGCAGTGGCGGATACGTTCATGCCAGCGCTCCAATCTGGCTGCTCGCTACCGAGAGTTATTGCAGGACCAGCGCGGCGACCGGTAATCCGACGGCGCCTTGTGCGGCCGGTAGCAATGACGAGGTGAAGACCGTTTACGACTACGGCCCCGACAGTGGGCCGAACAATTTGTTCCTGCGCGGCGTGGCGGTGACTGCCGAAACGATGGTTAATGGCAGTCTGGCGATGACGACGCTCCGTACTTGCTACGGTAACGATCGCAACGGGCATCGGATCTGGACGACCAAGCCGCGCGCCAACCTGGCGAGTTGTTCGTGAGCAGCGGCGCGATGCGGTGGCTCCGCGCAATCCTGCCGGCCTTGTTTGTGGCATTGCTGGTGCCAACGGACGCCTGGGCTCAGGCCGCACCCTCCGACTTCACCAGCGCGATGCGCTATGACGATGGCGGTCGTATAGTCGGTGCGATCTCTCCTGACCCGGATGGTGCTGGGCCGCTCGCATATGCGGCGGTTCGGAACAGCTATGATGCGGCAGGGCGCCTGATCCTGGTCGAGCGAGGGCAGCTGTCGAGCTGGCAATCGGATTCCGTGGCGCCGTCGGGTTGGCCGGCATGGAATGGGACGAGCGGGTTCAAGGTCTTCAGCAAGGTCGAAACGGCCTATGACGGTTTTGATCGTAAGATCCTCGAGACGGTTTCGGGCTCGGCCGATGGCGGCACGACCTGGACCAAAACGGCGGTCACACAATATAGTTATGATACGCTCGGCCGGCTCGATTGCACAGCGGTTCGGATGAACCCTGCGACATGGACGTCGCTTCCGGCGTCGGCCTGCACCCTGGCGACGATCAGCGCGACCTATGGCCCCGATCGAATCAGTCAGAACGTCTATGACGCTGCCGGCCAGTTGCTGAAGGTGATCAAGGCATTGGCGCAGACGCCGACTGTGGGCCTGCCGCAGCTTCAGCAGGATTACGTCACTTATACCTATACCGACAACGGCAAGCAGAAGACGCTGAAGGACGCCAACGGCAACCTCACGACTTACACCTATGATGGGTTCGACCGGCTGGTTGCCTGGGCCTTCCCCTCGAAGACGGTGACGGGAACCTCTGCGCCCTGCACGATCGGGACGATCGCGGAGGCGACGGACGGGTTCGGCAACACCGTCGCGGGTCCCTCGGAGACGCGGACCGCGGGCGACGATTGCGAGAAATACGCCTACGACCGCGACGGCAACCGCGCGAAGCTGATGAAGCGCGACGGCAACGTGATCCGCTATGCGTACGACGCGCTCAACCGCAACACGGTGAAGGACATTCCCGGCGGGACGGCGAACGATGTCTATTACGCCTATGACCTGCGGGGCTTGCAGACGTCGGCGCTGTTCGGCTCGGCGAGCGGGGTAGGGATCACCAACAGCTTTGACGGGTTCGGTGAGCTTCTCAGCACGACCAACACTATGGGCTTTGCCCCGCTTACGTTGAGCTATCAATTCGACGCCGATGGCAATCGCATCCGGATTACTCATCCCGACGGCACATACTTCACGTATGATTACGATGGCCTCGATCGTGCAACGACAATCAAGGTGAACGGCGCGGCGACGATCGCGACGATCACCTATGACAATCAAGGCCGCCGCCAAGGCGACACGCGGGCCGCCGTAAACACGACGTACGGCTATGATTCGGTATCGCGGCTTGCCAGCCTGTCGAACGACCTGGCGGGCACGACAAGCGATCTGACGAGCACATTCGCCTACAATCCTGCCAGCCAGATCGTAACGAAGACTAGATCGAACGCTGCCTACGCCTTTACGGGGTATGTCAGTGTTTCCCGCCCCTACACCGTCAATGGGCTCAACCAATATACAGCCGCCGGCAGCGCGAGCTTCACATACGACGACAACGGCAATCTGACGGGCGATGGCACCAACACCTACGCATACGATGTCGAGAATCGGATGATAAGCGCGATCACGACGACCGGGACGAACACGATTATCTACGACCCGCTTGGACGCCTTTGGCGAGTCACGCTTGGCGGATTGAGTTCGCTGCAATATCTCCAGGACGGCGATCATATTGTTGAAAGATATGGTGTTAACGACACGACCGGCGCGCTTAACTCGCGGTATGTATTCGGACCAGGCGTAGATGAACCGCTAATCTGGTATCCGGCGTCCAGCCCCACGGTTCCGCGCAGCCTCGAAAGCGACGCCCAGGGATCGATCGTCTCCGTAGCTGATACCAATGGAAACGTCTTGAACATCATTGCGTACGATGAATATGGAATCGCGAGCTATACCAATCCAAATAATCCGCCCTTGTTTGGCTATACGGGTCAAACGTGGCTGAACATGATCGGGCTCAATTACTACAAGGCACGGATGTACTCGCCCACGCTGGGGCGGTTCATGCAGACCGATCCGATTGGGTATAAGGATCAGGCTAACCTTTATATTTATGTTGGTGGCGATCCGATTACCCACACAGATCCAACCGGAATGAAATTAGGATACTTGGGTTCAAGTGTTGAGAATCAGCAGATGGTTCAAGCCCTAAAGGAGATGGTAGAATCTGGACAGGAATGGGCTGATAAATACAAGGAAATGGAAAGTTCTGAAAAATTGGCGATGCTTGTCCCTGTTTATCGTGATGAAGACGTGGCTGTTTCTCCTAGTCCTCAGACAATAGAAAATTACGCCAATGTCAGCAATGGAAAAGGCACTGATGTTTATATATATATTCGCCTTAATAAACCAGTCGACGAAGGCGCCGTTGGCCCAGGAGGTAGGGAGCTTTACGCCGATATTAAGACCCAGCTATCTCATGAGTTCTTCGAGCATGGTTACAACGACATGAAAGGAACGTCTAGCGCTGCGGCAGATATAAGCGCATATCCAACGATGGGGACAGCAAAGGTAAATGAGATCAACGCGGTCGCTACGGAAAATAGGTGGAGGATTTCTCAGGGTCTGGATTTAAGGCAAAGGTATGGCGAAAAGGATAGAGTGTGCACAAGTACCGGAAATAAGCAGTGCATGTGATCGCTGGACTAATTGTCGATCGAGTATTTTATAGATGCTGAAACATTTTCTGTTAATCTCATCTGGATTTATTGGATGGCCTTCCTCGGACGGGCTGGCATCACACGGATGGTACCGTGCTTCGTTAAGCCCTTCCATGTTAAGGACCTGTCCTCGTTATATCGATCAGGGGGCAATTCAGAGGCAAGCTCTTTCCGTATTTGAGAAGGACGAGGTTGGATCGCACGTAAAAGGAGCAGCGATAGGTGCCCTGTCATGTGCGAATCAAGCTAAAATTATATTTGCATTCATAGAAGCGCCGGATTTTCAAGATCTAAATTTTGTCATTATCTTAAATGAAGATGGGCAGTATATTGGAAAATTATTGCTTCCAGCTTTTGGCAATAAGACGTGGGATAATTAGATTCTTTTCTATCAATGCGACTGCTTGGTTACAGGCGCCTATAAAGATCCCTTTAAATCGCCCAGTTCCCGCTAATCTCCCTCGGAATCGCACCCCTTATCGTCAAGGGTTCCCGGCGCCCGCACTATTTGACCCCGAGCGGAAACAGCCGGGAATGAGCCTTCTTCGAGGATGGAGATCACGAGTCTATTTTGGAGTCGACGGCTGGGCTTGGGACTTGGATGCATCGATTGTCGGGCCTAACCTCAGCCCGAAGCCAAGCCAATGCGCGACACCAGACCAACGTCGCATTCCCCGTTCGGCTACCAGCACCACCAGCAACGACGCCCCGAACAGCGGCATCGCAACTGCCAGCATCGCGATTCCGGCGATCAGCACCCCGCCAAAACGCGGGCGCGACAGCGGGATCGGTGCGCCCAGCCGCCCCGGTGGTCGCCGCCGCCACCACAGCACCGCGCCCGACACGCTGAGCGTCATCAGCATCAGCGCCGTGGCGGTGATCATCAGCTGGTTGGCGAGGCCGAACAATTGCCCCTCATGCGTCGCGATGCCGTAGCCGACGGCACGGTCGATCCAGTGGCGCTGGGCGAAGTCCTTGCGTGCGAGCACCGCGCCCGTCTTTCCGTCAACCACCGCCTGTGCGCGTAGCGGCCGGTCGGCGGCGTCGGACGCGACCGCCCAGCCGCGCGGTTCCTTGCCTGGCGGCGACACGAGCACGGGCGGCGCGAAATCGAGCCGCGCTGCGACAGCGAGGGCGCGGTTCAGCTCGCCGGGGCGAAAGTCGTGGTGCGGCATCGTCATGCCCATATGCTCGGCATGGTCGCCCGGCATCGGATCGCCGGCCGGCTTGCGCCCGCCGATCGTCCAGTCGACCGGCCCGTCCAGCGTGCCGGTCGCGGTCCGGATCTCCTTGAAATAGCTGCCCCAGGCTTTCGCCCAAGGCAGGCCGGTCGAGATCAGGAACAGGGCCAGCAGCGAAACCCAGACGCCCGTGACGGCGTGCAGGTCGCGCCAGAACAGCCGCCGCCCGCCCGACAGGCGAGGATACAGGACGCCCGCCAGCCCGGACCGTCCGCGCGGCCACCACAGATAGAGGCCGGTCAGGATCATCACGACCGCCCAGCACGCGGCGATCTCGACGAGATAGCTGCCCCACGCGCCTGCCATGAGTTCGCCATGCAGATGCGAGACGATCTGCATCGGCCGGTCCTCGTCGATCACTACCTTGAGCACCCGGAGCCGATAGGGATCGACATAGACCCGGCGGTCGCCTCCGGTGGCGCCGACCAGTACGCGCACGGCCGATTCGGGCGATTGCGGCAGTTCGTATTGGTGCAGCCGCGATCCCGGTACCGCCCGTACCGCCGCCGCGACGATCGCTTCGGGCGAAGCGCGGGTCGCGGCGGGGGCGAGCGTGTCGTACGGCCGGTCGAGCCACGCCTCGATCTGCGGTCGCCAGGCGTAGATGCAGCCGGTCGTCGCCAGCCACAGGATGAAGGGGACGCACAGCATCCCGGCATAGAAATGCCAGCGCCAGACGGCATTGTACCAGCGCGTCCCCGGAGCCTTGACGCTCATAGCTTGATCGTCAGGTCGGCGTGAAGCGTGCGCTGCGGGAAGGGGTGGAAGAGGAAGTATTTGTCGTTGTTGACGTTATCGACCCCGATCCCGAGCGTGTAGTTCTTCGCGACCTGGAATTGCGCGCGCAGATCGACGACGAAGTATTTGTAGAAGCCCTGATAGGTGTTGCCGTTGACGTCGCTATTGTCGAGCGAGCCGTAGAGCCGGCTCGAATAGCGCGCCGCCGCCGATAGCGCGACGCCGTCGACCGGTCGCCAGGTCGCGAGCGCGGTCGCTTTCCAGCGGGGCACGGTGGGGATCGATTTGCCGACCGCCGCCGGAAAGCCGGCATCGGCGCGAGTTGTCGCATCGGCATAGGTGACGCTGCCCGACAGATCGAACCGGGGGATCAGATCGTTGCGGAGGAAGGCGAATTCCACGCCGCGCGCCCGCGTGCGATCGACGTTCTGGACGAAGTTCGCCGCCAGCGTGCCACCGCCCTGCAATGCCAGTGTGCCGGTCTGCGAGATCAGCGCATCGGTCACGACCTCGTTGAACAGCGACAGGCGGAACGATCCCTTCGAATCGACGCGCTCCAGCGCGACCTCCTCGGAGCGCGCGTGCTCGGGTCGGAGGTTGGGATTGGGCACGGCCCCGACCGTCCCGCTGGTGACCAATTGATACAGCTCCCCGACCGTCGGAAAGCGCCAGGCGTCGCCGTAAGACAGGCTGACCTTCCACTTGTCCGCCGGTTTCCATGCGAGCGACGCCTTGGGCGAGAAGCGATCCGCGCTGCGTGCCGGCTGGATGGTCGCTACCGCCGGCGAGGCGGAGAAATTGACCCCGTCATAAGCGCGCCACCATTCGTAGCGGCCGCCGACCGTGAGCGTGACGGCGGGTACGATCGTCCAGGCGTCCTGCGCCCACAAGGCGGCGGTGCGCGTCTTGCCGAGCGATTGCTGGTTGAGCGTCCCCGCCGCGCCCCGGATCCAGTCGGTCGTCGCGTAGCGATTGCTCGCGATCTCGAACCGGTCCCAATGCGCGCCCGCACTCAACACGTTGCCGTCGCGGGTCCAGGCCGCCTTGGCGTCCAGCGTGTCCCAGCCGGTGCCGTCGAGGCGCGTGATGTTGCCCGCGCCACCCGCAAGGGCGGCGGGTAGCGATCCGGTCGGCGTGCGCTGTTCGTCGTCGGCGAAACGGTATCGCGTCCCGATCACTTGCCAGTCGAGCCCGCTCCCGGTTCCGCTGAGCGACAGCGCGTGCGACCAGTGTCGCTGGCGAGTCAGGTAAGTGCCGCTCGCGAACGAGCTGGACGGATAGACCGGCAGGCCAGTCGCCGTCGCCGTCAGATAGCTCTCCGCGCTGCCATTGGTGCGGTTGAGGAACAGGCCGCCGACATAGGTGAGGCGGACGTTGCGGGTGAGATCGAGCGCCGCCTTGAGCTTGAGCCGGTCCTGTCCCTGATCCTCGATACCGCCCGCTCCGAGGATCTGGATCGGCTGACCCAATTTGTTGCGATCGGGAAGCGCGCCGGTCACGTCGTTGCCGGGCGAGCCACTGACATAGCTGATCGGCTGGCTCCGGCTCGTTACGTGATCGTAGCTCGCGAACAGCGCCAGCGGTCCGAACCGGTCGCCGATCGTCAGTCCCGCCTGATAGGCCGGATAGACGTCGCGGCGGCCGTACAGGTCATAGGTCTGGACGCTGACCCCGGCCGTCGCCGTCGCCTCGAGCTCGTCGGGCAGCCGCGTGGTGATGTTGACCACCGCGCCGATCGAATTGCCCGGATAGGCGGCCGAAAAGGGGCCGTAGAGCACGTCGATTCGCGCGACTTCCTGCGGGCTGACCGCGCTCCAGCGCGGGCTCGCCGAGGTGTTGTTGTTGCCGATCAGCGCCGACAGCAGGGCGCCGTCGGCATAGATCAGGCTGCGCGCGCTGGCGCCGAGCCCGGCGGTCCGCGTCGCGAGCGGGGCCTGGGTGTCGCCGATATGGCGTTTGCGCACGATCAGGCTGGGCAGGTATTTGAGCGTGTCCTCGACATTCATCGCGTTCACGGTCCGGGCGATGGTGTCCGCATCGACCGTGGCGCGGGTCGATGGCGCGTTTTCGATGGTCTGCTGCTGGCGCTGGGCGACGATCAGGATGTCGTCCCTGCCCGAATCGTCTGGTGCCGGGCCATCGAACGCATAAGCGGGCGAGGCGAGGACGCCCGTCAACGCGACGAGCGAGGCGCCGCGAACGGCGCGCGCAAAAGTGTTCATGAAAATTCCCCTTGGCTGAATCGCAAGCGCCGCGCGGACGCGGCAACGGTTCAGGCGAGGGCAGGTGGTCCGGTCTGGGGCGGCGGCGGCGCGGCAAGGCCGCGGCCGGGAACGGTCCGGGCGTGGTCGAGCGCCGGCACGATCGGAGCGACGAAGGCTGGCGCCGCGACCGCGGCGATCGATGCCGGCGCATTGGCCATGCCGACGCTGGCGAACGCGCAGGGATGGTCGCCCTGCTGATTGTTGACCGGCGCCTTGTGGTGGAGCTTGCCGTCGGGTGCCATCACCATCCGGTCGTCCGGCCCCATGCCGTTGCAGATGGTGATCTCGATCCCGCCGGCGGCGTTGACGACCGGCATCCAGCCCTCTGGCGCGATGCTGCGCGCGAGCAACGCCGCCACGATCAGCAGCAGCCAGCCGAAGCGGCGCCGGACGTCGTGAGGGCGGGTGGCGGGACTCATTATGGGCGGCTCCTCTAGGCAAAAGACCGGGCGAGCGCCATTGATATTCCTGCCTATGGACAGATAGCGGGATACGCGCCTTTGCGTGCGCGTCGCGCGACGTATAAAGGGGCCAGCCCGATGGCCACGATTTCGTCCCCCGTTCCGGCGTCGGCCGATGCACCGCTTGCGGTCAGGAAGCAGCGCTTCTGGACGCCGGCGATCTTTTCGCGCCCGTTCTTCGAGGACAAGAGCCGCGCCTTCTGGTTGCTGCAGGGTTTTGGCTGGGGCGGCTATCTGTTGCTGCGGTCGGTTTCGTCGATCTCCAACGGCCAGCCGCTGTCGGGGCTGATCCCCGGGATCATCGAATCGATCGTCGGCTATTGCATCACCCTGCTGCTGTCGACGCTGTACGGCTATTACCGCCGCCTGCCACGGATCAGCGCGATTCTGCTGACGATCGTGACACTGGCCGGCGCGACCTTTCTGGCGGCGATCCTGAACGGCTTTTCGTACAGCATCATGAAGGACAATCCCGGTCTCAATCTCGGTCTGGTATTCGGTCAGCTGTTCCTCAACTTCACCGTGCTGGCGGGCTGGTCGGCGGCGTATTTCGGGATCAATTTCTACCTGATCGTCGAACAGCAGGCTGATCAGCTCCAGGCGCTGGAAAGCCAGGCCTCGTCGGCACAGCTCGCGATGCTGCGCTATCAGCTCAATCCGCATTTCCTGTTCAATACGCTCAACTCGATCTCCACGCTGGTGCTGCTCAAGGAGACCGAGCGGGCGAACGCGATGCTGTCGCGGCTTGCCGACTTCCTGCGGTTCACGTTGGTCTACGAACCGACCGCGCTGGTGACGGTTGCGCAGGAGGTGCAGACGCTCAAACTCTATCTCGAGATCGAGAAGATGCGGTTCGAGAAGCGGCTGCGCCCGGTTTTCGAGATCGATCCGCGCGCCGAACGCGCGCGACTGCCCTCACTGCTGCTGCAACCGATGGTCGAAAACGCGATCAAATATGCGGTCACGCCGAGCGAAGAGGGGGCGGAAATCGCAGTTTCGGCACGTCTCGTCGGCGAACGCGTGCGGATCGCCGTGTCGGACACCGGCCCCGGCTTGATCGAGAACAAGTTAGGGCCGAGCCTTTCAACCGGCGTGGGGCTCGCCAATATAAGAGATCGGCTGGCACAGGCGTACGGACCTGACCACCGTTTCGATGCTCGATCTACACCAGGGGGCGGCTTTGCTGTGGAGATCGAGATTCCGTACCAGTTGGAAGATCCGAATAGAGAGGCCGCATGACGATACGAACCATCCTGGTGGACGACGAAGCGCTCGCCATCCAGGGGCTGGAACTCCGCCTTCAGGCGCATGACGATGTCGAGATCATCGACCGATGCGTCAACGGGCGCGAGGCGATCCGCAGCATCAAGACCAACAAGCCCGATCTGGTGTTCCTCGACATCCAGATGCCCGGTTTCGACGGATTTTCCGTCATCCAGGGCCTGATGGAAGTCGAACCGCCGCTGTTCGTCTTCGTGACGGCCTATTCCGACCATGCGATCCGTGCGTTCGAGGCGCAGGCGACCGACTATCTCGTCAAGCCGGTCGAGGAATCGCGGCTCGCCGACACGCTCGATCGCGTGCGGCAGCGCCTGACCGAAAAGCGCACGGCCGAGGAAGTCGGGAAGTACAAGGAAGCACTCGCCGAAGTCGCCCCCGACGCGGTCGACGAGATCGCCGATGGCGGTGAAGTGTCGGCCAATCGCTTCGAGAAGCTGATCAATATCAAGGATCGCGGCAAGATCTTCCGCGTCGACGTCGATACGATCGAAGTGGTCGAGGCAGCCGGCGATTATATGTGCATCAAGACCGGCGACAACACGCTGATCCTGCGTCAGACGATGAAGGACCTGGAAAAGCGCCTCGACCCGCGCCGTTTCCAGCGGGTGCATCGCTCGACCATCGTCAATCTCGACCTCGTCCGCCAGGTCAAGCCGCACACCAATGGCGAATGCTTCCTGGTGCTCGATTCGGGCGGCCAGGTGAAAGTCAGCCGTTCGTATCGGGATGTGGTCGCGCGGTTCGTTCACTAGTTAAATCCTCCCCGCGAGCGGGGAGGAGGGACCATTCGCGTAGCGAATGGTGGAGGGGGAGCGCCTCAAGCGATCCAGCAGTGGCGAACCCCCTCCACCAAGCCGCTGTGCGTCTTGGTCCCCCTCCCCGTAAACGGGGAGGATCAAGGTTTCACAGCCGTTCGCCTGGTTGACGCCTCTAGAACAAATTGGCAACAAACGTCGAAGCCCCCAGGGAGAATCGTCATGTCCGCCTATGAGACCTTCCACGCGCTCCACGTTCCGGGCGACCCGCTGATCATCTACAATTGCTGGGACCCGGGCAGCGCGGTGGCGATCTCCAAGGCGGGCGCGAAAGCGATTGCGAGCGGCAGCTATGGCGCGGCCGGATCGCTGGGCTTCGGAGACGGGGAGAAGGTCCCGCTCGACCTCGTGCTCGACAATGCCAGGCGGATCATAAGCGTGGTCGAGGTGCCGGTCTCGATCGATTTCGAGAGTGGCTATGCGCAGGACGTTGCGGGCATTTCGGCCAATCTCGGCAAGCTGGCGGCGACCGGCGCGGTCGGCTGCAACTTCGAGGATTCGGTGATCGGTGGGGCGGGTGTCTATCCGATCGCGACCCAGGCCGAGCGCGTCGCCGCCGCGCGCAAGGGAGCGGGCGATGCCTTCTTCATCAACGCGCGGATCGATCTCTACATCCGTACCCCGGCCGAGCAGCAGGACGCGTCGACGCTCGACGAGACGATCGATCGCGCGTCCGCCTATCTCGCGGCGGGGGCGAGCGGCATCTTCGTCCCGTTCCTGCGCGATGTCGCGGCGATCGAACAGATCGTCAAGCGGACCGGCGCCTTGCTCAACGTTCTGCCCGGTGGTGGAGAGGTCGATGCGCGTGCCTTCGCCGACGCCGGCGTGGCGCGGATCAGCTATGGCGCGGGGCCCTGGTTCGCGGCGATGGCCTGGCTGGAAGAGCAGGCGCGATCAGCAATCGACTGGAAGGGCTGACCTGCCGTCATCCCAGCGAAAGCTGGGATCTCGCGCCGTATCGCACTGTCGTTTGAGACCCCAGCTTTCGCTGGGGTGACGGGCAGGGCTCAGTCGAGCGGCTTCTTGTCCTCCTCGGTCACGCCGAGGTCGGTGGCGGTGAACAGCGCGTGGAGCGTGATGCCGCGCTCCTTGAGGTTGGCGTCGGCACCCTGTTCGCGGTCGAGGATGACGATCGCATCCTTCATGATGCCGCCCGCCGCCTCGATCTGGTCGGCCGCCTTCAGGATCGATCCGCCGCTGGTCGCGACGTCGTCGATCAGCACGACATGCTTGCCTTGGAGCGATTCGCCGCCGGTATCGTCGAGCCCCTCGACCATCAGCGAGGTGCCATGCGCCTTCGCTGCCTTGCGCACAAACACCGCGCCGATCGGCCGGCCGACATCCCAGCTCAGCGCGGCGATCCCGCCGAGCAGGGGCACTGCGCCCATCTCCAGCCCCGCGACATAATCGGCGTCGAGCCCATCCAGCACCGACAACAGCCCGCGCGCGCATTGCGCGGCGCCTTCGGGCGTCATCATCGTCGCCTTCATATTGAAATAGATCCGGCTGCGCTTGCCCGAGACGAGCAGGAAGTCGCCGCGCTTCAACGTGCGCGTGGCGAGAAGTGTGCGAAGGGCATCGCGGTCGTACGGAGCGGCCATGGATCCTCACGGGGTGACGAAAAGGAAAGGGGCGCCACCGTTCCCGGCAGCGCCCCTCCTTCGATCAACCCCGGCGAGGCGTCAACCGCGCCGATCAATTCGCCGGATTGTATTTGGCCAGGAACGCGTCGAGTTCCTGCAGGAATTGCAGGCGGTCGGCCTCGCGCGTGAAATGGTGATCGCCCTCGGGCTGCTCAACATAGCGATAGGTTGCGCCGGCGGCTTTCAGTTTTTCGACCATTTCTCGCGATTGTTTGACCGGAACCGTCTGATCGGCCTTGCCGTGCATGATCAGGATCGGCGTCGAGAAATCCGCCGCGAAGTTGATCGGCGACACCGCTTTCAAGTCGGGCGCCTGCTTGCGCAGCCAGTCGCTGCTTCGTCCGCTGTTGAGAAACGAGGAATTGTAGCGGATCATCGCTGTCAGATCAGAAACGCCGGCATAGGATACTGCGCACCGATACACGCCCTTGTCACGCTGTGCCGCGCGGAATGCGGCATAACCGCCATAAGAGGCACCTACGATGCACACGCGTTTGGGGTCGGCGATTCCCTGCTTGGCGGCCCAGGCCACCGCGTCGAGCAGGTCATCCTGCATCTTCAGGCCCCATTGACCTTCGCCGAGCTTACCGAACTTGGTGCCAAAGCCCGACGATCCGCGATAATTCGGTTGCAGGACCGCATAGCCCCGGCTGGCCATGAACTGGACCCACCAGTCCCATTCCTCGTCATCGCGCGCGAAGGGACCGCCATGCGGCATCAGAATCAACGGCAGATTTTTGGCCTCGCGGCCTTTCGGCAAGGTCAGTACCGCGGACATCTCCGTGCCGTCGCGAGCCGAATAGCGGATCGTCTTGACCGGTGCGTATGGCTTCGTTCCCAATGTGTCGTTGATGGTCGCGAAGACCGACATCTTACCTTCTGCGGGACGGTAGAGATAATAAGCGCCCGCGCTGTCGGCGGCTCCGATATGCACGATCAGCACGCTGAGATCGTTGCTCCACGAAACGATGTCCGGCCACAGATTGGGAACCGCCTTGTCGAGATCGGCCTGAACCTGCGCCAGCGTCGGATCGAGCCACTTCGTGCGCGACCGAGTGTCGGTATATTCGAATCCCATAAGCTTCGTGCCGGTCGGGTCGAGAATCGGATAATCGATATCGTAGCCGGGGGAATCAAAGATCTTGGTACCGATCTTCATCGTATCGAGATCAAAATCGTAGACAGCATCGAACCCGTCGTCGTCATCAATCGCGATCGCCTTGCCGCTTTGCGGCAGGATCAGCGCCGGCAATGTGTTGAGCGAATTGCCGCGGCTGGCGCGGTCGATCGTCTTCAATGGCCCGCCCGGCACCGAACGATAGAGCGCGCGTGACGATCTCCGATCGTCGTCATAGGCGATGCCCAACCGCACTACCCCGGTGCTGTCGGCGAACCACGAAGCGACCTCGGCCATCGAGTTCTGGACGACCTTGCTCTTGCCGGTAGAGACATCGAAATTGCGGACCTGTGGCCAGAAATCCTCGCGATCCGAGTAGATCGAATTCTGCATCGCGATCACCACGTGAGGACTACCGTCTTTGGCGACCCACAGGACATCTGCACCTTGTTGGCCAGTCGTTGGGGTCGCCAGGACGTTGATCTTGCCGCCGTCGGCACGCACACTGAAGGCGCGGCTGACATACCAGCTGTCGCCCTCGACCGGCTGCATTTCACCCGCGCGTAACAACAGCCAGTCGTTGTTAACCCATTGCCAGCTGACCAGATCGAAATCGCCCGGGTCGATCAGCTTGGTCTTGCCTACATCGCCGACGGGAATGATCGCCAGACGCTGCTTGCCCTGTATGGCGACTCGGGCCGCGACGCGCGTGCCATCGGGCGACAATCGCGGGGATTCGATAAAGGGCAGTCTGGCAAAGGCCTCGGGGGGAGGGGTTGCTGTCGTGCCGGTCGTTGGCGGTGCCGACTTGGTGTCCTGTGCGGTGGCCGCACTTACCGACAAAGACGCGACGATAACGGCCGCGAGCATGATACGCCCGAACATGATTTCCCTCCCTGCTGCGGTCAGTCTAGCAAGGAGAAATGGGCAGGCAAGCTGTCCAGGGTTGGATTTTATGTTCGAAAGGAACGGGATAGGCCCCACCCGACCGTTGCCGGATGGGGCCTGTCCCGGATCAGCCGCCGATATGCGCGGCGAGCGCCGCGAGCAGCAGCAGCGCGACGATGTTGGTGATCTTGATCATCGGATTGACCGCCGGGCCCGCCGTATCCTTGTACGGATCGCCCACGGTGTCGCCGGTGACCGCGGCCTTATGGGCTTCGGAGCCCTTGCCGCCGTAATTGCCGTCCTCGATGTACTTCTTGGCATTGTCCCACGCGCCGCCGCCCGAGGTCATCGAGATGGCGACGAACAGCCCCGAGACGATGACGCCGAGGAGCATCGCGCCGAGCGCCGCAAAGCCCGAGGCCTGATCGGCGACGGCGGTGACGATGAAATACACCAGCACCGGCGACAGCACCGGCAGCAGCGACGGGACGATCATTTCCTTGATCGCCGCCTTGGTCACGATATCCACCGTACGGGCGTAGTTGGGACGGCTGGTCCCTTCCATGATCCCGGCGTTCGAGCGGAACTGCTCGCGCACGTCCTCGACCACCGAGCCGGCCGCTCGGCCTACCGCGGTCATGCCGAACGCACCGAACAGATACGGCAGCAACGCGCCGAGCAGCAGCCCGACGATAACGAACGGATTGCTGAGCGAGAAGTCGACCGTGACGTCGGGGAAGTAGCGCGCCAGATCGGTAGTGTACGCGCCGAACAGCACCAGCGCGGCGAGCGCCGCCGAGCCGATCGCATAGCCCTTGGTCACTGCCTTGGTGGTGTTGCCCACCGCGTCGAGCGCGTCCGTCTTGTGGCGGACTTCGTCCTCCAGCCCCGCCATTTCGGCGATGCCGCCGGCATTGTCGGTGACCGGACCATAAGCGTCGAGCGCGACGACCATGCCGGCCAGCGCCAGCAGCGAGGTCGCGGCGAACGCCACGCCGATGATGCCCGCGAGCTTGAACGTCGCGATCACCGCGATGACGATCACGAGCGTCGGCAGCGCCGTCGATTCCAGGCTGATCGCCAGGCCCTGGATGACGTTGGTGCCGTGGCCGGTTTCCGACGCCTTGGCGATCGACTTGACCGGACGGTAGTTGGTGCCGGTGTAATATTCGGTGATCCACACCAGCAGGCCGGTGACGATCAGGCCGATCATCATGCACCAGAACAATTTCATGCCCGTGGCCGCGGCGACGGTCGCGCCCGCGGCCGACACGCCGCCATCGGCGAGTACGCCGCCGATCGGGGTGTTCATGTCGCCAAGCGTGTACTGGGTCGCGAAATAGATCGCCGGGATCGACAGGATCACGGTGGTCCAGAAGCCCTTGTAGAGCGCGCCCATGATCGAGCCCTTCGCACCCAACCGGACGAGATAGGTGCCGATGATCGAGGTGACGATGCACACGCCGCCGACGATCAGCGGGAGCGCCATCAGCTTGCTCAGCAGCGGCGAGTCCGCCAGCAGCAGCGCGATCGAGACCATGGTCAGACCGATCGTGACGACATAGGTCTCGAACAAGTCGGCGGCCATGCCGGCGCAGTCGCCGACATTGTCGCCGACGTTGTCGGCGATCACTGCGGGGTTACGGGGATCGTCCTCGGGAATGCCCGCTTCGACCTTGCCGACCAGGTCGGCACCGACGTCGGCGGCCTTGGTGAAGATGCCGCCGCCCAAGCGCGCGAAGATCGAGATCAGCGACGCGCCGAACGCCAGCGCGGTGAGCGCCTGGGTGATGACGTGACGATCGGCCTCGACCGAGAGGTCGCGGCCACCGGGGCCGGTCAGGTACCAGTAGAGCCCGGCGATCGACAGCAGGCCGAGGCCCGCCACCAGCATCCCGGTGATCGCGCCCGAGCGGAACGCCATGGTCAGGCCGCCCTGGAGCGACCCGCGCGCGGCTTCCGCGGTGCGGACATTGGCGCGGACCGAGATGTTCATCCCGATGAACCCGGCGAGACCCGACAGCACCGCGCCGATCAGGAACGACACGGTCGACAGTGCGCCGAGCGTGAACAACAGGATCACGGCGACGATGACGCCGACGATCGCGATGGTGGTGTATTGACGGCCTAGATAGGCCTTGGCGCCTTCCTGAATGGCGGCGGCGATATCCTGCATCTTTTCGTTGCCGGCGGGCGCACGGAGCACCTGCTGGCTGGTGATGAAGCCATAGACTACGGCGATCAGGCCGCAGACGATGGCCGCATAGACAATCGTCATTCCTCTTCCCCTGCTAGACGCGTGGCACCGGACGGCACCCGCGAACTTTCCCTAGGTGGCAGGAGGTATAAAGGGGCGTCGGGCGAGCGCAAGCGCCCTGAAGTTCAGTGCTCGAACCCCATTTTGCCGGTCACCGGGCGACCGTCGAGCAGGACCAGATGGTCGCTGCGGTCGCGGACGTGACCGATCGGCCTGCACGGAAGCGCCCGATCGAACGCCGTTGCCGTTAGCAGCAGCGCGTAGTCGTCTCCCCAGGTCAGGGCATCGCGATCGGCGCCCGCCGATGACGCGAGATCGAGCGTTACGCCACTGGCTTGCGCCATCCGGCTCGCATCCAGCAGGAGCCCGTCGGACACGTCCATCATCGCATTGGCATGAGGAGCGAGCAGCTTGCCCTCGGCGAGCAGCGGACGCGGGCGAAGATAAGCGTCGATATCCCCTGGAGTGCCGGCTCCCCCCTCACTGAGCGCGCGCCAGCCGCGGTGCGCGGCGCCGACCGTCCCGCATAAATAGACGCGGTCGCCCGGCCTGGCGCCTCCACGCGAGGGGACGGGGCGCGTGGTAGCACGGCCGATCGCGGTGCAGCCGAAGCTTGGAGGTCCCTGCGGCCGGATCGTGTCGCCGCCGAGCAAGGGGACGCCATATTGGACGAGGATTGCGCGCAGTCCCTCGACAAACCTGGCGCTTCCGTCGTCCAGGCTCGCGCCGATCAGCACGCCGATCGGCTCGGCGCCCTTGGCCGCGAGGTCGGAGAGGTTCACCGCCACCAATTTCCACGCGATGTCGAACGGGTCGGCCCCCGGAAGATAGTGCACGCCTTCGGCGATCATGTCGTGCGTCACGATCACTGTCTCGCCGCCGATCTCGATCACTGCCGCGTCGTCGCTCAGCGAGCGCGCGCCGGGATGAAGGGGCAATGCGCGCAGCGCGCGGATGAAGTCGGCTTCGTTCACCAGGCTCGCATAGGCGCGCGGCGTCGCCGTGCCAAATCGTGCCGGCTCGGGACACGGCCGTTCCTCTGTCCAAAACGGGCAGTGCTAAACCTTGTGGATAAGTCGGGTATAACTAAAGTTGCGCAAGCGAATCGATGCTTTTGGGGAAGCACGTGGGCCAGGTCGTCAATCTCGATCGATCGATCCATGCGGGCTGGGCTGGCGAGGCCAGCAGCGTCGTCGTGCGCGATGTCGAGATGCAGGCGAGTCCGATCGGACACGTCATCGTCGTGGCCAACGAAAAGGGTGGTACGGGCAAGTCGACGATCGCCTTCCATACTGCGATCGCCCTTTGCGACGCCGGCAACAGCGTCACCGCGGTCGACCTAGATGGGCGTCAGCAAAGTCTCGGCAGCGCGCTCGCCAACCGCGATGCCACCGCGCGGGGACTCAGGATCGATCTGCCGAGCCCACGCCATACCGTCGCGCATCCGCAGCAGAGCGCATCTATGCTCGTCCAGGAAATGGCCCGGACCGGATGGCACAGCGATTACTTCGTGATCGATGCCGCAGGACACGATTCGGCGCTCGCGCGGCGCGCGATCGCCATGGCGGATACGTTGGTGACCCCGGTCAACCCGTCGTTCGTCGACCTCGATTCGCTTGGCCGGGTGGGGCCGGGCGGTTCGGTGGAGCGGGGCAGGTTCGGGGACCTGGTTGCCGATCTGCGGGCGGAGCGTCGGCGGCGCGGCGGTGCCCAACTGGATTGGGTGGTCGTTCCCAATCGAGTACGGCAAGGCAGCAACAATAAGGTTCGCGTCGAAGCGGCTTTGGCCGTTCTCGCCGATGATCTCGATTTCCGAGTCGCCACCGGATTGGCCGAGCGCGTCGCCTATCGTGAATTGTTCGCCATGGGCTTGACGCATCTCGATCTCCGCCGCGTGCCCGGCTTGCCGCGCAAACGGTCGCAGGCGCGCGCGGAAGTTTCGCGACTGATCGCCGAACTCGACCTTCCGCCGATGTGCCTGTTCGCGGCGCGCTGAGCCGGAAGCGCTAGGACTCGCGTTTTGCGCCGTCGAGTTTGCGTCGTTGCCGCTCAGCTTCGACCTTGGCGGCATGTCCCTCCGCTCTGGTGCGACCGAACGCCACGCGATTGGCGGCCGCGGCCGCCTGCGCATCGGCCCGCGCCTTCGCCTTGCGCGCGCGGTTGAGGTTGACGATCTCCGCCATCGCGGCGGTCAGGCCCGCGCGCTCTTGGCGACGCCGTCGAGGATGCCGTTGACGAAGCCTTTTTCACGGCGCTCGTAAAAGGCGTCGGTGACGTCGAGATATTCGCTGATGACGGTGCCGACCGCGACGTCCTTGCGCGCGAGCAACTCGTACGTCCCGGCGCGCAGGATCGCCTTCATCGGCTTGTCGAGCCGCTCGACTTTCCAGTCGGCGGTAACGTTGGCGGCGATCAGCGCGTCGATCTCGTCGATCCGTGCCAGCGTGCCGGTCACCAGATCGTCGAAGAAATCGATATCGGCTTCGGCATATTCGACATCCTCGATCGTCGCGCCGAGCCGATGCTGATGGAATTCGTGGAGCAGGGCGACGATCGCCGTCCCCTCCATCTCGTGCTGATAGAGCGCCTGGGCGGCGGCGAGGCGGGCGGCGGCGCGCGCCTTGGACCGGCCGGCCGTGCGAGAGGTAGCGTGAGTCGTCATTGCAATGCCTTTAGACCGGTCGGCCGGTTCTTGTCGAAAACGGGAGGGATCAGCCGAGCCGCAGCGCGACCGAGCGGGCGTGCGCCGGCAGCCCCTCGGCTTGCGCCAAGGTGACCGCGGCCGGGCCGACCGCTGCGAGCGACGCCGGGTCGAGCGACAGGAAGCTGGTACGCTTCATGAAATCGAGTACCGACAGCCCGCTCGAGAAACGCGCGCGGCGGCCGGTCGGCAGGACATGGTTGGGCCCGGCGACGTAATCGCCGACCGCTTCGGGCGTGTAGCGGCCGATGAACACCGATCCGGCATGCTTGACCAGATCGAACAAGGCGTCGGCCTGGTCGCAGGCGAGTTCGAGATGTTCGGGCGCCAGCCGGTTGACCAGCGGCATCGCCTCGATCAGGTCGGCGGTGACGATGATCGCGCCGTTCGCGTCCCAACTCGCGCGCGCCACCTTGGCGGTCGCGAGGGTACCGATCTGGAGATCGACCGCTTCCGCCACCGTACGGGCGAGCGCGGGATCATTGGTGAACAGGATCGACTGACTCGACGGATCGTGCTCGGCCTGGCTCAACAGGTCGGCGGCGATCCACTGAGGATCGTTCTTGCCGTCGGCGACGACGACGATCTCGCTCGGCCCGGCGACCATGTCGATCCCGACCACGCCGTAGAGCTGGCGCTTGGCCTCGGCGACCCAGGCGTTGCCGGGGCCGCAGACCACGTCGACCGGAGCGATGCGGCCGGTACCGTAGGCGAGCGCGGCAACGGCCTGCGCCCCGCCGATCCGCCAGACCTCGTCGACCCCGGCGACGTGCGCCGCAGCGAGTACTAACGGATTGACCTCGCCGTTCGGCGTCGGGGTGACCATGACCAACCGCTCGACCCCGGCGACCTTGGCGGGGATCGCGTTCATCAGCACCGAGCTGGGATAAGCGGCGCGACCGCCAGGGACGTAGATTCCCGCCGCGTCGACCGCGCGCCACCGCGCGCCGAGCCGCGCGCCGGACGCGTCGATCTCGTCGCGATTCTCTGGCTTCTGCTTGATGTGGTAGGCGGCGATCCGCTCGGCGGCGAGTTCGAGCGCATCGCGCAGGTCAGGTGCCAGCGCCTCATGCGCGGCGAGCCATTCGGCGCGTTCGATCCGCCATCCGGTCTCGTTGAGGTCGTGATGGTCGAACTTGCGGGTGAAGGCGTGAACCGCGGCATCGCCCTCGTCGCGGACGCTGGCGATGATCGTGCGAACGTCGCGCGCGACATCGCTATCGGCCTCTCGCCGCGCGTCGACCAGCGCCTGGAACTGGCGGTCGAAACCGGGTTCGGATGTGGAGAGCTTGATCATGTCTAAAAGCCCCTCCCGTTCAGGGGAGGGGTTGGGGGTGGGGCAGTGCCGCAAACCGGTTTGCATGGGGATAGGCCCCACCCCAACCCCTCCCCTGAACGGGAGGGGCTATGGTCTCGATCATGCCGCATCACGCTTCTCCACCGCTCTGCGGAACGCATCGACCAGCGGCACCAGTTCTGGTCGCGTCTTGAACGCCGCGCGGTTGACGATCAGGCGGCTGGTCACCTCGGCGATCACCTCGACCTCGACCAGACCGTTCTCCTTGAGGGTACGGCCCGAGGAGACGAGGTCGACGATGCGCGGCGCGAGCCCGAGCGTCGGTGCCAGTTCCATCGCGCCGTTGAGCTTGACGCATTCGGCCTGCACGCCGCGGCGTTCGAAATGCGCCTGGGTGACGTGGGGGTATTTGGTCGCGACGCGAACGTGACTCCATCCCCGAGGATCGTCGGTCGCGGCCATCTCCGCCGGCTCGGCGACCGACAGCCGGCAATGGCCGATACCCAGATCGACCGGGGCGTAGAGCTCGGGATAGTCGAATTCGGCGAGCACGTCGGAGCCGACGATGCCGATCTGCGCGGCGCCATGCGCGACGAAGGTGGCGACGTCGAACGCGCGGACGCGGATCAGGTCGATATCGGGCCGGTTGGTCGCGAAGCGCAGCGCGCGGCTCCCTTCGTCCGAGAAGGCGGCTTCGGGTTCGATCCCGGCGCGCGCGAGCAACGGCGCGGCCTCTTCGAGGATCCGTCCCTTGGGAATCGCGATGACCAACGGCTGCACCATGGCGGCGGCCTTTACTTGTGCACCCGCGAGGGCGCAATGCGAGGCGAACTTGACCCCGTGCGGCCCGAGCTTGTCGGAGGACGTGTTCTCTCGGACGCGCTCCGACAGCCCGCCGGGACGAACGATCGCAAGGGAGACCCTGATGGCCGATGAGGCTGGCAATCGCGAAGCATTCCGGATCCAGGAATTCTACTGCCGCAACATGGACGCGCCCATCTACGCGCGGACCTGCATCGCGATTGCCGATGGCCTGACCCGTGCCAGCCGGACCGGGCGCCGCATTCTTGACTGGCCGGGCGAGCCGACCCGTGACGCGGTGCCGCTGCGCTTCATGGGCGGACTGCACGATCTGGTGCGGCGCGGCGGGGATGCGGGCATGGCGGCGGTGTTTCGGGGAGAGATCACCGATACCATGGCGATCGCCGACGCGATCAACGCCGCCCTGATCGCGCATGACGGCGAGCTATATGGCTGGCTCGACGGGCCGCCGCAGACCAACGAGCCGGGACGGTCGGCCGCGTTGATGCTCGGGCTGATGGAGATTGCCCGCCGGCATGGACCAAAGATCGAACTGCTTGAAATCGGGTCGAGCGCGGGGTTCAATCTGCTGATCGATCGCTACGGCTTCGATCTCGGCGGCACCTTGGCAGGCCCCGGGGACGCACCGGTGACGATCCGCCCCGAGTGGGAGGGAAGGCCACCGGCGGCCGTCGATATCGACATCGTCTCGGTCCGCGGCTGCGACGTTCGCCCGCTCGACGCGACCGATCCGGCGGTGGAATCGCGACTGGCCGCCTATGTCTGGCCGGAGACGCCGGCACGCGCCGAACGGCTCACCAGGGCGATCGCGATGCAGCGCGCCAAGCCGGTCGATCTCGTCCAGGCAGATGCCGCCGAATGGATCGAGGCGCGGCTGGCCGAGCCGCAGGCGGCGGGCGTCACCCGCGTCCTGATGCATTCGGTCGTGTGGCAATATCTGCCCGAAGCCGTCGCCGACCGCGTGCGCACGGCAATGACCGGGGCGGGTGCCGCCGCCACGACGGAGCGCCCGCTCGGCTGGGTGATGATGGAGCCCGACCGTAATCTAGGCAAACAGGTCGTGCGCGCGAAGAGCTGGCCCGGCCATGACGACTGGCACGTCCTCGCCACCGCCCACGCGCACGGCACCTGGATCCGCAGCGGTCCGCCGGGCGATGGCGGCGAGGAATATGGACTCCCGCAAACCGCGCGGGTGAACGCGGGGTAGGTTATCGGCGGTCCGCACCGAAGGCGTGAAATTCAGCCCCCGTGCTGGCCGAGCCAGTCGCGCATCGCGTCGGTCACCCTGTCGGGCGCTTCCCACGGCGCGAAGTGGCCGACGCCCTCAAGCTTCTTCAGCGTCAGATCGGGCACCAGCACCTCCAGTCCGTCGAGCTGCACCGGCAGCAGTGCCTTGTCCTCGAGCCCCCAGATTACCAAGGTCGGCATCTTGAGCGGCGGGAACGGTCCGTTCAGGAAGGCCGGCCGCTCCGGCGTCGCGTCCATTGCCGGCACTTGCACCGCGCTCGCGCGGTACCAGTTGAGCATCGCGGTCATCGCGCCCGGCTGGCCCCATTGATCGAGATAGATCGGTTTTTCGTCCTTCACGTTCTCGAAGTCGGTGTGACGCATGAAGCTGCCGTCGAAGAATTGCGACAGGCCGATCGAATCGATGTGCTTTTCGAAATCGGGATTGCGGAACGCCGTGATGTACTGGCTCGCCTCGCGCTGGGCCATGTCGTCGAACAGCGACTTCTGGAAAACGAAGGGGTGAGGCGCATTGATGATGATCAGCCGTTCGACGCGATCGGGATGGTTGAGCGCCGCCATCCAGGCGATCGCGCCGCCCCAGTCGTGCCCGACCAAGGTGAAGCGCTTGATGTCGAACCGGTCGGCCAGGGCGATCAGATCGGCGACCGGCTTGTCGGGCGTATAATTCTCGATGCCCGCGGGCTTGGACGACTTCGCGAAGCCGCGCTGGTCGGGGGCGAGCACGAAATGATCCTCGGCCAGCGCCGCGATCTGATGCCGCCAGGTGCGGTGCGACTCGGGAAAGCCGTGCAGCAGGATGATCGCCGGATTGGTCGGATGGCCCGCTACCGCTACGTCAAGCTCGACTCCCGTGGGCAACGCTACCCGCTGCAGCTCGAAATCAGCCATTGCTCTCTCCTGTTGTCGTGCCGACCCTGCCGCCATACCGCATATTCGACAAGAGCAATCCTGGCGCTAGGATCGCGGGCCGCGAGGGAGAGATGCAATGCTGTTCATGGTGGTCGAGCGGTTCGCGGACAACGACATGATTCCAACCTATCAGCGGCTGAAGGATGCGGGCCGCGCGATGCCCGGCGGGTTGCGCTATGTGGATAGCTGGATCGCCGCCGATTTCAGCGCCTGCTTCCAGTTGATGGAGGCCGACGATCCCGCATTGTTGAACGAATGGCAGCTGATGTGGCGCGGTGTCGGCATGACCTGCGAGGTGATTCCGGTTTCGCCGAGTGCGCGTTTGCGGGAAGTGGTCGCTCCTTATCTCGACTGATCGGCGCCGAGCTGTCAGGGATACGTCGCCGTCTTCGGGATTTCCGGGATAGGGATGAATTCCTTGTCGTCGCCCGGCACCTTGGCGAAGCGGCCGGCTTTCCAGTCTTCCTTGGCCTGCTGGATGCGGTCCTTGCGCGAACTGACGAAATTCCACCAGACATGGCGCTCGGTGGTAAAAGCCTCACCGCCGCACAGCATCACCCGACCGCCGTTCGCCGAGCGCAGCGTCATCGCGACGCCGGGCTTGAGCACGTAGAGCGTGTTGATCGCCATCGGCCGGCCGTCGATCTCGGCATCGCCGATCGCCAGATAGACGGCGCGCTCGTCGGCGCGGGCGTCGATCGGGATGGTCGCGCCCGGCGCCAGCACGATGTCGGCATAGATCGTTTCGGCATAGGTCGTGGTCGGGGCGCGGCTGCCCCACAGCTCGCCCATGATGACCCGCGCCGTCGCGCCATGCCCCTCGATCAGCGGCAGTGCGGCCTTTTCGACATGCTCGAACGCGGGATCGATCTCCTCCTTGTCCTCGGGCATCGCGATCCAGGTCTGGATGCCGGATAAATCGGGCCCGTGCGCGCGCTCGTCGCCGGGGGAGCGTTCCGAATGGGCGATGCCATGCCCCGCGGTCATCAGATTGACCGCGCCGGGTTCGATCCGGGCGAAGGTGCCGAGCGAATCGCGATGGTCGATCGCGCCGGCGAACAAATAGGTCACCGTCGCCAGGTTGATGTGCGGATGCGGACGCACGTCGATGCCGGTGCCGATGTCGAGATGCGCCGGACCCATCTGATCGAAGAAGATGAACGGGCCGACCATCTGATGCGGCTTGGAGGGGAGGGTGCGATGGACCTTGAACCCGCCCAGGTCGTGCGTCGTCGGGGTGATGATGCGGTCGATCAGATCGTCGTCGGTCATGCCATCGCCTCCGCCAATATCTCGGTCAGGTCTTCGGGAAAATAGGCTTCGCCCAGCGCCCCCAGCTCGGCTGGGGCCAGCCAGCGCCATTGCTGCATCACCCGCTGTTCGAGTTCCGTGTGCCCTCCGGAATCGATCTCGCGCGCTTCGGTGCGGACCAGGAAATATCGCTCGTCCGCCTCGACCTCGACACCTTCGATCGTCAGGAATTCTACGGTGCGCTGGAATATCTGGGGCCCGGGATCGGCGATGATGCCGGTCTCCTCGAACAATTCGCGCCGGGCCGCAGCGTCGTAGCTCTCGCCGGGATCGACCGCGCCGCCCGGCGTGCACCAGAAGGGAGGGCGGCCATCGTCGGGCGTGAAGCGGAACATCAACAGCCGGCCATGTTGGTCGACCAGCAGGATACGGGCGGCGGGGCGGGGCGTGCGTCGGGTCATTGCCGCGAACGATAGCCGCTTGCGGCGGCGATGGGGAGACGTGGGGCGGAAACGCTGCGTTTGCGTCAGTCGGCGTCCAGTTCCGGATAGTGGCGGAAGATTCCGTCGGTATTGAACGCGATGCGGCGCCCGCTGGTGAGATAGGCTGCGACGCCGGGAAGGTCCGCCACGCGGTCGTGGATCGCGATCAGCGCCGGGTGGCCGCTTTCCAGCGCTTTCATCCGTTTCGGGAACATATAGCGCAGCCCCTCGATCAGCTGGAACAGCGAGGTGTCGACGTGGGACCAGCGATCGCCGACAGCCCAGTCACCTTCATTGTGCCGTGCGGCCTTCTCGAAATATCCCAGGAACTTGGGGATACGCTTGTCGCGAAACCCCTCGGCGGCGCGCGTGGCTTCGAGTTTCTGGTTGTCGTAATAATCGTCGAGCGCGACCGGATGATGGACGTTGTGCACTTCGGCAACGATATCGGTGACGGTCAACTGGAGCTGCTGTGCCCAGAAGCGGTCGGCTTCGGCGGCGGGTCCCACTTCCGGATGGCGGCTGGCGAGGAAGAACAGGATATCGGCGACCTGCGCCACGGTGAAGCCATCCATCGACAGATAGGGCGGCGCGAATGGCCCGCGCCGGTCGTGCCCCTTCATGTCGTCGATCAGCGCTTCGACGCCTTCGTCGCGCGCGCAATCGACATAGGGGATGCTTGCCGCTTCCATCGCCAGCCGGACGAATTCGCCGCGCCCCTGGATCGAGGGCCAATACCACAGGCGATAGGGCGTCATGTCATTCTCCCGGTGCGCGCGCCCGGATAGCGAGCGCGTGGATGCGCGAGGACAACAGATCGGCGAGCGCCTGGTTCACCAGCCGTTGGCGGGCAACGCGGTTGAGACCGACGAAACGGTCGCTTTCGACGATGACGGTGAAGTGCGATTCGCCCGTGCCGTCGTCGCCCATATGGCCGGCATGGTGATGGCTGTCGTTGATCACCTCGAGGCGCGAGGGTGCGAGCTGATCGGTCAGGCGATCGGCGATGATTTGGGCCAGCGGGCCGGTGGCGGTGTCGGTCATCGCGCCTATATACGTCACTTTTGGCCGGAGACACCGTGGCTCGCACGCCCCCGCACGATCGCCCCAATACCCGCTTCCACGGTCGCGTGGAGGCGAAGGGCAGGTTGTGCGCGGAGCCGGGCTGTGACCAGCCCGGCGAATTTCGCGCCCCCTTGCTCGACGGAACCAGTGCGGGGCGCGACGGGCCCGGTGAATATCGTTGGCTGTGCCTCGACCATGTTCGTGAATTCAACACCAAATACAATTTCTTCAATGGCATGAGCGCCGACGAGATCCACGAAGCGCAACGTCCTTATGCGGGGTGGGAGCGGGAGACCCGCGCTTTCGCCGCGAACGGTGCCGACCGTCCGCCGCGCTGGGCCGATTTCAGCGACCCGCTCGACGCGATCGGCGCGCGGTTCCGCGAGCGGGTCGCGAACGAACGTCAGCGCAAGGACGGCAAGCCGCTCTCCGGCGCCGATCGCCGCGCGCTGAAGGTGCTGGGCCTCGACAATGACGTCGACCGCAAAGGATTGCGCCAACGGTATTCCGAGCTGGTGCGCAAGTTCCACCCCGATCGCAACGGCGGCGACCGCAGCATGGAAAAGGCGCTGCAGGAAGTCATTGCCGCCTACCAGCATTTGAAGACCGCGCCGGCGTTTGCGTGAGTCCCTAAATCCTCCCCAAGATTGCTTAGGGAGGGGGACCGCCGAGCGGCGCTCGGGGGTGGAGGGGCCGCAGCCGCGACGCGGCGAGGACAGATTTGCCCCTCCACCATCGCTCTGCGATGGTCCCCCCCGAGCGAGCTCGGGGAGGATTTTGGGTTGGGCTAGAACTTGACCTGTGCCCCCCACCCGCCGCAAAGCCCCAACATCATGAAACGCCATACCGGACAGGATCGCTCGATCACCCAGAACTGGCGCCCCGCGACGCAGGCGGTGCGCGGCGGGACCGCACGGTCGGAATTCGGGGAGACGTCCGAAGCGCTCTTCCTGACCTCGGGCTATGCCTATGATTGCGCGGAAGACGCTGCCGCGCGGTTCCGCGGCGAGCAGCAGGGCATGACCTATTCGCGCCTGCAGAACCCGACGGTGCAGATGCTCGAACAGCGCATCGCACTGCTCGAGGGCGCGGAAGCGTGCCGCGCGATGGCAACCGGCATGGCGGCGATGACCGCGGCACTCCTGTGTCAGTTGCAGAGCGGCGACCATATCGTCGCCGGCCGCGCCGCGTTCGGCTCGTGCCGCTGGCTGGTCGATACCCTGCTGCCCAAGTTCGGTATCCAGACCAGCGTCGTCGATGCGCGCGATCCGCAACAGTTCATCGACGCTACCCGGCCCGAAACAAAGGTCTATTTCTTCGAGACTCCGGCCAATCCGACGATGGATGTCGTCGATCTGGAAGCGGTGTGCGGCATCGCGCGCGATCGCGGCATCATGTCGATCGTCGACAATGCCTTCGCGACGCCGGTGCTGCAGCGGCCAATGGACTTCGGCGCTGACGTCGTCGCCTATTCCGCGACCAAGCTGATGGACGGACAGGGCCGCGTGCTTGCCGGCGCCGTCTGCGGCAGCGAGGAATTCATCGAAAACACCTTGCTGTCGTTCACCCGCAACACCGGCCCGACGCTCTCGCCGTTCAACGCCTGGGTGGTACTCAAGGGGCTCGAAACGCTCGACCTGCGTGCGCGGCGCCAGAGCGACAATGCGCTCAAAGTCGGCCGCTTCGTCGAGAAACGCGTGCCGCGCATCCTCCATCCCGGCCTGCCCAGTCACCCGCAGCACAATCTCGCGATGAAGCAGATGGAGGCAGCAGGGCCGATCTTCGCGTTCGAGGTCGATGGCGGGCGCAAGCAGGCGCATGGCCTGCTCGACGCGCTCGGGTTGATCGACATCTCCAACAATATCGGCGATTCGCGCTCGCTGATGACGCATCCCGCCTCGACTACGCACGCCAGCGTGAGCGAGGAGCGGCGGCTCGAAATGGGCGTGACGGAGAACATGCTGCGTCTCAATGTCGGGCTCGAAGATCCCGACGACCTGATCGACGATCTCGATCAGGCGTTCCGGACGGTCGGTCTGTGAGGTCCGGGCAGTGAGCGACGCGATGAAGGCATTGTTCCCCAACGTCGCGGAAACACGTGGCGTGGTGGTGCGCGTGTCGGTCAGCTTCCTGCCCGAACAGTCCGAGCCCGAGCGCGGCCGCTGGTTCTGGGCCTATCACGTGCGGATCGAGAACGAGTCGCCAGCGACGATTCAACTGCTCACGCGGCATTGGGTCATCACCGATGGCCGCGGCGCACGCCATTCGGTCGAGGGCGAGGGGGTGGTCGGCGAGCAGCCGGTGATCGCGCCGGGCGCGAGCTTCGACTATGTCTCGGGCTGCCCGCTAGCGACCCCTACCGGACAGATGCAGGGCACTTATCACATGATCGCGGAGGACGGATCGGCGTTCGATGTCGATATTCCCCGCTTCGCGCTGATTGCGCCGGCGGTGGGGGCTTGATGATGGCAGAAGATCCCGTCGCCCCGGCGAAGGCCGGGGCCGCCGCGTTGTCAAGGGAGCCGCGTGCCGCCAGCGGCCCCGGCCTCCGCCGGGGCGACGTGGGATGAAGCGCACGCATCTCCCCCTCAACGGCCTCCGCGTGCTCGACGCTGCGGCGCGACACCTGTCGTTCACCCGCGCGGCCGATGAACTCGCCGTGACGCCGGCCGCGGTCGGCCAGCAGATTCGCGCGCTCGAGGATACGTTGGGCGTCGTACTGTTCCGTCGCACGACCAAGGGTCTCGAACTCACGCCCGAAGGTGAGGCGGGGCTCGACGCGCTGCGCCAGGGTTTTCTCCAGTTCGAGGAAGCCGTTCGCGCGATGCAGGCCGGCCAGTCCTCCAAATCGCTCACTATCGCCGCGCCGCGCGATGTCCTCCACTGCTGGCTGATGCCGCGGCTGGCGGAGATCAGTGCCGCGGACGGTGAAATGCGCTTCATGCTGCTCGCCGCCGATGAAGATCTCGATTTCACCCAGGCCAATCTCGACCTCGCGATCCGCTGGGGGGAAGGTCCGGGCGAACATGAAGGCGAGGCGGTCGAGTCCGAAGGGATGATCACGGTCGAGCGTCCCGGGGGTGGTGCCGATACGCGGATTTCCTGGCCGGGCTGCCTCAACGACGATTCGGTGTCGCTGGTGCGCGTCGCCGATGCGGGACTGGCGATCGATGCCGCTGCCGAGGGGCTGGGTCGGGCGACCGTTCCGGAACTTCTTGCGCGGCGCGACATCGCGTCGGGCCGCGTCGTGGCGGTCGGGGAGGCGAAGCCCTATCGTCTCGGCTATTGGATGGTCGCACCGCTGCCGCAATGGCGGCAGAAGAAGGTCAAGGCGCTGGTGGAGGCGCTGGGGGCGTGACATTGCCGGTAATGGAAACCGAGCGGTTGGTTTTGCGGCCGCTAAGGATCGGGGACGCCGATGCCCTGCATCCGATGTTTTCCGATGCCGATGCCAATACCTATGGCTCGCATCCTTCGACCAAGACGTTCGACGAAAGCCGTACGCGACTGGAAAAGGCGATCGCCGACACGGCCTGGCGCGCCTGGGCGGTGACGCTCAAGGGTGACGACACCGCGATCGGGACGGTCGCCAGCTACGAGAAACGGCAGGGCAAGGTGACCGAGATCGGTTACGTCCTGAAGCGCGCTTATTGGGGCAGGGGACTGGTGACCGAAGCGGTTGCCGCACTGATCGACCTGCTGTTTTCCGAAGGGCAGCGCCTCGTATTCGCCGATACCGATCCCGACAACGCACCCTCGATCGCGGTGCTCCGGCGATTGGGCTTCACCCTCGAGGCCACGCTGCGCGCCGAATGGGAAACGCATATCGGCGTCCGCGACAGCCTGATCTGGGGATTGCTCGGGGACGAGTGGAAGGCGGCCCGACGGTCGCTTGCAAGAAGCGAAGGATAACGCCGCCGGACGGCCCGCCACTTCGCATTTCGGATAGACCGGGTGTCGCTCGGCGCTGCTCGGTCTGTCCCGCCGCTCTCAATTCGGCAGGGGGCTATCGGACAGCAACACCAGCGCGCGCGTCATCAGCTGGACGAACCGGGATTCTTCGATCGATGCGTCGTTGCGATGCCATCCGGCCGCGACCGCCAGCCAGCGACCGTCCTTGCGCTTGACCAGGAAATTGAGCGTGATCACGCCGGGTTCCGACCCGCCCTTGAAGCCCAGATAATCGAACCTGTCGCGCGTGGCCGGGTCGATACCGGGATTGACCGCGAGTAGCGACAGCGCGGTCTCGCCGCCTTGCGTGCGCAGCCAGTCGAGGATGCCGGCGGTCTGTGCGGGGCTGGCGAACCATTCGAGCGTGTCGATCGAGGCCGGGCGGCCGCTGAACATCATCGGATCGACCGTCGTCGAGTCGAGCCGACCGGCGTTTGCTTCGAGCAGGCGGCGGCGCGCCGACGGCGCCAAACGGGTCGCCCATTGCGCCGCCAGATCGCTATTGACCGGGGTCTTGAGCGCGAACATCTGCCGCGTGGTGAGGACCGGCGCGAGGCCGGGGGCGCCGATTTTGGTCACGAACGCGTCGAGCTTGGCGCCTTCGAGCCTCACCAGCGTATCGGTAGCGGTATTGTCGCTGATCGAGACCATCAGCGTAGCCAGCGTCTGGAGTGTCGCCGGGCTGTTCGCAGGCCAGGCCTGGGTGATCCCCGACGGCAGCGACGCGCGGCCCAGCAGGACGACATCGGCCCAGCTGCGTTCGCGTGCCGCAGTCTCGCGAGCGAGCTCGCCCAGCACCCACAATTTGAAGGACGATCCCAGTGGCATCGCCTTGTCGGGGTCGATCCCGGCAATCAGCCGGGGAGTGCCTTTGCCCAGCTCGTAAACGCCAAGGCTCGCCATTCCCGGCAACGAACGAAGATCGGCGGTCAGCTTGTCGAGCGAATCGCCAGCGACTTCGGCACCGGTGAACAGCAGGCCCGCGACCTGATGCGGAGGAGCGGGATCGATCGCGATCCGGGCGTTGACGATGCCGCGTTCGAACCGAACCCGCAGATTGGCCGAAAACGGCGTGACGGGCGCGGTCGCGTCGATCGACAGCGGTTGGCCCATCTGCGCGACGATCGACGCGATCACCGAATCCCATTTCGACTTCGGCAGCGCGGCATGGAATGCGGGCGTGAAATAGTGTTCGAAATCGCCGCGCCCGGCGATCAGGGCGATCAGTTCATCGACGCGCGCGGATAATGCCGGGTTCGCGGTGACGGTCGCCGCGGGCGGGGTCTGTGCTTTTGCGACGCCCAGAAGCGACAACGCCAGAAGCGCAAGCAGGGTCGGAATATGCACGACGGAGGCACCTCCAGGGCCGGATGATGCGGCCTACCACCCGGTCTTCCGTGCCGGAAGCCTGGTCAAGCGTCGATCGCTTCCTCGTCGAGCCGCGCGGCATTCTCCTGGATGAACGCGAAGCGGTGTGCCGGATTGGTGCCCATCAACCGGTCCACCAGGTCCTTCACCCCGGCGCGCTCCTCATATTCTTGCGGCAGGGTGATGCGGATCAGCCCGCGCGAGGCGGGGTCCATGGTGGTTTCCTTGAGCTGCCCCGGGTTCATCTCGCCCAGGCCCTTGAACCGGCTGACCTCGACCTTCTTGCCCTTGAACTCGGTCGCCTCGAGCTCGGCGCGATGCGCGTCGTCGCGGGCGTAGAGGCTCTTGGTGCCGGCGGTCAGTCGATAGAGCGGCGGCTGCGCCAGATAGACGTGTCCGCGCCGGACGATGTCGGGCATCTCCTGGAAGAAGAACGTCATCAGCAGCGTCGCGATATGCGCGCCGTCGACATCGGCGTCGGTCATGATGATGACGCGCTCGTAGCGCAGATTGTCGGGCTCGCACTCCTTGCGCGTACCGCAGCCGAGCGCCTGGATCAGGTCGGCGATCTCCTGGTTGCTGAAGATCTTGGCGCTGGTAGCCGATGCGACATTCAGGATCTTGCCGCGGATCGGCAGAATCGCCTGGGTCTTGCGATCGCGCGCCTGCTTCGCCGATCCGCCTGCCGAGTCACCCTCGACGATGAAGATCTCGGTCCCCGCGGGATCGTCGGCCGAACAATCGGTCAGCTTGCCGGGCAGGCGCAGCTTGCGGCCGGAGGTCGCCGACTTGCGCTTGACCTCGCGTTCCTGCTTGCGGCGCAGGCGCTCGTCCATCCGCTCGACGACATAGCCGAGCAGCGCCTTGCCGCGATCCATATTGTCCGACAGGAAATGGTCGAAATGGTCGCGCACCGCACGCTCGACCAGCGCCGTCGCTTCGGAGCTGGTCAGCCGATCCTTGGTCTGGCTCTGGAATTGCGGGTCGCGGATGAACACCGACAGCATCAATTCGCATCCGGTCATGATGTCGTCGGCGGTGATATCCTTGGCGCGCTTCTGTCCGACCAGTTCGCCGAACGCGCGGATGCCGCGGACCAGCGCGGCGCGCAGGCCAGCCTCGTGCGTGCCGCCGTCGGGCGTCGGAATGGTGTTGCAATACCAACTGTACGAGCCGTCGGACCAGAGCGGCCAGGCCACCGCCCATTCGACGCGGCCCTGATTGTCGCCCGGGAAATCCTGGTTGCCGGTGAAGAAATTGGCCGTGGCGCATTCGCGCGTGCCGATCTGTTCCTTGAGGTGATCGCCGAGGCCGCCGGGAAACTGGAAAACCGCTTCGGTCGGCGTGTCGTCGGCGATGATCTCCGGCGCGCACCTCCAACGGATCTCGACACCGGCGAACAGATACGCCTTGGATCGTGCCAGCTTGTAGAGTCGGTTCGGCTTGAAATGCAGTTCCGGCCCGAAGATTTCCGGATCGGGGGTGAAGGCGACCGAGGTGCCGCGGCGGTTCGGCGTGGGCCCGAGCTTTTCGAGCGGGCCGAGCGTTTGCCCCTTGGAAAAACGCTGGCGGAACAGCTCGCGGTTGCGCGCGACTTCGACCACGGTGTCCTCGCTCAGCGCGTTGACCACACTCACGCCGACGCCGTGCAGGCCGCCCGAGGTGGCATAGGCCTTGCCGGCGAACTTGCCGCCCGAATGGAGCATCGAGAGGATGACCTCGAGCGCCGATTTGTCGGGGAATCTGGGATGCGGATCGACCGGCATGCCGCGGCCATTGTCGACGATGGTCAGCCGGTTGCCGACGTCCAGCGTGACTTCGATCCGGGTCGCATGACCGGCAACGGCCTCGTCCATCGCATTGTCGAGCACTTCGGCGGCGAGATGATGCATCGCGCGTTCGTCGGTGCCGCCGACATACATGCCGGGCCGCCGCCGGACGGGTTCCAGCCCCTCGAGCACCTCGATCGACGAGGCGTCATAGTCGGTGATGGATTTGCCGGAAGAAGCGAACAGGTCATCGGACATGTGAGAACGTATAGGGGGCGTCGACTCTGACGCCAAGGCGTGTTGCCGATTTGTCCAATGCCTTGCTGTGGATTGTCGGTATCGCCCCGTCTCGTCCACGGGGGGAAAAGAACATGCTTCGGTACCTGATCTTGTTTCTGACGGCGGGCTTCACCTTGCCGGCCGTGGCCGATAGCGACGCCACGTTGCCGTCCGACAAGCGCGAACTGGCGATCGCCTGCGCCGGCTATACGATGGCCGAAGAACAATATCATACTGCCGCAAAAGCGGGACAAGTCGACGCCGCACGCGCCAAGCGCGCCGGGATTGATTGGGTCGGTGAAGCGCGCAAGATCGGCGGCGACAATTGGCAAAGCGATGTCGGCACCGCAGTGCTGATTTCCGCTGCCGACAGCGACGACATCTTTGCGGCAAAGCTCAATCGCTGCATCGCCCTAGCCGGCGAATAGGCCCGGTCGAACACTATCCACCCGATCACCCGGGCACGACCCGGGCACGCTGGTGCCGGACGATCGCAGCAGAGAGGCTAGCGGACGCGCGGGCCGCCGAACGGCAGCGGCGGCGGCGGACGCCGGTCGCGGCGTGGGAGCTGCGCCTGATAGGCATGGCCGCAATGCGCGACGCAATAGGGGAAACCGGGATTCACCTTTTCGCCGCAGAAATGGAAGTCGGGCTCGCCGGGATGCCCCAACGGCCATTTGCAGATCTTGTCGTTGAGATCGAGCAGGCTGGTCTTGTCCGCAATCTCGGGCGACGGCTTGGCGGGAACCAGTCGGCGCGGCGGCGCGGGTGCGATCGGCGGCTGCTGCTCGCCCGGTGCCTGGCGCACGAAGCCGCCGGGACCGACCGACCGCAGGATCGGCTGGGGCGGGGCGTCGGCGGCCGGCGCGGCAGCGGCAGGAGCGGCGGCAGCCGGCGGGGCCGCCGGCACGGGCGCGGGCGCTGGCGCAGGGCGCGGCGTCTCCATGACCGGCGCGGCTTTCTTTACCGGCGCGGGTGCAGGGGCGGGGGCAGGGGCTGCGCTTTCGTCGTTGGGTTTCACCGGCGACGGCCGCGACTGCAGCCCCAGGCGATGCGCCTTGCCGATCACCGCATTACGGCTGACGTCGCCGAGCACCTCGGCGATCTGGCTCGCGGTCATGCCCTTTTCCCACATCGTGCGGAGCGTCTCGATGCGGTCGTCGGTCCAGCTCATTACAATCCTTCCAATTCGTCACCGGACCGGTTGCGGGGCGTCGCGTCAGCGCCTACCTGCGTGGCCGATGGACGCGCCCACCACTCCCGGTGAGAAGATCACTGTTATGGCAACCCCCGGCGTTCCGGTGATCCGGAGCGTGAACTGGGGTGGCCTGAGAACCCTCTATGTGAAGGAGGTGCGCCGTTTCTTCAAGGTGCACCTGCAGACGATCTGGGCGCCGGCTGCCACGACGCTGCTGTTCCTCGTCGTCTTCACCGTCGCAACCGGAGCGAAACGGCCCGTCCAGGTCGGCGGGATCGACATCCCGTTCGGCGACTTCATCGCCCCTGGCCTCATCATCAGCCAGGGCATGATGGGTCCGGCTTTCGCCAATGCCAGCTTCTCGTTGCTGGTCGGCAAGATCCAGGGGACGATCGTCGATTATCTGATGCCCCCGCTGTCGACGCTCGAACTCCTGGCGGCGCTCGTCGGCGGTGCGATGACGCGTGCCTTCATCGTCGGGTTCATCGTCTGGACCGCGATGGCGCTCTACGGCATCGGTGTGTGGCCCCAGCATCTCTGGGCGGTGGTCTGGTTCGGTTTTCTCGGCGCGGCTTTCCTGTCGTTGCTCGGCGTGCTCACGTCGATCTGGGCGGACAAGTTCGATCATGCTGCCGCGGTGACCAATTTCGTCATCGTGCCATTGGGCCTGCTTTCGGGCACCTTTTATTCGGTCGATCGGCTCGCCCCGGCATTCCGTGCCTTCAGCCACGGCAATCCGTTCTTCTACATCATTTCGGGTTTCCGTTACGGCTTTCTCGGCACCGCCGATTCGCCGGTGATGATCGGCAGTATCGTCGTATTCGGGCTCGACGTCGTGCTCGCACTTGCCTGCTACTGGCTGCTCAACAAGGGCTGGAAGATCAAATCCTGATCCGTCGGCGGCCGGCCATGCCCTCGACGCATGGCCGATCGAACGGAAGCCAGCGACGATTCGGCCCACCGGTGTTGACGCTCCACGGCGGTACCAAGTAAATGCGCGCTCCGGGCGGCCCTTCCGGGGCCGCCTTTTGCTTTTTGCAGCGAAGGAGACCCTGACCGTGACCATCACCCCGCTCATGCCCGTCTATCCGCGGTGTGGCGTGCGTCCGGTCCGAGGTGAGGGCTGCTACCTGATCGGTGAGCGTGGCGAACGCTATCTCGATTTCGCCGCCGGCATCGCGGTCAACGCGCTCGGTCACAGCAACGAGCATTTCATCAAGGCGGTTCAGGATCAGGTCGCGACGCTGATGCACGTGTCGAACCTGTACGGCAGTCCGCAGGGTGAGGCGTTGGCAAAGCGGATCGTCGACAACAGCTTTGCCGACACGGTGTTCTTCACCAATTCGGGAGTCGAGGCGATCGAGTGCGCGATCAAGACCGCGCGCCGCTATCACGACGTCAACGGCAATCCCGAGCGCTACAAGCTCATCACTTTCAAGAACGCGTTCCATGGCCGGTCGCTCGGCGCGATCAGCGCGACCGACCAGCCCAAGATGCGCGACGGGTTCGAGCCGCTGCTGCCGGGCTTCAACTATGCCAAGTTCAACGATCTCGAAGGCGCGCTGGCGCTGATCGACGACGAGACCGCCGGTTTCCTGGTCGAAACGGTGCAGGGCGAGGGCGGCATGACCGCGGGCACGCCCGAATTCATCCAGGGCCTGCGCAAGGCGTGCGACGAGCATGGCCTGTTGCTCATCCTCGACGAAATCCAGTGTGGTTATGGCCGCACGGGCAAGATGTGGGCCTATGAACATTACGGTATCACCCCCGACATCATGACCGCGGCGAAGGGGATCGGGAACGGCTTCCCGCTCGGCGCCTGCCTCGCCACCGAGGAAGCGGCCAAGGGCATGGTGATCGGCACGCACGGATCGACCTATGGCGGCAACCCGCTGGCGATGGCGGCGGGCCAGGCCGTGCTGGACGTGATGCTCGAGCCGGGCTTCCTCGAGCATGTCACCGCGATGGGCGACCGCCTGCGCGCGGCGTTCGAGCAGCTCATCCCGAACCACGATACCCTGTTCGAGGAAATCCGCGGCAAGGGCCTGATGCTCGGAATCAAGATGAAGGAGCCTGCGGTCAGCCGCGACTTTGTCGCGCATCTGCGCGACAATCACGGCCTGCTGACGGTCGCGGCTGGCGAGAACGTGTTCCGTGTGCTGCCCCCGCTGGTGATCGAGGAAAGCCACATCGCCGAATGCATCGAACGGCTGAGCGAAGGCGCGCGGACCTACGCCGCCGCCACCGTGCCGGCGTGAGGGCAGTAACGTCATTCCTCCCCACTTGTGGGGAGGGGGACCGCGCGGCGCAGCCGCGTGATGGAGGGGCATCTCCTCTACGAATTCGCTTGCGGCCCGCCCCCTCCACCAAGCCGCTGCGCGTCTTGGTCCCCCTCCCCGTTGACGGGGAGGAGCTATAGTGCGCCACTTCCTCAATCTGTCCGATGCCGGTCCGGACGGGGTCGCCGCGATCCTCGCCGATGCGATCGACCGCAAGGCGGCGCGGGCGGGGTGGCCCAAGGGCAAGGTCGACGCCGACGCACCGCTCGCCGGTCGCGTGCTGGCGATGGTGTTCGAGAAGAACTCGACCCGCACCCGGGTCAGCTTCGACATGGCGATCCGTCAATTGGGTGGCACTTCCATCGTGATGGATGCCGGGCAGATGCAGATCGGCCGCGGCGAGACGATCGCGGACACCGCGCGGGTGCTGTCGGGCTATGTCGACGCGATCATGATCCGGACCGACGATCACGCCAAGATCGTCGAGATGGCGCAGTACGCCAGCGTGCCGGTGATCAACGGGCTGACCGATCATTCGCACCCGGTGCAGATGATGGCCGATCTGGAGACGATTCTCGAAGCCGGCTTCGCCCTGCCGGGCCTGAAGGTGGCGTATCTCGGCGACGGCAACAACATGCTGACGTCGATGATGGAGGCGGCGGGCCTGATGCAGTTCGACGTCGTCGCGGCCTGCCCGCAAGGGTTCATGCCGACGGACGAGGATGTCGCGCTGGGCAAGGGCCGCGCGCGCGTGGTCGGGACGGCGCGGGAAGCGATCGAGGGCGCGGACATCGTCGTCACCGATACCTGGATCTCGATGGGTCAGGAGCATGCCGAGACCAAGCTGGCGGCGATGATGCCGTTCCAGGTGACGAGCGCGCTGATGGCGGGCGCCAAGCCTGGAGCGAAATTCCTCCATTGCCTGCCCGCCCATCGGGGCGAGGAAGTCACTGCCGAGGTCATCGACGGTCCGCAATCGCTGATCTGGCAGGAGGCGGAGAACCGCCTGCATGCGCAGAAGTCGATCCTGCTATGGTGTTTCGGCCTGATCGGTTGAGTGCGCCGCTACGGGCCTGAGTTGTTTCGTCGCTGCGACGGCCTATCTGTGCGAGCCATGACACTACCCGATCCCAGCGACCTCGATCAGACCATCGGCTTCACCATCCCCGGGCGCCATGCGCGCGGCCGCCTCGTGCGGCTCGGCCCGGTGCTCGACGAGATCTTGGCCGCGCATGCCTATCCGCCGGCGATCGAACGGTTGCTGGCGGAGGCGCTGACGCTGACCGCGTTGATCGGGTCGACGCTCAAGGACCCGTCGGGGCAGTTGACCATCCAGGCCCAGACCCAGGCGGGTGTGGTGACTCTGCTGGTGTGCGACTATCGGGGTGGCGATCTGCGCGGCTACGTCCAGTATGACGCCGACCGGTTGGCGGAGGCGCCACAGGAGCCGACGCTGTTCGCGCTCTTCGGAGAGGGCTATCTCGCGATCACGTTCGACCTCGCGACCACGGGCGAGCGTTATCAGGGCATCGTCCCGCTCGACGGCGAAACGCTGGCGCAGGCGGCGGAAAGCTATTTCGTTCAGTCGGAGCAGATCCCGACGCTGATCAATTTCGGTGTCACGCGCGATGCGAGCGGCCGGCACATTGCCGGCGGGCTGTTGCTTCAGCATTTGCCCGAGGGCGAAGTCGGACGCGAACGACTGCACGCCCGGCTCGACCATCCCGAATGGGAGCACGTGGCGATCCTCGGCCGTACGATGGGCGCCGACGAACTGACCGACGTGACGGCACCGCTCGAGACGCTGATCTGGCGGTTGTTCAACGAGGAGGAGGAAGTGCGCGTGCAGGCACGCTCCGATTTCCGTAAGGGCTGCCGCTGCGATGCCGCCTACATATCGAGCGTCCTGGCGAAGTTTACCGTGGAGGACCGGCGCGAGATGGCCGACGAGCATGGCATGATCAACGTCGATTGCGCCTTTTGCGCGAAGTCGTTTCCGGTGCCTGCCGAAACCGCTGCCTTCTAACCGTTGTAACATTGCCCGCCCATGGCCACATTCGCACGGCATAGGAGTGGGCATGGGGAAGGGGAAAATCATTCTGGTCGCGATCGCGATCGCGATCGCGGCCGTGGCGGGTTGCGGTGCCGGCATGGCGGTCGCTGCCGGACCGGCGGCGCTTGAGCGGCTGGGCCTCGGTCAGTGGCAATTGCACGAGATCGGCACGATGGACACGCCGCGCGCGCTATGCGTGCGCGACCCGCAGCAGCTGGTTCAGCTTTATCATCCGGGTATCCAGTGCACCCACTTCACGATCGACGACACGCCGGATCACGTCACGATCCACTATACCTGTCAGGGGCGTGGCTATGGCCGCACCTCGATCACGCTCGAAAATCCCAATCTGATCCGGCTCGATACCCAGGGGATCGATCCCGCCGGTCGGCCGTTCGAGATCGTGTACGAAGGCCGCCGCACCGGCGCGTGTTCGTCCGGAACCGGCCGTTAAGGCCGCGTTTAGGGTAGATCGGCTACCAGAGGGATGTGCTCTTCGGGCACGCTTTCCTCCCTGGAAGACGCTGGAAGCGTCCAGACTGGGCCGCCTTGCGAGGCGGCCCTCTTCTTTTGCGCGGCTTGCGGTCGCGGTGCTAACCGCCTAGCGACCCCGTGATCATGGAAAATACATCGCCTTTAGCGGTCGCCCTGGTGTCGGGCGGCCTCGATTCGATGGTTGCCGCTGCGTCGATGAAGGCGGCGGGGTATCGCCTGCTCGCCTTGTCGATCGACTATAACCAGCGCCACCAGATCGAACTTGCAGCAGCGCGGCGCATCGCCATGACTCTCGGCGCCGAGCGCCACGTCGTACTGCCGCTCGACCTCCGTGCGTTCGGCGGATCGGCACTGACGGCGGAAATCGATGTCCCCAAGAGCGGTGTCGGCGACGATATCCCGGTGACGTATGTGCCAGCGCGCAACACGATCTTCCTCAGCCTGTCGCTAGGCTGGGCGGAGGCGTCGGGCGCGCGCGACATGGTGATCGGCGTCAACGCACTCGATTATTCGGGTTATCCCGATTGCCGCCCCGAATTCGTCGCGGCGTTCGAGGACATGGCGGCGCTCGCCACCAAAGCGGGCGTGGAGGGTGACCGTTTTCACGTCCACGCGCCTCTCCAGCACATGACCAAGGCCGATATCGTACGCGAAGGCACGCGACTGGGCCTCGATCTCGGACTGAGCTGGTCGTGCTACGACCCGGCCCCCGGCGGGGTGCATTGCGGGCTGTGTGACAGCTGCCGGCTGCGGTCGAAGGGCTTCGAGGAAGCCGGAGTCCCCGACCCCACGCGGTACGCCGCCTGACGATGAGCTATGCGGTCAAGGAAATGTTCCTCACGCTCCAGGGCGAGGGCGTGAATGCCGGCCGGCGTGCGGTGTTCGTTCGTTTCGCCGGCTGCAATCTGTGGTCGGGGCGCGAACAGGATCGGGCGAGCGCGATCTGCCGCTTCTGCGATACCGACTTCATCGGCGTGGACGGGGAGGGCGGCGGACGATTCGCCGACGCGACGGCACTCGCCGCCGCTGCCGCGGGATTCTGGGGACAGGGTGCGGAAGAGCGGTTCTGCGTACTGACCGGTGGCGAGCCGATGCTCCAGGTGGACGACGCCCTGATCGATGCGCTGCACGCCGCCGGCTTTAGCGTCGCGATCGAGAGCAACGGCACGATCGCTGCCCATCCGGGTATCGATTGGGTGTGCGTCAGCCCCAAGGCAGGCAGCGACGTGGTTCAGCGATCGGGTGACGAGCTCAAGCTGGTCTGGCCGCAGCCGGACACCGATGTCGACATGCTGGAGCGCTGGGATTTCGCGCATCTGCTCGTCCAGCCGCTCGATACCGGATCACCGGAAGGCAATGCGCAAACCGAAGAGGCCGCGATCGCACTGGTAATGGCCCGTCCCCGCTGGCGATTGACCCTGCAGGCGCACAAAAGACTGGGGCTGCGTTAGACCCGCGATCGCTGGGGCGGCGCGGGCCTGCCGCTCAACGCCGCTTTTTCTTCTTCTTGTCGTCGCTGCCGCAATAGCTGACGCTGTAGCGCTCCTTGCGCCAGCAGCTTGGCTCGAAGTCCGGCAGGAACAGATACGTGCGCGAATAGAAGGCGCGGGGAAATTGCTGCTCGCCATAGGGGACCAGACTATTGCGCAACTCGCGCATATAGTTGACCGCTACGTCGCCGAGATGCCCGCGCGGGGCGAAAACCGCCTCGCGCCCGACCTTGCTTGCAGTCTGACAGAATCCGTATTGCGCGGCGACGGACGAGAAAGCCGAATAAGTGCGCGTCCCGAACCGGTCGAACGCCGTCTGGCCGGCGGCTTTGGTCTTGTTGACCCGCGCGAAATAGGCGGTGAGCGAGTCGAGCGCTCCTTTCAGCTCGGTGCTGTGGTCTTTCAGGATCGCGTTGTAATTGTCTACCGTGAGAAGCATCGGTGCGAAGTCGCATTGCAGCGCAGCGACATTGAGCGCGGCGCGCAGGTTCCACGTCAGGCCGGCGCGGAGTTCCGCAGGGGTCGCGCCGGGCAAGGGCATGCCGAGCTCGGGTTCGGTGCCGGTCACCGGGGCACCACGAAAATCCGGAGATTTGAGGAAAAATTGCGCCGATGCCGGCGATCCGGCGAACAGGCCGGCGGCGAGCGACAGGCCCGCCATGATACGCACGATTGTCATCCTCTTCCCTTCTCGCGCCCCCGTCATCATCGCTTCCTAAGGCGATTTTTCGCGGCACCCAAGCCCTTTAGGCTCATTGCTCGGCGTCGGGAATCGAAAGGGGCCGCCCGATGATCGGGCGGCCCCCTCGAAAACCAGTCATCCGCGCGAGGCGGACGACCAAGCGAATTACATCGCGTTGGTCGTGGTCGTGGTGGTGTCGTTGGCCATCATGTCGCCACCGTTCATTGCACCGGCGTCCGGCGCGGTCATGTTGTCGGTGACGGCCGACTCATCGCTGACGTTCATGTCGGTGACGTTGGTGGTGGTCTCGGTCTTGGTGCAGGCCGAAACCGCCAGGGCGGCGCCGGCGATCATGGTGCCGATCACGGCCTTCGAGATGAAAGAACGCATTTGGAAGCTCCCTAGATAGTGGATTTGGTCGGCTTTTCCGGCCTTATCACCCAAATCGAGGGGGACATTAGACACTAATCCGGCGTTGCTCAAGCCGCTTTTCGTGCGCGGAAAGCGCATCGAGAAAGGCGGGGAAATGGCTTTCCAGTGCCGAATCGAACGCTCGCGGAACGATGGGGATGCCCAATGCCGCCGCGCTCGTCACCGGATAGTCCGCCAGCCCGCACGGTACGATGCCGCCGAAATGACTGAGGTCGGGGTCCAGATTGATCGCAAAGCCGTGCAGCGTCACCCATCGTTTTACGCGTACCCCGATCGCGCCGATCTTCGCTTCCTCGGCCCCGCGGCCGGTCCAGATTCCCACTCGCCCCGATTCGGCCCGCGCGTCGATGCCGAAATCCCCCAGCGCGGCGATCAGCCACTTCTCGAGCTCGTGGATGAAGCAGCGCACGTCGCGTCCGCGCCGGTTCAGGTCGAGCACCAGATAGCCGACCCGCTGCCCGGGACCGTGATAGGTGTAGCGCCCGCCGCGCCCGGTCTGGACGACCGGGAAGCGCGGGTCGATCAATTCGGCGGCATCGGCGCTAGTCCCCCCGGTATAGACGGGCGGATGTTCGAGCAGCCAGACGAGCTCGCGTGCTTCGCCGGCGGCCACCGCCGCAGCGCGCTCCTCCATCGCGGCGAGGCTGTCTTCATAGGACACTTGTCCGACGGACACGCGCCATTCGATATCGGCCGGGATCATGGCTGCGCGCTACTCCCGCGCGATGATGCGGCGCAAGTCATTGGCAAGCATGCGGCGCTTGGGCTAGTCAGGCCGGGCCGGGGCAACATGCCTGCCGGCGCGTGGGGAATTGGGGTCGGCATATGGTCAATATGGGAAATGTCTGGGACCGTACCACCGAGTTCCTGAGCGATAATCTCGGCGCGGTACTGCCGATCGCACTGGCCGCGATCTTCGTGCCGCAGTCGATTTCGGGCGCGATCAAGCTCGCGGGGACCGGCATCAATCAGGGCGTTGGCCAAGGCATCGTGCTCGCGTTGCTGTTACCTGCCCTGTGGGGACAACTCACCGTTACGGCGCTGGCGCTCGATCCGCCGGCCGGACGCACCGCTGCGCAGTCGATCGCGACGCGCCGGTTTGGCCAGGCGCTGCTTGCGATGCTGATCCTGTTCGCGGTTATCCTGATCCTCGCGGTGCCGATCGGGGCGGCGCTGGTCGCAAGCGGAGTCGATCTCAAAGCGCTGGCCGGTTCCACTCCCGGAGCACAACCCGATATTTCCGGTGGAATGGCGGCGTTTCTAGGCCTGTATGGACTGGCGTGGCTGGTGTTCGCTGCGTTCATGTCGGTGCGGTTCAGCCTTCTGCTGTTCCCGGTGGCGGCGGCAGAAGGCGGCGTGATCACCGCGTTGCGGCGATCGTTCGCGCTCAGTAACGGGATTGCCTGGAAGCTGCTGGGGGTGGCGTTGCTTTTCGGCCTCGTCATGGGCGTCGCGTCGCTTGCGGTCACGTCGGTATTCGGCACGCTGTTCAAGTTCCTCGCCCCCGATGCAGGCCCATTCAGCGTCGGGTCGGTGACCGTCGCGATCCTCGGTGGCCTGGTGACGACGGCCTATTATGTTCTCCAATCGGTGTTCATGGCCAAGGTCTACCGGGCCGCGACGTCGGGGCGCGAGGGCGCGTGAAAGCTACGTTTCCCGGCATATTGGCCGATGCGTGGCGACTGTTTCGCAACGACTGGAACATTCTGACCGCGGTTGCCGGCCTGTTCGTTTTTCTGCCGAGTCTGGCCGCGAACTTGCTCGTCCCGCAAATGCCGGACGTGCCGGAGAATGCGACGGTCGGCAGCGCCGCGTTCGACGCCTATCAACAGGGGTTCGCCGAATGGGCGGGACATTACGGCGGCTGGATGTTGCTCGCCAACCTGCTTGCCCTGTTCGGCCAATTCGCGGTGGTTGCCGTGTATCTGGGCGGAGACCGTCTCGCCGTTTCCGCCGCGCTGGGCAAGGCTGGGCGGCGGTTTCCGCTGTTGCTGCTCGCGGGGCTGGTGATCGGTGTTCCGGCCGGGGCCATCGCCAGCATCGCCATGGTGTTCCCGCCGCTGATCGTTGCTTTGTTCGTGCTGATGTTCTGGTTGCTGGCGCGCACGGTCGTGTTGGCGCCCGTCTTGCTGGCCGAGGCGCCGATCGGAGCACTGAGCGCGATCCGTCGCAGCTTCGATCTCACGCGCGGCAACACGTTCGCGCTTGCTGCCACGGTAATGACTGTGGTCCTCGCCATGTCGTTGCTGAGCCGTCCGTTCGATTGGCTGGATGCGTGGATGCTGGCGAAAGCGCCCAACCCGGTCGCGCGGACTCTGGTCGACGCGGCGTCCGCAGCCATCGTTTCGCTCGGCAGCGTCGCGATGGGGCTGGCGCAGGTCGCTGCCTATCGCCGGCTCAGGACCAGGTAGCGAGCGGCGGCAGGCTCATCAAAATCGCGTCGATATTGCCGCCGGTCTTGAGCCCGAACAACGTCCCGCGGTCATAGACGAGATTGAATTCGGCATAACGTCCGCGCCACTCGCGCATCGCCGCGACGTCGGCCTCGCTGAACGCGTCATGCATGCGCCGCCGCACGATGCGCGGAAAGGCGTCGAGAAAGGCGCGCCCGACATCCTGGGTGAAGGTGAAATTGGCGGCGAAATCGCCTTCCAGATGATCGTAGAAGATACCGCCGACGCCACGATGCACCTTGCGGTGGGGAATATAGAAATAATCGTCGGCCCATTTCTTGAAGCGCGGGTAATGTTCCGGGTCGTGGCGATCGCACGCGGCCCGCAGCGTCGCGTGAAAGTCCGCGGTGTCGTCGGCGACCGGCAATGGCGGGTTGAGGTCGGCGCCGCCGCCGAACCAGCGTTTGGTGGTCGCCAGGAACCGCGTGTTCATGTGCACCGCGGGCACGTGCGGGTTGGCCATGTGCGCGACCAGGCTGATCCCGGTGGCGAAGAAGGTCGGATCCTCGGCGGCGCCGTGGATCGTCTTGCCGAACTCGCCGTCGAACGCGCCGCCGACGGTCGAGACGTTGACGCCGACCTTCTCGAATACCTTCCCCTTCATCACGCCGCGCACGCCGCCACCGCCGTCGGCACCCGACGGATCCACCCGATCCCAGGCGACATAGTCGAACACCGCGTCCGACCCGGCCTCGCGCTCGATCGATTCGAACTCGGCACAGATCAGGTCGCGGAGGTGCTCGAACCACTGGCGGGCGGTCGCCTGTTCAGTGTCGAGTTCTTTCATTCGGGCCATTCCTTCGTCTGTCGCAATGCTTCGCCGAGCGCGATGGCCGCTGAAACCGCGACATTCAAGGACCGGAACCCCTGGCGCATCGGAATGGTCACCCGGAGATCGGCCCGGTCATGGACGTCCGGTGGCACCCCCGCACTCTCGCTGCCCAATAGCAACGTGTCGCCGGGGAGAAATCGCGTTTCGTCAATCCGCGTCGCCGCCATGGTGGACAAAAGAACGATACGCCCGGGCACGGCGCGCGCGAACGCGCTCCAGTCGACATGGCGAACGACGTCAGCCTGCGCCGCATAATCCATCCCGGCGCGCGCCAAGGCCCGGTCGGAGAACGCGAATCCCATCGGTTCGATGAGGTCGACGGGCACGCCGAGACAGGCTGCGAGGCGCAGGATCGTGCCGACGTTTCCGGCAATGTCGGGCTGGTAGAGGGCGATGCGCATAAAAACCCGTTGGCAAAGCGCGTCCCCCGTGTCTATCAGGCCCCCAACTTCCGTGGGGACGGAGGGGTTCTGGCGGGCGCGCGGCTTCCTGAGGGCCGGTCCCCAAGCGTTCCGCCGACGGTTTTGACGTGCAAGGGCAGGTGAATGGCGACCGACGAGAATAACGATCCGCAGGGTGAGTCGCCCAACGATCCCCGCCGCCGCGACTTTCTGAACATTGCAGCCGCGACCTTCCCCGTCGCCGGCGCAGTCGCCGTGGTGCTGCCGCTGATCAATCAGATGAACCCGTCCGCCGACGTGCTGGCTGAATCGACCACGACGGTCGATCTCTCGAAGATCCAGCCGGGCCAGGGAATCATCACCACGTTCCGCAAGCAGCCGCTGTTCGTGCGTAACTTGACGCCGAAGGAAATTGCCGAGGCCGACGCGGTGCCGCTGTCGGAACTGCGCGATCCGCAGACGCTCGAGCAGCGGACGCAGCCCGGGCACACCAACTGGCTGATCACGCTCGGCGTGTGCACGCATCTGGGCTGCATTCCGCTCGGGATCAACGAAGGCGACAATCGCGGCAAATATGGCGGCTATTTCTGCCCCTGCCACGGGTCGCAATACGACACGGCGGGCCGTATCCGTCAGGGGCCGGCGCCGAAGAACCTCTTCGTTCCGCCGTATAAGTTCACGTCGCCGACCGCGATCCTGGTCGGCTGAGGGGGGTAGAAGAAGATGAGTTTCCCCTGGGCCAATCACTACGAGCCGAAGCAGCCGCTGATGCGGTGGCTGGACGAGAAGCTTCCCGTCCCGCGGCTGGTCTACAATGCGGTCGGTGCCGGCTATCCAGTGCCGCGCAACCTCAACTATTGGTGGAATTTCGGTGTTCTCGCCGGCGCCGCACTGGCGATCCAGATCATCACCGGCATCGTGCTGGCGATGCACTTCCACTCGGATTCGGCGAGCGCCTTCGCGTCGATCAACGGCACGATCATGCGCGACGTCAATGCCGGATGGTTCCTGCGCTATGCGCACGCCAACGGCGCGTCGATGTTCTTCATCGTGGTCTACATCCACATCTTCCGCGGCCTTTATTACGGGTCGTACAAGGCGCCGCGCGAAATGGTGTGGCTGCTCGGCGTGGTCATCTTCCTGCTGATGATGGCGACCGCGTTCATGGGCTATGTGCTCCCCTGGGGGCAGATGAGCTTCTGGGGAGCGCAGGTGATCACCGGCTTCTTCTCGGCGATACCGGTGGTCGGCGAGACGATCCGCGTGTGGCTGCTCGGGGGCTATGCGCCCGATGACGCGGCGCTCAACCGCTTCTTCTCGCTCCACTATCTGCTGCCGTTCGTGATCGCCGCGGTCATCGTGCTGCACATCTGGGCGCTGCACATTCCGGGCTCGAACAACCCGACCGGCGTCGACGTGAAGGGTGAGCAGGACACCGTGCCGTTCCACCCCTATTACACGGCGAAGGACGGCTTCGGACTGGGCGTGTTCCTGATCCTGTTCTCTGCCCTGGTCTTCTTCTTCCCGGACGCGCTGGGTCACCCGGACAATTACATCCAGGCCAATCCGCTCCAGACGCCGGCGCACATCGTCCCCGAATGGTATTTCTGGCCGTTCTACGCGATCCTGCGTTCGTTCACCGCGGACTTCATCCTGCCGGCGAAGCTGTGGGGCGTGCTCGCGATGTTCGGGTCGATCCTGCTGCTGTTCTTCCTGCCGTGGCTCGATTCGTCGCCGGTCCGCTCGAACAAATATCGTCCCAAGGCGCGCATCGCCTTCTGGGTGCTGGTCGTCGATGTGTTCATCCTGGGCTATTGCGGCGGTTCGCCGGCCGATCCGGCCTATGTGATCGTCGCGCAGATCTGCTCGGCTTATTACTTCCTGCACTTCCTCGTGATCCTGCCGTGGATCGCGCGGACGGAGCGGCCGGTGCCGTTGCCGAATTCGATCACCGAAGCGGTGCTCGGCACTACCGCAACGGCGCACTGAGCGAGCTATAGGGGATATAAGACAGATGGTTCGCTGGATTGCAGCTCTGGTCGGTATCGCGTTCGCGGGCGTGCTCGCGATCGCCTTTTTCGGCTCCGTTTCGGGCCTCGTGTCCGATCCTACACCCAAGACCGCGACGGGTGCGCCCAAGACAGCGGAAAGCGAGTTCCATCTCGAACCGCGCAATGCGGGATTGCGCTCGGCGGGCATTTTCGGGACGTTCGACAAGCAGCAGCTGCAGCGTGGCTTCCAAGTTTACAAGGAAGTCTGCTCGGCCTGCCATTCGCTGAAGTTCGTCGCTTTCCGCGATCTTACCGGGCTCGGCTATAACGAGGGCCAGGTGAAGGCGATCGCCGCCAGCTTCGACACGATCCCGTCGATCAACCCCGACACGGGCGAACCCGCCACGCGCAAGGGCGTGCCGGCCGACCATTTCCCGCTGCCCTTCGCCAACGATATCGCGGCGCGGGCGGCGAACAACAACGCGATCCCGCCCGACCTCAGCTATATGACACGCGCTCGCGAAGGTGGGGCCAATTACGTCTATTCGCTGTTGACCGGGTATCGCGACCAGGCCGGGTTCAAGAACGAAAAGGGCCAGGAACTGCTCAAGGAGTTCCCGGACGCCAAGACGCCGAACGGGCTGCACTTCAACCCGTATTTCGCGAACCTCAACGTCGCGATGCCGCCGCCGCTGCGCCAGGAAGGTCAGGTGCAATATGCGGACGGAACCAAGCCGACCGTGGACAACATGGCGCGCGACGTTGCCGCATTCCTGGTATGGACCGCCGATCCCAATCTGGAAACGCGCCATCAGGCGGGTTTCGCGGCGTTCATCTTCCTGCTGATCGCCAGCGGGCTGGCGTTCGGCGCGTACAAGAACATCTGGCGCGACATCAAACATTGATCTGATCGGACGCGGTACCCTCGGGCGCCGCGTCTTTTCCTTTCGTCATGATAAGGCGGAGTGTCGCATGAGCCACGCCAATGACGACCTGAAGGCGCTGATCCGCACGATCCCGGACTTTCCCAAGCCCGGCATCATGTTTCGCGACATCACCACTTTGCTCCTCGACGCGCATGGTCTCGCCGAGACGGTGCGGCGCATGGCCGCTGCGGTCGACGGCAGGGTGGATCTGGTCGCCGGTATCGAGGCGCGCGGTTTCCTGTTCGCGGCCGCGCTCGCCGTGCCGTTGGAGGCCGGCGTGTTGCTCATCCGCAAGGACGGCAAGCTCCCCGGCGTGACGATCGCCGAGGACTATGCGCTCGAATACGGCACCGATCGCATCGCCATGCACGAGGACGCACTGGTCCCCGGTCAGCGCGTGTTGCTGGTCGACGACTTGATCGCGACTGGCGGGACGGCACGTGCTGCCGTTCGGCTGTTGCGCAAGGCCGGGGCGGTCGTCGACCACGTTCAGTTCGTCATCGATCTCCCCGACCTCGGCGGTGCTGCCGCGCTTGCCGGGGACGGGGTCAAGGTCACGTCGCTGTTCGCATTCGAAGGACACTGATCCCCGCCGGTGAAGCCGGGTCGGCCCGACAGGAACTCCTTTCGCCTCCGAATCGTTTGGACTAATATGTGGCAGCGGCGCGTTTTGCCGCGGCTCCGGTGTATGGAGGCTTGCAATGAAGATCGGTATTATCGCGTTGGGCGCTGCGTCGCTGCTGGCGCTGGGCGGCTGCGTCGACGACGGCTATGGCTATAGCAGCGTCGGTATCGGCTACGGAGCGCCGGGTTATTACGGCGACTATTACAGCGATTTCTACGATGGCGGGTACGGTGTGCCCTATTATGGCTGGTATGGCGGCTATTATTACCCCGGCAGCGGTTATTACGTGTACGACCGCTACCGTCGGCCCCATCGCTGGAACGACAGCCAGCAGCGTTACTGGCAGAACCGTGGCAGCCAATGGCGCGGCAGGACGCGCGGCGAGGAGTGGCGCGGTTTCCAGCGCGGCCCGCGCACGGGTGGAAGCGACGGTTATCGCTGGCGCGGCAATGGCGGCGGCAATTGGCGCGGCGGCAACAATGGCGGCCGCCGTCACCGCTGACCCCTAATCGCGGGGCCGCGTCCGGATCAAACCATTGGCGATGAAGGTCATGACCGCTTCGTCATGTTGGTTGAACACCGTGGTGCGGCCCTTGGTGATGCCCATTTCCGGGCGGCTCTTCGACACGCGCTTCTCGAGCAATTCCGTTTCGCAGCGCAGCGTGTCGCCGGGATAGACGGGCTTGAGCCAGCGCAGCTCGTCGATCCCGGGCGAGCCCAGGCCGGCCGACCGCTGGCCTTTCATGTTGTCGACGGCCATGCGCATCGCCATCGCCGCCGTATGCCATCCGCTGGCCGACAACCGGCCGAAATAGGTCTGGGCGGCCGCTTCGTCGGAAAGGTGGAACGGCTGCGGATCGTATCTCGACGCGAAGTCGATGACTTCGTCGCGTGTCACGTCGTAGTGGCCAAAGCTCGCTTTGGCGCCCACTACGAGATCCTCGAAATATTTCGGATCGCCGGTCATTTCCGCAGCGCCCCCCGGAACGGTGCGTCGTCGCCATCGAGGCCCTGGCCGGGCGGCAAACCGATCAGGTCGCGCAGCAGCGGCGCGACATCGACGTTGTCGAAGGTCGGGATGCGTCCCGCCGGCTTGATGTCCGGGCCACTTGCGATGAACAGCGCGCGCATGTCCGGCGCGTCATTGTCGTATCCGTGCGCCCCGCCTTCCACCTTGTGCTTCGGCGCCCGTGCTACCACCGTCCATCCGGTGTCGGGCATGCACAGGATCGCCGGCACGCGCGGATTGCGGCCGTAATGGAAACGGGCGGGGATGTCCGCCTTGCGATAGCAGGTCAGATGCGGGCCATGGGGTCCCAGCAGCGCCTTTTCGACCAGTGCCGTCTTGCCCGGCTTGGGATTGATCGAGGCATAGACGCCGTCCTCGACGACGTCGTAATCGGCCGTGTCGCTGAAGTCGGACAAGATGATCACCCGGTCTGCGGCGATCGGCGCCATGCCATGGTCGGCGACGATCACCAGGTCGACGGGCTGGCCGAGCGCGGCGATTTGCGTGCGTAGCCGACCAATCGCCATGTCGATGTCGGCGACCGCGGCCGTCGTTCGCGCGTCACCCGGTCCGTACAGGTGCCCGGCGGTATCGACCTCGTCGAAATAAAGCGTCACGAAGCGCGGGCGCGTCTCGGCTGGGCGGCGCAACCAATCGACCACGATGTCGACGCGCTCGCGATTGTCGATCGCCTGGTTGAACTGCAACCAATCCTCCGGCCGCGTACCGCCCGTCATGGGGTTGGGCCATTCCTTCGATCGTTCCCCGCCCCAGGCGACGTTGGAGCCTGGCCAGAAGGCTGTCGCGGTACGAATGCCCGCCTTTTCCGCGGTCACCCAGATCGGCTCGGCGGCGTTCCACCAGAACGGATCGT
>CAZFTL010000020.1:0-83715 GCA_964521615.1 uncultured Stakelama sp. | reverse complement strand
CGCGGTCGGCGACGATCGAGCCGATATTGCCCGCGCCGATCAGGCCGAGCGTCTTCGACGTCAGCTCGACCCCCATGAAGCGGTTCTTCTCCCACTTGCCGGCCTGGGTCGAGGCATCGGCCTCGGGCAGCTGGCGGGCGAGCGCGAACATCAGGGCGATGGCATGCTCGGCGGTGGTGATCGAATTGCCGAACGGGGTGTTCATCACCACCACGCCCTTGGCGCTGGCGGCGGGAATATCGACATTGTCGACCCCGATCCCGGCGCGACCGACGACCTTGAGGTTGGTCGCCGCGCCGAGGATGTCCTTGGTCACCTTCGTCGCGCTGCGGATGGCGAGGCCGTCATACTCGCCGATGATCGCCTTGAGTTCTTCGGGCGTCTTGCCGGTGATTTCGTCCACCTCGACCCCGCGTTCGCGGAAGATCTGGGCGGCCTTGGGGTCCATTTTGTCGCTGATCAGTACCTTGGGCATGGTCAATTTCCTGTAGGAAGCGGTGCTCCTGCGAAAGCAGGAGCCCAGAGTTTCAGAGCGAGTCGCGTGCGATCCTGGGCTCCTGCTTTCGCAGGAGCACCGCAGGAGTTAGGCTGCCGCCTTGGCGGTGGCGTAGGCCCAGTCGAGCCAGGGGCCGAGCGCCTCGATATCGGCGGTGTCGACGGTCGCGCCGCACCAGATGCGCAGGCCCGGGGGCGCGTCGCGATAGCCGGCGACGTCGAACGCCGCGCCTTCCTTCTCGAGCGCGGAGGCCATCGCCTTGATCAGCGCCTCGTCGGCGCCCTCGACCGTCAGGCAGACGCTGGTCTTCGATCGCGATGCTTCGTCGGCGGCGAGATGACCGAGCCAGTCGCGGCCGGCCACGATCGTGTCGAGCGCGGCGGCGTTGGCGTCCGACCGCGCGATCAGGCCCTCGAGGCCGCCCAACGACTTTGCCCATTCGAGCGCGAAGATCGCGTCCTCGACCGCGAGCATCGACGGCGTGTTGATCGTCTCGCCCTTGAATACGCCTTCCGCGAGCGCGCCCTTCGACACCAGGCGGAACACCTTCGGCAGCGGCCAGGCCGGCGTGTATTCGGTCAGCCGCTCGACCGCGCGAGGGCCGAGGATGATGACGCCGTGACCGCCTTCGCCGCCCAGCACTTTCTGCCACGAGAAGGTCGCGACGTCGATCTTGTCCCAGGGAAGGTCGTAGGCGAACACCGCGCTGGTCGCGTCGGCGAAGCTCAGGCCCTCACGGTCGGCCGGAATCCAGTCGCCGTTCGGCACGCGCACGCCGCTGGTCGTACCGTTCCACGTGAACAGCACGTCGTTCGACCAGTCGACTTGGGAAAGATCGGGCAGCTGGCCGTAATCGGCACGCACCACGGTCGGTTCGATCTTGAGCTGCTTGACCGCATCGGTGACCCAGCCCTCGCCGAAGCTTTCCCAGGCAAGCGCGGTGACCTCACGCGCGCCGAGCATGGTCCACATCGCCATCTCGAACGCGCCGGTATCGGACCCGGGAACGATGCCGATGCGGTGCGTGTCGGGCAGCTTGAGCAGCTCGCGCATCAGGTCGATGGCATATTGCAGGCGCGCCTTGCCGAGCTTCGAGCGGTGCGACCGGCCGAGCACCTCGACCGCGAGCTTCGACGCGTCCCAGCCCGGAGGCTTGGCGCAGGGACCGGAAGAAAAATGGGGGCGAGCCGGCTTGGTGGCGGGCTTCACAGGAGACGCAATTGTGGCGTCGGTAACCGTCAGATCAGTCATGTCAGTCTCTCCTTGCAGAGAGCGCGCGCGGCGTTGGGACCGCGTGGCCCGTCGGCCGCCCTAAAGATATTGTGCGCCGCGTCAAGAAGCTTGCGGTGGACGGCGCGCGGCGTGGACGACCGGACCAAAGAACACGACTGCCCCGATACCATCCCCGAGCCTTTGACGCGGCCGAGCCCCGCGCATCCGCCGCATTGACGGACAGAGCCTTTTCGACCGATTCTCAGGGCGTTTCCCCGCTGGTGTTAGTGATTCGTTAACCATGTTGGCGCACACCGGTGCGCGTGAAGCGTCTCATCCCCTTGCTCGGTTTCGTGCTCAGCGGCTGCCTGTTCGGCGGTGGGGGAAATGACCGGGTGCCGCCGCCGCGACCATTGGGTGCCCCGCCCGTCACCCTCAACCTTCCCACCAGCCGCGAGACGCAGATGTGCTTCGCCGATCTGTCGCGCGAGCAGGTGCGGTATTCGCCATTGCCCGATCGCGACTTTGGCGGCGGGTGCAACGTCATCGGCGCAGTCCAGCTGATCGATATCGGCGTGCCGGTGACCGGGCTCAAGGCGATGCGCTGCGGTCTTGCCGAAGAGTTCATCGGCTGGACGCGCAATGCGGTGGCGCCCGCAGCCTATCAGATCCTCGGCAGCCGGCTGGTCAAGGTCGAGACGTTCGGCACCTATGCCTGCCGCAACACGATCGGCACCGCGACGACGCGGCTGTCGGGTCATGCGCTCGCCAATGCCGTCGATGTCGGCGCGTTCATTTTGGCCGATGGCCGTCGCGTATCGATCCAGGATGGCTGGCGGTCGGACGATCCCGAGGTACGCCGCTTCCTCGACATCATTCACGCCTCGGCCTGCAAGCGGTTCGGTACGGTGCTCAGTCCCGATTATAATGCGGCGCACCACGATCACCTCCATCTGGAAGACGATCACAAGAATTTCTGCCGGTAGAACGCTCCGCTCCCATCTGCGGGGGTAGGGCTCGATGTCTCGCATTGCGCCGCGAAGATACCCTTCAATCCGTCACGACTTTGCTCTAGGTGGCTGGGATGACTGATACCCGAGTACCGTCGCGCGTCTTTCCGCGCGCCAAGCAGGAAGCCGACCGCGCCAAAGGCGGCATCTCCACCCCGCAGACCCAGGATCCGGCTTACCGGCTCGCCTTTCAGGACATGGACTTCCTGCTGCGCGAGGACCTGCGTCCGGTTCGCTTCCAGCTCGAACTGCTCAAGCCCGAATTGGTGATCGACGAGGCCGGGATCGGCTCGACTTTCGTGATGTACGGGTCGGCGCGGATTCCTTCTCCCGAAAAGGCGCAGGCGGTGCTCGATGCCGCCAAGGATGAAGCGTCGCGCAAGATCGCCGAACGGCTGGTCGCGAAAGCCAAATATTACGAGGTCGCGCGTGAACTTGGCCGGCTGGCATCGGGCTGCCCGGTCGATAGCGAAGGGCGCCGCCATTTCGTCGTCTGTTCGGGCGGCGGCCCGTCGATCATGGAGGCGGCCAATCGCGGCGCCGCCGATGTCGGTGCCGAATCGATCGGTCTCAATATCGTGCTGCCGCATGAGCAGGCGCCGAACCCCTACGTCACGCCGCGGCTGAGCCTGCAATTTCACTATTTCGCGCTTCGCAAGATGCACTTCCTGCTGCACGCGCGCGCGCTGGCCGCGTTCCCGGGCGGGTTCGGCACGTTCGACGAATTGTTCGAGCTGCTGACCCTCATCCAGACAGGCAAGATTCAGCCGATCCCGGTCCTGCTCTACGGGAAGCAATTCTGGCAGCGCGTGGTCAATTTCGACGCGCTCGTCGAGGAAGGCGTCATCAGCGCCAAGGACCTCGATATCTTCACTTACTGCGAGACGGCGGAGGAAGGTTGGGACTGCGTCCAGCGTTTCTACCAGGAGCGCTCGCTGGACGAAGGACTGGCCGAAGCCGAACGTCACGCGGCCGAGGAAATCGCGGCGCAAGCCGAAACGGCGCGGTAAATTTGAAAAAGTCTTCCCCCGTCAGGGGGGAGGTGGCGCGCATAGCGCGACGGAGGGGGGAGGAAGCCCTTCCGATTATTGGCCGTGGTCCGTCCCCTCCGTCAGCCTGCGGCTGACACCTCCCCTGGCCGGGGCGGATCGAGTGGGGCAGGTCCTCCGCTTACTCTGTTGGGGCGCCTACTTCTTCGCGGCAGGCGCGGCGGCGTTGCCCGCAGCCGGCGCGGCCGCGTTGCCGTCCGCCGGGGCGCTGGCATTGCCGTCGGCTGCCTTGGCATCCTTGCCGGCGGGAGCGGCGGCCGGCGCTGCCGGCAGCGGCAGGTTCGAGCCCTGCGAATTCAGATAGACGATGACGTCGGCGCGATCCTTGGGATTGGAGAGGCCGGCAAAGGTCATCTTGGTGCCCGGCGCATATTTGCGCGGGCTGGTCAGCCAGGCGTTGAGCGAATCGAAATCCCACTTGCCGCCCTTGGCCTTCAGCGCGTCGGAGAAAGCGAAGCCGGCCTTGCCCTGGGCGACCGCCTCGCCGACGGTGGCGTACAGGTTCGGACCGATGCCGTTGGCGCCGCCCTGATTGATGGTGTGGCACGCGGCGCACTTCTTGAAGACCTCGGCACCCTTGGCCGCGTCCGCCGTCGGCAGCAGGGTCGCGATCGGCACTTCGGCGGCAGCGGCGGTATCTCCACCCTCATCTGCCGCCTCTACCGGGAAGCCTTCCTTCTTGGGTTCGCCGCTATGGAAAATCATGCCACCCGCGATCGTTGCACCCAGCGCGACGAAGCACCCGGCGAGGGTCCAGCCGGCGATCGTGTTGGTCTTGTCGGACATGATTTTTCGCGTACGCCCCTGATTTGATCGACTGCCCTTTAGTAAGCGTATTCGCAGGGGGCAAGGTCGAGTGTTGTTTGCCGCCCGCGCGCGGGAGCGCGTCAACAAAGCGCGCCGGGTTGCTACGGCGAGGCCACCTCTCTAATCGCCGCCCCCCATGGAAAACTTCGCCGCCCCCGCCAGGCCGATCGTCGCCGCGATGACCGAGGCCGCCCTTCGCGAACCCGAACGCGCGGTTGCGTTTCAAGGTGCGCCGGGCGCGAACAGCCATGTCGCGGTGGAGGAAACCTTCCCCGACGGCTTGCCGCTGCCGTGCTTCAGCTTCGAGGACGCGATCGACGCCGTGAAGGAAGGGCGGGCCGATTGCGCGGTCATTCCGATCGAGAATTCGCTCCACGGCCGGGTCGCCGACATCCATTTCCTGCTGCCCGAATCGGGACTGGTCATCACTGGCGAGCATTTTCTCCCCATCCGCTACGCGTTGATGGGGGTGGGACCGCTGGAAGGCGTGCAGGAAGCGATGAGCCATCCCCAGGCGCTCGGTCAGTGCCGGCATTGGCTGAAAGCGCACGGCATCAACCCGATCGCCTATCCCGATACGGCGGGTGCCGCTGCGCTGATCGCCGAGATGAACGACCCCAGGGTCGCCGCCCTCGCGCCGCCGCCGGCCGCCAAGATCTACGGACTGGAGACGCTCGCCAGCGACATTGCCGATGCCGAGCACAACACCACGCGTTTCGTCATCCTCGCGCGTGGCGGCCGGCCGCTGACCGGCGAGGGACCGTTCATGACCACGATCATCTTCGAGGTGAAGAACATTCCCGCGGCGCTCTACAAGGCGATGGGCGGGTTCGCGACCAACGGCGTCAACATGACCAAGCTCGAAAGCTATCAGCGCGGCGGCAGCTTCGCGGCGACCGATTTCTACGCCGATGTCGAGGGCCGGCCGGGCGAGGAGAATTTCGACCGCGCGCTCGAGGAACTGGGCTTCCATTCGAAATGGATGCGCGTGCTCGGGAGCTATCCGCAGGCGCGGAAGCGGGGGTAAATAATGCTTCTTCGTCACCTCGGCCTTGTGCCGGGGTCCACCAAGCCTCGTGCGCGGCCATCGAACCTCTAGCTTTGCGCCTGCCTTCCGGTGGACCCCGGCACAAGGCCGGGGTGACGCTTGGGGCAGGCGTCACTATCATTCGTTTTTATGCCAACGACACTTCCTCGCATCTTGATCATCGCCGGGTCCGATTCGGGCGGCGGCGCGGGGATTCAGGCCGATATCAAGACGGTGACGATGCTCGGCGGTCACGCAATGACCGCAATCACCGCGATTACCGCGCAGAATACCCTGGGCGTCCAGGCGGTGCTGACGGTGCCGACCGATATGGTGATCGCGCAGATCAACTCGGTGGTGACCGATATCGGCGTGGATGCGGTCAAGATCGGGATGATCGGATCGGCGGCGACGGCGCACGCGGTGGCGGACGTGCTGTCCGTCATGCGCAAAGTACCCATTGTCTTCGATCCGGTGATGATCGCCACGAGTGGATCGGTGCTCGCGGATGACGATACAGTCGATTCGTTCACGAGGCTGATGCGTCTGGCGACAATCACCACGCCCAACTTGCCCGAATTGGACGCGCTCGGTGGCATCGCGCGGGCGGGGGCGCTCGCAAATGCGATTCTAGCAAAAGGCGGCCACGGGCCGGGAGATGAACTTGAGGACCGCCTGATCTGGCCGGGGGGTGAGCGGAGCTGGATAAATGCTCGGATCACGACGTCGCACACGCACGGCACCGGCTGTACCCTGGCTTCGGCCATCGCGGCCGGATTAGGGCAGGGAATGTCGATCGAGGTCGCGGTTGATCGTGCAATCGCTTTTGTGCGGTCGGCGATCTTTGCGGCGCCGCGTTTCGGCGCGGGGAACGGGCCGATCGGCCATATGATCGGCCGGATGCCATATTATGATTCTCTGGCTGCCGAGCTTGACGATGGCACCGACGCGGCGACATTCGTCGCGCGGTGGAAGCCCGATGCCTAGTTTGAAGCACGAAAAGCTCTGCCTCGCCCCCGTCGCGGGCGTCGACGAGGCCGGACGCGGGCCGCTTGCCGGGCCGGTTGTCGCCGCAGCGGTGATCCTGCCGGCCAAGGGCATCCCGCGCGGTCTCGACGATTCGAAAAAGCTGACCGCCATCGAACGTGCCCGACTGCACGGACGGCTGATCGACTGCGCGACGGTCGGCATCGGCATCTGCGAGGCGGATGAGATCGACAGCCTCAACATCTATTGGGCGACGATGAAGGCGATGACGCTCGCGGTCGGAGCGCTTGGCTGCGATCCCGGCCATGTTCTGGTCGACGGCAACCGCCTGCCGCGCTGGACCTGGCAGGCGACCGCGATCGTCAAGGGCGATGCGATCAGCCTGTCGATCGCCGCAGCCTCGATCGTCGCCAAGCACACCCGCGACACGATCATGATCGCGCATGCCGAGACCTATCCGCAATATGGTTGGCACTCGAACAAGGGCTATGGCGCGCCCGACCATTTGCGTGCGCTCCGCGAGCACGGCCCGTGCCCGCTGCACCGGAAAAGCTTCGCGCCGGTCGCCCAGGCGGCGCGGCCGCAGGAATTTTCGGTTCTCCCGCTTTAAGAGTCTTTTTTGCCACACCCCATGGCTTGGGGCTGTGGATAACTCGAGACTCAATATCTCGTGCGGGTCGTAAAATGTTCCGCCTCCTTAACCATTTGGCAATCAAACTCGTTAACTAAACTTCGCTTGACCGGAGTCCGCCTGCCCTGAATTTGGGGCGAGACATTGCGGGGGAGTGGTTAACGATGGGGGTCATCGAGAAGGTCAGTGCGCGCATCGCGCCATCGGTGCTGGTCCCGGGCGAATTGCCGCTCGACCGCATCGTCATGGGCGATTGCATCGAGACGATGCGCGCGTTGCCGGCCAAGTCGGTCGACCTGATCTTCGCCGATCCGCCCTACAATCTGCAGCTCGGCGGCGACCTGTCGCGCCCGGATGGCAGCCATGTCGACGCGGTCACCGACGATTGGGACAAGTTCGATAGCCTCAACGCCTACGACCGCTTCACCCGCGAATGGCTGGCCGAGGCGAAGCGCATCCTCAAGGACAATGGCTCGATCTGGGTGATCGGCAGCTATCACAACATCTTCAAGGTCGGCGCCGCGATCCAGGATCTGGGCTATTGGATCCTCAACGACATCATCTGGCGCAAGGCCAACCCGATGCCCAATTTCAAGGGCACGCGCTTCACCAATGCGCACGAGACCCTGATCTGGGCGTCGACCGGTGAAGGCGCCAGATACACCTTCAACTACCGCAGCATGAAGACGCTCAACGACGAGCTGCAGATGCGCTCGGACTGGGAATTCCCGATCTGCGGCGGCCAGGAGCGATTGAAGAAGGGCGGGGTCAAGGTCCATCCGACCCAGAAGCCGGAGGCGTTGCTCTATCGCATCCTGCTCGCCTGTTCGAAGCCGGGCGACGTGGTGCTCGACCCGTTCTTCGGCACCGGCACGACCGGCGCCGTCGCGAAGCGGCTCGGCCGCCACTGGATCGGGATCGAGCGCGAGCCTGTCTATATCGAGGCGGCGGAGGAACGCATCGCTGCCGCGCTGCCGCTCGACGAATCGGCGCTGACCACGATGCAGAGCCCCAAGGCGGCGCCGCGCGTCGCGTTCGGCGCGCTGGTCGAGAACGGCATGCTCGCGCCCGGCACGGTGCTGACCGATACCAAGCGCCGATGGCGGGCGACGGTCGGCGCCGACGGCTCGCTCAAGAGCGAGTGCGGCCAGGCCGGGTCGATCCACAAGCTCGGTGCGACCTTGCAAAAGGCACCGGCCTGCAACGGCTGGACCTTCTGGCATTTCGAGGCCGTCGACGGGCTCAAGCCGATCGATGCGCTGCGCCAGAACTATTTGCTCGCGACCCAGCCGTAGCGATACCTACCTGGGAATGCGTCACCCCGGGCTTGTCCCGGGGTCCGCGGTGCCGCAAAACCCGGAAGCTTCGGTGCTTGCTGAACGGTGGATGCCGGGACAAGCCCGGCATGACGGAAGTATTTGAATGGCCAAACTCCACCTCCGCCCCGTCCAGTTCGCCGATACGCCGATCGGCCGCGACGGCGAGGTCGCGCGGCTCGCGGGCGGCATGCAATGGTTCGCCGCCTATGACGTGATCGAGGATGGCGCCAGGCGGACCGTCCCGATCGCCGAGTTCGAGCGCACGCTCGGCGCCGACGACGAACGCGCCGCGACGCTCCACGCCGCGATCACCCGGCCGCGGCCGCCGCTGGTGCTCGGCGAGCGCACGTTGCGATTCGACCAGCCGCTGGTTGCGGGCATCCTCAATGTCACGCCCGACAGTTTCTCCAACGGCGGCGAGCAGGGGGATCCGGTCGCCGCCGGCGTGGCGATGGCCTCCGCCGGAGCGGCGCTGATCGACGTCGGGGGTGAGTCGACGCGGCCGGGTGCCGAGCTCGTCTGGGAAGAAGATGAGAAGAAGCGCGTCGAGCCGGTTATTCACGGGCTGGCGCGCGCGGGCACGCTGGTTTCCGTCGACACGCGCAAGGCGGTGGTGATGGAAGCCGGGCTCGCCGCCGGCGCCGCGATCGTCAACGACGTCGCGGCCCTGTTGTGGGACGACCGCGCGCTTGAGGTCGTGGTGAAGGCCGGTTGCCCGGTGGTGCTGATGCACTCGCCCGATCCGGCGAAAGGCCCGCACGGCGGCAGCGGCTATGGCGACGTGCTGACCGAGGTCTATGACTGGCTCGACGCGCGGATCGCGGCCGTGGCCGCGGGCGGCGTCGATCGCGCGAAGATCATCGTCGATCCCGGCATCGGTTTCGGCAAGTCGCTCCAGGACAATCTGTCGCTGTTGAACGGGCTGGCGATGTTCCACGGCCTCGGCTGCCCGCTCCTGCTCGGCGCCAGCCGCAAGCGCATGATCGGCGCCTTGTCGAACGAAGCGGCCACCGACCAGCGGCTGGGTGGCTCGATCGCGCTCGCGCTCAAGGGCGCGGAAGCAGGCGTCCAGCTGCTCCGCGTCCACGACGTGCCCGAGACGGTGCAGGCCCTGAAGGTCTGGCGCGGCCTGCGCGATCAGGCGCTGATCGGCCGTTGACGCCGTCGTAGCGCTGGTCAGCCGACCTGCGCTCGCTATAACGCTCAAGTCGAAAAGGACCCGCGAGCGGCATATCGGTAAGCCCGCTCCCCTGCTTGCCGCCCGGCGGGCAGGCTCCGTGTTCGCCCTCGTGGCGGAACCCCCGGCAGGACGCGCGTGAGCGCGGGGCCTGCGCATGGGGACTCTCCGTCGCAAGCCTGTGAGCGAAGGAGCGAACAATGCCTATCATCGTCAGCGACAAGGGGATCGTTACCCAGATCAACGTCTTCACCGTCGGCCCGGCTGGCCAGGACGCGATGATCGCGCAACTCGAACGCGGCGTGGCGGTCGCGCGGCGGACGCCGGGATGGTTGTCGGCCAGCCTGCATCGCAGCCTGGATGGGACCCGGGTCGCCAATTACGCGCAAAGCGCCGACCTGACTGCGGCCGAGGCGGTGATCGTGCGGCTCCGCGATGCCGGCATGATCGCACGCAACGCCGGGTTCGGCTCGGCTCATCCGGGTCTGTACGAGGTGGTGCGGACCTTCGAGGCCTGAGTTCCGGCGAGAACGTGGCGTGGATGCTTGACTTCGGTCGCAGTCGCGCCACGTTTTCGGCATCGGGATTTCGGGGGCCGGGTCGCATGCGTCACCAGTTCATCCGTCGGATCGTCGCCCTGGCGACGGGCATATCGATCAGCTTGCTGCTCGCCGGCTCGGCGACGGGACAAGCGACGGCATCTTACATTGCGCCGCAGCACACGACCGGCTGGCCCGGCCTGGGTACTGGCGAAGACCAGAGCGAGATGCAGGTTTCGCTCGAACTCGGGCCGGAACTCGACCGCGACCGCTCGCCGGTCTGGATGCTGGCCGACCAACGGCGGCTCGACAGGGCGCTCGCCGCGCTCCAGCCGCAGAAGAAGGGCGTGGTCGATGCCTATGTCGTCGCGATCGGGCTCGACAGCGATCCCATCTTCGGTCGGGAAGCGCGCGAGGCGGGCAAGGTGCTGTCGCGCCGCTACAATGCCGTCGGCCACACCATCGTCCTGGCCGGAACCGACGGATCGGGTCCGAGCGACTTGCCCAACGGCGATCCGCGCGCGCTGGCGCTGACGCTCGCGCGCATCGCCGAACTGATGGACAAGAACGAGGACGTACTGATCCTCTATACCGCCGGCCATGGCGCGCAGGTCGGTCTCGCCTATCATGACGGCGACGAAGGGTTCGGAATCATCTCGCCGGCGCGCATGGCGCGGATGTTCGACGAACTCGGCATCAAGAACCGCCTGCTGATCCTGTCGGCCTGCTATTCGGGCGTGTTCGTGCCGAGCATGGCGAGCGATACTACCGCGCTTTTCACCGCCGCCTCGGCGGACCGGACGTCGTTCGGCTGCGCCGCGGACAAGGACTGGACCTTTTTCGGCGATGCGATGATCAACCATGCGCTGCGCCAGCCGGTGCCGCTGGCGAAGGCGGGCGACGATGCCCGCGCGCTGATTGCCAAGTGGGAAGGAATGGACCCGGATATCGTCCCGTCGCAGCCCCAGGTGTCGATCGGTAGCGGTGTCGGCAAGTGGCTCGCACCGCTGGAGGCGCGGATGCCGAAGACCGCGACGCCGATGGTCGGACGCCCGGCGATCACGATTTTCGATGGCCGGTGAGGGAGAAGGAATGAGTGATCTTGCCGAACGGCGCATACAGACGGTGCGCGATCACATGGCGCTCGAATGCGTGCAGGATTGGGATGCGGTGATCGCGACGTTCGAGCACCCTCGTTACGAGCTTTACGGCAGCGGGACGGTCTTCGACGGCGAGGAAGCGGTCCGCGGCTATTTTGCTGCGTCGCGGACTCCGTTTCCCGATCAGGGCAACGAGATAATCGCCATCGCGCATGGCGGCGATACCGTTTTGGTCGAGTTCTGGCTGACCGGCACGCATCTTGGCCCGCTCAGGCTGTCGGGACGCATGATCGAGCCGACCGGACGAAGCTTTCGCGTGCGTATCGCGGCGTCGTTCGAGTTCGCGCCGGGCAGCGACAAGATCGTCTGTGAGCGCCCCTATTTCGATCAGGGTGCGGTGTTGCGGGCGCTGGAGATCGCTTGAGCGGCGATCGGTTTCGCCGAGACGAACCGCGGAGTCTATCGGCGTTTATCCCCTTGCGACAAGTTGGCGGCTGTTCGCCTCGGTTCCCCCGCGAAAGCGGGGGTCCAGAGCCGGTAGAGACATCACCCGCGATGCTGGACCCCCGCCTTCGCGGGGGGAACGGCTTCACCTTGCCCGAAGGGGATCTCATCCGGTCCGGTTGTAGCTTTCACCGGGAGCGGAGCATTGCCTCCGCGTGATCGGGATGGCGTTCAAGCGCTTTCGCCGCGCACCTCGGCGACCAGTTCCTTGCGGCTGAGCTTGCCGACCAGGGTCTTGGGCAAGGCGAGCCGCACCACGACCTGATCGACGCGCTCGTGATGGCCGAGCTGCGGATTGAGCCAGTCCCTGATCTCGTCGCCCGTCGCGGTCGCGCCGTCGTTGAGCGTGACATAGGCGCGCGGCTGTTCGCCGCGATAGGTATCGGGAACGCCGATCACGAGCGCTTCCTTGATCGCGGGATGACGATAGAGCACGGCCTCGATCTGGCTCGGGAAGACCTTGAACCCGCTGACCGCGATCATGTCCTTTAGCCGGTCGACGATGTGGATGAAGCCGTCCGCGTCGATCGTCCCGACATCGCCGGTCCTGAGCCACGGGCCACCGTCATCGGGGACGAACACCTTCGCGTCGGCATCGGGCCGGTTCCAATAGCCCTTCATGATCTGCGGACCGCGGACCAGAATCTCGCCGGGCTCGCCCTCCGGGGCGGGGCGCGTCGCGTCTTCCTTGTCGGCCAGCTTCACGTCGGTCGCCGCGATCGGCTGGCCGATCGTCCCCAGCTTGCCGTCGCCCTCGTAGGGATTGCAGGAGACCACGCCCGAACTCTCGGACAGGCCATAGCCCTCGATCACGCGCGCGCCGGTCGCGGCCTCGAATTTCGCCTTGACCTCGGCGGGGAGCGGCGCGCCGCCCGAGATGCAATATTTGAGGCTGGAAAGATCGGCGCCGGCTAGCTTCGGATGATCGAGCAGCGCCTGATACATGGTCGGCACGCCGGGCAGGGCAGTCGCTCTGGTCCGCTCGATCGCCGCGAGCACTTGCGCGCCGTCATAGCGCGGCAGCATCACGATCGTCCCGCCGTTCACGATGGTGCGGTTCATCACGCAGGTATTGGCGAAGACGTGGAACAGCGGCAGCACGCCGATGATGCGGTCCTCGTCGCCCGGATGCGGGTCCATCCCCTCGACCTGACGGGCATTGGCCGACAGGTTCTGGTGCGTCAGCATCGCCCCCTTGGGCGTGCCCGTCGTGCCGCCGGTATATTGGATCAGCGCGAGATGGCTCTCCGGATCGATCGCCGGGAAATCGTGCTTGCCGTCATTGGCGATCAGCGCCGAGAAAGCGGTGATGCGCGCATCGTCGGGGCGCTTGGCAACCTCCTTGCCGCGGAACAGACGGTAGAACAGCGATTTGGTCGCGGGTAGCGCGCCGGCGACCGAGCCGACGATCAGCCGCTCGAGCTTGCTCTTGTCGAGCACCTGCAGCGCGGTCGGCAGCAGCGCGCTGGCCGAGATGGTGAACAGCGCCTTCGTGCCCGAATCCTCGACCTGGTGGGCCAGTTCGTCGACCGTGTAGAGCGGCGAGAAATTGACCACGGTCGCGCCGAGCTTGAGGATGCCGAAATAGGCCGCGACGTAATGCGGCACGTTGGGCAGGAAGAGGCCGATGCGATCGCCGGGTCCATAGCCCGATTTCGCCAACCCGGCGGCGACACGTTCCGCGCCGTCCATCACCTCCGCATAGGAATAGCGGCGCCCGAGAAAATCGAGCAGGGCGCGGTCGGCGTGCCGGCGCGCGCTGTTCTCGAACATGTCGACCAGCGACAAGGGCGGAAAGTCGGTCGCCCAGGGCGTCGGGTGGCGATAGGCGCTGCCGCGCCACGGACTCTCCGCATGTCGTGTCATTGACAGGGATGTAAGCGCGCCGCCGGTGCGACGGCAAGTCGCATCAACGGCTTAGCGTATTGCCGGCGGTCCAGGTGAGCAGGAACTTGACGGCAACGACGCCGAGATCGACCGCGGCCTGGATGCGGTGCGGTGCCGGATCGCCGTCGCGGTGCGTCAGAATCTCGATATCGGCGGTCGGATGGCGCACGAGGGCGACGAGCGCGAGCAGCGCCCCAACCGCAACCAACGTTCTGCGCCTACGCATCCTGCGCGCCTCCAGCCATTCATCATAAAAGATGTCCGCGGGGGCGACAAGCGGAAGCGGCGGCAATCCGTCGCAATTTCGAGGCCGAAACGAGTAATGCCGCAGGCGTGGTCGGGGTTTCAGGCGTCGCGGACCGCCAGGGGCGGCGCGAAGCGGGCGCGGTCGCGGCCCGCCTGCTTGGCATCGAACAGCGCCCGGTCGGCGCGCCGGTACATCGCCTTCCATTCCGCCTCGGTGTTCAACGGCCCGGTGCAGGCGCCGATGCTGGCGGTGACGGTCAGGTCGAATGGCATCCTGGCGCTGCGCAGCCTGGCCAGCACGGCTTCGGGCGTGACGGCCTGGTCGGCGGCCGACAGGATGGCGAATTCCTCGCCGCCCATGCGGGCGATCAGCGCGCCCGGTGCCGACTGCCGCAGCACGCGCGCGAAGACGCGCAATACTTCGTCGCCACCGTCATGGCCCAGCGTCTCGTTGATGCTCTTGAAATGATCGAGATCGGTCAGGATCAGCGCCTGCGCCTGGTCGCGCCCGATCGCCTGGCGCAGGAAGGCGCGGCGGTTGAGCAGACCGGTCAGCGGGTCGGTGTCCGCCAGCCGCGCGGCGATCACCTCGCGCTCGATCGCTTCGTCGCGCTCGACCGACAGCAGGCGAATGCGATAGGCGATCGCGAGCGTGGAAATGATCGCCTCGAACGCCATCGCCAGAATGGTCGAATTGTCGAGCCAGAAATTCCAGGGAATCAGGGTGAGATTGCCCAGCAGGCGCAACGCCGCGAACAGGATCGGGCCGGCCCAGGCAAGTGCGAACAGCCAGAGATAGGGGCTACGCTCGGCCCGCGCGCGCCGGACGATCGGAAACACGATGACGATCATCGCGGCGAATGTCAGCGAGAAGGCGGTGTCGAGCAGCCGGAAATGCCATGGTGCGAACAACGCGACCATGCCGGTCGCGACCGCGGTCGCGGCAATGATCCAGCTGACGGCCTTGCCCACCCAGCCGGCGGTCACCGCCGGCACGAAGAAATAGCGCGCGAAGGTCAGCGCCGTCCCGGCGCCCATGGCGAGGAGTACATAGTTGAACCGCAGCCGGTCGTTGTTGAGCATCGCCGGATTGAGCCAGGCAAGGGCGCCGGACGAGGACAGCGCGTAGAGCGCCAGGGCGGCGACCATCGCGCAATAAGCGAGCTGGAAAGGATGCCGCAGCGCCCCCCACATCGCGAGATTGTAGATCAGGAGAGCGAGGCAAAGCCCGCCGAACCCCGCATAGAGCGCGGCCATCGTCATGTTGGCGCGATTCGATTCCTCGAGCGTCGCCAGCGTCGGCGCCACCAGGATGCCGCGCAGGTTCGCCGATCCCTGGACGCGCCACAACAGCCGCACCGGCGGCCCTGCCGCGGCCGGCAACGGCCACTCGACGATCGCGCCGAGCTGGAGATGGCGGGTCGCCGCCGCCCCGTCATAGCGCCATCCGCGCACGTTGCCGTCGGGATAGAGGGCGTAGAGCGTCACGCTGTCCTGCCACAGGCTCGCGATCCGCACGCGCGATCGGCCATCAAGGCGCGAGAGCGGCTGCGACAGCACCCAGTAATCGCCCGGCCCCAGCGACGTCTGACGGTCACCGCAGTCATAGCGTTGTGCCGCAGTGAACATCCGCGCCGGATCGTCTCCGTTCTCGACCGCGGCGACGCAGGTTTTCAGGGGAATTCCGACGACAGCGCTGCGCGCCGCTGCGGGAGGGACGCACAGTGCCGACACGGCCAGCAACAGGGCCGTGATGAGCAATGCGGGAAGGCCGACGGGGCGCATGCCGCCGACCTAGCCCGCCGACCCCAAATTATTGGTAAATCAGGCTCAAATCCTCGTTACGTGGCCGTTACGCTCAACACGGCTTGAATCCGCCCAGCGTGATGCGCGGCTTGCACTTCTTCTTCGGTGCGTCGCCGTTGCCGTTGGTATTGCCGTTCGCGCTGCTGCCGTCGCCGTCGCCCATGTCGCCCATTCCCGGCATGCCGAGCATCACGGTGGTGTTGGAGCGATAGCGCACTTTCGCCGTCCATTCGGGCTTCCAGGGCAGGCGCGGATTGGCCGGACGCGGCGGGTAGGCGAAGTTGCGTTCGGGGCCATAGGCGTAGAGCTGGGTCATCATGAAGCCGCCGGCGGCGCGTTTGACCTCGGCCGGGATCTGGCAGCTCGTCTGGCTCGGCGGCATCACGACGCGCTTGGCGATCAAGCCGGCGACGATGTCGGGCGCGATCCAGTCGGCGAGTCCGCCGCCGAACTGCTTCCCGTTCGCCGAGGTCCACCAAACCATGTCGCCTCCCTCGCCGCCCGACCCCTGGGCGCCGATCAGCCAGGCGTAATAGCCCGTCGCCTGAGGAACGGAATTCCAGCTCAGCAGCTGCGATCCGTCCGATTGTTCGCTGCCGCGCCCGGTCAGCGGCGCCATGAAATCCTGATCGAGCGCGAACTTGATCTCGGGCGAGTAATTGCCGGCCACCCGATGATCGCCGATCAGCGACGAGCTCGACCGGGGCGCCTTGCCGGATTTCGAATTGGGCCACTCGCCATAGGTCCGGGACGTGTCGGCGGTCGGGCCGCGGTCGACCGGGACGTCGACGGTGAACAGTCCGGGCGGGAATTGCCCCGCGGCGACCTTGGCGAAATCGATCACGACCGGCTGGCCGGGGCCGGCATGCGGCCCGCATCCCCAGAAGATCAACAGGCGTCCCTTCGGCCGGCGCATTTCGCCGGGCTCGGAGGAATAGGTGGTGGGTTCCGGGGAGAGGAGCGGGACCGAGGGCCCCAATTGCATGCCGTCGGGCATGAAATGATCGGCCTGCGGCGGACTTCCCGCCGGGGCCAGGGTGGAGCCGAGCCGGAGCCGCAGCGTGTGGCTGACCGACCCGCCGCCGCGCCCGCCGCCGAACATCATCTTCATCGGATTGGCGCCCCCGGCGCCGAAACCCGACGTGGTCGATACGTCCATCTGGTATCGTGCTTTCGGGCCGGAAGCGGGTGGGGCGCCCGTCCCCTCGGTCGCGAGCAAGGCGATCGTGGCAAGTCCCGCCGTCAGTACCAAAACCTGGTGTCGCATGGTGTATCCCCGTTTTATCCCATGGACGGCCGATAGCATGACGCGGGAGTCCCTCGATTGGACGGACGCGACGCCGCGCTGCTTGACTCGCGGAACCATCGGGGTCGTTATGCGATCGGAACATGGTTAACGGACGAGGGCGCGTCATGACCCGATCCCATTGTATCGCCGGCGTGCTGGCCGCATGCCTGATCGCGCCCAGCGCGATGGCATCCGACTATGATGACGGTGACGTGCGGACGACGGTGGTCAGCGTCGCCGATCTCGATCTGTCGACCGGCTGGGGGATGGACCGGCTGATCAAGCGGTTGCGCGGCCGTATCGACGATATGTGCGGCGGGGATGAGGATTGCCGGGACGAGGCCTGGCTGAGCGCCGACTGGCAGGTCGCGCGCGCCGTCAGCCACGACCAGTGGCGCCGCCGCATCGCTTATGAGCGCGAACAGGACCGGCTCTATTATCGCAGCCGCCGCCGCATGGCCGGCCCGCCGCCGATGCTGCGCGAAGGGCCGCCTCCGCCGCCGCCGATCGAGGCGCCGCGGATCGCCTATGCCCTGCCCCCCGGCGCGGTGCCGGTGAAGAAGACGGTCACGACCACGACGCGGACCTTCACGGTCAAGACGACCACGGTGACGCTGACCTATCGCTTGCCGGGGCCCGAATACCGCACGACCTGGGCGCCGCGCTGCAACTGCGTACGCTGACGCGATGCATCATCCGCCCGCGGCGTTGGCCAATCTGTGCGCCGTCGGCCGCGACGGCAATGTCGGGCTCTGGGTCCCCTATTTCGGTTTCTGGTCGAACCTCGGCAATGTCGGCGGCTGGACGCTCCGGAGCTTCGCCGTCTCGCCGACCGGCGACATTTACGGCGTCGGCACCCAGGGCAATGTCGGCCTGTGGAACGGCGTCAACTGGCAGACATGGGGCGTGCCGACCGGCTGGACGATCAAGGCGCTGGCCTGGGGCCCCGACGGGACGTTCTGGGGCGTCGGGACCGACGGCAATGTCGGCACCTGGAGCGGCGGCGCCTGGCACGATCGCGGCAATCTCGGCGGCTGGACGCTCAAGATGCTGGCCTTCGATTCGATCGGCCGGATGTACGGCGTCGGCACCCAGGGCAATGTCGGCCGCTGGGTCGATACGCAATGGGTCGATGCCGGCTTCGACAGCTGGTCGATCGACATGCTGACGGTCGACAATTCCGGCCAGTTCTGGTGCGTCGGGACCGAGGGCAATGTCGGCGCCTGGGACGGCAGCAGGTGGGTCGACTTCCACGAATGGATCGGCGGCTGGGCGATGGCTTGGTTGGTGTTCATGCCGATATTGCAGTAGGTGGGGCGGGGCGGGGTTGCGCCCCTAATCAGACATTCGATGGCGTTTGCCCTAATCCCGAAAGCGGACATGGATTTACGTTCGGTCTTCTGCGATGAAGGCCCAATCTAATCCAAAGCGCACAAGGTATTTGCGTAGGCTCTGGGCATCGGTGGCACGCCGGCGTCCCGCACGCGACGCGGCCAAGAGTGCCCTGCCTGCTGCCGAAAGTGAGCGGCTCTACGTTTGAGTGGTCACAATAAGGGTTGCAGGTCACTGTCCATGGTGGACGACCTCAGCCGGCGTATGGCTCACGCTGTGGTATCGAAGGTAACGGGAATCCATCGTTGACCCTATTGTGCATCAAATGCCGAGCGCCTTGCGCAGGCGAACAAGCCGCGCAGCCACGTAGAGATCAGCCGGAGGTTTAGGATAAACAGCGTCAACGGCTCGCATTCTGGACAGCGCCTCTTGGCGATCCCCGTTCGCAAACGCAATTTCCGCAAGGGAAAGGTCCAGTCCAGCGTCCCAGTGGGCATCGCCGACGAGCTGATTGACCCGCACCCGATCGATATTGCGAAGAAGCGGTGCCGCTTGACCGATCTTGTGCTGAGGAATCAGGCAATCGGCAATCGCGACGCGGATGGCTTGCGCAAGCGCCGTTTCCTGGGGTGCAGCGGCGCGCGCTGCCTGATATGCGGCGCGTGTATTGGCCTCGCCTTTTACATAGTCGCCCGCCCGACACTGGGTAGTGCCAAGGTCGGAGCGCATCGCGACCGCAGCGAACGACGTCGCTCCGTCCTTGGCGGCAGCCGCGCGCCAGACGCGCTCGGCGTCGGCAGCCGCGTCGCTATACCGCCCGAGTGAGCCGAGCGCGAGCTGCCGCACGCTAAGCGCCTGCAGCGTATGTCGATGATCTGGACCGAGACGTGCTTCAAGGTGTGGCAGCAGACTGTTGATGTCGGCCAAAGCCGCAGCATAGTCCCCGCTGTTAGCCTTCGTTTGCGCCAGATTGAGACGCAACAACAGCGTGTCCGGGCTGTCTGGACCCTCAAGCCTGCTCATCGCAGCTACCAGTGGGGTCAGTTCTCGTGCGGCGTTGGCAGTCTCGCCGAGACGCGCAAGGGCGAAAGCGTGCCGTTGGTGCATGTTCAGGCGCTGCCGCTCGTCGAATATGCCGGGCATCCCGTCGGCGAGAGCCGCTGCCCGCGCATAATGATCGCGCGCCGCCGGAACGTCCTCCGCTACGATGGCGATCGTCCCTTCCGCCTGTTCTAGCCAGACTGCTGGCTCGCCCACCTTGCCGCGCTCACCGAGATCGCGACGGGCCGCCGCGACAAGTGCACGCGCGCGATCGAGTGAGCCGGGGTGGGTAGAAAAGGCTTCCGCCGAGGCGCGCTGCAGGCGCATGATGTTCGCCTCAATACCGGAAGTCGCACCCGCACGCGCGAAATACCGCCAGGCGCTGTCGTAATATCCACTCGCGGCAACATATTCCGACCGCTGGTCGAAAGCGCGGGCAAGCGTCGCGTAGAGACGCGCCGCCACCAGAGGCTGATTGGCAAAGCGGCGATCGATACCGCCGCTGGCACGTCGAACCGCATCGACCAGCCGCTCATCGGCACCGTTCGCGTTGGCGGGATCGGGACTGGCGAGGATATCGTCGGCCACAAAGGAGTAGCTCGCTTCTGCCTGCGCCTGAGCCTGCCGCGCCTCATCCCGTTGGCGGGATGCCATCCAAGCCATCACGGACGTGCCCAACAGGCCGACCAGTGCTGCGACAATGGCGGCACGCACCCAGGGGCGGCGTACGCGCCGCCGTTCGGCCTGCTGTTCCTGTTCCGCCAGCCAGGCCGTCTGCTCGGCATCGCGTGCCGCCGTCTCACGGCGCTCGCTAATCCGCTCGATCCGTTCCGCTAGTTCGTCGGCGCTGGCGAGACGGCGTTCCGGCGCGACCTCGGCCGCCGCGCGGATATCGTCCCGCAGCACGGGATCGGTGACGTTGTCCTCCCAGCCGGGCCCGAGCGCGGCGGTGAAATCGCCAACGGCAAGTTGATAGAGGATGAGGCCGAGCGCATAGATGTCGCTCTTGACCGTCGGGACGGCCCTGCCGGTCAGTTCGGGCGCGCGATAAGCGAGCGTTCCCGAACCCGGCTCGCCGTCATCCAGCCCCGCGGCCAGCGAGCCGGGATCGGTGATCTGGAAGCTATCCAGGATGGCGTCGTCCAGCAGACGCCCGCTGCCGAAATCCGCCAATCGCACGACTGGCGCACCGTCGCCGTCGGCGATCAGGACGTTGGCGGGCTTCAGGTCTTTGTGAAGCACGCCTAGCCCGTGAACATCGGCGACCGCACGGCAGATGCGCGCTGCGACCGACAGCCTCTGGTCGAGGGGAATGGCGGCAAGCCCACCCGCTGCGTCGGCCCAGGCGATCAGATCGAGACCGCCATAGGCGTATTCGAGGAAATAGGGCGAGCCCTCGAAATTCCATTCGAGCAGCGCCGGTAGCGGAGCCGTCGGGCCCAGGCTCGCGAATACGACGCGCGAGAGCGCCGCCTCGCGCTTCAGCGCGCGAAGGCGGTCTGGCGCGTCCGCGAACTTGAAGACCCGCTGCTCGCCGGTCTTGGTTTGGCGCGCAAGCCAAACGTCTTGCGCCCCTGTGTCGCCAAGGGGGCGATCAAGCTGCCATTGCTTGCGCCCCGGCACCGCATCGCCCGTCGCGAAGGCGAAGCGGGGGGCCAGCGGGGATTCGACGGACTCGATCCTGACCGAACAGGTCAGCCGGTAGCCGACCCGCGGAACCGTCTCGACGACGTTGTCCTGACGCTCGCCGAGCGCCTTGCGTAGCTTGGAAATGGCGGTGGGCAGTGATCCCTCGACTACGGCGATACCGGGCCAGACCGCATCGAGAATTTCGTCCTTGGTGACGACTTCACCTGCGCGCAGCAGCAGTTCGTGGAGCACCTCGAGCGGCTTGCCCTCCAGCGGTACGGGCTGGCCGTCGATGCGGAGCGTCCAACTCGCCTCGTCGAACTCGGCCCCGGCAAAGCGCCAGAGCCGCCTGCGTCGCCGCGATGCATTGCTGCCGTGCATATCGTCCCCCCACCGTTCTTTAGAAATTCTTGAGAACGGCTTCAAGACGCCGGGAACAGGCGATTTCTATGACGGAGTAGTGGGGCGGGGCGCTTGGAATCGGAACGCCCGCACACCGAAAATTACGGCGAGGGCACCTCTATGGAACATCCACTGTTTCCCCGAAAACTCGACCAGGCCATCGTGCGGGGGGAATTCAAGCGCGCGGGATCGACCGATATCGACGTTCTCTCGTCGGTCCGATCCCGCCTAATTGCGACACAGAATACAGCCAAGATGGCAGGTGCCGTGTTTATCGCCATTGGCATCTTGCTCGGGCTGACCATCATAATGCTTCCCGCGAACCTCATAACGCTTCCCCTAGGCCTCTACATCCGGTCGCGGCCCAAACAGAACATCCGCGTCATCAACGAGGTATTCGAGGAGTTTCAGCGCAGTTCCGACGGGGGCATGTCGGCGTCATGAAAAAGACTCTGCTTGCGATGCTGGCGGGCGTCATCTTGCCGGCTGGACAGGCGACCGCGCAATCGGCTGCGGAACGCGTTGGCGACTGGACGATCAGCCGGGTCGGCGACGCGGGAAGCGGCAGGGTCTGTTCCGCCCTTCGAGCCTATGGTGGCGGCTACGCGCTGGAGGTCACCCAGGCGCGGGGCGTTCCAGGCCAGCTTATCCTGCGGCTCGAAAGTCCGAAGATCGTCTATCGCCCAGGGCAAAAGGGTGAGAACGTGCCGGGGCCGGATGGCACACCTTATGGCCTCGTTATCGTCATTAACGACATTTCGGGGTCCGAAGGCCAAGACGCCGTCGTACGGCAAGGACCGCGCGGTCTGGGCTTCGTCACCGTTCTTAAAGAAGGCGATGACCCGAAATTCTCTCCTATCCGCAATTTGCGCATCGGACGTTTCGTTCGTGCCTATGTCGGTGCAATCGACGAGGAAGTAGTGACGATCGGAAGATACAATCTCGCCGGTTCCGGCGCCGCGCTCGATGAATTGGGACGGTGTGTAGATGGCTAGGGTGCCCACCCCATCACCGCTCGTGGGGTCACCTGACCGGGCTAAGCACTCAGCATTGGCTTGCGGGTATGAGGTATCGGCAGGGTTCAATTGGCATCGATAACACGAACGACGAGGAGGATTGATGATGCATGGCAGCGTTCGAACGGGCATTAATGGCAATCGGGTTGTTGGTGGCATCCTGCTCGCAGTCGTTATCGCGTTGGGAGGATGTGGACAGTCCGAGTTTTCAAAGCAGGTGACAGCGGTATGCCTGAAGCGCGCTGGGCCGGGTGTCGACTGCGGATGCGTGGCGAAGCAGCTCGACGCATACTTTCCCGATAAGCTCAAGCCGGCCTTCGTTGCTTTGCGCTTTCCGCTACTGCCCGACCCCAAAGATCGCGACGCGGTAAATGGCGCGATGCTGCGCGCCGCCGGTATAGATCCGGCCGATCGACAGCAGATGGATTCTGCCGAGCGCGAATTCCGCGACACCTATTATCCGATGCGCAGCAAACTTAGGGAGAAATGCGGTGGTGCATTGTAGGGGGGGCGAGACGTGATGTTTAGGCTTTTTGCAGCGACCGCCGTGGCGGGTGCAGTGATGCCCGCCTTTGCGGCTGACACTCCCTTGGCGCTCTGGAATATCCCGATAGGGGCCACGTTGGATCAGACTATCGCGGGTGTGCGAGCCAAGGGCTATGCGCCGCAACTCCGACCGAAATATTGCGATGACGGAAAATATTGTGAGCAGCGGATCACGATCGAGAACCTGCCCGGTACGGACTATCCGAGTGAGATGTTTGGCTGGCGCCAGCAACCCGGCAAAAAAGAAAGCTTCCGCTTCTATTTCACGGCGCCGCCAAATGAGGCGCGCACCTGGTCGGCGGGGATCGATCAAAAATACGGCGATTGGTACGCGCCCAGCGATGCCGCGCCACTTGCCGGCGACGTCCTCGCCGAGGTGCGCAGCCGGTTCGGTCCAGCATCGTTTGAAAAGGGTAATCTACGAGACACTTCGAACCGAGGTTCGACCTTGGAAATGTGGTGGATGCTGGATGATAAGGGCAACACATTTCGATACCCAGATCAGTCCGTGTCAGCAAGCCGTTGGCCGCAAAGCATGCGGGACAGCTGGGCCAGTTGTTCCCTAGCCTTCGCAAAAGCGCAGGTGCCCGATGGCGCGTTTTTCGCGGGGTATCGACCGCCGACATTGTCCTCCGAGCCCTTCCTGATGGCACGCAAGGGCAATTGCGCCACGGTCGTCCAGGCTACGCTGGGTCAGACACGCGGCAAGCTGTATTCGTTGAGCATCCGCATCATCGACTTCAAGGCTGGTCATGACGCCCTCGTCTACACCATCAAGCTCGTGCAGCAGAAGCGGGCCGCGTCCGATGCCGCGCGCTCTCGTGACAACCGGCCCGATTTCTGAAAGTTTCCGCCACCTTCAATAGGTCCATACCCAATCAAAGCGAAAGGACTGACGATGCGATTTGTTGCTGTTCTTGCAGTCGCAAGCTTCGCGCTACCCGCAGCCGCCCAATCGAACGGGGAGCGGGTCGGCAACTGGACGGTTGCCAAGATCGCGGTATCGGAAGGCGGAAACGTTTGTTCCGCAGTTCGTCTGTATGGCGGCGGATATGGTTTGGAAATCGTGCAAGCACGCGGACTGCCGCGCCAGCGTATCGTGCGATTGGAAAGCCCGACCATCCGTCCGCGCCAACTGGATGCCAATTCCGCGCTGTTCGTCTCGATCGGCGAGTTCGGCGATCCCCGAGGCGACGCCGTCCTTCGCACTGGGCCGCGCGGATTGGGCTATGTCATTGTCCTGCGTGAATCCAGCCCCAACGCCAACGCATCGGACATTCGCAAGCTGCGCTCGTCGCGATCGATCAACGCGTTCATTGGATCATCGGAAACCGGTACCGAATTGCAGCACATAGGTACGTACGACATGGCAGGCGGCGGTGCAGCGCTCGACGCCCTGGCCCGCTGCGTCGAAGGCGGAGCGGCGACATCACCTTCCAAGACGGCCCCCACGCCGCCGCCCGCACCCACGCGCGCTCCGATCAAACAGCCTGGGCCAGCGCCCGTGGCCGGCGGCCTCCCGGTGCCGCTCGGCAGATATGCCGAAGGCGGGAAGTGCGCGAGTGCCCACATGTTGCTGACGCCCAAATATTGGGGCGACGATGCAGATGGAGAAGGCTGGGCAATTGGGCCGTTCCGCAATTTGGGCGCCAACCGCTGGGCACTTAGCCCTGCGGTGACGATCACGGTCGTCGGGCCCCGCAGCTTCGTGTTCAAGGGGCGGACATTTACCTGGTGCGGCGCTTAGTTGTTGCGCCGCACTCATTGCTCATCACTGATCAGTAAAAGAGGGTTGGTATGAACATTAGCAGGATCTGCGCCGCGTTCGTCCTAACACTTGCAGTGCCGGGAATAGCAACGGCGACGCCTGGGGCAATATCGCGCGGTGCGGCTGCAGTGAAATTCGGTGAGCCGACTCGGGCGGAGAGCGCCGCGATCAAGCGTGCCCTCGGCCCGGAGCTAGCGGATGAGCTGCCCGTTTTGGTGGGGCATGCCGACCTAAATGGCGATGGCCGACCCGATCTGATATTTTCCTCGCTAAGTCAGGATTACTGTGGCGCGCTTGGCTGCGATACGGGCGCGGTACTCGCGACTGCTACGGGCTACGCTTCGCGAAGTATCTCGCTTGCCGTCAGTTCCGATACAATGTTCGTCTTGCGATCCGTCCACAAGGGAATGCACGACATTCGCTATGGCAATGCCCGTCACATATTCGTGTGGGACGGCCGGATGTATCGATGATGAGTCTGCATCGCCAGAGGCCGAAGCTCCGCCTTGGTTGCGTTTTAAATGGGGAAACGGATATGAGGCGCGCGATATCATTGCTCCCTGCCGCCGCCATCGCACTGTTCGGTTGCGCCAAGCCGGCGCCGGACACCCCGACAGTCGATAATGGCGAAACGGCCATGATGGATAATGCGGCCGCAGCCGCGACGGTCGGGGGCACACGGAACGCCACAGCAGCCGTAGCTGCGCCGACTGCGGGCCCGACGTCCCGAAGGAATACCGCCGACCCGGTCGGACCGCTCGACATCGCGCCAGGCTATTATGCGAATGCTTCAGAAAGCTGCTCTAAGGCGACGGACGTGTTTTTCTACGATGGACGTCGCGTCGGGGTGGTCGATTACGACGCAGCCGGGCACAGTCGGGGACTCACAGTCCAGCCGATTGGAAAAGTGACGCGAGAAGGCGGTGGTTATTTCATCGAGTCGCTAGGGATAGAGGTCGACAAAATCTCGGACAGGCAAATCAAGCTGGTTATCCAAGACGACGGACCGCCAATGAGCATGTGTTTACGAGACGAAATATCGCCAAAATTTCGTGTCGGCTGATCGATCCGCGATACAGTCCATTAATATCCGGCCAATTCTAAGTAAAATTGGTCGTCAACGCTAACGAGGTTTAATTAGAGCTCTCGCCGATAACATTTGGAAAGCAAGCGATCCGACATCTTCGTCGAGCGCCAACAGCCGCAGGATATTGTCAACGGGGCCGGCGGAGGGTCATCTTAATTTCGGCCTTTCGCGGCTCCTGATCGATTGACTTAAATGTGCTATAGCGAGTGGGATAGCGGCCGACACTCTTTCGAAGTATGCGACTGCTGGACCTATCGTCGCTTCTCACCTGCAGCCGTCTGAAAGCTGCTAGTCGGCAATCGGTCCAGAAACCGCCACCCCCGTCCGAAAACCTCACCGCCAAAGCCCCCTGAAATCCCCCACACAAAAACAGGCCGGGGATCGCTCCCCGGCCCGCTCTCGTTTCCTACTGACGTCTCGGCCTATTTCGCCTCGGCCTTGACCGCCTTGCCGCCCTTCTTGCCGGGCTTCTTCGGCGCGGCGGGGGTGATTTCGAAGGCCAGCGCGCCGTCCTTCATCTTCACCACCACTTCGCCGCCATGGACCAGCTTGCCGAACAGCAATTCCTCGGCGAGCGGCTGCTTGACCTTCTCCTGGATCAGGCGGCCCATCGGGCGCGCGCCATAGAGCTTGTCATAGCCCTTGGCGGTCAGCCACGCCTTGGCCTCGTCATCCAGCGCGATGTGGACGTTGCGATCCGCCAGCTGCAATTCGAGCTGGAGGATGAACTTCTCGACCACGCGGGCGACGACGTCGGGCGGCAGGTAGCCGAACGGCACGATCGCATCGAGGCGGTTGCGGAACTCCGGCGTGAACATCCGCTGCACCGCCTGCTCGTCCTCGCCCTCGCGCGTCAGGTTGCCGAAGCCGACCGTCTCGCGCGCCATGTCGGACGCGCCGGCATTGGTCGTCATGATCAGGATGGTGTTCCTGAAATCGACCGTCTTGCCGTGGTGGTCGGTCAGCTTGCCGTTGTCCATCACCTGCAACAGGATGTTGAACAGGTCGGGATGCGCCTTCTCGATCTCGTCGAGCAGCAGCACCGAATGCGGCTGCTGGTCGACCGCGTCGGTCAGCAACCCGCCCTGGTCGTAGCCGACATAGCCCGGCGGGGCACCGATCAGCCGGCTGACCGAATGGCGCTCCATGTACTCGGACATGTCGAACCGCTGCAGCGGGATGCCCATGATCGAGGCGAGCTGGCGCGCGACCTCGGTCTTGCCCACGCCGGTCGGGCCGGTGAACAGGTAATTGCCGATCGGCTTGTCGGGATCGCGCAAGCCCGCGCGGCTGAGCTTGATCGCCGAGGCGAGCTTCTCGATCGCGTCGTTCTGCCCGAACACCACGCGCTTCAGGTCGGTTTCGAGCGTCGCGAGCTGCTGGGTATCGTCCTTCGACACCGATTTCGGCGGGATGCGCGCCATCGTCGCGATCACCGCCTCGATCTCGCGCGTCGTGATCGTCTTCTTGCGGCGGCTCGGCGGCACCAGCATCTGCATCGCGCCGACCTCGTCGATCACGTCGATCGCCTTGTCGGGCAGCTTGCGATCGTTGATGTAGCGCGCACTGAGCTCGACCGCCGACTTGATCGCGTCGGGCGTGTACTTGACCTGGTGATGCTCCTCGAACGCCGAGCGCAGCCCGGCCAGGATCTTGACCGTGTCCTCGATCGTCGGTTCGTTGACGTCGATCTTCTGGAACCGGCGCAGCAAGGCGCGGTCCTTCTCGAAGTGATTGCGGAATTCCTTGTAGGTGGTCGAGCCGATGCAGCGGATCGTGCCGCCCGACAAAGCGGGTTTCAGCAGGTTCGACGCGTCCATCGCGCCGCCGCTGGTCGCACCCGCGCCGATCACCGTGTGGATCTCGTCGATGAACAGGATCGCGTCGGGCATCTTCTCGAGCTCGGTGACGACCTGCTTCAGCCGCTCCTCGAAATCGCCGCGATAGCGTGTTCCGGCGAGCAACGCGCCCATGTCGAGCGAATAGATGACGGCGGGCTTGAGCACGTCGGGCACGTCGCCCTCGACGATCTTGCGCGCGAGCCCTTCGGCGATCGCGGTCTTGCCGACGCCAGGGTCCCCCACATAGAGCGGGTTGTTCTTCGACCGGCGGCACAGGATCTGCACCGTACGGTCGACCTCGGCCATGCGGCCGATCAGCGGATCGACCTTGCCGTTCTTGGCTTTCTCGTTGAGGTCGACGGTGAATTGCTTGAGCGCGCTCTCGCTCTTGCCCTTGTCCGACTTGGTCGACTTTTCTTCCTCTGCACCCTTGGGCGTCGAGGTTTCGGCGGGCGCACCGCCCTTGCCGACGCCGTGCGAGATGTAGCTTACCGCGTCGAGGCGGCTCATGTCCTGCTGCTGCAGGAAATAGACCGCGTACGATTCGCGTTCGCTGAACAACGCGACCAGCACGTTGGCGCCGGTCACCTCGTCGCGGCCCGACGACTGGACGTGGAGGATCGCGCGCTGGACGACGCGCTGGAACCCGCTGGTCGGCGACGGGTCGGTCGCCTTGTCGACCTTGAGCGCATCGAGCTCGGTATCGAGATATTGCGCAACGGTGGCCTTGAGCTCGTCGAGATCGACGCCGCAGGCAGACATGACCTTCGACGCATGTTCGTCGTCGACCAGCGCGAGCAGCAGGTGCTCGAGCGTCGCATATTCGTGGCGGCGCGACGACGCGGCTTCGAGCGCCTTGTGGAGAGTGGTTTCGAGCGCGGAGGCGAAACTCGGCATTAGTCAGTTACTCCTGTCGGGCCGCAATGGGACACGCAGCCCTTTTCCCATATCTTGGGTGGGGAGGGCCCCGCATCAAGCGCCGGCCGGTCCGCATCGTCATGTCGGGAATTCCCCTGAGGGGTGTGCCCGGCGCGAAGATGCGGTTCGCGCTCATCGCTTGAATAAGGCGTCGGCGCTTGCGCGATGGTTAACGGCGCGTTGCATATGGTGCTTTACGCGCGCGATTTCGCCTTCCAGGATGGCGATCCGCCCCTCGAGCTCGCCCACGGAGAGGGGATCGAGGTCCTGTTTGACCAGGAGCGCGATCGGGTCGCCGGGGCGAGGGAGATTCTCTTCGGAATCCATGGCGCTGAACGTTGACCCTGGGCCGGTCGATGTCAATAACCCTCCCGGGAACGGCCGCGAAAGGGGACGAATGGACGCGATACCGACCATGATGCGCGCGATCGATCCGGCGCGCCCCGGTGGCCCCGAGGTGCTCGAGATCGTCGAGCGGCCGGTGCCGCAGCTGGGCGAGGGCGAGGTTCTGATCAGGGTGGCCGCCGCCGGTATCAACCGCCCCGAAGTCCTGCAGCGCATGGGGGCCTATCCGCCGCCGCCCGGTGCGCCGTCGATCCCGGGCCTCGAGGTTTCGGGGACGATCGTCGCCACCGGACCGGGCACGGAGCGCGATCTGATCGGCCAGCCCGTCTGCGCCCTGATCGCCGGCGGCGGCTATGCCGAATATGCCGCGGCACCTTACGGCCAATGCCTGCCGGTACCCGAGGCGCTGAGCATGATCGAAGCCGCCGCGATGCCGGAAACACTGTTCACCGTGTGGACCAATTTGTTCGAGCGCGGCTATGCGGCGGAGGGCGACACGGTGCTCGTCCATGGCGGCACCAGCGGTATCGGCACGATGGCGATCGCCTTGTGCAACACGTTCGGCGTGGCGATCATCGTCACCGCCGGGTCGGACGCGAAGTGCGCGGCGGCACGCAGGATCGGCGCCGACCATGCGATCAACTACAGGACCGAGGATTTCGTCGAACGGGTCAAGGAGATCACCGGCGGCACGGGCGTCGAAGTGGTGCTCGACATGGTCGGGGGCGATTATGTGCCGCGCAACATGCAATGCCTGGCCGATGACGGCCGCCACGTTTCGATCGCGGTCCAGGGCGGGGGCCAGGCAACCGTCCCGATCTTCGAGATCATGCGGCGGCGGCTGACCCTGACCGGGTCGACGCTTCGCCCGCGCTCGGTCGGGTTCAAGACCGTCGTCGCCGACGAACTGGCGCGCACGGTGTGGCCGCACGTCGCCGCGGGGACCTTGAAACCCGTCATCGACACCGTCTTCGCCTTCGACCAGGCGCCCGACGCTCACCGGTTGATGGAATCGGGCGATCATGTGGGGAAGATCGTGCTCGAAATAGGGTAGGATAAAAAAGGGGGCTGAAATGAGCGATTGGGACGATCCCAGTGTGCCGCGCGAGCCGCGGAAACTCTGGCACGACATGCTGCTGGTGTTGGCCTGCCTGATCTTTATCGGCACGCAATTCGTCACCGATCGGCCGATCGGGTTCGTCAATCGGCCGATCGTGATGGATGTCGCGCCGTTGCCGGCCAAGGCCGATCGCGATCGCTACGCGACCTATATTTCCGATGCGACGTACATGATCCCGAAGCTCAAGCGTCCGAATGCGCTCAACACCGCGCGCACGCTGTCGCGGATCCTTGCCGGCGGCGCGGCGCCGAATTTCACGAGGCCGCCGGTCCGCCTCGGCTATTCGGCGCGGGAGATCGACGCCTTCGGCATGCCATTCTTCGCCTATAAGGAGGCCGGCTACGTCCTCTATTTCGATGATTGGGACAGCGACGATCCGTATATGCTCGCGGCGCCCATGGGCGACGAGGGGCTGACGGTGCTGCGCAAGGAAGTGGGTACCGATATCGGCAGCGGCTGGATCTTCCCGTTCTGGGCCTATGTCTGGGGCTGGGTGCCGCTATTGCTCGCCGCTGCCTGGGGCTGGCTGCAATATCGCCGCCGCGAGCGCCGGCGAGCGGCGCTGGGGATCATATAAGTCGGGCTGATCATCAGGCGCGCGTTTTTGGTTGGACTCGGTGGCCGTTCGCGCGCTTTCCCGCCGACAGATTTTGGAGGGAGCGCGATGGCCAATCTGATCCTGCATGAATATTCGGCATCGGGGAATTGCTACAAGATCCGGCTGACCGCCGCGCATCTCGGGCTCGCGATCGAGCGGCGCCAATACGACATCATGAAGGGCGAAACGCGGTCGGACGCCTTTCTGGACGCCGTCAACGCCAATGGCCGCATACCGGTGCTCCAGGTCGGCGACGACTATCTGCCCGAAAGCAATGCGGCGTGCTTCTACCTGGCCGACGGGTCGGACCTGATCCCGGCGGATCGCTTCGACCGCGCCGACATGCTGCGCTGGATGTTCTGGGAACAATATAACCACGAACCCAATGTGGCGACGATCCGGTTCTGGACGGGCTGGATCGGCGAAGAGAATTTCACCGACGTGCAGCGTGCACAATTCCCGCTCAAGCGGGCGGCGGGCGATGCGGCACTGACCCTCATGGACGAGCACCTGGCGCAGACGCCGTTCTTCGCTGCCGGGCGCTTCACCCTCGCCGACATCGCGCTCTACGCCTATACCCATGTCTGCGAGGAAGGCGGGTTCGAGCTGCACCGCTACCCATCGGTCCAGTCCTGGCTCGACCGCGTTGCCGCATTGCCGGGGCACATCAAGATCACCGATTGATTTTGTGACAGTTTTTTGAAGTCGTCACGATTCTATCTGTAACAAAACTCCGTCATAGGCCCCGAAACGTCATCCGCCGGGGCCTATGACGCATGAATGAAATGACGAAATTGTTACAGGGCGGTACTATTGCCGACCTGTCCGACTTTGCCAATTCGACGCCGGTCATTCCGGAGCGGGCGACGCATAGTCGGCGGCAGTATAGAACCATCTGGATCAGCGATATCCACTTGGGGACGCGTGGCTGCAATGCCGAGATGCTGATCGACTTCCTCGATCACGTCGACAGCGAGAAGATGTACCTGGTCGGCGACATCATCGACGGCTGGCGACTGCGGAAGAAATTCTACTGGCCCGCCGCGCACAACGATGTCGTCTGGCGGCTGCTCAAGCGCGCCAAGCGCGGCGCGGAAGTGATCTACATTCCGGGCAATCATGACGAAGTGGTACGTCAGTTCTGCGGGCTCGATTTCGGCGGCATCGCGATCCGCCGCAACGCGATCCATGAAACTGCCGATGGCCGTAAGCTGTTGGTGTTGCACGGCGACGAATTCGACGCGATCACGCTGTCGCATCGCTGGCTCGCGCATGTCGGCGATGCGGCGTACGAGGCGATGATGGCGCTCAACCGGCTGGTCAATCGCTGGCGCCGCTTCTGGAACATGCCCTATTGGTCGTTGTCGAAGCACGCCAAGGCCAAGGTGAAGAACGCGGTAGAGTTCATTTCGAATTACGAGGATGTGGTCGCGCAGGCCGCGGCGCATCGCGGGGTCGACGGCGTTGTGTGTGGACATATCCACACCGCAGAATATCGTGAAATCCACGGCGTTTCTTATTATAACGACGGAGATTGGGTCGAAGGCTGCACCGCATTGGTCGAGCATTTCGATGGCCGGATGGAGGTGTTGCACTGGGCCGACGAAATCGAAGGAAGACGGGCGCAAACCCCCTTCTTGACGCTAGCGGCGGCCTGAAGAACGTGCGCATCGCGATCGTCACCGATGCCTGGACCCCTCAGGTAAACGGCGTCGTCCGCACGCTTCAGTCGGTCCGCGACGAATTGGTGGGGCAGGGGCACGAAGTGCTGATTGTTTCGCCCGACCTGTTTTACTCGATGCCGTGTCCCACCTATCCCGAGATCCGGCTGGCCTTCGCCTCGACCGGATCGGTGGGCAGGATGCTCGAGGATTTCTCTCCCCAGGCGATCCATCTCGCGACCGAGGGGCCGGTCTGCCTCGCCGCGCGGCGCTGGTGCCTGGCGCGCGATTTCCCGTTCACCACCGCCTATCACACGCAATTTCCGGACTATGTCGCGGCGCGGACCGGCGTGAATCCCGAATGGGTGTGGCGTTATATCCGCTGGTTCCATTCGCCGGCGCAGTCGATCCTCGCCTCGACCCCGTCGATCGCGACTACGCTCAAGGCGCACGGGCTGACCCGGATTCGCCATTGGGGCCGCGGCGTCGACCTCTCGACTTTCGGCGATCCTACCCCCGATCCCGCGATCCGCGCGCTGCCTGGACCGGTTCAGCTCTATGTCGGCCGCGTCGCGATCGAGAAGAATATCGAGGCCTTCCTGACTGCGCGTCATCCCGGAACCAAGGTGATCGTCGGCGACGGTCCCGCGCTCGCCTCGCTCAAGGCGAAATTCCCCAAGGCGCATTTCCTCGGGCCCAAATTCGGTGCCGATCTCGCCGCGGCCTATGCCGCCGCCGATGTCTTCGTCTTCCCGAGCAAGACCGACACGTTCGGGCTGGTGATGATCGAGGCGCTGGCCTGCGGCACGCCGGTCGCGGGCTATCCGGTGACCGGCCCGGTCGACGTGCTGACCCCAGAGACGGGGGCGATGAATGACGATCTCGACCAGGCGATCGCCGAAGCGCTGACCCGCGACCGCGCGGTGTGCCGTGCCTATGGCCAGCAATTCACCTGGGCCAAGAGCGCGCATCAGTTCCTCCACGCCCTGGTCCCGGTCGGTGGCGATGAGGCGATCGCGGCGTAGGGAATCCCTAAAGCTTGCTCCGCGCGGTCAATCGGATTAAGCCGCGTCCAACGACACGGCCGCTCCGCGAGGGGCGGCCCTATTTATTTCTGACGGAGATTTTCGTGGCTCAGCCGCTCATGCCGCATGCGACCGCTTCCTGGTTGGTCGACAACACCTCGCTCTCCTTCGAGCAGATCGCCGAATTCTGCGGCCTGCACATCCTCGAGGTGCAGGCGATCGCCGACGATACCGCGGCGACCAAGCTGACCGGTCGCGATCCGGTCCGCGCGCACGAACTGACGATGGACGAGATCGAAAAGGGCCAGAAGGACGCGAATTACGTCCTCCAGATGTCGAAGGGCCCGGAGCAGGTCCGTCGTACCAAGGGACCGCGCTACACGCCGGTGTCGAAGCGCCAGGACAAGCCCGACGGCATCGCCTGGATCATCCGCAACCACCCGGAAATCTCCGACGGCCAGATCTCCAACCTGATCGGCACGACGCGCACGACGATCGCGGCGATCCGCGACCGCACGCACTGGAACATCGCCAACATCGTGCCCAAGGATCCGGTCACGCTGGGCCTGACGTCGCAGCGCGAACTCGATGCGGCGGTGTCGAAGGCGGCCAAGGCGCACGGCATCGAGGCGCCGGTCGATACGCGGCTCGAGGGCGACCGCGAGGCGCTGATCGAGCAGCTCCGCGCCGAACGTGAGCAAGCCGCGCGCGATGCCGAGGCGGCGGCGGGCGAGGGCGAGGACACCGGCCCGGTCGAGCATACCGCGGAGACGCTGTTCAAGCATTGATTGGGCGCCATTAGCCGCTCTGCTTCAATTGTTTGTAATTAAATCGTTTTTGCGAACAACCGGTTCCACTTTTCCGCGCTGCTCTGTCGGCCCGGTACCGTTCCGTCGTTCAATGCGGTGTCGCGCGCGAGAACAGGTTCATCACGATCACGCCGGCGATGATCAGCGCCATCCCGATCAGCGCGGGCGCGTCGAGCTTCTGCCCCTGGAAGATCCAGGCCACGCTGGTGATCAGCACGATGCCGACCCCCGACCAGATCGCGTAGGCGATGCCGGTCGGGATCGTCCGCAAGGTCAGCGACAGCGCGTAGAAGGCGATCGCATAGGCGACGATCGTGACCGCGGACGGGCCGGGACGCGTGAAGCCTGCCGAGGCCTTCATGAACGAGGTACCGATCACTTCGGCGACGATTGCGACGGCGAGATACGGATAGGCCATGGCCGAAACCTATGCCGGACGGCGATAGCTGTCATCTTCGATTGCCGGGTATTGGCGCTCATACAGGCGATACGCCCCGATTCGTTTTGCTGGTATCCCGCGCCGGCGCTTGCTACCGGCCGGATATGGCCACAGCCCGCACGCCCGATGCAGCGTTCGTCGCCGACGAGAGCTTCGTTCCCACCAGCCACAAGGGACTGACCTACCCGTTCGGCGGCAAGGAGCCCGGCGACGGGGACGTGATGCCGGTCGCCCCCAGCGTACGCTGGGTACGACTCACCGTCCCGGGGCCGCTCAAACACGTCAATTGCTGGGTGATCGACGATGGCGACGGCGTCGCCATCGTCGATGCCGGAATGAATCGGACCGAGACTCGCGACGCGTGGAAGTCGGTGTTCAAGGGGCCGCTCGCCGGGGTGCGCGTGACGCGGATGATCGGGACGCATTTCCACCCCGATCATATCGGTCTCGCCGGTTGGATGTGCGATCATCACCGGGCGCCGCTGTGGATGACGCGGGGCGAATGGCTCACCGCGCAGATGCTGGTCGCCGACGCCCGGCCGGAGACGCCGCAGGAAGTCAGCGACTTCCGTCGGGCGTGTGGCTGGACCGACGAGCAGATCGACCTCGCCGCGCAACGCGGCTGGTCCAATTTCGGCCGGATCGTGCGGCCGATGCCGCTGTCGTACCGGCGCCTGGTCGACGGCGAGTCGATCGAGATCGGCGGGCGCGCCTGGCGGATCGTCGTCGGGTCGGGCCACAGTCCCGAACATGCCTGCCTGCTCGACGAGGCTGGAAAGATTTTCATCGCTGGCGATCAGGTGCTGCCACGGATCAGCCCCAACGTATCGCTCGGCATTACCGAACCAGAGTCGGATCCGTTGGGCGAATGGTTCGATTCGATCGCCAAGCTGAAGCGCGAGGTGCCGGCCGACGTGCTGACCCTGCCGGGCCATGGCGACCCGTTCCTTCACCTCCACACCCGGCTCGATGCGATGGACCGGGAGCACCGCCAGCGGCTCGATGAGCTCGACGCGTTCCTCGAAGAGCCGCGGCGCGTGGTCGATTGTTTCGGGCGCCTGTTCCGCCGTGCCATCGGCCAGGAAGTGCTCGGGATGGCGACAGGCGAAGCGCTCGCGCACCTCAAGCGGCTGGAAGTCGAAGGCCGCGCGACGCGCGATACCGGACCGGACGGCGTGTGGCGCTGGCGCGTGGTTTGAACCCCGGCACGGCTCGCGCGTATCGACGGTCTGTCCTAGGATAGACCGGCCGGTCGATTCCGACAGCCCCAGGGAGAGACGCCATGTGCGACGAACATACCGCAGAGGACAATGACCGCTTCCTGGGCATCGCCCATCCGTCGCGGCGGCAATTCGGGATGATGACGGGCGTTGCCGGCCTAATGGCGATGATGCCGCTTCCCGCCAATGCCGCCGAGATCAAGGGCCGCGACGTCATCATCGAGACGCCGGACGGCAAGGCGGATGCCTATTTCGTCGCCCCGGCAACCGGCAAGCATCCCGGCGTCCTGGTATGGCCCGACATCATGGGCCTGCGCCCCGCCTTTCGCCAGATGGCGGAGCGCCTCGCGCAGTCGGGCTATGCGGTGCTGGTGGTCAACCAATTCTATCGCTCGACGACCGCGCCTTTCCTGAAGCCGGGCGAGTCGTTCGACCAGCCCGCCGTGCGTGCCAAGATCATGCCGTTCGTCCAGAAGCTGTCGTCCGAAGGCACGGTGAGCGACGCCAGCGTCTTCACCAAATTCATCGATGCCCAACCCGAAGTCGACACGACGCGCGGCCTGGCGAGCACGGGCTATTGCATGGGCGGACCGATGGTGTTCCGCACCGTTGCGGCACGGCCTGACCGCTATCGCGCCGGGGGGACTTTTCATGGCGGCGGGCTGGTGTCGGACAAGCCCGACAGTCCGCATCTGCTTGTCCCTCAGATGAAGGCCAGCTTCCTGATCGCGATCGCCGCCAATGACGATCAGCGCGCGCCGACCGACAAGGACGTGCTCAAAAAGGCCTTCGCCGACGCCAAGCTCCCCGCCGAGATCGAGGTCTATCAAGGCACGATGCACGGCTGGTGCCCGCCCGACAGCCGGGTGTACAATCAGGCTCAGGCCGAACGCGCCTGGGGGCGCCAACTGGCGCTGTTCGGGCAAGTGCTTTGACGCGACGGACTTGACCGTCGTGCCGATATTGCCGATGACGTTCACTATATGTTCCATAAGGAGAGGACGATGAGCGACCTGATCCTGTATACCAATCCGATGTCGCGCGGCCGGATCGCGCGCTGGGCGCTGGAGGAAGTCGGCGCGCATTACGACGTGCACGTGATGAATTATGCCGACACGATGAAGGGCGACGAGTATCTGTCGGTCAACCCGATGGGGAAAGTCCCGGCGATCGCGCACAAGGGCAAGGTCATCACTGAATGCGCGGCGATCTGTGCGTATCTCGGCGATGCCTTTCCCGACGCCGGACTCGCGCCCGCCCCCGCCGATCGCGCCGATTACTATCGCTGGCTGTTCTTTGCGGCCGGCCCGGTCGAACAGGCGGTGACCAACAACAGCGCAGGATTCGTGCCGCAGCCCGAACAGGGCCGGATGTTCGGTTACGGCAGCTACGACCAGGCGATCGACGTGCTCGAACAGGCGGTGTCCGCTCACGATTATGTCGCTGGCGACGCCTTCACCATGGCCGACGTCTATGTCGGTGCTCAGGTGATCTGGGGGACGCAATTCGGATCGATCCCGAAGCGCGATGCGTTCGCGGCTTATGCTGGGCGGCTGACGAGCCGGGATGCGTACAAGCGCGCATCGGACCTGGACGATGCGCTGATGGAGACCAATCAGATCGCCTGAGGATCGTACTCCTGCGAAAGCAGGAGGCAGAGATTCTCGATCGGCTGGATTGCAAAGACGCTTACCCGGCCCTCACCGGGGAAACGCAGGGTGGATAGCGTCGAGCTTATCGCCCCGGCAGTTCTGCCATTATCCGGTCGCGCTCGGCGGGTGCCATGCTGGTCCAGCGCGCGACTTCGTCGACCGTGCGGCGGCAACCTTCGCAATGCCGATCCTTGCCGATCCTGCAGACGTTGACGCACGGGCTGACGATCGGCTCGACCGGCATCACGGTGATGAAGTCGGGCAGGCTCAACGCGTTCAACCGTTGGTCAGGGCAACGCTCAGGAAGTCGGGGACCGGCCCGTTCCAGCCTTCGTCCGGACCATCATCATGATTGCGGTCGCGGCGGGAGCGACGGTCGTCGCGGCGAGGCCGGGTATCGTCGCGCGGCGGGCGCGATTCGGCGTGCGGGCGGTCTTCGCGGTGGCTTTCCTCGCGAGGGGCGCGCTTGGGTCCGTCCTCGCGGTCGGTCTGGGCTGCCTTGCCGGTGCTCGCCTTTTTCGGTTTGTCGTCGCGCCCACGGCCGCGGCGCGCACGCGGTGCCTCGTCTTCCTGGGGTGCGGGGCCGCCCTCCAGTCGGGGGATCTGCTGGCCGGTCAGCTTCTCGATATTCTCGATATTCTCGGCGTCCGCGCTCGACATGAGGGTGTAAGCGGTCCCGGTAGCGCCGGCGCGACCCGTGCGGCCGATGCGGTGGACGTAATCGTCGGGATGCCAGGGCGCGTCGAAGTTGAAGACGTGGCTCACGCCCTTGATGTCGAGCCCGCGCGCCGCGACGTCCGACGCGACGAGGATGTTGATATCGCCCTTCTTGAAGCGGTCGAGTTCGGCGAGGCGCTGCGGCTGGTCCATGTCTCCGTGGATCTCGCCGCTGCGGAAGCCGTGGCCCTTCAGGCTCTTGTTGAGCTCGCGCACCGTCGTCTTGCGGTTGCAGAAGATGATCGCGGTCGTGACCCCTTCCTGATCGAGCAGCTGACGCAACCGCGCACGCTTGACGTGGCCGGCGCTGCCGACCGGAACCACCCATTGGGTGATGTTGGTGTTGGTCGTGGCGGGCCGCGCCACTTCGATCGTCTTGGGATTCGACAGGAACTTGTCGGCCAGCTTCTTGATCGGCGGCGGCATGGTCGCGGAGAAGAGCAACGTCTGGCGATTGGTCGGCAATTTGGTACAGATGTTCTCGATATCGGGAATGAATCCCATGTCGAGCATGCGATCGGCCTCATCGATCACCAGCAGGTTGCACTGGGTCAGCAGGATCTTGCCGCGATCGAACAGATCCATCAGGCGGCCAGGCGTTGCGATCAGTACGTCGACGCCCTTTTCCAGCGCCTTGACCTGATCGCCCATCTGCACGCCGCCGATGAGCAATGCCATCGAGAGCTTGTGATACTTGCCGTATTTCTCGAAATTCTCCGCGACCTGCGCCGCGAGTTCGCGCGTCGGCTCGAGGATCAGGCTGCGCGGCATCAGCGCGCGAGTGCGGCCGTGCGCCAGGATGTCGATCATCGGCAGCACGAAACTGGCGGTCTTGCCGGTACCGGTCTGGGCGATGCCGATGATGTCGCGCATCATCAACACGCTCGGAATGGTCGCCGCCTGAATCGGAGTCGGCTCGGTATAGCCCGATTCGCCTACGGCGCGGAGCAATTCGTCAGAAAGGCCGAGATCGGCAAAGGGCATCCACAAATCCGGAAAAATGGTCAGCGCGCAGGTGCGCCATCCAACAACGTGCGCGCTTGCCGATCAGTTGCCGAAAGTCAAGCTTCTGCTGTCATTGTCACGGGTGAAGCGTGGCGTTCGGACGGGTCGGTCCGGCGCTGGCACGGCTAGCGCCTCGCGACCAGCTTCCGGAATCGCTTGATCGTGCACCGATCCCCGGACCGCGTGCGGATCGTGTCGCGGCCCGCACAGATCTGGCCATCCGCCGAGGGCTTCAGGTAGAATCCGCCATAGAAGCCGAGCCCGGAACAATCGCCGTCGAGTTGCGCGCGAACCCGGTCGCCGCCGCGCAGCACGAGATCGACATAATCGCCCGACACGATCGCGCCGCCAAGCTGATTGGCGGTAACGCATTTCGGCCCCTTCTTCTCGACCCATTTGACCGGCCGCTCCGGATCGGCCTCGCTTGCCGGGTCGACGGCACGGCGCAACGTACTGGGAACGCGAATGATGATGCGTTCGCGGAAGCTGATCTGCGCGACCTCGGTTCCCGTCATCCGGCCGGCCGGCATGGGGGTACCGGCCGCGGCGGCGGAAACGATCATCATGAGGGCGGCGGCGAGCGGATTCGGCATGAAGGGCGCCTTGGTAACGCCACAATTTGAACACGCAATGAATTGGATGCGGTCGCGCGCGCATGCTAGCGCGCGGATCATGACGCCGAACCAGACAGCCCTTGTCGCCGCCAGCCGGTCCGCTTTGGGCGAGAAGGCGGTGGTGACCGACCCGCAGGACATCGCGCCCTGGCTGACCGACTGGCGCGGACGCTTTCATGGGTACAGTCCCGCGATCCTGGCGCCCGATACCGTTGAGGGCGCGCAATTGGTGGTGGCCAAGGCGCGCGAGCTCGGCGTGCCGCTGGTGCCGCAGGGCGGCAACACGTCGATGGTTGCCGGTGCGACGCCGCCGGAGGACGGATCGGCCCTGATCCTGTCGACGCGACGCCTGAACCGTATCCGCTCGCTGCGCCCCGCCGACGGATTGGCGGTGGCGGAGGCCGGCGTGATTCTGTCGATCCTTCACGACGCAGCGGCGGAAAAGGGCATGCGCTTTCCGTTGACATTGGGTGCGAAAGGCAGCGCAACGATCGGAGGGCTGGTGTCGACCAATGCCGGCGGGACTCAGGTATTGCGCTTCGGCACGATGCGCGGATTGGTCGCAGGGATCGAGGCCGTGCTCCCCGACGGCTCGCTGCATGACGGGCTCGCGGCGCTCAAGAAGGACAATCGCGGCTACGACCTCAACCAGCTGCTGGTCGGTGCAGAGGGAACGATCGGTATCGTCACCGCGGCGACCTTGCGGCTGGTGCCCGCCATCCTCGACCGGGCGGTGGCATGGGTTGGGCTCGCCGATCCCGGGCGCGCACTGGCGCTGCTGCAGCGGTTGCAGGCCGCGACCCAGACGGTGGAGAGCTACGAGATCGTTCCCCAGGACTTCCTGGACGCGGTCATCGCCCATATTCCGGACACGCGCCTGCCGCTCGCCGGCATTCACGCCTGGCACGTCCTGATCGAGGCGACTCGCGCCATGCCCGGAGAGGAACCGCCGGCAGCACTGCTCGAGCGTCTGATCGGCGAGGCATTGGCGGCGGGCGAGGTCGAAGACGCGGTCGTCGCCGCCAGCGAAGCCCAGGCCGATGCCCTGTGGAAGATCAGGGAGACGATCCCGGAGGCGTCACGTGCGCGCGGGTCGGCGCTCCAGCACGACATTTCGGTGCCGGTCGCGGGGATGCCGCACTTTCTGACTGACGGCGCCGCGGCAGTGGAGGCTCGCTTTCCCGGAACGCATGCCGCCGGGTTCGGCCATCTCGGCGACGGGAACGTCCACTTTCACGTGCGCGCGCCAGCCGGAGTCGACGCGGCCGCCTGGTATGGCGGGGAAGCGCACGCGATTTCCGCGTTCGTCCACGATCTCGTCGTTGCGGCGGGAGGATCGATTTCCGCCGAGCACGGGATCGGCCAGCTCAAGCGCGACGAACTCGCCCGGCTGTCGTCGCCCGCGCGGATGATGGCGCTGCGCGCGATCAAGCGTGCGTTCGATCCGCACGAACTGATGAACCCCGGCAAGCTCGTCGCCCTTGCGCCGGAGCCCCCCACGCCTTAGGGCGCACGGCCACGTGCGGCCTGATCGGGCCGCGTTCAAGAGATTCGATTGGAGTAGGGTAATGGCCAGCGCGCCGCAGTCGCTTCCGCTTTTCTATAACGCACTCGAGCCGCTTTCGAGCGAGCAGCATGGCAATTATCGCCTGCGCCCGTCAAATGGTGCCAAATTCCTGGCGACCCAGCATGCCATCCCGCTGACCGTCGACGAATTCCCGATGGCGCAGCGCAACCTGCCCATCGTATTCTCGCAGGGCGACGACGGCGTGCCGCTCGCGCTGATGGGGCTCAACGAGGGCATCAACGTCTTCATCGACGAGAACGGCCAGCTGCGCGATCCGTACACCTACGTCCCGGCCTATATCCGTCGCTATCCGTATCTGCTCGCGCGGTTGCGCCCCGAAGCCGAAGAGCTGACGCTGTGCTTCGACCCGAGCTCGGACACGATCGGCGCGTTTGACGAAGGCGAGCCCTTGTTCGCCGACGGCCAGCCGACCGACGTCACCAAGAACATTCTCGAATTCAACCAGCAGTTCGAGGAAGCGGGCGCCCGCACGGCGGCGTTCATGAACGAGCTGAAGGAACTCGACCTGCTGATGGACGGCGAAGTCACCATCCAGCCCGAAGGCGCCGACAAGCCGTTCGTCTATTCCGGTTTCCGCATGATCGACGAGAAGAAGCTTGCCGACCTGCGCGGCGACCAGCTCCGCAAGATGACCCAGTCGGGCCTGTTGCCGTTGATCTACGCGCACCTGTTCTCGCTGTCGGTGATGCGCGAGATCTTTACGCGCCAGATGCAGCTCGGGCTGATGCCCGCGCCGCAACTGGTCGCCTGACGACGAGGTGACGAGGATGGCTCTGGTACGGACCGACCGCTATTCGTGGGGCGCTATCTGGCTCCATTGGTCCATCGCCGCGCTCGTCCTCGTCAACCTGACGCTGGGTCTGTTCCACGAATCGCTTCTGGACGGGATCGGATGGGTGATTCCGATCCACAAGGCGATCGGGATCACCGTGTTGGCGCTGACGCTGGCGCGGATCGCCTGGCGCGTGATGCACCGGCCGCCGCCGCTGCCGGTCGACATGGCGCCCTGGGAGCGGACGGCCGCGACATTCGTCCATCGGAGCTTCTACGCCCTGTTGCTGGCGCTGCCGATCAGCGGCTGGATGCTGTCGTCGAACCCCGCGCGACTCAAGCCGATGTCGTGGTTCGGGCTGTTCCCCATTCCGCCACTGCCGATTTCGACCGCCGCCTCCAAACTGGGGCATGAAGCGCACGGAATACTCGGTTATGTGGCGGCCGCGCTGGTGGTGCTCCATATCGCCGCGGCGCTTCGGCACCATTTTATCCTGCGCGATTCGGTGCTTGCGCGTATGGCGCCCGGTTCGGTCCGAAATGGCTGAAATTCTCGCCTGAGAACGTTCAAGCCGGTGTCTTGAATCGGCAATGATCGCGACCTATGTTCGGTGCGTACGATTTCGTGTTCCCCCTTTCGCGAAATCGTGCGGCACGCCTGCGGGCGTGTCTCCTCCCTGAACCTTGGCCACCTCGGGCATCCGCCCGAGGTGGTTTTTTATTGGGCGCCCCTGGTCCGGTGCCTATTCCGCCGCGAGCGGCAATCCGCCCGTCAGCAACTCGTCGGTTGCCGCGTCGATGATCCGGCGCAGCAGGGCGGTGGTGTCGCCGAAGCCCTTGCCCAACGACGTCATGTGAGTGTCGAGATAGAGCCGCCGGTCGATTTCGAGCTGGATGGCGTGGATCTGATGCGCCGGCTTGCCGTGCTGCGACAGGATGTGCCCGCCGGGATAGGGCGCGTTGAGTGCCACCTGGTGACCGCTCGCCATGATCGCCGCCTCGATCCGGTGGACCAGCCGCCCGCCTGCGCTGCGTCCGAAGCGGTCGCCGATCACGATCCGGGCGGCGGCGCTGCCCGGCAGCGGCGGCATCGAATGCACGTCGAGCAGCAAGGCGGTGCCGAACCGGTCGCGGGCAGCGTTCAGTGCCTGCGCAACGGCGTCGTGATACGGGCGATGGTCTTGCGCGATACGTTGGCGCACCTCGTCGTCGGCGAGCCGCCGCTTCCAGATCGCGACGCCGGGCGCCGCGCGCCGCGGGATCAGTCCGAGGCCGCTGCGCAGCTTGGTCGCGGCGGCGCCGGCCGGAATGGGACGAGCCCCTTCGTCGATCACCGGATCGCGCTCGTCCTCCGCGCGATTGAGGTCGATCCAGGCGCGCGCCCGGCGCTGGACGAAAAGCGTTTCGTCGATCCGCGCGGCGACCGCGATCGCGTCGGCATGGCGATCCTCGAGCGCCAGCATCGATGCGACCGGGACCGCGGCGGCGGCCCGTAGCGGCAGCGGATAATCGCGTCCGGCGTGCGGCACCGACACCACCACCGGGCTGTCCGGCGGGATTGGTCCGATGCGGTCGAACGAGGGAGCGCTCATGCGCGTAAATCTACTCGCCGTGCCGCAATGGGGCAATCGCCGCTGGACGCTGGAAATTCTTAAGTCCTTGCCGCATAAAATGCCCGGCGGGACACGAGGGCGGCAGGCGCGCATGATCAGGATTCTATTGGCCGAGGACGATTCGGTGATGCGCGAATATCTGACGCGCGCGCTCGAACGGTCGGGCTATGCCGTGACCGCCGTCGATCGCGGTACCGCGGCGCTCCCGCTGATCGAGAGCGAGCATTTCGACCTGCTGCTGACCGATATCGTCATGCCCGAGATGGATGGCATCGAGCTTGCGCAGAGGGTTTCTGATATCGCGCCCGACATGCGTGTCATGTTCATCACCGGTTTCGCGGCGGTGACGCTGCGCGCGGGCAAGCAAATGCCCAACGCCCGGGTCCTCTCCAAGCCGTTCCACCTGCGCGATCTCGTGCTGGAGGTCGATCGCCTGTTCGAGGTGGAAAGCGCCAACGGCGGCTTGTAGCTTCGGGCACCCGGATTCGGCGCTTGCACGGCGGGGCAACCGCCGCTACAGGGCGCCCTCCCCGTGGGCGTGTAGCTCAGTGGTAGAGCACTGTGTTGACATCGCAGGGGTCGCAAGTTCAATCCTTGCCACGCCCACCATCGAAAGCCGCGGACGTCCCCGACGCCCGCGGCTTTTGTGATTCCAGCGACCGTCGACCGCGCCGATTGCCTCCCCGAAAAAAATGTTGCGCTGCCGAAGAACGACCTCTTGAACGGCCCATGAGCAAAACTATCTGCCTGAGCAGCAATTGCCGAGGCAGATAAATGCAGCCTTTCTACACGTCCGAGAATTTCCGAACGGAATCCTGTCTCGGATACCTCCTCCGTCGAATCTACAAGCTCAGCGTCGCGCAGGTCGAAACCCGGCTCGAGGAGACCGGGGTCGGCATGACCCAGTGGATCGTGCTCAGCCTGGTGGACAACGATATCGCCACCACGTGCCGGGCTCTGTCGCGCAATATGGGGCACGACAGCGGTGCGATGAGCCGGCTCGTCGACCAGCTCGTTGCCGGCGGCCTGCTGGCGCGCGTGCGCGACGATGCCGATCGCCGCGTCAGCAACCTCGTCGTCACCGAAGAGGGGAAGGCGGTGCTCACGCAGAGCGCGCCGCTGGTGATCGACGTCTGGAACGACATCCTGCGCGATATCGAGCCCGCCGACGTCTCCCAGACGATCGGCACGCTCGCACGGATATTGGGGCAGCTCGAAGAACGCGAAGCCGAAGCCGCGGAGGCCTGACATGATCAAGCGGACTGGAACAGGCGCGATGATCGCGCTGCTGCTCGCAGGGTGCGCCGCACCCAGCGAACCCGTCGCGGTGAAGCCGATCGCGCCGGTGGCGCTCGGCCTGGGCAATGCACCGGCGCCGCTCGTCCAGACCGATTGGTGGACCGCGCTGGGCGATCCCCAGCTCGACCGAATCGTCGGCGACGCCTTGTCGGGAAGTCCGACGCTCGATGCGGCGACCGCGCGCGTTCGCGCGGCGCAGGCGATGGTCTCGGGCTCCGAGGCGGCGCGCCGACCCCAGATCGGTGCCGATGCCGGCGAGCAATTCGAGCGGCTGAGCAGCGTCTATATCATTCCGCCGCCCTATGGCGGCACCTTCCGCTGGCTCGGCAATGCGCAGGCGAATCTGAGCTGGAACCTCGATTTCTGGGGCAAGCAGGCGGCGGCGATCCGTCAGGCTCGGCAGGGTGCCGATGCGGCAAAGCTCGACTATCAGGCGGCCCGCCTCGCGCTGTCGGGCTCGGTCGTCCAGACCTATGTCGAACTGGCGCGTGCCGAGCGCCAGATCGCGCTGGCCCAATCGACGATCGCCCAGCGCGATCAATCGGCGCGTCTCGCGCGGGTCCGCGTGCGCAGCCAGCTCGACAGCAAGATCGACGTCGAAGCGGCCGACACCCTGGTCGCCCAGGCGCGGCAGGCGCTCGTGCGGGCGCAAGGTCAGCGCGATCTGCTGATCCATGCGCTTGCGCTGCTCGCCGGGCGGGGTGCCGACTATTACCCGACCATCGGCGCAACGGCGCTCAAGCTCGGCGCGTTGCCGCCGCTCCCGGCCACACTGCCCGCCGATCTGCTGTCGCGGCGTCCCGACATCCTGGCCGCGCAGGCGCGGATCGCAAGCGCATCCTCCGGCCGCGAGGTTGCCCGCAAGGCCTATTATCCCAACGTCAACCTGCTCGGGCTGGTCGGCCTGCAGGCGCTCGGGATCGGCAATCTATTGTCGAGCGACGCCTCGACCTATGGCGGCGGCGCGGCGATCCATTTGCCGATCTTCGACGGTGGCAAGCTGCGCGCCGATTATGCCGGCGCAACCGCCGCGGTAGATGAATCGATCGCCGACTATAACGGCAAGGTGCTCGGCGCAGTGCGCGAGACCGCCGACCTGCTCAGCCGGTTGAAGACGCTCGACGACGATCTCGGTCAGCAACGCGCGACCCTGTCGGGCCTGGCCGAAGTGCGCCGGCTCAACAACGTCCGCGTCTCGGCGGGTCTGAATTCGCGGCTCGAACTCATCGGTGACGATGTCCGCCTGCTCCAGGCGCAGCAGGATGACGTGAATCTCCAGGCCGACAAGGCCGTCGCCCAGGTCCAGCTTCTGATCGCGATCGGTGGCGGGTTCGACCCCGCCGCCGTTGCTCCCCTCTCCAGTCCGAAGGCCGCCCAATGACCGACTCCCTGCATGACACGCCGACCCGCGAAACGGCAGCCGAGGTGATCGCCGAGGAATCGGTGGCGCGGCCCTCCGCCGTGCCGGCGCCGGAACCCGCCAGGCCCAATACCCGTCGCCGCCTGCTGACGATCGTGACGATCATCGTCGTCGCGGCGCTGCTGGTGTACGCGATCTGGGCGTTCCTGCTGGTCAAGCCGAGCCAGAGCACCGACGACGCCTATGTCGGCGGCGACACGATCGCGATTACCGCGCGCGATCCCGGTACCGTACTCGGCCTCTATGCCGACGATACGCAGCGCGTTTCCGCCGGACAGACGCTGGTGACGCTCGATCCGGCGACGGTCGATGTCGATCTCGCAGCCGCCGCCGCCCAGCTCGGTCGCGCGGTCCGCAGCGTGCGCGGCGATTTCTCGCAGGTCAATTCGGCGCAGGCCGAGCTGACCCAGGCGCAGGCAGAGCTCGCCCGTGCGCGCAACGACCTCGCCCGCCGCCGCAGTGCGGCGAGCGAAGGGGCGGTGTCGGGCGAAGAAGTCGCTCATGCCGCCGACACGGTGAAGACGGCAAGCGCGGCGGTGACGCTGGCGCAAAGCAAGGTCGCCGAGGCCGATACCCAGGTCCAGGGAACCGACATCCGCAGCAACCCGGCAGTGCTCGCCGCGATCGCCGACTATCGCCGCGCCGCGATCAAGCGCAGCCACATGACGGTCACCTCACCGGTCGCCGGCGTCATCGCGCAACGCCGCGTTCAGATCGGCCAGCAGATCGCCGCAGGAACGCCCTTGATGGCGGTCGTGCCGCTCGACCGCGTCTGGATCGACGCCAATTTTCGCGAAACCCAGCTCGCCGATCTGCGCATCGGCCAGCCGGTGACGATCACCACCGATGCCTATGGCAGCAAGGTGGTCTTCCACGGCAAGGTCGCGGGTCTCGGGGCGGGCAGCGGTAACGCCTTCGCGCTGCTGCCGCCGCAAAATGCCAGCGGCAACTGGATCAAGATCGTCCAGCGCGTCCCCGTCCGCATCACGCTCGATCGCCGCGAACTCGCCAGATATCCGTTGCGTGTCGGTCTGTCGGTCAACGCGGTCGTCGATACCTCGAACACGTCGGGCCCCGTGCTTGGCGGTCAGCCGGCCCAGCCCTATGCGCCGCAGACCAGCGACGTCGGGGGCGGGGCGGTCGATGCGCAGATCAACGCGATCATCGCCGCCAATGCGGGCCGGGCTCGGTGACCGCGCCGGCCGGTCCCGCCCCGCTCAAGGGCGGGGCGCTCGCGCTGATCGCGTTCGCGCTGGCGCTCGGTACCTTCATGCAGGTGCTCGATTCGACGATCGCCAACGTCTCGCTGCCGACGATCGCGGGTAATCTCGGCGTCAGCACCAATCAGGGGACGTGGGTGATTACGTCGTTCGCGGTGGCGAACGGCATCGCCGTGCCGTTGACCGGCTGGCTGATGGGGCGGTTCGGCGTCGTCAGGACCTTCGTCGTCTCGGTCCTGCTCTTCACGCTTGCCTCGTTCCTGTGCGGCATGGCCTGGAACCTCAATTCGCTGATCCTGTTCCGCGTGTTCCAGGGCGCAGTGTCGGGACCGATGATCCCGGGCAGCCAGGCGCTGCTGATCTCGATCTTCCCGCCCAACAAGCGCTCGACCGCGCTCGGCGTGTGGTCGATCACGACGCTGATCGGGCCGGTCGCTGGGCCGATCCTCGGCGGCTACATCTCCGACAATTACCACTGGAGCTGGATCTTCCTGATCAACGTGCCGGTCGGCTTGTTCTGCGCCGCGGTCTGCTGGCGCGGGCTCAAGACGCGCGAGACGCCGACGCGCAAGCTTCCCATCGACACGGTCGGCGTGCTGCTGCTGCTGGTCTGGGTCGGCGCGCTCCAGGTCGTGCTCGATCAGGGCAAGGATGCCGACTGGTTCAATTCGCCCTTCATCGTCGTGACCGCGATCGTCTCGGCCATCGCGTTCGTCTATTGGCTGATCTGGGAAATGACCGACGCGCAGCCGGCGGTCGACCTGCGGCTGTTCCGCAACCGCAATTTCGCGCTCGGCACGATCGCCTTCTGCCTGGGTTATGCGGTGTTCTTCGCCAATGTGCTGCTGATGCCGTTGTGGATGCAGACCCAGCTAGGTTACACCGCGACCTGGGCGGGGCTGGTGGCGGCGCCGAGCGGCATGGTCGCGATCGTGCTGACGCCGATCATGGCACGGCTGAGCGGCAAGATCGACGCGCGCTGGTTGGCGACGCTGGCCTTCTCGGCCTTCGCCGCCTCGTTCTTCCTGCGCTCGGGATTCACCACGAACGCCGATGTCTGGCACTTCACCATCCCGTTGCTGGTCCAGGGCATCGCGATGAGCTGCTTCTTCCTTGGCATGCTGACGATCCAGCTCGACGGCATCCCGCCCGAGCGCATCCCGTCGGCGACCGGCATCTCCAACTTCGCGCGCATCACCAGCGGCAGCTTCGCCGCCTCGCTGATCACGACGATGTACGACCGGCGCGAGGCGGTGCATCAGACGCGGCTGGCGGATCATTTCACCGCTTATGCCCCGACCTATGCGCAAACGCTGGAGACGCTCCGGCATCTCGGTGTCAGCGCGGCGCAGGCGCCGGCGATGGTCGCGCGACAGATGCTGCAACAGGCCTATCTGCTAGCCGCGACCGATCTGTTCTGGCTGTCGGGCTGGATCGCGCTGGCGATGATCGCGATCGTCTGGTTCGCGCGGCGTCCCAAGCCGGCGGGCGGACCGGTAGCGGCCGACTGATCGCCGGTTGATTCGGCGCGGCGGCGCGCCGATCTTGCCGGCATGGCCACGCTTCATCGCTATCGGGTATTCGAAACCGCGCACGGCTTTGCCGCGATCGCCTGGAGCCGCGGGGCGGTCACCGCCTTCCGGTTGCCGGGCGAAAGCGCGCGGGACGCCGAATCGTCGCTGCTGCGTCGTTTGCCCGACGCGATGCCCGGTGACCCGCCGCCGATGATCGCCGGGGTGATCGCCGACGCGATCCGTTATTTCGCGGGTGAACCGGTCGATTTCGACGCGGTGCCGATCGATCTCGGGGAGCAGGAACCGTTCTTCGCCCGCGTCTATGATCGCGTGCGGGCGATCGGGCGTGGCGAGACGATGACCTATGGTGCGGTTGCGCGTGACCTCGGTGCCGATCCGGCGGCGGCGCGCTCGGTCGGCCAGGCGATGGCCAGGAACCCGATCCCGCTGATCGTGCCGTGCCATCGCGTCCTCGGCGCGGGCAGCAAGGTCCATGGTTTCTCTGCCCCCGGCGGCGCGCTCGCCAAGGTACGGATGCTCGAGATCGAGGGCGTGCTGACCGAACCTCCGCCTGCCGCTCAGACCGCGTTCGACTTCTGACCGTCACGGACCCGGCTTGCGCTTTGCCGCGCTGCGGCATAGACGCCGCGTCGTGATGGGTCCGCTCGCAAGGGCGGAGCAAAAGGGAAGTCCGGTGACGAGACCGGCGCTGCCCCCGCAACTGTGACCGGAGAGCGGTCGCCCCAAAATGCCACTGGCCTCATGGCCGGGAAGGCGGGGCGAGTGCGATGACCCGGGAGCCAGGAGACCTGCCCGCCACGGTCGATCCTTCGCGCGGACGGGGTGTGCCGGGCGGACGAGGGGAGCTCCCTCGCGCGAGCGACATGAACCGGGTCGATGGCCCGGGTGTCGCGTTCAGGCGCCCGGACTCCACGGCCCCATGCAAAGGGGCATGTCCAATGTTGAAGTCTTCCATTCTTGCGACGACCGCGCTCGCGGCGTTTTCTTTCGCGACACCGTCCTGGGCGCAGGAGGCGCCGCCGTCTTCCCCCGACCAAGCCGATTCATCTCAGGACATCGTCTTCGCAGATGCCAAGCGAACGGACATCATCGTCAGCGCGAGCGGCGTCGGCCAATATCCCGAGAATATCGGTCAGGCCGTGACCGTGATCGACCGCCAGACGATCGAGCAGCGTCAAACCGTCGCACTCTCTGACCTGCTGGCGACGACGCCCGGCGTCACGGTCACGCGCAATGGCGGGCTCGGCACGCTGACCGCCGTCCGAATTCGCGGCGCGGAAGGCGAGCAGACGCTCACGCTGATCGACGGTGTGCGGGTGAACGATCCGTCGTCGCCGGGCGGCGCGTTCGATTTTGCCAACCTGCTCGCCGGGTCGATCGACCACGTCGAGGTGCTGCGCGGGCCGAATTCGGTGCCATGGGGCAGTCAGGCGATCGGCGGCGTGGTCAACGTCACGACGATGCAGCCCGGCTATGGCGTTCAGGCGCGTGGCAACGTCGAATATGGCAGCGAGAACACGATCTTTGCCAATGGCGGCGTGTCGGGCCGGAGCGGCATCGTCGCGGCCTCGCTCAACGCCGGCTATCTCAAGACCGACGGGTTCTCGGCCGCCGCGTCGGGCACCGAGCCGGACGGCTATCGTCAGGTTGGCGCGACCGGCCGCATCGTGCTGGCCTTCACCGACAATATCAGCCTCGACCTGCGCGGCTATTATGCTCATTCGAAGGTCGATCTCGATGGCTTTCCGGCGCCTGCTTACGTGCTCGCCGACGACGCCGAATATGCCAAGACGCAAGAAATCTACGGCTATGCCGGACTCAACGCGAATGTTCTGGACGGTCGCTTCAAGAACCGCATCGCGTTCACCATCGCCGACATCAATCGCGACAATTACGATCCGGCATTCAGCCCGTCGCTCAGCTTTTTCGGCCGCGGCCGGTCGGAGCGCTACACCTATCAGGGCGATTTCCAGGCGATCGATCAGGTCCGCCTGGTCGGTGGCGTCGAACATGAGGACACCCGCTATTTCGACGGTTCGCTGACCGCGACGCGCGGTGTCACCAGCTATTATGGCGAGGCGATCCTGTCGCCGGTCGAGCGCCTGACCGTCACCGGGGGTATCCGCTACGACGACGATTCCGCATTCGGCGGTCACACCACTTGGGGCGCCAATGCGGTCTATACGCTGCCGACCGAGACAACGATCCGGGCAAGCTATGCCGAGGGCTTCAAGGCGCCGACGCTCTATCAGCTGAACGCGGCCTTTTACGGCAATCCGGGTCTCGTGCCGGAAACCGCGCGCAGCTACGATGTCGGGATCGAGCAGAAGCTGGTCGATGGCAAGATTCGCGCGAGCGTGACCTGGTTCCACCGTGATACCCGCAACCAGATCGATTTCGATCTCTCTACTTTCGCGTACGCGAACATCGCGCGGACCCGCGCCGAAGGCATCGAATTTGCGCTCGACGTACGGCCGACCGACAAATTGACGCTGAGCGGCTCGTATAGCTTTATCGATTCGACCAACCTGTCAGCCGGCTATGTCGGCAACGACCTTGCACGGCGTCCGCGTCAGTCGGTCAGCGCTTCGATCGACTGGCAGACGCCGATCGGCCTCGGTATCGGCGCCACCGTGCTGAGCGTCGGCGACAGCTTCGACGATGCCGGCAATTTCAATCGGCTCGACGGCTATACGATCGTGGGCCTGCGCGCGGACTTTCCAATCGGCGACAAATTCTCGATCTATGGCCGCGTGGATAACGTGTTCGACGAGAAGTACACCGTGGTCCGTGGTTACGGGACGCCCGGCCATGCGGCTTATGGCGGCATCCGCTTGAAGTTCCGTTGAGGCCATTGATCGCCTTGGTCGCCCTCGGGCTGGCGGGCTGCGCTAGTGCGCCGCCTGCCCGCACGGGGGGGATCGTCTCCACCAATCCGTGTTCGGACCAGTTGCTGCTCGCGCTGGCGCCGGATCGGGTGACGGCGATCAGCCATTATTCGTGGGAACCCGGCGCGACCTCGATCCCGCCCCGCCTCGCTATGCGCTATCATCCGACCGCGGGAACGGCGGAGGAAGTGATCGCGCTGAAGCCCGACCTCGTGGTCGCGTCGAGCTTCACGTCCCGGGCAACGCTCGATGCCTATCGCCGCGCCGGGCTGAAGGTACTGACGCTCGATTCGCCGACGACGATCGCCGCCAGCCGGGACCAGATCCGGAGCGTCGCTGCCGCCATCGGCAGGCCGGCGGCGGGTGACCGGCTGATCGCGCAGATCGATCATGCGATAGCGGCCGCGGCGCCGCGCGACGCGCGACGGCCCAGGACACTGCTCTACATCTCGGACAATTTCGCCAATGGCGGGCCGACCCTGCTGAGCGAGATGATCGGGCTCTCCGGGCTGGGCGACGCGAGCAAGGATTTCGGGCTGGCCTCGTCGGGCGAGGTGCCGATCGAGAGCGTCCTCAACCATCCGCCCCGAATTGTACTCGATCCCGATCCATATGGCCGCACCGCGTCGTTGCGCCGCCGCGTTCTCGGCCTGGCGGGGTTCCAGGTGGTGGAGGAAACCTTTCCGCGCCGCCTGATCAACTGCGGCGGGCCGACGATCATTCCGGCGTTGAAGGCGCTCGCCGACGTGCGCGCGCGCGCGCTGTCATGAGCCGCGCCGCCCGCTTGGCAGCGCTAGTCGTGCTCACCGCTGGCCTGTTCGTGCTGTCGCTCGCGGCCGGCAAGCAATGGATTCCGATCGGCGCATGGACGGGACATGATCCGCGCTGGGCGATCATTGCCGAACTGCGCCTGCCGCGCGCGATCCTGGGCATGCTGCTCGGTGCGGCGCTCGGCCTGTCGGGGGCAGTGCTGCAGGGTTACTTGCGCAATCCGCTCGCGGATCCGACCGTCATCGGCGTGTCGTCGTGCGCCGCGTTGGGCGCGGTCGCGTCGATCGTGCTCGGTGCCGGCGGACTTGGCCAATTCGGCTGGGCGATGGCGGGTGCGGGCGGCGCGATGGCGCTCCTGGCGATGTTGACCGCGCGCGCCGAGACGCCGGTCGTATTCGTGCTGGCGGGCACGGTGCTGGCGAGCCTGGCAGGCGCGTTGACCGCCTTTCTCATCTCGATCGCGCCCAATCCCTATGCGGTGGCGGAGGCGATCGACTGGCTGATGGGTGCGCTGACCGATCGCGGACCCGACGATGTGCTGATGGCGGCGCCGTTCATCGCCGCGGGCATGGCGTTGATGCTGCTCACCGGGCCGGGGCTCGACGCGCTCGCTCTAGGCGAGGATGCCGCCCGGTCGCTCGGCACCAATCTGGGACGGCTGCGTTGGTTGGTGGTGATCGGCACGGGGTTGGCGATCGGGGCGGGGGTCGCGGTAACGGGCGTGGTCGGTTTCGTCGGGCTGGTGGTGCCGCATTTGCTGCGGCCGGTTTTCGGCGCGAAGCCCTCCGCGTTGCTCGTGCCAAGCGCGCTGGGTGGCGCCGCGCTGACGCTTGGTGCCGACAGTCTGTGCCGGCTCGCGCCCGGCGCCGGGGAAGTGAGGCTGGGCGTCGCGATGGCGCTGATCGGCGCGCCGTTCTTCCTCGCGCTGCTGTTCCGGGAAGGGGTTCGGCAATGGCGCTGACGCTCGATCGCGTGACGCTGGACCTGGGCGGACGGCGCGTCCTCGTCAACGCCGGTGCGTCTTTCGAAGCTGGTCGCGTTACGGTGATCCTGGGCCCTAATGGTGCAGGCAAGACCAGCCTGCTCCGTGCCGCCGCCGGGCTGATCGCCCCGAGCGGGGGCGATGTCGCCATCGGTGGCCGGTCGATTGCCACGATGCGTCGCGACGAACGCGCGCGGGCGATCGGCTATCTGCCGCAATCGGGCGAGGTCGCCTGGAACATGCCCGCGCACGAAGTCGTCGCGCTCGGCCGCCTGCCGCATCGCACCAGTCTGGCCGAAGATCTGGCCGCCGTGCTGGCGGCGATGGCGGCGACCGATACCGAGCAATTCGCCGATCGCCGCATCGGCGAGCTGTCGGGCGGCGAACGTGCCCGCGTCCTGCTTGCGCGGGTCCTGGCCGGCGAGCCCAAATGGTTGCTCGCCGACGAGCCGCTGGCGAGCCTTGATCCCGCCCATCAGCTTGATCTGCTCGATCGCCTGCGCGGCCAGGCGGCAAGCGGTGTCGGCGTGGTCGTGGTGCTGCACGATTTGATGCAGGCGGCGCGGGTCGCCGACGACGTAGTCCTGCTGTGCGGCGGCCGCGTCGTCGCATCCGGGCAGCCCGACCAGGTGTTGACGCCCGACCGGTTGCGCGAGGCGTTCGGTGTCGAGGTGCTGTTGGTTGCCGATAGGCAGGGGCGCATGCTGCCGGTGCCGGCCGGACGCGCGGCGACGGCGGCCGTTTAGCGATCGGCGCCGCTCAGACGCGGCCGATCGACGGGCATCAGTCCAGCGCGCGGCCGATCGCGGCGAGCCAGGAGGCAACCGCCTGGATTCGCGAGGCAGCATGCGTGTCGCCATGCGTCACCAGCCAGAACGTGCGATGGATCGAAACCGCGTCGCCCAGCACCGGCTCGAACAGCGGATCGTGCCGCGCAACGAAGTCGGGGAGCACGCCGATCCCGCCGCCTGCCGACACCAGGGCGCGCTGGACGTTGATGCTGGTGCTGCGGACCTGCGGGGTCAATCCGGGCTCGATTTCCGACAGATAGTCGAGCTCGGGCGCATAGATGTGCTCGGGCACGTAGCCGACCAGGATGTGGCGGCGGAGATCGGCGCTCGATGCGGGGCGCCCGTGGCGATCGAGATAGTCGCGCGTCGCGTAGAGCCGCAGCCGGTAGCGCGCGAATTCGCTCGCGCGGAGCTGTGCGCTGCGCGGGCGGGCAAGCATGATCGCAATGTCGGCCTCGCGCTTGGACGGGTTGAGGAAGCCAGAGGCGGTGATCAGGTCGAGCAGGATGCGCGGATGGCTCGCCTGGAACGGCGCGATCGCGGGTGCGATCACCCAAGTTGCGAGTCCTTCGGCGACGCTCACCCGGACGTGGCCGGCGGGCGCGAGATCGCCGGTCGGCGCGATCGCGGCGACGACTGCTGCCTCGACCGTTTCCGCGTGGGCGAGAAGCGCCTCGCCTTCCTCGGTCAGCCGGCGCTCGCCGCCGATCGATTCGAACAGGGGCCGGTCGACCCGCGCCGCCAGTCGGGCGAGCCGCCGCCCCACTGTCGTCGCGTCGACGCCGAGCAGTCGGGCTGCCGGTGCGATCCGCTTCGATCGCGCTACCGCGAGGAAGATGCGCAGATCATCCCAGTTTTGCATCGGCCGGTCCGTTCTGGCTGTCCCTGCATTTTTGCATTTTCATTCGGCAATTAAGTAGCCTTGCATGCGAATTTGCCTAGTGAAATAGAGCCCAGAGCCGGAAAAGCTTCCAGGAGAGTTGACCATGCGCATCATCGACCATTTCATCGCCGGTCATGCCGGCGGGGGCGCCGCCCGTACCAGTGAGGTGTTCGACCCCAATACCGGTCAGGTCCAGGCAAAGGTCAATCTCGGCGCGCAGGCCGATCTCGATGCCGCCGTCGCCGCCGCGCAGAAAGCGCAGCCGGCCTGGGCCGCAACCAATCCGCAGCGCCGTGCGCGCGTGATGTTCGCGTTCAAGGCGCTGGTCGAGAAGAACATGGACGAGCTCGCGCACCTGCTCTCGTCCGAGCATGGCAAGGTCGTCGCCGACGCCCGGGGCGACGTCCAGCGCGGGCTCGAAGTGGTCGAATTTGCCTGCGGCATCCCGCACGTGCTGAAGGGCGAATACACGCCGGGCGCCGGCCCGGGCATCGATGTCTATTCGATGCGCCAGCCGATCGGTATCGGTGCCGGGATCACCCCGTTCAACTTCCCCGCGATGATCCCGCTGTGGATGGGGGCGGTCGCGACCGCGTGCGGCAATGCCTTCATTCTGAAGCCGTCCGAGCGCGATCCGTCGGTTCCGGTCCGCCTCGCCGAGTTGATGCGCGAAGCCGGTATGCCCGAAGGCATTTTCCAGGTCGTCCATGGCGACAAGGAAATGGTCGACGCGATCCTCGATCACCCGGCGATCGGTGCAGTGAGCTTCGTCGGCTCGTCCGACATCGCGCAATACGTCTATAATCGCGGTGTCGCCGCCGGAAAGCGCGTCCAGGCGATGGGCGGCGCGAAGAATCACGGCATCGTCATGCCCGACGCCGATCTCGACCAGGTCGTCGCCGATCTGTCGGGCGCGGCGTTCGGTTCGGCCGGCGAGCGTTGCATGGCGCTGCCCGTCGTCGTGCCGGTCGGCGACAAGACCGCCGAGGCGCTCAAGGCCAAATTGATCCCGGCGATCGAGAAATTACGGGTCGGCGTCTCGACCGATGCCGACGCGCATTACGGCCCGGTGGTCAACGCCGCGCACAAGCAGCGCGTCGAGAACTGGATCCAGACCGGTGTCGACGAAGGCGCCGAGCTGGTCGTCGACGGCCGCGGCTTCACGTTGCAGGGTCATGAGGAGGGCTTCTTCATCGGCCCGTCGCTGTTCGACCATGTCACCCCCGACATGCAGTCGTACAAGGAAGAGATTTTCGGTCCGGTCCTCCAGATCGTCCGCGCCCCGGATTTCGAGGCGGCGCTGAAGCTGCCGAGCGATCATCAATACGGCAACGGCGTCGCGATCTTCACCCGCAACGGCCATGCCGCGCGCGAATTCGCCGCGCGGGTCAATGTCGGCATGGTCGGGATCAACGTGCCGATCCCGGTGCCGGTTGCCTATCACACGTTCGGCGGCTGGAAGCGTTCGGCGTTCGGCGACACCAACCAGCATGGCATGGAAGGCGTCAAGTTCTGGACCAAGGTCAAGACCGTGACCCAGCGCTGGCCGGATGGCGGCGTCGGCGACGGCGCCAACGCCTTCGTCATCCCGACGATGGGGTAAGGACGGGGCGGTCGGCGACGATCGCCTCGAACTTCTCGTGATAGCGCGGATGTTCCGTCCCCATCATCCGGTCCCACCAGGTGAAGTAGAGGCCGAAATTGTGCCGGCCCTCGCTATGGTGGAGGTCGTGATGCGTGGTGGTGGTGAGCCATCCGGTCCAGCGGCTCCTGGTGAAGCCCGGCCAGGCCAGCTCGTGCCCCGAATGGCCGATCACGTTGCGGATGATCTGGTGGAGCAGGAACGCGACCACCACCAGAGCGTGGAACGGCACGATCAGCAGGAACAACGGCAGGAAGGCGGCTTCGAACGCGGCCTCGATCGGCGCGAAGCTGTACGCGGCCCAGGGCGTCGGGGTGCGCGACATGTGGTGCGTCATGTGCGCGCGGCGGAACAGGGCCCGCAGGTGCAGCGCGCGGTGCATCCAGTAGAAATAGGCGTCGTGCGCGATCACGATACCGGTGAACTCGATAGCGGCCAGCCACAAGGGCGGCGCGGCCATCGAGACATGGATGACTCCCATCCGGGCCAGCGCGATCGTCAGCATGGTCGACACGGCGAAGGTGACCAAAGTGATCAGCGAATTGATCACTTCGTGCTGGAGATCGGCAAAGTCGGGCGTGCGCAGCTGGATGCGCCGGCGTTCGGTCCAGCGGGCGCCCAGCCAGAGGATCAGCGTTACCGCGCCCGCCGCACCGACATAGCGGACGAGTTCGATCATATAGCCGTGCGCGCCGCCCTTGAGCAGCGCGAGGATCCAGTCGGTCATGCCAAGCTCCCGTCGAATGATGCGGGGGGAATGACGGATCGGGGGTCGGCGGTCGCGCCGCTGCCGGAAAAAGCCGGTCGATTCCGGAATCGATCAGCTATTTTCGAAACCGCCCAGCGCCGCGCGGCGCCAGTCGGTCGGAGTCTGGCCGGTCGCTTCGCGGAAGGCGCGGTTGAAGGGCGCGAGGCTGCCATAGCCCAGGTCCATCGCGATCGTGAGGACGGGCAAGGCGACTTTGGCCGGGTCGGTCAGCCAGTCGCGCGCGTCGGCGATGCGATGCGAATTGAGGAAGTCCGAGAAGTTGCGATAGCCCAGCCGCTGGTTGATCAGCGCGCGCAGGCGGTGCTCGGGCGCGCCAAGCTTGGCGGCCAGGACGCCGATCGACAGGCCCGGCTCGCGATAGACATGATCGGCCATCGCCACGTCGAGCTGTTGCTTCAAGACATTCTCGGCCGGGCTCAGGCTGGGCTGGGGCGGCGCCGGGGCATCGGCATCGAACAACAGGTCGGCATTGCTCGACAGCAGGACCGCGCCGAACGCCAGCACCGCGATCAGCGTGCTGCCCGATTGCAGCAGCATCAGCCAGGGTATGGTGACATAGCCGACGATCGCCTCGACGACGACGACGGCGAGCGTCTGGATACCTACGACGACCACGAAGCCCGTGCGGAAGGCACGGCGCGGCTCGATCAGGTCGTCGCCGCGTTCGGTGATCGCGATCCAGATCGCATGGACGGTGAGTGCGAAGGCCAAAGCGTGCTGGGTGACGTTCGCGGTCACCGGCATGCGGTGCGTCCAATAGACCGCCGCGAGGAAATTGAGCCAGCAGGCGAGCGTGACGGCGATGGCGATCGCGAACAGCCGGCGGTCGATACGGCGTTCGAAGAGCAAGTGCGCGAACACCCACAAGGCCAGCGGCGAGCTTTGCGACCCGAGCTGGATGACCGGCCAGATCTTCATGTTGCGCGCGTCGAGCACCGGCGCGACATCGGCCAGATACGCCGCGACGCTGAGCAACAGCAGCACCGTCGCCCAACGGATCGCCCGCGGCGCATGGCCGCGACCGATCACCAGCGCGATCAGCATCAATTGCCCCGCCGAGAGCAGGCGCAGGGCGGTATCGATCAGCAGCATCCGATCCATGACGCACGCGTTATGGCTTCGCTCCCGGCGCCGGTCTATGGCCCATTCCACACCGTTCAGACGAGACTTTCCGCATGACCAATCAGTTCGACCTGACCGACGACCAGCGCGAGATCCAGGATCTGGCGCGCAAGTTTACCGCCGATCGCATCACGCCGTTCGCGGCGGAATGGGACGAGAAGAGCCATTACCCGGTCGATGTCTGGAAAGCGGTCGGCGAACTAGGCTTCGGCGCGATCTACGTATCCGAGGAATCGGGCGGGATCGGGCTCGGCCGGCTCGAAGCGGCTTTGATCATGGAGGCCATGGCTTATGGCTGCCCCGCGACCAGCGCCTACATCTCGATCCACAACATGGCGACGTGGATGATCGATCGCTTCGGCGACCAGGCGATCAAGGATCGTTTCCTTCCCGACCTCGTCAGCATGGACAAGATCGCGAGCTATTGCCTGACAGAACCGGGCTCGGGCTCGGACGCGGCGGCGCTCAAGACCAGCGCCAGGCGGGACGGCGACCATTATGTGCTCAACGGCACCAAGCAGTTCATTAGCGGCGCGGGCTATAACGACATCTATGTCTGCATGGTGCGCACCGGCGAGGAGAAGTCGAAGGGCATTTCCTGCCTGGTGATCGAGAAGGGCACGCCAGGCCTGTCGTTCGGCGCGCCCGAGAAGAAGCTCGGCTGGAACGCGTCGCCGACCGCGCAGGTGATCTTCGAGGATTGCCGCGTGCCGGTAGAGAACCGCGTTGGCGCCGAGGGCGACGGCTTCCGTTTCGCGATGGCGGGGCTCGACGGCGGGCGGCTCAACATCGGTGCCTGCTCGCTGGGCGGCGCGCAGCGCTGCCTCGACGAGGCGGTGAAGTACACCAAGGAGCGCCAGCAATTCGGCACGCCGGTGGCGGACTTCCAGAACACCCAGTTCATGCTCGCCGACATGGCGACCGACCTCGAGGCGTCGCGGGCGCTGCTCTATCTCGCGGCGGCCAAGGTGACGGCGAACGCGCCCGACAAGTCGCGCTTCTCGGCGATGGCGAAGCGGCTGGCGACCGACAATGGCAGCTCGATCGTCGACCGCGCGCTGCAATTGCATGGTGGCTACGGCTATCTCCGCGATTATCCGATCGAGCGCTTCTGGCGCGACTTGCGCGTCCATTCGATCCTGGAGGGGACCAACCAGGTCATGCGCATGATCGTCGGCCGGGACCTGACGCGCCAATGAGGGGCGGGGCGATCTTCCCCCCTCCCTTTGGGAGAGGGGCAAGCCGCGTAGCGGCGCGGGGTGAGGGCAGGGCGCGAACCGCTTGCTGCCCTCACCCTTCCGCGGCCTGCGGCCGCTCCCTCCCTCTCCCAAAGGGAGAGGGACTTTGAGCGACGTCCTCACTTTCATCGAGGGAAAGGTCGGCCGCGTCCGGCTCAACCGGCCCAAGGCGATCCATGCGCTCAATACCGCGATGTGCGCGGCGGTGCTCGACGCGCTCGCGGCGTGGCGCGACGACCCCGCGGTCGAGGCGGTGATGATCGATCATGCCGATGGTAGGGGCTTTTGCGCCGGCGGCGACATCCGCATGCTGGCGGAGAGCGGGGCGAAGGACGGCGTCGAGGCGCGCCAATTCTTCTTCACCGAATATCGCATGAACCACCGCCTGTTCACCTATGAGAAGCCGGTGGTCGCGTTCATGGACGGGATCACGATGGGTGGCGGCGTCGGCATCTCGCAGCCCGCGCGCTATCGCGTCGCGACCGAGAATACCCGGCTGGCCATGCCGGAGACCGGCATCGGCCTGTTCCCCGACGTCGGTGGCGGTTGGTACCTTTCGCGCCTGCCGGGCCGCCTCGGCCAGTATCTCGCGCTGACCGGACATCGGCTCGACGGCGCCGAATGCGTCGAGATGCGGCTCGCTTCGGATTATCTCTCCAGCGATGCGCTCGACGAGGCAAAGGCGCGGATCGCCGCCGATCCTGCTGCGATCGAGGCGACCCTCGGCGATCTGGCTGCACCGATCCCCGAGGCGAAAATCACGGCGCATGAAGACGACATCAGCCGGCTGTTCGCTTCCGACAGGCTGGAGGACATTTACGCGGCACTGGAAGCCGATGGTGGCGAGTGGGCGACGGCGACGCTGGCGACGCTCAGGACCAAGTCGCCGCAGACGATGAAAGTGTCGCTCCGCCTGCTCGCCGAAGGGCGGCAGATGGTCGACTTCGCTGCCGAGATGGCCCAGGAATATGCCGTGGGCAGCCGCGTCGTCGTCCGCCACGACTTCCTCGAAGGCGTCCGCGCGGTGATCGTCGATAAGGACAATGCGCCGGTCTGGAACCCGGAGACACCCGAGGGCGTCACCGATGAGTTGATCGACGCGATTTTCGCACCCCTGCCACAACAAGAGGCCTGGACCCCGGCATGACCTACGAAACGATCCTGGTCGAACAGCGCGACGGCGGCGTCACGCTGATCACGCTCAACCGGCCACAGGCGCTCAACGCGCTCAACAATCAGGTACTGGGCGAGCTGGTTGCCGCGCTCCAGGCGTTCGATGCCGACGCGACGCAGGGCTGCGCGGTGCTGACCGGTAGCGAGAAGGCGTTCGCCGCAGGCGCCGACATCAAGGAGATGCAGCCGCAATCGTTCGGCGACATGTACGGCAGCAATTATTTCGCCGGCTGGGAGCAATTCACCCGCACCCGCAAGCCGGTGATTGCGGCGGTCGCAGGCTTCGCGCTCGGCGGCGGCTGCGAGCTGGCAATGATGTGCGACTTCATCCTCGCCGCCGACACCGCCAAGTTCGGCCAGCCCGAGATCAAGCTGGCGGTAGCGCCCGGTATGGGCGGCTCGCAGCGCCTGACCCGCGCGGTCGGAAAGGCCAAGGCGATGGAGGTGTGCCTGACCGGCCGCTTCATGGATGCTGCCGAAGCTGAGCGCGCCGGGCTGGTCAGCCGGATCATTGCCGCCGCCGACCTGGTCGAGGAAGCGGTCAAGACCGCCGCAACGATCGCGTCGATGGCGCCGCTCGCGGTCCTCGCCAACAAGGAGATGGTCAACGCGGCGTTCGAGACGACGCTGGCGCAGGGTGTGCAGTTCGAACGGCGCCTGTTCCACGGCCTGTTCGGCACCGAGGACCAGAAGGAAGGCATGGCGGCGTTCGTCGAGAAGCGGCCGGGGAAATGGGTGGGGAAGTAAGAAGATAAGCCCTCTCCCGTCGGGAGTTCGGGGTCGGCCATGCCCCCGGTATGGCCTGAATAATACGGGGTATTGTTTACCCCGAACTGGTTGCGCAGACTTAGGTCTTGCGAAGCGAGGCCTTAGTCGGAGCGGGGTGAGGGGATCCCCTTTCGAGAGCTTATCCCCTCATCCAAGCTCCGCTGGGCAGCACGCTGCCAAGCTGCGCTATCCTTCTCCCTCTGGAGAAGGTTCTGAGAAAAGGACTTAAAATGGCACGCGTTGCATTCATCGGGCTGGGCAATATGGGTGGCGGGATGGCCGCGAACCTGGCGAAGAAGGGGCACGACGTCCGCGCCTTCGACCTGTCGGCCGAGGCGCTCGACAAGGCCAAGGCGGCCGGATGCCTGCCCGCCGCGAGCGCGGCGGAGGCGGTCGACGGGGCCGAGGCGGTGATCACGATGCTGCCCGCCGGCAAACATGTCGAAAGCGTCTATGGCGAGTCGATCCTCGGTACCGCGCCGGTCACGGCGATCCTGATCGATTGCTCGACGATCGACGTGGCGACCGCCAAGCGTGTCGGCGAAGCGGCGCAGGCCAAAGGCTATCAGTCGGTCGATGCGCCGGTTTCGGGCGGGATCGCGGCGGCCAATGCCGGCACGTTGACCTTCATGGTAGGCGGCTCGGCCGAGGCGTTCGACCGGGCGCAGCCGTTCCTCTCCGACATGGGTAAGGCGGTGATCCATGCCGGCGCGAGCGGCGCGGGTCAGGCAGCCAAGATCTGCAACAACATGGTGCTCGGCGCCGAGATGATCGCAACCTGCGAAGCGTTTCTGCTTGCCGACAAGCTTGGGCTCGAACCGCAGAAATTCTTCGAGATAGCGAGCGTCAGCTCGGGGCAGAGCTGGTCGTTGACCAGCTACGCGCCCTGGCCCGGTGTTGGGCCGGAAACGCCTGCGGATCGCGATTATCAAGGCGGTTTCGCGACCGCGTTGATGCTCAAGGACCTGCGTCTGGCGATGGAGGCGGCCGCCTCGGTCGACGCCGACACGCCGATGGGCGCGCGCGCGGCCGAGCTCTATCAGGCGTTCAACGATGCCGGGAATGGCGGGCTCGATTTTTCGGCGATCATCCGGCTGCTCGGCAAGGATCGGCAATGAGCGTCGCGTTCCGCCGCGAGAGCGACGAGGAGCATAAGGAGCCTCGTTTCGAACTGCCGATCCCGCCGGGACCCAACCTCGTGACCGAAGGCGGGCCGGCGCTGATCGAGGGCCGTATCGCCGCGCTCGCGGCCGAGCAGCCGGAGGCCGACGAAGTTCGGCGCGAGGAGATCGCGCGCGACCTGCGGTACTGGCACACCCGCCGCGTGACCGCGATCGTCGCCCCGGTGCCGCCGGCGGACGAGATCGCGTTCGGCTCGCGCGTGCGGATCGCGGTCGACGGCGGCGAGCGCGTGATCCGGATCGTGGGGGACGACGAGCAGGACCCGGCGGCGGGACGGATCGCCTTTTCGGCGCCATTGGCCCGGGCGCTGATCGGGGCTAGCGAGGGAGAGGTCGTGTCGCTTCCCGGGCGGCCCGATGCGGTCGAGGTGATAGAGATTCTTCTGGCAAAGGGCGCCTAGCTGCCCTCACCCTTCCGCGCCTTCGGCGCTCCCTCCCTCTCCCGCCGGGAGAGGGAAGGGGCCCGCCCGGCGCAGTCGGGTGGGAAGGGTGAGGGCAGGTAGCGTCAACTCCGCTGGACAAGTATGGATGATTGTGGCGGAAGGGCGCTCCCTCCCAAGCCCAGGATTCGCCCAGATGTTCAGCCGCCTGGCCCTTCTTTCCGCTTCCGCGGTCATTCTCGCCGCGACCACCGCGGCCAGTACTCCGACCTACCAGCCGCGCGAGACCTTCGCGCCCTACGACATGGGGCAGGCGGTCAACCGCTATCGCGGCGGCGACGGGCTGCCCGGCCCGGATTACTGGCAGAACCGTGCCGACTATCAGATCCACGCGACGCTCGATCCCGCCGCACATACGATCAAGGGCGAGGCGACGATCACCTACACCAATGCGAGCCCAAGCAAGCTCGACGTGTTGTGGTTGCAACTCGATCAGAATCTCTATCGCCCTGGATCGCGCGGCAGCATGGCGCAGGGCGGTGCGCCGCGCGGCAATACCGACGGGATGACGCTCGACCAGGTGTCGGTGACCCTGGGCAAGACGGCCGGGCCGGTCACGCCGCTGATCAGCGACACGCGTGCGCAATTGCCGCTATCGACCCCGCTTCTCCCGGGGGGCAAGGCGGTGATCCGTATCCGCTATCACTATGTCGTGCCGAGCGACGTGTTCGGCGGGCGAACGGGGTGGATGCTCGCGAAAAACGGCGCACCGATCTATTCGGTCGCGCAATGGTATCCGCGTATGGCGGTGTTCGACGATATCCGCGGCTGGGACACCGCGCCCTATCTCGCGCAGGAATTCTACCTCGAATACGGCAATTTCGATTACGCGATCACCGTTCCCGCGGACATGATCGTCGCCGGTTCCGGTGAGTTGATGAACCCGCAGGAGGTGCTTACCCAGCAGCAGCAGGCGCGGTTGGCGGCGGCGCGGCGCAGCGACCGTACGGTGATGATCCGCGAGCCCGAGCGCGTGAGCGACCCCACCACGCGGCCCAAGGCAGCCATGCTCACCTGGCGCTTCCACATGGACAATAGCCGCGACGTCGCGTTCAGTGCCTCCTCGGCGTTCGCCTGGGATGCGGCGCGGATCAACCTGCCGGGCGGCAGGTCGTCGCTCGCCATGTCCTTCTACCCGCCCGAATCCGCCGGACCCGACAAATGGGGCCGATCGACCGAGTACATGAAGGACGCGGTCGAGCGTTATTCGGCCAAATATTTCCCCTATCCCTGGCCCAATGCGATCAACATTGCCGGCCCCGCCTCGGGGATGGAATATCCCGGCATCGTGTTCGACGGCGTCGAGGACAAGGGCAAGGAGCTGTTCTGGATCAGCGCGCACGAGATCGGGCATAGCTGGTTTCCGATGATCGTCGGCTTCGACGAGCGCCGTAACGCGTGGATGGACGAGGGCTTCAACACCTTCATCGACACCTACGAATCGGACGAGTTCAACCACGGCGAATATGGACCCAAGCGCGACGGCGAATTTGCCCCCGGCGGCGGCAATCCGGTCGACGAGATTTTGCCGGTCCTGGCCGATCCCGACGCGCCGCCGATCCTCTCGCGCGCCGACACCATCCTCAATAAATACCGCCATCCGGTGACGTACTTCAAATCGGCGTTGGGGTTGGTGCTGCTGCGCGAACAGATTCTCGGGCCGCAGCGTTTCGATGCCGCGTTCCGCCACTTCATTGCGGCCTGGGCGTTCAAGCATCCCAAGCCCGCCGACTTCTTCCGTGCGATGGAAAGCGAGAGCGGCGAGGACCTCTCCTGGTGGTGGCGCGGCTGGTACGCGAACAACTGGCAGATGGATCTTGCGATCGACGGCATCTCGACTGCCAAGGACGGAACGCCGCTGGTCCGCGTCGCGTCGCGCGACAAGTTGGTCATGCCGGCGACGTTGCGCGTGACCTATGTCGACGGCCGTACGGTGGACGTCGCTCTCCCTGCCGAGACGTGGATCCGCCAGGCCGCGACTGACGTGGCGGTGCCGCGCGGCGATGTCGTCAAGGCGGAGATCGACCCGGATCACAAGATTCCGGACAAGGACCGCAGCAACAACGTCGCGACGCGGAAGTAATGTTGCGGGTGCGCCGCGAGCATCGCAAATTCCCCTCCCTGCAAAGGAGGGGCTTGGGGTGGGTGAGTATCGGGTGAGGCTCGACGCCTCGCCCGATACTGTTTTGCCCATCGCCTCATAGAGTCTAAAAACCGATCCGCCCGCCGCCTTCCGGCCGCGACGCTACCTCCCTCGCGACCAGCGCTACCAGCGCCTCGGGGCTGGATCGTGTCTCGGCGAAGCGCAGCCCGCGCGCAACGACCGCGAGATCGCCCGGCGTCACGCCATGGAGGTCGGCCAGTGACCGCGGTGCCGCCACGCCGAACTGACGCTCGAACGCCTGCGCCGCGCGCGCCGGCGACAGCGCGCGCAGTTCGAGCTTGAACACGAACCGTCGCATCGCTGCCGGATCCAGCTTGGCCGCGTGATTGGTCGCCGCGACGAACGGCAACGGATGCCGTTCGAACCAGGTCAGCAATTCGTTGACCTGGCTGACTTCCCAGCTCGCTTTCGCACCGTCGCGATCGGTCAGGATCGAATCGATCTCGTCGAACAGCAGCACAGCCTCCTCCTCGCGCGCCTCGGCAAAGGCATCGGCGATGTTTGCCTCGGTCCCCCCGACCCATTTGGACAGCAGGTCGGACGCGCGCTTGACGATCAGCGGCCGGTCGAGGCGTTCGGCCAGATGATGCGCCAATGCGGTCTTGCCGGTGCCCGGCGGCCCGGTGAGCAGCAGCGAGAAGTCGCGGGGAGCATCGGGTCGCGCCACGCGATCGATCAGGTTGGGGACATCGAGGTCCGCTTCGACCAGAGCCGGGTCGAACCGCGCATTTCCCTCGACCGGTCGAAGCGGTCCGGTCATCGCCTCGATCAGCGAACCGGCGGCCGCCACGGCGCCGTCCCCACCCGCCAGCGTGGCGGAGCGGATGGCGACCCGCGCGATGCTTGCCGCTTGCGGCGCGCGCGCCACCAATGCGTCGAATGCCGGCGGCACCGCGACCCCTTCGTCCGCCGCGATCCTGGCCAGCACCTGGCGGGCGGCCCGGGCAGAGGGCTGCTTCATGTGAAGCACGAAGCTCATCCGGCGCAGGATCGCGGGATCGACATTGTCGATCGCGTTGCTCGTCCAGATCACCGGCAGGCTGTTGGTCTCGAGCATGCGGTTGACGAACACCTTGGACCCCTGCCGTCCATGCATGAAGTCGCCGTTGCTGCGCGTCGCATTGCCGATCAGGTCCTCGAATTCGTCGAACAACAGGATCGTGCCGCCGCGGGCGGCGAAAGCGCGCTGGCCGAGGACCAGGGATCCGATCCGATCCTCGCGACTTGGCTCATCGCCGTCGAAATCGTGCTCGCCGACCGCGAACAGCGCGGCACCGGCGGCGTGGGCGAGGCTGCGTGCGAGCTCGGTTTTGCCGGTACCGGGCGGTCCGTGGATCAGGACGTTGACCCCCGCCGCGCGGACGGCGACCGCTCCGCCCAGCAGCCGCCGGAGCAGGTCGACATGATCCCTCGCCTGCGGGAAGGCATCGAGCGGCAGCCGTGCCTGCTGGCGCGCGCCGACCATCGCGGTGACGATTTCTTCGCCATCCTCGATTCCGCGATCGAGCAGCCGTTCGAATCGCCAGGTCGGCTCGATCCGCGGCGCCGCCAGATAGTCCTGCGACAGGTCGAACAGGCCCAGCCGCATTACCGCGCTCGAGCGTGCCACGCTGCCATTGGCCGCACCGGCGGCGATGCCGACCATCGTCGCCATGTCGACCTGGGCGCGAGTCATCGCTCGCGCCAGGGCGTTGGCACGAGGGCGCCGGTCGAAGACGAGCGCGTGCAGCAACAGCCGGCGATCGATGTCGTCGAGCCGCAGCATATCGGCCAGCGTCGCGGTCAGCCTCGCCAGCGCGTCGTCGGACTCGCGCGACTTTGCCGCGCGCTTCGCGTTTTTAGCGAGCCAGTTCAGGTCGATCGTCACATCCTTGACGGTCTTGCCGGCCAGCCAGCTCGCATTGGTTTCGCCCCATTCGACCAGCGCGCGGCTGACCTGCGGAGCATTTCGATATTGATCGATCAGGTGGCGCAGCATGGCGCCCACCAGGCGCAATTCGCCCATGTCATCTCCTTCGCGCCGCGCACGCAAAGGCGTGCCCGCGGCGACTGGTTCGGTTGGTCTGGAGATCAAGCGCGCCCGATGCCCGCGGGCCGGCGCGCAAGGGCTTGCGCTAGGGCTGGCGCGGGACGCGGGCGGAGCAACGCTCCACGATGATTTCGCGTCCAAACATGCTTCATTCCTCACGGTTCGGGCGGATTCGGCGCCCGAGGCCGCGCCCGTTACGCCTGCCCATCGTTCAGGTCAAGCATCGCGCTTGCCGCCGCCGCGTGACGCGCTACACCCGCAGGAAACAAGGGGGTGACGATGGCGACGGTATTGGCGGAAGAATTGCGGCCGGACCCAAGTCCCGCCGACATCCGGCTGGTGATCACCGCATCGTCGCTCGGAACCGCTTTCGAGTGGTACGATTTCTTCATTTACGGCACGCTGGCCAAGATCATCGGTGCCACGTTCTTCCCCGGGGGGAACGAACTGGTCCAGACGCTGTTCGCCTGGGCGGGCTTCGCGGTCGGCTTCGGTTTCCGGCCGCTGGGTGCCGTCATATTCGGCTATCTCGGCGACAAGCTCGGCCGCAAATACACATTCCTCGTCACGATCACGCTGATGGGCATTGCGACGGCCGGTGTCGGCCTGATTCCGCCGGCGGCACGTATCGGATTGTGGGCGCCGGGAATCATCATCCTGTTGCGTGTGCTCCAGGGATTGGCGCTGGGCGGCGAATATGGCGGCGCCGCGATCTATGTCGCCGAGCATTCGCCGCCGGGCAAGGCGGGCTATTACACCAGCTTCATCCAGGCGTGCGTCGCGGGCGGGTTCATCCTGAGTCTCGCCGTGGTGTTGCTGACCAAGCTCGCGGTCGGCGATGCGGCCTGGGCGGCCTGGGCATGGCGTTTCCCGTTCCTGTTCTCGCTGGTGCTGCTCGCGGTGTCGCTGTGGATGCGCCTGAAGCTCAGCGAGAGCCCGGTGTTCAAGGCGATCAAGGAAGCCGGGGAGACGGTCAGGAACCCGATCGTTTCGAGTTTCACGTATCCCGGCAACCTCAAGCGTCTGTTCGTTGCGCTGTTCGGGGTGGCGGCGGGGCTGACCGTGATCTGGTACACAGCGTTGTTCTCCACCTTGTCCTTCCTGACGACGACCATGCGCGTCGAGGAAACGACGGCACAGCTCATCGTCGGCGTCGCAGGCGGAGCGGGACTCTTCTGGTTCATCGTATTCGGCAGGATGTCGGATCGGGTCGGGCGCAAGGGACCGATCGTGGTCGGCTATGCCGTGACGCTCGTATTGCTGTTCCCGATCTTCTGGGTGATGGGCAGCGCCGCCAATCCCGATCTGGCGCATGCCGCGAAGCGCGCTCCGGTGGTCGTGTCGGGGCCACATTGCACCTATGATCCGTTCGCCGTGAAGCAGGTCGACGAATGCGGCCAATTGCTCGACTATTTCTCGAAAAAGGGCATTGCCTATACCAAGGATACGACCCCGGCCGTCGCGGTGCTGATCGGCGGCGACGCGGTGTCCGACACTAGCCCCGCCGGGCTCGATGCGGCGCTGGCGGCCAATGGCTACAAGCTCGACAAGGTCCGGCCGAGCCCGCTCGGTATCGCGGTCATCGTTTTCGCGATGATGGTCATGGGTGCGCTGTCAGGCGCGACCTACGGACCGGTGGCGGCGCTGCTGGCGGAGATGTTCCCGGCGCGGATCCGCTACAGTTCCATGTCGATCCCCTATCATATCGGGACCGGCTATTTCGGCGGTTTCCTGCCGTTCATCAGCCAATTGATCGTCGCCAAGACGGGCAATCCCTATGGCGGACTGTGGTACACCTGGGGCGTGGTGCTGATGGCCTTGCTGGTGTCGCTCTGGGGGCTGAAGTGGAAAGGCGATTACCTCCCTCGGGATTCGTAGTGTTGCCGATGCGCTTGAGCATTAGCCTATGCGCGACGAAGACGAACCGAATGGGCAAGACCGCGCGGGCTGCCTGAATAAGCTGTCTTGGGGCGTCACCTCGGATGTGTCGGCCAGCCGACAACGCAAAAAAAGGGTCGCCGTCACGTGACGGCGACCCCATTCATCCTTGTAGCTCGTCTCAGAAGTTGAACTCGATACCGGCGTAGAAGAATCGGCCGATCGAATTGACCGGAGAGCCCGATTCCGTGCCCAGCAGACCGAGCGGCGGCTGGGTATCGAAGATGTTGTCGACGCCGAAATAGAAGGACTTCTTCTTGTCGATGTCGAACGCGATCTTGGCGTTATGGATGAACATCGCCGGGTAGTAGATTTGCGGATACTGGTCGGCGTTTTGCGGTGGCAAGGTCGCCAGCTGACCCGAAGTGCACCCGATCGACGTCGCCAGTGACGCGGTGCACAAGCCGATATAGCTGTTCTGCGCCTCATAGGTTCCGATCGTCTGCTTGCCGGTATAGCGCAGCGTATACGACAGATTCAGCGGGCCGTGCTGGTACGACGCGTTGAGGTTGAACGCGATGACCGGGCTGCCCAATTCGCTGCGCTGGCGGTTCGGTACCTGCGGATTCTGCGGATCGGTATAATTGTCCAGCGTCAACAGATAGGTGCCGATCGCGCGGAAGGTGACGCGATCGCCATTGCCGAAACGATGCGCGTACGCGATGTCGAGGTCGATGCCGTCGGTCTTCTGGCTGGCATAGTTGATGCCGCTCGACAGCACAGCCGGCTGGACGAAGAATCCGGTCGTCGGGTCGCGCTTGATCGAGGTGCAATACTGGTTGTTGATGCCGCCCGCATTACCATAGCACAGATTGATGATCGTCTGCGCGCCGAGCGACGCGATCAGGTCCTTCACCGTGATCCGGTAATAGTCGATCGTCATCGAGAAACCGGGCAGGAACCGTGGCGTGAATACCCCGCCGATGGTCAGGCTCTTGCCGCGCTCTTCGCGCAGGTTGATGTTGCCGCCCGAGGAATAACCGGTCGACGAGGTTCGGGCCGGGCAATTGAGGAACGGCAGGCCCACCGCCACCTGGGCGGTCGGGCAGGACGAGCCCGCACTGGCTGCTACCGCGGCGGCATTGAACGTCTTGGGCACGCCAGCCGCGGCGCAGTTGGTCACGTAATTCGGATTGGAGTTGATGTTCGCGGCATCGCACGGATCCGACAATTGCGCGAAGTTCTGCGAGAATGGGCTGTAGAGGTCGGACAGGGTCGGTGCGCGCACCGACGTCGAATAGTTCGCCCGGACCCGGAAGTCGGAGACAGGGGCATAGATGCCGCTGATGTTGTAGGCCGAAACCGTGCCGGTCGCGCTGTTATACTTCGAGATGCGCCCGGCGCCTTCGACCGACAACAACTTCGCGAAGGGCATGTCCTTAAGGATCGGCAGACGGAGTTCGCCATACGCGTCCTTCACCTCGAACTTCGGCGGATTGAACGGCTGGATGGCGTTCAGGAAGGTGCCGCCGCTCGCGGTCAGCGGATCGAATGCCGACGCGGCGGTTTCCGACCGGTATTCCACGCCGAGCGCAAACTGGACCGGTCCACCCGGCAGCGAAAACAGTTGCGAACTGTCGCCGCTGACATAGGCACCAGCAACGAATTCCTTCGCGCGCTCGAAGCTCGTGGCCGTGACGTTGACATAGTCGAGCGCGGCCTGGCTGGGCTGGCCATAGCCAAAGACGTTGATCGGCACGCAGCCGGGCGCCGTGACGGTCACCAGGTTGACGCGGCAAACGATCTGACCGGCGGTATTGCGGACGGCATCGACGGCCAGATTGAACCCGGCCGGGTTGCCATTGATATCGAACAGCAGAAGGTTGTTGAGCGACTTGTTATGCGAGACGTAGCTGCCGTAATTGGCCGAAACCTCGTAATGCCAATCACCATTGAAATCACCTTCGACACCAGCGACGACGCGGAAGGTTTCGCGCAGGTGCAATTCGCCGCGGCCGCCAAAGTCGATGTTGAAGCGGGCGAGGGGGAACGTGCCGGTCGCGACGTTGCTGCAAAGTCCATAGCTCTGCAGCGTGCCAAGCGCCTGTGCCGTCAGGAAGGCATTGTTACACCGCATGGCGGGGCCGCCCAGCGTGCCGGGTACCGAGGTGAAGAAGCTCGGCTGCCCTTCCTGGTTCGTGTGGATCCTGACATATTTCGCCTCGACGAACGGCTTGAACGCATCCGACAGATCGAAATGGGCGAGCAGGTTGACGTCGAACCGGTCGATACCGGCCGCGAGTTGGCCGGTATTGCGTAGCGTCGAACCCTCGCCGCCTTGCACGTTACCCGATCCCGCCGCGGCGAAATTCCGGGTCGAGGAGTCGACGAACAGGTCTCCGGTCGAGGAGAAACGCAGATACTTGCCGCCGCCGAGACTGCCGACCGTACCGCCATCCGAAATCGAGCCATTGCGGATACCGCAGAGGAACGTGTTGTCCGGAATGCCGTCGCCGGCCGCGGGTTCGCCTACGGTGTTTTCGGTCAGCTGGAACTGGCAGCGGCCGGAATAGGCGCCGGTCAGATAATCGCGGTCGGTATAATAAAGCGCGTTCGTCTTGGCGTATTCTGCCGCCACGGCGATGTTGCCGCGACCATCGGCGAAGTTCTGGCCCGCGGTCGCACTCACGAAATACGAACCGCGGTCGCCGCGCGACGAAATGCCGCCCTGACCCTTGAGGCTCAGGCCGGAAAAGTTGCGCTTCAGGATGAAGTTGACCACGCCGGCAACCGCGTCGGAACCGTAAACCGCAGAATTGCCGCCGGTCACGAAATCGATGCGTTCGGTCAAATCGGTCGGAATCGTGTTGACGTCGACCAGGAAGTCGCCCGCGGACGATGTCACGTGCCGCCGGCCGTTCACCAGCACCAACGTACGTGAAGTACCCAGGCCGCGAAGGTCGAGGATGTTGAGACCTGCGGTGCCGATGAAGCGCGTCGAGTTGCCCGAATTGAACGTGTTACGCAGGGCTGGGAGTTCGTTCAGGGTGTCGCCGAGAATGACGTTGCCGCGGCTCGACAATTCGCCGACCGCGACCGACGTCACGGGAACCGGCGAATCGAGGGTCGGACGTGCGATGCGCGACCCCGTGATGACGATTTCCGAACCGTCCGGTTTCGTATTGTTCTGATCGTCCAGGCTAGCGGTGGTTTGTGGCGCATCCGCGGCCGTGCTCTGCGGCGCGTCGGCCGGCGTCGCGGCGGCCGGCTTGGCCGGTGTGTCCGCGCCCCAGGCCACGCCAGGTACCAGCATAGTGCACGAGACGAGCGCCGTCGCCGACAACAAAGATGTGATCTTCATGATAACCCCCATTTTCTTTTGAAGCGTTCCCCAACGCTTGCGGCGAACAGAAGCCAGCCGGGGTTGCTAGGCAAGACCGAGGCGGCGAATTTGTAACGAAATGTACGAATTTGTCGCAAAATGTATCAAAATTGCCACGATGAGTAAGGATGGTTGTCTCAAACGCGGTTGTTCGCATGCCCCCCATCTATGGCCCACCGGGTGGCGCTGCGCCGTGGGCAGGGCTACGCAGGCGTGATGATTCTTCCTCTGCGGTTGCGGCGCGATGCAGGTGCGCTGGCGTCAAACTGGCGAGCGCTCGCCCGGCTGAGCGGCGCGGCAGCCTGTGGCGCCGCGCTCAAGGCAGACGGCTACGGATTGGGTGCCGAGTGGGCGGCGCGTGCCCTGGCTGACGCAGGATGTCGTGACTTCTTCGTCGCGACCTGGGCGGAAGCCGCGGCGCTCGCGTCGCTCGATCTCCCCAACCTGTCGGTGCTGCATGGGGTGCGTGTCGAGGACATGGACCTTGCGCTTTCCGGAATCGCTACGCCGGTACTCAATACGATCAGCCAGGCGGCGCGATGGCGCGGAGTGGGAGGGCGCAAGTGCCACGTCATGGTCGAAACCGGCATGAACCGGCTCGGGATCGGGGAAGGCGAATTGGCGGCCGGCGCGCTGGACGGATTGGCGGTCGATACGCTGATGAGCCACCTCGCCTCGGCCGACGAGGATGGCCCTATGAACAGCGATCAGCGTGGACGGTTCGTGGCGATCGCCGACGGTGTTCGTGCCGCGCGCCTCAGTCTCGCCAACTCCGCGGCGATTGCGCTCGGCCCGGACTACGCCTTCGATCTCACTCGTCCCGGCATCGCGCTTTACGGCGGCGTCCCGCGGCGTGAACTTGCGGGGGCAATCGTTCAGGTGGCGTATCCGGAGGCCCAGGTGCTCCAGCGCCGTTCAGTGCCGGCCGGCCAGACGGTTGGCTATAATGCAATGTGGACGGCGCCCGTCGACAGCGAGATCGCGATCCTCAATTATGGTTATGCCGACGGATATTTCCGCGGTTTTTCGGACCGGGGCGGCGCGATTCTGGACGGCCAGATCCTGCCGGTAATCGGCCGCGTGTCGATGGACCTGATCGCGGTGGACATCACCGGGTACGACATCGCTGAAGGAGATTGGCTGGCAATCGACTTCGATTTGCCACGTGCCGCTGCGCAATCCGGGATGTCGCAATACGAGCTGCTGACCGGGCTCGGCGGGCGCTTCGACCGGATCGGCTGACCGCGCGCTCGGCGAGCGGTCAGCCGATCCGCGTGTTTATCGTTCGACGCACATCGCGATGCCCATGCCGCCGCCGATGCACAACGTCGCAAGGCCCTTCTTCGCGTCGCGCTTGGCCATTTCGTAGAGCAGGGTAGTCAGTACGCGTGCGCCGGAGGCGCCGATCGGATGTCCGATCGCGATCGCACCACCATTGACGTTGACCTTGTCGGCGTCCCAACCGAGCTCCTTGCCGACCGACAAGGCCTGCGCCGCGAAGGCCTCATTGGCTTCGATCAGGTCAAGATCGGCGATCGACCAGCCGGCCTTTTCGAGCGCGCGGCGGGTTGCCGGGACCGGGCCGATCCCCATGATCGACGGGTCGACCCCGGCCGACGCCCAGCTCGCGATGCGCGCCAGCACCGGGGCGCCGCGCTTCGCCGCTTCATCGGCCGACATCACGACCAAGGCGGCCGCGCCGTCGTTCAGGCCAGACGCATTGGCGGCCGTGACCGTACCGTCCTTCTTGAATGCAGGACGCACGCCCGACACGCTGTCGAGTGTCACGCCGGCACGGATATATTCATCGTCGGCGACGATCGTGTCGCCCTTACGGCCCTTGATCGTAACCGGGACGATCTCGTCCTTGAATCGTCCGGCGGCGCGGGCGGCTTCGGCGAGGTTCTGCGAGCGGACCGAGAATTCGTCCTGCATCTCGCGCGTGACCTGATATTGTTCGGCGAGATTTTCTGCGGTGATTCCCATATGATAGCCGTTGAAGACGTCGGTCAGGCCGTCCTTGATCATCGTATCGACCAGTTCGAGCGCGCCCATCTTCTGCCCGCCGCGCAGCGTCTGGGCATGCGGGCTGAGCGACATCGATTCCTGTCCGCCGGCGACCACGATCGTGGAGTCGCCCGTCGCGACCGCCTGGGCCGCCAGCGCGACCGCGCGAAGGCCGGATCCGCAGACCTGGTTGACCCCCCAGGCGGGAATTTCCTTGGGAACGCCGGCCGCCATCGATGCCTGACGTGCCGGGTTCTGCCCCTGCGCCGCCGTCAGCACCTGGCCCAGGATCACTTCCGACACGTCCTCTCCCGCGATGCCCGACTGCGCCAACGCCGCCCCGATCGCGATCCGCCCCAGCTCGTGGGCGGGCGTCCCGGCGAACGCACCCAGGAAACTGCCCACGGGCGTGCGCTTGGCGGCGGTAATCACGATATCGGTCATGGACGACTCCGGTTCGAGAATGGATCTGGCGGCTATCTAGGCGTGCATAAGCCATGCCGCCAGCGGTTCCCACAATTGGACTTTCGCACGTCCGCCGACGATCATCCCGACATGACCTGCACCCAGGTCGCGCCGATCGGCCAGATCGGCGGCACTTTCTTTCGGCACGATGCGATCGGTCAGCGAGACGAATTCCATCGAGGGGCAGGGCAGGGCGTGCGGATCCACGGCGCGACCACCAACCGTCCAGCCGCGGTTGCCCGTGAGGTCGTTGCCGACGAAATCCTCGAACAGCTGCCGTCCGACTCCATAGGGTAACGGCGCACCCGCATTGGCCCAATCTTCGAGCGCGATGAAACTTTTCCATCCGGGGCTGCCAGGCTCCATGCGGCCGAATGCTTCGTATTTGCTGATCGTCCGTGCCGGATCGAGCCGCCAGAACCCGGTCTGCAGCACTTCCATCGGTACCAGCCCCATCGCCTCGCAGGCTGGCTTGGCAGCCAGCCACAAGTGCTCGATCGCCGCGCGCCCGCCGGCAAAGCCGGTGAAATGCCAAGGCGCGGCGATCAGCGCGACTCCTGCGATCGGCACGGCAGCGGCAGCGGCAGCGCCCAGCGCCAGCGTTCCGCCGAGGCAATAGCCGACGAGCAGGGGCGGCTCGTCGAATCGCGCGAGCAGCGGCAACAGGATGCGTTCCACGTGCGCGGTCAGATCCAGTGCCCGATCCGCTGGATCCGGGCTTCCCCAATCGAGCAGAAAGGGATGCAGTTGATGTTCGCTGCACCAGCGCACCAGCGAATTTTGCGGTGCAAGATCGAGAATGAAGGGCGGGTTGATCAGCGAAGGGATGAACACGACGGGCCGGCCCTCGCCGCCATAGTCGCGCAATCGCGCCCGTCCGCGGCGGTATCGCGCTGGGCCCAGCCGTCTTTTCGCGATGCGCGGGGCGTCCTGATACGCCTTCAATCCCGCCAGCGCGGCGGCGCGCCGTTCCGGCGATGCTGCGGTTTCTTCGCGCAGCATGTCGAGGAACAATGGCAAAGGGCGCGGGCCATGTTGCGGCGCATCATGCATCGGTGGTACAGCCGATCGAGATCATTCGTGGGGCGCTCCTGTTATGAAGAAGCAAGCGGCCGCTGACGGCCCGGTCATTATCAAGAAATACGCCAATCGGCGGCTCTACAATACCGAAAGCTCGTCCTACATCACGCTCGACCATCTGGCCGCGATGACGCGCGAAGGGCGTGACTTCAAGGTCGTCGATGCCAAGACCGATGAGGACATCACCCACAACGTCCTCACCCAGATCATCATGGAGGAAGAGGCGCGCGGGCAGACCATGCTGCCGGTTAATTTCCTGCGCCAGCTGATCGCGATGTACGGCGATTCGATGCAGGCGTTCGTGCCCAGCTATCTCGAAGCCTCGATGGAGAGCTTCCGCCGCAATCAGGAGCAGTTCAAGTCCGCGGTCGAGGGTGCGTTCGCCAACTCGCCTTTTGCCGAACTCGCCAAGCGCAACATGGCGATGTTCGAAGCGGCGACTGCGGCATTCAAGCCGCAGGCATCCGCCAAGCCGACCGCGCCGGCCACGGGCGGTGACGACGATGTTTCGGCGCTGAAGGCCGAACTCGCCCGGTTGCAGGAAAAGATCGAGAAGCTCGGCCACTAGCGCGTGATGTTCTCGGCGAAGGCGATCGCCGGGACGGTCGCCGCGATCCTGGCGGTGCTCGCGCTTGCCGCGGGCATCGCCGATTGGCGTCATCGCAAGCGCCACGATCTCGATCGGGTGTCGCTGTTCGACTGGCGCAATATCCAGGTATTTGCGCTGATCGCGGCGATCATCGCCGCAGCGGTGGCGTTCCAGCTATAGTCGCGGCGTCGCGGACGGGCAGGTCGCGGCGCAGATAGACGAGCGTACGATAATCGGCGCGCGGAACGCTGTAGATCACGCGATAACCCGCAAGCGCGACCTTGAGCGCGGCCAGGCTGCCCTTGTTCCAGATGTCCAGCTTGCGGGTCGAGGTAACGATCACCGGTGGCCTGTTCGCCAGGATGCGGCGAACTTCGCCGGCTTCGTCGATTCCCGTCGCCCCTTGCTCGGTGGTGTAGGCAAGCAGGTTGGGGAAGGCATATCTGGTCGGCAGACATGTACCGGCGATCTCGTAGGTGATCGTGTCGCCGATAAAGACATAGGGGCAACCGCCGATGCTGTTCGCCTTGACCACCGCGGCAACCGAATAGGCGCCATCGCCGTCATTGTTCTTGATCCCGCGTTCGATCACGTTGAGGAGCAGCCCGAGCGCGAGCGTAGCGATCAACAGTCGCGACGATCGTCCCAAAGCCCGGGCCGCAACGACCGCGATCGGTATTACCAGCGGTAACGCATAGTGGTCGAAGAATGTCCCGATCAGCAGGAAGCCGCCCACCGCCGCGATCAGCCAACCGAACCCGATCAATGCCTCGTCGTGCCGCTCGGTCCGCGGCCGCCAGCGCCATGCGATCGCCGCCGAGAGGATCAACGGCGAGAGGGTCGCAACGATACCGAGCAGGCGCATCGCGAGTTGATCCGCCGGATAGCCGGCACGCAGAAAGATCGAGGTTACGTTGGCGAACCAGAAGGCGTCGAACGCTGCCGGACCGAGCGATCGAAAATAGGCCGCGACGGTCAGTGACGGTAGCAAGCCGGCGCCGATCCAGAGCAAAGTCGATCCGATCAGCGTGAGCCGTCCTGCCCCGGCGCGGCGCAGATACCAGAGATGGACGCAGCCGATGAACGCCCCCTCGATTGCCGGCGTGTATTTGGTCTGGATCGCAATCCCGCCGAGCAGGCATGCCAGGATACCCCATGCGACAATCGCGACCTTGCGTCGGGCGCGCGCGCGTTCTGGCAGGTGAAGCGCGATCAGCGCGGCGGCGCTGATGAACAGATTGTAGAATACCGGCGATTGGCCGCCGCGACCGCCAAGCAAGGGCAGCCAGATGAGGTACGCCGCGCCCGCGGCAAGGGCGCCGGTCCGGCTCGCCCCGACGCGCAGCGCCGCACGCCACGCGATATAGGCCGTCGCGGTGGCGAAGACGGTAGCCACGAGCTGATAGGCCAACACGCCATTGCCCGGCAGGAGGCGTATGGCGGCGTATAATCCGAACAGGCCGATCGGCTTGCGGTCCCATATATCGAGATAGGGGACCGCGCCATGCAGCATGCGGTCGCCGACCAGCAGATAATATTGCTCGTCGACATGGATGACCGGGTTGCCGAAATCCCATGCCCGCACCGCCAGCGCGATGGCCGCGAGCACCATGGCCACCTGCCAGGCCTTGAGACGATCCGGCGTCGTCACGTTCAGTAGAAGCGTTCGAGCGTCAGCTTGCGTTCGCCGCCATCGCACATGCCCAGCCTGACGACGCGGCCGGGATCGGCGACCGACCATGTCGAGATCGGCTCGCTGGCGTAATCGGCGGTTATCGCCTGGCCGTCGACACTGCATATCTGGTCGCCCGCCTGCCATCCCGCCGCGGCGGCAGGGCTGCCCCGCATGACGTGGAGCACGCGCAAGCGGTCGGTGTAGAATCCGACCAGCAGGCCGCTCGTCGACCGCAACGGCGGCCGGTCGACGTCGCCGGCGGCGGCCATCACCATCCGCCCGGCACCAGGGTCGAGCAGCACGCGATAGCGCTGCAGATAGCCCAGCCCGATCCGCCCGGCGGCGCCCATCTGCGCCGAGAATCCGCGGCCGGGCTCGATCCGCGCCTCCGCGTCGCGCACCATCGTCTCGCCGACCCGGACCGCCGGCAGGACCGTCAGTTCGGACGTGACGGGCCCGGCAATGCTGTAGGAGATGGTCGTGGTGGTGGCTGGCTTCGTACCGGCGATCGACTTCCACGCCTCGTCCGACATGGTGATCGTCGCACCGTCGCCGGTATCGACGATCACCGGCCGCAGGCGCGTGCCGTCGATCGTCATCTCGCTGACGTAGAACTGATCCCGTAACGCTACGTTGAGCGGGGCGGTCTGTCCGGTGAAGGGCAAGCGGCCGCTCGGCAGCAGCCGGAAACGCTGGCCGGGGAAATCGATGTCGAGCGCATAGCGGCGCAGCAGGTCGCTGCCGATCACCGCGTCGACTGTCGCCCCGTTCCCCGTCGCGCCGCTCGGCAGGTCGAGCACGCCGAGCCTGCCGCCGCTGCGGGTCAGCCCGCCGATCGCGAGCGTGCGGCCGTTCGCCAGTCCCATCGCGACCGATCCGCCGATGCCGACACCTTCGCCGCCGCTGGCTACCTTGATTCCCGCCTGGTTCGCGAACCGGCGCGAAATCACCGACTGGCTGAACCCGGTGTCGAGGATCGCCGTGACGGGCCGCCCATCGACGGTCATCCGGAACTGGATCTGATTGCCGGGGGTGAGTTCGAACGGTACCCATTGGGCGTCGGCGTCGGGCGATAGCACGACGCGCTCGGGCGATGGCGCGGGCAAGGCGGGCATGGCCGGTTCCATCGCTCCGCCCAGCGGCAGGGCGGCGAGCATCAGCACGGGCAGCATGCGGCGGCGCATACCAACCGCTTATACCTGTCGGAGCCCCACGAAAACGGGGTAAAACATGCATTAACCGCGTTAGCGGGTTGAGCTACCGGTCAGAGGCAGGCTTCGAGGAACGCCTGGTCGAACCCGAACTGACGCGCCTTTTCGAGCGTGTAGGGGCGCAGGCCCATCGCGCGATATTCGCCGATGATCTTACCGTCGGCCGATTCGCTCTGATATTCGAACTTGAACAGTTCCTGGGTGACGATGACCGGCCCTTCCATGCCGATCACCTCGGTGATGTTGGTCACGCGGCGGCTGCCGTCGCGCAGACGCTTCACCTGGACGATCATGTCGACCGAATCGGCGATCTGGCGCGAGATCGCTTCCTTCGGGATCTTGATGTCGCCCATCATTACCATGTTCTCCATACGGCCCAGGCATTCGCGCGGGCTGTTGGAGTGGAGCGTACACATCGATCCGTCGTGACCGGTGTTCATCGCGGCGAGCAGGTCGAAACACTCCGACCCGCGAATTTCGCCGAGGATGATGCGGTCGGGACGCATACGCAGGGCGTTCTTGACGAGATCGCGGATGGTTATCTCGCCCTGGCCTTCGAGGTTGGCGGGGCGGGTTTCGAGCGGCAGCCAGTGCGGCTGCTGCAGGCGAAGTTCGGCAGCGTCCTCGATCGTCAGCACGCGTTCGCCCGGGTCGATCATCTTCGACAAGGCATTGAGCATCGTCGTCTTACCCGAGCCGGTACCGCCCGAAATGACGATGTTGAACCGGCATGCTCCCGCGATCTTGAGCGCGGTCGCCATCTTCTGCGACATCGAGCCGAAGCCCGCCATCATGTCGAGCGTGATAGGCTTGTTGGAGAATTTGCGAATCGAGATCGCGGTGCCGCGCAACGAGAGCGGCGGCACGATCACGTTGACGCGGCTGCCGTCCTTGAGGCGGGCGTCGGCGAGCGGCGTGGTCTGGTCGACGCGGCGGCCGACCGAGTTGCAGATGCGCTGCGCGATCTGGAACAGATGCTCTTCATCGCGGAACTGGATCGGCGCGATCTCGAGCCGGCCCTTCTTTTCGATGAAGGTCTGTTGCGGGCCGTTGACCATGATGTCGCTGACATCGGGGTCGGCGATCAGTTCCTCGAGCGGGCCCAGGCCGAGCAGTTCGTCGACCAGCACCTTTTCGAGCGCGAACTGCTCGCGGCGGTTGAGCGTCAGCTTCAGTTCGGCGAGGACCTCGCCGATGATCGGGCGGAATTCCTCGGCCAGCTCGTCCTTGTTGAGTGTGGCGGCGGCTTCGGGATCGACGCGTTCGAGCAGGCGCGGCAGCACCTGTTCCTTGATCTTGTGGACCGACGCCTCGAAGCCTTCGGTCTTGGCGCTGGCGGCGTCGCCGCTGGCATTCTGGCGCTCGGTCAGGCGCGCCATCGCATCGGAAGCGCCGCCCGGCATGTTGCCTGGCAACTGACCCGTGTCCGATTCGGCGGGCGGGCTTGCCGGAACCGGTGGCTGGCCGCCGGGGAGCGGCGGGAATTGCTCGCCATTATCGGTTGCGGGCCCGGGTTGCGCGGCACCGCCGCCTTGCATTGGGCGTGCGACGCCGAATGCTGGCCTTCCGGCCGGCCCGGCACCCATGCCATTTCGGCGCCCGAACGCGCTCATGCCCCTCGATCCTTCATGGTCAAGGCCGGTTCCTAGGGGGTAAGATTTGACAATTTCCTAACCAAGCAAATGTCGGGCAAAGCTCGGCTTGGGGAAATCCTGAGGGGAGGGAGCGATGGTACGGACGATCTTGGCGGTGCTTGTGCTTGCCGGCACGGGCGCGGCGGCAACGCCAGCCTCGACGCTGCCGGGCTGGATGGCGGGTTGCTGGACCGAACGGAAGGGGACCGAGTGGACCGACGAATGCTGGAGTACGCCGCGCGGCGGGATCATGCTGGGCAGCGGGCGCAATGGCCGGGGCGACCGGTTGCTGTCTTGGGAAGCGACTCAGATTGAGCAGGAGGGCGACGGCAAGCTCGTCTTCTACGGTTCGGTGCGCGGCGGGGAGCGCATCGCTTTTCCGGCGACCGCCGCGGGGCCGCGCTCGATCGTTTTCGCCAACCGGCAACACGATTATCCGCAACGCATCCGTTATTGGCGCGAGGGTAACGATCTCGCCGCCGAAATCAGCCTCGCCGACGGCGCGCGGCCGGTCCGCTGGCGATATCGCCGCGTGTTGCGTTGAAACGACGAGGCCCGCCGTTCGCGATCGAACGGCGGGCCTCCGTCATTGCGCGGTGCAGCGATCTTCAGCCGGCCTGTTCGGCCAGCACCGTGAGCCCGGTCGCCGATACCTCGGCGAAGCCACCCTTGATCGGCACCAGTTCGGGCTCGGCCTTTTCGGTCGTGTAGATTGCGAGGTTGCCGTCGCGGATCGTCGACATGAACGGCGCATGGCCCTGCAGCACGCCGAAGTCGCCTTCGGTGCCGGGAACGACGACCTGCCAAACGTCCTCCGAGCGGAGGAGCTTTTCGGGGGTCACGAGTTCGAAATGCAGCATTGCCTCAATCCCAATATCCCTCTCCCGTCGGGAGAGGGTTGCACAGACTTAGGCCCGCAAGGGCCCCAGTCGGAGCTGGGTGAGGGGATCACGCTATCGAGAGCAGGTCCCCTCATCCAACTTCGGCTAGGCAGCACGCTGCCAAGCCTCCGTATCCTTCTCCCTCTGGAGAAGGTTTCGTAGCCTCTTACGCCTCCGCGGCCATCTTCTCGGCCTTGGCGATCACGCCGTCGATGCCGCCGACCATGTAGAAGGCCGCCTCCGGCAGGTGGTCGTACTCGCCGTTCACCACCGCCTTGAACGAGCGGATCGTGTCCTCGATCTGCACGAACTCGCCCTTGATGCCAGTGAAGACCTCGGCGACGTGGAACGGTTGGCTCAGGAAGCGCTGGATCTTGCGGGCGCGGCTGACGGTGAGCTTATCCTCTTCCGACAGTTCGTCCATGCCCAGGATCGCGATGATGTCCTGCAGCGACTTGTACTTCTGCAGGATCGACTGGACGGCGCGCGCGGTCTCGTAATGCTCCTGGCCGACGACGCGCGGCTCGAGCACGCGACTGGTCGAATCGAGCGGGTCGACCGCCGGATAGATGCCGAGTTCCGAGATCGCGCGGTTGAGCACGGTCGTCGCGTCCAAGTGGGCGAACGAGGTCGCCGGCGCCGGGTCGGTCAAGTCGTCCGCGGGGACGTACACGGCCTGGACCGAGGTGATCGAGCCCTTGTTGGTCGAGGTGATGCGCTCCTGCAGCGCGCCCATGTCGGTCGACAGCGTCGGCT
>CAZFTL010000019.1:45271-90514 GCA_964521615.1 uncultured Stakelama sp. | reverse complement strand
CGATGAACACACGGTACCGACCCTCCGCATGCAGCCGGTCTATCGCCTGGGTGAATAGATGTTGGTACGGCACGTGCTTCTCCCCGTGCCGGAGCGATGCGCGAATCCTGGCCAATTCCAAATGCGTAGTAACCCGTAGAACCGCCTGCCCGGCATCCGGGGCAATACGGATGGAGATCGGGCCGGCCGGCCGACACAATCAGCCCGACCCAGAGACGTTTGGCGGGACAGCATCATGACGATCCGACATCTCGACGCCATCAACCACCCCCAGTCGATCGCCGTCATCGGCGGATCGAGCAAGGCCGGTTCGCTTGGTACGCGCGTGCTCGAAAACATCATCGACGGCGGTTTCGCCGGAACGGTGTTCGCGGTGAACCCCGACAAGGTCGAACTGGACGACGTCTGGTGGGTGCCATCGATCGGCGACTTGCCGCGCACGCCCGATCTCGCGGTCGTCGTCACGCCGGCGGCAACGATCCCGGCGATCATCGATCAGTTGGGCGTTCTCGGCACGCGGGTCGTCGCCGTGATTTCGACGGTCCCGCACGACATGACCACGCGGCAGGCCATGCTCGACGCCGCGCGGCCGCACGACGTCCGGCTGATCGGGCCCAACTGCCTGGGGCTGCTGTTGCCGCATGCCGGGCTCAATGCGTCCTTTGCGCCGCGCAACGCATCCGCCGGCCGGCTCGCTTTTTTGTCGCAGAGCGGGGCGCTGATCACCGCGATGCTCGATTGGGCCGCGGATCGCCATGTCGGTTTCTCGGGCGTCGTGTCGCTCGGGGACATGGCCGATGTCGATCTCGGCGACCTGATCGATTTCTACGCGGGCGATCCGCATACCGATGCGATCCTGCTCTATGTCGAACAAGTGACCAATCCGGCCAAGTTCATGTCGGCGGCTAGGGCCGCCTCGCGCATCAAGCCGGTGATCGCGATCAAGGCCGGGCGCACGGAAGGGGCGGGCAAGGCCGCTTTTTCGCATACCGGCGCGCTGACCGGTTCGTATGACGTCTACGCCACCGCCTTTCGTCGTGCCGGTATCATCCTGGTCGATACGCTGGGTGAATTGTTCGACGCCGCGCAGATTCTGTCGCGTTATCGTCCGCCTTATGGCGAGCGGCTCGCGATCGTCTCCAATGGGGGTGGGGCCGGGGTGCTCGCAGCCGACGCGCTACCGGAGGTCGGTGCCAGTCTGGCGATGCTGTCCGAAGGAACGATCGCCGCGCTCGATCCCGCACTGCCGGGAGGGTGGTCGCGCGCCAATCCGGTCGATGTCGTCGGCGATGCCCGGGCCGAACGTTTCTCCGCCGCCACGCGTGCGGTCCTTGCCGACCCCGCGGCCGACGCCGCGCTCGTCATCCACTGTCCGACGGCAGTCGCGACCGGCGAGGCGATCGCCAAAGCGGTGATTGCCGCCCGGGAAGAGGTCGGCGGCCGCAAACCGTTGATCGCCTGCTGGATGGGGCCGCGCAACGCCGAGGCGGCGCGGTCACTATTCGACGATGCGGGCGTCCCGGTATTCGACAATCTGGACGATGCGGTTCGCGCCTTCGGGTACCTGGCCAAAGCCAGCGCCGCACGAGAGGCGCTGATGCGTGCGCCGGCGCATCAGGTCGTTCCAGCCAGCGACCGTGCCCGGGCACGCGCAGTGATCGTCGGCGCTCGCAATGCCGGCCGGGAACATCTGTCGGCGACGGAAGCCAAAGCGGTGATCGCCGCCTACGGGATCCCGGTCGTTGCCGGCATGCTTGCCCGAGACAGCGGCGCGATCGCGCGGGTTTGCGCCGATCTGCGTCCTCCCTACGCGGTGAAGGTGGTGTCCCCGCAATTGCCGCACAAATCGGACGTTGGCGGCGTCGCGCTCGACGTCGCGACGATCGACGATGCCGAGCGCGTCGCGGTCGATATGGTGGCCAGGCTCGGACATGACCATCCCGAAGCGTCGATTACCGGATTCGAGATCGAAACCATGGTCAATTCAACGTCCGGCCGCGAGTTGCTGATCGGCGTTGCCCGCGATCCCACATTCGGGCCGGTGATAGCGTTCGGCGCAGGCGGCAAGGCAGTTCAGGTGACGCGCGACGTGGCCTTCGGCCTGCCGCCGCTCGATAGCGTACTGGCGGGCGAAATGATCGAGAATACACGAGTGGCGCGACTGCTCGCGGCCTATCGCGACGTACCGGCGGTCGACATCGACGCCGTCGTGCGTGCGCTCAACGCCGTGTCGGCGCTGGTCATCGACATGCCTGAAATCGCGCAACTCGATATCAACCCGTTGTTCGCCGACGAGCATGGTGTCACCGCGCTCGATGCCCGGATCGCCTTGTCGACGGAAAAGGCGGGGTCACAACTCGTCATTCGGCCGGCTCCGATGGAATGGAGCGCCGATCTGACGACGCGCGACGGTGTGCGGATGCACGTGCGCCCGATCCTACCGGATGACGAGGATGCGCTTGCCGACCTCTTCCACCATGTCACCTCGGACGACCTGCGCTTCCGGTTCATGACGGGCTTGCGAGAGGTAGGGCGCGACCGGCTCGTGGCGATGACCCAGATCGATTATTGGCGGACGATGCACTTCCTGGCGTTCGCGCCCGACGGCACGGCGATCGCATCCGCGCTGCTGGCCTGCGATCCCGACCGCGACCGCGCAGAGCTCGCGGTTTCGGTACGCGGCGACTTCAAGGGACGCGGCGTCAGCTGGACGCTGGTCGAGCACGTCGTGCGCTATGCCGAGGCTGAAGGGATCGGTGCGATCGAATCGGTGGAGAGCTGCGAGAACCGCGCCGCGCTCGCGCTGGAGCGCGAGGTCGGTTTCGTTCCCGTCGCCGGCACGGACCTGGGATCCGAAGTCGTGCTGCGTCGTGTGCTGCATCAGCCGATGGTGACGACCGAGGTGGAACCGGCCGAATGATGCGCCGCATCCTGGTGGTGGACGGGCATCCCGATCCCGATCGGGCCCGGCTCTGCCATGCGCTTGCCGATCGTTATGTCGAGGGCGCGCAGGCCTGGGGGCATGAGGTGCGCCGCATCGATCTGGCGACAACCGAGGTGCCGATCCTGCGCTCGCGGCGGGAATGGGCCGACGGCCGGCCGACGCCCGAGATCGCCGACGCCCAGGCTTCGATCGCCTGGGCGGATCATATCGTCTTTTTCTACCCGCTCTGGCTGGGGGACGTCCCCGCCTTGCTCAAGGCCTTTCTCGAACAGGTGATGCGGCCTGGCTTCGCCGTCGACGACCAGGGGTCGTTTGGCGCCGGCAAGTTACGCGGCAAGTCGGCAACCGTGATCGTGACGATGGGTATGCCTGCCGCTTTCTACTCCCTGTGGTTTCGGGCGCACAGCCTCAAGAGCCTCGAACGGAACATATTGCGGTTCGCTGGAATCAGGCCGGTCCGCCAAGTCCTGCTCGGCGCCGTGGAGCAGAACGCGGCGAAACGGGCACGGTGGCTGGAAGACATGGTCGTCCTGGGGACGGGCGGCGGCTGACGCCCGTATCCGGCGCGCCGCTCGCGCGGTCAGGCGCGGAACCAGATCACGATCGTCGCCGCGATGATGAGAACCGCGCACCCGATGAGCGGTATGGCGGCCCAGAAACCCGTCCGATTGCGCGACAGCAGCAAGGTGGTGATTGCCTTGAGCAGCATGTTCGCCGCCACCGGAACCGCCAGCGCGGGGCCGGCAAGCATTGCCTGATCGGCCGGCGGGAGAGACGAGAAGGCCAGGACAGCGGCATCGACATCGGCCATGCCGGTAGCGGTGAGGACGACCAGCGGCCCCGAAGAACCGAACATGGACGATGCCAGGCGCGATCCCAGCGTCGCCACCATGGCGATCGCCGCGAAAGCGATCGCGGCCCCGAGCTCGAGCGGATTGCCGGCAGGTTTCCAACCGTCGGCGGTAACCGTCCCGCGATCCCACGCCCAGGCCGTCGCTGCCGCGAGAATGGCGAGGCCGGGCAGGATCGCGCCGGCCGCGTTCGCGAAGGCCATCGGGGCCAGGAAAGCGATCACCGCGAGAACGCGGAGGCCGCCGACGATGGAAGCGAGGAGGAGGGAGGCCGTCAGCGTGCGCGCTTCGCCCCGGTCATCGTCGCGCATCCGTCGGGCAAGCGCCGCGGTGACGGCCGTCGACGAGACCAGGGCCCCGGCTGCCGCGGTGAGCATCGGGCCCCTGCCGCGCGATACGTGGTGGCCGGCCAGATAGGCCGCGAACGAAATGCCGCTCACGAGGACGACGACAAGGAGCACGCGGTGCGGATTGATCGCTGCGAGCGGGCCCATGCCGCGGTCGGGAGCCAGCGGGAACAGGACCAGGGCGACGACCGCGAATTCCGCCGCGGCCCGCATCTCTTCGGTCGTCAGATCGCCGACCAGTTTATGAAGATATTGTCGGGACGAGAGCAGGAAGATGGTGACAGCGGCGCCGGCCAGCGCGGGTTCGGGCTGCCCAGAGGCGGCGAGGGCGCTCAATCCGAGGACAAGCAGCCCCGCAATCGCACTGGTCGCGCTCTGGCCGTCGCTCGCCTGACCCTGCCGTACATAGCCGACGATCAAGACGATACCGCTCAGAAGAACGAGCGCGACCCCCAGTGGCCCCGCGATCAGCGCTGCCGCGCCGCCGGCGAGTCCGAGCAATCCGAACGTTCTGATGCCGGCAACGCGGTGGCCGCTATCGGCATCCCGACCCGTCCAGCCTCTTTCCAGTCCGACCAGCAGGCCGATCGCGCAGGCATAGCCCAGCGGCAGCAGCGATTGGGTGGCATCGGTCATTGCTAGCGCGACAGCAGGACCGGTATTCGCGTTTCCTTGATCAGGCCGGCGGTCACGCCGCCAAAGACCAGTTCGCGCAGCCGGCTATGGGCGAAGGCGCCAGCGGCGAGCAGGTCCGCGCCAATTTCCAGGGCATAGGTCTGGAGCTGCTCGGCGATGTCGTAATGTGGTTCCAGCCACACCGATCCCACTTCGACGTCACGTTGCTCCAGATAGGCGCTGACGGCGCCGTGTCCCTTCGGGTCATCCTCGTGGATCGGGCGGTCGCCGCAACTCACGATATCCACCCGTGCGCCGGGTTCGAGCAGGGCGACCAGGTCGTGGAGCGCACGGACGGCTTCGGGGCCGGATTTCCAGGCCAGGACTGCGTGATTGACGTTGGTCAACGAACGGCCCGGCGGCAGAATGAGCAGCGGTCCGCCCGATGCCAGCGCGAGCATCTCGGTAACGCGGCGATACAGATAGGGGATCGCCCAGGTTTCGTGCGAGCCGACAACGGCAAGGTCGGCGATCGGCCGTGCCCTTCGAACATCGCCGGCCAGCCATGCGACATCGTCGAACAGGCCCCGAATATCGACATCGACGGGCGCGCCGCCCAGCGCGCGACGCAGCTTGGCGACCTGTTCCTCGGAATCCGCCTGCAGCACCTGATCGGGAAGATACATTACGCCGAAGGGCGCCAGAGTCGGCGCGGCGAGCGGACCCGGCGTCAACAGATAGACGATCAGGTGCGCGTCCATGCGCTCGGCTTGCGCCAGGATAGTACGGACGAATCCAGCGCCATTTTCGACGTCGTCGAGCACTGCAAGCATCGTTCCGGTCATTGCGTCATCCTCAGGCTGGCAGGTCCACCTTGTCACGGCGCGTGACCTTGAAACAGAGTTCCTCGCCGTCTTGCTCACGCACCGTCAGGTACGCGCCCAAGGCAAGCGGATGCGTTTCGAGGTGGAAGATCGGCTCGTCGTCCGCTTCGCCCGGCGCATAGGAGAAGTGCCATCCTGTAACGTCGTCGTGCATCAGATAGCCGCGCCGTTCGGCGTCGTCGGGCCAGGAGCGCAGGACGGTGGCGCGTTCGGGGTGCGCGCCGACGGCTTCCGCGTCGATCGTGCCGTCATCGCGGAGCGGCGCGCGGAGCAGATAGCAATGCATCGCCGATCCATCAGGAAAGGCTTCGCTGCGGGCGAGATCGAGGCGGATCGTGAACCAGGTCATGGGCACGATCGTGCCGCGGAATGCGCAGGGGGACGATGCGTAGATTCCCGGATCGGGCCGCGGGTTCAGCCCGCCAACCGGGCCAGACCGACGTCGTCGAGCACCCGAAAGAGGCGAGTTCCGACGAGCTGGATGATGCCTGCTCGCTCGAACCGCCGGATCTTCCGGCTGACGGTTTCGATCGTCAACCCTAGCAGGTCGGCCATCTGCTGCCGGTTGAGCGGCATCGGCACGATGCCGGTCTGATCCGGAACCGTGGTGCGGCGCATGTCGATCAGCAGCGAGGCGACCCGCTCCCCCGCGCTCTTGCGGCCCAGCGACAGGATCGAACGGCGCGCGCCATCCAGATCGCGGGCCAGTGATCGCAACAACGCCCGGGCCAATGCCGGATGCCTGGCGATCAGCGCATCGAGATCGGATCGCCGGAACAGGCAGATCGTGGTGGCGGTTAGCGCGGTCAGGCGATGGGCCGAGCGCTCGGCGACCAACTCGCCGACAAAGGCGCCCGGCCACGCCACGCCGACGATCTGCTCGCGTCCGTCGCGCAGCGACGCCGTCAGTTTCAACGCACCATCGCGGACGTTGCCGACATCGTACGCCTCATCATCCTCCCAGCTCAGGACCTCGCCGCGCCGCAGCTTGCGGAGCCGTCCGATGTTGGCCATGTCGTCGATTGCTTCCGCCGGCAGTGCGGCACAGACCGAGCGCCATCGACCGAGACATGTCGTGCAACGCGCATCGCGTGCGACCGGGGCGCGGCCGCCGACCGCAGGAGCGAGGGCCAGTGCGGGCATCGCGTCAGTCCGCAAGCGCGCCGACAAGTTCGTGCTGGCGCAGCGGTTTTTCCAGGACGGCATCAAATCCGGTCGCGCGCGCGGACTCGGTCAACGTGGTCGACGGGAAGGCGGTTATCAGGATCGCCTTGCCGCCCCATCCGGACCGGCGCAATGCCCGCAACACGCCAATGCCGTCGCCGTCGGGCAGGCGGTAATCGGTGACCAGAATATCGATATCGCCGAGCGTCTGGCCGTCGAGCACCGGGCTCGCGCTGGCGAACGACCGGACGTCATAGCCTCGCCAATGGAGCAACAATTGCAGCGATCGCCGGACGGCTTCGTCGTCCTCGATCAGCAGGACGACGCGCGGATGCTCTTCCGCGGAGCTCGGTTGGGGGAGGGCTGGGTTGCTCATGACGTCGATGGTCGCACCGCTGTGCCTGGCCGTCGTTACGTAATGATCCGCAACTCAGCCCTCGATGCCCGCCGCGAAGGCGAGGCGCAGCGCATCCGACAGGCTGCGCACCTCGAGCTTGGTCATCAGATTGGCACGATGGACCTCGACGGTACGGGGCGAAATACCGAGATCATAAGCGATCGTCTTGTTGGGATGGCCCCGCGCCAGCCCGCGCAGCACGTCCTGCTCGCGAGCCGTCAGCGCCGCGATGCGGACTTGTGCATCATGGGCCGATACCGCCGCATCGTCGTGACGCTCCAGCTTGGCGAAGCCGGTGTCGAGGGCGGCGAGCAATTGCGCCTTTTCGAACGGCTTTTCGAGGAAATCGATCGCCCCGGCCTTCATTGCCTGTACCGCGATCGAGATATCGCCATGCCCGGTCAGGACAATGACGGGAAGTCCGATGCCGCGATCGTTGAGTTCGCGCTGCACTTCGAGGCCATCCATGCCCGGCATGCGGACATCGAGCAGCACGCAGCCAGCATCGGTGTGCTTCGCTTCCTTCAGGAAGTCGACACCCGATTGATAGGTGCGGGTGTCGAATCCCGAGGTACGCAGCATGAAGCTCGCCGATCGGCGGATCGAATCCTCGTCGTCCACGATATGGACCAATCGACGTTCACTCATCGTCCGGTTCCCCGCTTTGAAGGGTGAAATGAAAGATCGTGCCGCCACCGGCATTGGGTTCTGCCCAGATTCGGCCCCCGTGCGCTTCGACGATGGTACGGCAAATCGACAGACCGAGACCCATCCCGCCTTCCTTGGTACTCGAAAAGGCCTGGAAAAGCTGTGGCAATTGTCCGGGATCGAGGCCCTTGCCGGTATCGGCGACCGAAATCCGGATCAGTCCGTTCGCCTCGCGTGCGGTGGAGACGGTGATGTCGCGGACGTCGCGGCCGGCGATCGCCTCGACGCCGTTGCGGATGAGGTTCACCAGCACCTGCTGGACCTGGACGCGGTCGATGAACGCTTCGTCCGCGGCCGGATCGAGGTCGAAAAAAGCACGGACGCCACGCTCGCGCGCGCCGGTCAGCGCGAGCCGGCTGGCATCCTCGATAATCGCGGGCAAGCTCTCGACATGTTTGTCGACTTCGCCGCGCGCAACGAAGTCGCGCAGACGGCGAACGATCTGGCCGGCGCGCAACGCCTCCTTCGCCGCCTCCTCGACCGCTTCCTTGACGAATTCGCGATCCGCATCGCTGGCACGATCGAGCAGTTCGCGCGCGGCCTCCATGTAGTTGGCGATCGCCGTCAGCGGCTGGTTCAGCTCGTGCGCCAGCGTCGAGGCCATGGTTCCCATCGCGCTCACGCGGGATACATGGATCAGTTCCGATTGCAGCTCCTTCAACCGCAGCTCGGAACGCTGGCGGTCGGTCAGATCGCGGATGAATCCGGTGAAGATACGATGTCCGTCGGCGTTGACCTCGCCGACCGACAATTCCATCGGAAAAGAGCTGCCGTCGCGGCGCCTCCCGACGACGATACGCCCGATCCCGATGATCCGCCGTTCTCCGCTCGAAAGGTAGCGCGCGATATAGTCGTCGTGACGATCATGATCGGGATTGGGCATCAATATGCTGACGTTACGCCCGGCGACGTCGCTTTCGGCATAGCCGAACAGGCGCTCGGCAGCGGCGCTGAACGAGACGATGATGCCACGCTCGTCGATCACCACCATGGCGCTGGGAACGGTCGCCAATATCGATCGGACGTGCATCTCGCGCTGGGCGAGGCCCTGTTCGGTTGCTTTGCGTGATGTCACGTCCTGAAGGCTCTGGCCGAAACCGCGGATCGATCCATCCTCATTGCGCAACGCCATGATGGTGACGTCGGCCAGGAATTCGGACCCGTCCTTGCGGATCCGCCAGGCCTCGAGACGCAACGGCGACTGGCCGGCCGCCGCCGCGGCGCAATCGCTCGCGGGCTTGCCCGCCGCCGCGTCCTCGGGCGTATAAAGAAGCGCCGCCGTTCGCCCCGCAACGTCGTCCGCGCGCCAGCCGGTCAGCAATTCCGCGCCGCGATTCCAGCTGGCGATCCGGCCGTCCGGCGACGTCAGGAACAGCGCGCGGTCGGTCGCGCTGTCGACGAACAGGGCGAGTTCGGCGTCGAGCGAACCGCCAGGTCGGTCAGGATTGATGATGTCCATGTCGTCGAGCATGAATCCCAGATCGGCCAGGAGGACGATGCCGCCCATCCGGGAAATTACTTAGCGCGATTTGTTGCGTGGGATCAAAGTGTGCTTGCCCGCGCCGCGGTAGCCACGCGCCTCCAATCAGGAGGTATATCATGAGGAAATGGATCTTGCTGGCGGGAACGGCGGTTGCCCTGACTGCGACCCCGGCCCTTGCGAAGGAAGGCGACGTTCTGGTTCGAGCCCGCGCCATCGTCGTCGCGCCGAACGAGAGTTCGGGTGCCGTGAGCGGCATCCCCGGCAGCAAGCTGGGCGTCGGCGACAGCGTCATGCCGGAAGTCGACTTCACCTATATGGTGACCAACAATATCGGTGCGGAGCTGATCGTCGCGACGACCAAGCACACCGTTTCCGGCCGCGGAACGGTATCGGCCCTGGGGGATGTCGCCGATACCTGGGTGCTGCCGCCGACGCTGACGCTGCAATATCACTTCGCGCCCGATGGCAAGATCCGCCCGTATCTCGGAGCCGGCGTCAATTATTCGATCTTCTATTCGTCGAAAGCGCTGCCGTCGCTCAACGGCGCGCTGGGCGCGACCAAGGTGAAGCTCGACGACAGTTTCGGTTATGCCTTGCAGGCCGGGGCCGACATTCCGGTGAGCAAGCGGGTCTTCGTCAATTTCGACGTGAAATATATCGACATGAGGACCACCGCCCGGCTGACGAGCGGCGCGACGTTACGGACCGCCCGGGTGAGGATCGATCCGATCGTCGTCGGCACCGGCATCGGCATTCGCTTCTGAGCGGCAGGCGGGGCGGCCGTTCGGGCGCCCCGCCACGCATCAGGCAGCGTGAACGAACAATACCGGGATCGGGCTTTCGGTCAGCATCCGTTGGGTAGCGCCGCCAAAGGCCGCCTCGAGAAAACGCGAACGGCTGAACGCACCCATCACCATATAGGCCGGACCGAGCATCGCTTCGGCCATGATCAGCGCGCCCGGCCGATCCATCAGGCGTTGTTCGCGGCGAATGGCCGCATGAATGCCGTGGCGCGACAGATAGGCGGCGGCATCTTCCAGCGGTGCCTTGAGCGACCCGTCGTCGGCGTAGAACAAGGTCACCGACCGGGCGAGCTTGAGCAACGGCACCGCCGCCCGCATCGCAGCCGCGGCATGGTTCGATCCGTCCCAGGCAATGATCGCGTCGCCACCGAGATCGAGCGAGCGCGTCTTTTGGGGCACAGCGAAAATCGGAAGGTGGCTCTCCATCACCAGGTCGCTGGCGAGATCGAACATGTTCGGATACGAGGCCTCGTCGTCGAGCCCGCGATTTAGGACGATCAGGTCGGCAAGGGTGGCCGATCGGCGGATGCAGGTGGCGGCGTCCCCGTCCATGTCGATCCAGTCATAGGGAACCCCTTCGCCGGCTATTCGCGCCTCGACCTTGGCGCGGTTGGCGGTTTCGTTGCGCTTTTCCTCCTGCGCCAATTGGACGCCGGCATAAGAGGAAACATATTCGTCGCCGAGCAGCGGGTTCATTGCCACGTCGAGGCAGGTCAAGTGTCCCTCGACCGCGCGCGTGATATCGAGCGCGACCTGCAGCCGCGCCTCCTGTCCGCCATCGTCGTGCGCCAATACCAGAATGTTCTTCATCCAGGCCTCCATTCGCAGGGGAACGGCGAGAGGCTAGGGCGCAGGTCGCAACGGAAGAATCCGGATAGCTACGTACTCACACCGCGCGGCTGAAGCGATCGGTGGGGACCGATCTGAAGGTATCGAACGCTACGGCGGCCAGGCGCGCATAAGGCTCGCCAGCCGGCAGGACGGCCAGTCCTCGATCATTCCGCCGGATCAGCCCGCGTTCCTCCAGTATTGCGAGCTGCGGCGCGGCGTCGGCCATCGCACGGGCGGCACCGGCAGGCGACCAGCCGAGTTCGGTAAGATCCACCTGGCCGTCGCACAGCAAGCGCTCGATCGTCAGGCCGCGGCGTTGGTCGTCGAGCGACCGCACCACACCCTTGGCGGTTGCGAGCTGGTGATTCTGGACCTTCATCCGATAGCGCCCGACATGCTTTTCAGACTGGACGATCAGGTCCGGGAACAGGCTGATCGACGAGGCGCCGAGGCCGATCACCGCCGTCGCGTCATCGTCGGTGAAACCCTGGAAATTGCGCCGGAGCGTGCCCGCGCTGGCGGCGATCGCCAAGCTGTCCCCGGGGCGCCCGTAATGGTCGAATCCGATTGCCTGATAGCCTGCCTCGATCCAGAGATCGCGGGCCAGCGCGCTTTGCCAGAACCGCGCTTCCACCCCGGGCAAATCGCGTTCGTCGATCATGCGCTGACGCGGCAGCAAGCGTGGCAGATGCGCATAGCCGAACATCGCCACGCGGTCGGGGGCAAGGCCCCGTGCGAGCGTGACCGTCCGGGCGATCGTATCGAGGGTTTGCCCCGGCAGGCCGTACATCAGGTCGAGATTGACTCGTTCGATCCCCGATCGCCGCAACGTTTCGACGCATTGCGCCACCATTCGAAACGGCTGGACGCGGTTGATCAGGACCTGAATACCGAGATCGAAGGTCTGCGCGCCCAGGCTGACGCGCGAAACCCGATTGCGCGCGAGCATCTCGCAGAACGCCGCATCGACGTGGCGCGGGTCGAGCTCGACCGCCCATTCGGCATCGGATGCGCCCCGGAAACAGCGCCTTATGGCATCGGCGATGCGATCGAATTGCGTCGGGGACAGCGCGTTGGGACTGCCGCCGCCGAAATGCACTCGGCTGACGATTCCGGTGCACCGGTCCGCGATCAGCGCGATCTCGGCAATCAGCGCCTCGACATAGGCGTCGAGCCGCGGCGCCCGCCCGACGGCGCCGGTATTGCATCCGCAATACCAGCAGATTTCCTGGCAATAGGGGACGTGGACGTAGAGCGAAATCCGGTCGTCGGCGCGAAGGCGCTCGAGCGCGGCGGCATGGTCGCGCGGGCCGATAACATCGGTGAATTCGGCCGCTGTCGGATAGCTCGTGTAACGAGGGACCGAGCGCGCGGCGAGATCGGGATGGAAGACAGGCATGACGTTTCCCAGGGCTAGCAGCTGAATCGTTGACCGCGATCAAGGTTCGCCGGCGGTCGCGGCCCGTAGATTGATCGCGCTCGGTCATGGAGGGCGACGGAATGTTGACGCTGTTGGCGATCATGATCAGCGAGCTTGCCGCGATCACCGTCGTGGTGACGCTCGCCTGGCTGATCCATCGGATGGTGCTGCGGTATCTGGGCGACAACCATCGTCGCCAGCGCTGACCGGCGCGTGCGTGCGCGGCACGTCGATTTGTCAGGCGGCATGCAGTATGCCTCCGGCCTTGGCCCTTTCCCGGTCGCTTCCGGACTCCGCCACCACGGCCTGTAAGTCAGCGAGAAGGGCCGAACGGCGATCATCATCCGCTGCCGCGCGTAGCGACGTGTCGAGCGCCGTGAGCAATTGTGCATAACGATTGTGCCAATCGAACGGTGCGGCAGCGGCAGCTTCGGGCACTGCCCGAGCGATCAGTTCGGCGGCACCCGCTTCGATACTGTAGCGCTCACCCAGCTGTGGCAGAATCGCGCCCGGAATCCCCGGCAGTGCCGCGGCGTCCCGTGCGAGCTGACGCAATGCCGCCTCCTCGCCGTGATCGAGGAAGAGCGTTCGCGCCCGATCGGCCTGCCGGCCGATCCAGGCGAGCAATGCGGCCCGGTCGGCATGCGCCGAATAGCCCTCGCACGCTTCTATCCGCGCACGCACGGCGACATTGTTTCCGGAGATTCTGACGCTCGGCGCTCCGTTCTTCAAGACCGCGCCCAGACTGCCGCTCGCCTGATAGCCGACGAACAAGATGGTCGATTCCGGCCGTGGCAGATTGTGGATGAGGTGGTGCCGGATGCGCCCGCCGGTGCACATCCCGGATCCGGCAATGATGATCGCACCAGAGAGGTCGTTCAGCCGTCTGGATTGCGCGACGCTTGACGTGAACTCGACCTCGATGGCGTCAAAGGGAGAGGGTGCTTCGTGCTCGTAGCTGCGATAGACGCGGGTCACGCGTTCGGCGAGCGGCGAATCCACATAGACGGGCGAAGGCCGCAGTCGCCCCGACGAGAAAAGGGTGACGAGGTCCTGCAGGACGATCTGGGTCCGCTCGAGCGCAAATGCCGGGATGAGCAGATTACCCCCGCGCTCCAGTGTCTTTTCCACGATCACCGCAAGTTGTTCTTGCCGCTTTTCGTCCGTCATCGGCGGACGATCGCGGTCGCCGTAAGTGCCCTCGCAGATAACCGCGTCGAAAGCGCCCGCGGGCCCGTGATAGGACGGCTCCTCGCGAGCTCGCATACCGATATCGCCGGAAAACAGCAGGCGTCGCCCCCCGACCTCGATCTCGATCGATACCGCGCCCAACACATGACGCGCGTCGTGGAATCGGAACTTCCAGCCGGGCATGGCCTCGTGCCAAGCCGCCATCGGCATCGCCTGGATCAAGGTCATCAGGTGTCTGACGTCGATCGCGTCATAGAGGCGCTCGAAGGGCGGAAGCCCGGCACGGTCGGGACGCGCATTCCGCCGTTTGATGTCAGCATGCTGCAATTCGGCGGCGTCCAGCAGCAAGGGCTCGATCAGCTTAGCCGTCGGCGCGCTGCACCAGACCGGTGACGTCAAGCCATGTTTGACAAGGGCAGGCAGGCGCCCGGAGTGATCGAGATGCGCGTGGGTCAGCAGCACGCCACCCAACTCCCGCGGATCGACCGGTAGGCCCTGGTGATTGAGCGCTTCCAGCGACCTCGACCCCTGAAAGAGTCCGCAATCGACCAGCAGCCTGCTACCGTCATGGGCGATTTCGATGCACGATCCGGTGACCGTGCTCGCGGCGCCGTGGAAGCAGATTTCTACCGACATGCTGCACAGGGTATGGTGGTGCACCGAAACGCCTATTCGTAGAATTACGAAGAAGCGATCAAACCGGCCGGTTGCGTGACCGCGCGTTCGTCGTGCCCGCCTTCTCGGTAACAATACGAATGCCGGGGCGGCGGTCGTGCCGCCACTTTACCGGCATGGCAGGTCAATCGCCCGTTCCGATAACGCGCCGGTCGCTGATTGCGGCGAGCCTGGCACTTGCAATGGACGCTGTCATTCCTCCGGCGCGCGCAGCAAGCGCGGCATCTGGGCGGATGATAGACTTCCCAGCGATCCCGTCGGTCCATGTCGCGCCCCGGCCCGTGACCATTTGGCTGCCCGCCGACTATGATCGCGTCAGTTGGGGGTTCCCCGTAGTCTACCTCCACGACGGGCAATCACCGGGCGATTTCCCTGTGCGCATAGTGGAAACACTGACCGCACTTGCCGATGCCGGAAAGGCGCAACCCGCTATCATCGTCGCCATCTGGAGCAGCAGGGACCGTCTCCGCGAATTCTGCCCGGGCCGCCAGGTCGCCGACTTCCCCTCGACGACGAGATCGTGGATCGAATCGGTTCGCGGCGGGCCGTCCTTGTCCGAGGCTTATGTCCGCTACCTTGCCGAGGAGCTGAAGCCGGCGATCGACATGTTCTTTCGCACTCGGCCAGGGTTGGAAGACACGTCGATCATGGGACGTGGCATGGGTGGCATGGCAGCGCTGAATGCACTGGGTCAATGGCCGGACACGTTCGGCAACGCGGCGTGGATCGCCGGGCCGCAGCCCCTGGTTCCCTATGGGCAGGTCAGGTTGCCCGGTGACGAAGTGGACGGGGTCGAACGCGCGCTTCATCGCGCATTCGCCCAGGCTATTCCCCTCGCAGGTTCGCATCGCTTCTACCTCGATTATGGCGATGCCCGCACCGACCTTTTTTCATCCGGATTCCAGGGGGCGGCCGAGGAAGCGCTGTATGACAAGGGCTATCGACGTGGCCAGGACTGGCTGGGCGAGGGGGCTCCGCATCCCGATTTCCGCCGCGTTTCCGACGACGATAAAATCCGGGCGGCGCTGTCGTTGATGCTGCGACCTGGCGGATGCCCGCCGCGTCCTGGCGAGGATTAGCCCGAGAACCGTCCGGCGAGCAGCAACCGACCGGGCCCCATGCGCGCCAATACGCGGGAGAGGTCCTGCTCGGCGACGGCAAAGCAGCCTTCGCTTCGTCCCAGCACGCCTGTGTCACGAGCGATCGCGGCGCTGACATATTTCGCCGAGTGAATCACGATCGCGCGTGCCTCGGCTTTGTCGTTGGTCGCATCGAGACCCGCCAGCCGCATCGACCGGCCATGGACGCCATCGTAATAAGCGAGTGTGCGATAGGCGCCTTCGGACGTGCAATACGATCCGGGGTCATTCGAAAAACGGCGCAGCCAGCCACTATGATCGGGGTCCGACCCCCGGCCATGCGCGACCAGGAAGCTCTCGATCGATCCGCTCGCCATATCGACCAGATGGAATCGCGGTGCCGATGACGGCGCGGCAAAATCGGCGATCGCCACGATATCGGGGGCGACGATGGTGCCGTTGCGTCGGCGCAATTCGGCAGCCGCGACATCGAAAAGGCTTGTTGACCGCGGCGTCGCCAAGGCCGGCCGCACCAATATACCGCAAGTAAGCATCGCTGCGGCGCCGACGAACATCCGGCGATTCAGTTCAATTCCGTTCATGCGGCGGAATTTAGGTCCGATGCGGGCGGTGTTCCAGGGGTGCTTTATTCCGACCGGCTCACTTGGGCACCGTTCCATCGGGGCTGCTTTCGAGCAGGGCCGCCGGCGTGCCCGACCGAGGAGAGAGCGAGTCCGGCAGGATCAGCACGGTCGCGCCGGGGACAAGGATCGCGGAGACGGTTTCCCTGAACCCCGCCGGCAGGGTCACCGACTGCCCGGTTTCGGACGCCAAGGGCTTGGCCGGATCCTGACCGGGGAGGGGGAGCCGCATCCAATGATCCCCCGCCGCATCGCGTGACTGCAGCGAATAGGCCGCGGGCCGCTCGACGGGCTGGGCGAGCGTCGCCGGTGCGCGGCCGATTTCCTTGCCGTTGCGCAACACCACCAGTCTCTTGTCGCTCGCGCTGATGATCACCGTCACGGGGCCTTCGGGTGCGCGCTCGGGAAACCAGGTCACGCCGTCGTCCGCGACGGCGTCATTCGTCCCTGTATTTGCCCCTGTGTCGAGCGTCGGCGCCGGGACGAAGCGCGGCAGTTCGGGGCTGTCGGTTACGACCACCACGGTTCCGAGGCGGGTTTCGCCGTAGAGCAATTTGGCGAAGGCATGCGGCAGGCGGATGCAGCCATGCGATGCGGGATAGCCTGGAAGCGTGCCGCCATGGAGTGCGACGCCATCCCATGTCAGCCGTTCCATATAGGGCATCGGCGCGCTGTCGTAGAGGCTGGAGAAATGCGTGACCTGCTTTTCGAGAATGGTGAAAACGCCGGTTGGCGTGCGCCGTCCGGCTCGCCCGGTCGAGACCGTCGATACCGCGATGGGAACGCCGTTGCGATAGACGACGAGGCGCTGGGTCGCGCGATTGATGATGATCAGCATCGGTCCCGCCGGGGCCAGTTGCGGCGCCCAGAGATATTCGCCCGCCTTGAGGGCGCGGACTGCGTCCATGACGGCGCCGCGTTCCAGCGAGGGGCTCTGAGCCGCCGCCATAGCTGGCATGATGGATCCCAGGATCGCGGCGATCGCGAGCGCCACGCTTGGCCATGGGCGGACGGGCCGGATGTTGGCGGACGGGGGAATTGCGTGCATCGGCTCAAGCCGGGCCTAACTTGAAGAAGCCGGGCACGTCGCCTCCAGGCGCAGTTCGCGCCGTAGGGGTAACGCATGGCACGAGGTAAGCGCCGCCGCGTTGCAACGTGCGCGCGTCGTCGATCAGGTTCGGGCAGTCCTCGATCATCATCCACGCTCCAGAAGGAAGGATTGCCTGGACGCCGCCGCCAGCCAAACGGGGGAAGCCGGCTGACGGCGGCGATCGACCCCAGAAGGTTGCACGTCCGGGCCGATAGGGCTGGTTAGTTGTCGATCGCGATCATCCTTTTCTGCGCGATCGCGGTCGTGCTTCTGGCGATCGCTGCGGTAAGCAGGCCGCTTCGCAAACTCGCCGAGATCGCGTCGGGGTCGGCATCCGTGGGCAAGGCACCCCGGAGAGCAGAGGCGCCGTAAGTCTCGTCCTGCAGCCACGTCATCGGCGTCTGGTCGGGGAAGGGCGCTGGCGTCAGCATCGGGGGTCTGGACAGGCCATGTCGGATATCCTTGGCTAAAGGCCTCAGGCAAAGAGGTCCTGCTCTGTGTCGCGAGCGATGGGTTCGGGTACCGCGAGCCGTCCACCGGGCGCGATTTTTGGGGCGTGCAGAGTGTGATGACCGCTCGCCGGGGCGACGCAGATGTTCCACCATGCCGTCAGCCATTTGAGCGACCGCATCCAGTTATCGTGCCACGCCAGCCAGCACTCCTCTACGGTATGGCTTGGCGGCCGTTCGGATGGCAGCACCATCGATCTTCTCCCGCATCGAACGGGATCGGGCTAAGCTGCGCGCTCGGCCCGGCCTATCGGGAATGGTACGTAGGTGTCCGGGCGTGTGCGGGGAGCGTCCAGCGACCCGGTCGACAACGGTGGCGAAGAGGATAGCCGTCACGAATGACGCACCTGCCGGAGCATCGCATTCGGGGGCCGATGGCTGGATCAGGAGACGCGTTCATTTTGGTCCAAAAAACGGCGCAGGATCGGCCTACCGAAGAGGTTAACTAGCGGAAAATAATGAATTGCTGGGTGAAGTTGCGACGAAACGCCCGGTTTTGGTCGGCGAGCCGAAGGGACCGTCGTTTCCATGCAAGACCGACTCAGCTCGCCGACTCTAACCTCGATTGGCTTACCGCATCGGAGGCTGAGTAGGGGACGACCGGAATGGCTGTCTGCGTCGATGATCTGGCGGACATGAAACGGATGAGCGGGATCATCGGACGGGCACCGGCCTTTCTCGCGGCGCTCGATGATCTGCGCCGTTTCGCCGTTGCCGATGTGCCGCTGATCATCACCGGCGAGACGGGTACCGGCAAGGAACTGGCGGCGCGCGCGGTTCATTATGCGAGCGCGCGTTCGGCGGCGCCGTTCGTTCCGGTCAATTGCGGGGCGCTGCCGGAGCGTCTGCTCGAGAACGAGCTTTTCGGCCATCGCAAGGGGGCGTTCACCGACGCGCGCGAAGGACGGCCCGGCCTGATTGCGCAGGCCGAAGGGGGTACCTTGCTGCTCGATGAGGTCGATAGCCTCGACGCCCGCGCACAGGTCGCATTGCTGCGGTTTCTCCAGGATCAGCGTTATCGGCCACTCGGGTGCGATGAAGAGCGGCAAGCGAATGTCCGCGTCGTCGCGGCGACCAACGCCACCCTGGAAACGCTGGTCACCCAGGGCCTCTTTCGCCGCGACCTGCTGTTCCGGCTCGATGTCGCGCGTGTCGAACTGCCACCGCTGCGCGATCGTCGGGAAGACATCCTCCCGCTCGCGCGCTTCTTCGCGAGCCGGGCCGCGGTGCGGCTGCGCATATCGCCGCCGGCTCTCGTTGCGCCGCTGGAGCGCCGGTTGCTGGACCATGACTGGCCGGGCAATATTCGGGAGCTCGAAAACGTGATGCAGCGCGCCGTGCTGCTTGCCGAAAAAGGGGCAATGCGGCGTTGTCCGGGGATCGCCGGCAGCCGCGAGCCGGCTGCACCCTCGGGTATCGCGTCCGATCAGCTATGGGGATCGCTGCGCGAAGCGCGCGAACGCTGCAACCTGGCTTTCGAACGCGCCTATCTGACCATGTTGCTGGCGCGGGCGGGGGGCAACATTACCGCCGCCTCGCGTATGGCATGTACGGAGCGGCGCCATCTCGGGCGCATGATCCAGCGTCACGGCATCGATCCCAGCGGCTTTCGTGTCGCCGATCAGCGGCCGGTACGACCGACCGGCACCGCCTTGGGCGAAATCTCGTAGCGCGCCAGGATATCGTCGATATTGCCGCCAAGACCGTCATAGGCGGTAAGGTTGTCGAACGGGAAACGCCAGGCGCGCATCGGCTGGCCGTCGGCACCATATTGTATGATCGTTTCGGCATCGGGCACGGTGAAACCACCCTGGGTGAGGCGGGGGGCATCGCCGAGTTCGTCATAGGCTGACCAGCTGAAGCCGTCCTTGCGCAGGCGATTTTCCAGCGTGCGGCGGATGCGTTCGTTGTAGCTGCGCGGGTGACCGACATAGTTTTGCGGATCGCGTGTGGACAAAGTCCCACCTGGCAAGACGAGTTTGGTGTCGGCGTGGGGGCCAAGATGACTGCGGGCAAGGACGATGCTGCCGTAGCGCATCGCCGCGGTCGTCATCGGATAGCCGCGCCCGCCGCCGAAATTGATATCGTTGGGCTGGACCAACGCGCCCTGCAGGCCAGGAATTGACAGGACCAGATCCTGCTGGTCGCCGGCACCGTAGTTGGTGATGCCACCCGGCGCATCCGCCGGAGAGCCGGGATAGGCAACGTAGCGCCACGCGCCGGTACCATCCATGATCCATAGCCCGCCCAGTGCGGTCTGGGGCAACTGCATCCTGCTCACCGGCCGGCCGCCGCGTACCATCAGCGGACTGCGGAAGTTGGGCGGCGTGATGGGTCCGATATACTGGATCGAGGAGGCCAGCATCGGTGGACCCGGTATGCCGGGGAAGTACATGCCGCCGCCTGCGGTGGGATCGAGGCCGGGCAAATAGGCCGGGCCGCCGGTCGCCTGGCCCGGCAGGTCGACCATCGGTGCGAACGGCTCCGCGCCGGGAAGGACCGCGGGCGGCTGCTCGATGCCGGGCAGGTCCATGAAGGGAACGGGCTGATCGGCCGACGGCATGATCATCGGCGTCATCTCGCCGGGTCCCGCCATCGACATGCCGCCGCTCGCGGTAGGGACCATGCGCGGCCCGCCCCCGCCGCCAGAAGGGATGACGATCATTCCCTTGGGGCCGCCCGTGCCTCCGGTTGAGTTTGGGAGCCACGGTTCGTTCATGCCCACGCCGAGGCGGAAGGGCGGCATGCCGGTGCCGTTCGGACTGCCGCCGAGCAGGTCGGTCGGACCCGGCGGCATCATGGACTTGCCGCCCGGCGTCATCGGCGGTGCGGCATCGCTCAATTCGCCGGCGCGAAAAGTCGACAACAGCACGCGCTTGGCATTGCCGGCTGGTCCATAGACGCGGACCATCCCGTCGGCGCGTTCGATGGTGATGCCCTCGCTGGCGATGGTCAGTTCGCTCGCGCCGTTAGGCAGGCTGCGCACCGCCACGCCTTCCAATGAGGTCAGCTCCGATTCCACGGGGCCGGCGGACGACAGCAACGGTCCTGCGGTGCGGCCTCCGATCGCCGACAGAGCCTTGCCGGCGAGCGGAAAGGCGGCACCGATCCCGCCACCGATCAGTCCGGCCTTGACGATATCGCTGGTCGAATAGGCGGTTCCCTTCCACCACGCCTGCATCTGGGGATCGGACAAATCGGTGGACGAGGTGTAGAGGTTGCTGGCGAGCATCGGCACGGTGGCGGTGACGATTCCGATCCCGCCGCCGAGCGCCATCGAGCCACCAAGTCCGAGCTCCCCCAGCGCGCCGATCCCGCCGAGCCCCATCGTTGCGATCATCAGCGCGGAATTGACCAGACCGACCACCATGCCGCGATGTTCGATCGCTCCCGCCAGTTCGTTGAACTGATTGAGGCTGATCTTCCCTTCCTCGTAGGCCTTGCCGACCTCGTATTCCTGAGCGCCCGAGAAGCCGGTGAGCATGTCCCCCTGCATGGCCTGGCCGGAATAGGCCATGGTGATGGATTCAAAGATGTCCGGGTTCTTAGTCTCCATGACAATTTTGGTGTGCTTGGCCATCGCGCCGAGCGGCGGCGGCGTCTTGGCATGCCAATCGGCGAAAGCGCTTTTGCGCGTCGCGAATTCGCCTGCGATGTATGTCCTGGCTTCGCCGAGCAGCGGCGCGGCTAAGCCGGCGTACGGCTGCGCCGATACTTTGGCCAGGTCATCAGTCCGACTCTGGAGCGCGGCGCCGACGTCGTCGAGCGCGGTCTGCACCAAATCCTCGTTCTTGCGTTTGGCGATATCGCGCCCTGCCTCGAGCGCCGCCTTGACGCGGATGGCGGCATTCGCCGCCGGTTCGAGGTCTACCAGTTCGCCCTCGATCATCGAGACGATTCCGGCGAGATAGCCGTTCAACGCCTGGTCTACCGCTGCGATCGCGAGGCTACCGTCCGCGCTGGAAACGGGATTACCGCGCAAGGTAAACAACAGGCTGGCGCCACCTTTGCCCTTGGCCTCCGGATCGACCAAGGCGATCGTCACCGGCTCAGCCAATATGCCGCTGTCGCCCTCGACCCAGATCCCCAGGATTTCCTTCTGAATGCGCGCGCCCAACGCTCCCGGGCCCTGGCCGGACAGCGCCATCTGGTAGAGGTCGCGCTGCATGGCATCGCTGCCGGTCTGGGGGCTGCTCATCGCCATCGGCGGCCGGATCAACCGTTGCAGCGGAACGGCGACCTCGTTCTTGACCGCTTCGTCCTTGGCGGTCTCGGGCGTGTCGCCGGCGATGATTTCACCCCGTCGGCGTGCCGCCGCCGAGAGCGCGTTCCAGTCGGTCGGGTCGAGCGCGGCGCGCAACAGAGGATAATTCGCTAGCGAGCCTTGGTTGCCGCCGACCGGCACGACCACGATGTCGGGCTCGGCCTTCTTGTCCTTATCCTTCTTGCGGTGCGTGTGCGCGTCGCGCGGCTGCTTCACCGCCGCCGGGGCACCCCGCAGGACCGACGGCGCGAGGCGATCGGCTTCGGCCTCAGCGCCCGATCCGGGCGTGTCGGTCGGCGCGGCGCCCGCAAGGGTGCCGTGGCGTGCACCCTGGGCGACATGAACGAGCTCGTGCGCCAGGGTCGCGTCGTCCGCGCCGGGGCCGAGCAGGATCTGCTGGCCGCGGCTGACCCCGGCAGCGCCCATCGCCCCCGCTTCCGCGCTGTCGCGCTGTATCCGGACCGAGGAAAGTGGCACGCCGAGCGACCGTTCGGCGCGGGCGCGCTGGCCGGGCGAAAGGCTCTCGCCGCCAGCCGGGCCCGGCTGGCGTTTGGTCAGCGGCCCACGCATCCATTCTCTCCCATTGAGTCGCGTGCGCTGGCCTCGATCTCGTCACCCCAGATCGAATCCACGACATAGTAAGTACCGAGCCCGATGATGAACCCGGCGATGTTGCCGGCGATCGGCACTTCCGATCCGGCAGCGCTGAACGCGGCGGCGGTGCCGAGCGCGCCAGCCTCGCCGACCATCGCCGCCACGCCGCCCGATACGAAGGCACGTTCGCCGCGTGCCATATAGTCGATATCGGTATAATCGGCGTCGCCGAACGCTTCTTGCAGCCCCATCGTGCCCCAGGTGGTGAGCGCGGCGACCGGACCGCCAAGCGCTCCCGCCCCGCCGACGCGGCTGGCGACTCCGCCGACGGTGAATTGCGTGCCGCCGCTGGTCATGGCGCCTTCGAGGAGCGATCCGCCCAACCGCGCATTCCACTGCGCCTGGCCATAGCCCTGCAACGCGCCGCCCAGGGTCTGCGGTCCGAGACCGTAAAGCACCTGACGACCGGTGCGCGGATCGAAATCGCTCGCCGCATATTGGATACCGCCGAATACCACCGCGCCGCCGAAGCCGAACGCGGCACCGCGGCTTGCGGAGCCACGGGCGACCTGGCTGATCGCCTCGCCTTCCGGCAGGCCGGTGGCGACGAGGCGCCGGACCTCGAGCACTTCCGGCGGTGCGATGGCGTCGAAGGCCGGTTGGCTATAGGCCTGGGTCGCGACGCGGATGCGCTGCATCTCGGCGACCTCGACCATCGTGATGCCCGCTGGAATGACGCGGCCGCGCGCGCCGGGTACCAGCGACTGCAGCAGCGTCGCGAAATCGGCATCCGACAGGGCGCCCGAACTGCGGGCAGCCTCGACCTGGTTCCAACTCGCATAAGCGGTGCCGCCGACCGTGACCGACTGGCCTCGCAACATCGAGTCCAGCATCGGCGATACCCGTTCCGGGCGGTTCACCACCAGCCATTCGGCTTGGTCCTGCACCAGCGTCACGTGATCGTCGGGAACGGCGAGGAAATTGCGCTGGTTGAGATCCGCCGCGGTCATCGATCGCCGGTACGCGGTGTTCACGTCGGTGAGCATCTGGGCGAAATTGGCGGGCTGGCTACCGCCGGTCATGCGCGCGAACTTCTCGCGATACTGGCTGTTGACCGAGCTGGCGTTTCCGCTCGCCGAGTGTGTGAGTGAAATGAGCGCGGACGGATCGCCTTCCGCGAAGTCGAACACGCGGAAATTGTCCTGCACCCGGTTGAGATCGCGATAGCGGAGCAGGTCCTCGTAGCTGCCATAGCCGAACGCCGTTTCGAACAATCCGCCGCGCCATTGCGTTTCGGCGCCGCTGCGCGATTGCGCACTGCTCATGGTCACATTGGGTGAATAGACCTGGCGCGTGAGGTTCGGGCGGGCGAAGATGTCGAACGGGCTCGCGCCGAGGCCCGAGGGGCCGAAAGCGGGCAGGCCGGTAAGCAGCGGCGAAGGGCTCCCGCCATCGGGGAACAGGCCGGGGAAGTCGGTGATCCCCGTCGCGGGTACGGCAGGGGGCGCAAGGATACTCAGCTGCTCGCCCTCGCGGCCCGATGCCCGACTGCGGCGATAGAATTCGGCGACGTCGACGCGGGGAATGTGATTGCTGTCGAGGAACGTGTCGAACTGATCGGGGCGCATCAGCGTGCCCGGAACCTGGACGGGGGCGCCGCCATAGGTTTCGCCCGACACGATCGAGACCGTCATCACCGCGCCGGCGCTGGCATCGAGCAGGTATAGCTGGCCGGGGACCGTTCCCTGCTCTCCGGCCATCCAGGCATGGCCGAGCATGATGCGCCGCCGGCGTTCTTCCATCAGTCGGCGACGGAGATTGTCGTAGTCGTAATAGCGGTCCTGGCCACGTCGGCGCGCGCGCAGATAGGCGGCGACGCGCGTGAGCTGGGCGATCAGCGCGGCGTTGGTGAGCGGCGGAACCTCGACCGAGCAGGGATCGAATTCGCCCGACGCGGTTGACGGCGGCGCAGGCGGGCCGGCATCCGGTACTTCGCCATCGGGCAAGCCACCCTCGGGCACCCCACCGTCGGGCAGCTCGCGCCGGATGCCGCTGTCGCCGCCCAGAACATGCGCGATCTCATGGGCGATGAGGCGTCGGCCGTCCTCGCTATGCGGAGCGAATTCGCCGTCCGCGAAACCGATCCCTTCGCCTGCGGCATAAGCGCGCGCGCCGATCGCGCGGGCCTGGCCGGCGGCGCCGGGATGGTCGTGGACGCGGATGTGTGAGAGATCCGTACCGAAACGCGGTTCGAACCACGCGCGCGTGGCGCGATCTAGCGGCCTGCCGGTATCGCCGAACAGGTTGTCGGTACCCGAGGTGCGGCGCGGCACCGTGCCGTTGGCCGTCCGGCAATCGGGACAAGTGCCACCGCATGCGCAGGGCGCGCGTTTGGGTCCCGACATGACTTGATCGGCGACGTCGTCGGCGCGGCGCTCCACTGGGTCGTCCTTGCCGCCCACCGCCAGCTTGGCCCGGACCCCGCCCACGCGACGGGCACCCAGCACGGCCTGGTTGGACAGGGGACGGGGACCGCCACCACCACGTCGTGCCAGCCCGTCTTCGGAACCCGTTGCGGCCGAGGCGGCGCGGGCGAAACCCGCTCCATGACGGCGACGTTCCGCCTCCCGCATTTCTTCCGGTGCGTGCCCCGGTGCGTCGATGGGCTCCCGCGGTGCTTTGAGCGCGCGCGACCGCATCATCAGTCGATTGTTTCGAGCTGGGCCTGCCAGGCGCCGAAATCGCCTCTTGCCGGAAGGCGGCCTTGCTTGAGCAATTGCCGCGACACCGCGCGCACGATGTGCGTCATGCGCAAGGCGCTGCCGTCGCCGTCGCCCGCCGCGAGAAAGGCGGCGTCGAGCGCCGCGGCGCGGATATCGCCACCGGAAAAGGCGAACTGACGGGCAATGAAACCGAAATCGATATCGTCGCCGAGCGGGGTGGCCGGCGCAAACGCCTTGCGCCACAATTTCTCCCTCAGTCCGGCGTCGGGCAGTGGAAATTCGACGATGTAATGAAGCCGGCGTACGAAAGCCTGGTCGACATTCTTCGCGAAATTGGAGGCGAGGATTGCGATCCCGTCATATTCTTCCAGCCGCTGAAGCAGATAGGCGACTTCGATGTTCGCATAGCGATCATGGGCATCGTGCACTTCGCTGCGCCGGCCGAACAGCGCGTCCGCCTCGTCGAACAGCAGGATGGCGTCGCCCGCGCGCGCGGCCGCGAATATCTTTTCAAGGTTCTTTTCCGTTTCGCCGATATATTTCGACACCACGGCCGACAGGTCGATCCGCCACAGGTCGAGCCCCGTGGCGCGTGCGATCACCGCAGCGCTCATCGTCTTGCCCGTACCGGAGGCGCCGGCGAACATCGCGGCGATGCCCTGGCCGCCGTTGCCCCCGGCGCCCATTCCCCAGCGGTTGAACACGCGGTCGCGCTCGGTGGCAGCGCTGGCCAAATCCATCAACTGGCGGCGCACACCCTCGGCGAGCACGAGGTCGTTCCAGCCGGGGCGTGCGCGGACGCGCGTCGCGAGGTGTCCAAGGTCGAGCGACGACTGGCGCCGTGCAGCTGAGACGAGCGCATCCAGTGGCGCTGTCGCCCGCTCCGCCGGATCGACCCTCTGCGCGAGGCGGACATCGCGCGCCGCATGCTGGATCGCGCTGCCGGCGATACGGAAACGCCCCGCTGCGGCTGCCACTGCCGCCGGCGCAGCGCGTACGCCTTCGGTACGGAGCGCCTCGCGCCATGCGTCGCGGCGGTGATCGAATGCGGGCAACTCACAAATATGGGTAAGTACCGGGAACCGCGCCAACGCGCGCTCCCAGGGCGCGGCGTCGTCAACCCGCAGGAACAGCGGAACGGCGGTGTGGCGGAGCCGGTCCGCGATCGCCGGCGGCGGCTGGTCCCCGGACACGATCAAGGCCGCTCCTGTCAGCCGGGCAGCGAGCAGCGCACCTGGAACCTCGTCCGCGCTCGTCAGGTCTAGGGCCGCCAGCGGACGGCCCAGCAGCGCCGCCACTGCTCCGGCGAACCGTGTTCGGCCTGCACCGCGCTTGCCGGCGAGGAGGACGAAAGGCGGGTCCCTGCCATCCATCAGCGCGGCGAAGCGGCCGGCGAGTTCGGGATCGGCGGCCGGCGGGGTCGGCAGCAGCGACAGGCACGCCTGGCCCAGCGGATCGAGACCCAGCAAGTGGCGTGCGGCGGCGGGCGCGATCGTGAAACCCTGGTGCAACGCGCTTGGGGGATCTGGCTCGAGGCCGATCAGTCCCGAACGGACGAGCGGCGCCTCCGCACTCAGTCGCCCGCGACAGGCGGCGCGTGCTTCCCAGCTGTCGCCGAAGAGGCGCATCGCGAGGTCGATCGTCGGCAGGCGGCGCGCAGCGTCGTCATTGAGATAGGCGAAGAAGGTTGGGAAGCGGCTGTCGATCTCCGGGGCGAGCGCGAGCGCGAGTAGATCCTGTTCCAGCAGGTCCAGTCCGAAAGCGCCGCACAGTCGCGACCAACCCGGCGACGGCGTCAGGGCCGGCAGCAATTCGTCGCGCGGATCGAGGCCCCCCGCGCGCAGTAGCGCATCGACCTGTTCGTCGCTGACATGGAGGCCGCGGAATTCGTCGAGCGACAATTGGTAGCGGGCGCGCAGCCGCAAAACCTCGCGCTCGACCGCGGCGTTCAGTCGCGGGAGCAGCCCGCGCAATGCCTGCTCGGGCGTCACGCCGACCGCGCCAGTACGAGCCGGCGGCCATCGGCGAGCGATACACTGCGATCAGCAAGCCCGCTCATGCCGAGCAGGACGTCGAGCGGCGGTCGATGCAGGCGCGCCCAGATCGTCTTGCCGTCAATCAATACCTCGGCGCCGATATCGAGCAGATTGACAAGAACAAATGGCAGGCTCGATCGCGTGAAGCCCGGCAGTCGGCGGACGAAGTCCGCAGCGGCCGAGACGCCGAGGGCGGCGATCACTGGGTCGTGCAGGTCGGCGGGCAGTCTTGCCGAGGAACCGCCGCGGAGCCGGCGGCGCGGCCATCCCGATGTCGACCACGGCGTCGCGGCGAGTTCGTCCCGGCGCGTGTGCGGTGCAACGCCGAATGCCGCGCGCAGGACCGGATCGCCGATCGCAAATTCGGCCCGATGCGGGCCCAGCACGGCGGCAAGTGCCAGCAGGGCAATGCCGGGGGGAAGCGGCTCGGGCGGTTCGGGCAGATGGGGCCAGAGCATCAGCAGCGCGCCGAACGGCGTAAAGCCGCCGGCCGAATCCTCGCGCATCGCAGGCGGATCATTCGCGGCTGCGGCGACGAGGTCGGGCGGAAGCTGGACGAGGTGGGCGAGCGCGCGCCGGTCGAGTTCGGGGACGCGCGCCACCAACTCGTCGAACGCATGGCGCTGGAGTAGCGCGGAGAGCAAGCCCGGCGCGATCGTCGCCAACGCCGCGCGCGCCCGAATCGCGTCGAAGGCGGCGCGTGGGGCACAACCCGAACGCCCCGGCTCGACCGTCGCCAGGAACCATAAGGTCACCGCGCCGGCGGAAAGGGTCGGGGGAGGTGGAGTGGCGAAGACGTCGTTCCAGGTCGCCCCGTCGTCGCCGATCGCCGCTTCGGACTCCAGCGCCCCTGCCATTGCCGCGGCATCGGTCGCGGTCAGTGGCGACAGAACTTCCCGCAACGCGGCTGGGGCGAGCGTGCGTAGCGCAGCATATCCCTGTAGGGGCGCGCGGCCGAAAGCGGTGCGGATCGCCGCCGACACGGGGAGCATGCGCAATCCGTCGAAATCACGGAACCACCAGCGATCCCAGGCCTGCCCGCGAACGAGCGCGGAGAAGAAGGCACCGAGGTGATGCGCAGGGCTGGCGAAGGCGATCAGGTCCTGCCCCGCGGGTTCGAACGCCAAGCGCATCAGGGCGCCCGCAATCCCCTCCGCGATCAGCGTCATCAGGACGTCGCGGTCGTCGATCCGCGCCTGGTCTTGACGAAGTTCGAGGCGGCGAAGCAGCACCACGCGCGGGTCGTCGGCGCCGAACCCGTCCAGCGCGCGCGCGACCGCGGCCGCCAGCCGGTCGGCGCCGATCGCGTCCAGCGCATTCTTGAGTCGCCCGCGATCGGCGTGGTCGCCCGCCGCGATTCCGGTCAGGGCAAGGCGATCGATGGCGAGCCGGCCGGTCATGTCATGCGCTCGCCAAGGTAGCGACGCGTGCCTCCAGCCGGTCGATCGCCCGTTGTTGTGCGGCGATGACCGCGGTCAGTGCATCGGCGCGCCGCGTACCGTCGATACCGACCGCCGCGAGGACGCGCTTGATCCCCGGTTCGGCCGATCCCTGCCACGCGCGTCCGACGACCAATTCGTCACCGCGCATCGCTTCGGCCGACCGGGCCAGGCCGATGCCGTCGCCACGGCCGGACGCGACGATGAAATCGCCGGCCACAACCGGTCCCTCGACTTCGACCGGCACTTGTCCGAGCATCGCGACGCGTTCCCAGCCATCCTCACTTCCCTGTGGTGCATTGCCCACCACGATCGCGCGGTCGGTCGTGACCAGAACGCTTTCCGCGCCGTCGGTCGACAGCGAGACACGGCCCGCCCGTACGCCGACGATCCGCCCCGGGCCGATCGGCTCGCCATCGTCGCGTCGCAGACATTCGGCGAAGTCGGCGCCGCCGGAAATCATCGTGACGTTGTTGGCGCCGCCGCCCTCGATCCGCCCGATCGCGCCGCCCGAACCGAAAAAGGTGATGAAGTTGTTGCCGCCGTCCGGATTGGCGACGTTGACCTTGAGCGCCAGGACGTCGGCGCTGCCGCCGGCGGTGTTCTCGATCAGCGCGATATGCGACGTGACGAAGCTCGCGTCGCCATCGATATTGCCGCGGACATGCAGGTTGGTCGTCGGCTGGTTCTCTCCGATATTCACGCCAAACCGCGTGCCGCTGACGACCGCGGTCGTGGTACCGTTACTGCGCAGATAGACGGCTTCGGTTCCGGTATCGAGTTCGACGCCGCCGCGCGACGATCCGCCGATTGCGAAATCCAGGCCGGGGCGGCTGCCGCCGGTCGGTTCGAGCCGCAGACGTGGGCTCGCGACACGGGCATGGACGGTGGCGGCCGGCGCAGTGGTGCCGATGCCGATACGGCCGCTCGCGTCGACTGTCATCTGCTGTTCGGACGACAGCGTGCCATTGACCAGGATGCCCCCGCCATAAGGCTGCAATCCGAGCTGGCTTGCCGAACCGCCGTTCCGCGCCTGCAGATGGTCGGGATTGATGCGGAGGTTGTGGGCATCACTCAGCGAGGCGACCTGGAGGCGGGCGTCGGGATTGGTTTCCCCGATGCCGACATTTCCCGAACCGGTGATCGCCATCCTCACGTCGGTGGCGGTGACGAACTCCATCCAGTCGGAACCGCCATAATAGATGATCCCGCCGGCCTGGCGGTGTGCGGCATCGTCGGTGCCGTCGGCGAAGTTGATCCGCGCGACCTGATTCTCTCCGCTCAGGAGCGTCATCCCGACGCTGCCCGGATTGCTGACGACCAGGTCGTTGGCACCGCCGCCCAGCGTTTCCAGCTGCTCGGGCTTGTCGGTCCGCACGCCAAGTTGGCCGTCGGGCGTCACGTAGAGGAATTTGGCGAGATCGGTCCCGGCGCCGAACCGCAGCCGCTTCGCCTTGGTGTCGTAGCCGACATGGCCCATGTCGACGAGATCTTCGGTGGTGAAGACCAGCTTGCCGACGCCCGCCGCCGGTGCGGCCACCGCGATCGCGGTCTCGTCCGCACCGGTCGCGGTGGCGAGGATCGTGAAGCTCTTGAAATCGTCTTTGAGCTTGCCGCCCACCGCGAGCTGGCCGCTGTTGCGCCAGGCGAGCGTCGTGGTGAACGTGCCGTCTGCGGCGATCGGGCCGGCCAGGATACGGCTCTTGCCGTTCGCGGCGTCGCCGATTGCCATGTGGAGGTCTGCGCCGCCGAAGACGTTGTCGGTGGCGCCGCGCTGGAGATAGAGCTGGCCCTTCGCCGTCGTGCCCTTGGCATCCCGGAATTCGAGCTTGGTCCCCCACAGGCGCGAGTCGCCAGTGATGCGCATATTGCCTTCCACCCAGACCAGCTCGTTGCCGACCAGCCGGTCGAGTGTCTTCTTGCTGTCGGTCGGATCGACGGCATTGGCGATGTCGTCGGTGGTGATGCTGCTCGCCGCGCATTGGTCGTCCGGAGTTTGCGACGTGTCGCGGTCGGTGAAGCGGTCGCGCAAACGCAGCACCCCATCGGCGGCATAGAGGCTCTCGGCTACCTGGCCGACATAGCGGCGCAGGATACGGCTTTGTTTCCTGGCGTCGGCGGTGCGTTCGCCCAGGCTGCCCGGCGAGCCCGAGGTCCATGCGGCTGCACCGACCGGGACGAGCCAACGCGCTGTGTCGTCAGGGAATTGCTGGTGCGGAATCGACGCGTCGCAGACCAGCGGCGCGTCGCCGTTGATCGAATTGAGCGCGAGCCGGGCATCCTCTACCTGCGTACCGGCGATCGTCACTCCGCTCTGCCGGTCCTTGACCGCGCTGAAGGCGCCGACCTCGATTGCAAAGGATTCCTGCACGCGCGAATAGCTGTCGGAGCTGTCGCAGGTCTGCCAGCCGGGGCGCAGGCCCTGGAACGGCTTCTGGTCGTAGCGCAGCCAGACGCGCTGGTTGCCACTGGGCAGGCTGGCGAACAGCGCCGGGGGTACCGGCGCAGGCGCTAGCACGACGATCGGGCGGCCATAACCGTCGAAAGCGAGCCCGGGCAGGACATAATAGTCGAACCCGCCGCTGGCATTGGCGATCTCGACCAGATCGAGGCCGATGCAGATGCCCCAGCATTGTCCGGCAAGCGCAGTTTCTCGCGCGAGTTCGCGGCTATAGTCGACCGCTGCCTCGAGGTCGGCGGCGCCGATATATTGTCCCTCGAAATAGCTCGGCCGTTCGGATCGGGCGGTGGTCATGACCTGGCCTCCTCAGCCTTTCTTGCGGCGTGCGGGCGATGACGGTTTCAGCGCGGCGAGTTGCTTCTTGAGCGCGGCAATTTCGCCTGCATGGGCATCCAGCTGGGCGCTGAGCGTCCGAACGTCCGCTGCCGGCTGAGCGGGGGCGATGATGCCGCCCAACTTGCCGGCAAGCGCGACGCCCGGTTGCGCGAGCCCGCCAAGCAACCCGAACGGGCCGGTCATCGCCACCTTGGCAAGTGCGGCGGCGCGATCCGTGTCGCTCAGCTCGGGATCGATCGTGACCCGCTGGCGGGTCATCATCGCATTGGTGAGGTCGGCCACCCCGATTACGCCGTCGGACGCCTGGGCACGGGCGAACACCGCCTCGAACGGTGTCGTGTTGAACCCCGGTTCGATCGCGGCCTGATCGCCCGTCGAAAGCTCCGCCATTTTGGCGGTGCCGGCCTCCATCCCCATTGCGAATGCCGGAGCGGTCTCGGCAGGCGCCGCGGGCGCAGGCTGATGCGATTGTTCACTCGGTATCGAGTTGGCCAGTCGCTCCGGCAGGCCGAACATCTCGCAACAAACCTTGTGCATGGCCTCCTGGATCAGGCGCGCAATCGGTATCCAGCCGAGCCAGTAATGCAGCGTCGGGAAGGTGAGCACGGTGCGACGTTGCGGCGTCCAGTCGCAGACCGAAATTACGGTGCAATCGCCGCGGCGCACCTTGACCAATGCGAGCGGAACGCGCGGGTCGCCGGCCGGCGGGCAGGGCGGCAACGCGTTGGAACAGACGCAGCTGAGCATCAGTTCGAAGACGATCACCGCCAGTTGTTCCGCCGCCAGCGTCATGGCGCTGTTGAACGCAGCCACTGGTTGAGTCGGCGCGGGAATGACGATCGCTTGCAGCGTCGCCATCGCCTGGCAATTGGTGCCCCCGGTCCGCGCGATGTAATTGGCGATCGCGGTGCGCGCCTGGCATCCCCATTTGAACCACGCCGCGCGCTGGTTTGCCGGGATGCCCTGCTTGATGTCGCCAGGCGCCGCCGGAATGGCTTCCTGTAGCTGCTTCACGCAGCACGCGATGCGGTGCATCATGTCGCCCTCGAGCATGCCCAGCACGCCCGCCATTCCGGTGTCGCTCAACTGGGTCTGGTCGCCACGTGGTTTCTGCTCGATATCGTCGGGCACGCGATAGACGTCGTAACGGTAGCTTTCGCAGGTCACGGTCGGTTCGCAACTCGGCGGGTTGCCGCGATTGAGCTTCGGCGTGGTCGCGGCAGGCGCGGTATTGGCCGCGGTCGCGCTGCCGCAGCTGCACGATGTGCCGCCGCCACATCCGCACGATCCCGATCCGCCGCAGCCACACCCGCCTTTGCTCTTGCCGTCCGATCCGCAGCCGCAACTCTGGCCCGAGCCGACCAGCGGGGTGATTCCGCGCGATGGACTTTCGGCATAGCGGATCGCCAGGATCCAGTTTTCGACCACCTCGCCGCAATTGTCCTGCGCGGCATAAGGCCGGCAGTCCGGTTCGCTGTCGACGCGGCATCGCGCGATCAGCGCGCAGATGTCGACCTGATCGGATTTGCAGACGACAATATCCTCGCCGCACGGCGACAGCGCGTAACCGGGCGAGACGTTGACGAAGCCGCTGTCGCAAGGGGCGCATTTGACCTCGAGGCCGCACACCACGCCCGACCCGAACAGGTGGCGATTGTGGAGCTTGCTTTTCTCCGTGATGTAGTGATCCAGAAGGTTGAGGTCCTTTTCCGACAGGATCTGACCGGCGAAGAAACGCGGCCGACACAGGCATTCGAGGCCGCCGCAATCGGGACAGGGTTGGCACGACGGGTCGGGCGGCATCCGGTTCGTCCGGGTGCCGTCGCCGGTGGTCGTCGCCGGGCCGAAATTGGTGATCGTCGTCATCGCGAAATGCTCCTTGATCGTGCCGCGGCTCAGGCTTTCATCTCGAACCAGCTCTCGAACATCCCACCCTCGATGCCGTCGCCCGATTTGCGTTGCGGGAGCCAAGGCGCGACATGATTGCCATCGAGGCTGCGGTGTTTTCCGTCCGCGATCAGATCGCCGTGCAGCAGCACGCGGACTCTCCCTGCGCGGATGAAGCCGGTTGCATCGGGCCGCCATCGCACGCCATCGACCAGCGCCGCTGTACTGGTCTGGACGTCGAACTGGCCGTTCCCGTCGGGATTGAGCTTGCAGCGGTCCTTGAAGATGAGCCCCTCGACGACGCCGCCCGCCCAGTCGCACCAGCAGAGCGTCCGCTGGTCGTCGCCCTCCATTTTCTGGATCTGGATCTGGAACGAGTTGCGGTCGATGTCGGTCCGCCGCACCGGCTGGTCGAAGCCGATCACCAGCCCAAGTTTGAGCAAGTCGCCATAATTGACCACGCCACGGTGTTTCCAACTGATGGTGCAGATATGGGCGAGCGACCAGTCGAGCGTCGCGTCCTTGCCGTCCTGTCCGTCCTTGCCCGGTGCGCCCGGCGCCCCGTCCTTGCCCGGAAGGCCGTCTTTGCCCGGGGCTCCGTCCTTGCCGGGTGCGCCATCCTTGCCCGGAGCGCCGTCTTTCCCGTCTTTGCCTGGCGCTCCGTCCTTGCCTGGGTCGCCCTTGTCGCCTTTGGGGCCGGCAATCCCGGGACCGGCATTGCGCAGGCACAACAATGCCCTGGCGATCGCTTGGGTACTGGGCAGGATGGTACGCCAGGTCGTGTCGTCGATCCGTGCGATATGGTTGGCGGGATCGTTGACGGGGTCGCCCGGCAGGTCTTCCAGGGCGTCGCCCAAATGATAATTGTCGATCGTTGCGAGGATCACGCAATCGGGCGTGGTGCAGCCGGGACAGTCCTTACCGTCCAGCACGCCCCAGCAATCGGTTTCCGCGATCGTGACCACCGCCACGCCGCCGGCCGCGTCGACCGCGAGGTCGCCGACATAGGGGACGTAGAGCCTTTCCCCCGATGGCGAGAGTGCGAAGCCGCCAAGCGGTCGGCCGACCGCGACACTTCCCGTCGGCGGTGCCGCCTGTCCCTCGGCGAGGCGCACGAGATCGATACCGACGATCGTGGCATTGGCGCCGTCATCCATGCCGACCCACGCCCAGCCGGCATCGGGAGCGATCGCTATCTCAACCGGCGGGGCGGGCAGGACGGCGCTCGTGCCGATCAGCGTGCCGGCGACGGGATCGATCAGCCGCACGACCTTGGCCGCGCCATCGAGTATCGCGAGCCGTGGGCCGGACGGATCGGGCACGATCGCGATCGCATCGATCGCAATTCCGGCGATCGCGACGGGCGTCTCGGGCAATGCCGCAACCGACAGGTCGATCGCGAAAACGTCGCCCCCGCCGGGCGCCGCGATAAACGCCTGGGACGTTCCCGACAGCGCGATGCCGAGGCGTGCCGCGCCGATGTCGCGGGTTGCGCTCGGCGCCGTCGGATCGGGCACCGTCGCCGGATAGAGGCGCAGCAGGCCCTTGTCGCGGCCGAGGAAAAGCAGCCCGGCCGGCGAGAACGCCAAGTCCGCCGCGCCCGCGCCGCTACCCGGTACGACATCGGCTCGCACCACACCATCGGCGATGCCCCCGCCGGCGTCCGGTGCGAATACCGACAGCGTGACGGGGTCGCCGGGCTTGCTTGCCAACCGCGACAGCGCGACCAGCGTGGCCCCGTCGTCCGAGACCGCGAGCGCGAGCGCCTGCTGGCCGAGCGGGGTGGAGGCCTCGACCGACTGGTTGGTGAGATCGATCTGGTAGAGTGTCGCCTTCGCGTCGCCGGTCAGGACGAACAGCCGGTTACGGCCAGAGTCGAGCGCTACGAAGGCGGCATGGGAGATGCCGATGGTCGAAAGCCAGTCGAGCTTGGGTGCGTGGACCGAAGACTCCGGCAGCGGCGCGTCGACTTTCAGGTCGACTGCGAAGGATTCCAGGATGCGGTTGGGTGCGCATTGCGTATCGTCGCAGCCGCATTCGTCGAACAGTACGGGAATCTCCTCGGTCGGGCATTCGCGATAGGACAGGCAGAACTGGAGCGTGTGCGGCTGGCCGTCCTTTGCGTCCTTGAGCGCCTGGAATTGCGGGAAATCGGCCAGGACGAGCACTTCGTCATCGAGCACCAGGATTTCGTTGCCGCAGCAATCGATCGCGCTGCCCGACTTGAGGACCACCATGCGGTCGCGGCAGGCGGGATTGGGATGCTGGACCAGTTCCAGTCCGCACACTACGCCGACGCCGTGGAGGCGCTGATGGTGACGCCGGATCTTGTCGCGGAAATAGCGTTGCTCGTCGGTGAAATCGCGTTCCACCAGCAACTTGCCAGTGAAATAGTTGTTGCGGACCGGCGTGGTGGGTTCGCATTGCTCGCAGCATTCGCCGCCGCAAGACCCAGCGATCGCGCCATGATGCGTCATGGGTTCAACTCCCTCGTGAAGGTTGCGGCGGCGGCCGGAGCCGGGCCGAGCGGCCGATGCGGGCGGCTTCCGGACCGCCCGGCACAGCGCCGGTGAGAATGGTGGCGCGGCCGAGCGTCGAGCCGTCGAGCGTCACGCCCGCCGGCCAGCACCCGATCACGCTGTCGAAGCCGATGCTTGCCTGCACGCCGACGCGCATGCGAGCATGGACCGGGACGATCGTGACCAGCGCGTCGGCTGGCGTCATGTCCTGGACCAAGCGGCGGACCATCCCAAGCCTGCGTCCGTCGGATATCGTGTGCGCCGGCAGGAAGACGCTGGCGCGATTGGCCGCGACGTTGAACGGATCGAGCAACGGGTTGCGCGTCGTATCGAGCCGGGTCGCGCCGGCTTGGGCGGTGTCGTCGAGCCGGCTTCGACCCAAAATATTCTCGCCCCACAATATCGCGTCGGAGCCGAGCCGCCCCTTGCCCAACCATAACCAGCGGCGCAGCTTCCAATGTTCGAGAACGAGCGGGGGTGGTGCGGGCATACGTGCGGCGAGCCGGCAGCGCGAGCCGCAGGCCGGCCGTTGCGGGACGGGCCGGAGATCATTCCAGCCGATCCAGAGGAGTAACATGCGCCGCAATCCCTGGATCGTTCCGCGGCAGGCAAACAGCTTGCCGGCTGCTTTGACGATCGCGCGGCGGCGCGCTTCCGGCCAGCCACGCTCCACCGACAGGCCGATCCAGCTGCCGATCCAGCCCAGGATGTCGTTCGTCTTGTCGGCTGGAGCGGAATCGGGGTCGAACAGCGCGGCGCCATTGTCGATGCGGGTCTCGATATCGCGGAAACCGCGATCGAAGATCGCGAGCAGCCGATCGGTGAAGTCGGCCGACACGGGATCGGAGCCGAAGGCGGCGGGCAGATAGCGCCGCAACGAGATGCGTGGATATTCGATCACCGTGCCGCACAACCGCGGCGTGCCGCCACCATCGCCGATGAAGCGTGCGCGCAGCCAGAGATAGCGGCCGGGGGACGACAGGATCAGCGCATCGTCGCCAACGCCCGACCATGGCACGGCGGTCCAGGCGGAGTCGGGCAGCAACGCGATCACGTCGTCGGGAACCCGGGCCTCGGCGGTATAGGTCGAAAAGGCGATGCGCTGATGCGGCCCGACCAGGGCGTCGGGCATCAGCCGATGCCATACGCAGCGCGCAATGCGGCTGTCGAGCGCCGGGCTCGTCCAGATCGCGTTGGTGGCGAATGCCGGGGAGGGCGCCGGCGGCCAGGGTGCGGGGTCACCTTCGCCGTCATAGCTTCCGGCGGAGCCGCAGATGCCTGAAAGGTCGATCGTGCCGTTCGATGCGATCGCAAAGGGGGCGGGCGGGAAGGCGCCCGCGACGTCGCGCGGCAACGCGACGCGCCCGACGGTGCCGCGGGCTCCCGCGATCATCGCGACGGTCGGCTGACCCGACGTCACCACGAACAGCCGGCCGTGGCGATCGAGCACGATCGCCGCGACCGCGCCGACGCCGTCGATCACGCCGCGCCAGCCACCCCAGCGATGGAAGCGATGAACGCAGCCATTGGCAGGATCGGCGACGAATACCGTGTCGCGGCCGACCGCGACGGCGACCGGCTGCCAGGGGTTGATAATGGCGCCTGCCGGAGGGCGCCATTCGGCGCGCAGGGCGAAGGAATGGCGATCGAACAACAGGACGCGGCCGGATACGCCCGCATCGCAGACGAAGAGAGTGGCGCCGTCGACTGCGATACCGCCCGGGGAGACGAGCGCGCGCGCGCCGGCGCCGGCTCCGGCGGTGCAGGGCACGGTCACGAACGCACAGGCGCAGCGATCGAAGCGCTTGAGCTTGCCCGAGCGCGTGCCGAGCAGCCAGATTGAGCCGTCGTCGTCGATCGCGACGTTGCGCGGCGGCACCAGCCCGCCGAGACTGCCCGAGGATTCCGACAACGATCGTGCCGTGCCGGGCGCGGCCGGAAGCATCAGCGCACAACCGTCGCTGTCGGCATCGCTGCCCATCAGCGCGGACGGCCAGCCGTTATCGCCGCCGAGCCGCAACGCGAGCGGATCGTGCGGTGGGCGCGCGGGCGGCGGCATCAGGGCTGCGGCGCTGCTCATGCGGCTTCGGCCTCCGCATCGGTGTTGAGCGCGATGGTGAGATCGGTGAGTTCGATCAGCGCGTTGGCGTCGATCGGCACGTCGGCACAGGTGCCGAACGGCTGGCCCTGACGCGTGACGGTTATCGCATCGAGCCGCTCGACTCCCGGAACGAGCGCGGCGCGATAGAGGTCCCCGTAGCGGATAGTGCCGCCGAACGGCCACCCGGCGCCATCTGGCCCGCCATAAAGCGGGTGAAAGAAGGTCCGCAGCGCCGCGGTGAGGGCCACGCCGGTTTCGGCGGAATCGGCGTCCGGCGACAGGACGGCTGAGATATCGAGACTGACCGGCACATAGGTCGGGCCGACGACGTAGAGTTCGGTCGTCATCATCCGCCGTGCATCGAGTGCCGAACAGACGGTGCGCAACAGGCTTTCGACTGGTCGCGGCGCGGGCACCAGAATCTGTTCGTCCTCGCTTCCCGCGATCGCCGGAATGACGACGACGGTGATCGTGCCGGGTATCTGGATGCCGGGGAAATCAGGATTGACGAGCGGCATCGCCTTGGCGCGGGCGATCGCGCCCGCCGCCATCGCGAGCAGTTCGTAATCCCCCGCGGTAACCGCACGGTCACCGGCCTTGAGCACGCGCGGCGCGCGCTCCATCGCTGTCGCGATATCTTCCTCGTCCGATCCCCCCGTCGCGGCGACCGGATTGGTCACCCCCGAGGCGTCGATGCCGGCGATGGCGGTCATCGGCGCGGAAATCGTGCCCGCCGCGACGTTGCCGCGTTCTCCGCCGCCGAAACGATAGCTGCGCGCGACGATATTGGTCTGCGCACGATCGATGTCCGCCGCCGGAATGCGCCCGCCCTTGCCGCTGTCGGGCGCGGCGAGGCCGGGAAAGCGTATCTCTCCCGTCGCCCAGTTCGGCACATAGGCCGCCGCGTCGGGGGCTAGGCCGAAAAAGTCCTCGACCGGGGTCCAGCTCTCCCATGCGTCGGTCTCGTAGACTTGTACGTCGAGGCTGCCCGGCAGGATCGGTGCACTGGCGGTGCGGAAGACTTGATCGGGGCTACCGTCGCTACCGCCCAGTATCTCGTCCGTGGCGGTCTGCGCCTCGGTGGCGCGCGTGGCGTTGGCACGCACACCGAGCAGCATCGGCGGGTCCTGATAGGCCGATCGGGCGAGCCGCGCGCGCACCCAGTAGCGCGGTTTGTCGGTCGCCGATCCGAGCTTGCCTTTCACCAATTGTCCCTTGGGCGGCGTTCGCAGCAGCACCAGTCCGGACCGCGTCATGCCGAGCGTCTCGTCGAGGCCGACATTGAGCGGACGCCATTCGGTGCCCGCCCAGAATTCCCAGGCGATGCTGGCCGGGGAGGCGATCGGCGCGGCCGCGCCGGTACAGGGTTCGGGCGGCGGCTCGACCAGCGGGGTTTTCGGCCAGAATGCGAGCGACAGCTCTGCATCGGCAGGGAAATCGCCATTGTCCTCGAAGCCGAGCATCAGCGCAGCGCCCGTCACCGCCAGCGGACCGAACGGTGCGAAGCCTTGGGTCAGATCTGCATTGGCCCCAGTGAGCAGGGTATAGCCATAGCCGTCATAGGCCTGGGCCGCCCCGAGCGATGCGCGGAATGCGGTCAGACTGCGTTCCGTCTCGAACACGATCGGACGGCCATTCTCATCCGGCTCGGCGGTAGCGACCTGACTGCGGCGCGGCACGGCGACGACGGATCCTGCGAAGGTCGGCTGTACCGGGAAGACGAGCATGGTGGTGGCCGACTGGGCAGGGCGCAGTTCGATCCCGATCAGCTCGAGGAACTTGAGATAATTGAGCTTGGGCACCTCGTTCAGACGGAAGACCAGCATCTCGGTCATCCAGGCGAACAGGTCGACCAGCGCGAAGCCTGGATCGCCGGCATTATAGTCGGTCCATTCCGGCGTGTAGCGCGGGATGCGGGTCCTCGCCTCGGCGACGATGTCGTCGAAATTGCGATTGTCGAGGACCGGGAAATTGCTCGCCAATGGCATGTCAGACTCCCTCGGTCACGAACAGCGGATAGACGAGGCTGGTGATCGCGTTGTTCTCGTGGATCCGGTAATCGACCCTGATCAGTGCCGCGGACGGATCCGACGCCGAGCTGTCGATCGTCACATCGAGCACCGCGATGCGCGGCTCCTGGAGTGTGAGCGCGCGCCGCACCATATCGATCATCCGCGCACGGTTGGCCGGGTTGTTGGGCGCAAACAGCATCTCGTGGATGCCGCAGCCATAATCAGGTCGCATCACCCGTTCGCCGGTCGCAGTCGACAGGATCAGCCACACCGCCTGCTCGATCTTGGCTTCGGCGCGCGCCGTTGCGATGCGACCGTGCGGCGTGACCCGCAACGGGAAGGCGAGGCCTTCGCCGAGATAGGCGCGTCCCGGCGCGAGGGGCGAGGGAGCGCTCATCCGGGCAATGCCTCGGCCACGTCCTGCAGCGTCTGGGCAATGGTTTCCATCGTCTCGAGCGCGGCCTTCATTCCGTCGAGCGTGCCGTCGGAGGCGAGCGGCGGAATGTCGAGCGAGACTCCCGCAATCGACAGGAACGGCCCTGCCAGATCGAGGATGATCATCACCGGCTCGACCGAGGTCATTGCGCCTTGCATCGCGAGCTCGGCATTTTCCTGCGCGCACTGGAGTTGCTGGAGCAGGGCGTCGTTGCCCGATTGCTGCGCGTCGAGCATGTCGAGGCCAATGCCGTCGAGCACCGCGATCGCGCTCTTGAGCGTCGATGCGGCGCAACGCAGCATCTTGGCCAGCAGCAGCAGCAAATCCTTGACGAACGGGATCATCCCCAGCGGTGGGATCAGCACCATGTTGAGGCACTCGAGCAGGTCTTCGCCGGCTTTGACGATGTCGACTATCGCTCCCGGAATCTTGGGAGGAGACGAGAAGCTCTTGATCGCCTCGATCAGCACGCTGATGAACTTCAGCACCTTCAGCAGGCATTCCATGCTCGCCATCATCGGCGCGAGCTGGAGCGCGATGTTGAAGTTCATCGAGCAGTCGTTCGGAATGCCCTTGGTGATATCGCCGATCGCCTTGAACGTCGCGCCGTTGGGCAGCCGCAACTGGGCGCTCCCGGGCTTGGGCAGGCGCAGGTCGGCGCATGGCGGCGGCGTGAGCGCCGCGGTGAGACTGTCGGGCAGGGCAATGTCGATGGTCGCCAAGGATCGCCCCTTTCAGATCGGATTGCTGTTGGGTGTGACGGTGCGCTGCCAGCCGTTGCCGCGCAGCAGGATCGCGTTCGCCTCGATCGAGAGGAGCGCGGTCGACTTGATCGAGACGAAGCCGTTGGACATCGAAATGACGTTGCCGTGCGCGTCCTCGATGATCAGCGCGCCCTTGTCCCCGGCATTTTCGGTCGAATCGACGAAGCGGATGGTATGCCCGTTCTTCGAGCGCAGCATGCGCTGGCGCGGATCGGGCGAGGGCGGCGGGTTGGGCTGATTCCACATCGCACCGAGCGCCACCGGCTGATGGAAATCGCCGTTGAGGAAGCCGACCACCAGTTCGTCGCCCAATTCGGGCATCCAATAGATACCGCGGTCCTTGCCGGCATGCGGCTGGGCGAGTGAGACCCAGTCGCTCCGATAGCTCTGATCGAGCCACGGGAAGCTCACGAGCACGCGGCCTAGATTTTCGGGATCGCGATTGTCGACGACGGTTGCGATCACCAGGCCAGGCATCGATCCGGGAGTCATCGTGGTGCCCCCGTGAAATCCTCGCGGCGGCATTCGAATTTGGTCGTGTAGCCGCCGTCGCCGATCGAGTGCGTAGTCTTGGTGACGAGATATTCGCCCGATAGGCGCGCACCCACGTTCTGGATGTTGACCTTGGTGCCGGCGCGCAGGTCGGGCATGCCGACGGTGGTACCGGTCGCCCGGACCATTCGTGCATTGTTGTCGCGCATCAGCGCGAGCGCGCGACGATGGGCGTCAGCGCGCGAGAAGACCGGCAGGTCGACGACCTGTTCCTCGCGCGGATCGCACTGGATCACCATTTCGCCGAGATTCTGGTTCATCCGACGCAGTGCCGGATCGTCGAACGCCACCTTTTCCTCGATCGGCCGCTGCGCCGCGCGGTCCCAGCCTCGTACCGTGATCGACTTGAACTGGCCTGCCGTGGTGAGGGTCGGTTTGAAGTCGACGAGCGTGCGGCCCCAGTCGAGCCGATAATTGACCGGCAGCCGTGCATCGCCAGCGAAACCGAACCGTACCGTCGGGTTGGTGCGGTCGCCGCTGACCGAAATGTCGTACCCGTACTGACGTGCTAGATTGAGCAGGAAATCGATGTCGTATTGCGAGGTCTGCGCGATGAACTCGATCTGCGGCTCGTTGCCCTCGGTGCCGGGAATGATTTCCAGATTGGCCGGGAATCGCCGCTGGCCGCCATCGGTCAGCGAGGCGAGATTGCGCGCGATCTGACTGGGTGTCTTGTTGACCCAGGCAGTGGAATATTTCTTGCGCCGAAGCTGGTGGAGCACATTGAGACCGCGGACCGACAAGACCGGTGCACCGCTCGACGGAAAATTGGGCTCCATCGTGGTGAAATTGCCCGACATCACCGAGATCAGGCGGCCGACATAGCCCAGCTGGACGTCGACCAGCTTCGAGCAAGGTTCGAACAGCTTGAAGGGCAGGCTCGAACTGTCGGGCCGGTTGAGGTCGGCGGCGGTTTCCGAGCCGATGAACTTGCAGCGGCGGCTGGCCGCATCCCAATTGTTGACCGTCAGCTCGAACTGGTCGAGCTCGGTGAGGCTGTCGCGATAGGTCAGCTCGGTGATGTCGCGCAGCACGTTCCGCGGCAGGCCGCTGCCGTCGACCAGTACCGCGAACGCCGGAACGTAAAGATGCCGGTTCTCGGGACGCGCGGCGTCCTGGACGAGGGGCATGTAGACGGTCACGCTGCGCTCGCCCCCGGCGGGATACGCGGCACGCGGAGCTGTGTGCCCGGGGCGAGCCGCCGCGGATCCTCGATGCCATTGTCGGTCGCGATCCGCCGCCATTCGCCGGGGCGCAGATAATAGGTGTTGGCGATGCTCTGCAGCGTTTCGCCTTGGCGCAGGACATGGCCATGGGTGCGGTCGGGCGAGGACGGATTGAGCTGGGCAAGCTGCACGTCGAGCGGCAGATATTCGCGGATCGAGAGGTTGAGCTTGGCGCGCAACGGCAGGCCGGAGCGGCTCCAGAAAGTGAAATGCTGCCGGCAACTGACGATCACGCCGGTGAAACTGTCGCGCCGCTGGCCGCCCTGTTTGTCGGGCAATTGTCCACCGGGAAAGCCGCTGCCCCAGTGGAAGGTAATGGTCGGCGGTGCGTGGCCGGTCGGCTCGATCCGGCTCGCGGCATAGACCGGGTCGGTCAGTGTGGCGACGCTGGTCGCGTTCACGCCGGTGCCGCGGTCGGACGTGTCGAAAAACAATTCGACGGTCAGCATCTCGGCGTTGCCGCGCACGAATTGCTGCAGCGGAGAGATCAGGCCGGGGATGTTGATCTCGGCGAATTGCGACTGCTTCTCGAGCTGCAACTCGGTGGGATTGTACTGGACCGGCAGGGTCTCGTCGCCCGCTTGCCAGTGGATGACCAGATAGGCCTGGCCGGGCTGGGGAATGGCCATCGCTCAGGGCCTCCCGCTCGTACCGGCGATACCGCCGCGGCCATCGTCGGCAACATGGGTTTCCTCTTCGCGGCGGCGGCGATGCGCGTCGCGATCGTCGACCGCCGACAGGACGGCACGCACGATCTTGCCGAGCGTGCGCTCGTCGAGGAGCGCCTGATTGTCGACCAGCCGAATGGAGGAAACGACCTCGTTGATGATCACGTCCACGCGCCCGGCTCCCTATGAGAAGATCGCATCGACGACACCGCTGATCGCCTGGCCGAGCACGCCGCCCGAGCGGACCAGACTCAGCCCCTCGTGCGCGATCTCGATGCTTTCGATGGCGACCTGGCTTTGCGCGGCATTCATCGCCGGCCCCGTCCATTTGAGCGGCAAGCCGCGGCGGAACGACCAGGTGAGTTGGGGTTGCCGGTTCTGGTCCATCAGGACGATGATGCCGTCCTTGCGGACACCGACGCCGTTCAGATAGGCCTCACACCAGGTCCATAGATCGGAATCGTCCATCGGATCGCGCTTGGCGACGACGCCTCGCCGCATGACGAGATTCGACCATTTTGCCCGGCCGGGGAATTTGAGCACGCCGCCGTTGAGGCCGCCCGCGGCATAATCCTCGACTTCCATTGTCATTTCGAGGCCGCTCACTTCGGAGAACGAGGCCATGGTACCGATCCCGGCGCTCGACAGCGCGATCGTGCCCAGTCCGACGCCGCTGCCGTCGCCTTGCGTATCGAGCAGCGATACCGAGAAATTGTAGCCCAACAGGGGATCGCGCCGCTCATAGGCCATCAGTTCAGCCCTCCCACCAGCGGGCGCTGGCCGCTGCCGTCGCCAACCAGTTCGAAGCTGTTTCCCTGGCGGCCCATGCGCAGCACGATGAACTCGAGCGGCACCGACGGTGCGATTGCGATGTCCACGAACAACTGGCCGTTCGCACGCGCTGCCGCGTCGTTGTTGCCTGCATCGCAACGTACCCGGAACGCCTCGGCAGGCGTCGCGCCAGCGAGCGCGCCGATCTGCCACAGGCTGGTGAGAAAAGCGGTGATTCCGCTGGTCAGCAGCAGCCGGATCGTGTCCGAATTAGGTTCGAAAACTGCCCACTGCGTTGCTGCGTCGAGGGCGTCGCGGATCATGCAGACCAGTCGCCGCACGGGCACGAAGCGCCAGTCGGGATCGGAGGACATGGTTCGCGCGCCAAGGATCCGCAACGGCCGCCCGTCGCGCGCGACCAGCGCATTGATCCCGGCGCTATTGAGCAGGCCATGCGTTGCGGGGTCGAGCATGATCGAGGCGGCCTGCGCCCAGTCGAGCTGTTCGGCCGCCGCGGCGCGATGGACGCCGATCGACAGGTCGGTATCGGCGAACCGGCCGGCGACATGGCCCGATGGCGGGACCAGCCGGACGCTGCCGCCGACCAGCGGATCGGCGACCGCCACCCATGGAAAATAGAGAATGCCGAACGCACTGTCGAAACGCTGCCGCCACGCCTGGACCGGCGCGGTGCCGAGATCACCGCTGCGTGCTGCTGCAAAGGGCGGGTCGATCAGTGCGACGCGATCGCGCAACGCCTCGCATTGCGCGATCATCGCCGCCTGCACCGTCTCGATCGCGCCGGCATCGAACACCGGCGGC
>CAZFTL010000019.1:0-45171 GCA_964521615.1 uncultured Stakelama sp. | reverse complement strand
CGCGCAACACGCGAACCGGCTGGATCAGGATATCGGGACAGGCGAGAATCGCGACGTCGCGGGCACGCGCCAACGGCGCCAGGCCGGTATCTATAAAATCATCGGGCGCGAGGTGGATCAGCCCGTCGACGCCGCCGGAAAGATTCAGGCTGGCGCCCTCACCGGGCATGATCGGGACAGCGACCCAGCCAGCGTCCGTCCCGTTGTCGATCGTGGCGACGACTGGCGGTGCAGCGCCGGGATGCGCATCGAGCAAGCTGGTGTCGTTTACCGTGCCGGTGAGCGCGGGCGGTAGGCACAGAATGTCGGCCGCGAAGCGATCGGTGCCGGCAACCGGCGACAATGCCGCGTCGACGGCAATCAGCCGCCCCGATTCATGCACCGAGAGATCGTAGTCGATCCGTTCCACGCGGAACGGACGGCTCGTGTCGATGCCGCTTAGCGGCTGTTGCCAATCCGCGCGCCGGGCGGGATCGGGATGGACCCAATGGATCGTCGCCTGCGCCGCATCGACCGCCGCGACGATCCGCCAAGCGATCGTCGCGCCTTGCGTGATCCTGGTGAGCGCGAGTCGGGCGAAGCCGGCGATTTCGGCCACCGGCGTCGCGAGCACATTGCCGTTGCCGAGCGCCATCGTATCGGCACGGCGCGACGGCGTGAGGCGGACCGTCAGCAGGTTGCCCCAGCCGCCCGGCGTCGAGGCCGACAGCGTCAGTCCGAACCGTCCGTCGGCGATGCGAATGCGCGCCGTCGCGGCGTTCGCCTCCGGGGCAGCGACGCGCACCACGCGGCACTCGCGGCCGCCATTCTCGAAAAAGGCGCGGACCGCATAGGCGAGATAGCCGCTGCCGACATAGTTGCCGAAGACGCTTGCGAACTGGCGCATCGAGCGACAGGCGACCGCCACGCCGATCGGGCCACGATCGGCGATCCCGACAAAGCCGACGATATCCGTCCGGACGCCCGCGACGATGCCGCGGTCGGCATCGACGGGCTGAATGTAGACGCCGGGAGTGTCGGGGCGGGCGAGCATCGTCGGATCAGCCGGCTAGCTTCATCTCGAGGCCCTCATGGACGAGCTCGACGCTCTCCATCGCGACCTCGTTATTGGCGGCGTGGAGCGTCGCGCCCTCGACCTTGTTCGGCCACGCCTTGACGAACTCCCAGCGCAGCACATCCTTGCGGGCTTCGTCCATCAGCACGATCGCGCCGTTGCGGCGATCGTTGATGCCGTTGGCGATCTTGCCGTACCAGTCCCACAATTCCTTGTTGCGGGTGTAGCCGCGCTTGAGGACGATGTGATTGAACTTGCGCTGGCCGATCAGCTGGCGCGGCCAGTTCACGCCCTCGTCGCCCTCGCGATAGGCGACGGCTTCGCCTTCCGCGACGAGCCCGGACACTTCCGAGAAGGAAGCGACGGTCAGGCCGCCGATTTCGAGGCGAAAATTGAATCCGCGATACGGATCCTTGCGTGGTTCGAGTGCCATGGGACTATGCTCCCTTCAAAATTGGGCGATCAGGATGCGTCGGTGGTGCGGGTGGTGAGGCCGATGCGGATGATGACGAACTCGGCCGGCTTGACCGGGGCGACACCGACCACGCAGATCAGCCGCCCGTTATCGATGTCCGACTGCGTCATCGTCGTGCGGTCGCACTTGACGAAATAGCCCTGCGATGGGTCGGTGCCTTCGAGCGCACCTGCGCGCCAGGTGTCGGTCAGGAAGTTGCTGACGGTCTGCGTAACGCGTGCCCACAGCGGCTCGGCATTGGGCTCGAACACGACCCATTGCAGGCCGCGCTCGATCGATTGCTCGAGATAATTGAGCAGTCGCCGGACATTGAGATATTTATACTCCTGGTCCGACGTGATGCAGCGCGCGCCCCATACTCGGATCGCACGGCCGTCGGGGCGGAAATCGCGGATCACGTTGATGTTGACCGGGCTGGGGTTGAGCACGTCCTGCTCGCCCTGTTGCAAGGTGCGGGTAAGGCCGGTGATGCCCATCATTACCTCGTTGGCCGGCGCTTTGTGTACGCCGCGATCCTCGTCGGTGCGCGCGATCAGGCCGAGCACATGGCCGGAGGGCGGCAGCGCGAAGGTGCCGATATTGGCCAGATTGGCGGGCATCGGATCGGGGATGGTCAACCAGGGATAATAAAGCGCGGCATATTTGCTGTCGAAAAGCTGCCGCTGCTGCTGCACCGCCGCGATCGAATCGTCGGCGCCTGCACTGTCGAGGATCGCGACGCGGTAACGGGCAAGTTCGCAATGCGCGATAACTCCGGCCTGCAACGCCGCGCCGCCCCGGCCGGGCACCGCGACCAGGCTGACATCGGTCTTGTTGCGCAGCGAGGCGAGACCGGTGCGCAGCCGCGGCTCGGCATTGTCGGCACCGAGATAGATCGCGTCGGTCATGGTGACGATCGAATCGTCGCCACCGGTCAGCATCCGCACAGCGGGCACCACCAGGTTGCCGGGCAGCGTGTCGGTCAGTGTCTCGGGCCCGGTCCGGATAACCTCGGTCGCATTGTCCTGCAGATCGTCGAGCACCCGGACATAGGCGGATTCGCCATCGGGCCGGTTGTCCTCCACCCGCAGCGGGCCGTTGGTCGCACCGATCACGCGCTGGAAATAGCGGCTGTGGCGATGATCCATCGACAGGTTGGCGAAGGTCTCGCTAGCGAGGACGAGCGCGTTGCGCGAAGGCACGGCGGGGTCCGGCGGACGGCGCAGGTTGACGGTCATCCGGAACTCGCGCGATCGGATCTCGAGCGGGTCGGTGATCGCCCCCAGCGCCGCCAGGATCGCCGGCGTCAGGCCGGGAGGGTCGAGCGTCACCGTGCCATTCGAACGATTGATGCGGCGCACCTTGAGCAGGCAGGTCGCCCCTGTCGCCGGGTTGCGGACTTCGAGCAGCGAGCCAGGTTCGATCCCGGTCAGGCTCTCGACAGCGAATTGCAGCGGGGGCGTCAGCATGGTTATTCGGGTATTGGCCAGTCCGCGCGTCTCGTCCTCGAACGACACGCCAAGCCGATTGCCCCAGTCGCCGACGTCCAGGGCCTGTATCCCGAACAGTTCGGCACGCTCGACCAGCGCGCTACCCGCGGCATGCGTGCGCGCCAGATCGGCGGTAAGGGGGATTGTCGCCGCGACCGACGCAACCGAGGCACCCGACACTGCGGCCACCGCAATGCCGCCCGAAGGGGTAGTGATGCGGGCGAAGTCGCCTGCGGCCCAACTCCCGCTCTGGGTCACGAGCAGCGCAGCCGTACCGACGTCGGCGGCGAGCGCGACCGGCGTGGTCGCGCGCGGCCCCGCAGTCGGCACTTGCTGCACCTGGACCGCCGCACCGGCGGGATGATCGCGAACCAGCCCTTCGGCCAGTGTGACGGTACCGGCGTCGGGGGTCGGGCCACCGCTTCCGGGCAGGGCGACGATCAAGGCATATTCGGCGACCGCGCCGGTTTCGATCCGTATCCACTGTCCGACCTTGAGCCCGAAGCGATTGTCGAGCGACAGCGACCGGGTGCGGGCGCCCCCAACCGCGCTCAGCGCCTTGGCGCTGACGGTGCCGTCATCGGCCAGCACGACGCTTTCGACCATGCTGCCGGGGGCGACCTCGAAGCCGAGCGGCTGGACCAGCGGGATCGCGCCGAGCGCGCCGACGACATGGACCTCGTGATTGGCCGCGCCCTGGTCGAGCTCGATCACGGCGGTCGGCCCGCCGTTCGCGGTGGCGAACACCATCAGGTCGCCGGGAACGGCATCGGTCGCCAGCACGCGCGCCCCGCCGCCCGGGGCAGCGCTCTGGTTGAGCACGAGCGCCGTGGCGCTCTGGTAGGCGTTGCGCAGCGGCTGATTGAGAGTCAGTCGGTATAGGCCGGCCGCGACGACCTCGATTTTGGTCACCACGGTGACTTCGATATTGGGCGCGGTACCGACCTGCGCGATCCACGGGAGCAGGTTGAGGTCACCGGCAGGCAGCCCGGCGAGATAGGTCTCGATCACCTTGTTGCTGTTGATGAACAGCGCCAGCGCCCCGGCTCCCGCGTCGGCCGATAGCGTGGTGGTCAGCCCTGCGAGGCCGATCTTGGTCAGCGCATGCTCGCTGATCTTGCCGGCGGCTGCGTGCGCGAATGCGAGTGGTCCGTCGAGCGGGATGTGCTGGGTAACGGGCGTGGTGATACCGGACGCAGCGATTTCGCGATATTCCGCCGCGCTGCCGTCACCGATCCGGATCGCATCTCCTGCGACAAGCGATCCGGCCGCCGGCGCCAAGGTATAGAGGCCGACGACGCTGCCGGTGCCCTGCACAGCGGCGCGCAACAATGTCGTCTCGCCGAGTGGGTTCGCGGTAGTGTCGAGCGGGCGCCAGAACGCGTCGGCTTGTGCTCGGGCGGCCTGCGAGGGCGCGACACGCACGACATAGGCGCGCTTGCCGCCATTGGTGAAAAAGCCCTCGATCGCGTGCGGCAGGTAGCAATGGGCGCTGCCGACGGCATCGGTGAAGGCGCCGGGATCCAGGATGCCGCCAAACCAGCGATTATACTCGCCGACGCTGGTCACCAGAATGGGGATGTCGAGCGGTCCCCGTTCGGCGACACCGACGATGCCCGCCGTCGAGGTGCTGACGCCTTCGATCGGCTTCGCGCCGCTGTCGACTTCTTCGACATAAACGCCCGGCGAGAGATATTCAGCCATTGCGGTTCTCCTTGCGGCACGTGGATGCTGCCTTGGTCATGGGAAGACGAAGTCCGTGATCACCGTCGCCTGACCCCAGCCGAGTACGGCGGTGCGCTTGATGGGATTGGGCTGGGACGCATGGCTTGCGGTAAGCTCGACCGCAGCGACGCGGTGGATCGGCGGTAAGGCATAGTCGCCCTCGACCCCGGTGACGCCTCGATATCGAGCGCTCGGTTGGTATTCGGGTTGGAGTCCCACGCCCCCGCCGGCGATTTCGATCGCGCTGGTGGCCGGGCCGATGCCGGCAAGCGCGGTCGTCCAGACCGTCGCGTCGCCGCGCCGCGCGGGAAGGGCAAGCGGATTTGCGGTTCCGCTCGCACCTGGCACCGCGCGCGTCGCGACCGCGCCTTCTGGATGGTCGCGGCGCAACGCAAAATCGAGCGTCAGCGTCGCGGGCTGATCGGCGCTGGAGCCGGCGCTGACGCTTTTGATGCCGATATATTCTATCCGTTCGGGATCGCCCGGCTCGATCGCCACGATGTCCCCGGCGGCGATGCCGATACTGTCCGACACCCGCAGCGAGGCGTCGCCCGCGACCCCGGGTCGCAGCAGCACCTTGGTCGCTGCCGCCGTGGCGAAGTTGCGGCGCGCAACGGTCGCGCTGGTGTCGCGGTCGGCGTAGATTCCGGCATAGCAGGGCATAGCGTCGGGCGCCGCCGCCGCGGTGGCGGGGTGCTGCATCCTTGGCCACACCCCGGACACGTTTATCGTTCCGCCAGACAGCGGCCCAGCGGTGCGCGACACCATGCGGCCCGACAGCCAGCTCGGCATCCGGTGCAGCATCACGTCGCCGAGATCGACCGCCGTGAACGCGTCGGGATAACCAGGTTGCGCTCCGACCGCCTCGTCCAAAAGAATCGGCAGGAAGCCGGTCGCGCCGACGGCCAGGTCGACGTGCGCAGTCGCGATCGTCGGCGCGTAGAAGGCGACCGATGGCTGCCCTACCACGCCGACGAGTCCGCCATCGCCGGCCCGTGCGGTTGCACCCGGCAATGTCGTGGCGGCAGCGACCGGAAGGGCTGGGGGCTGGCCGGTGGTCTCGTCGACGAGACGGAGACGCAGGATCGCCTGGCTGCGGTCGGCCGGTGTCGGTGGCGGCGCCTCGGGGGTGAATGACCAACTGGTTTCCCCGGCAAGGATGATCCGGGTCGTCACGGCCCCACCGGCTCCGCCAGGCCATATTCGGGCAATGCTATCGTCACCGGAGGGCCGAGCGGATCGGGCGCGGTTGTCTCGATCGAGACAATGCCGACCTCATAGGCCAGGCTCAGCGTGTAGCCGTTCTCGAGCGAGTCCCAGAGCCGGGCGATCTCCTCGAGTCCGGGATTCTCCAGCCGTACCGCCAGTTCCACGCTGGTCCCGGCGAAATCGCCGCTGAGCAGCGCCCCGGAAACGAGCGGCGTCTCATGGAACGTCTGCAGGATGGCGCCCAGCACGTGATGCCGTGTCGCCACGGGTACCGCACTGCCGTCGAGCCCTATCATCGGGCAGACCAGATAGTGGAGACGCACCGGCAGCGGTGTCGGGCGAAGGCGATTGGGTGCAATCCGCTCGGGCGGCGCATTGAGCCGTTGGTCGTCGCGTTCGATGCGATAGAGCCAGAGCGAAATGCCACTTTCGCCGCCGTCGCTCATCTCGTCCGGATTGCCCAAGGATACGACCGCGGCGCCGACTCCGGTGAACAACAGTTTGAGGATCGGGTCTGCCTGCATCGTTGCGAGCAGCACGGAGCGTAACGTTTCGGAGGCGGCGCGGATCGCGGTGTTCACGCCGCGGTTCCCCTAATGTCGCGCGGCATGCCAGATCTCGCTGCCGCCCGGCCAGGACCGTTCCATCGTGCCGTCCTTTTCGAGCAGTTCGAGTGCCGTACGAACGGTCGCGAAGCTCGGTGGCGGCAGAAGCTGGGCGAGCCAGGATTCGGCGATTCCGCGCAGCGAATCCGCCGCATTCGGCCGCAGAAGGACGTAGCGTCGCACCGCTTCGGTAACTCGCGCGATTTCGGAATCATCCGTCACCATCGTTTCAAGCTCTTGCTGGATGCGCCTGCAGCAACGACCGTGCCAGTCGATCAAGATGTTGATATCTATCGTTTTAATTTGTCAGTTTCGGATAGGTTTTGCGCGAGGTCGGGCAATCGCGCGCCCGTTTCATTGATCGTTCCGGGAATAAGGCTGCTTTTCAGGCGCTTGGCGGTGGGTAGTCATTTGCCCGGGGTGGGTGCTGTCGGGCCCGGGCCGACAGGTCGATGGCGGCGTACCGGGAGCCAGACCGTGCCGGCGGTGTGATGCCGCGTACCTGCACGATCAGCGGCCTCGCGACTGAATTCATCCTTTCGGCTGACAGACGGCGCCGCCCCGGCTGAGCAATTCGTACGAATGCCGGCTGAATTAACCACTTTCGGAACGCTGCGGATCAGGAACGCCACCGGAGATCAGGAGGGCGAAGATGACCGTCGAATTCGAAGGATACCAGCTGTTTGCTGCCGGCCCGTTCGGAGAAGACGGACGGGATCACCTTCGGCTGATCTTGATCGACCGGGTAGAGGGGTGGTTGCGTGCCTATGCCCGCGCCGTGCAGGATGACGCTTCGCGCCACCTGATCGGCCGCATCACGGATTGCTGCGCGCTGGTGCCGATCGCGCTCGACGAATCCACGGCGGTCGCGTGGCACGCGTCGTCGATACGGGATGCCGAGCGTCCGGAATGGATTCGGGTCGAGAAGACCGTGAGATACACCGGTAACGACCTGCTGTTTGGCCTTTCGCCACGGGCGCCCCTCGTGGGAGCGCCGCGCGCTTTCGTTACCCCGAACGCGATTCGCTTCTCCGCAACCGCGCCGTGGGACGATTTCGCCTCGGTGCAGGATGCCATCGAACAGAGCGAACATCGTGTCCGCCAGTTTCTCTGCTGGCAACATCTCGACGTGGCCGACGTCAATCGCGAATTGCCCGATATTGCAGCCGAAAGGCTGGCATCGGCACGCAATGGCGTTCGGTACGAAAGCGTCAGCGACTCCGCGATGAATGGGCGCCGCTTCGTGGCAGCCAGCGGTCACGCCTGACCTTCATGTCCCTCCGCGCTGCGCCGGATTGTCGTAATTTCTGACTTCCCAGCGCGGCCGTGCTGGTCAAAGGTCTGCCATTGTCCAACGGATGACGAGAGCGAGTGGCGCACGGGGGTGAGTCGGGGTCGTCGGGGCCATCAAAAAATGGGGTGGGCGCGCCGGCGTTTCCCGTCCCGGGCGCGTCGCCGTTGGGTGCGGCGGCATCTGTTTTTCTGTCCGGCGCGATCTTCGCCGGAATGGTCTTCGCACTGGCCCTCGGCGCGCTGATCTACACGCGAAGCACCGGTGGCATCGCACTGCTATGGCCCGGCAATGCCGTAATCGTTGCGTGGGTCGTCCGAGCACGTCGCCTATCCAGGCCGACGATGCTCTGGGTGTCCGTTCTTGCCCTGGCGGCGGCGAATTTGCTCGCGAACGATCTGACCCCGCTTACATTGTTTCTGCCGCTGATCGACGCGATCGAAATCCTCATGATGGCGGGGGCGATCGTCAGATGGCGGATCGACGCCAGGACGATGCCCGGGCTCGCTAGCTTGGTCGGGGCTGCGATCATATCGGCGGCGGTGAGCGCGATATTGTCGGCGAGCGCGGTAGCGCTCGTCGCGCGAGCGCCGATCGAGCAGGTAGCGTTCCACTGGTTCGCGTCCAACCTGATGGGGTTGATCGTCCTCTTGCCCCTGCTGCTCGCTATCCGCCGATCCGATGTACTGCGGTTGTCGAATCCGGGCGAGGCGCTCGCGGCGGCCGCTATCGGACTGGGGACGGCGGCGCTCTCGGTCGTGGTCTTCTATCGCGCTCACCAACCGATGCTTTTCCTGCTGATGCCGTGCATGGTGTTCGCGACGTTCCGCCTGCGGTTCATCGGCGCGTCGATCGCGATGGCGGCGATCATGGTGATCGGCAGCGCGGCGACGATGGCGGGGTACGGCCCGATCGCGGTCCATTTTCCGCCCGACGAGCGAATGCTTTTCCTCCAGGCGTTCATCGCCATTGCGGCATTGGCGACGATGCCCGTCGCCATCGCCCTGAGCCAGATGGGAAACGCCTTTCGGCGCGTACGCGAAGCGCAGCAACAACTCCAGTTGCTCACCGAAAACGCCAACGACATGATCATGCGGATCGGGTTGGACGGCACGCGGCATTACGTGTCGCCCGCCAGTGAACGAATCCTCGGGCTGCGGCCTGAGGAAATGGTCGGCCGGTCGGCGTTGATCGACATTCATCCGGATGACAGGGATCGGGTCGCCCGGACCTTCCAGGCGTTGCTGGAAGGCGGGAGCGACCGGATTTGTACCTATCGGAAGCTCAACCGTGACGGCGAATATGTCTGGCTCGAGGCTGCCTATCGACTGGTCGAGCGCGACGGCCGTCCGCCGGAATTCGTGGCCAGCGTGCGGGACGTGTCGCGCCGGCACGCCGCCGAACAGGCTGCGGCGCGCGCCCTGGCCGAAGTCGAGGAGCGCGAGCGTTTGCTCGGCATGTCGGAGAAGCTCGCGAAGATCGGGACCTGGCGCATCAACTGGATCGATCGCAGCGTATTTTGGTCGCCCGAAGTCTATAGGATCCACGGGCTGCCGGCCGACTATGTTCCGACCTCGGCCACCGCGTTGCAGGCTTATCACCCCGACGACCAGGCGCGGGTCGAGGCGCTGGTCGTCAAGTCGATCGAGACCGGTGAGCAACTCCATTACCAGGCGCGCATCGTCCAGCCATCGGGCGACGTACGGTGGGCAGCCGCCAGCGGGCAGGCGGAGCGCGCGCCCGACGGGACCGTGGTCGGCTTGTTCGGCGTCTTCCAGGACATCACCGATCAGGTCGAGACGTTGCGAGCGGTCACCGACGCGCGCGAAGAAGCGGAGGCTGCGTTGGCCGCCAAGGCGCAGTTCACCGCGACCATCACGCACGAGATCCGCACGCCGCTCACCAGCATTCTTGGCACCGCCGCGCTACTGCGAACCAGCACCGACGACCATGCGCGCCAACGCCATCTCGATACGCTCGAACGTTCGGGTCATTTGCTGGCGGGCATCGTCGACGACGTGTTGCTGTTCTCGAAGTTGAGCGAGGGGCACGGCCAGCCCGAATCGATCGATTTCGATGTGCGCGATGTCGTCAACGACGTGGTCACCGTTTTCGCCAACGATGCCGCGGCGAAGGGCCTGTCGATCGCGACCAGCGGCATCGAGCAATCGCACTGGGTGATCGGCGACCCCGCCCGGTTCGCGCGCGTACTGACGAACCTGGTGTCGAACGCATTGAAGTTCACCAAGGATGGTGGCGTCGCCATCACCGTTCGCCCGCCCGCGGACGGCATTGTCTGGAGCTTCGACGTGGAGGATACCGGCGTGGGCATCCGCCCGGACCGCGTCGATGCGATCTTCGAGCCTTTCGTTCAGGCCGACCCGTCGATCACGCGCCACCATGGCGGCACGGGGTTGGGACTGAGCATTTCGCGCATGCTCGTCGAGTCGATGGGCGGAGGCATCGGTGTCGAGCGCGGGCTGTATCGTGGGGCCTGCTTTCGCTTCACGCTGCCACTAGCGCCTGCTCCGGCCGCTACCGACGCGAAATCTGCCGCGCGAATTGGCGCGGGCAAACGCGTGCTATTGGCCGAGGACAACGACACCAACCGATATCTGATCGCGGAGTTGGTGCGCCGGTTGGGCCACGAGGTCGTTACCGTCAGCGACGGCGCGGCTGCGGTGTCACTGCTCGACGGCGATGATTCGGGCCCGTTCGACATCGTGCTGATGGACGTCGAAATGCCCGTGAAGGACGGTGTCCAGGCCGCGTTCGAAATCCGCGAGCGGCGGTGCGGGGCGAAGTTGCCGATCTTCGCGCTGACCGCCGACGGTTCAGCCGAACGGCGGCGGACCATCGCGGACGCCGGCATGAACGGGTTGCTCGTCAAGCCCGTCGACCTTGCTGCGCTGGCCAGGGTGATCGACGGCATTCCATCGGACCATGCGCCGACGGGCGCCGCGCGCGATTCGGGAGAACGGCCTGCGATCGACCCCGCTCGCGTGCGCGGGCTAGAGGCAACGTTGGATCGGCAGGCGCGGGATCTGTTGCTGACGATGCTGATGGGGGATGCCGAGGAGACGCCGCGGCGCATCCGCGAGCATCTGGCCGCGGGACGCGTCGATCAGGCCAGGCGGGAAGCGCATGGCATGCGCGGCGCAGCCGCTAGCGTAGGAGCGCACCGGTTGGTTGATGCGCTGATGCAGATCGAGCTCGGCGCGGCCAATCAGGAGGTGAGCGATACGTTGCTGGCGCGGCTCGACGAAGCGGCCATCGATGTCGTTTCCGCGGCCCGGACCATGCTTGCTGCGTCCGACGATCCGCGCGAGGTCTCGCTTTCCTCGAGCAACTGAAGCTGCAGCACCGCCTGCATGCGGTTGGTCACGCCGAGCTTCCGGAAGATCGCCGAGAGATGCGATTTGATCGTCGGTTCGGCAAGGTCGAGATCGTGCGCGATCTGCTTGTTCTGCCGCCCACTCGCGATGGCGCGCAGCACACGCAGCTGCGCCACCGACAGGGTGCCCATGCGCGCCGCCAGCTCAGTCGTCGCGTCGGATACGGCGCCGAGATTGACGCCGTTGGGAAACCATTGCCCGCCCTCCAGCAAGACCCGGATCGCGGATATGACCCGGTCGATCGGCGATGATTTGGACAGGAAGCCCTGCGCGCCCAGCGTCGCTGCCTGACGCATCACGCCGGCGTCGTCGCGCCCCGATACGATCCCGATCGGCACGTCCGCGCGAATGGCCCTCAAGAGCGCGAGGCCAGAAAAACCCTGCACGTCGGGCAGCATGAGATCGAGCAGGATCAGATCGTACGCGTGATTGCGCGTCAGGGTCTCCGCCTCGGCCAGCGTGCCGGCGCTATCCACCAATATTGCCGGATCGATCTTCTGCACGGCCATCGCCAGCGCGGTTGCGTACATGGGATGATCGTCGGCGACCAAAACTCTTCTCAACGCCTACCCTCCCGACCCGGCGGCGTTAACTCTGCCGCCTTGGAAATGGTGCGATACGAGCATACGCCCGCTCGAAAGACTCCACTTCGGATATATCTTGCTGGTTTGCCCTGACGGTCGTCAATGGCGCGATTGCCCAATGTGCCAGGCGGAGCCGTATGGCAATCTTCCTTGCTGCGGGCTTTGTCCCATAAAGCAACAGGAAAGATGGCACTGCCGGCAGAGCCCTAATCCAAAAGTATGATGTCGTCGGCGGCCGAGATCATCTCTTCCGGCGAACGGGCGCACCGGGTAGGTCCACGTTAACCGGTCGCGCCGGCAATGGCGTCATGAACACGCGATCAACCACTTCCGGATACCATGTTCGTGCCCTGTTGGCGGCAGGTACGGCTGCGATTGCCATGCTCGCGACGCCGGCCGCCGCGTCGGGTGTGCAGGCGGGCACGGTCATCCATAACGTGGCCAGCGCCACTTATGACGACGGACACGGCAGCAAGACGATCAATTCCAACGCGGTCGACCTGACCGTCGACGAAGTATTGGACGTGACCGTGGTGTCGCGCGATTCCGGCGACGCAACGGTGGCCGCTGGCGCAACCGGCCAGGTTCGCGCCTTTACCGTCACCAATGCCGGTAACGGCCCCGAAGCCTTCGTGCTGACTGCCACGGGGACGGTGACGGGTAATGATTTCGACCCGACGATTTCGTCGATCGTGATCGATAGTAACGGCAATGGTCAATATGATCCCGGCGTCGACCAGCCGCTGGCGGCGAATGGCGAGGGCCCGTCGCTCAATCCGGACCAGGCGATCACCGTCTTCGTGGTAAGCGCGATTCCGGCGGGCGCCGCCGAAGGCAAACGCGGCGAGGTCCGCCTGACCGCGACTGCGGTCACCGGAAGCGGAGCTCCCGGCACCGTTTTCGCGGGCAAGGGGACCGGCGGCGGCGATGCGATCGTCGGCGCGACTCATGCCCAGGCCAATGCCACCAGCGGCTTCGTCATTCAGGGTGCCGCCCTCACGCTGGCAAAATCCGCCACCGTTGCAGACCCTTATGGCGGTTCGCGTGCCGTGCCGGGCGCACTGATCACCTACAAGCTGGTCGCCACCGTCACCGGAAGCGGCGGGTTGTCGAACCTTCACGTCACGGACGCGATCCCAGCCGGAACCGCCTACCAGCCGGGAACGCTGACGCTCGACGGTGCCGCGCTGACCGATGCCGCCGACGGCGACGCCGGCATCGCGGCAGCGACCGGCGTCGACGTCACCCTGGGCACGCAGGCAGCCGGCGCGGCCCATACCATCACCTTCACCGTCAAGATCAACACAGGAGCGTAACCATGACTCGCGGACTCTCTCTCCTGCTGCTCGCCCCGCTCGTCGTCGCGGCGGGTCCGCAGAACGTGCAATTGTCCAGCTCGGTAATGGTCGAGAAGATCAGCGTCGTGAACGGACGAGAACAGACCGTGCTCGAAAAGCCCGGCAAGGTGTTGCCCGGCGACAAGCTGGTCTTCCAGACCGACTATCGCAATACCGGGCCGCAGCCGGCGACCCAATTCGTGGTGACCAACCCGATTCCCGCGGCTGTCGCCTGGACCGGCGACGCAAGCCCGGGGGCGGTCGAGTCGGTGGACGGCGGACGCAGCTACGCGCCGCTCGCGCAGCTCAAGGTCAAGGGTTCGAACGGCGCGACGCGGCCTGCCCAGCCGTCCGACGTCACCCACATACGCTGGACAATGGCCTCGATCGCTCCCGGAGCGAGCGGGCTGGTGAGATATCGCGGCGTGGTTCGCTAGCCGCGGTCGGCCGACCGCGCCTCGGCAATTTTTAGACGCGGAATCAGTAACTAACACTGGAGAACATCCATGAGACGTACCAGCCGGTGGCTGGGCGCGGTGAGCCTGTGCGTGCTTGCCAGCCTGGCCGGGACCCCCGCGCACGCTTCCGGCGTGACGGCGGGTCAGACCATCACCAATACGGTGCAGGTCAATTACCAGGTGGGCGGCGTCGCGCAGACCGCGATTTCCGCCTCCGATACCTTCACGGTCGACCGCAAGGTCAACGTGACCGTCACCCTGGTCGATTCGAGCACCATTTCGGTATCGCCCGGGCAGACCTCGGCGGTGACGACCTTCTCGGTCACCAACCTGTCGAATGCGGTGCTCGATTTCGCGCTTACCGCGACGCAGCAGACGGGCGGTGCCGGCGCGCATTCGAACACCGACAATTTCGACGTTTCGAACGTGCGCATCTACGTCGATACCAACAATAACGGCACGTTCGATGCCGGCGACACGCAGGTCACCTATCTCGACGAGCTTGGCGCGGACGCGTCGAAGACCGTGTTCGTGGTCTCCGACATCCCGCTTGGCCGCGTGACGGGCGACGTCGCGGCGGTCACGTTGACCGCGACCGGCCGCGAGGGCGGCGCCGCCGGGTCGATGGGCGCGGCGCTCGTTCAGACAACCGGGGCGAACACGGCCGGCATGGACACCGTCTTTGCCGACGGGGCCGGCGCGAGCGATGCCGCGCGCGATGCCGCGTTCTCCGCGAAAGGCGACTATACGGTTCTGGCGGCGGCGCTGTCGGTGACCAAGGTCAGCTCGATCATCAGCGATCCGCTCAACGGGACGACCAATCCCAAGATGATCCCTGGGTCGGTGGTGCAATATTGCATCACGGTCAAGAACGCCACCGGCGGTGCCGGTGCGGCGAACGTCGCCATCTCCGACCTTTTGCCGACGACGACCACGTATCAGTCGTCCTACGGCATCCTGGTCAACGGTACGGTGACCGGCACCACCTGCAATGCCGACGGCACCGCCGGCGGCAGTTTCGCTTCGGGAACCGTCTCCGCGACGATCCCGTCCGTGGCCGCGGGCGATGCCCGCACGGTCGTGTTCCGCGTAACCGTCAACTGACGGCCGTGGCCGGCGGCTTCCTCGTCACCCGGGGAGCCGTCGGCCGCATCCGAACGTCATGAAACTTAGATTTATCTTCAATATCTTGGCGATAATTCTCTTCGCCGTCTCGCTGGGGGCACTGCCGCTTCCGGCGATCGCGGCCACGCGCGTTACGAATGTCGCAACGGCCACCTGGGGTTCTCCCGGGGCGACCCAGTCGGTCCAATCCAACGCCGTCATCACCGAAATCGAGGCGCTTCCTCCAGCGACGATCGAGACGTACCGTCCCGACCCCGGCGCGGGGACGCCCGTGACCATTCCAACCGGCGGCTGCCAATCGGGATCGCTGCCGTCGCTGCGAGCGGCGGCACGCAGCGATACCACCTATACCAGCGCAATCGCCCCCACCGACATCGTCCATGCCGGCGATCCCCTGATCTTCCGCGTCACCGCGCCTGCCGCCAATCTCGATCCCTCCGTGGTGGATACGCTGATCGTGGTGCTGACGACGACGACGGGGGACCGCGAAACGACGACGGTCGTCGAAACCGGCCCCAATACCGGCGAGTTCGTCGGTATGATCGCAACGAACGGCAATTCGGTGGTCCGCAGCGGCGATTGCCTGCTCAGCTTGAACAGCAATGACCGCATCACCGTGACGGCCGAGCCGCCCAGTGGCCAGGGTGCTTATGCCAGTGCCACCGTCACGGTCTTGCTCGATCCCTCCGGGTTCGTCATCGACAGCAGCACCGGCGCTCCGGTATCGGGGGCTCGGGTCAGCCTGGTCGATGCCGACACGGGCTTGCCCGCCACCGTCCAGGCGCCGGGTGGCGCGACATGGCCCGCCACGGTGACGACGGGACAGACAGTCACCGATAGCGCCGGCGTCGGTTATCCGCTGCAACCGGGCGAATTCAGCTTCCCGCAGGTTGCGCCGGGTCGATACCGGCTGATCGTCACGCCGCCATCGCCGTACACGGCGCCATCGACGACGACCGACGCGCAATTGGCCGGCCTGACGCGCCCCGACGGGACGCCGTTGATCCTCGTGACGGGCTCTCGCGGGGAGATATTCGCCGTGACGGGCCCCGACGCCGTGCATGTCGACGTCCCCGTCGACCGCCCGACCACACCGCTGACCCTGACCAAGGTAGCGTCGCGGGCGACTGCGGTCGCCGGGGACCAGATCGTCTATACGGTGACGCTCACCAACCCCGATGCGGGTTTTGCGCGCCGGGGCGTCACGCTGACGGATGCACTGCCGTCGCGCATGCGGCTCAACCTGGGGTCGGTGCGGATCGACGGCGTCCCTGCGGGCGCGGCGGCGACCGTCACCGCCGACGGACGGCGTCTGACCGTCGCGCTGGGAACGCTCGCCGGCGGCGGCGCTCATGTCGTCACCTATGTGCTCGCGATCCTGCCCGACGCCCCCGCGGGCCAGGCGGTCAACAAGGCGGTCGTCAGCGACGCGCGCGGCATTTCCACCACGGCAACGGCCGTCGTCGCCGTGACGTCGGACGTGATCGCCTCGCGGATGACCATCGTCGGACGGATCGCCGCCGGTCCGTGCACGACCGATGCGGCGCGTGCCAGGGGCGTCGGCGGCGTCCGCGTGATGCTGGAGGACGGCAGCTACGCGATCACCGATTCCGATGGCCGCTATCATTTCGAGGGAATCGTGCCCGGCAGCCACGTCGTCGCCGTCGACGGCGGTACGCTGGGGCAGGGCGGGACGTTCGTCGACTGTACGCGCAGCACCCGCTCTGCCGGCAGCGCGACCTCGCGCTTCGTCGAGGGGCAGGGCGGTCAGGTGGTCATCGCCGATTTCCAGGCGATCCTGCCGTCGGTCGATGTCACCGCCGCCGAGCCGGATCCCGCCATTCCCACGCCGCTGTCGGACAAGGCGGCGGCGGGTGGCGAGCGGGATTGGTTCGCCAATGGCGCGGCCAATATCGCCTGGCTGTTCCCCGATACCGACTACAATCCCCGCCAGCCCGCGACGCGAATCGCGATACGTCATCTGGTCGGTCAGACCGCCGCGTTGCTGGTGGGCGGAAAGCCGGTCGATGCCATTACCTTCGACGGTACGCGAAGCGACCCCGCGAAGACCTTCACCGTCAGCCTGTGGCGCGGCGTGCCATTGGCGCCCGGCGCCAATCGTTTCACCGTCGTCGTCCGCGATGCCGATGGCACGGTCGCGGCAACGCTCGAGCGGACCGTGTATTTCACGACGACGGCAGCGCGCGCGCAATATCTGCCGGCGCAATCGCGCCTGGTCGCCGACGGTGTCCATCGACCGGTGATCGCCGTGCGCATCACCGATCGTAACGGTCACCCGGTGCGTGCGGGTACGACCGGCGACCTGTCGCTCTCGGCGCCGTATGAAACGGCGTTGGCGGTCGATGCCGATCAGGCCCGCGCACTGTCGGGACTGGAGCGCGCGGCGCCGGTGTGGCGTGTCACCGGGGACGACGGCATCGCCTATATCGAACTCGCGCCGACCACGACGAGCGGCGCGCTCACGCTCGACTTTGCGTTCCGGGATCGCGACCAGGTTCGCCGCCAGAAGGTGGAGAGCTGGCTGTCGCCAGGCAACCAGCCGTGGACGATCGTCGGCCTCGCCGAGGGGCGGGCTGGTTTCGGCAAGCTCGCATCTCATGTCGAGTCCCTGGCCGTTCCCGCCAAAGAGATCAGCGCCGACGGCCGGGTCGCGTTCTACGCCAAGGGCCGGATCAAGGGATCGTGGCTGCTCACGCTGGCCTATGACAGCGCCAAGCGCCGCGGCGACCAGCAACTGTCGGGCGTAATCGACCCCAATACCTATTACACCGTCTATGCCGACCGTTCCGAGCGGCGCTACGACGCAGCGAGCACGCGCAAGATCTACATCAAGCTCGAAACGCGCCAATTCTATGCGCTGTTCGGCGATTTCGAGACGAACTTCGTCGACACCCAGCTAGCGCGCTACGTCCGGTCTGCGACCGGCGCGAAGACCGAATATCGCGGCAAGAACCTCGCCGGCGCGGCGTTCGTCGCACGCTTCCCGACGACTCATCGCCGCGAGTCGATCCAGGGCAATGGTCTCTCTGTCGGATACGTGCTGGCATCGCGCGACATCCTGGCCAATAGCGAGCAGGTGACGGTCGAGGTGCGCGATCGCTTGCGCCCCGATCGTGTGATCGAGCAACGCACTCTGACACGGTTCGTCGACTATGACATCGACTATGCCGCGGGGACGCTGCGCCTGGCGTCGCCGCTGCTCAGCCGCAGCAGTTCGTTCGATCCGCAATTCCTGGTCGTCGACTACGAAGTGACCTCGGCATCGGGCGGCGACGTCAATGCGGGCGCGCGTCTCAGCTGGACGAGCAATGACGAGGGGTTGCGCATCGGCGTGACCGGCCTGCGCGATGCCGGCGACACCGGCCGTACCTTGCTCGGGGGCGCCGATCTTCGTTGGCGGCTCGGTAGCGACACCGAACTGCGCGGCGAAATCGCCGGCAGCCGCCGCGACGGCAGCAATGCCGTCAGCGCCGCCTGGCTCGTCGAACTCGAACGGCATAGCGGTCGTCTCGATCTGCTGGCCTATGCGCGCAGCGCGGCGACCGATTATGGCGTCGGGCAGCAGAACAATGTCGATCTCGGTCGCCGCCGGATCGGGCTCGATCTCCGGTATCGGCTGACCGAGCGGCTGTCGCTGTCGACCAGCGCCTGGCTGGACAACGATCTTGCCGGCAGTGCGGATCGTACGGCGGCGCGCACGCGCTTGGACTTCACCGGTGCCAAGAGCGACTTCCATCTCGGCATGACCTACGCTCGTGACCGTACCGCGACCGATTCCAGTCTAACGTCGACGCTGCTCGATGCCGGCGCGACGCGGCGCCTGCTGGGTGGTCGTCTGGAGCTCGACGCAAGTGCCAGTCTTTCGCTGGGCAAGGCGGAGAGCGTCGATTTCCCCGCGCAATACCGGCTCGGTGCGCGGTTCCAGGTGTCGCCCGACGTCACGCTGAACGCGGCCTATGAAATCGCCAAGGGCGACGCAGTCGATGCGCGCACCGCGCGGATCGGCTTCGATCTCAAGCCCTGGGCGGGTGCCCGGCTGACCAGCGGCCTGGGTGCGCAGGATACCGGCGAATATGGCCGCCGCGCCTTCGCCGCCTACGGGCTCGCGCAGTCGTTCCAGCTCGGCAAGAAATGGTCGATCGACGCCACGCTCGACGGTTCGCGCACGCTGTCGGGCATCGATGCCGCCAAGGTGCTGGTGGCCGGCCAGCCCGCGGCATCGGGCGGCTATGTCGGGTCGGGCAACCTCATCACCGAAGATTTCACGGCGCTCACGTTGGGGGCGACCTACCGGACCAAGTTCTGGAGCGGCACCGCGCGCGCGGAATATCGCTTCGGATCGCTCGGCGATCGCTCCGCCTTTACCGCTGGCCTGATCCGGCGTCTGGGCGAGGGATCGGCCTTCGGCGCGCTGGCGACCTGGACGCATGCCGAACAACAGGGCGGCGCGACCACCGGCACGCTCGATCTCGCCGTGTCGGGCGCCTATCGCCCGGCCGCGAGCCGCGTCGCGATGTTGGGCAAGCTGTCCTGGATCGAGGACAGCGTGGCCAATGCGGTCGCGGGGGCCGCCGGCCCGGTCGCCGGCTCGACCCTGACGGTGACCGGTAACGCGCGCACGCGTCGTGCCGTCGGCAGCCTGTCGATCGACTGGGCGCCGCGCGGCCGCGATGAAAAGGGCTATTTCCAGCGCAGCGAGGTGAGCCTGTTCCTCGGCGCGCGCTACGTCTTCGATCGCATCGACAGCTACGACATAGCCGGGCTCAGCACGATGGCCGGGATCGATGCCCGCATCGGTCTGGGCGACAAGGTCGAAATGGCGGTGTCGGCGACGATGCGGGCAGGGCCAGGCATGCGATCGATCGCTTATGCCTACGGCCCTTCGATCGGCGTTCGTCCGGCGCGCGACATGCTCGTAACGGTCGGCTGGAATGTGCGCGGTTTCGACGATCGCGATTTCGCCGGGGCGCGGACGACGCGGGCGGGGCCTTTCGTTGCGATGAAGATCAAGTTCGACCAGCGCAGCTTTGCTTTTCTCGGGCTGGATCGCCGATGAGCCGCCTGTGGATCGCCTTGGGCGTCCTGTTCGCCTTGCTCGGCAGCAATCCGGCATCGGCCGGCTGCGCGGCGTCCGAGCAGTATAATTTCGCCTTTGCGAACCTTCCGGCGGCGACGCTTTCTTACGGTTCGACCTATAGCTACACGGCAACCACGAGCGGGGGGGCGAGCCAGCCCTTCACGCTCAAGCTGACGCAAAACGGTCTGAGCAGCACGGTGGTCGCCAACACCCAGATGCCGGCGATCAGCACGCTCGTTACCGGACCCAACGCATCGCTTCGCGACCTGGTGTTCGGCGGCATCTTTTCCGGCCGTACGTCCAGCATCACGGGAACGTCGCGAGTGATCGTGATCACGTTCACTTTCGCGCAGCCGATCCGCGATTTCTCCATGACGCTCAACGACATCGACTATACCGCCAACCAATTTCGGGAATGGCTGATGGTTACCGGCGTGGGCAATGGCGTGACCTATACGCCGGGCATGTCGAGCCCGCCGGGCAACAGCAACGCCGTCGGCGGTTTCCGCACCGCAACGGGATCGGCGGTGACGTACGGACCCACGACCACGCCGTTCTCCATTTCCACCAGCGAGATCGTCGGCGTCGATTCCTCCGACAACAATTCCGACCAGGGCGACGTTACCGTCACGTTCCCGCAGCCGGTGACGACCGTGACGGTCCGCTACGGCAATGCCCCGTACTCGAGGGGAGAGAACACGACCGGGCAACAGGGCGCCGGTATCGCCGGCATCAGCTTCTGCCCGATGCCGCAACTCTCGGTGGCGAAGACGTCCGCGCCAGTGTCGGGAACGCTGGGCGCCTATAATCTTCCCGGCAGCGACATTGTCTACACGCTGACCGTCACCAACACCGGCGGCAGCCCGGTCGACGCAAGCAGCATCGTGCTGAGCGACGTGCTGCCGACGGGAGTCACGTTCCGCAATACGGTTCTCGACGCCGCGTCCGGTACGCCGTTTTCGATCAACGCGGGATCGAGCGGCGTTTCCCTCGCTGCCGGATCGCCGGCTTATTCCAACAATGGCGGCTCGACCTGGAGCTACGCGCCGGCGAGCGGATACGACGCCAATGTCCGCGCGGTTCGCATCACGCCCAGCGGCACGATGGCGGCCAATTCGAGCTTTTCCATCTCATTCGTCGCTCGGATCAACTGATCCATTTCCACCACCAACGAAGGGACCCTGTCATGTTTGTCGATCACGAGGAATTTCCGACCCACCACACCGATCAGGTCGAGGCGCGCCGCCATCTTCGCCAGCGCGTATCGGCGCCGGTCGAAATCCAGTCGGCGGCCTTCGGTCATTTCGAAGGGCGCCTGATCGAGCTTTCGACCGGCGGATGCCGTATCGCCTCGCAAGCGCAATTCGCGCCGGGAACGCCCGTCACGCTGTCGATCGCGGGGGCGCATCCCATCCCCGCCGTCGTCGTGTGGTCGCGAGGCAAGCGTTGCGGGTTGCGGTTTGGAACCATCGACTATCAGGCGATCATCAATCAATTGCTGGACCTGCTGGGGTGCTGAGCCGGGAAGGTGGGGGCGGCCCGAAAACGCCGCACCCGCTACCCGTCAATTCCGATTAGATCGGTTCGCCTGAAGCCGGCGGCCGGTCGCTGGCGAACCGAACGTCGAGCTTTGTCGAGCGAGGCGGGGGTAGATCGCCGATATCGCGGCGCGAAACCCGCCCGGTCGTGGCGGCTGGGCGTGCTGTGGCGGCTGCACCGCAATCGAACCCTTTGGGCCCGCATCGTGGTTTGGGCTGGATAAGCGATTGCGCAAGCCCTAGGAGGCGTCGCCATCCTGCCCGGTTCAACGCTCCTTCGCCGCCATATGGACGACGTGCCCCCTTCAGGCCTCCAGGCCGTCATCCTCGCGAACAGGGACAAGCTGTTGCGATTCCTGCTCGCGCACGGTGCGGGCGACGCTGCCGAGGACGTGCTCCAGGATTTATATGTACGGGTGGCGACCGCCGATGGCGGCCCGATCGCGCAGCCCATGTCCTATCTCTATCGCGCGGCCAACAACCTGATGGTCGACCGTTTCCGCTCGCGGCGGCAGGCCGAGCGTCGTGAACAGGACTGGAGCGATTCGGCCGGTCCGACCGAACCCGACCGGTCGGACGAGCCAGCCGCCGACCGCCGTCTCGTCGCGCGGGAAATGCTGGCGGGAGCGCAGGCCGTGCTCGATGGTCTCGGCGCACGCCCGGCAACGATCTTTCGCCGCCATCGCATCGACGGAGCCCAACAACGCGATATCGCGCGCGAAATGGGAGTCAGCCTGAGCACGGTGGAAGCCGATCTCAGACGTGCCTATCGCGCCCTGCTCGATTATCGGAGGTCGCTCGATGAGGTTTGACCGCGCCGATTCCGTCCTTGCTATCAGGAGGCGGACATGAACGACTGGACGCGCGAGATGGAGGAGGAAGCCATCGCCTGGCTGATCCGCCAGCGCGATCCCGCTTTCGACGACTGGGAAACGTTCGAGGTATGGCTTGCCTCGGATGCCGCGCATGCGCGCGCCTATGCCGCCATCGCCACGGACGATCGCGATCTCGACGACATGTTGCCCGGCCTGACATGGCCGACGGAAACCATGCCCGCGTGGCAGGACGACCCGATCGAACCCGCGCGCCGCCGCTGGCTGGGCGGCGCCGTGGCGGCGTCGCTGGCGATCGCGGTCGCGGCCGGGGGCTGGCTCGCCTGGCCGTCGCGGGACCTCTATTCGATCCAGACCGCGGCGGGCGAACGCCGCACGGTGACGCTTGCCGGCACGACGCTGGACCTGAATGGCGACACCAGGATTCAGCTCGATCGCCGCGACCGCCGGTTCGCCCGCCTCGATCACGGCCAGGCGCTGTTCACCGTGACGCACGATCCGGCGCATCCCTTCCGTGTCGAAACCGCAAATGCCACGCTGGTCGATGCCGGTACGACCTTCGAAGTGACCGCCGCCAAGGGTGACCTGGATCTCGCGGTCAGCGAAGGGTTGGTGGTGGTCGACCCCGACAGTGCCGCGATCAAGGTACCGGCGGGCGAGCATTTCATCCTGTCCCGGGGGCAGCGCACGGGACGGCTGAGCCCGGTGAGGCCCTCCGATGTCGGGTCGTGGCGCGATGGCCAGTTGTTCTACGACGGCGCGCCGCTGTCACGCGTCGCGGCCGACCTGCAGCGCAATCTCGGGGTTCCGGTGACGGTCGACGCGCGCGCGGCAACGCGACCGTTCCGCGGTGTCGTACGGCTCGATGGCGGCGTCGAGCCGACCATGTCGCGCCTGGGAATCCTACTCGGTGCCGATGTGCGCCGTTCGGGCAAGGGGTGGGTGATCGCCGGACCATGAGGGGTTTCGCCGGCCCCGTGGCGCTGGCGGGGCTTTGTCTGATCGCGATGCCGGCCGAGGCAAAGGATCAGGCGATCGACATTCCCGCCGGGACGCTCGGCCAGGCGATCGCGGCACTCGGCGCGCAGGCGCGCGTGAGCATCGTCGTTGCGGTGAACGATCCCGGCTTGCTGCGGCGTCCGGTTTCGGCGGTGCGCGGCCGGATGGGTGCCGGCAAAGCCTTGTCGCTGCTCCTGCGCGGGACGAGCGTGCGCGCAGTCTCGCCGATGCCCGGCGTCTGGCGCATCGTTCCCGGTGATCCGCCGCGGCCCAAGCGCCGGCGCCTTGCGCCAACGCCGATCAAGCCGGCGGATCCCGCGCCCCCGCCGCCGGCGGACGACATCATCGTCACCGCGAGTAAGCAGGAAACGCCCTACCAGACATTTCCCGGCGCAGTGACCGTGGTCGGCGGTGCCGACTTCGCCCGCGACGGCGACACCAGCACCGATGCCATCATCGCGCGCGTCGCGACCGTGTCGTCGACCTATCTCGGTGCGGGTCGCAACAAGCTGTTCATTCGCGGCATCGCCGATTCCAGTTTCACCGGGCCGACTCAGGCGACGGTCGGTCAATATTTCGGCGACGTCCGGCTGACCTACAACGCGCCGGATCCCGACCTTCGGCTTTACGACGTCGATTCGGTCGAAATCCTCGAAGGGCCGCAGGGTACGCTCTATGGCGCGGGCTCGCTGGGTGGCATCATTCGTGTCGTCCGCAACACGCCCGATCTCGACAATGTCGGCGGCACGTTGAGCGGGGGCGTGTCCGCGACCTGGCACGGCGCGCCCGGCGCCGACCTGGCCGGCGTGCTCAACCTGCCGCTGGTCGACGATCATCTCGGCCTGCGCGTGCTCGGCTACGGGATCACCGAGGGCGGCTATATCGACAATCCGCTGCTCGGTAAGAAGAACATCAATCGGTCGAACATCTTCGGCGGACGCGGCATGCTGCGCGCCAGGACGGGCGGCTGGACGATCGACCTGGGCGGCACGTTCCAGCAGACGCATAACCTCGACAGCCAATATGCCGATCGCGATGCGCCGCCGCTGACCCGCTACAGCCGCCTGCCGCAGGGAAGCGACGCGACCTATGCGCTGGGCGAGCTGGTTGCCAGCCGCCGCTTCGACAGCGGCCTGCTGTTCGTCTCGTCACTGGGCTTTGCGCGCCAGCGATTGCAGGAACAATATGACGCCAGCGAGCCGAACGGCCCGGAGCGTCTCTTCAAGCAGCGTAATCACACCGATCTGTTCTCGTTCGAAAACCGCGTGTCGCGACCGATGACCGACGGCCTGGGCTGGGTGCTGGGGGTTAGCGTGGTGCGCAACACCACACGGCTCAACCGGGCGCTCGGCAGCCCGGACCAGCCGCTGCCCGCGACCGGCGTGATCAACCGCATCACCGAAGCGACCGCCTATGGCGAAGCGTCGGTCGAGTTGATGCCCAAGCTCACCCTGACCGCTGGCGGTCGTTACAGCCATGTCCGGTTGACCGGCGAGGGCGCGGACGTGCAGCCGATGATCGCGCGCCTCAATGCCGACGTCACGGCAGCGCGCGACGAAGGCGCCTTTCTCCCGTCGTTCGCGTTGACGGCGGAACCGATACGCCGCCTGACTCTCTATGCCCGCTACCAGGAAAGCTTCCGCCCCGGCGGGTTGGCGGTCGAGGGCGATTTCGTCCGCCGGTTCCGCAACGACCGCGCGCGCACCTTCGAACTCGGCATCCGGCGCGGCATACCCGGTGCCGATCCTGTCTCGGTTTCGTTCAGTGTCTCGCGCACCCTGTGGCACAATATCCAGGCCGATTTCATCGACCAGCGCGGCTTGCCGAGTACCGCCAATATCGGTGACGGACGGATCTGGACCTTTTCCGCATCCGCCGACTGGCGACCGGTTCGGGGACTGACGCTCGAGGGCGGCATCGCGCTGAACAACAGCAAGGTGGTCAATCCGAGCGCCTATTTTCTTAGCTTCGTCGTGCCCGGCCCGACTCCCAGACCCGCCGAGGCACATATCGTCAACGCCGTCGCCGCCGATGCCGTTACCTATGGTCGGGTCCCCAATATCGCCGACGTCGTCGCGCGGGGATCGATCAAATACGAAGTCGCGTTGTCCGGTGACGCGCAACTCTCGCTCGCCGCCTCCGCGCGCTATACCGGTCGCTCGCGACTGGGCGTCGGCCCGATCCTGGGCGCGCCGCAGGGCAATTACCTCGATACCAGATTGACCGCGCGGCTTTCTTTCGAGCGCTTCGCCCTGACCGCGAGCATCACCAACCTGACCGACGAGGTCGGCAACCGCTTCGCGCTGGGTACGCCGTTCGCGGTGCTGAGCGAGGAACAGATCACCCCGCTACGGCCGCGCACCATTCGGATCGGTTTCGAAACGGGATTCTGAAAAAGAACCTGCGTCGAATAATTTACCATGCACGCCAAGGCTGTGTCGGCTCCGCGCCGTCATCCCCTTTGAACGGGTGCCGCCTCCCCAACGGGCGCTCGAAAAAAGGGATATCCTGATGCGCGTACTGCTTGCCTCGACCTGCCTGACTCCCGTCATCCTGTTCGCCGCCAGCCCCGCCGCGGCGCAAAGCACGATCTCCACCGCCGTCACAACACCGGTCAACACGTCGACTGCCAATAGCGGCGCGCCGTCGGACGTCAGCATCACCTCGACTGGGTCGGTCACCGTGACCAGCGGTACCGCCGTTACCATCGACAGCAACAATGCCGTCAGCAACGCCGGCGCGATCAAGATCACCAACGCCGACAATTCGACCGGTATCGGCACCGTCGCCGGCGGATCGGGCTCGATCAACAATACCGGCACGATCACGATCGACGAAACCTATACGCCGACCGACACCGACAATGACGGCGACCTCGATGGTCCCTTTGCGTCGGGCACGGGGCGCGCCGGCATCCGCACCGGCGGGGCGTTCACTGGTTCGATTACCAATGCCAATGGCGCCACGATCACGGTCGAAGGCAACAATTCCTACGGCATCCTGCTCAACGGCGCGCTAAACGGCAATTTGTCGACCGACGGCACGATCACGGTGACCGGCGACAATTCCGCCGGTGTGAAGACCGGCGACATCAACGGCAATGCGCGGTTTGCCGGGACGATCAGCGCGAGCGGTGCGAACGCCAACGCCGTGTTGGTCAACGGCAACGTGTCGGGCGCGGTGACGCTCGAGGGAGTGATCACCAGTACGGGGTTCCGCTACACGACCGCGCCGGCCGACCCGAGCACGCTGGACAACGACGACCTGCTTCTGGGCGGGCCCGCGGTGTCGATCACCGGCAACGTCGCGGGCGGTGTACTCGTGGCGATCCCGCCCACGACGAGCACGACCGACACCGACGTCAACAAGAACGGCATTCCCGACGCCAACGAGGTCGCGGCCGTGATCACCTCCTACGGCTCGGCGGCGGCGTTGCAGATCGGTGCCACCGGAAATGACGTCACGCTGGGTCCGGTCGCGAACACCGCTGGATACGGCCTGGTCGTCAACGGCACCGCGACCGGCAACGGCGTCTATTCAGGCTTCGACGCGACCGGCGTATTGATCGGCGGGCTGGGCGGTGCGGTCACCATCACCAACGGCATGCAGAACACCGGCACCATCTCGGCGCTAGCGAGCGGCGCCAACGCGACGGCGCTTCGCATCGGTTCGGGCGCGACGGTGCCGACCATCGTCAATTCGGGCATCATTTCGAGCAGCAGCTCCGCGGCGGCGGGCCAATTGTCGCAAGCGGTCGTGCTCGATGCCGGTTCGAACGTGACCTCGATCCGCAACAGCGGCAGCATCAAGGCGACGACGTCGAACACGGCTGGCGGTGCGACCGCGATCATCGACAAATCGGGCAATTTGTCGTTGGTCGAGAATTCCGGCTCGATCAGCGCCAGCGGCGCCGACAGCACGTCGACGCGCAACGTCGCGATCGACCTCAGCGCGAATACGGGGGGGGCGACGATCAACCAGACCGTGGTTTCCACCGGCACCGCGCCGACGATCACCGGCGATGTCCGTTTCGGTAGCGGCAACGATGCGCTCAACCTTGGTGACGGGTCGCTGACCGGCAATGCCACGTTCGGGGCGGGCAACAACGTGCTGACCTTGTCGGGCGATGCGACGATGACGGGGAACGCGACCTTCGGCACCGGCAACGACTCGATGACGCTCTCGGGAACCTCGGTCTATACCGGTGCGGTCGATTTCGGCGGGGGGGCGGACACGCTGACGATCGGTGGTACGTCGACCTTCTCGGGCACGCTGGCGAATGCGGCAGGCCTCGCCGTCACGGTCAATGGCGGTACCTTCACAAACACCGGAACCACCCCGGTCTCGATCGGGTCGCTGGCCGTCACCGGCGGCGGCACGCTCGGCGTCACGGTGAACACGACCACCAATACGGCGACGCAGTACAACGTCTCCGGCACCGCGAGCTTCGATGCGGATTCGAAGCTGGCGATCAAGCTGACCGGCCTTGTCAGCGGCACCGGCCACTACACGGTGCTGACTGCCGGGACGCTGACCGGGCTCAGCAACATCACCGCGTCGTCGGTCGAACTGCCGTACATGTACAAGAGCAGCATCTCGACGACCGCGCCGGCAAACCAGCTGGCGATCGATATCGGACTCAAGACGACGACCGAACTCGGGCTCAACCGGTCGGGGGCGGCGGCGTTCCCGGCGATCTATGCGGCGCTCGGCACCGACAGCAAGGTCGGAAATTCGTTCCTCAACATCACCGACGCCACGGCGTTCCAGACCGCGATCCGCCAGATGCTGCCCGACCATGCCGGCGGTACCTTCGCATCGGTCAGCGCCGGATCGCGCGCGATCGGACGCATGTTGACCGACGGTGGCGCGCCCTATGCCGACAAGGGCAAATGGGGCTATTGGATCGAGGAAGTCGCCTATGGCGGGTCCAAGAGCTTCCTGAATACCGCGTCCTACGACATCAATGGCTGGGGCACGGCCGGCGGCGCGGACATCAAGACGAAGCTGGGTCGGTTCGGTCTGTCGCTCGCCTATCTGCACGGCAACGACAACGACAACGGTACCGACAATACCGTTTCGTCCGACCAGTATGAAATCGCCGGTTACTGGCGGGCGGAATGGGGCGGTCTGCGGCCCTTCGCTCGCGTGTCGACTGCGCGAATCGATTTCAACAGCCAGCGCAGCTTCACCGGCAATGACGGGACGACCACCCCGGTCGCGCTCAGCAACAGCTCGAAGTGGAAAGGCCAGATGGTCTCCGCCACCGGCGGTGCCTCCTATGAAGGGGCGGTCGGTCACCTGACCTTCCGGCCGATCCTGTCGGTCGACTATTACCGCCTCAACGAGGATGCCCATACAGAAACCGGCGGTGGCAGCGCGTTCGACCTGTCGATCGCGAAGCGCGTCAGCGACGAATTCGCGGCCAATGCGACGATGGCGGTGGGGCTGAGCTTCGGGTCGACCGAGGATGGCTGGTTCCACACCGAGATCGAGGCGGGCCGTCGGCAGATCATCGGCGGCGAACTGGGCGCGACCACGGCGAACTATGCCGGCGGTCAGGCCTTCACGTTGATTCCGGATCAGCGCACCGATGGCTGGGTCGCTCGGTTCCGCGCTGCCGGCGGGTCGCCGGGGTTCCGCATCGGCGGTGAAGTCGGGGCGGAGGAGCAGCAGAGCCGTGCCGCCATCTCGCTCCGCGCGACGCTCCAGATCGGACTCTGACCGCGCGACGCCCGACCCGGTGCTTTCGGGCGCCGGGGCGGGCGAGCGATTTGACCGCGACACGAGCGGCGATCCGCCCCCCTCAGGGCAGATTGGCCGCCAGTTCGTCGAGGAACGGCTGGGCCGTGCCGTCGGACGGCGCGCGCCAGTCGCCGCGCGGGCTCAGGGCGCCGCCCGCCGACACTTTGGGTCCATTGGGAATCGCCGAGCGCTTGAACTGGCTGATCGTGAAGAAACGGAACAGGAATTTCTCCAGCCACGACCGGATCGTCGCCAGATCATAAGCGTGGCGCCCCGCTGCAGGCAAGTCGCGAGGCCAGCGGCCGGCGTCGATATCGCCCCAGGCCTTCAGCGCCAGAAAGGCAACCTTGGACGGTGCCATGCCGTGGCGCACGATATAGTGCGCAAAGAAGTCGTTGAGCTCGTACGGCCCGATCCTGCTCTCGGTCGACTGGATCGCCCCGTCGGCACCTGCCGGGACTAGCTCGGGTGAGATTTCCTGCGCCAGAATCGCCTCGAGCACATGGTCGGTCTCGACGTCGTATTGATCGGTACGGATGCACCAGCGGATCAGGAACTGGATCAGCGTCTTGGGAACGCCGGCATTGACCGCGTAATGGCTCATCTGGTCGCCGACGCCGTACGTGCACCAGCCGAGCGCTAGCTCGGACAAATCGCCGGTGCCGACCACCAGACCATCATGCTGGTTCGCCAGCCGGAACAGATAGTCGGTCCGCAAGCCCGCCTGCACGTTTTCGAACGTCACGTCATAGACCGGCTCGCCATTGGCGAACGGGTGACGCATGTCGCCGAGCATTTGCGTGGCGGCAGGCCGGATGTCGATCTCGTCGCCGGCGACACCCAATGCGCGCATCAGCGCCCAGGCATTCGACTTTGTGCCGTCGCTCGTCGCGAAGCCGGGCATCGTATAGCCCAGGATATGGTCGCGCGACCGGCCAAGCCGGTCCATCGCCTTGGCAGCGACTATGAGTGCATGCGTCGAATCGAGGCCACCCGATACCCCGATCACCAGTCGCTTGGCGCGCGCCGCCTCTATCCGGCGGACTAGACCCGACACCTGGATGTTGAACGCCTCGTAGCAATCGGCGTCGAGTTTCTCGGGCGTGTTCGGGACGAAGGGGAACCGGCGCAGATCGCGTTTCAGCCCCACATCGGCAAAGCCTGGCTTGGCCTCGAAACCGACCAGCCGGAAGTCACCGTCGCCGATCCCGGCGAAACGGGCCGCATCGGCAAAGGTGCCGTTGCGCATCCGCTCCTGCCGGATGCGACCGCAATCGACATCGGCGACCAGCAGGTCGGACGCTGCCGGAAAACGCTCGGATTCGGCGATCAGCTCGCCCAGTTCGTGGACCATGCCCTGGCCGTCCCACGCGAGATCGGTCGTGCTTTCACCCGGTCCCGAGGCCGAGAAGACGTACGCACAAATGGCACGGTCGGATTGTGCAGCCGACAGAAGCATCCGCTCGCGTGCCTTGCCGACTACGATGTTTGATGCGGACAGGTTGCAGCACACGAGCGCGCCCGCCAGCGCGGCGCGGGTCGAGGGCGGGGTCGGCGCCCAGAAATCCTCGCAGATCTCCGCATGGAAGATGAAATGCGGCAGGTCGGTTGCGGCGAAGATCAGGTCGGTCCCGAACGGGACGCCTTCCTGGCCCGCCAGATCGATCGACGCCCAGCCGATTCCCTCTCCACTCGTGAACCAGCGCTTCTCGTAATATTCGCGGTAATTGGGCAGGAAGGTCTTGGGTACCACGCCCAGGATGCGGCCGCGATGGACCGCCACCGCACAATTGTAGAGATGCCCGTTCCGCGCGATCGCTGCGCCGACCAGCAAGACGGGTTTCAGCCTGGCGGTCGCCGCCGCGAGCTCGGCGAGACCCGCCTCGGTCGCGCGCTGGATCGCATCCTGCAGATGCAGGTCGTCGATCGCGTAGGAGGTCAGGTTGAGTTCGGGATAGACCAGCAGGTCGCAGGCCTCGTCATGGCCGCGTTTCGCCAGTGCGATCGCCTCGCGGACGTTTGCGGCGATGTCGCCGACGCTCGCCACGGGCGTGCAGGCGCCCACGCGCAGGAATTCGTGCGCATGGTGTGAGAAGAAGCGGTGGGTCTTCGCCATGCGCGCCGCTTAGCCCGGATCGTTGCCGTTCGCCAACAATCACTCCGTTGCCGATGACAAGCGATTGTTATCGACGGTGTGGCGATTCAGCCGTGCGCATGCCGGCGGCGCGTTTCCCACCCCTTGCGCGCAGCCGCGGAGCGCGCCTCGAACGAGCCCTTCTTGTGCGCGCGTCCGCCGCGCGCGGACGAGACGTGCGTGTCGGGTTTGCCGCGGCCGGATCCCGACTTGTTGCCGCCGCCCGATTCCTTGTTCACCGTCGCCCAGGCACGGCGTTCGGCTTCCTCATGGCTGACGCCACGGTCCTCATAGCCTTCCTCGATATGCTCGGCCTTGCGCTTCTGCTTGTCGGTATAGGACGATTTGTCTCCACGGGGCATCGCCACCTCCATCGGTCATGCTGCGCAACAACGCATGGAATGGACGTCCGTTCAGAAATCGGAATAGAAGCGGTTCGTCATACGATCCCAGAGGGTTCGCTGTATATGAGCGTCGATATCGACACACCTTATCCGATCAGCGAGGATCAGGCCGCGCGGTTCACGCGGGACGGTTTCATCCGCCTGAAGGGCGTGTTCGATGCCGCGACGCTCGATCACTATGGGCGCGCCATCACAGACCGGACGATCGCGCTCAACACGCAGACGTTACCGCTCGCCGATCGCTCGACCTACGACAAGGCATTCCTGCAGGTGATGAACCTGTGGGAGGAAGGCGGCGCTCCACGCGAATTCGTGTTCGGCAAGCGGCTCGCCGGCATTGCTGCGGCATTGCTGCGGGTCGATGGCGTCCGGCTCTATCACGACCAGTCACTCTACAAGGAACCGGGCGGCGGCATCACGCCGGCCCATGCCGACCAATATTACTGGCCGGTGGCGAGCGATCGCACGATCACCGCCTGGGTACCGCTTCAGGCAGTGCCGCAGAACATGGGGCCGCTCGCTTTCTTCCAGGGCAGTCAGCATGTCGAATTCGGTCGCGATCTCGGCATCTCGGACGAGAGCGAGGCGCAGATCACCGCCGACATGGAGAAGCACGGCTTCCCGATCGTCGACGGCCCGTTCGAGCTGGGCGAGGTCAGCTTCCATCTCGGCTGGACCTTCCACCGTGCGGGGCCGAACCGCTCGCACGACCCGCGCGCGGTGATGACGGTCATCTACATGGACCGCGACATGGTGCTGAAGGCGCCCGAAAACGCGCAGCAGCAGAATGACTGGGATCGCTGGTGCCCCGGCGCCGAAGTCGGGCGCGTGATCGATACGCCGCTCAACCCCATCCTGTTCGAGGCGTGATCCGCGCGATCGGACCGGCGCTGGCCGCGCTGTTGTTGGCTGCACCCGGCGCCGTTGCCGCCCCTGTCGTGCCAGCCAAGATCACCGCCGCGGGGATGCGCGATGAGGTGATCTACCACATCTTCTTCCGCAGCTTCCGCGATTCGAATGGCGATCGGATCGGTGACCTCGCGGGGCTGGTCGACGGGCTGGACGACATCAAGGCACTCGGGGTGACGTCGCTCTTGCTCACCCCGATCCAGCCGTCGCCTTTCTATCACAATTATTTCGCGACCGACTTCGATGCCGTGGATCCGGCCTATGGCACGATGGACGATTTCCGCGCGTTCGTTCGCGCCGCGCACGCGAAAGGCCTGCGGGTCTATCTCGACGAAGAATTCCAATATGTCGCCGAAGGGCATTCCTGGCTGACGAGGTCGCGCGGCCGTCCCCGTGCGAAATACGGGCCGTTCATCCTCTACAATCGGCCCCGGACCAACGAAGAGCCCGAGCCTTTCCTCGGCGTGCCCGCATGGCCTGGCTATGACGGGCGCTGGACCGGGATTTCGATGGTCAACCTGAAATCGCCCGCGGTGCGGGCCTATTTCGCGCGCCTGCTGGTCCGTTGGATCGATCCGCATGGCGACGGCACGCTGCGTGACGGTGTCGATGGATTCCGGATCGACCATATGATGGACGACCTCGACAACAGGCATCGCCTGACCAATCTGTTCGCCGATTTCTGGGCGCCGATCTTCGCGGCGATCAGGACGCGCAATCCGTCCGTGCGGATCATTGCCGAACAGGCCGATTGGGGAACGGGCGACGCCTGGCTGACCAGAGGGGGTGCGGACATGGTCTTCGCCTTTCCGCTGCGGTTCGCGCTCGAGAAGATGGACAAGCCGGCGATCGATGAAGCGCTTCGCTCCGCGGCAATGACGCCGCAGGGAAAGAGCCGCATTCTGTTTCTCGAAAATCACGACATGGATCGTTTCATGTCGGTGGCGGATGGCGACGGCCGCAAAGCGCGGATCGGTGCGGCGTTGACGCTGCTGATGCGCGGCACGCCGTCAATCTATTATGGCCAGGAATTGGGCATGCGCGGGCGGATCGATTCTCGCATCAAGAGCGATGGTGCGCATATCGGCGTGCGCGAGGCGTATCGTTGGACTGCCGATCTCGACGCGCCGGAATCGGCGATATGGTATCGCAGCGATCCTGTCGCCTGGGTCAATCGATATAACCGTAGCGGTGACGGTGTGTCGCTCGGGGAGGAGCGGGGGCGTCCAGGGTCGCTGTACGAATTCTACCGTCGGCTGATTGCGCTGAGGGTCGCGCGGCCGGAAATACGGCAGGGGGATCAACGATTGCTCTGCCGGGACGGATCGACGGTGGTGTGCGTGCTCCGGACATTGGGCGGCCGCCGGGTCCTGGTCCTCGCGAATGTCGGGACGGCAGTCGTGCGGCCGGCACTGGCGGGATTGAGCGGCGATTGGATAGACCTGCTCGACAACGACCGTGCCGTCGACCCTGCGACGATCGACCTCCCGCCCTATGGATTGCGTATCATCGGAACGCGATGAAGACGAAGCGGGCGGCTTTGCCGAAACCCGCCGCCCGCCTTCGCCGCACCGCCAAAAGGCCGATCAGGTCGCGGTGACGGTCTCGCCCTTGCAGACGTTGACGTTGTCGAACTGCTGCGTGACCTCGTCCGAGAACTGGATCTTGATGTCGTAGAGACATACGTCGCCGTCGCCCATGGTGAAGTTGGACGTGGTCTTGGGCTTGATCGCATATTTCATGTCGACTTCGTGCCAGGGATCCTTCGATTCCCCTGCGCGTGCCGTCCATACACGCTGCACCGATACATCGGCGTTGGTGTTGTTGATCGTGAAATTGCGGCCGGAATCCGCCATGACCGCGCCGGGTACGGTGACCGAAACGATCGACGCGGCCAGGAGTGCAAAGCTCTTCAGTGCATGCTTCATGATGATAGCCCCTAAATAGCGGTTTCTTGCAACCCGTCGCGGTATCAGAACGATTCGCCCCGTTTCAGTCCGCAAATCTGCTCTGACAGAATACTGCTTTCTGCTGGCTGAACCCAGTCGTTTTCTGGCGTTCAGCAACCCGTCAGTGAAAGTCGCGCGATTTGGGCAGGATGCGCACGTTGCGCGGGTGGCGGCCATGCGCATCGGCGGTGTAGCCGGGGTCGGGCGACGGCTCGAAATTCACGCGTGCGCCGGGCGAGGGCGCGGCATCATCCTCCGACAGGCGGCCGAGTTCGGCGGTGCGGTCGATCACCCGCGCGCCGATCAGATGGACGATGCCACCCTCGCTCGGCGCGCTGCGCTGGACCTCGCCTTCAATCGTCATCAGTCGCGATCCCATCACCTGGAGCCGCTGGGTCTCGAAGATGCGCGCCCATAACAGCGCATTGGTGATGCCCGTTTCATCCTCCAGCGTGATGAAGATGGCGTTCCCCGTGCCGGGCCGCTGCCGGACGAGCACCACGCCCGCGACGGTGACGCGCGATCCGTTGCGCGCCTTGCTCACTTCCGCGCAACTCAGCACGCCTTCCGATCGGAACATCGGACGCAGGAACTGCATCGGATGGCCTTTGAGCGACAATCGGGTGAGCTGGTAGTCGGCGGCGACTTCCTCGCTCAGCGGCATGGCGGGTAAGCCGGCATCCGCTTCCTGGCCTAGCTCGCGGGCACCGGTAGCCGCGAACAGGGGTAATTCGTCAGATGGCGTACGTCGCACTTCCCACAAGGCATCGCGGCGCCCCTGGCCGACCGATCCCCAGGCATCGGCGTCGGCAAGCAGGCGGAGGCCGCGCGAGGGAAGATGTGCGCGTCGTGCGAGATCTTCGACCGAGGCGAAGGGAGCTTCGGCACGGGCGTTGGCGATCGCATCGGCCCAGTCCTGGCGGAAACCGTCGATCTGCCGCAGGCCGAGCCGTAAGGCGAGGCCGCGCTCGCCGGGTTCGAGGCCATTGTCCCAGCCGCTCGCATTGACGTCGATCGGCAGCACGTCGACGTCATGCTTCTCCTGCACGTCGCGGACGATCTGGGCCGGTGCGTAGAATCCCATCGGCTGCGAATTGAGCAGCGCACAGGCGAACACCGCCGGGTGAAAGCATTTGAGCCACGCCGAGACATAGACCAGCCGCGCGAACGCCAGCGCGTGGCTTTCGGGAAAGCCGTAGCTGCCGAACCCCTTGATCTGTTCGTAGCAGCGCTGCGCGAACTCGCGTTCATAGCCGCGTTTGACCATGCCCTCGACCATCTTGGCCTCGAACTTGTGGATCGTGCCGACATTGCGGAACGTCGCCATCGCGCGGCGCAAGCGGTTGGCATCCTCGGGCGAGAATTTGGCCGCGACGATCGCCAGCTTCATGGCCTGTTCCTGGAACAGCGGCACACCCATCGTCTTGCCTAGAACGTCCTTGAGTTCATCGGGGTGGCCGAAGCGGCGTGACGGCGCCGGGTAATCGACTTTCTCCTTGCCCGATCGCCGGCGCAGATAGGGATGGACCATGTTGCCCTGGATCGGACCGGGGCGGACGATCGCGACCTGCACGACCAGGTCATAGAATTGGCGCGGCCGGAGCCGCGGCAACATGCTCATCTGGGCGCGGCTCTCGACCTGGAACAGCCCCAGGCTGTTACCCTCGCACAGCATGTCATAGACGGCCGGGACCTCGCCCGGGATGGTATCGAGCGTATGCGCCTCGCCGCCGGTCGCCTCGATCAGGTCGAACGCCTTCTTGATGCAGGTGAGCATGCCCAAGGAGAGTACGTCGACCTTCATCAATTGCAGCGCGTCGATATCGTCCTTGTCCCATTCGATGAAGGTGCGATCCTCCATCGCGGCATTGTGGATCGGCACGGTCTCGTCGAGCCGGTCCTGGGTCAGCACGAACCCGCCGACATGCTGCGACAGATGGCGCGGGAATTCGAGCAGCTGATCGACCAGCGACTTGAGCCGCGCGATGTCGGGATTGGCGAGGTCGAACCCGGTCTGCGAGACGCGCTCTTCCTCGAAATGGCTCGAATAGCTGCCCCACACGGTGCTCGCCAGGCGTGAGGTCACGTCCTCGGTCATGCCCAGCGCCTTGCCAACCTCGCGCACCGTGCTGCGCGACCGGTAATGGATCACCGTCGCGGCGATCGCGGCGCGGTGCCGGCCGTAGCGGCGATAGACGTATTGCATCACCTCCTCGCGCCGCTCATGCTCGAAATCGACATCGATATCGGGGGGCTCGTCGCGCTCGGCCGAGACGAAGCGGGAGAAGAGGAGGTCGTGCTTCATCGGATCGACCGAGGTCACGCCGAGCAGGAAGCACACCACCGAATTGGCCGCCGATCCGCGGCCCTGGCACAGGATCGGCGGGTCACAGCTTCGCGCGAAGTTCACGATGTCATGGACGGTCAGGAAATAGGGCGCATAGCCACGCTCGCGGATCAGCGTGAATTCCTCGTAGAGCAAGGCGTAAAGCTTGTCTGGGACACGATAATCGTAGCGTTCTAGCGCGGTCTGCCAGACGAGATGTTCGAGCCATTCTTGCGCTTCCCAGCCGGCGGGTACGGGCTCGTTGGGATACACATAGCTCAATTGGTCGAGCGTGAAGCCGATGCGCGAGACCAGCTTTCCGGTTTCCGCAACCGCTTCTGGATGATCGCGGAACAGTCGTGCCATTTCCGCAGGGGCTTTCAGGTAGCGCTCGGCATTGGCTTCGAGCAGCCGGCCGGCTTCCTTCACGTTGGTGCCCTTGCGGATGCAGGTGACGACGTCGTGGAGCGGGCGTTGCTCGGTGCTGGCGTAGAGCGCGTCGTTGGTTGCGAGGAGAGGAATGCCGGTCGATCGCGCGATGCCGGTGAGCTTGGCAAGCCGCCGCTTGTCGCAACCTGTACGTGGCATCGAAGCGCCAAGCCAAAGTCTGTCGTCGACCACGCGCTTGAGGCGCCTGAGAATTGCCTCGAGCCCATCGTCACCCCGGTCTTGTGCCGGGGGCCACTCAACCACTTGTCCCGCAATTTGCGGCTCTGTGGATGGTAGGACTAGCCCGGTATGACGGGCGGGGAAGGGGATGACGTTCGTCGTTTCTGCCTCTTCCTCACCCAATCGCAGAAACCCCCGATCCTGGTCCTGGCTGATCCGCCGTTTCTTGGGTAGCTCCTCATTCTCCGCCTCGTCGAAGCTGCTTTCGGGCAGCACGATCAGCATCAAGTCCTGATGGTGCGCGATCAGATCGTCGATCCCGAGCAGGCAGCCACCCTTGGTCGCGCGGCGATTGCCGAGCGTCAGCAACCGGGTCAGCCGGCCCCAGCCGTAACGCGTCGCGGGATAGGCGACGATGTCGGGCGTGCCGTCGGCGAAGACCAGACGCGCACCGACGATAAGGCGGAAATCGGGGGCTGGGGCGGGTAGATCCGGTGGATCCGGGAACTCCTCCCACGGCCGGTCGGCTTCGTGCCGCGCTTTGGCTTTCGCCCAGGCGTCGTGCCAATGCTCACGCGCTTCCCTGAGCGCGACATGCGCCCGCACCACGCCCGCGACATTATTGCGATCGGCAATCCCGATGCCGCGCATACCGAGCGCGATCGCCTGACCGACCATGTCGCTGGGGTGCGAGGCGCCGCGCAGGAACGAGAAGTTTGTCGCGGCGACCAGCTCGGCGAAGTGGACAGGGTCAGCCATGCCGTCCGACCATTTTGAGATTTTGTTCGCGCGGAGGCGCGAAGGCGCGGAGAAGGAAGGATTGGTTTGCGCAGAGGCGCAGAGATGCTGCTCGAACAGGTTTTCGAGCCGCTACAGCGGCTCCTTCACTGCCTGAGGCGATCGAGTATGAAGGTCTCGCTGGCGCGAGACGACGGCTGCCAAGCCAATTCTCCGCGTCTCCGCGTCTCCGCGTGAATACCATCATGCGAACACCCCATGGATGTACCACCCCGGCTCGGTGACTTCGCCGTAGAGACCGTGGCGGAAGATCCAGAAGCGGCGACCGCGGCGGTCCTCGATGCGGTAATAGTCGCGCGTTGGCGCCTGGCGGCTGCCCCACCAGGGTGTGGCGATCCGTTCGGGCCCTTCGACCCGCGCGACGTCGTGTAGGGTGCGCCGCCAGCGGAACTGGCGCGGCGGGCCGTCCGGGACTTCGCTCGCGATCGAGTCGATCGGCTGGGGCGGGTCGAACAGGTGGATCGGCCGCAGGGGGGGCTCGCCGCTTTCGGGCTCGGGCCAGTCGCCGGGCGGCGGCGGATCGGCTGCGGGGAGCATCAGCTCCGCTTGCTCGGGCAAGTGGCGGTCGCGCGGCGCGAACCGCCTGATCCTGCCACGGCCGATCCGCGTCGACAGCCGGTCGATCAATTGCGCCAGCTCGGCTTCGCCGACAGCGCCGCCCTCGAGCCGCAATTGTGCGGCATCAAGCCGCTCGGCGACAGGCACGTCGAGCCGGATCAGGTCGAAGCCGAAGCCCGGGTCGATCGGATCGACCAGCGCCTCGATCCGTTCGCGGAACAGCCGCAGCACAGCGGCGATGTCGCGCGTCGGTCGTCCGGTTTCGACTGCCAGTCGCTGCACCAGCCCGTCGGTGCGGAAGAAGCGCGCCTCGAACCGCCTCCCGCCTTCGTGCGTCTCGCCGAGCCGTTCGGCCGCCTCGGCGAGCAGCTCGCCCAAGATGGTCAGCGCGAATTCGGTACGCGAGGCGGGTTCGGCGAAACGCCGCTCTATGAACAGGGGCGGTGCAATGATGCGCGGGGTCAGCGGGCTGTCCGCCTCGCCGGTGATCCGCCGGACCTGGGTCGCGGCATCCCCGCCGAACCGCGCGGCGATCGCCGACAAGGGTCGTGCCGCGACGTCGCCGACGGTCTTGAGCCCAGCGCGCTTCAGCGCCGTGGTCGCTTCCTCTTCGAGCCCGAGCGCGGCGACGGGCAGGCGGCGTATCGCCTCATCCTCATTGGCGCCCACGCTGCGCCATCGCGCCAGCGCGCGCGCCGCATCGGGATTGGCGGCGAAGGCGTGTCGCGCGGTGACGCCCAGCCGGTCGAGCCGGCCCAGCACGTCCGCCGCCAGCGCCGCCTCGCTGCCGACCAGGTGTACGCAGCCGGTGATGTCGAGCACCAGCCCATCGGGGGCGTCGAGCATCACCCAGGGCGTATAGCGCGCGCAGCCGTCGGCCAGCCGTTCGAGCCACAGATGGTCGTCGTGCGGGACATGGTCGAACGCTTCGAGCCCGGGCACGCGTGCCCGCGCATCGGCCAGCGTCATGCCGGGTTCGATCCCGAGCCGCGCGGCCTCCGGGTCGATCGCGTACAGGCGCAGCGCGTTCCTGATCTTTTCGGTCAGCGCATAAGGTGCGGCGGCGCGGCCCGCGAACAGATGCGGCCGCGTGATCCGCAGGCGTTCAGCCGGCAGCCATGGGAAGAACAGCGCCAGATAGCGCCTGGCCGTCGCTGGGCTGGAAGGCACGTCGTTCACGATTCCACTCCACGCGCCACCGGCGGCCGGCGGGACCGGCGCGGCGGCGTAACAATTCGAGGTCGAAGGCGGGCGATCCCGGTGCATTGGCGGCGAGCGCGACCGAGGGAGCGGGGGCTATCCGCCAGCGCGTATCGGCGACGCTGGGGCTTTCGCGCGCAGCGGTACGGAGCAGCAGGACCGTCACGCCCGATGCTTCGGCGGCAAGCATCAGCCGCCGCGTCGCGGTCAGATCCAGCGATTTCGATTCACCCCAGGTCTCGACGATCAGCGCGCCTAGACCCGAGCATCGTGCAGCATCGTTCGCCGCCTTGAGCAGAGCTCCATCATTACCCGGCAGCCCGAGGATAAGGTCGTTTCCCTGGATTCCGATCTCGTTCAGGCCGGTGGCGTAGAGCTTGCCGGCCTGGCGTTGCGCCACTTCGGATCGGAGCCAGAGCAGAGGTTTTCCGGCATTGATGCGTAACGCGAGCATCGCGGCGAACCCCGACAGGCTACCGGCATCCCCATCGTCGTCCGCAAGCATTTCATGAAGCCGCCCGCGCGACAGTCCGCCACCGAGCCAGGTATCGATCGCTTCATGGCCCGTGGCGAACCGGCGCGCGTCGGCCATGGCACGTACACCCTCGATCCGCGCGACACGACGGCGCAACCGGGCAAGCGAGGCGGGCGACTCGGGCATCAATGTTCATGATATGTTCTATTTGCCGAATTGCAATTCCAATCATCTGTCGCTCGCACGAGAAAGGGGCGGCGAGCCCAGGCCCGCCGCCCCTTTCTTTCCCCGTTGCCCGTATCGTTCAGGTGGCGTTGACAGTCTGGCCCTTGCAGACGTTGACGTTGTCGAATTGCTGCGTGACCTCATCCGAGAACTGGATCTTGATGTCGTAAAGACAGACATCGCCCGTTCCGAGCGTGAAATTCGACGAGGTCTTGGGCTTGATCGCATATTTCATGTCGACCTCATGCCAGGGGTCCTTGGATTCACCCGCACGCGCCGTCCACACGCGTTGCACCGATACATCGGCATTGCCATTATATATCGTGAAATTACGACCCGAGTCCGCGATCGCAGGCGCCGCAATGATGCCAGCGATCAGCGCGGCCCCTGCCGCGCCAGCCTTGATTGCCTGAATCATCCCTGTAACCCCCAAACTTAAGATGCACCGGCCGAATCCGGTCCAAAACAGTTTAATATAACCGGCGGCGCGTTGCACGTTCTAAGTTGACGGCAAACGACTGTTGTTGCCCATGAAACCGGTATCTCCGTCCTGTCTTGGCGGCTAACCGGAAATATCGTCCGTCATCATCACGTAACAACAAGTGTTGCGATGTCCATTTTATACAATTCCGGAAGATTTCGCGTCGTGCGCTTTCGCTTGCTGCCGGAAACGATGCAATAACGGCTCGGTATAGCCGTTGGGTTGGGTCGTCCCCTCGAATACCAACGCACGCGCCGCCTGGAAGGCCTGTCCCGCAGGATTGGCAACCAGCGAACGATAGGCGGGGTCACCGTCATTTTGCGCATCGACTTTCGCCGCCATCCTGTCGAACGCCGCCTCGACTTCCCCTGGCGTGCACACGCCATGGAGCAGCCAATTGGCCAGCGCCTGGCTGGAGATGCGCAACGTCGCGCGATCCTCCATCAGGCCCACGTCGTGGATGTCGGGCACTTTCGAACAGCCGACGCCCTGGTCGATCCAACGCACGACATAGCCGAGAATACCCTGGGCATTGTTGTCGAGTTCGGCACGCACCTCGTCGGGCGTCCAATTGCGGCCCAGTGCGAGCGGTATCGTCAGAAGGTCGTTCAGGCTGGCAACCGGCTCGGCGGCGCGCTGCTTCTGGCGATCGAACACGTCGACCTGGTGATAATGCGTCGCGTGCAGGGTTGCCGCGGTGGGCGAGGGGACCCACGCGGTGGTCGCGCCCGTCATCGGATGACCGATCTTCTGCTCGAGCATGTCGGCCATGCGGTCGGGCGCCGCCCACATGCCCTTGCCGATCTGCGCCTTGCCCGACAGGCCGCAGGCCAACCCGATCTGCACGTTGCGATCCTCATATGCCTTGATCCAGGCCGAGGTCTTCATCTCGCCCTTGGGCACCATCGGCCCAGCCTGCATGCTGGTGTGGATTTCGTCGCCGGTACGATCGAGGAAGCCGGTGTTGATGAACACGATCCGCTCACTCACCGCCTGGATGCAGGCAGCCAGGTTGGCGGAGGTACGCCGCTCTTCGTCCATCACCCCGACCTTGATCGTGTTGCGCGACAGGCCGAGCAGATGCTCGACTGCATCGAACAGCCGATTGGTAAACGCGGCCTCCTCAGGCCCGTGCATCTTGGGTTTGACGATGTAGATCGATCCCGCCGGGCTGTTGTGGAACCGGCCCAGCCCTTTGAGGTCGTGCAGCCCGATCAGACTAGTCATGATCGCGTCGAGAATGCCCTCCGGCGCCTCGCCGCCATCGGGCAGGATGACCGCCGGCGTGGTCATCAGGTGACCGACATTGCGCACGAACAACAGGCTGCGGCCACGCAGGGCGAGTTCGCCGCCGTCGGGCGTGGTATAGCGGCGATCGTCGTTGAGCCGGCGGGTCATCGTCCGGCCGCCTTTCTCGAACGTGTCCTCCAGGTCGCCGCGCATCAGGCCGAGCCAATTGGCATAGGCCGCCACCTTGTCCTCGGCGTCGACCGCGGCGACCGAATCCTCAAGGTCGACGATCGTGGTGATCGCGCTTTCCAGGATGACGTCGGCGATCCCGGCGGGGTCGGTCTTGCCGATCGGATGGTCGCGATCGATCACGACTTCGATGTGCAAACCGTTATGGCGGAACAGGTAATTGTCCCCCGCGCGCCCGACCAGCAATGATGGATCCGCCAGCACGGGCTCGCCGTTCAGCTCGGCCCAGCTTCCTGTTGCGAGCGGCACCGACTTGTCGAGAAACGTCTTGGCCCAGGCGATCACCTGACTCCCACGCTCCGGATCGTAACCGCCGGCCCTGGCCGTGCCGGGGATTGCGTCGGTGCCGTACAGCGCGTCGTACAGGCTGCCCCAGCGCGCATTGGCGGCGTTGAGCACGAATCGCGCGTTGAGCACGGGCACGACCAATTGCGGTCCCGCCATCCGCGCGACCTCGTCGTCGACATTGGCGGTCGTCACCTGGAACGGCGACGGCTCGTCGACCAGATAGCCGATCGACTTCAGGAATGCCTGATAGTCCCGCTGGTCGATCGGCTCGCCGGCCCGCTCGGCAAGCCAACCGTCGATTTCCGCCTGGATCAGATCGCGTTTCGCCAGCAGGGCCGCATTATCAGGAGCCAGGTTCGCAAAAATATTCGCGACACCGCTCCAGAATACGTCCGATTCGATCCCGGTGCCGGGCAGCGCGTGCCGTTCGACGAATTCGACGAGTTCGCTCGCTACCTTGAGGCCATTACGCTCGATCATGGTGCCTCCGGACATGCACTGCTCCATCTGGTGATGAGGGGAGGAGCCGTGCCAATACACGGACAAACCATACCGTCCACACGAAAATGCGCTTGCCGCTCGCGTAAACCAGTGGCTAACTGCAACGGAAAAGCAGGAGAGCGATGATGGCGGAGGCGTATATCGTGTCGGCGGGCCGGACGGCCGGTGGACGGCGTGGCGGCAAGCTCAGGGATTGGCACCCGGCGGATCTGGCGGGCAAGGTACTCGATGCCGTGGTCGAACGGGCCGGCATCGACGGCGCGGCGGTCGAGGACGTCGTGATGGGCTGCGTGATGCAGGCCGGCGAGCAATCGGCGCATATCGGCCGAAGCGCGGTGATGGCTTCCTCGCTTCCCGACAGCGTGCCGGCTGTCTCGATCGACCGTCAGTGCGGCTCTTCCCAACAGGCGCTGCAGTTCGCCGCGCAGGCGGTGATGTCCGGGACGCAGGATATCGTCATCGCCGCCGGGGTCGAAAGCATGACGCGCGTGCCGATGGGCCTCGCCAGCTCGGCGCCGGCGCAACTCGGCATCGGCATCGGCCCCTGGTCGCAGAAGATCAAGGATCGCTACGGTGTCCAGGGATTCAGCCAGTTCGTCGGCGCCGGGATGATGGCGCAGAAATACGGCTTCAGTCGTGAGGAACTCGACGCCTTTTCGCTGGAAAGCCATCGCCGTGCCGCCGCGGCGACCCAGGCGGGCGCCTTCGACGACGAGATCGTGCCGATCGAGGTGGTCGACGAGGATGGCAATACCGTCCTTCATGTCCATGACGAAGGCATTCGCTACGACGCCACGATGGAGTCGATGGCCGGCGTGAAATTGCTCCAGGAAGGGGGCGTGCTGACCGCGGCCTCGGCCAGCCAGATCTGCGACGGCGCCTCGGGCGTACTCGTCGTCAGCGAACGCGCGCTCAAGGAGCACAATCTGACGCCGATGGCGCGCATCCACAATCTCACCGTGACTGCCGGCGATCCCGTCATCATGCTCGAGGAGCCATTGCCCGCAACGCAAAAAGCACTCGCCCGCGCCGGCATGAAGATCGAGGATATCGACCTCTACGAAGTCAACGAGGCGTTCGCACCGGTGCCGCTTGCCTGGCTTCGCGTGATCGGCGCCGACCATGCCCGGCTCAACGTCAACGGCGGCGCGATCGCGCTCGGCCATCCGCTCGGCGCTTCGGGCACCAAACTGATGACGACATTGCTCCATGCGTTGAAGGCACGAGACAAGAAATGGGGCTTGCAGACGATGTGCGAAGGCGGCGGGATCGCCAACGTCACGATCGTCGAGCGGTTGTGAGGTCCGCGTCGCCCCGGTGAAGGCCGGGGCCGCAGGCGATACTCTGTAACTTAGCGGCCCCGGCCTCCGCCGGGGCGACGGGGAGAGATCAATGAAACTCGATAATTCGGTAGCCGCGGTCGTCACCGGCGGTGCCTCCGGACTCGGCGCCGCGACCGCGCGCGCGCTCGCCGCCAAGGGCGTCAAGGTCGCGATCTTCGACCTGCAGGCAGAGAAGGGCGAGGCCCTCGCCAAGGAGATCGGCGGCGTGTTCTGCGAGGTCAACGTCACCAGCGACGAGAGCGTCGATGCCGGCTTCGCCAAGGCGCGCGCGGCGAACGGCCAGGAGCGCGTGCTGGTCTGCTGCGCCGGCACCGGCAATGCGGTGAAGACTGCCAGCCGTTCCAAGGAAGACGGCTCGATCAAGCACTTCCCGCTCGAGGCGTTCAACTGGCTCATCCAGATCAATCTGGTCGGCACCTTCCGCTGCGTCGCCAAGTCGGCCGCCGGCATGCTGACGCTCGAGCCCGGCGTCGACGGAGAGCGCGGCGCGATGGTGATGACGGCGAGCGTGGCGGCCGAGGACGGCCAGATCGGCCAGGCGGCCTATTCGGC
>CAZFTL010000018.1:0-91912 GCA_964521615.1 uncultured Stakelama sp. | reverse complement strand
TCATCATCGACGAGTTCACTGGCCGCATGATGGACGGCCGGCGCTGGTCGGACGGCCTGCACCAGGCGGTCGAGGCGAAGGAAGGGGTGGAGATCGAGCCCGAGAACCAGACGATGGCCTCGATCACCTTCCAGAATTATTTCCGCATGTATCCCAAGCTGTCGGGCATGACCGGCACCGCAGCGACCGAAGCGGCAGAATTCTACGACATCTACAAGATGAACGTCGTGTCGATCCCGACCAACGTGCCGGTGCAGCGCGTCGACGAGGAAGACACATTCTACAAGAACTTGGAGGACAAGTTCCGCGGGATCGCGAAGGCGATCAAGGTTCACGCAGAAAAGGGCCAGCCGGTACTGGTCGGCACGGTGTCGATCGAGAAGTCCGAAATGCTCTCCGAATTCCTCAACGAGGAAAAGGTCGCGCACAAGGTGCTGAATGCGCGCTATCACGAGATGGAAGCGCACATCGTCGCGCAGGCGGGCCGCAAGGGCGCGGTTACCATCGCGACCAACATGGCCGGTCGCGGCACCGACATTCAGCTTGGCGGCAACCTCGAATTCCGCGTCGAGGACGAATTGTCGGACACGCCGGAGGGGCCGGAACGCGACGCGGCGATCGAGCGCATCAAACAGGAAATTGCTGCCGAGAAGCAGGAAGTGCTCGCGGCGGGTGGCCTGTTCGTGCTCGGCACCGAACGCCACGAAAGCCGGCGCATCGACAACCAGCTGCGCGGCCGTTCGGGGCGGCAGGGCGATCCCGGCCTCTCGCGCTTCTATCTCAGCCTCGACGACGACCTGTTGCGTATCTTCGGCCCGAATACGTTGTTCGCCAAGATGATGCGGTCGAGCCTGGAAGACGGCGAGGCACTGCCGCCGTCGCGCTGGATGTCGAAAGCGATCGAGACCGCGCAGAAGAAGGTCGAAGCGCGCAACTACGACATCCGCAAGCAGGTCGTCGAATATGACGACGTCATGAACGACCAGCGCAAGGTCATCTACGAACAGCGCAACGACATCATGGATGCCGACGCGGTCGGCGACGTGGTGGTCGACATGCGCAACGAGACCATCAATTCGATCGTCAGCGACCACTGCCCGCCCAATTCGTATCCGGAGCAATGGGATGTCGAGGGTATGAAGGCGAAAGTCGCCGAGATGCTCGGCATCGAGCCGCCGATCGACGACTGGCTCAAGGAAGAGTCGGTCGATGTCGAAATGGTCGAGCAGCGGCTCAATGAGGCGGCGGCGGCGCTGGTCGCCGCGAAGGCGGCCGACATCGATCCGGAGACCTGGACGTCGATCGAGAAGTCGATCCTGATCCAGAACCTCGATCATCACTGGAAGGAGCACCTCGCGACGCTCGATGCGCTGCGTCAGGTCATTCACCTGCGCGCCTACGCGCAGAAGACGCCGATCAACGAGTACAAGCAGGAAGCGTTCGCGCTGTTCGAACGCATGCTCGGGGCGATCAGAGAGGACGTGACGCGTGTGCTCGCCACTGCCGAATTCCGCTTCCAGGCGCCGCCCGAGCTTCCCGAACTGCCGGATTTCATCACTCAGCATTTCGATCCGTTCTCGGGCGATGACGACAGCGCGGATATCGATGGCGCGTCGCGCGGCCTGGGCGATCTGGGCCTGCCGCCCTTGTCGATCGTTCGGCCCGAACAGCCGGATCTCGGCGAGGATCCCAAGGATTGGGAAGGCAAGGTCAGCCGCAACGCACCGTGTCCGTGCGGTTCCGGGCTCAAGTACAAGCATTGCCACGGTCAGGTGGCGTAATAGCGCGATTCCCATGGTGCTCTCCCGCTGGCGGGAGGGCAAAAAAGAAAAAGGCCGGGGAGTGATCCCCGGCCTTTTTGCCGTGTCCCTGACGAAACGCCTTATTTCGGCATCACGATCGTCGGACCGATATTGGCGATCACCGATTGGGCGTCGAAGGCGCGGACGTTGCCGGCCGGCTTGGGGCCTTTGCCCATCACGATCTCCGCGGTCGCTTCGTACTTCTCGACCGTGTCGACGTCGATGTTGCGGTCGAAGAAGGGATCGCCCCAGAAGGGGTCCCAGCTGCGCCAGCCATAGCCGCGGCCGTAATAGCGCCAACGCGGCCCCCAATAGCCGCCAAAGCCGCCATAAGGCCCGAAGTCGTTGACATAGGTCCGCGTCTTCTTGTCGGTGTCGCGGTCGGCCATGACGAAATAGTCAAAGCCCTGCTGTTTGGTGAGTTCCGCCGCGCGGAACAGCAGGTAGCGCTCGACCGTATCGCGCGAGGTCATCGTATTGCCGGAAAAGGTAACCTGGAACCGGTTGGCCTCGATCTGGCGGTCGGAATAGCCCTCACGCGAAAAGCCGGCGCCGGTGGCGGGGCGGTAGGTTGTTTCGGTCATGCAGCCCGCGAGCATCATCGATGTCGCGGCTACCGCGCCCAGAAGGGCCACACGACGCATTGAGAACGTCATTTTCAAATCTCCGTTCGCCGGGAGTTAGCAACGCCCCATCTTACCCCTACCTCTTGGAACGCAGAATGAACGGATTTTGCTCCGTGTTCCAGTGGCGTAACGATCCGTTCGTCGCATGTGCTCCGATTCCTTGACGGAAACGCGCGGTGCCAGCCTTATCCGTCCGGTCGATCGGCGCGGCGCAGCAACGACCGGCCGAGCTGAAAGGCGCCAAAGCCCAATGCGAACGGAATGCCGCCGACGAACATCGGCGCCATGATTACCGATGGTTCCTGAAGGAACGCCGGGAAGCCGAGCACGATCACGACCAGCGAACACAGCCCGCTGCACGTCATGATCAGGATGCCGATCCCGAGGAACAGACCGCCGAACAGCCGTGCCATCATTGCCCCCTTGCGCGCTCTACGACCGGCGCACCCTCGGCCCCCGGACGGTAGAAGGTGTTGTAGGTGTCGAATGGGATGATCTGGCCCTCAGGAGTCGTGAAGTGGACGCAGCTCCGCTTCACCGTACCGAGGTCGAAATTGTACCTGTCGAGGAACTGCAGGATCACCACGCGGAAGCTGTTGGCGTAGCTCAGTTCCTGCGGGACCAGCGCCTGCGGCAGGCAGCACAGCACGCCGGCCAGCTTCTCCTCGGTATTGCATTGCGTCGTCGCGAGGCTGAGCAGGTCGATCATCGCGCTGCGTAGCGCGGGATAGGCCTCGTAGCTGATCGTGTTCGGCCCTTGCAGGATGAGGTCGCGCGGCAACAACGACGTGATCGGCGTCACCGCGCGCCCGTTGCGCAGGCCATAGCCGATGCAGATCTGGTCCGGATTGCAGGGGAGCGGGATCATGTCCTCGGTTGCGAACACGCCGGCCTTCACCACCTCGCGGCGGATCTGGGTCAGCAACATGCGATTGGCCTTGGCGTCGAAACCCTCGTTACGGCCGGCATCCTGGACCGGCTGGAACGTGACCCCGCGCACGCAGGACCAGTCGAGCGCGTGGTCGATGATCGCGGCGATCTCGCCGTCATTGACCCCGCGTTTCACCACCGCGACCAGGGTGGTCGAGAGGCCGACCCGCTCGAGCGCCTCGAGTGCGGCGCGACGGATACGCGACAGCCGCGCGCCGCGCAGGTCGATCAGCGCGTCGTCGTCCAGGCTGTCGAATTGCAGATAGACTTCGAGCCGCGGCGCATAGCTCGCCAGCCGTTCGACGAAGGCGGTATCCTGTGCGATCCGCACGCCGTTGGTGTTGATCATGACGTGGCGGATCGGCCGCCGCTTCACCGCGTCTAGAATCTCGAAGAATTGTGGATGCAGCGTCGGCTCGCCGCCCGACAGTTGAACCAGATCGGGTTCGCCTTCGCTCTCGACCAGGACGTCGAGCATGTGCTCGATCGTCTCGAGCGAGCGGTGGCCGCCATGCATGTCCTCGGCATCGGCGAAACACACCGGGCAAGCCAGATTGCAGGCCGAATTGACCTCGACGATGGCGAGGCAGCTATGCTGTTCGTGATCAGGGCACAGCCCGCAATCGAACGGGCAACCGATATCGGTCCGCGTCTGGGTGCGGAGCGGGCGGTCGCCGGGCTTGAGCCATTCCTTCTGCGATTTCCAATAGGCCAGGTCGTCGCTGATCAGAGTCTTCTGCACGCCGTGCGCGCGACACCGTTTGAGATAATAGACGCACTCATCCTCGATGATGATCTTGGCCGGCACGATGTCGAGACAGGTCTCGCACAAGCTGCTCGTCTGCCCATGGAACAGATACGGCGCCGCCTTACGCTCGGGCGAGAGCAGGGCGGTCGCGTCCACGGGCAATCCAGATGAGTGCATAGGCGCAAAGTCCGATCATCACGATATGGAACACGTTGAAAGGGCCGATCAGCGCTGGATAGGGTTTGAGGAATTCCCAGGCAAATCGCTGAATCGCATAGGTGAGGACAAAGGCATGAAAGCCATGGCGTTGTGCCCATGGCCGGTCGGCGGCAAGCGCCCGCCAATAGACGATGAGGAAGGCCGTCATCGCGAGCGATTCGTAAATCTGGACCGGATGCCGGGCGATGCCGTCGCCCAGATCGACGCCCCAGGGTAACCCCGTAGCGATCCCGTACGTCTGGTCGTCCAGGCCCGCGAACAGGCATCCCCAACGGCCGACGATGATGCCGAGCGTCAAGGGAATGACGAAGGGGCCTCCGGTCGACTGGCGAACGCCGTGCAGCCATTTCCACAGCTCGACCGCGACGATCGCTCCTGCCAGGGCACCGGCGATCGAATGCGACAGCGCGGGGTGCACGTCGCGCAAGGTGTTGGCCGATCCCAGCAGCCACGCGCCCAGCGCGGCACCGAGGGCAAGGGCGACAAAATAACTCGGCGCGGTTTGCCGAGCGAGCGACTCGACCGTTTTGGGACGTCGGCGATAGACCCAGCGCGCGCCGGCGAGCGCCGTCACCCAGGCCGCCAGATCGCCGATATAATGGTGCCAGGGCGCGGTGGGGATGTGGATCACCTCGATCAGCTATCACGGCGCGCCGGCGCCGTCAGCTGGCGCCGTCAGCCGGTGTCGCGGCCGGACGGGGCAGACGGGTTACGTCCTGCCCTGTGTCGCAGTAGATCGGGTCGGCATTGGGCGGCCCGCCGCCGCAGCATCGGAGAACGGCAGTATGAAGAAGTCGATCGGATCATCGATACTGGCCATCGCGGTCGGGGTCGCGTTCGGCGTCTCGCCGTCGCCCGGCCGGGCAGGGAGCGCGACCGACACGACTCCGCCCGAAACCATCGCCGACATCACCTGTCCGGCAATGCCGGTGGTCAGTCCGGAGCGGATGGCGTTGATCGTTGAGCCGCGTCCGCATATCGCCCCGACGCCGCCGGCAAGCGAAACCGATCGCCGGAATTTCGTCGCCTGGTGGAAGCTCGACCCCCAGGGCGTGTGCCGCTATCGCGAGCAAAACCGGACGTTGCCTGCTGCAACCCGGCGGCGCGTGGTCTTTATCGGCGATTCGATCACCGAAGCGTGGAAGCCGGCGGTGCCCGCTCTGTTCCGCGGCGACGTGCTCGACCGTGGGGTGTCCGGCCAGACCACGAGCCAGATGCTGGCGCGCTTCCGTGTCGATGTCATCGACCTCCATCCCGCGGTCGTGCACATCATGGGTGGAATCAACGACATCCATAATGTGGACGGGACCGCGCTCACCCGGTCCAACATCCAGTCGATGGTCGAACTGGCGCAAGCGAACGGAATCCGGGTCATCCTGGGCGCGGTGACGCCGTCGTCCTTCTTTCAGGGATCGCCAGGCATCCTGCCGGGGCCGCGTATCGTCCGGCTGAATGAATGGATTCGCGACTACGCTGCCCGTCATCACCTGATTTTCGTCGATTATTATGCGCCCCTGCTGGACGGGAAGCAGGGCATCCGGGACGGCCTGTCGAATGACGGGCTGCACCCCAACCGGCTCGGGTTCGAACGGATCACGCCGCTCGCGCGCGATGCCATTCGCAGGGCCTTTGCCGGCAATCGTTAGCGGCCGTTCGTCCGATAGGCGACGGTGATCGCAACCCGTCACATCGCGTGGCATGCGGCGGCCTCAAGTGACCATACGTGGTTGTAGATCCAGATGGGAGGAGGGTAGGTTATTCAGAAGAAAGGTTTTTTATTATATTCACTCGGATGAGAATTAATATTGCAACGAGCCCGGCTTTGCGGCAGTTTCCGCCCATCGGCGCCGCAGAGCGCCAAAGCGATTTGGTGGGAGGATCGAATGAAGGCTCGTGCGTTGTGGATCGGCGCCTCGGCGCTTGCTTTTGCCTGGGGTGGAAGCGCCTCGGCACAAACGGCGACCCCGGCGGCGGCGCCGCAAGACAACGGTCAGGCGGCGTCCGACAATGGCGACCTTCCCGGCGACATCGTCATCACCGCGCAGCGCCGCAACGAAGACTTGATGAAGACACCGGTCTCGGCGTCGGTGCTCACCGGCACCCAGCTCGACAACAAGGGCGTGGTCAATGTCGACGCGCTGCAATTCGCCATGCCCAGCGTCGTCGTGAACAATTTCGGTCAGGGCAACGACTTCAACGTCCGCGGCATCGGCAAGGCCGAACACAACACCCAGACCACGACCGGCGTGATCGTCTATCGCGATGGTGTGCCGACCTTCCCGGGCTACGTCCAGGGCGAGCCATATTACGACATCGCCAACATCCAGGTGCTGCGTGGTCCCCAGGGCACGATCGTCGGCCAGAATGCGACGGGCGGCGCGGTGTTCGTCAACACCAACGACCCGATCATCGGCGGCGGCTACAAGGGCTACGTCCAGCTCCAATACGGCAACTACAACGACGCCGGCGCGCAGGGCGCGATCAACATTCCGGTCAGCGACACGTTCGCGGCGCGCATCGCACTCTACGGCGAGCGGCGCGACGGCTATTACAACGTGACCGGGCCGACCGGCGCGAAGTTCAACGATGCCAACAACAAGCTCGGTCTCGCCGCCGGGCGGATCAGCTTCCTGTGGAAGCCTGACACTCATTTCTCGGTCCTGTCGAAGACCGATCTCGGCTATCTCGACTTCGGCGCCTATCCAGCGAGCCCGTACACGCAAAAAGATCTGTTCCACATCACCGCCAATTTCCCGCAAGGCGCACGCGACAAGTTTGTCCGGTCGATCCTGAAGATCGAATACGATACCGACAACGGTACCAAGTTCCGGTCGATTACCGGCATCCAGAACGCCAATACCATGTACCAGGCGGATCTCGACGGTACGGCGACGGGCAACAGTACTTTCTTCGACAGCGTCGACGAGACGCAGTTCAGCCAGGAATTCAACATCATCTCGCCCGACAACAAGCGGGTTACCTGGCTACTCGGCGCCTTTGGCCTGTGGAACACCTACGTCTTTCCCAGCCCCTACAGCAACTTCACGATCGACGTTTGCAGCACGCTCAATTCGCCATTGTGCCGGTATCAGCTCAAAGGGCGCAATCCCGAACGTAACCTCGCGGTGTTCGGTCAGGTCGGCGTGAACATCACAGATACGCTGAAGATCGAGGCGGGCGGGCGCTATACCGCCAGCAGGTCGATCAACCATGTCGACGTCATGCAATATGGCACCTACATCCGCGACGATCAGGAAGTCACGTCGGACAATTTCTCGTACAAGGTTTCGCTCGGCTGGCGGGCAAGTCCGAGCCAGTATCTCTATGCGTTCGTTGCGACCGGCTTCCGGCCGGGCGGGCTCAACGTGCCGGTCGGGCTGGGCTTGCCAGCGCCGTTCAAGCCGGAGAAGGTCACGTCGTACGAAGCCGGCTGGAAGGGTAATTTCCTCGGCGGCAAGCTGCGCACCACGCTGACCGGCTTCTACAACGACTATCGCAATTTCCAGGTCATCATCGGCTATCCGACCTATCCGACTTTCGGCATCGAGCTGAACGTGCCGGGCAAGACCAAGATCTACGGCTTCGAGGGCGAGATCGAATTCCACAGCGGCGGTTTCTCGTTCGACGCCGGGATCAACGTGCTGCACAGCGAATTGGGGACCTTCTATGCCAGCGATCCCCGGATCGCGACCACGACGGCATGCGCGCCGCTGACCGGACCGTCGAGCGCGACCTGCATCAATCTCAACGGCCGCGAGCAGACCTATGCGCCGAATTTCACCTTCAACGTCGGTGCGCAGTATGAGATTCCAGTGGGGTCGTCCGACAAGATCATCCCCCGTGTGAACTTCGGGCATATCGCGCCGCAATGGGCGACGTTGTTCGAGAATCGCGCGCTCGGCGATCGACTGAGCGAGCGCAACGTTCTCAACGCGCAACTCGCATGGCAGCACGGGACGTGGAACCTGACTGCCTATGCCACCAACCTAACCGACCAGCATTATGCCGGCGCGCTCAACAGCGGTTTGTATTTCGCCGGGCCTCCGCGCCAATACGGCATCAAGCTGCTCAAAACCTTCTGATCCCCAGCCTGGCCGGGCTGCCGTGCGCATCGAGGCGCGGCCGCCCGGCCTTTTCATTCCTCGGTTCGCGCAAAGGCACCATGCAACCTTACGGCCTGACGGTAGACAAGTTCCTGAATCACGCTGCCAAATGGTTTGCCGACGGCGTCGTCGTCGGGGCAGATGCGGGACGGTCGGTCGCCCGCGTCACCTATGCCGACTTGCGCACGCGCAGCAATCGTATGTCGGGTGCGCTTGCCGCGCTGGGCATGAAGATGGGCGACCGGGTCGCGACGCTGGCGTGGAATACACCGCACCATCTCGAACTCTATTATGCCGCGATGGGCATCGGGCTGGTTTGCCACACGCTCAATCCCCGGCTGACCGCGGCGCATCTCGCGATGATGATCGACGAAGCCGAGGATCGCGTCCTCGCGGTAGCGGCGGACCTGGTGCCGGCGGCGGTCGACCTCGTCGGGCGCTGTCCGTCGATCGAGCATGTCGTCATTCTGGACCCGGTTTCCGCCGAGCCGCACGGTTTTGCGGAGCTTCCGGTTCGCGTCTGGAGGTATGAAGCGCTGCTCGATGAACACGGCGCCGAGGCAAATTGGGGCGGCTTCGACGAACTATCCGCGGCCGGCCTCTGCTATACGTCCGGCACTACAGGCAGGCCCAAGGGCGTCGTTTACACCCATCGCTCCAACTATCTGCACACGCTCCGCGCGCTACAGGCGGATGCCATGGCGCTAACCGCGCGTGACGTCCTGCTTCTTGCGGTACCCATGTTCCACGCCAATGGCTGGGGTCTGCCTTTTGCGGCGCCGGCGGCGGGGACGAAACTTGTCCTGCCCGGGCGCGTGATCGACGGCGCCAGCCTGGCACGTCTCGTCCTCGACGAAGGCGTTACCGTCGCGGTGGGCGTGCAGACCGTGTGGCTGGCCCTTGCCGACCATGTCGAGGCGACGGGACTGTCGTTGCCCAGTCTGGAGCGCGTGGTGATCGGCGGGTCGACATGCCCCGACGCCCTGCTCCGCCGCCTCGAGGAAAAACTGGGCGTGCAGGTGCAAACCAGCTGGGGAATGACCGAATTGTCACCGATCGGCACGATCGCGCCGCGAGGCGACGGCGGGCCCGCGCGCGCATCCGGCCGCCCGCCGATCGGGGTCGATCTCAAGCTGACCGATGCCCAGGGACGGACGCTGCCCGAGCAGCGAGGGGTGCTGGGCCACCTCAAGGTGAAGGGTCCCAGCGTCCTGCAACGCTATTTTCGCACCGACAGCGATGCGGTCGACGACGAAGGCTATTTCGATACGGGCGACCTTGCGACGATCGACGCAGGCGGCAACCTGACGATAGGTGGCCGGGCAAAGGACCTGATCAAATCGGGCGGCGAGTGGATCAACCCCAACGAAATCGAGACGATCGTGGGCACGCATCCCGCGGTACGGCACGTCGCAGTGATCGGCCGATCCGACGACAAATGGGGCGAGCGTCCCGTGCTCATCGTGGAAAGCGAGGGCAAGGCAGACGCGCGCGCATTGCTCGACCTGTTGCGCGGCAAAGTCGCCGATTGGTGGATACCGGATCGGGTGGCGGAAATCGCCGCCATGCCGCTGGCCGCCTCGGGCAAGATCGACAAGACCAAGCTGCGGGCGGATTTCGAAGCGGGCAGGATCGTCGCGGAGGCGGTCGGCAGATAGCTCGCGCTACGGCCCGGCCGGGCCGGCCGCCCCCGGTCCCTCAGTCGCAGCCTGCCGCCTTGGGCGGCAGCTTGGGCGCGGCCAGACCAACGTTCCAGTTCCAGGCGAGTTTGCCCGTCGCCTTCTTGCGGCACATCACTTCCTCGTTGAGCGCGAACATGCCCGGCATCAGGTTCGTGGCCGGCTCGGGCGTGGCGACGAAATGCATGTAGCTGGCGGTGGAATCATAAGCCGGCCATGCCGGCGCATTGCGCGCGATCGGGCGGCCGTCGCGCGCGAAACTGGTCCAATAATCGAGCATCGCGTCCGACAGGCCGCGCTCCGCAACGGTATCGGGAATCTTGGGCCAATAGGGGCCAAGCGTGTCGATCGTGCCGAAAACGTAGGGCAGTTCGCTGGCGTGGAAGGCGTGGAGGCCCGCGCTGTCCATCGCCGGATATCCATGATCGAACAGATAGAGGTAGGCGGGTTGGCCGATCGCCGTCTGCTTGCGCGCCATGCGTTCGGCGGTCCAGCCGTACAGGCCGTCGCGCGTGGTTTCGATGATACTCTCCTTGTAGCTTGCCGTCGGGTAGAGCTTCAGGAAGGCATCGGCGAGATCGCCGTAACGATCGCGGATCGTCGTTTCATAGTCGGCTGCCGTCGCCGGCGGCTTCGGCGCGAGCATCATCAGCGACCGGATCTCACCCTGGTTGAATCCGACGAGCAGCGGGACCGGCGCCTGTTTGCGCTGATCGAATGCGTCGACCATTTGTTGCGGCAGGACGAGCCCGTCGACCGTGCCCCACGGGCCATAGCCGAGCTTGGCGGCCTGGTCGGTAATCGCCTGGGCGTCGAGCCCGCGGAGCGACGACAAGTCGGATGCCTGCAACGCGCCGGCGAGCATCTGCCCCGCGGCTTCGGCCGACGGTGCGCCGTACATCGCCTTCTTCAGCTCGGGCATCGAGACCATGTAGCCGCTTTCGGAAATCGCCTTGGCGAACAGGCCGCGCGCAAGCGGCGATTCGAGCAGATACATGACGCTCAACGCACCCGCGGACTCGCCGGCGATGGTGACGTTGCCGGGATCGCCGCCAAAGGCCGCGATATTGTGCCTGACCCAGCCCAGCGCGGCGATCTGATCGAGCAAGCCGTAATTGCCCGATACGTGCTGGGGCGATTCCGCCGTCAGGGCGGGGTGGGCGAGCCAGCCGAGTACGCCCAGGCGGTAATTGATCGACACGACGATGACGCCGCGGTCGGCCATGCGCTGTCCGTCATAGGTCGCTTCCCGACTCGAGCCGGTGACCAGGGCGCCGCCGTGTATCCAGAAGAAGACCGGCGCATTCTTCGCGTTCTTCGGGGTCCAGATGTTGAGCGTCAGGCAATCCTCGCTCACCGGCAAGGGGGCGGCCGGGGCATATACCGACGCAATCTTGCTTTGTGGCTGGACGCAGGCGGGGCCGAACGCGGTCGCGTCGCGTACCTTGGCCCAACGCTGCATCGGTGCCGGCGGCCGCCAGCGCATCGCGCCGATGGGCGGCACTGCATAGGGAATGCCGCGGAAGACCCGGATATCGCCCTGTTCGGTCCCGCGCACCGCGCCCGAGGGTGCATCGACGACGGGAGCGGATTGTGCCGCTGCCGGCGCCGCGGCCAACAGCGACGCGAACGCCAGTAAGGAGCGAATACGGGTCATGCCGATATCCTTTCTTCGCGCCGCAGCAGGCGCGCCAGCCAGAGGAAGAGGGTGATCGCGATCAGATAAAAGGGCGTCAGCGTGTAGAGCGCGATCTGGAGCGAATGGGCGTGCCCGTGGGCCTTGAACCAGTCGCTGGCGGCCCCGACCCAGGTCGGCCCCAGCCCGAGTCCGATGAAATTCATCACCAGGAGCAGCAGCGCGCCTGACAGGACCCGCTGGTCCGGCCTGACTTCCTCCTGCACGAGCGCGACGGACGAAGAGAGATAGAAGTAGTTGAAGAACATGATCACCGTCAGCAACGCGAGCGCGAGCGGCCAAGTCGGCGCCCAGACGAAGCCGATGTAGAAGGGCAGGGCGATCGCCAGCGACAGCGCAGGCGCGGCAGCATACGCCACCCGGCTCCGCCGCGTGAACCGGTCGATGACGCGCCCTGAAACGACCATCCCGGAGCCCATGCCGATCAGCATCGCGATCGCATACCAGACGGCGATTTCCGCCAAGGTCATGCCCTTTTCGCGCATGAGGAAAAGGACGGCGAAATTGCCGAGGCCATAGGTCACGAACTGGGTCGCGCCGCTGCCCAGGGCGGCGAGCATCAGGACGGGGTGCGTGAAGAACATGCGTAGCGTTGCCCCGAATGCCGCGTTCGCGGGTGCGCCCGCGTCCGGGATGCCCGAACCGCTGTCGGTCGCACCGCGCGCCGGCTCGCGCAGGAACAATCGCAGGAGCACTGCCGTCACGATACCGACCGCGCCGATCGCGATGAAGGCGTCCCGCCAGTCGAGGGCGGCCGCGATCGACGCGCCGAACGCGATTCCGAGCGCCGCGCCAATCGGTGGCCCCAGATTGTAGATGCCGAACGCCACGCCGCGTCGGCCCGGCGGGAAGGAGTCGGTGATCAGCGCATAGGAAGGGGGCACGCCGCCGGCCTCACCGAACCCCACGGTCATCCGCGCGACGACGAGCTGCGGATAGGTTGCGGCGAACCCGCACGCGGTCGTGGCGGCGCTCCAGATGGCGCACGCGAGCGACAAAATGGTGACGCGACTGGTGCGATCGGCCAGCCAGCCGATCGGGATCGCGATGAAGCAATAGAAGAAGGCGAAATAGAGTCCGCCGATTCGCCCCAATTGACCGTCGCTGATGTGGAGGCTGTCCTGAATCGGCTTGGCGAGGATGCCCAGCAATTGGCGGTCGAGAAAATTGATGACGTAAACGAAGGTAAGGACGGCGAGCATCGCCCAGGCGCGCCCTGAGGGTGCGGACAAGGTCTGCGGTCGCTCCCCGCGAATCTCCGGCACGTGCGAGGGCGGTACGGCCGCTTCCGGTTGATTGCCCACGATCCTCTCCCCGCTCTTGCCGGCGTCCCTCCATGATGACGCGGCTGACCGGAGTGTCAATATACACTAACTCGCGTGTGAATATCATCTGCGGTGCTTGACGCTGGGGATCGAGGCTGAAAAGGACGAATACGTGACGAAACCCGCGAAATCGCCGCGCCCGTCCCGCAAGGCCGAACAGCGTGCGGAGACCATGGAGCAGATCCTCGACGCCGCAGAGGAACTGTTCTCTCGGCATGGTCTGTACGGCGTCACGCTGAAGGATGTTGCCAAGAGCGTCGGCGTCCATCACACGCTGCTCAACTATTATTTCGCCGATAAGAAGGCGCTGTTCGACGCCGTGTTCGCGCGGCGTGCGGTCGTGACGAGCGAACGGCGGATGAAGGTGCTGGGCGATTATGAAGAGGCTTGCGGGGGCAAGCCGACGGTGGAGGGCGCGCTACACGCCTTTCTCGACACCGACCTCGACCTGTACATCAATGGCGGCGACGGCTGGCGCAACTATGCCAAGCTGGGTGCTCAGGTGGCGAACACGCCCGAATGGGGCGCCGAGCTCATGGATTCGCATTTCGATCCGGTCGTCCTGCGGCTGATCGACCTGCTCAAGAAGGCGCTGCCCGAAAGCGACGAGGCGGACATCTTCTGGGGCTACCATTTCGTGACCGGAGCATTGATGCTGACGCTCGCGCGGACGGGACGGATCGACAAATTGTCGGGAGGACTCGCCCGGTCGGACGATTTCGTCGCGGTGAAGGAGCGGATGGCCCGCTTCATGGCGGCCGGCTTCCGCGACATTTGCGAGCGCGACAAATCGTAGCAGTCGCCTGGTGGGCTACGCATCATGGCTATTGATGTGGTGGTGGGACCGCGCAAAATGCCGAAGTCCGCGGTGGCTCCCTGAGTAGGATTCGAACCTACGGCCGCTCGATTAACAGTCGAGAGCTCTACCGCTGAGCTATCAGGGAACGTCACCGGAGGGCGCGTCTATACCTTTGCGGATTAACGATGCAACCCCTGATTTCCGGTTAAGTTCACGCCGCGAACTGCTCCATCGTGATGCGATCGTCGAGTGCGTGTTCGGGGTCGAACAACAGGGTCAGCTCGCGGGTGCGGTCGATCGCGATGTCGACCTGCGCCACGTCGCGCACTTCATGCTGGTCGGCCACGGCGGAAACCGGACGCTTGGCCGATTCGAGCACCTTGAGCGTGATCCGCGCCTTTTCCGGCAGGATCGCCCCGCGCCAGCGTCGCGGCCGAAAGGCGGAGATCGGGGTCAGCGCGATCATCCCCGAACCCAGCGGCAGGATCGGGCCGTTGGCCGATAGATTGTACGCGGTCGACCCTGCCGGCGTCGCCGCCAGGATGCCGTCGCAGGCAAGTTCGGGGATCACCACGCGATCGTTGACCGTCACCTCCAGCTTGGCGGTCTGTCGCGTCTCGCGCAGCAACGACACTTCGTTGATCGCGGGATGGACATAGGTTTCCCCGCCAATCGTGCGCGCGGTCATTTGGAGCGGCGTGACCTTGAACGGCCGCGTTCGCTCTAGCCGCGCATCGAGGCCTTCGTGCCGCCATTCGTTCATCAGAAAGCCGACCGTGCCCAGGTTCATGCCGAACACCGGAACCGGGTCGCCGCGCCGATCGAGCAGCGTATGCAGCGTCTGCAGCATGAAGCCGTCCCCCCCCAGCGCCACGATGACGTCGGCCTGATCGGGTTCCACCCAGTCATAGGTCTGACGCAGTTCGCGAGCGGCGATCTGGGCGGGCGGGGTCGGCGAGGCGAGCAGGGCGCGTTTCATCCGCCGGTCACGTTCATGTGGCGCTCGACCGCTGGAGCAGCGCCGGCCGCGATGCGGAAATCGTGCCGCGCCGGCTTGATCGTCAGGGCTTCGTCGATCGCCGCATCGAGTGCCGCGGTCCCCCCGGCGCGCAAGGCCGCTTTCAGATCGACCTGATCGTCATGCCCGAGACAGGCATAGAGCCGCCCCTCGGTGGTAAGGCGGACGCGATTGCAACCGTCGCAGAAATTCGCGGTGAGCGGGGAAATCAGCCCGAGCCGTGTCGGGCTCGCGCCCACGCGCCAATAACGCGCGGGGCCGCCGGTCGAGCGCGGGTCGCGAGTCAGGTCGAAATGCCGCGACAATTCGTCGAATATCGCGGTCAGCGGTACGAAGCGGTCGGCGCGATCCTCGTCGACCGCACCCAGCGGCATCGTCTCGATCAGGCTGAGGTCATGGCCTTGCTCGACGCACCAGGCGAGCATCGGTGCGATCTCGTCCTCGTTGAGATCCTTGAGCGCCACCATGTTGATCTTGATCGCGATTCCCGCCGCCTGGGCAGCAGCGACACCGTCGAGCACGCGCGTCAGGTCGCCATGCCGGGTGATCCGGCGAAACCGGTCCGGATCGCGGCTGTCCAGACTCACATTGATCCGGCGGATGCCCGCGGCGCGCAGCGCTTCCGCGTGGTCGGCCAGGCGGGTGCCGTTGGTGGTCAGCGTCAGTTCGTCGAGACCCTGACCGATATGCGCGCCCAGGCGCTGCGCCAGGTCGACGATGCCGCGGCGCATCAGCGGCTCGCCGCCGGTCAACCTGATCTTGGTGACCCCACGCGCGATGAACCGCTCGGCGATGGTCGCGATCTCGTCGAGCGCGAGCAGCGCATTGCGAGGCAGAAAGCTCATTTCCTCGGCCATGCAATAGCGGCAGCGCAGGTCGCAGCGATCGGTCACCGACACGCGCAGATAGCTGATCGTGCGGCCGTGACGGTCGATCAGGGCGGGAGCGGTCGCCATCGTATCTGGACAGCTAGGGACTCGCTCTTGATGCGGCAACCGAATAGTTTTGCGTCGATGCCTGCCGATTGCGGATTGGCTTGTCGCCACGGCCATGCGTAGAACCGCGCGCGATGATCGTCAGCGATCCCTCGACCGGCAACTCCCTGTTCCTGCTGTCGTTCCGGCAGCGCGGCGAATTGTCGGCGATTGCCGCAGCGGCGGGCTGGCGCGTGGTCGCTGCCAGGCGCGGGGAAGCGGCGGCGCGCCGCTACCTCGGAAGCGGCGCGGCGCTTGCGGTGCTCGACGCACGCGGCGCGCTGCACGAAGGGCTCGCGGTCGTGCAGGCGTTCGGCGACGCGGCGCGCGCGCGGGGCGGCGCTTTGCTCGTGTTGGTGTCGCGCGACGACATCGGGGCGCTCGGCCAATTCCATGCCGCCGGCGCGACGCATTTCCTCGCCAGCCCCTTTACTGAGGCGGAGTTCGCGCAGTCGCTGCATTTTGCCTGGCGAATGGTCGAGCGCGTTGCCGGCGATTGGGATCGCGGCCGGTCGGTCGAACTGCTCGGCTGGCGCTACAATCGTGAGAGCGGGCGCGTCCGCCTGACACCGGCGCTCGCCAAGCGGCTCGACTTGGCGGAGGACATCGCAGCCGACGAAGCGCTGGGCCTGCTCGCCACCGAGGATCGAGAGGGCGCAATCGCGGCGTCGCGGCGCGTGGCCGAGGGGGGCGTGACGGCTTTCGCCCATGATCAGCCGGGATTCGGGCGCATCGTCCATCACGTTCAGGCCGCCGCGGGCGATGCGTGGGTGCATGGTCTGATCGAGGAATTGGGAACCGCACCGGACGCGGCGGCTGAAACCGACGATGCGCTGGAGGGAGCGTTCGACGCCGCCACGGCGCGCACCTGGATCGACCGCCGGTTGCAGCGTGACGAACGGGCGAGCGCCATCCTGATCGCGCTGAGCCGCTTCGATCTGGTCAATAGCGGCTATGGCCGGCCAGCCGGCGACGCCCTGATCCGCGCTGCGGTCCGCCGTATTGCCGGCGTTGCGCGGGCGACTCTTGGCAAGCGGCAGGTGGTCGCCCGGATGAAGGGGCCTGAATTCCTGGTCGGCGTCGAGGATGCGAGCGATGCTGAGGCTTTGGCCGAAGCGCTCGCCGAAGCGCTCGCCCGGCCGTTCGCCATCGACGGGGCTCTGGTCGCGCTCGGTGCGCGGCTGGGCGTCGCCGCGGCGCGATCCGGCGAACGGGTCGACGCCCTGATGCGGCGTGCGCAGGACGCGCTCGACGACGCGCGCGCGTCGGACGGCGCGACCATTCGGATCGCCGATGAGCCGGCGATCGCCGATGCCCTGTCGGTCGACTTGCGGCGGGCGATCGAGGCCGGGGAGATCGCCGTGGTGTTCCAGCCGCAAGTCGCCATCGCGACCGGCGCGATCGTCGGCGTCGAAGCGCTGGCGCGATGGGAGCATCCGCGGTTCGGCGCGATCGGTGCCGACCAATTGTTCGCCGCCGCCGACCGCGCCGATCTCGGGCTGGCGTTGTCCGATCATATCCAGCGGCTTGCGCTCGATACCGCCGCGATCTGGCCAGAGGCGCTTTCCGGGCTGCGCCTGTCGATCAATCTTACCGCCGCCGACATTGCGCGGCCGGGGTTCGCCGACATCCTGCTGGACCGAGTCGACGCCGCCGGGTTTGCCCGGTCCCGGCTGACCGTCGAGATCACCGAAAGCGGGCTGATCGACGATCTCGGGGCGGCGTCCGCGCTGCTGACCAGCCTGCGCCACGCGGGGTGCAGGGTAGCGATCGACGATTTCGGCACCGGCTATTCGAGCCTTGCCTATCTGAAGGCGCTCCCGCTCGATTATCTCAAGATCGACAAGAAGCTGGCGCAGGACATTGCCGGGTCGCAGCGTGATCGGATCGTCGTGCGCGGCGTGATCGAAATGGCGCTGTCGCTCGGGCTCGCGGTGGTGGCGGAAGGGGTCGAGACGCCCGAACAACTCGACCTGCTCGCGAAGGAGGGATGCCAATATTATCAGGGCTTCCTGTGTTCGGAGCCGCTCGGAAGCGCGGCGCTGGCTCGGTTGATCGGACGGTGAACGATCGCCGCGACGTCACCGGCGTCTGGTACGGGCGCTGGACGTCGGCCGATCCGCGGGTTGCACCCAACAGCTTCATCGCGACTCTGACCGAAGAATTTGCCTGCGTCTTCGGCTCGACATCCGAGCGGGATCGTCTCGGCGCCGGCCTGATCGGCGCCGACGTGGACGGAACGCGATCGGGAGGGCGGCTTGAATTCACCAAGCGCTACAATGGCGGGCGGCTCAGTCACAGCGTGCACTATGCCGGCAGGATCAATGCCGCCGGCACCGATATTGCCGGCGACTGGCGCTTCAGCCATTATTCGGGGAGCTTCACGATGATGCGCGAGATTTTCGATGGTCTCAAGGTCGAGGATAGCGAGCAGGTCGAAAACAAGGTACCCGAAAGAGCGCGTTAGAGCCTGGTTCGGCGAAGCTGCATCAATTCTAGGACGCCGTCTTCATATCCTGATCGACGATCCTCTCGAACTGCGCCCCCGCACCCCTGGCAAGCATGTCGAGCAGAACCAGCGCATCCTCGTCGATCGGATGGCTGCTGCGCCAATAGGCGCCCACCGCGGCAACTGGATCGCCCAAGCCGATCGGCGCCACGGCCATACTCGCGACGAATGTCGAGAGATAAGCGTTTAGCGGCACGCGCGGATCGGTGCGGATGTCGGGAATGACGATCATCCGGCGCTGCATCATCGCCATCCCAGACACGCAGGTCTCGATGGGGAAACGCTGGCCGGTCCATAACGGGGCGATCGCATCCTCGCCGACATAGTCGACCATGTCGCCATTGCGCAGGACCACCGTCACGCCGTCGCTACGCAGGATAGCACGGGCGCTCGATCGCAGGATTTCGAGAATCGCCGCGAGCGATTGTGCCCTTCCCAGGGCAGTCGTGGCGGCGGTCATCAGCCGCCAGCGCTTGAAACGAACCGTTTGCCCCATCGCGTATCCCCGGTGACGAGCATTTAACGCCGGCAGGTTAACGATGTCCAGATAAATTCATTTCGGATCAATCGGTTGTCAGCGCATCCTCTCGCGAAGATGGGCGCCGACGCGCATCGCATTGGCGACGATGGTCAAAGTCGGGTTCACTGCAGAGGACGACGGAAAGAAACTCGAATCAACGACGTAAAGATTGTCGAGTTCGTGCGCCTTGCAATTGATGTCGACGACGCTCGCTTTCGGATCGGTGCCGAAGCGCGCGGTGCCGCATTGATGTGCGGTGCCATAAAGCGGCAGCAACTGGTCGACCTCGAACCGATGTTCGAGCAGGGGCAATTTGTGTTCGGCGAAGCCGTTGAGGCCATGATCGAGCCGCTTGACCAGCCGTTCGTGCGCCTCGGTATCGCCGGTCGTGTAACTGAGCTGAATCTGCCCGTCGCGAGTCAGCGTGACGCGATTGTCGGGGCTCGGCACGTCTTCCGACATCGCCAGGAAGCTTACGAGGCGGTGCGCGATCGCGTCCATGAACCGGTCCGGCAGCAGCCACGGCGGAATCATGTCGGCGACCTGGCCCTGGAGTGTCTGGCCGGTCATATATTCGAGCATCTGGATCTGCCCCATCGGGAAGTCGTAGCTGCCGTCGGGTTCGCCGAAATAGAAATCCATGACGGTCAGGGTCTTGGGGAAGTTCGAGATGAACGGCTCGAAGCACAGCGACACCACTGCCGACGTCATATGGAACATGTAATTGCGGCCGACCTGGTCGGAACCGTTGGCGAGGCCGTTGGGATGCTTGTCGTTATGCGAGGCCAGGAGCAGCGCCGCGGTGTTGGCCGCGCCGCCGGCAACCGCGACGATGTCGCCCGAATAGACTTCGGGGCCGTCCGGGCCGAAGCAATGCACCTCGGTCACCACCTTGCCCGAGGGATCGGTCTCCAGCCGCCAGACCTTGCGGCCGGGCAGGATGGTGACGTTGGGCTTGTTCTCGATCGGTTTGAGCGCCGCGGTGCGCGCATCGACTTTCGCCAGCAATTTGCACGGATAGCCGCCGCAGGTGGTGCAGCGGACGCACAGACTGTCCTGCGGATCGGCATCGTTGCGCCGTACGCCGAGCGGCAGCGGCGACGGATGCCAGCCGATATCCTCGAAATGCCGGCGCAGCGCCTCGACACTCGGGTCGTGGGTCAGCGGCGGATAGGGGAAGGGCGGCGCCTCCTTGTCGTCATAGGGATCCACGCCGCGCTGCCCATGCACCTGCCAGACCTTCTCGGCCTCGGTGTACCACGGCGCCATCTCGGCATAGCTCAACGGCCACGCAGGAGAGATGCCGCCGCCGCAATGGCGAAGCTCGCCGAAATCGCGCTCCTTCATGCGCATCAGCGCTGCGCCGTAGAAGCTGGTATTGCCGCCGACCCAGTAATGCGCGGCGGGGCGGAACGGCTTGCCCGCCTTGTCGAGCCATTCGTCGGTGGTGCGGTACTTCTTTTTGATGAAGACGGCGTCGGACGACCAATTGTCGTCTTCGACCGGGAGCGGCTGTCCGCGCTCGAGGATCAGGATCGACTTGCCGGTATCGGCGAGCGATTGCGCCAGCGTCGCACCGCCCGCGCCCGAGCCGACGATCACGACGTCATAATGCTGCGGCATCGGGCAGGCTCCTGTCAGTCGGGGAGGGCGAACTTGGCGGCGGTGGGTCGGATCAAGGCGGCGGTGAGACGATCGGGCAAGTGCGTGAGCAGGGCGGCGGCGATCTTGTTGTTGAGCCCGCTGACGATGACCTCGCGGCCCTTCTCATTGGCCTTTATCGCGGTGGCGGCCACGTCCTCGGGCTTTTGCGTCATGAACCCGCCGCGCTTGACGAGATCACGCGTGCCGTTGGCGTCGGCAAACTCGCTCTCGGTCTGACCGGGTGCGACAGCGGTAACGTAGACACCCGATTCCTTCACTTCGGCGGCCAGCGACTGGCTCATCTTGATCAGGAAACTCTTGGCGGCGGGGTAGAGCGTATGCCCCTTGGCGCCCGGCGAAAAAGCGACGACCGAGGCGACGTTGATGACCCGCCCCCAGCGGCGCTCGACCATCGCCGGCATCAGCGCGCGACAGAGCTCGACCGCCGTCATGATCTGGACCTGAAGGAAATCGCGCTGCTCGTGCCAGTCGCTGGCGAGGAAAGTCTGCGCGATCGAGAAGCCGGCATTGTTGACCAGGATGTCGGGGGAAAGATCGCCCAGCGCAGCGACGATGCGCTGGGCGGCGTCGCGGTCGGAGAGGTCGATCGCGAGCGGGGTGGAGGTGATGCCGTGTTTCGCGGTGAGGTCGTCGCCGAGCGCTTTCAGGCGATCCTCGCGGCGGGCGATGAGGATCAGGTCGCAATTCCGCTCCGCATAGGCCCGAGCGAACGCCGCGCCGATGCCCGACGACGCGCCAGTGATCAGGGCAAGGCGGCGTGGTCGAGTCGTCACGGTTGCGTACTTAACGCCGATCCAGGTTACTCGTCACCCCGGACGTGTTCCGGACATTCAATCTTCCCCCGCCAGGGGGGCAGCCGAAGGCTGACGGAGGGGGAGGTCGGCCACCAACTCTCCGTCGTGCTTCCTCCCCCTCCGAGGCGCTTCGCGCCCCACCTCCCCCTGACGGGGGAGGATCGAGCGGTCAGCCAGCCGCCTTCGCCAAGCCCTTCGATAATTGTAGCGCGCCGTTCAGCCGTGCCTGCGGATCACCCCATTCCCGCGCGATCACCAGCTTCGAATCGGGCCGCAGCTTTGCCACGCCCTTCAGCCGGTCGACATAGGCCAGCAGCCCCTCGATGTTGGGCGGCTTGTCGTCGTGGAAGCTGACCAGTGCTCCCTTCGCGCCGACGTCGATCTTCGCGACGCATGCCTTCTTTGCGTTCATCTTGATCTCGATGAGCTTGATCAGGTTCGCGGTCGGCTCGGGCAACGCGCCGAAACGATCGATCAGTTCGGCGGCGAACGCCTCGATCCCATTCTGGTCGTCGAGCTCGTTCAACCGGCGATAGAGCCCCATGCGCAGGTCGAGATCGGGAACGTAATCGTCGGGGATCATGATCGCCGCGTCGACCGTGATCTGCGGGCTGAAATCGCGCGGGCGTTGCGCCAGGCCGCCGGCCTTGGCGTCCATGATCGCCTCTTCCAGCATCGACTGGTAGAGTTCGTAGCCGACCTCGCGGATATGCCCGGATTGTTCGTCGCCGAGCAGATTGCCCGCGCCGCGGATGTCGAGGTCGTGGCTGGCGAGCTGGAACCCGGCGCCCAGCGTGTCGAGATCGCTCAGTACCTTCAGCCGTTTGTCGGCGGTTTCGGTGATGATGCGGTCGGCGGGCGTGGTCAGATAGGCATAGGCCCGCGTCTTCGACCGGCCGACCCGTCCGCGCAGCTGGTAGAGCTGGGCGAGACCGAAACGGTCGGCGCGGTGAACGATCATCGTATTCGCGCTGGGGATGTCGAGGCCGCTCTCGACGATAGTGGTCGACACCAGGACCTCGAACTTCTTGTCATAGAAGGCGGACATGCGCTCCTCGACCTCGCCCGCCGCCATCTGGCCGTGCGCGATGACGTAGCGGACCTCCGGCACATGTTCGCGCAGGAATTCCTCTATCTCGGGCAGATCCTTGATCCGCGGGGTGACGAAGAAGCTCTGTCCGCCGCGATAATGTTCGCGCAGCAGCGCCTCGCGGATCACGACGGGATCCCAGGGCATGACATAGGTGCGCACCGCCAGGCGATCGACCGGTGGCGTCTGGATCACCGACAGTTCGCGCAGGCCCGACATCGCCATCTGCAACGTGCGCGGGATCGGCGTCGCGGTCAGCGTCAGGACATGGACGTCGGTCTTGAGCGCCTTCAACCGCTCCTTGTGGGTCACCCCGAAGCGCTGCTCCTCGTCGACGACGACCAGACCGAGCCGCTTGAACTCGATTCCCTTAGCCAGGATCGCGTGCGTGCCGACGACCACGTCGATCGTGCCGTCGGTCAACCCTTCCTTGACCGCCTTGGCCTCGTTGGTGCCGACCAGCCGCGACAGACGGCCGACCTTGATCGGGAACCCTTCGAAGCGCGCGACGAAATTGTTGTAATGCTGGCGGGCGAGCAGCGTGGTCGGGCACACCACCGCGACCTGCATCCCGCCCATCGCCGCGACGAAGGCGGCGCGCAACGCTACCTCGGTCTTGCCGAAGCCGACGTCGCCGACGATCAGCCGGTCCATCGGCTTGCCGGCGCCGAGATCGTCGAGCGACTCCGCGATCGCGCGATCCTGATCGTCGGTTTCCTGATAGGGGAAGCGGTCGACGAACGCCGGATAGCCCGACGGATCGGGCTCGGCGATGTCGGCGACGCGCAGCGCGCGCTCGGCGGCAGTGGCGATGAGTTCACCCGCAATCTCGCGGATGCGCTCCTTCATCCGCGCCTTGCGGCGTTGCCATGCTTCGCCGCCCAATTTGTCGAGCGTGCCGCCCTCGTCGCCGCCATAGCGGCTCAGCACCTCGAGATTCTCGACCGGTACGTAGAGTTTGTCGCCACCGGCATAGGTCAAGGCGACGCAATCGTGCGGCGCCTTTTGCACCGGGATCTGTGTCAGGCCTTCATAGCGGCCGATTCCGTGATCGACATGGACGACGAGATCGCCCGGGGTCAGCGTCGCCAGTTCGGCGAGGAACGCGTCGGCCGATTTCTTGCGACGGTTGCGGCGGACCAGCCGGTCGCCGAGCATGTCCTGCTCGGTCAGCACGGCGACATTGGGGGCGGTGAAGCCATGGTCGAGCGGCAGGATGACCAATGCCACGCTGCGCTCGCCGACGCCGAGCGCTTCCTGCCAGCTGTCGACCAGGGTCAGGCCGGTGAGTTCGTGATCCTTGAGCAAGCCGGCGAGGCGTTCGCGCGACCCGGTCGAGTAGCTCGCCAGGATCGCCTTTTTGCCGTCTTTCCGAAGCTTGCCGAGATGATCGACCACCGCTTCGTAGATGTTGACGCCGCTCGCGCGTTCGGGCGCGAAGTCGCGCGGGCCGTCGACCTCGAAGTCGAGCACGGTCGCACTCGGCGGTTCGTGGAACGGCGTCGAAAGGTGGGCGCGCAGCGCGTCGAGCTGCGTCGCCCATTCGTCGGGCAGCAGATAGAGCGCGCCGGGGGCAAGCGGACGATAGCTGCCCGGATCGCTCGACTGCGCTTTCAGCCGGTTGGCATGATAGTCGGACACGGCTTCGAAGCGCTGGTCGGCGGCGGCGGTGACGCCGGACTCGCGGATCACGATCGTCTCGTCGTCGAGATGGTCGAACAACGTCTCCAGCCGCTCCTCGAACATCGGCAGCCAATGTTCCATGCCGGCCAGGCGACGACCGTCGCTGATCGCCTGATAAAGCGGATCACCGGTTGCGGTTGCGCCGAACTTCTCGCGATAGCGGGTACGGAAGCGCTTGATCGACTCTTCGTCGAGCAGGGCTTCGGACGCGGGCAGCAAGGTGAAGCCGTCGACGCGTCCGGTAGTGCGCTGGTCGGCGGGGTCGAAGGTACGCACGCTCTCGATCTCGTCTCCGAAGAAATCGAGCCGCAATGCCTGATCCTCGCCGCTCGGGAACAGATCGACCAGGCCGCCGCGCACCGCGAACTCGCCCTGGTCGTGGACCGTGTCGCTACGGACATAGCCGTTGGCAGACAGCAACTCGGCGAGCTTGTCGCGGCCGATCCGCTCGCCGGGCGCTAGCCGGGCGACGAGCTGGCGGATGCGGAACGGCGTCAGCGTGCGCTGGGTCGCGGCATTGGCGGTGGTGACGACGAGTTGCGGCTTTTTCGGGGTCTGTTGCAGGCGATGCAGCGCGGCCAGCCGCTCGGCCATGACGCGCAGGGTCGGGCTGGCGCGGTCGTACGGCAGGCAGTCCCAGGCGGGATAGGAGACGATCTCGAGCTCGGGCGCGAAGAAGCCGGCGGTGGCCGCGACCGCGCGCATCTCCGCCTCGTCCGGCGCGATCAGCACGACCCGCCCCGGCGCCTGGGCGCGGGCGAGGTCGGCGAGCAATACGGGCAGGAACCCCGCGGGCACGCCGGCGAGGGTGAGGGGGGATTTCGCGGAGAGAATCTTGCGCGGGTCGGTCATCATTTCTCTTCCCTCCTTGCAAGGGAGGGGTCGGGGGTGGGTGTCGGCGCGTCAGCGCCGATCGGTTCGCTTGGGGCTCATCCGGGAAGCGAGCATCGCTCGCCACCCACCCCTTGATCCCCTCCCGTGCAGGGAGGGGAGGGTTACTTCTGAATCGGCACGAAATTGAGCTGCTTCATCGCGTCGATCATCGGCCCCTGCCAACGGGCAGGGATCTCCTGCGTGCCGATCGCCCAGGCCATGATGTCGACGTCCTGCTCCTCCAGGAAGGTCTCGAACCAATCGATCTCGGCGTCGTTCCATCCGGCGCCATGCGCATCGAAGAAGCCGCCGATCATCAGGTCGGCTTCCTTGGTGCCGCGGTGCCAGGCACGAAAATGCAGGCGTTTCAGGCGTATCTGGCGGTCCATGGAACTCCAACGGCGATTAGCCGGCGGCGTTTTCAAGACGCAGTCGGCGGGTTGAAATTGACGGCGTTTCGAACGGCTCCGAAACGCTGTAGGGCTCCGAAATAGTCATGCGACCCGATATCCTCAACCCGCTCTTTGCCGAAGTGACCGCGCTCAAGGGCGTCGGGCCGGGGCTCGCCAAGCCGCTCGACAAACTCGGGCTGCATCGCGTGGTCGATGTCGCCTTTCATTTGCCGACCGGGTTCATCGACCGCGTCCCGCGCGACGAACTCGACATGGCCGATGCCGGGCGGACGATCGCGATCACCGTGACGCCGGTCGATTACCGCACCAGCAGCAGCCCGCGCGGCCCGATGCGGGTCCATGCCACCGATGCGATGGGCAATTACGTCAGCCTGATCTATTTCGGCGGGTCGAGCGGCTGGGTGAAGAAGCTACTGCCGCTTGGCGAGCCAAAGCGGATTTCGGGCAAGCTCGACCTGTACGGGCAGGAATTGCAGATCGTGCATCCCGATCTGGCCGAGGCCGACGAAGGGTTCCGAGAGCGCGAGGCGATCTATCCGCTGTCGGAGGGGCTGACCTCGCGCCGTCTCGGCCAGATGGCGCAGCAGGCGATCGATCGCGCACCCGATCTGCCCGAATGGATCGAGCCCGGGGTGAAGGCGCAGCATCAATGGCCGGACTGGCGCGATGCGCTGGCCCGCGCCCATGCCGATCCCGCCGATCACAAGGCGCGCGAGCGGCTGGCGTACGATGAGCTGTTCGCCAACCAGCTTGCCTTCATGCTGGTGCGGCAATCGTCGCGAGCGCGGCGCGGGCGGCCCTTGAATGGCGATGGCCGGCTGCGCGACATGCTCAAGCTGCCGTACGAGGCGACCAATGCCCAGGCGCGGACGATCCGCGAGATAGAGGGCGATCTCGCGCAATCGTCGCCGATGCTGCGCCTGCTCCAGGGCGATGTCGGGTCGGGCAAGACGCTGGTCGCGACCATGGCGCTGCTGATGGCGGTCGAGGCGGGCGCGCAAGGAGCGTTCCTTGCGCCGACCGAGATCTTGGCGCGCCAGCATTACGAGACCTTGCAGCGCATGCTCGCCGGGTTGCCGGTCACTGTCGCGGTGCTGACGGGGCGCGACAAGGGCAGGGTGCGCGAGTCCACCTTGATGGGGCTGGCCGACGGCTCGATCCACATCCTGGTCGGCACGCACGCGATCTTCCAGGAAGCGGTCGAGTATCGCGACCTTGGGCTGGTCGTGGTCGACGAACAGCATCGCTTCGGCGTCGCGCAACGGTTGCTCCTCCAGGAGAAGGGCGCCGCCCCGCATCTTCTGGCGATGACCGCGACGCCGATCCCGCGCACGCTGACGCTCGCGCAATATGGCGAGATGGACGTCAGCCGGCTCGACGAGATGCCGCCGGGCCGCCAGCCGATCGAGACGCGCGTGATGTCGGAGGATCGGCTGCCCGAGATCGCCGAGGCGCTGGGTCGGCATCTCGATACTGGTGGTCAGGCCTATTGGGTGTGCCCGTTGGTCGAGGAGAGCGAGAAGTCCGATCTCGCCGCGGCCGAGGCGCGCGCGGCGGCACTGCAATCGCGGTTCGGAGATCGCGTCGGGCTGGTCCATGGCCGGATGAAGCCGGCCGAGAAGGATGCGGTGATGGCGCGCTTCGCTGGCGGCGATCTCGGCGTGCTGGTTGCGACGACGGTGATCGAGGTCGGCGTCGATGTCCCCAATGCGACGTTGATCGTGATCGAACATGCCGACCGCTTTGGGCTCGCCCAACTCCACCAGCTGCGGGGGCGCGTAGGGCGCGGCACCGGGCGCTCGATCTGCCTGCTGATTCGTGGCAATGGCCTGAGCGAGACGTCGCGCGCGCGGCTGGCGCTGATGCGCGAGACCAATGACGGCTTCCGCATCGCCGAAGAGGACCTCCGGCTGCGCGGCGCCGGCGAGATGCTGGGAACGCGGCAATCGGGAGAACAGGGGTTCAAGCTGGCCACCCCCGAGCATTTGTCGACGCTGCTGCCGATCGCGAACGACGATGCCCGGCTGATGATCGACCGCGACGGCGGGCTGGCCGGATCGCGTGGCCAGGCGGCGAGGACTGCGCTGTATCTGTTCGAACGCGATTCGGGAGTCCAACTGCTGCGGTCGGGATGACGGCCGGTTCGGCGCAGCCTCAGCGAACGTTCTTGAGCATCGCCGCCAGGAGTTCGTAATAGTCGGCCATACTGATGGGCCGGTCGAGTTCGCAGCCGATCCGTCCGCCGAGCGACCAGCGAACTTCCGCGGCGACGACGCCGACCACGGGCAGGGTGATGCGCAGGCGTTCGCCGACCGGACGATCGACATCGACCCGTGCCATCAGCCCCTGCGCCGACAGGTTGACGACGAGGATGGAGAAAGGTTGCGCGTCACCGCCATAGGCGCGCGCGCGGTAATGGACCTCGTCCCGCGGTGCGTCGCGCCGATCGCTATAGGCCAGAGCTGCGCCCATCGAATCCTTTTCCCGTTCGCCACAATGGGTAACGACCGGCACATGAAAAGCTTGAAAAGGAACGTATTTAACGGGCGTTAGGGATGTTCACGCCGGTGTGAGCATCCCGTGGTTTTTCTTGCCGGCCGAAATGCGCACTGGATTTCCCGCCACGGTGATGGTGAAGGCCTCGTCCGCCACCTTCTCGCCATCGACGCGCGCACCGCCGCCCGCGATCAACCGCCGCGCTTCGCCCTTCGATGCGCAGAAACCCAAGCCGATCAGAGCATCGACGATCGTGGTAGAACCGGACACCGCGAAGGTCGGCAGGTCCTCGCCGGCACCGCCTTCCTCGAACGTCTTGCGGGCGGTCTCGGCGGCGATCTGCGCCGCTTCCGGGCCGCGACACATCGCGGTCGCCGCATTGGCCAGCACGATCTTCGCCTGGTTGATGTCGGCGCCTTCGAGCTTTTCGAGCCGTTCGATCTCCGCGATCGGCAGGTCGGTGAACAGCCGCAGGCGCTTGCCGACATCACGATCGTCGGTGTTCCGCCAGAATTGCCAGTAATCGTAATGCGGTAATTGGTCCTCGTGCAGCCACACCGCGCCCGACACGGTCTTGCCCATCTTCGACCCGTCGGCATTGGTGATCAGCGGCGTGGTCACCGCGAACACCTCGGTACCGTCGGCGCGGCGCGCGAGGTCGACGCCGTTGACGATATTGCCCCATTGATCCGAGCCGCCCATCTGCAGCCGGCAACCGAGGCGGCGCGACAGCTCCAGGAAGTCGTAGCCTTGCAGGATCATGTAGTTGAATTCAAGGAACGACAGCGACTGCTCGCGGTCGAGGCGCAGCTTGACCGAGTCGAAACTGAGCATCCGGTTGACCGAGAAATATTGCCCGATGTCGCGCAGGAACGGCAGATATTCGAGCTTGTCGAGCCAGTCGGCATTGTTGACCAGCACCGCGTCGGTCGGGCCGTCGCCGAAGGTCAGGAAACGTTCGAAGATGCGCCGGATCGAGGCGATGTTCGACGCGATCGTCTCTTCGCCCATCAGCTTGCGCGCTTCGTCCTTGAAGCTGGGATCGCCGACCTTGCTGGTGCCGCCGCCCATCAGCACGATCGGCTTGTGGCCGGCCTGTTGCAGGCGGCGCAGCAGCATGACCGAGACGAGATTGCCGACATGAAGCGACTGCGCCGTGGCGTCGAACCCGATATAGCCCGGCACGATCTGCTTCGATGCCAGCGCGTCGAGACCCGCCGCGTCGGTCATCTGATGAATGTAGCCGCGCTCGTCGAGCAGGCGGAGCAGGTCGGATGTGTACTCGGTCATGGTGGCGGCGCCGGTAGCACCGCCACTAGCGACTCGGCAACTTCGACATCTCGGACAGCGGATCGACGGGTGTACGGCCCTTGCGCAGCTCGAAATGCAGCTCGGGACGATCGGCGAACCCGGTATCGCCCGACAGCGCGATCGTCTGGCCGCGCTTCACCGCCTGGCCGCGCGTCACCATGATCCGGCTGGCATGGCCATAGACACTGGTCCAGCCATCACCATGGCGCACCATCACCAATCCGCCCAGCCCGGCGATACTGTCGGTGGTGTAGATGACGACGCCATCCGCGACCGCGTGGATCGGCGTGCCCACCGGCACCGCGATCTTGATGCCGTCATTGCGTTCCCCGCTCGGGCCCGCGCCGAAGCGTTTGACGACGTTGCCGCTGGATACGGGCCAGAGGAATGGTCCGCTAAGCGGGGAAGGCGCACCGACGGCTGCGGTCGAGGGCAGGGGCTTGCGGATCGAGGTCGCCGGGCGGACCGGCCGTACGTTGTCGGGAATGGCCGGCTCGCCGCCGCCCGTCGCAATGTCGCCGAGATCGATCTTGAACGCCGCCGCGCGTTCGGCGAGCGTCTGCGGCGGTTTCGCACCGCCCGGGATGAGGATGCGCCGGCCCGAGCGCAGCACATAGGGCTCGACCAGATCGTTTGCCGCGACGATATCGGCCCAGCGCACGCCATAGGCGCGGGCGATTGCGATGCCCGATTCACCGGGTCGGACCAGATGGTAGCGCCCGCCCGGTATCTGCAATTGCTGTCCAACGCGGATGATATAGGGCGGCGCGAGGCCGTTCGCCTTGGCGATGATCTCGGATCCCGACCCGGTCCGGTCGGCAATGCCGCGTAACGTGTCGCCGGGGCGCACGATATAGGTCGAATCGGCAATGGTCCGCGCATCGGGCGTGACCGGACGCGCTTCCCAGGCGGGTGGCGCAGATGGTGGCGCGGGAACCTCATCCCGTGTCGGCGGCGGATAATAATCCTGCGCGGATGCCGTACCCGCACCTTGCGGCGGCCCGTAATCGGTTTGCGGGATGCAGCCCGCCAACCCCAATGTCATGACGCCAAGCGCAATCCTTCGCATCGCGCGTCTCCCCCGATTCACCGATACGCTTGTTTGAGCATAGCCAGTGAATCTCGATGCGTCAGGTCCATCTGCAACGGGGTGATCGTGACGAAGCCCTGTTCGATCGCTTCAAGGTCGGTATCCGCGGCCGGCGTGTGCTCGATGCGACCCAGTCCCATCCAGTAATAGACGAACCCGCGCGGGTCGGTGCGCTCGACCATCTTGACGCGGCCATAGTCGCGCAGTCCCTGATGCACGACGCGGACGCCCGCAACCTCTTCGGGCAGGATCGGCGGGAAATTGACATTGACGACGATTCGCGGATCGAGCGGGGCGGCGATCAGGGGCGCGAGCACGCGTTCGCCCCACGCCTCCGCGGCGTCGAACGTCACGTCATGTCCAGGCGCTTCGGCGCCGTAGCGCTGGCTGATCGCGATCGAGCGGATGCCGGCGAGCGCGCCTTCCATCGCCGCACCGATCGTGCCCGAATAGAAGACGTCCTCGCCAAGATTTGCGCCGCGATTGACGCCCGACAGGATCAGATCGGGTTTCGCCTCATGCATCACTTCGGCCAGCGCGAACATCACCGCGTCGGTCGGCGTGCCGCCCACGGCGTAACGCTTGTCGCCGAATTTCTTGACGCGCAGCGGTTCGGTCAGCGTCAGCGAGCGTCCCTTGCCCGATTGCTCTTCGGCAGGTGCCACGATCGTGATGTCGTCGGAAAAACGCCGGGCAAGGCGTTCGAGCACGGCCAGGCCGGGCGCGTGATAGCCGTCGTCGTTGGTCAGGAGAATGCGCATTCATACCTCCCCGGAACGGCGAGGGGGGACCAGCGAAGCTGGTGGCGGAGACCCATCCCAAACGAGCAATAGACGGGAAGGTGGCGGCAGGATGGGCCGCTCCACCATTCGGCGCACGAATGGCATCCCTCCCCGTGCCGGGGAGGATTTCACGATGCGGGCTCCAGCCGGTTCAACCCCTTCAAATACGGCTGCAATACCTCGGGGATCGCGACCGCGCCGTCCTCCTGCTGATAATTCTCCAGGATCGCGACCATCATCCGCCCGACCACCAGGCCCGAGCCGTTCAGCGTGTGAACGAAGGCGGCCTTGCCGTCGGCGTCGCGATAGCGTGCGTTCATCCGGCGCGCCTGGAAATCGGTGCAGGTCGAACAGCTTGAAATCTCGCGATAGCGGCCCTGGCCGGGCAGCCACACTTCGAGGTCGTAGGTGCGCGCCGCCGAGAAGCCCATGTCGCCGGTGCACAATTTCATCCGGCGGAACGGCAGACCGAGCCGGGTCAGGACATCCTCGGCCGCCGCAGTCATCCGCTCGTGTTCGGACTCCGACTGCTCGGGCGGCACGATCGAGACCATTTCCGCCTTCTCGAACTGATGCTGGCGAATGAAGCCACGCGTATCGCGTCCCGCCGCGCCCGCTTCCGAGCGAAAACAGGGCGTAAGGGCAGTGAAGCGCAGCGGCAGCTCGTCGGCCGACAGGATCTTTTCGCGGACGATATTGGTCAGCGATACCTCGGCGGTCGGAATCAGCCAGCGGCCGTCGGTGGTCTGGAACAGATCCTCGGCGAATTTGGGCAATTGGCCGGTGCCGAACATCGTTTCGCTCCGTACGAGCAGCGGCGGCACCACTTCCTCGTATCCGTGGTGACGGGTCAGCACGTCGAGTCCGAACTGACCGAGTGCGCGGTTGAGCTGTGCGGCCACGCCGCGCACCACGGTAAAGCGCGCACCAGCGATCAGCGCCCCCGTCTCGAAATCAAGACCGAGCGCCGGGCCGATCGCATCATGTTCGCGGATCTCGAACGCAAAGGCCGGCTTGACGCCTCGTTCGTGCACGAGTTCGTTATCGTCCTCGTCCGCGCCTTCCGGCACGTCTCCGAGCGGCAAATTGGGGATCGCGGCGAGCGCGTCATCAAGTGCGCTTTCGGCCGCCCGTTCCTGCTCCTCCAGCTCCGGCAAGCGTGTCTTGAGCGCCGTCACCTCGGCCATCAAGGCCTGAGCCGTCGCCTCGTCCTTCGCCGCCTTGGCCGCACCGATCGCCTTGGACGCCTCATTGCGCCGTGTCTGACCGGCCTGGAGCTCGGTGATCACCGCACGGCGCTTCTCGTCGAGCGCGAGCAGATCCGCGGCCATCGGCGACAGGCCACGGCGGGCAAGTCCGGCATCGAAGGCTTCGGGATTGTCGCGGATCTGGCGGATATCATGCATAGCGGCGTGGCTATGACGGGGCGGGGCGGGCCGCGCAACCCGGCGCGTCGCTGCGGCGTTCATCCCCCGAAGAGCGAGAGGAGAACATCATGCAGCTTCGTCATAACATCCTGGTCGTCGTCGCCGACGGGCGCAAGGCGTTGTTCCTGCGCAATCAAGGAGATGGCGTGCACCCCAATCTGGTGGTCGACCATGCCGAGGATCGCGTCAATCCCGCCGATCGCGACCAGAAAACCGATGCGCCGGGCAGCACAGGGGCATCGGTCGGCTCGGCGCGCAGCTCGATGGACGAGGTCGATTTCCACCGCCTCGAAGAGGATCGCTTCGCCGCCGATATCGGCGCGATGCTCAAGAGCCGCGCGCTCTCCAATGATTTCGAATCGCTGATCATCGTCGCGCCGCCTCACACGCTCGGCGAGCTACGCAAACATTATCACGTGGAGGTCGCCAACAGATTGGCCGGTGAAGTCCCGAAGGACCTCACCGGCCATCCTATTGTCGATATCGAGAAGGCGTTGAGCGTGGCTTAGAGCCGCCGCTCAAGCACCGCTGGAGCCGCGCCGATACCGGCGCGTTTCGGCGCTCCGGAAACGGGGTCAGGCCTCGGTCGTCTCGTCGCTCTTCTTCGCCCAGCGCTTGCGCGCGACCAGCGCCGCGGCGGCGCCGCCGAACAGGAAGATCATCGGCGGTGCCGGGACCGGAGCGGGCGTGCCGCCGGTCGAGCCGGTCGACCCGCTGCTGCCGCCGTTCGAGCTCCAGCCGCCATTCGATGACCAGCCTCCGTTCGAGCTCCAGCCCTTGGACGACGACCCGTAGCTCGACGACGAGGTCGAGGACGAGCCCGAACTCGCGGACGAATTGGACGAGCTGGATCCGTTCGAGGACGAGGAGGTCGATGAGGACGAGCCGTTGGACGAGCTCGACGTCGACGAGGACGAGGAGACGTTGCCCGACGACGAAGAAGAGGTCGACGAGGACACGTTGCCTGACGAAGACGACGAAGACGACACGTTGCCGCTCGAGGACGACGAAACGTTGCCCGACGAGGATGACGACGTGCTGCCCGACGAAAAGCCGCCGGTCGACGACGACGTCGACGACCCGCCCGACGAGGTCGAGGAGGACGAGCCACCGCTCGAGGTCGAGCTCGATCCGCCCGAGCTCGACGAGGTCGACGAAATCACGATGCCGCCCGAGCTGCCGCCGCTGCCGCCGCCGAAGAAGCCGCCGGCGAAGAAGCCACCGCCGCCGCCGCCCCAGCCACCACCACCGCTGCCACCGACTGCAACCGGCACTTCGCCGCTCGATCCGGTAAAGGCGGGGGGCATCGGTACCGGCGCACCGCCGGCGACCGTCACCACTGCGGGCGGGCAGGTCGTCGTCGTGGTCGTCACGACCTTGCGGACGCGCGACCGGGCGGCACTGGCCACCTTGGCGCGCACGACGCGCTTCTTGTACGTCTTGGCATAGACGGGCCGTGCCTTGGGCGCGCTGTCGGCCACCTTGACCGCACCGCCGCCGATAATGGCGCCCCCACATGCGCAGGCGCAAAGTTTAGCCATCGCCATCCGGACAGACATCGCGTCTACTCTCTCTTTAACCGTCGCTGCCCCTACAGGGACGGTGGTGATAATATCGCAGCTACTCGCCTGCTACTCAGCTAGTGCAAAACAAAGAATTAAGCGCAATTCCGTTAACCAATAATAACGTGCCGGAATCGTCTTTCTGGCAGGCGGCGGCGGACTGGTTATGGTTAACGTGTCATTGTGATACGATGCAGGTTAACTTCGCGGCAGCCGATCGGGCGCAACGGATATGACCCAAAGATGAAGACGCGGTTCACGCGTCGGTCACCACCCCCGTACTACGGACTCGAAAAATGATGCCGGGCGTTTTCGGTCTGTCGTCAATCGCTTGTGGAGCCGCGCCCGCGCCGCTATAGGCCCGCTCGTCATTGGGGGTCCGACAGGCACACGGGAACAGTGTTCCAAGGGCCGAACGGAGAGTGGGGATGGCAACGGCTTTGAATCGCGTGGATGATTCCAGTTTCAGCGTACCGGCCAACGACGGCGACGGCTATCGGCCGAGCCCAGACGAGCCGTTCATGAATCCTCGCCAGCAGGAATATTTCCGTGACAAGCTGCTGCGTTGGAAGGAAGCGATTCTCAAGGAAGCGGAAGTCACGTTGTCGCAGCTCCAGGTCGAACCGCTGCGCGAGGCAGACCTGACCGATCGCGCCTCGAGCGAAACCGATTGGTCGATCGAGCTTCGCACCCGCGACCGCCAGCGCAAGTTGATCTCCAAGATCGATGCGGCGTTGCGCCGGCTCGACGAAGGCGAATACGGTTATTGCGAGGTGACCGGAGAGCCGATTTCGCTGGGCCGACTCGAAGCCCGGCCGATCGCGACGATGACCGTCGAGGCGCAGGAGCGGCACGAGCGCAACGAGAAGGTCTCGCGGGAGGATTGATCCGGTCCATTTTTGGATCGGATTTTTTATAGGCGACGGGGATTTAACCCTTTCGACAGCAATTCATCTTATGCGTTCGCCGACGGCAGAGACCCGTTTTTGGCAGGCATATGGACCAGTTTTCGTACGATCCTCTCGCAGAAGGCGGCGTCGACGACGTGGCGGCGCACCGCAGCGATGCGCGCGACAGCCTGTTGCTGGTCGCGCAGTTCCGGACCATTGGTCAGAACGAAACGATTCAGGTCCGCGTTCGCAATCTTTCCTCCGGCGGACTGATGGCCGAGGTGCCGAAGCCGATCGACATCGGCACGATGGTCGAGGTCGACGTTCGCGGCGTGGGCTGGGTTGCCGGACGGATCGCCTGGGTCGCTGCCGGGCGCGCGGGCGTTGCCTTCGATCATCTGATCGACCCGCAGGCCGCTCGCAAGCCGGTCGGCGTGAGCAAGGCTCCGGTCAAGGACAAGCCCATCAAGCCGCTATTCTGACGGCAAGCGAACGCAGAGAACCCGGGCGCGCGGCGCCCAGGTTCCGGTGAGTGGCGTCAGATCGCCGCCATCGCTTCCTTAACCCGCAATTTCTGCTTCTTGAGATCGGCTAGTATCCGCGTGTCGGGTGCGGGGCGCTGGCTTTCGGCGATGATCTGCCGGTCCAGCACCATATGTTTCGTCTCTAGAGCCGAAAGGTGCGGGTTCTGCATGGGAGCGACCTCCTTCATCAAGGTGGGTGGACAAGTAAAACACGAGTCGCGCGATTTGTCGCCATCGATTTTGCTTGCGAATCGACACAGCGCATCGTTTTGGCGACAATCGGTTTTTGCGTGCCTGGGGCAGGAGAGCGATGGACGAAGCGCAGATCCACAAGCGACTCGACGTGCTCAGGACCGAGCATCGCGACCTCGACTCGGCGATCGATGCGCTTCGGGCGATGGGATCGAGCGACCAGCTCCAGATCGCGCGGCTCAAGAAGCGCAAGCTGATGCTCAAGGACGAGATCGCTGCGCTCGAGGATCAATTGATTCCCGACATCATCGCCTGATCGAAATTGGGACGGCGCCGCCCTCTGACCGCTTGCGGCGGACGGCGTTTGTGGCAATCGTGTTGCGCATGACAGGGGATGTCACCGAACTGAGAGTCCACCGCAAACTGATCGACTCGCTCTATGTCGAGGCGATGGTGCTTGCGGACGAAGCGCGCGGCTATTTCGATCAGGGCGCGCGGATCGAACGCGAAGCGCTCGACCCGCTCGGACGCGTGACCTTCTCTTGCGAATCGCTCAAGGTCACCACCCGGCTGATGCACGTCATCGCCTGGCTGTTGACCCAGCGCGCGGTCGATTCGGGGGAATTGTCGCCGCGCGACGCGCTCGATCCCGCGCGGCGGCTGGGCGACGCCCCGGTCACCGAGGATCAGGTGATCGCGCAGATGCCGGCCGATGCGCAGGCGCTGATCAATGCCAGCATCGATCTCCATCGCCGCGTCGCGCGCCTCGACGACGCGCAAGTCGAGCCTCAGCCCGCCGACAGCCCGGTCCAATGGATGCAGGCGCGGCTCGCGATGGCGTTCTAGAAAGCGTTCCGGTCGGACCGGATGCTGCCTGTGCTCCAGCGACAGCGGAAGCACATCGAATGGCCGGCACATCCCCCGGCCTGGGGGCTACAGTGCCGCGATCCGCGCCTTTGCCGCCTTGTACTCGGCTTCGAGCCGGTCGACCCGCACTGCGACCGACTCGACCTTGTCGACGACGCCGATTCCCTGACCAGAGCCCCAGATGTCCTTCCAGGCCTTGGCTTCGCGATTGCCGCCGAAATTCATCGTGCTGAGGTCGCCTTCGGGCAGATTGTCGGGATCCATGCCGGCCGCGACGATCGATCCGCGCAGATAATTGCCGTGTACGCCGGTAAAGAGATTCGAATAGACGATGTCCGCTGCCTTGCCCTCGACGATTCCCTGCTTGTAGGCCTCGACGGCATTGGCCTCGTCGGTGGCGATGAAGGGCGAGCCGATATAGGCGAAGTCCGCGCCCATCGCTTGCGCAGCAAGCACCGCGCCGCCTGTCGCAATCGAGCCTGACAGGGCCAGCGGCCCGTCGAACCATTGCCGGATTTCCTGCGTGATCGCGAAAGGCGACAACCGCCCGGCATGACCGCCGGCACCGGCAGCGACGGCGATCAGGCCGTCCGCGCCTTTCTCGATCGCCTTGCGCGCGAAGCGGTCGTCGATCACGTCGTGCATCGTGATGCCGCCCCAGCGATGCACCGCCTGGTTGAGCTCCTCGCGCGCACCGAGCGACGTGATCGTGATCGGCACCTGCCACTTTTCGCAGATGGCGAGATCGCCTTCGAGGCGATCGTTCGACTTGTGGACGATCTGGTTCACCGCGAACGGCGCCGCGGGCCGGTCCGGATTGTCCCGATTCCAGGCCGCGAGCTCCTCGGTGATGCGGTGGAGCCATTCGTCGAGCAGGGTCTGCGGCCGCGCATTGAGCGCCGGGAACGATCCGACGATCCCTGCCTTGCACTGCGCGATCACGAGATCCGGACCGGAGATGATGAACAGCGGCGAACCGATCACGGGCAGCCGCAGGCGATCGAATATTGGCATCCTCATGCCGGTTTCATAGCGCAACCGAAACCACAGTCTAGCAGCGTCGGGCAGTTTTTCGAATTGACGGTACGGAATCCGTAGCTGCCGATGGATCGATCCATTTGCCATTCATGGTAAAGCCGTTATGGCGCGACAATACACCATATCACCGGGTCAGAGGAATCGCATGAAAATCGCCGCTGTCGTCGTCGCATCGCTGCTCGCATCCGTGTCCACCCCCGCGCTCGCCGCGGCACGGCTGCCGACCGACGTCGTCCCCGTAAGCTACGACATCACGGTCGATCCCGATGCGCAGAAATTGACGTTTACCGGCCACGAAACGGTCGCCATCACGGTCAAGAAGGCGACGAGGTCGATCATTCTCAACGCCGCGGACATGACGATCAGCCGCGCGACGATCGACGGCAAGGCGGTTCTCTTCAAGCTGGACAACGACGCGCAGCAGCTAACCCTGACGCTGCCGGTAGCGCTGAGCGTGGGCAATCACGTCGTCAGCTTCGCCTGGACCGGTAAGATCAACCAGTCGGCCGCCGGGTTCTTCGCCATCGACTATACGAATGGCGACGGATCGAAGGCGCGGATGCTCGCCACCCAGTTCGAGGCTCCCGATGCGCGCCGTTTCGCGCCGATGTGGGACGAGCCCAGCTTCAAGGCGAAGTTCAAGTTGTCCGCGGTGGCGCCCAAGGAACAGCTCGCCTTTTCCAACATGCCGGCGAGCGTGACCCGGCGGAAGGACGGCACGCAGCTTTACAGTTTCCAGCAGACACCGATCATGTCGAGCTATCTGCTGTTCCTCGGCATGGGGGATATGGAACGCAAGACGGTGATGGCGGGCAAGACCGAAATCGGCGTCATCACGCGCCGTGGGGTGAAAGATCAGGGCGATTACGCGCTCGCCTCTGCAAAGCGTCTGCTGGCCTATTACAACGACTATTTCGGTCAGCCTTATCCGCTCCCAAAGCTCGACATGATTGCCGGCCCCGGTTCGTCGCAATTCTTCGGTGCGATGGAAAATTGGGGGGCGATCTTCTATTTCGAGCCCGAATTGCTGTTCGACGCCAAGCGCGCGACCGAAAGCGACAAGCAGCGCATCTTCGTCGTCGTCGCGCACGAAATGGCGCACCAATGGTTCGGCGACCTCGTGACCATGAACTGGTGGGACGATCTCTGGCTCAACGAAGGCTTCGCCTCGTGGATGGAGAACAAGACCTCGGGCGACCTCAACCCCGACTGGTTCGCGCGCGAGTCGGCCGTGGCGTTCGACCGTGAAGGCGCGCTCGCGACCGATGCGACCAGCGCCACGCATCCGATCATCCGTCATGTCGAGACGGTCGACCAGATCGGTGAGGCGTTCGACAGCATCACTTACCAGAAGGGACAGGCGGTCATCACGATGATCGAGTCGGTGCTGGGGCCCGACAAGTTCCGCGACGGCATCCGCCGCTACATGGCCAAATACAAATACGGCAACACCACGACCGACATGCTGTGGGACGAGCTGGAGGCGGCGTCCGGCGTCAAGATCAAGGACAGCGCCCACGATTTCACGCTTCAGGGCGGCGTGCCGATGGTGACGCTGACCGACGCGCGCTGCATCGACGGCCAGACCGTTGCGACGCTGGCGCAAGGCAGGTTCGGACTCGACGAAGCATCGAAGGCGCCGCGGACATGGCGCGTGCCGTTGCGCGTCGGAACGATCGGCGGGCAACCCGTCGGCGTCGTCGCGACCGGCGGCAAGACCGACGTCACCGTCGCGGGTTGCGGCCCCGTCGTGCTCAATGTCGGCAAGGGCAGTTATCTACGCGCCCGTTATTCGGATGAGGCGCATGCCGCCCTGGTCGCCAATTACGCGAAACTGGCGCTGGCCGATCGCATCGGAACGCTGGGCGACGACTTCGCGCTGGCACGGTCGGGCGATCAGGATTTTTCGGCCTGGGCGGCGACCTATGCTGCGGTGCCCGACGATGCCAATCCGCTCGAATGGTCGGTGGTGTCGCGCGAGCTCGGCTCGCTGGCCGGTCTTTATGAAGGTAGCCCGCTACACGACCAGATCAACACGCTGACGATCAAGCGGCTCGGGCCGGTGCTGGCCTCGATCGGCTACGACGCGAAGGAGGGCGAGTCGCCCTTGGTGACGAACCTGCGTGAAGATCTGGTCGGACGGCTTGGTGCCGCTGGCGATCCCGAGGTGCTGAACCGCGCGCGCGCCTATTTCGCCAAGCTCAAGACCGATAGCGCGGCGATCCCGCCCGCGATCCGTGCGCCGATCCTCGGGACCTTCGCGGTCAATGCGACTGCGGCCGACTGGGACGATCTGCTTGCGCTCACCAAGGCGGAGACCAACCCGGTGGTGAAGAACGGCTATGTCCGTCTGCTCGGCGAGGCGCGCGACCCGGCATTGGCGCAAAAGGCACTCGACCTGCTCAAGACCGACGTGCTGACCGCGCAGCAGAAGCCGGTGATCCTGCGCGCCGTCGCGGGTGAGCACCCCGATCTGGCGTTCGACTATGCGGTTGCCAATGCCGACCTCGTCAACGGCTTCCTCGAGGCGAGTACGCGTGCCGGCTATATCGTCGGCCTGGGCGCGGGGTCGAACGATCCGGCGATGCCCGGCAAGATTACCGCTTACGCGGAGAAGAACCTGCCCGAGGGATCGCGCGGCGGCATGAAGCGGGCGCTGGCGATCATCGCCGTGCGCAAAGCGGCGGCGGACCGGCTGCGTGCGGGCGTGACGGCTTGGGTCGCGAAGGCGAATTGAGCGGCAGACCTGCGGGGTAGACCCTCCCTGCGCGCGCACCGCGTGGGGCGGGGGATCGTGCGCACCTGGCAATTGTCCAACCCCGTTGCTGCGGGGCGCTGGTCTGCCCGCTTTGCAGATTGCTCAGTCAGTCGATCCGCTTCAGCCCCTTGGCGAAGCGACGTGCATTGGCGATGTAGTGCTCGGCTGACGCCTTCAGGAACGCCCTCTTGTCGGGGTCGAGCGTTTTCATCGCGCGCGCCGGCGCACCGACGATGAGGCTGCCGGACTCGAATACCTTGCCTTCGGTGACGAGCGCGTTCGCGCCGATCACGCATTCGTCGCCGATCACCGCCTGGTTGAGCACGGTCGCTCCCATCCCGACCAGCACGCGGTCGCCGACGGTACAGCCGTGCAGGATGGCGTGATGCCCGACGGTGCAGTCCTCGCCGATCGTCAGCGGCACGCCATAGTCCGAATGCAACATCGTCCCGTCCTGGACATTGGTGCCGTTGCCGACGCTGATCAGCGACGTATCGCCACGGATCACGGTGCCGAACCACACGCCGACATTGTCGCCCAGCACCACTTCCCCGATGACATGCGCGTCGGGCGCGATCCACACGCCATCGCCGATGACCGGGACTTTGCCGTCGAGTTCGTAGATGGGCATGTGGGCCTCCTTGGACTGCCACCCGCCATAACCCGTTCGTCACTGGATTGTCGAAGGCGGACGTACGGCACGCGAGGCTGGACTGACCGAATTCGTGGCTCGGGAGCCCGGCATGCCGCTTCGTCATCGATGCCGGGAGACACCGGAAAAGTCGCTCAGTCCGTGGCGAAAATACCCGATCGCAGCGCGCCGACGAATTGAGCGACCGCTTCTTCCAGCGCGAGCGGCGTTGCCCACCGCCGCAGCGAGGCCGCGGCATCGAGTGCGGCGATGATGGCATGGCCGGCAATCTCCGGATCGACCGCACGGATCGATCCATCGGCGATCCCGTCGGCGACGGTGCCGGCAATGTGCCGCGTTACCTGATCGGTGCGTTGCAGCATCCGTTCGCGCAGCTCGACTGGCAGCGCCTGATACGCGCTCATCCGCAGCAGGGGGCTTTCTCCGGCGAATTGCAGTGCGACCAGGCTCGACACCATCAGCGCCAGTCGCTCGCCCTCGTCTCGCCCCGCCAGATCGGCGCGACGTTGCGCGGCGTCGAGCAGCGCATGGCTGCGATCGAAACAGGCGACGACCAGATCGTCCTTGTTCTCCAGATGATGGTAGAAGCTGCCCGTCGACACGCCGAGTTCGGCGGCGATCTTCTCCACGCTCGCGCCGATATAGCTCTCGCGATTGATCAGGTTGGTGGCGGCGTGGAGAAAGCGTGTCTGGGCGTCGCCGCTATCGGACGGGTCGAGCGATGCGGTATCGATTGGCCAGTCACCGGATCCGCCAAAGCCTTTTTCGAGGATATCGAACAGCCGGGCCTCGGCACGGTCGAGGTCGCGTTCGAGATAATGGGGCAGCCAGGCCGGGGTCCAGTGGACATTGTGGATCAGCAGCGATGCCGCGATCAGCGATCGCGCGGATGCGTCCGGTGTATCATCGAAGTCGAAAAAGCAGCGCACGAGCTGCGACATCTCGCCATAGAGCTCGTCGAGCGGTGCCCGTGCCTCGGCATCGAGCGCGCGCATGTCGGACAGGATCGCCAGCCTCGGGACGCCCGGATCGCGTTGCAGGCGGTGCCGCTCGAACTGATGGTGCAGATAGGCACGGACGCGCGCGCGGGGTTCGGCCTCGCGCGCGGCCATGACCGCACTGTCGCGCAACCATATCAGCGTGCGTTCGAGACAGGCGGCGGCGAGCAGGTCCTTGCGCTTGAAATAATAGGTCACGCTCGACGTGTCGAGGCCGAGCGCCTTGGCGACCGCGGTCAGCGTCATGCCGCGCGTGCCGTGCACATTGATGAGATTCGAGGCGACGTCGAGAATTTCCCCCCGCCGTCGAGCGAAGCGCTGAGTCTGGCGGGCGGGCACGATCGTCACGGCGATACTATAGCCGGCGCGCTTTTCGGGGCAATTGCCGTCGTATCGGCCGACGGCGGTGCGGGAAGGGGCCCTGGCGTCGTTATGACGTCGCAGCGGTGAGCACCCGCAACGCGTCGGTCACTTGTCCGACCAGCTCGCGGCGGCAGATGAGCAGGTCGGGGACCCAGGTCTCGGCACAATTATAGACGAAGGGCGTGCCGTCGAGCCGGGTCGCGTGCAGCCCGGCGGCCAGGGCGACCGCGACGGGCGCGGCATTGTCCCATTCGTGCTGGCCGCCCGAGTGGAGGTAGACGTCGGCCAACCCGCGCACGACCGCCATTGCCTTCGCACCGGCCGATCCCATTGGTACCAGCTCGGCGCCGATCGCCTCGGCGACTGCGATTGCTTCGGCCGCCGGGCGCGTACGGCTGACGACCATGCGCGGCGGAACGTTGAGCGGCCGCAGGGCAGGGGGCGCGTCGGAGCGCAGCACCAGCCTGGCATCGGGCAGGGCGACGACACCAAGGTCGGGCCGGCCGTCGATGCACAAGGCGACATGCACCGCCCAGTCGTCGCGTTCCTCGCCATATTCCCGCGTGCCGTCGACCGGATCGATGATCCAGGTCCGCGATTTGGTCAGTCGCGTGCCGTCGCACTTGCGCTCCTCGGACAGCAGACCGTCGTCGGGGCGCTCGGTGGTGATGGCGTGGCATAGCAATTCATTTGAGGCCGCGTCGCCGGCCTTGCCGAGGTCCTTGGCGTCCCAGGATCGCGAGGCGCGGACTTCCTGCAGCAATTTGCCCGCCGCCGCGGCGATTTCCGCGGCGAAATCGGCATCTGCCGGCGTCCAGGTCGCGCTCACAGGTCGGGACTCCAGATGCCCATGATCTGCTCGACAATCCGCTCGGCCGCCGCCTCGGGCGCTTCACGTGTCGTGTCGACATGGATTTCGGGCCGTTCGGGCTCTTCGTACGGGCTGCTGATGCCGGTGAAATTGGCGATCTCGCCGCTCCGCGCCTTCTTGTAGAGGCCCTTCACGTCGCGCGCCTCCGCGACATCGAGCGGTGTATCGATGAAAATCTCCACGAAATCGCCCGCGGGCAGCATCTCGCGGACCATGTCGCGCTCGGCGCGGAACGGCGAGATGAAGGCGGTTAGCACGATCAGCCCGGCATCGGTCATCAATTTGGCGACCTCGCCGACGCGGCGGATATTCTCGATCCGGTCGGCGTCGGTGAAGCCGAGATCCTTGTTGAGCCCGTGGCGGACATTGTCGCCGTCGAGCAGATAGGAATGGCGGCCGAGCGCGTAGAGCTTCTTCTCGACCAGGTTGGCGATCGTCGACTTGCCCGATCCCGACAGGCCGGTGAACCACAACACCTTGGGGCTTTGGCCTTTTTGCTGGGCATGGGCCTCCCGCGTGACGTCGACCGACTGCCAGTGCACGTCGCGCGCGCGGCGCAGCGCGAAATGCAGCATCCCGGCGGCGACCGTGGCGTTGGTCAGCTTGTCGATCAGGATGAACCCGCCGAGCTCGCGGCTATCGTCATATGGTTCGAATACCAGCGGCTTGTCGGTGACGAGATTGGCGACGCCGATAGCGTTGAGATCGAGCGTCTTGGCCGCGATCTGTTCGAGCGTGTTGACGTTGATCTGATATTTCGGCTGGTGGATCTTGGCGCTGACGGTCTGCGTGCCGAGCTTGAGCCAGTAGCCGCGCCCGGGGAGCAGTTCCTCGTCCGCCATCCAGACGATCGTCGCTTCGAACTGGTCGGCCGCCTGAGGCGGAGCATCGGCCGCGGCGATGACGTCACCGCGCGAGCAATCGACCTCGTCGGCCAGGGTCAGCGTGACCGACTGGCCCGCCACGGCCATATCGAGATCGCCGTCGAAGGTCACGATCCGCTCGACCCGCGTGGTCTTGCCCGAGGGCAGGATGCGGACCGGCGCACCGGGCGCGATCGTGCCCTCGGAAATCAGCCCGGCAAAGCCGCGGAAATCGAGATTGGGGCGATTGACCCATTGCACCGCCATGCGGAACGGCTTGGCGCGGTCGGCATCGCCATCGAGCTCGACCGTCTCCAGATGCTCCATCAGTGTCGGGCCGACGAACCACGGCGTGTTGTCCGACAAAGCGGTGATGTTGTCGCCCTTGAATCCCGAAATCGGGATCGCGGAGAAGCCCTGAATGCCGATGCTTTGCGCGAACCCGGCATAGTCGGCGACGATCGCGTCGTAGGTCGCCTGATCGTAACCGACCAGGTCCATCTTGTTTACCGCCAGCACGATGTGACGGATGCCGATCAGATGCGCGAGGTACGAATGCCGCCGCGTCTGGGTCAGCACGCCCTTGCGCGCGTCGATCAGGATGACGGCGAGGTCGGCGGTCGACGCGCCGGTGACCATGTTGCGCGTATATTGCTCGTGGCCGGGCGTATCGGCGACGATGAACTTGCGCTTCTCGGTCGCGAAGAAGCGATAGGCGACGTCGATCGTGATGCCCTGCTCGCGCTCGGCGGCGAGGCCGTCGACGAGCAACGCGAAGTCGATTTCCTGCCCCTGCGTCCCGACCCTTTTGCTGTCCGCCTCGAGCTGCGCGAGCTGATCGTCGAAGATCATCCGGCTGTCGTAGAGCAGCCGTCCGATCAGGGTGGACTTGCCATCGTCGACCGAGCCGCAGGTGATGAAGCGCAGCAGTGTCTTGCGCTGGTGCTGCGCGAGATAGGTGTCGATATCCTCGGCGATCAGCGCGTCGGGGCGGTAGGAGGTGGTCATGTATCTATCTCGTCGCCCCGGCGAAGGCCGGGGCCGCTGGCAATTGCGAGCTCGCGCGTGAGGCGCACCACCCCGGCCTGCGCCGGGGTTGACGCTTCGTCACGCTGCGCATGACGTAGCGCGTCAAAAGTACCCCTCCTGCTTCTTCTTCTCCATTCCCGCGCCGCCGGCGTCCTTGTCGATCGCGCGGCCTTGGCGTTCGGAGGTGGTGGTCAGCAGCATTTCCTGGATGATTTGCGGCAAGGTCGCCGCCTCGCTCTCGACCGCGCCGGTCAGCGGGTAGCAGCCGAGCGTGCGGAAACGGATCGAGCGCTCGACCGGCGTCTCGCCCGGTTCGAAACGGAACCGGTCGTCATCGACCATCAGGATCAGCCCGTCGCGTTCGACGGTCGGGCGCGGGGCGGAGAAATAGAGCGGGACGATCTCGATCCCTTCGAGATGGATGTATTGCCAGATGTCGAGCTCGGTCCAGTTGGACAGTGGAAAGACGCGGATGCTCTCGCCCTTCGCCTTCATCGCATTGTAGAGGTGCCACAGTTCGGGCCGCTGGTTCTTCGGGTCCCAGCGATGCGAGGCCGAGCGGAACGAGAAGACGCGCTCCTTCGCCCGGCTCTTTTCCTCGTCGCGCCGCGCGCCGCCGAACGCTGCGTCGAAGCCATATTGGTCGAGCGCCTGTTTCAGTCCCTCGGTCTTCCACAGATCGGTATGGAGTGCGCCATGGTCGAACGGGTTGATCCCGCGCGCCATCGCGTCGGGATTCTGATGGACCAGCAATTCCATCCCCGCCTCGCGCGCCGCCCGGTCGCGCAGTGCGTACATGTCGCGGAATTTCCAGGTCGTATCGACATGGAGCAAAGGAAAGGGCGGCGGCGCCGGATAGAAGGCCTTGCGCGCCAGGTGCAGCATCACCGCGCTGTCCTTGCCGACCGAATAGAGCATCACCGGACGCTCGGCCTCCGCCACCACTTCGCGCAGGATGTGGATACTCTCCGCCTCCAGCCGCTGCAGATGCGTGAGCGGGGCGAGCCGGGGCAGGTCGTCAGGAGAGGCCAGCGGCCGGGTCGCCATGCGTCGCAATACCTTTCGAAACGCGCGAAGGAGCCGCGCACGTCGGGAATACCAGATTGGTGGCGCCTACATAGGGGCAGCGCACGGCCATCATAACTGCGCTTTCTTTAGCGCGGGAAAGGGTCAGTTGACCCGGGTGAAGGTGATGGCGCGGCGCTCGGGGTCGGCGGCGGTCAGCTTGACGCGGATCGCATCGCCGGGCTCGACGCCGTGCGCGTCGACCCGCGCGACGATGGGATCGTCGCTCAGCTGGATCCGGGCGCCCTTGTCGTCCAGGTCGGTGACCGTCGCGGCATAGATCTCGCCGACATGGTCCTTGAGCATCACCGCTTCGGCCAGATCGACCACCGCGCGGTCGATCTGGCCGCCGGTCGCGTCGGCATGTGCCATGACCGGGGGGAGCTTTTCGAAGGCCTGGGCGACGATGTCGGGAACCGGCTGCCCGTTGGCGATCGCCAGCGTCGCGCGGACGACGTACCGGTCGGCGAGACGCCGCAGCGGCGCGGTCGCGTGCGCATAGGTCGCCGCCATCGGCGCATGCCACGGCACGACCCCGTCGCGATACGGCTGGTAGGCCGCGCCGCCGCCCGCGCGCCGGATCGCCAGCATGAACGCGGCCTGGCGCGGATCGTTGGCGCTCAGGCCCTTTTCATACTCTTCGAGCGACGATCCGGCGGGCCAATCGAGCCCGAACGCGCGCGCGGTATTGCGCAGCCGGCCGACGGCATGGGCGTCGGGGGCGGGCATCACCCGAAACAGCCCGGTCCGATGCGCCTGGAGCGCATCGGCAATGGCGAGGTTGGTCGCGAGCGAAAGCGCTGCGTTGTCGTCCTCGGCGGCGAGGCGAGGGCGGAATTGCAGCTCGAAACTGCCATCGGCCTGTTGGTCGACTTCCTGCTCGGGCGGGTCGACGCGCGAGGCGCCGCGAGCATCTTCCGCCGCGGCGATGCGGCGCGCGAGCTCGGCGAAATCGGTCGGCAGGTCGCTGTCGCCCACCGAATCGTAGGCCAGCTTGGCGCGGCTGCGGATCACTGCGCGCTCGGCGCCGTCGAGCTTGACCGATCCGTCGGACGCGACGCGGACCGAAAAGATGATCGCCGGGCGCGGGCCGTCGGGCAGCAGGCTGGTGGCGCCCTCGGCCAGCACCGGCGGGTACAGTCCCGCCTTGCCGTCGGGCAGGTAAAGCGTCGTCCCGCGCGCCCACGCCTCCCGGTCGATCGCGCCGCCATCGTCGACGAACCACGCGACGTCGGCGATCGCATAGCGCAGCATCAGGTCGCTGCCGTCTCGGTCGATCCAGAACGCCTGGTCGAGATCGGTCGAGGTCGCCGGATCGAGCGTCACGAACGGCTGGGCGGTGCGGTCGACATGCTCGGTCGGGGTGCGCGTCGCGGCCGTCTCCGCGGCCGCGAGCACGTCCGGCGGAAACGCGGCGGGGACCCGAAACTGGTTGCGGATGGCGGCGAGTCCCTGCGCGAGCGCGTTGGACGGATCGACGAGCGTCTTCATCGCTCGCTGGTATACCGGGCACGCGCGATGGCGAAAGCCCTCGCGGGGGACGATCGTCGACGACTCGTGTCACATGGACATTCGAGCGAGCCATGCCGATAGGTTCGCTCCTCCCCTTGGGTGGGGGAGGATCACCTGCAGGTCGATACGCCTATGCCAGCACGGGGCGAAGCGCCGGGGCTTCGCGGTCCAGGCGGTACAGGATCGCCAGGATCGGCCACAGCATCAGCGTGCCGACCGCGACCCCCGTCGCCACCGCCAGCGCCGCCGCCACCAGCGGGATCGACGCAGTGAGCACGATCACCAGCCGTACGTTGCCCGTCACATGCCGCCACAAGGCGGCGGCCGGGAAGGCGAGCATCACGCAATCGTAATCGCTGACATAGATCGATCCGACGAGCATCCCGGCGATCAGGAAGTGCATCCTGAGCGGCGACCCGCGATGCCAGGCGGCGAGCACGATCCATGCCGTGGCAAGGCTGGCCAATGCCTGCGCGCCATAAGCGAGGACCAGCGGCGCGCCGAGGTGGCGGACCAGCACGAAGACGGAGATCATCCGATGCCACGTGCCCGTCCCATCCTCCAGGATGAATTGCTTGAGCGTCTGCGCCTGGTCGAGATAATCGGGCCAGATCGCGACGCCGAAACACAAGGTCGTAAGCGCCAGCAATGCGATCCCGCCGACCGCCATCGCGCCGAACGCGCGCCATTCGCGCCCCACCAGCAAGGCCAGCGGCACCAGCCACGCAAGCTGCGGCTTGATGACGAGCAGCGACAGCAACAGTCCCGCGGCGACCGGGCGCCGCGGCAGCAACAACAGCCCCCAGGCAGTAATCGCGGCGATCCAGCACCCGATCTGTCCGCCCAAAGCATTGATCATCACCGCCGGCCATGCCAGCGCAACGACCAGCCAATATCGTGGCGACAGCCGACGCAACGCGGTCGCGAACGCCAGCCAACCCAGCACTTGCCACGCCAGCCATGCGACGGGGTAGGGCAGCAGGCCGAGCGGCGCGGTCAGCACCATCGCCACCGGTGGATAGCTGTAATGATAGAGGTCGATCGCATGGCCGACGACGCCGACCTGGAAATCGTGGAACGCGGTGAAGTCGTAGATCGACGTGACGCGCCGCGTGATCGCCAACCGTGCCGCCGACCAGAAATTGATGAAGTCCTCGCCGAATGGCCGGTCGACCCCATCGGTCCACCCGGCCTTGACCTGATCGGCCAGATGAAGGCCGAGCAGCACCGGCCAGACCAGGCACCAGGCCCAGGCGACGCGGATCATCCGCGCCGTGGTGAACAGGGTGCCGGGTGGTCCGTTATCCTGCATTGCCCCAGCTGCCCCCGTATCGCGCAGAACGCCCCCGTTCCGATGCCGGAACGCTTAGGGGAGGAGGGGTGAAGGATGGGTTAGCTGGGTTGGCGCAGGGCCGGTCGGCCAATCGCGGGGCGCGGGGTGGTATCGCGGGAAGACGCAAGTGGCACTGTAACCGCACCGTAACGACAAGGCGCTTTCGTCGTCATGAAAGTGATCGATCACAATGACATTCGCATCGAGCGTATGGTCGGCTTCAACTCGTCGCGCCGCCGAGGCAGGTTCGGTGTGGACGAGCCCCATCTGTTTCCGGACCTCGTCCGCGAATGATCGGCGCTACCCTAGGTTACCGGGTGGCGCACTGCCTCTCGATGCGGAGACACGACAATGAAGTTCGTCAGATCCACGCAGCTCAAGGAGTGCCCGGCATGCACGGCACCGACCGCGACGGAGCCTGGGTTCCAAAAGGTTGCTCGGATTGATCTGCCCATCAGCGTTTGCGCGATTTGCGACGACCTGCTGATCGTTCCCAACCAAGGTAACGAGGACAACTTCGCGATGATGGTTGAGATCGCGAGGGCGGTGGTGGCCAGAGGCCGGTGACGGGTCGCCGCCGATCACGGCCTTGAAGTGTTCGGCACCCGAACCGCCGTCACGCGCTATGCCCCCGCCGCCCTCCTATCGCAGGCCTTCCGGGATGTAAGGCCTGCGGCCGCCAATTTTCGCGCGGTGAGTGCAAGGTGGGTGCACAACGCCGGCGGCGACTTTCCGCGTGCGACGTCGTTTCGTGAAAAGTGGCGGATTTCTGCAGCTGGTGATGGTGGACGCACTAGGGCTCGAACCTAGGACCCGCTGATTAAGAGTCAGCTGCTCTACCAACTGAGCTATGCGTCCATGCCGGCTTACGGCGGCCGCTGCAAAGAGCGGCTCCCCGGTCGGGGAGGGGCGCAATTACCATCGTCGCCGGGCTTTGCAACCCCTTTTTTGGGGATTTTGGCAAGGGACGGATTGCTCTCGCAAATCCTCCTCCGGCAGGGGAAGGTGGCGTGCGTATCGCGTCGGAGGGGGAAGTCGGCGACCAATTCTCCGTCGCGCTTCCTCCTGCTCCGTCAGCCCCGCTTCTGCGGGGACTGCCACCTCCCCCTGGCGGGGGAGGATCAGGGTTTACCAGCGCGTCTGTTGCCGGTTCTGGCGGTCGAGCGACATCAGGATGCCGATGCACATCAGCACGGTGAGCTGCGACGATCCGCCGAAACTGATCAGCGGCAACGGCACGCCGACCACCGGCGCCAGGCCCATCACCATCGCCATGTTGATCGACACGTAGAAGAACAAGGTCGTGGCGAGGCCCGCGGCGGTCAGGCGCGCGAAACGCCCCTCCGCTTTCAGCGCGACGTTGATCGCCCACCAGATGATCGAGAACCAGGCAATGATCAGCAGCACGCCCCCGACCAGCCCCCATTCCTCCATCATCGTCGCCAGCGCGAAATCGGTATGCCCCTCCGGCAGGTAATCGAGGTGGCTCTGCGTCCCGTTGAGGAAGCCCTTGCCGAAAATGCCGCCCGATCCGATCGCGATCTTCGACTGGCTGATGTGATAGCCGGTGCCGAGCGGGTCGCTTTCGGGGTTCATGAAGATCAGGATGCGGTTGCGCTGGTAATCATGCAGCACGAAATTGAACGCGATCGGCGCCATGATCGCCGCCGCCAGCCCGCCGCCGATGAACAGGCGCAGCGGGATGCCGGCCAGGAACATGACGGTCAGCCCGCCCGCGGTGATCATCATTGCGGTGCCGAGGTCGGGCTGGAGCATTACCAGCCCGGCGGGAACGCCGATCAGCACCAAAGGCGGCCAGATCGCCCCGAATTTCCTGATCTCCGCCGGGGGCAGCATCTCGTAGAAGCGCGCGCAGGCGAGCACGATGAACGGCTTCATCAGCTCGGACGGTTGCAGCCGGATCACGCCGAGTTCGAGCCAGCGTTGGCCGCCGCCGGCGACTTTGCCGAGAATCTCGACCCCCAGCAGCATCACGATGATGACGGCATAGACCGGCAGGCTGATCGAGCTCCACGTGCGCTCGCGCACGCGCGATAGCGCCATTGCGCCGGCGAGCAGGATGAAGAAGCGGATTCCCTGCGACAGCGCCCAGGGACGGACATGGCCGCCCGCCGCCGAATAGAGGACGAGCAGGTCGAAGCAGCCGATCGCCAGCACCAGCAGGATGATCTTCCAGGGGAGCTGCGCCAGCGGTTCGGGAACGAAGCCCAGATTGGCGGACGATCCTCTCGTCATCGGGCGCGGCTCATTGATCGGCCTCGCGCGAGCCTTCCTCGGCCGGCTGCGCGGTGTTGGCGATCGCCGCGGCCGACGAATTGGCAGCATCGGTCGCGGCTTCGACTGCCGGGGCGTCGGTCGGCGCGGTCGCGTCGGTCTCGGTCTGCGCGCCCTGGACGAGCGAGATCTGACTCTTGTAGGCGGCGGTTTCCGCCGCCATGCGCGTCGCGATGTCGCCGCCCCAGGTCGGCTCGACCTCCGCCAGCGATTTCAGCGCGCGGTCGCGATCGAGGAGATAGGTGATGATGTCGCGGCCGATTCCCGGCGTGTCGAGATTGGTGACGGTATGGCCGCCATGTTCGAGCACGATACCGGCGGCATAGCGCGGATTCTCGACCGGCCCGAAACAGATGAAGAGCGCGTGGTCGCGCATCTTGAACGGCAGCGAGGCGTTCGACCGCACCCCCGTCGCGCGCTCCGCCATGGTGATCCGGCGGACCTGCGCGGTGCCGGTCTTGGCCGCGAGCGACATGCCCGGGATGTTGAGCCGGGCGCGACCGCCCGTGCCTCCCTCGTTCACCACGCCGTACATCGCGTCGCGGATATAGGCGAGGTGTTCGGGATTGAGCGGCAACGGATTGGCGAGGGGGGCATTGCCGTTCATCACGATGCGCGGCTGCAGCACCTTGCCCGAGGCGATGCGCGCCGCCATCACCGCGAGCTGGATCGGGTTGGCCAGCACATAGCCCTGGCCGATCGACGCGTTGAGCGAATCGGCGACAGTCCATTCCGCCTTGTATTTCTTGAGCTTCCACGCGCTGTCGGGGACGGTGCCGTAACGTTGGGTGGAAAAGGGCAGGTCGAATTTCTGCCCCAGACCGAGCGTCCGGGCGACCGGCGCGACCTGATCGTAACCGAGCCGGCGGATCATCTCGTAGAAATAGATGTCGCAGCTTGCCATGATGGCCTGTTTGAGGTTGAGCGGCCCGTGCCCCGACCTCTTGTGGCAGTGAAAGATGCCGGTGCCGACGCGCAGCGCGCCGGTGCAGCTCACGCGTTCGTCAGGGCTGACCCCGGCGCGCAACAATGCCAGGCCGTTCATCGGCTTGACCGTCGATCCCGGCGGATAGAGCCCCTGCAGGATCTTGTTCATCAACGGCACGTGGTCGTTGTCCGACAGCATCTTCCATTCGAGATGACTGATCCCGTCGGAGAAACTGTTGGGGTCGTAGGCGGGCATCGAGACGAACGCGAGCACGTCGCCCGACGTTACGTCGATCACCACCGCCGATCCCGAATTGGTGCCGAGCCGGCGCGCGGCATATTCCTGCAAGCCGGCGTCGATCGTCAGCCGCTGATTATGGCCGGGTATGTCCTGCCGCGTGGCCAGTTCGCGGACCAGCTTGCCGTGCGCGGTGACCTCGACCCGCTTGGCGCCCGGTTGACCGCGCAGCTCATTTTCAAGCGCTTTTTCCAGCCCATCCTTGCCGATCTTGAAACCTGGCGTGATGTAGAGCGGGTTCTTGGTCTGCTTATATTGTTCGGCCGACGCGGCGCCGACATAGCCGGTCAGGTGCGCGACTGCGGGTCCCGCCGGATAGCTGCGCGAATAGCCGCGCGTCGGCGCCACGCCCGGCAGCTCGGGCAGGCGGACCTGGACCGAGGCGAAGCGATCCCAGTCGAGATTCTCGGCGACCTGGACCGGCTGGAAACCCGCCGCGCGTTTCAGGTCGGTCTGGATCCGCGCGACCTGTTCGGGGGGAAGTGCCAGGAGCTGCTGGAGCAGCTTGAGTACCTGATCGGCCTGTTCCTTGGGCAGCCGGTCGGGAATGATGTCGACGCGGAAATCGGTGCGGTTGTTGGCGATCGGATGGCCGTAACGGTCGATGATCCAGCCACGCCGCGGCGGAATCATCGTCAGGTTGACGCGATTGCTTTCGGCCAGCAGCTGATAGCGCTGGTTCTCGATCACCGACAGCCAGGTCATGCGCGCGCCGAGCGCGACTGCCACGGCACCCTGCGCCGCCCCCAGCACCAACGCGCGGCGCGAAAAGCTGTAGGATTGCTGGACCTCGCTGACCAGACGCGGCGGACGGCTCACGCGCGGCCTCGCTTGAGGTCGAGCCATGCGACCAGCCGGGCGACGAACGGATACAGCAACACGGAAACGATCACCTGAAACAACAGCAGGGTATCGACATGCGCCTCGAAGCCGGTCGCGATCAAGCGGCCACCGATCAGGCAGCACGCGATGGCGCCCGACGCGAGCACCCAATCCTGCCAGAAATCGCGCGATACCAGTCGTTGATCGAGCAGATCGATGGCCAGGAAGGAGAGGCTCCACAACAGCACCGCGCTACCCATCGGCTGGCCGCTGACAAGGTCGTCGAAGAAACCGAACGGGATCGGTGCCCAGACGCGCAGCGCCTCGGGCCGCAGCAATCGCCACGCGGCGAGCATCATCAGCCCGAACGGCGGCAAAACCGGAAAGCTGGCGACGAACGGCAGGGTCGTCATCAGCGACCCCGCCACCACCGAGGCGACGGGGATCAGCCAGATGCGGGTCGGGACGGCCGGCTCGACAAAGGCGCTCGGCGGTCGGCTCACGGGCGATTGTCCGTCGGCGGCGGGGGTGGGGGCGGCATGAACGCCTTCATCACCGTCGCATAGTCGAGCACGTCGGGGCGCGCGAGCGGTGTCGCCAGCGCGGCGTCGCGGCCGCGCTCGGTCACCTTGGCGACCGGCACGTTGGGCGGGAAGATGCCGCCCGTGCCGGACGTCACCAGGATGTCGCCGACCGCGAACTGACCGTTCGCCATGGCGATCGGGCGTACTTCCAGCATGCCGTCGCCGCGACCGGCGGCGAAGCCGGGCGCCCCGTCCTTCAACCGGCGGACCGGGACGACGCTTTCGGGGTCGATGATCATCAGCACACGCGCCGTGTCGGGCCCGGCCTCGATCACCCGGCCGACCAGGCCGTCGGGCCCGCGCACCGGCATGCCGGCATGGACGCCCTGGGCGAGGCCGGCATAGATCAGCGCGTAGCGCCGCGTGCTCGACGCCGACGAGCTCACCACGCGGGTGCTGATGATGTCGACATTGCCGGGCTCGCGCACCGCAAGCAATTTCTTGAGCCGCAGATTCTCATAGGCGATGGCGCGCGCCCGGAGCAGCGCCTGTTCCTGCCGCTCGACCTGCTGCTTCAACCTGGCATTCTCGCCGTGCACGCCGAACCAGCTACCGACCCAGCCGGGGATCGACCCGATCCCGCGCGCCACCCAGCCGACCCCGCCGCTGACCGGCGCGGTGACTTCGGCGGCGCCTGCGCGCAGGGCAGAAAACGCGGGCGGATCGAGCCGCGAAATGAGCAGCAGGATGCCGCCCACCAGCACCCCCGCGATGAAGATCACGTAGCTGATGAACAGACTATATTGCGCCCGCCGCGAATAACCCGGGCGCCGGTTGCGTGGCGACGCCATTCACTTCCCTCGCACCCCGAAGCCCGGGATTCTTTATATTCTTAGCCCAAATCCGGCCGAACGTCAGGCGCTGTGGAGCACGCCACGGAATACCGGATCCTCGAGCGCGCGGCCCGTTCCCAGCGCGACGCAGGTCAGCGGATCTTCGGCGATCGTGACAGGCAGGCCGGTCTCGTCGCGCAGCACTTCGTCGATCCCTGCCAGCAGCGCGCCGCCGCCGGTCAGCACGATGCCCTGGTCGACGATGTCGGCGGCCAGTTCGGGCGCGGTATTCTCGAGCGCGATACGCACCCCCTCGACGATCGTGCCGACCGGTTCGCTGAGCGCCTCGGCGATCTGGCCCTGGTTGATCTGGATTTCCTTGGGCACGCCGTTGACCAGGTCACGGCCCTTGATGTGGATCGTCTCACCGATACCGTCCGCGGGCGGCTTGGCGGTTCCGACTTCCTGTTTGATCCGCTCGGCAGTGGCTTCGCCGATCAGCAAATTGTGGTTGCGGCGGACATAGGAGACGATCGCTTCGTCCATCTTGTCGCCGCCGACACGCACCGAGGTGGTATAGGCAAGGCCGCGCAGCGACAGCACCGCGACTTCGGTCGTGCCGCCGCCGATATCGACGACCATCGATCCGATCGGTTCGGTGACCGGCATGTCGGCGCCGATCGCGGCGGCCATCGGCTCCTCGATCAGCCAGACCTGGCTGGCGCCGGCGTTCGACGCGGCGTCGCGGATCGCGCGGCGCTCGACCGACGTCGATCCCGACGGCACGCAGATAACGATCTGCGGCCAGCGCATGAAGCGGCGCTGGCCGCCATGCACCTTGCCGATGAAATATTTGATCATGTCCTCGGCATGATCGATGTCGGCGATGACGCCGTCGCGCAACGGGCGGATCGCGGTGATGCTGTCGGGGGTCTTGCCCATCATCAGCTTGGCGTCGTCGCCGACCGCCTTGACCTTCTTGACGCCATTGATCGTCTCGACCGCCACCACCGACGGTTCGTTGAGCACGATACCGCGACCGCGGACATAGACGACGGTATTGGCCGTCCCCAGATCGATCGCCATGTCGTGCGACATCAGTTTGAACAAACGAGAGAAGACCATTCGATTGACCGTCCGAAATCTTGGCCGAAAAACGGCGTGCGCCAGATTGCTTTTGTCCGGTCCCCCAAAGCCAGATCCGGGCTCCGGTTTCGTGGCATTTGCGGTCGCGGGATGGGGCCGCTTGGTCTAGAGTCACACCCATGTCAATACGTCGGCTCCCAGAGCATCTCGTCAATCGTATCGCTGCCGGTGAAGTGGTCGAAAGACCCGCCAGTGCGTTGAAGGAACTCGTCGAAAACGCGATCGACGCCGGCGCGTCGCGGATCGCCGTGAAGCTGGCCGCCGGCGGCATCGATCTGATCGAAGTGATCGATGACGGTTGCGGCATGATTCCGGCCGATATGGCGCTCGCGCTCGAACGCCACGCGACCTCGAAAATGCCCGATGAGGCGATCGAATCGGTCACCACCCTTGGCTTTCGCGGGGAGGCGTTGCCGTCGATCGCGAGCGTTGCCCGGCTGACGCTCGAAAGCCGGGTGCGCGGCGCCGACGGCTGGCGGCGCGTCGTCGACAACGGCACGTTGGTCGAGGAGGGGCCGGCAGCGCTCCCGCCCGGCACGCGTGTCCGGGTCGAGGGGCTGTTCGATCGCGTGCCCGCCCGGCGCAAGTTCCTGCGCAGCCCGCGCGCAGAATATGGCGCCAGTCTCGACGTCGTCCGGCGCCTCGCCATGGCGCGGCCCGACATCGCCTTTTCGGTCGAGCATGACGGGCGCCGTGTGCTGTCGACCAACGTGCCCGAGGACCGGCCGGGACGTGTCGCCGCGCTCACCGACCGCGCGCTGGCAGACAACAGCGTCGCGATCGACCTGGAACGCGAGGGGGTGAGGCTGGGCGGCGTGGCCGGCTTGCCGACCTTCAACCGCGGCGTCGCCGATCACCAATATCTGTTCGTCAACGGCCGACCGGTGAAGGACCGCCTGCTCGCCGGCGCGGTGCGCGGTGCCTATGCCGAGATGCTGGCACGCGACCGCCATCCGGTGGTGGCCTTGTTCCTCGACCTTCCCGCCGACATGGTCGACGTCAACGTCCACCCGGCCAAGACCGAAGTGCGCTTCCGCGAGCCGCAGATGATCCGCGGCCTGATCGTCAGCGGTCTGCGCCGCGCGCTCGATGAGGCGGGGCATCGCAGCGTACAGCGTCCCGACGAGGCGGCCTTGGCGGCGTGGCGGCCCGAGCCAATCGCGCCGACACCGACCCTGTGGGACGAGCAGCACGGCGACACGCTGACCGCGCCGCGCTTGCCGGCGGCGGTGTTCGAGCGCCGGCCCGGCTTCAACGCGCCGCCGCCGCTCGCCCGCGCCGAGCCCGCCTGGGCGCCGCCGCCGGAAACCGTGGTGCATCCCCTGGGCGTCGCGCGCGGCCAGGTCGCCAAGACCTATATCGTCGCCGAAGCCGAGGATGGCCTGGTGCTGGTCGACCAGCATGCCGCGCACGAACGGCTGGTGCTCGAACGGATGCGGGCCGCGCTTGCCGGCGGAAGAGTCGCCGCGCAGGCGTTGCTGTTGCCCGAAGTCGTCGAGCTCGACGAACCCGCCTGCGACCGGCTCGAAGCGCGCATCGAGGAACTTGCCGAACTCGGCCTCGACCTTGAACGCTTCGGTCCGCGCGCGATGCTGGTCCGCTCGACCCCGGCCTTGCTGGGACAGGGGGACGTGACCGGGCTGGTGACCGACCTGGCCGACGACCTCTCCGCGTTCGACGAGGCGCTCAGCCTCAAGGAGCGCCTGGATCATGTCGCCGCCACCATGGCCTGCCACGGCTCGGTCCGCGCCGGCCGCGTGCTGTCGGTCGCCGAGATGAACGCGCTGCTCCGCGAAATGGAAGTCACCCCGCATTCGGGCCAATGCAACCATGGCCGCCCGACCTGGGTGAAGTTGCAGATGGAGGACGTCGAGAAGCTTTTTGGACGGAAATGATGAGCTTTTGGATTAAGCGTATCGCGCTCGCAACAGGTGAGATTGTCACCGAGCAAGAGCTTCGCGAGGACGAAAACCTGCTTCAAGGTCCAACCCCAATCGTTGGAGATGTAATAGAAGTCGAATGTCGCGGCCGAAGATTTCTTGCCGAAGTTGTTTGGGGAAATTGGGAACACAGGTCGCAGCCCGAAAATACAGTTTGTCCCCTTCGCGTGTCTGAAATTGGGCTAGATGAAGCGTTGACGCCTCTCTGGACGATACGGCGCGCCGAAGGAAAGCCCGACCGAAAGGTGTTGTTGGGGCCGTTGCGCAACAGCGGTCTGGAACCGTGATTTTATAACCGTCTTGTATATGCCGCGACCTGGGTGAAATTGGCGCACGGCGATATCGAGAAGCTGTTCGGCCGAAAATAGACGGCACCGGTGTTCGGGTCGGGCATCGCCGCCGGCCCGGCAACCGGCGCCCGAGGCTCGGCGATCCCGATGTCAAAGAAGGTCGAGCGCGGCGAGCAGGGCGGCGCTGATCCCCCCCAGGGCGAGCAGCGACAGGATCACGGCGATGGTGACCCGGCCGCCGGCCTTTGCCACGGTGCGTACATCCACGCCTAGTCCGAGCGCCGCCATCGACACCACCGTGAGCAGGTTCGCGACGTCGCCCAGCGGCGCCACGACCGCGATGGGCAGCAGGCCCAGCGACCGACACGCGGCCAAGGCGAGAAAGCCGAGGATGAACCAGGGTATCAGATGATGGATGCCGGGATGCCGCCGCCGGTTGCCGCCCGCAACCGTCTCGCCCGGGCGCTCCGCTTGCGGTGGAAGGTGCGGGGCGGCGACCGAGAGCAGAAGGCATACCGGCCCCAGCATCAGCACCCGCACGAGCTTGACGAGCGTGCCCATCTGGACGGCCGCTGGCCCGAGAGGCGACGCCGCCGCAAGGACCTGGGGGACGGCATAGACCGTGAGACCTGCCAGCACGCCATAGCTGGTCGCGCTCAACCCCCAGAGTATCGCCAACGCCGGCAGGAGCAGGACGACCGCCACGCCAAGCACGGCGGTAAAGGCGATCGATGCGGCAACGTCGTCGCTGTCGGCGTCGATGACGGGAGCGATCGCGGCGATCGCCGAATTGCCACAGATCGAATTGCCGCATGCCACCAGCAACGCCATGCGGATGGGAAGCCCAAGTATCCGGCCGATCGCGAAGCTGAGCATGATGGCGATCGCGACCACGGCGGCGATCCCCAGAAGGAGAGCCAGGCCGACCGACATCAGGGTGGCGGCGCTCACCGAAGCGCCCAACAGCACCACTGCCAGCTCCAGCAGATATTTCGCACAAAACGCGATCCCGCTTTGGCTTTCGCGCGGCGGCATCCATAGGCTGCGGACGATCGTGCCGATCAGGATGGCAGCGACCAGCGGTTCCACCCAGGCCTTGCCGGCGAGGATGCGCTCGATCACGACCGCCGCGTAGGCGGCGGCGGCGACAACGCCGCAGAGGACGATGCCCGGCAGCAGGCTGTCTCGACCGGCCTCCATGCCGGTCGATGGAATTCTACGGCGGCTGGCAAAGCTTCCCAGGCCCATGCCCATGCGATTTCCTTTCGCCGGAACAGCTAGGGGCTTCCGATACATCTATCCAACGCATCGTTTTTATGGTTTCAATCACCTGTAGCGATTGATTGTCGGGGTGATCGCCGGTGACGCTGGAGCAGCTTCGTATTTTTGTCGCGGTGGCCGAGCGCGAGCACATGACCGCCGCGGCACGCGCGCTGAACGTGACCCAATCCGCAGCGTCGGCCGCCGTGGCGGCACTCGAGGAGCGGCACGCCGTCAAGCTGTTCCATCGGGTCGGGCGCGGCATCGTGTTGACGGAGGCGGGCGAGGCGTTTCTGACCGAGGCGCGGGGCGTACTCGCGCGCGCCAGCGCCGCCGAAGCCGCGCTGGACGACTTGAGCGGCCTCAAGCGGGGCACGCTGCGCGTCGTCGCCAGCCAGACTATCGCTGCTTACTGGCTACCGCCGATGCTCGCGAGTTTCCGGCGGCTGCATCCAGGCCTCGGGATCGAACTGGCGATCGGTAACACCGGGCAGGCGGCGGATCGCGTTCGCGATGGGGAAGCCGATCTCGGCATCGTCGAGGGAGAGACGGACGATCCCGCCCTGGCACGCTGGCGCATCGGCGAAGACCGGTTGGTCCTGGTCCAGGCCGAACCGTTTCCGGCGGATGCCGTCGATACGGACTGGCTGCGCGGCGTTCGCTGGGTCATGCGCGAGCACGGGTCCGGAACCCGGTCGACACTGGAACGCCACCTTCGTGCCCGCGGTGTCGATCCCGCAGCGCTCGATGTCGCCTTGGTGCTGCCCTCGAACGAAAGCGTTCGCACCGCGGTCGAGGCCGGTGCCGGCGTGGCCGTCCTGTCATCGCTCGTGGTGGCACCGTCCATTGCCGCGAAGCGGCTATGTGCTGCGCCGATCGATCTCCCGCCGCGACCATTCTATGCGCTCCGGCACAAGGAACGATACCAGAGCAAAGCGGTGAATGCCTTGCTGGAACTCGCCTGACCGGCATGACGAGATGCGCGTCCCGGCCGTCAGCGGTCGGATGGTCGAGCAAAATGTTCCACGACCCAAGAAAAACTTTTCCCGGACTGATCTGGAAACTTCGTGATGCGGTACGCATTTTTAGTGGCGAACAAGGTCTTTGGTGAACTGGAACTGACCGTGAAGGTATTACCCTTTGTCTTCGCCCTCGTGCCGCTGGTCGCGGTCGTGAGTGCCTGCGTCTCGACGTACTGATCCCCCCGCCAGTACGTCTTTAGTCGACCCTGATCCCCCCGAAGGGTCGCAAAGAAAAGGGCCGCCCGGCAATGCCCGGACGGCCCTTTTTCCATCCGGAGCAGATGGGTCGATCATCAGACCTTTTCCGCCACGATAGGCCTATCGCACACGGATCGTGAGCGCTGGGCGCGCGATCGGCTTTCGTCGTCATGCCGGCACGAGGCCGGCGTGACGCAGAAAGAATGGCCCAATTGTTCCTCCATCTGCCGCATTTGTTGGCCGGTTACCGTCTGAAGACGAACTGCCGGTCGCCATTCGCGACAAGGATCTCACAGGCGATTGCCTTGCCGTAAACGGGGAGGTGGCGCGAAGCGCCGGGAGGGTAGGGTTGGGAGGGCGCCCAATCATTGACCAAACAAAATGGGCCGGCGGATCGCTCCGCCGGCCCTTTTCGATTTCCGCGAAACCGAAAGGTTCAGGCCTCCGGTGCCTCCGCGGCGGGAGCCTCGGCCTGGACCTCGGCGGTCGCGCCCGGCTCGGCATTGGGGTCGTAATCTTCGGTGAAGCCGGTGACGTCGCGGCCTTCCTCGAACATCTGTGCCATGACGTCGACGCCCTGCGACTGCATCTCGGCCTCTTCCGGCGAGCGGGCGACGTTGACCTTGATGGTCACCGCAACCTCGGGGTGCAGCTGGACCTTGACGTCGTACACGCCGATCGCCTTGATCGGCTTGGCGAGGACGATCGCCGACTTGGCGACCTTGTGGCCTTCGGCTTCGAGCGCCTCGACCAGGTCGCGGACCGCGACTGACCCGTAGAGCTGGCCGGTGTTCGACGACTGACGGATCAGCGTGACCGACAGGCCCTCATAGTTCTTGGCTTCCTTCTCGGCATCGCCGCGACGCGAGGCATTGTCGGCCTCGATACGGGCGCGGTTCGCCTCGAACACCTTGCGGTTGGCGTCGTTGGCGCGCAGCGCCTTCTTGTTCGGCAGAAGGTAGTTACGGGCAAAGCCGTCCTTGACCTTCACGACATCGCCGATGGCGCCGAGCTTCTCGACGCGCTCCAGCAGAATAACGTCCATTGCGGGCGCTCCTTACTTAACGAGGTAGGGCAGCAGGCCCAGGTGACGCGCGCGCTTGATGGCCTGGGCCAGCTCGCGCTGCTTCTTCGCGCTCACCGAGGTGATGCGCGACGGGACGATCTTGCCACGCTCCGAAACGAAGCCCTGCAGCAGACGGACGTCCTTATAGTCGATCCGGGGAGCGTCCTTCGCGGAGAACGGGCAGCTCTTGCGGCGGCGGAAAAAGGGTCGTGCCATGGTCCGTTACTCCTTATTCGCCGTCGAAGCCGCCGCGGGGACCGCGGTCGTTGCGCTCACCGCGCTCGCTGCGACGCTCACGATCGCGCTCGTTCTTGCGCATCATCACCGACGGGCCATTCTCGTGCTCGTCGACCTTGACGGTCATGTAGCGGATCACGTCTTCGTTGATCTGGGTCTGGCGCTCCAGCTCGGCGACGACCGCACCCGGCGCGTCGATCTCGAGCATCACGTAATGCGCCTTGCGGTTCTTCGCGATGCGATAGGCCAGGCTGCGCAGACCCCAGGTCTCGGTCTTGACGACCTTGCCCTGATTGTCCTCGATGATCTTGGTGGCGGCTTCCGCCAGCGCGTCCACTTGCGCCTGCGCCAGATCCTGGCGCGCAAGGAACACGTGCTCGTAAAGAGCCATGCTGTTTCCTTCGTTGGCCGATCGCTGACGCCGCACCGTGCGGACGCCCCTCCGGCTATCGTCTTCAATGCAACCGGGGCGAAAAGCCTGCGCTCTCGCCCCGGAAGCGGGTCCCATACAGGTTTCCGGGCGGAAAGCAAGGTTCCGCCCGGAAGTAGGCGACGGTGTCAGTTGAACGCGCCGGCGACGACCGCGCCGATCAGGCCGCCGGCAATTGCGACGAGGACCGCGTCATTGCCCGAGCGAACCCAGTGATAGCCGCGCGGCGGCGCGTAGAGGCGGCGGCCGCGATATTGCTGCCAGTTGTTCACCACGCGATAATTCTGCGCATAGCGATGATCGAAGCGCTGTCCCTTCGCCCAGTGGCGATAGGCGGGCCGTGGAGCGGGCCGGGTGACGCGCTTGGTGACCACCGTCCGTCCGTGCGGGCCGGTCTTCACCTTGGTTACCACACGCTGCTGCGGGGCCGCGGAAGCGGGAGCGATGGCAAACGGGCTCGCCAGCATCGAAACAGCGGCGGCAGCAAGGATCAGTTTCTTCATTTTTACCTCCATTCGATCGACGTCGCGAACGGCGTCGAAGGGAATGTGGGAAGCGGGTGTCGCCGGGGTGTCGCGGGGCAACGGCGTTTCTGTAACAATTTGTCGCCAGGCCGCAGCCGCGATGAACACCGGTTCATGAAGGTCATGATTTTCTACGTAATTCCGCCCGGAGATCGTCCGCCTTCCGGAAGGCGCCGGGCTTGCCGGGATAGCGGGCGTGACGGGGCGGCACAGCCAAGCCGAGTCCGGCATTGCTGCCCGCGCAGGCAGGCTATAGTGGCGCAGGCTCATTCAGGAGAGGACGATGCGCGCTTTCATTTTTCCCGGTCAGGGCAGCCAGGCGGTCGGCATGGGCAAGGCGCTCGCCGATGCCAGTCCCGCCGCGCGTGAGGTGTTCCAGGAAGTGGACGAGGCGCTCGGGCAGCATCTGACCAAGCTGATGTTCGAAGGCCCCGCCGACGAACTGACGCTGACCGCCAATGCCCAGCCGGCGATCATGGCCAACGCGATCGCAACCTTGCGCGTGCTGGAAAAGGAAGCCGGCATCAAGCTGGCCGACAAGGCCGACTATGTCGCGGGGCACAGCCTGGGCGAATATACGGCCTTGTGCGCCGCTGGGGCGCTCGATCTGCCGACGACGGCATTGCTGTTGCGCCATCGCGGGGAAGCGATGCAGGCGGCCGTGCCGGTCGGCGAGGGAGCGATGGCCGCATTGCTCGGCGCCGACCTGACCATGGCGCAGAAGATCGCTGAAGCCGCCGCGCAGGGTGAGGTCTGCACCGTCGCCAACGACAACGATCCGTCGCAAGTGGTGATCTCGGGCGCCAAGGCGGCGATCGACCGCGCAATCGAAAGCGCGAAGGAATTCGGTGCCAAGCGCGCCATCGCCCTGCCGGTATCGGCGCCCTTCCACTGCCCGATGATGCAGCCCGCCGCCGACGCGATGGAAAAGGCGCTGGCCGATGCGCGGATCGACTCCCCCCTGGTGCCGGTTGTCGCCAACGTCACGGCCCAGCCGGTCAGCGACGTCGATACGATCCGCAAGCTGCTGGTCGAACAGGTCACCGGCATGGTGCGCTGGCGCGAATCGGTGATCAACATGGCCGACACCGGGGTCGAGCGTTTCGTCGAATTCGGCGGCAAGGTCCTCGCCCCGATGGTCAAGCGCATCGTTCCCGACGTCGACGCATCGAGCGTGATCTCGATGGAGGACATCGAGGCCTTGGCTAAGTCTTTCTAATTCACGCGGAGGCGCGAAGAGTGAAGGATCTAGAGGCGATTTCGGGAGACGTTATCGACGTAGCCCTGAAGCTGCACCGGGAGTTGGGACCTGGTCTGCTAGAGGCTGTGTACGAGATGATCCTGGCCGGTCGCCTCGAGCAAATGGGTTACAGAATCGAGCGCCAGCGCGCGATCGATGTCACATACGATGGTCTTCATTTTCCCGCCGCGTTCAGAATCGACTTGCTCGTCGATGATCGGCTGCTGGTCGAGGTGAAGTCGGTCGAGCGGTTAAACCCGGCGCACGGCAAGCAATTGCTCACATACTTGCGTCTGACGCAGCAGCCCGTAGGGCTGCTAATCAACTTTGGCGGTGAGACGCTGAAGGAGGGCCTGAAGCGGGTCGTCAACGACTATCGCCCCTCCGCGTCTCCGCGCCTCCGCGTGAATCAAAATCTGGAGATACGATAGATGTTCGACCTCACAGGCATGACCGCTCTCGTAACCGGTGCGTCCGGCGGGATCGGGTCGGCGATCGCGCAGGCGTTGGCCGGGCAGGGGGCGCGGCTCGCGGTGTCGGGGTCCAATGCCGAGAAGCTGGAGGCGTTCCGCGCCTCGCTCGGCGGCGACCATGTCGCGCTGCCATGCGACCTGTCCGATGGTGCCGCGGTCGACGCCCTCGTGCCGCAAGCGGTCGAGGCGCTCGGCGGCAAGCTCGATATCCTGGTCAACAATGCCGGCGTCACGCGCGACAATCTCGCCATGCGGATGAAGGACGATGAATGGGAGCAGGTGATCAAGGTCAACCTCGAAGCCGCTTTCCGCCTGATCCGCGCCGCCGCCAAGCCGATGATGAAGGCGCGCTATGGCCGCATCATCTCGATCACCTCGGTCGTCGGCGCGACCGGTAACCCCGGCCAGGCCAATTACGCCGCGTCCAAGGCGGGCCTCGTCGGGATGTCGAAGGCGCTGGCGCAGGAACTGGCCAGCCGCAACATCACGGTCAATTGCGTCGCGCCGGGCTTCATCCGCTCGGCAATGACCGACGTGCTGCCCGAGGCGCAGAAGACCGCGTTGCTCGGCCGTATCCCGGCGGGTGATCTCGGCAGTGGCGAGGACATCGGCGCTGCCGTCGTCTATCTCGCCTCGAAGGAAGCGGGCTACGTCACCGGGCAGACGCTCCACGTCAATGGCGGGATGGCGATGCTGTGATGCGGGCGATCCTGATCGCCGCCGCCTTGTTCGCACCGGGTTCTGCCTGGGCGGCGTCGGGCGACATCGGCTGTATCGAGGCGAAACTGGGACCGGCGGCGATGCAGCGGATCGGCGAGGGCGTCGTCGCCGCCGCCGACAAGGGTACCGATCCTGCCCGGGCGCTCGACGCCGACCGTACCGCGTTGCTGGCGGCACGTGCTGCCTGCAGCGCAGCAAGCCGATGGTCGCCCAGTGCGATCGCGCTGGCGGTATCCTATACCCAGGCGCGCGCGACGAAGCTCGGCGCCGAGGCGGTAATCAGCAGCGATGGATTGTCGGAGGCGGGCCTGACGGCTGCTTATGCCGCACTGCCGGTCCAGGATCGCAAGAGCCTGATCGAAAAGGCTTCCTCCGTCGCCCTTGCGGCGGTCAGCAAGGCGTCGTCGTCGACACGCGGGCGCCGGCACGTGCTGCTCTACTTCTCCGCGCTCGCTGCAAGCGAGTTCTATCCGGCAGAGTTCGCAGCCGCCTGAACCCGGCCCCCCCTTGCGCCGACACCCCACGCGTTCTACGTGCGTTCAGGAAACTCCCCGGGGGCAGACTCCGGAAACAATAGAGGGAAGCTGACGAATGAGCGATACTGCCGACCGGGTGAAGAAGATCGTGGTCGAGCACCTGGGCGTCGAGGCGAGCTCGGTGACGCCTGAGGCAAGCTTCATCGACGATCTCGGTGCCGACAGCCTCGACATCGTCGAGTTGGTCATGGCGTTCGAGGAAGAGTTCGGGGTCGAGATCCCGGACGATGCCGCCGAGAAGATCACGACCGTCAACGACGCGATCACCTATATCGACGCGCACCAGGGCTGAGCCCTCTTTTCCGTGGCTGACGGCTGCGGGCGTATAGAGTATCGAGCGGCTCCCCGTCCCAGGGTTACCCAGGGCCGGGGGGCCGTTTCGCTGTAAGAGACTTGGATTGGAGAAGACCATGCGGCGCGTAGTCGTGACCGGCCTGGGCCTGGTGACCCCCTTGGGGGCGGACGTCGAGACGAGCTGGAAGAACATCATCGCGGCCAAGTCGGGCGCGGGGACGATCACCCGGTTCGACGCGACCGATTTCCAGAGCAATTACGCCTGCGAAGTGAAGCCGGCCGACCACGAATACGGGTTCGATCCCGGCAAGCGGGTCGATCACAAGATCCAGCGCCAGGTCGATCCGTTCATCGTCTATGGCATCGATGCCGCCGGTCAGGCGCTCGAAGATGCCGGCCTGACCGAGATGAGCGAGGAAGAGCGCTATCGTGCCGGTTGCTCGATCGGCTCGGGCATCGGCGGCCTGCCGGGCATCGAGAGCGAGTCGCTGGTGCTCGCCGAAAAGGGGCCGAAGCGCGTCTCGCCGCACTTCGTCCATGGCCGCCTGATCAACCTCATCACCGGCCAGGTGCAGATCAAATATGGCTTGATGGGCCCCAATCATGCCGTGGTCACCGCTTGCTCGACCGGCGCGCATTCGATCGGCGACGCCGCGGCGATGATCGCGCGTGACGACGCGGACGTGATGCTCGCCGGCGGCTCGGAAAGCGCGATCTGTCCGATCGGCATCGCCGGGTTCGGCCAGGCACGCGCGCTCTCGACGGGCTTCCGCGACGAGCCGTGGCGGGCCAGCCGCCCCTATGACCGCGACCGTGACGGGTTCGTGATGGGCGAGGGTGCGGGTGTCGTCTGCCTCGAGGAATATGAGCACGCCAAAAAGCGCGGTGCCAAGATCTATGCCGAAGTAATCGGCTATGGCTTGTCGGGCGACGCATATCACGTGACCGCGCCGCATCCCGAGGGATCGGGCGCGTTCCGCTCGATGGAAATGGCGATGCGCAAGTCGGGCCTCAGCCTCGGCGACATCGATTACGTCAACGCGCACGGTACCTCGACACCGCTCGGCGACGAGCTCGAACTGAATGCGGTTCGGAAGCTCTTCGGCAGCGAGCTCGATCATATGTCGATGTCGTCGACCAAGTCGGCGATCGGGCATCTGCTCGGTGGCGCCGGCGCGGTCGAGTCGATCTTCTGCATCCTGGCGCTGCGCGATCAGATCGTGCCGCCGACGCTCAACCTCGATAATCCGAGCGACAATTGCGCGGGGGTCGACCTGGTGCCGCACAAGGCCAAGGAACGTCAGGTCAAGGCCGTGCTCAACAATTCGTTCGGCTTCGGCGGCACCAACGCCAGCCTGGTGATGAAGGCGATCTGAGGCCCCCATGGGCAGGAAAAAGCGCGGCGGCGGCCGGTTCGGATGCCTGGGTCTCGTCGCCGCGCTGCTGGTCGCCGCCGCGGGCCTCTGGCTCGTGCACAGCTGGGGTGGCCATGGGCCGCTCCAGAAGAACGTCACGGTGTCGATCGCGCCGGGCACCAGCCTGAACAAGGCCGCCGAACAACTGGAAAAGGCCGGAGCTATCTCCTCGGCCAGCCAATTCACTTTCCTCGCCAGGATTTTCGGCGGGCATGCCGGAATCAAGGCTGGCGACTATCGCATTCCCGCGCATCTCAGCCAGTCGGACATCCTCAAATTGCTCCAGGGCGGCAAGACGCTGCAACGCTTCGTCACCATCCCCGAGGGATGGCCGTCGATCATGGCGCAGGAGCGGCTGATGGGCATGACCGAGCTGACCGGCACGATCGCCGTTCCGGCCGAAGGCTCGCTGCTCCCCGATAGCTACAGCTTCGAACGGGGTGACAGCCGTCAAGCGATCGTCGACCGCATGCAGCGGGCGATGGCGCTTTACCTCGATCAGGCCTGGGCGAAACGATCGCCCAACACCGCCGTGAAGACGCCGCGGGAGGCGCTGATCCTTGCCTCGATCGTCGAAAAGGAAACCGGCAAGCCGTCCGAGCGCCCGATGGTCGCGGCGGTCTATTCGAACCGGCTGAAGCGCGGCATGCCGCTCCAGGCCGATCCGACCGTCATCTACCCGATCACCAAGGGCAAACCGCTCGGCCGCCGCATCCTGCGGTCGGAGTTGGAAGCGAATAACGGCTACAATACCTATGCGATGACCGGCCTGCCCAAGGGTCCGATCGCCAATCCGGGCCGTGCCTCGATCGACGCGGTGCTCAACCCGGCGGATTCGCAGGCGCTGTATTTCGTGGCGGACGGGACCGGCGGCCACGTGTTCGCGGACACGCTCGAGCAGCATAATGCCAACGTGCAGAAGTGGTACGCGATCCGCAGGGCGCGGGGGGAGATGTAAGAATTCCCTCTCCTTTTGGGAGAGGGAAGGGGCCCGCTCGCGGAGCGAGTGGGAAGGGTGAGGGCAGGGTGTGGCAACTATTCGAGCTGCCCTCACCCTTCCGCCGCTTCGCGGCTCCCTCCCTCTCCCAACGGGAGAAGGAGTTTTAGTTACCGCAACCTCGCCGCCTTCCTTGCCTTCGCCTCGACTTCTTCCGGCGTCCCCGTGCAGACCCAGCTACCCCCGACGCACAGTACCGGCTCGAACGCCAGCCACTCCGCCGCATTCGCCTCGCTCACGCCACCCGTCGGGCAGAATTTGCACTGGTAGAACGGCGCGGCCAGGCTCTTGAGCGCCTTCAGCCCGCCATTGGCCTCAGCGGGGAAGAACTTGAAATGCGTGAGGCCCAGATCGAGCCCGCGCATGATGTCCGCCGAATTGGCGATCCCCGGCAGATACGGCACGCCACTGTCGATGATCGGCTGGGCGAGGCGCTCGGTCAGGCCGGGCGAGACGATGAACTCGGCGCCCGCATCCATGACGTCGGCGAATTGCTGCGGGTTGATCACCGTGCCCGCGCCGACGATCGCGCCGGGGACTTGCTTCATCTCGCGTATCGCGTCGAGCGCGACCGGCGTGCGCATCGTCACTTCGAGCGCGGGCAGGCCGCCGCGGACCAGCGCCTCGGCCAACGGCTTCGCGATCGCCAGGTCCTCGATCACGATCACCGGGATGACCGGCGCCGCGCGCATGATCTTTTCGATGGCACTCACTGGGCATGCTCCTGGGCAAAGGCGGCCGCGGCACCATACAGGCCGGGCTGGGGATGGGTGATCAGCTTGACCGGGATGTTGGCCATCATCTGTTGGAAACGCCCCTTGGCGGTGAAGCGTTCGGCGAAACCGGAGCGGGCGAAATGCTCCTTGAGCTTGAGACCGAGCCCACCGGCAATGACCACGTCTTTGGCGCCCTGGGTCAGCGCGAGGTCGCCGGCAAAGGCGCCGAGTGCGAGCACGAAGCGGTCGAGCGCGGCGATCGCCAGGCTGTCGCTACCTTCGAACGCCAGGGTCCAGATCGTCTTGTCGTCGAGATGCCGGATCGCCTGGCCTTCGATCTCGGCCAATGTCTCGTAGATCGCCACGATCGCCGGGCCGGCGCAGATCCGTTCGGCCGAGACGCGGGTAAAGGTCTTGCGCAACCGTTTGAGGATGGCGTCCTCGAACGCGTCGAGCGGGGCGAAATCGACGTGCCCGCCCTCGGTCGACAGGACATGATAGGTGCCGCCGGCATGGAGCACGCCCGCCACGCCCAGGCCGGTGCCCGGACCGCAGATCGAGGTCACGCCGTCGCGCGCGAGCGGCCGCTCGGGCCCGCAGATATGCTGGAAATCCTCGTTCGGCAGCTGCGCCACGGCATGGGCGATCGCGCCGAAATCGTTGACGATGACATAGGTGTCGGCGCCGAGCCGCTCGGGAATCAGGGCGGGGCGGATGATCCAGGGATTGTTGGTCAGCTTGATCACATCCCCGCCGACCGGCGAGGCGACCGCGATCGCCGCAGCCTTGGGCAGATCGCGCCCGAGCTGACGACCGAAATCCTGCCACGCGGTCTGGAGTGACGCGTGCTCGGCCGTCTTCTGGGTTACTTCGGGCCCGAGCGAGACGACCTTGCCGTCCGCCACCTCTGCGATTGCGAAGCGGGCGTGCGTGCCCCCGATATCGACTGCGACGACTTCCATTTGCGTTCCTCAGCCTCTCCAAACCCGTCATCCCAGCGCAAGCTGGGATCTCATGTCGTATCGCGTCACCGCTTGAGACCCCAGCTTGCGCTGGGGTGACGGCTAGATTTTTGATCGCACAAAGATGCGGAGGCGCGGAGATGACGGATCAACTTTGCGCCTATGCGTCTTCGTGCGAGTCACGTCACAATCCAGCCCCCGCGAATATCGCCGACGCGCCCAATTCCGCCTCGTCCGCAGCGCCGCGGAACAGACCGAACAATTCTCGGCCCATACCTTCGGCTGGCGGCGGGCATTCGGCAAGATCGCGCGCGTCCCAATCCGCCGCATCGACCAGCGCGTTCAGCATCCCGGTTTCCGCATCGAGGCGAATGATGTCGCCATCGCGCACCCGGCCGAGCGGTCCGCCACCCAGCGCTTCGGGCGAGCAATGGATCGCCGCCGGCACTTTGCCCGACGCCCCCGACATGCGGCCGTCGGTGACGAGCGCGACCCGGAACCCCTTGTTTTGCAACACGCTGAGCGGCGGCGTCAGCTTGTGGAGTTCGGGCATGCCGTTGGCACGCGGCCCCTGGAAGCGGATCACGACGATAACGTCGCGGTCAAGCTCGCCGGCCTTGAACGCCGCCTGGACCTCGGCCTGGTCGTGGAACACGCGGGCCGGGGCTTCGACCACCCAGCGCTCGCGCTCGACCGCCGAGACCTTGATGCACGCGCGGCCGAGATTGCCGGTCAGGATGCGGAACCCGCCTTCGGGCGAAAAGGGGGCGGTGGCGGGGCGAAGGATCGTCTCGTCGCCGCTTGCACCGGGATCTTCCCAGCGCAGGTCATCGCCCTCGACCACCGGACGCTTGCCGTAATCGGCGAACTCGCCCGCTACGGTCAGGATATCGCCGTGGAGCAGCCGCGCATCGAGCAATTCGCGGATCACGAACGGCATGCCGCCGGCGTCCTCGAACCCATTCACGTCGGCGGAGCCGTTGGGATAGACCCGGGCGACCAGCGGTACGGCGCGGCTGAGCGCATCGAAATCTTCCCAGTCGATCACGATTCCCGCGGCGCGTGCGATCGCAGGCAGGTGGATCAGGTGATTGGTCGATCCGCCCGTCGCCAGCAGCCCGACGGCGGCGTTCACGATCGCCTTCTCATCGACGCAATGGCCGAGCGGACGGTAATCGTCGCCATTCCAGCCGATCTTCGCGAGCCGATGGACCGCAGCGCGGCTCAGTTCCTGTCGCAGCTTGGTGCCGGGGTTGGCGAAGGCGGCGCCCGGCATGTGGAGGCCCATTACCTCCATCATCATCTGATTGGTGTTGGCCGTGCCGTAGAAGGTGCAGGTCCCCTTGGAATGATAGGCGCCGATTTCCGCTTCCAGCAGTTCCTCGCGGCCGACCTTGCCTTCCGCGAATTGCTCGCGGACGGCGGCCTTGGCCTTGTTGGCGAGGCCGGTGCGCATCGGGCCGCCGGGGATCAGGATCGTCGGCAGATGGCCGAAGCGCAGCGCGCCCATCAACAGGCCAGGCACGATCTTGTCGCAGATGCCGAGCAAGGCAGCGCCCTCGAACATACCGTGGGTGAGCGCGACCGCGGTCGACAGCGCGATCGTGTCGCGGCTGAAGAGCGACAATTCCATGCCGGGATAGCCCTGGGTGACGCCGTCGCACATCGCCGGCACGCCGCCAGCGACCTGCGCGGTCGCGCCGACTTCGCGCGCCCAGACCTTCATCTGTTCGGGATAGCGATAATACACCGCATGCGCCGACAGCATGTCATTATAGGAGGTGACGACGCCGATGTTCATCGCGGCATTCGCCTTCATCGCGTCACGATCTTCCTCGGTCCCGGCATAGCCATGCGCCAGGTTGGCGCAGCCGAGCGTGGCGCGCGAGCGCGATCCGCGGTCGCGTTCACGCTCGATCAGGTCGAGATAAGCGCGCCGCGTCGGGCGCGAACGTTCAATGATGCGGTCGGTGACGGCGGAGAGTGCCGGGTTCATGGCCTGAGGTCCGTTTGTCGGGGCCGGTAAAGCCGGCCTGTGCTCGCGCCGTCCTAGACCTGCTCCGCGTTCGGACAAGGCCAAGGGTCCGAAAATTCGTATGCGAGGGCTTTCGGCAACTTGATCCTCCCCCGCTAGGGGGAGGTGGCGCGAAGCGACGGAGGGGGAGGTCGGCAACCAATCGGCCGTTGTTCGTCCTCCCCCTTCCGTCAGGCTATGCCTGACACCTCCCCTGGCGGGCAGGGTGATCGCACGTGGATTTCGCCGGCTGGAGAGGGTTCGGAACCGTCCGGATCAAATTCCACCGTCATGCCGGGCTCGTCCCGGCATCCACCGTTCCGCACGCCCATCGGCCGCTGGAAACGCGGCACGGTGGACCCCGGGACGAGCCCGGGGTGACGCAGGGTGACGTGGCAGATCGTGACACAAGACCATATGCGATTGCCCCGCCCGCCAGGGGGAGGGCTGAGCGTGCCGCTATCCCTGCCCGGCGCCTAGCTCACGGCGCCCAGTGGATATCCACGGGCAATTCGGTATCCGCCAGTACCCGACCGATCGGATAGGCCGAGCTCGGTCCCTGGGCGATCGCGTCCTCGATCACCTTCTTCTTGGCTGCCCCCGTCACGGCGATCATCACCGAGGCCGACGATACGATCGCCGCACGGCTCAGCGTCACGCGCGCGACCGGTGCTTCGGGTGGCAAGGGGTCGGGCATCACGCCGAGCATGCGCCGCTCCTTCGGCCCGTTCAGCGCCTCGTCGAAATCGGGTCCGGGGAAGATCGAGGCAGTATGGCCGTCGCCACCGACGCCGAGCAGGCAGAGATCGAGCGGCCAGTGCAGATCCTGCATCAGCGCGTCAGCCGAGCGGCCGGCGGCCTTATAGTCTTCGGTCGCCTGGGGAACGACCGGCATCACGCGTGCGCCGAGCGGGAGGAAGGTCTTGGCGAGCATCGTCACGTTCGACAGCGCGTCGCCTAGCGGCACGATGCGCTCGTCGCCCGGAATGATCGTGACGCGCTTCCATTCGAGCTTGGCCTTGGCGAGCCTGGCGTAGATCGGAATCGGGGTCTTGCCGCCGGCGAGCGCGATCACCGCCCCGCCGCGCGCCTCGATCGCGCTTTCGATGATGAAACCGATATCGCCCGCGACGGCATCCGCCATCTCGTCGGTATCGTCATATTCCCACCATTCGATTTCTTCGTTCGTCGCCATGTCGTGTCCTTGATTTCCGTTCGCTTCGAGCGAAGTCGAGAAGCGGCTTCCCCCGACCATTGTGTCTCGACTTCGCTCGACACGAACGGGTGGGAGTATCCTAACGCTGGATCAATCGTCCTGCCACGTCACCCCGTCGCGCTCGGTCAGTGCGATCGAGGTCGAGGGCCCCCAACTGCCCGAGGCATAGCTCTTCGGCTTCATGTCGTTGGCCGCCCAGCCGGCGCGGATCGCGTCGGTCCAGGTCCATTGCGCCTCGACCTCGTCGCGGCGGACGAACAATGTCTGGTCGCCCTCGATCAGATCGAGCAGAAGGCGTTCGTAGGCGATGCGACGCCGCGCGCCGGCGAACTCGGCGTCGAGGCTGAGGTTGAGCGGCACTTCGCGCAGATGGATGCCCTCGCGGTCGAGGCCCGGCTCCTTCGCCATTACCAGCATCTGGATATATTCCTCGGGCTGCAGGCGGATGATCAGCTTGTTGGGCTGGAGCAGGCCGCCGCGGCCGGCGAACATCGAATGCGGTACCGGCTTGAACTGGATCGCGATCTCGCTCCGGCGAACGGCCATGCGTTTGCCGGTGCGCAGGTAGAAGGGCACGCCCTGCCAGCGCCAATTGTCGATCCGCGTCTTGATCGCGACAAAGGTCTCGGTGGTCGACGGCTTGCCTAGCTCGTCGAGATAGCCCTTGACGATCTCGCCACTGACGGCGCCCGGTCCGTATTGGCCGGTCACCGTATTGTGCGGCACTTCTTCAGGGGCCATCACGTGCAGGCTACGGAAAACCTTGGCCTTTTCGTCGCGGATCGAATCCTTGTCGTAGCGCGCAGGGGGCTCCATCGCGATCAGCGCGACCAGCTGGAGGATATGGTTGGTGACCATGTCGCGCAGTGCGCCCGCGCCGTCATAATAGCCGGCACGTTCTTCCAGGCCTACCGTTTCGGCAACGGTGATCTGGATATTATCGATGCCTTGCGCATTCCAGATCGGTTCGAAGAAGGTATTGCCGAAGCGCAGTGCAAGGATGTTCTGGACGGTTTCCTTGCCGAGATAATGGTCGATCCTGAAGATGCGGTCCTCGGGGAAGACGGCGGCGACCGCGTCGTTGATCTCTCGGCTCGAGGCGAGATCGTAGCCGAGCGGCTTTTCCAGCCCGATGCGGACGTTGCCATGGGCAAGGCCCGCGGTGTGGAGGCCCTTGATCGTCGGCTCGAACAGGCTGGGCGCGGTCGACAGGAAGATCGCCAGCCCCTTGCTGGTATCGCCCAGTTCGTCCGACAGGTCCTTGAAATGATCTGCCTGCGTCGCGTCGAGCGCCTGATAATTGAGGCGCTTGAGGAACGCGGCGATCTTGTCCTTGTCCTTGCGATCCTCCGGCAGGTATTTTTCGAGTGCTTCCTTCGCGAACTTGCGGAAGGCGCCATCCTCGAAAACCGTGCGCGCGGTACCGGTGATCGTCATGTCGGCGGGCAGCAGCCCGTCCTCGTCGAGGCCATAAAGCGACGGCAGCAACATGCGCTGCGACAGATCCCCCGTCGCGCCGAACAGCAGCAATTTGTCGAGCGGCTGGCGCGTACCGGGCATCTAATGGTCTCCTGGACTTCGTTCCGTTCGCCCCGAGCTTGTCGGAAGGCGGTGCTTTTTCAAGGCGCGATAGGGCAGGGCTTCACCAAGCCCGGCCCGGGCGCGATCGGGTCGTCATAGCGTGAGGCCGGCCACGGGGTCGAATCCGGCCATGATGTTGAGATTCTGGACCGCGGCGCCGCCCGCACCCTTGCCGAGATTGTCGAGCGTCGCGATCAGCCGTGCTTGCCCCGCCTCCGCGTTGCCGCAGACGCGTAACGTCAACCGATCGGTGCCGGCGTCATCCTCGATCGTCACGAAGTGGGCGTCCGCGGCGGCGATGCGGATCAGCGGACTGTCCCGATATGCATCGGCGAGTGTGGTCTCGATCTGGGCGAGCGAAGGCTTGCGCGGCAAGGCGTGCAGGGGCACCGGCACCTCGACGATCATCCCGCGATACGTGTCGGCGACCGACGGGGCGAAGATCGGCGGGTGGGCGATCCTGGCGTGCTTCTGCATTTCGGGCACGTGCTTGTGCGTGAGGCCGAGACCGTAGAGCCTGGCGCGCGTCTTGGCTTTGCCGTCCTCGAATTCGGCAATCATCGATTTGCCGCCGCCCGAATAACCCGAGATCGCGTTCACGCTGAGCGGCCAGTCGTGCGGAATCAGGCCGGCACGGATCAGTGGGCGGACCAGGGCAAGGAAGCCAGTGGGGTAGCAGCCCGGGTTACTGACGAAACGGGCGTCCGCGATCGCTGCCTGTTGGGCGGGTTCGAGCTCGGCGAACCCATAGGTCCAGCCGTCGGCGGTACGATGCGCGGTCGAGGCGTCGATCACGCGCGTCGTATCGGAAACGATCATCTCGACGGCTTCGCGCGCCGCGTCATCGGGCAGGCACAGGATGACGAAGTCGGCGTCGTTCAACGCCTGCTTGCGCGCCTTCGAATTCTTGCGGGTCGCCTCGTCGAGCGTGATCAGGGTAACGTCATCGCGGCCGCTCAACCGCTCGCGGATTTCCAGCCCGGTGGTGCCGGCGCCGCCATCGATGAAGACGCTGACCTTCACTGCTTGAGGTCCAGCGCGGTGCGATCGACATAGCCGGCGAGCCGACGATCGGGCGACACGCCCCAGGCGACGTCGCGCAGCACTTCGAGCACTTCGAATGCTTCGCCGCCGGTCAATTCGGCGAGCGGCTCGGACGACGGGGACGATTCGGCATGCAGCGTCACGGTCCGGGTCACTACACAGGGAAGCGGCGCGGCGTAATGGGGCGCGAATACGTATTCCGCCAGCCGGATGTCGGCGAGGTCGGGGCGTACGGCATTGTGGCGCGGGTCGATCGCGACCGAATGGCCGGTCAGGGCAAAGGATTTACGCGGTGGCTCGGCGGGCGCGGGAAGCGTCGCTTTCTCCCACAAATTGTCCGAATTCTTCAAGAAAGCTCGCCCCCTCGGTAGTCCGCGCGATGAATATGTTGCGCTTGTCGGTATCGTCGCGCTGGCGGCGCAGATAGCCGAGCGCCCCCAGCCTGTTCAAGGCGCGTGTCACCACCGGCTTGGAAACGTTCAACGCGCGGGCCAGACCGCGTACGGTATGCGGCCCCGGGCTGAGATAGACGACCAGCAATAGCGCCATCTGGCGATTGGTCAGATCGGGCTCTCCCGACCGTACGTAGTCGACCAGCGTGTTCATCCACCGGGTCAAAGGTGGCGCGTCGAAGGTGCTGGCAATGTTCATATCGCTGCCCATGTCTTGTTTAAGAGCCCGGAAAGGCTGTCACTATCGCAAGCGTAACAACGTATGCGGGGGCAAAAGGGTTTCAGTGCGGACACGAAATGTCATGGAAACGCCACGGGTCGCCGGTCGGATGAGCGGTTGATCGTGGGCAACGCCTCGCCTATGTGCGCGGTTTCTCCAGTCTTGCAGGTAAAAGTCGGTCGATGCTGTTTACTTTCGTGCTCGTTCTCCAGGCGATCGTCGGATTGTTCCTTGTCGGTGTGATCCTGGCGCAGCGTTCGGAAGGCGGCGGCCTGACCGGCGGCGGCAGCCCGGCCGGCCTGATGTCGGCACGCGGCGCGGCCGATTTCCTGACGCGGTCGACCGCGATCCTCGCCACGGTATTCGTCGCGCTGACCATCGTGCTGGCAGTGATGGCGGCGACGCGGCACGCTACCTCGATCGACACGTCGCTCAATCGCACCGCACCGATCAACGCGCCGGCGGGCACTGCGCCGCAGCCGGCGGGTGGCGCGTTCGGCGGCTCGGCTGCCAATGCTGCGGCGGGTGCCGGCGGCAACGTGACCTTCCCGGGGGCGCTGGCGCCCGCGGAGAACCAGGCCGCTCCGCAGAGCAACGGCGCGGTTCCGGTCCGCTAAGACTCCTTCGTAACGCCACCCGCGCGGACATTTTTGTTCGCGCGGGTGGAGTCGCGTGCTTGCGACACATCATCAATTCGGGCTAGGCGGTGAATCCCATGGCGCGGTTTATTTTCATTACCGGCGGCGTGGTCTCCTCGCTCGGCAAAGGTCTGATGGCGGCGTCGCTTGCTGCCCTGCTTCAGGCGCGCGGCTATCGCGTCCGCATCCGGAAGTTCGATCCGTATCTCAACGTCGATCCGGGCACGATGAGCCCGTATCAGCATGGCGAGGTCTATGTGACGGACGACGGGGCGGAAACCGACCTCGATCTCGGGCATTACGAGCGATTCACCGGCGTCGCGGCGCGCCAGTCGGACAACGTCACGTCGGGCCGGATCTATCAGCAGATCATCCAGCGCGAACGCCGCGGCGATTATCTCGGTGCGACCGTTCAGGTGATTCCGCACGTCACCGACGCAATCAAGGCGTTTGCGCTGGCGGAGACCGAGGATCTCGACTTCGTCCTGTGCGAAATCGGCGGCACTGTGGGCGACATCGAATCGCTGCCGTTCATCGAGGCGATCCGCCAGATCCGCAACGATCTCGGCCGCGGCAATTCGATCAGCATTCATGTGACCCTGGTGCCGTACATCGCGGCTGCCGGCGAGTTGAAGACCAAGCCGACCCAGCATTCGGTCCGTGAACTGGCAGCGCTCGGCGTCCAGCCCGACGTGCTGGTGTGTCGTTGCGAACAGCCGCTGCCGGCGAGCGAGCGCGCCAAGATCGCGCTGTTCTGCAACGTGCCCAAGGAAGCGGTGATCCCCGCGCTCGATGCCAGGAGCATCTACGCCGTACCGGCGCAATATCATGAGGAAGGGCTCGACGACGCGGTTCTGAACGCCTTCGGGATCGATCCCGAGGGCAAGCCGGACCTCGCCCGCTGGACCGATATCATGGACCGGCTGACCAATCCCGAAGGCGAAGTGACCGTCGGCGTGGTCGGCAAATATGTCGGCCTGCAGGACGCGTACAAGTCGCTCAACGAGGCGCTGGTCCATGGCGGCATCGCCAACAAGGTGAAGGTCAATATCCGCTGGATCGACGCCGAAGTGTTCGAACATGGCGACAGTGACGTCGCCGCCAGCCTCGAGCCGTGCCACGCCATTCTCGTGCCAGGCGCGTTTGGCGAACGCGGCGCGGAGGGAAAGATCGCGTCGGTCAAGTTCGCGCGCGAGCGTAACGTTCCCTATTTCGGTATCTGCTTCGGCATGCAGATGGCGTGTATCGAAGGCGCGCGGAACCTCGCGGGAATCGAAAAGGCCTCATCGACCGAATTCGGGCCGACCGACGAGCCCGTGGTCGGCATCATTACCGAGTGGATGTCGGCCGAGGGCGTGCAGAAGCGCGAGGCGGGGGGTGATCTGGGCGGTACGATGCGGCTGGGCGCCTATGAAGCGAAGCTCGACGGCAACAGCGTCGTCTCGTCGATCTACGGCGCGACCGATATCAGCGAACGCCATCGCCACCGTTACGAGGTCAATACCGGCTATCGCGACGCGCTGGAAAAGGGCGGGCTGGTGTTCAGCGGCATGTCGCCCGACGGCATGCTGCCCGAAATCGTCGAGCGGCCCGATCATCCCTGGTTCGTCGGCGTCCAGTTCCACCCCGAACTCAAGTCCAAGCCGTTCGACCCGCATCCCCTGTTCGCGAGCTTCATCGCCGCCGCGGTGCGGCAGAGCCGCTTGGTCTAAGACGCGGCGAGTCCGGCGAGCAACGCGGGCAGGGCCGCGTCCAGCGTCGCCGCTACCGACAGGCCCTCGTCGACCCAGGCCTGAACGATCAGCCCGTCGATGATTGCCAGCAGGCTGGCGACGATGGCGGAGAGCGGCAGATCCGGCCGGACCTCGCCGCGCGCCTGCCCGGCTTGCAGGATCGCGACCATCGCGTCCTTGAACGCCGCGAGCATCCCGCCATACCGGACGGCGAAGTGTTGCCGCGTCGTCTCGACCCCGGCGGCCGACCAGAATTCGAGTGTGAGCGGGACGATCAGCGAGTCGCGATCGATCCGCCGGCCGATCTCGACCAGGATGGTGCGGACCTGGTCCGGTGCGCTTCCCGCGAAGGCTGGCAGGGGGCTCGCCATCGCGTCTTGGGCAAAGGCGTCGAACAGCGCGAAGAACATCGCTTCCTTGCTCGGGTAGGACAGATAGAGCGTCCCCTTGGCGACGCCCGCGGATCGCGCGATCTCGTCCATCGTCGCCGCCTGATAGCCCCGCCGCGCGAAGACGGTGGCGGCGGCATCGAGCAGCAATCGCTGGCGGGCTTGTTTGTCGATTCGTCGAGGGCTCACGGCATCGGCACTTTATTATGACTGACTGGTCAGTCATAATAGCATCATTCCCGAGTCGTCCGCCAGCACGCGTTTGCGCGGCGGACTGCTTGCGCCTTGCATCTGGGAGAGAGGCCATGAAAATTCTGATCAGCGGTGCCGGTGTTGCGGGCCCCACGCTTGCCTATTGGCTCGATCGGGCGGGGTTCGAAGTGACACTCGTCGAACGCGCCGCGCACTTCCGGACCGGGGGATATGTCATCGATTTCTGGGGGTTGGGCTACACCATCGCCGAGCGGATGGGGGTCATCGGAGACATACGGGCGCGTGGCTATCAGGTCGACGAAGTGCGGTTCGTCGGCGACGACGGCGGTCGCCAATCGGGATTTTCGGTGGCCAAGCTCGATCGACTGACCGGCGGCCGATTCACCAGCCTGCCGCGCGGAGACCTCGCCGAATGTCTCTATTCGGCCATAAGCGGGCGTATCGAAACGATCTTCGGGGACCGTGTCGTGGCGATGGACGATCGCGCGGACGGGGTCGGCGTGACCTTCGAACACGGCGGCTCCCGCGAGGTCGATCTGGTGATCGGCGCGGACGGGCTTCATTCCGGTATTCGCGAACTCGCGTTCGGGCCGGAACGCCAGTTCGAGCGCGATCTCGGCTATTGCGTGGCCGCCTTTACCGCGCCGGCTTATGCGCCGCGCGATCCGGAGACCTATGTAACGCATTCGCTCCCGGGTCGCAGCATATCGCGTTTTGCGTTGCGCGATGGCAGCACCTTGTTTCTCTTCGTCTTCACCAGCGACAACCTGCCCGAGGGGCCACCGCAGGCGGATGCGGAGAGCAGAACGGCGCTTCGACGTATCTTCGGCGATGCCGGCTGGGAAAGCGCCGCGATCCTGTCGGCGCTGGACGGGGCCGACGACCTCTATCTCGACCGGGTCAGCCAGATCGAGATGCCGGCCTGGTCGACAGGCCGGGTCGCCTTGATCGGCGATGCGGCGGCGTGCGTCTCGCTCCTGGCGGGGGAAGGCACCGGGCTCGGCATGACGGAAGCCTATGTCCTTGCCGCGGCGCTTGCCGAGGCGAGGGGAGACCATCGCGAGGCGTTCGCCCGGTACGAGCGGCAATTGCGCGATTTCCTCGCTGCCAAACAGAAGTCGGCGCGCGACTTCGCCTCGTCCTTCGCGCCGAGGACCAAGCTGGGCCTCTTCGTCCGCGATCTCGTCGTCAGGTCGATGAAGATACCGCTGGTCGCCGATCTGGCACTGGGCGGGAGCGTACGCGACGGTTTCGTGCTCCCCGACTTTCCGATGCGTCCCACCGGCTGACATCTCGCAGGGGTGCGCTTTCGGTTCGCGGCACGCGTCCGTTCTGCCTTCGTGCTATCGTCGATCCGAAAATTTGATCGGCATCAAGGATCGCTATCCCGACAACGGCGACGATATCGGATCGCGGTCGATGACAGGAGAGCGAGCCATGGCCTCAAACCCAGCAGTCGAGCGGCACCCCGCGCCGGCCGAGCATGTCGATGTGCTGATCGTCGGCGCGGGCATTTCGGGCATCGGATCGGCCTGGCACCTGCAACATCAGTGTCCCGACAAGAGCTATCTGATCCTGGAAATGAAGGACACGTTCGGGGGAACGTGGGACACCCACAAATATCCCGGCGTGCGATCCGACTCGGACCTCTACACTTTCGGCTACCGCTTCAAGCCCTGGATCGGTGCTCCGGTCGCGAGCGGGGAAGAGATTCTGAAATATATCGGCGAGGTGATCGAGCAGAATGGGATCGGGCCGCATATCCGGTATGGGCATCGCATCACCGCCTGCCGATGGTCGAGCGATACCAATCGCTGGACCGTCGAGGCGGTCAGGAACGCGGACGGTGCTGCCGTCTCCCTGACCTGCGAATTTCTCTGGATGTGCCAGGGCTATTACGACCATGAGCGGCCCTACATCCCGTCATGGCCCGGGCTGGATGCCTATCGGGGGCAATTCTTTCACGCCCAATTGTGGAATCCCTCGATCGACTATGCCGGCAAACGCATCCTGGTGATCGGATCGGGCGCGACCGCCGCCACGATCATTCCCGCATTTGCCGAAAAGGCCGCGCACGTGACGATGCTGCAGCGGTCGCCGACCTATTTCTTCTGCAGCCCGAACCGCAACGAACTCGCCGATCGATTGCGGGAGATCGGCATCGACGAGCCGACGGTTCATCGCGTCGTGCGCGCGCAGATCATGTTCGACCAGGATCAGCTGACCCGGCGCTGCCTGAGCGAGCCGGAGGCGGTGTTCGACGACCTCAAGGCGTTGATCCGCACCTATGCCGGCGACGACTTCGCTTTCGAGCCGGATTTCACGCCGCGCTACCGCGTATGGCAGCAACGCCTCGCTTTCTGTCCGGACGGCGACATCTTCCGCGCCGTGAAGCAGGGCAAGGTCGATGTCGTCACCGACGAGATCGACCGCTTCGTCGAAGGCGGCGTCGTGACCAGATCGGGCAAGACGATCGAGGCCGACATCGTCGTGGCCGCGACGGGATTCCAGCTGTCGGTGATGGGCGACATTCCGTTCTTCGTGGACGAACGCGCGGTCGATTGGGCGCGGACGGTCACCTATCGCGGCATGATGTTCACCGGGGTGCCCAACATGGTCTGGGTGATGGGCTATTTCCGTGCCAGCTGGACCTTGCGGGTCGACATGCTGGGCGACTTCGTCTGCCGCCTGCTCAACCATATGGAGCGCAAGGGCGCGCATCGGATCGACGTGGCGTTGCGGCCGGAAGACCGGGACATGAAATTGCTGCCCTGGATCGATCGCGAGAATTTCGGTCCCGGGTATCTGATGCGCGGCCTCGACCGCCTGCCGCGTCGCGGGAACAAGCCGGAATGGGCGCACAACCAGGATTATTGGCGCGAAAAGGAGGAGATCCCGGCGATTGATCTCGACGGCAGCGAATTCGTCTATGGTGGCGGGGCGGGCGCGATCGCGGCGAGGGACACCGGCTCCGCGCTGGAACCGGCCTGACGGTCACGGAGCCGGCGGAGCCGACGGGACCAACACGGTCAGCGCGCCCGGGCGGATGCGGAATTCGATTGGCGAATCGAGGCGGCGAAGCTCGCCGTCGAGCGCGATTTCGACCGCGCCGCCGCTCGACGAGACGGTGAGCCTTTCGCATTCGGCAAGCGCTTCGAAATCGAGGTCGGGTTTCGCCCGACCGGCGAGCGCCCGGAAGGCGAACCAGATCAGCGCGGCGCGTCGGCGGCGCGCGACGGCATAGATCGCCAATTTCCCCTCGCTGATGCTCTTGCGCGAGCCGATCTCGCCGCTGTCGAGCGAGTAGGCATTGTTGCCGACGAACAGGAGGGGGGTAACGATCGACCGTTCACCCTTTCCCCAATCGAGGCGCAGACGGTGATGGGGCAAGCGCTCCAGTGCGGCCCAGGCGGCCGGCACCGTCGACAGCCATTTGGGCCATCCCCTGGCACGCCGTAGCGCGTCACGCTTGCGTACCATCAGCGGATAGAGCCCGATCGAGGCGTTGTTGACGAAGACGTGGCCGTTCACCTCGCCGACGTCGATCGGTGTCGCGCGGCCATGCGACGCGACGGCGGCGGCCTCCGCGAGATCGGCCGGAAGGCCGAGATCGCGGGCGAGATGATTGAGCGTGCCGAGCGGGAGCAGGCCGAGTTCGACGCGACTGCCGGACAGGATCTGGGCCGCGGTGGCCGCGGTGCCGTCGCCGCCCGCGACGATCACACGCCCCGAGTCGGCGCCCGCCTCGATCGCTTCGGCAAGCTCGCCTCCGGCGACGGCGGCGATCTCGACGGTGGTGTTGGATCGCTCGAACGCCTGTTCCAGTTCAGGAACCAACGCGTCACCCAGGCGAGCGGCCGCGCCGCCATTGCCGTTCGCGATTACGGGTAACGGGGTCATTGCGCACCTCGCTATCAGTACATTGGGGATCGCCCAATGAAAAAGGCGTCCGGATCCGCCGATCCGGACGCCTGGTGGCGCTTTCGAGGGAGCGAGAAAGCGCCGGTCTGGTTACGCGGCCTTGGACTCGTCCGCCGCGGGGGCGGTCTCGATCGCGGCGAGCGGCGCGCCCGTCTTGATCGCAATGGTCTGCGGCTTCAGTGCCTCGGGTACTTCGCGCACCAAGTCGATCGTCAGCAGGCCGTCGTTGAGCCGGGCATCTTCGACCCGGATGAAATCCGCCAGCTCGAACCGGCGTTCGAAGCTGCGGGTCGCGATGCCGAGGTGCAGATAGGCCGACTGGTCGCCGTCCTTGTCCTTCTTGCCCTTGACGGTCAGCAGGTTCTGCTGGGCAACGATTTCGATCTCGTCGCGGCGGAAGCCGGCGACCGCGATCGTGATTCGGAAGTGATCCTCGGCGGTGCGCTCGAGGTTGAAGGGGGGGTAGTTGTCCCCGCCGGTGTGCCGCGCCGAAGCTTCGAGCATGTCGAACAGACGGTCGAAGCCGATCGTCGAACGGCGGTAGGGGGTAAGGTCGAACTGTCGCATTGTGATCCTCCAAAAATGAGCGATTTCACACCGACGTGACCCCGATCGGGCATCACGCCATCGCATATTTGGGGCGTCCCGGCGCCTGTTCAAGGGGACGGGATTCGGAAAATATCCATATAAATCAATAGCAATAAAGTTTGGCTTGCGGACTCGGCCAGATCATCTTGCTTTAAATCCTAGCAACTCAGTGGGGATTAAAGCGTTCATTGGTCGTCTAGGGGAATATCGAATCATGCTCGCAGCGTTTCCGCTTCTGCTTGCCGCCGCATCGCCGCAAAGCATCGCGCTTGCCGACAGCGCCGCTCGTCCGGTGGCGCCGGCCGTCGCAGCCGACGCCGTACCCGCGGCCGCGCCAGCCGATGCGCCAGCACCCGAGCCCCAGGCCGACCCGCAAGCCGCGCCGACGCCGGGAGGCGATATCGTCGTCACCGCGCGCCGCCGGACGGAGCGGCTGCAGACCGTGCCGCTCGCGGTCGCCGTACTGAGCGGCGAGACGCTGGCCAATGCCGGGGCGTTCAACGTCAACCGGCTCCAGCAATTCCAGCCCGCGCTGCAATTCTATTCGAGCAATCCGCGCAACTCGGCGATCAATATCCGCGGCCTGGGCGCGCCGTTCGGCCTGACCAATGACGGCATCGAGCAGGGCGTGGGCCTCTATATCGACCAGGTCTATATCGGCCGCGTCGGCGCCTCGACCTTCGACTTCGTCGATATCGACCGGGTCGAGGTACTGCGCGGGCCGCAGGGCACGCTCTACGGCAAGAACACCACCGCAGGCGCGGTGAATATCACCACCAAGAAGCCGAACCTGACGACGCCCGAGGCGACGTTTGAGGTCAGCACCGGCAATTACGGCCTTGTTCAGGTGAAAGGCTCCGCCTCGGCGCCGATCGCCGATGATAAGCTGGCCGTGCGCCTGTCGACCTCCGTTACCAAGCGCGGCGGCACGATCTACGACACAGCCATCGGCAAGAATCTGCAGAAGCAGGACAATTTCAGCGTGCGCGGCCAATTGTTGTGGCAGGGGGCGCCCAATCTCGACTTAAACCTCTCGGCCGATTTCAGCCTGCAGAACCCCTATTGTTGCGTGCAATATTATGCTCGGACCGGGGCGACGCAGCGGCCGCTCAACCGCCAATATGCGGCGCTCGCTGCGGCACTCGGCTACAAGCCGCCGAGCTTCGATCCGTTCGATCGCGTCACCGACCTCGACGCGTCGATCAACTCGCGCCAGGAAGTCGGGGGCCTGTCGCTGGTCGGCAATTGGGACATCGGCGGGGCGACCATCACCTCTGTCAGCGCCTGGCGCTATTGGGATTGGAAGCCGGCCAACGATCGTGACTTCACCGGCTTGCCGATCACGACCGTGTCGCAGAATCCCTCGCAGCAGAAGCAATGGTCGCAGGAATTGCGCATCGCCTCCAATGGCGATCGCAAGCTCAACTACACGCTCGGGGCGTTCTTCTTCGATCAGACGATCAATACCCAAGGGTCACAGGTGCAGGGCGCGGCGGCGAGCCGTTGGCTCCTCTCCGGCGCCGATGCGTCCAATCCCAACGTGCTGAACGGGTTGACGTCGACCAATACGATCAATTTCAGCAACCAGAGTTTCGCGGTATTTGGCAAGCTCAATTGGGCGATTACCGACAAATTGCATTTTCAGCCTGGTCTGCGCGTCAATTACGACGAGAAATCGGGCTTTTACGAGTCGGTCGTCAGCATTCACAACGCACAATACAATTTCGTGGCGACCGCCGACAATGTCGCCAGCTTACTCGCAGCCGCGACGGCGATCAGCCCGGCGGCAAGGACAACGTTCCTCAACCAAACCAACACGCTGGCACCGCAAAGGTACAGCCCCAAGTTCAGCGCGTGGAATGTCTCGGGCGACGCGACGCTATCGTACGACTTCACCTCCGACGTGCATTTTTACGCGACCTATGCGCGCAGCTTCAAATCGGGCGGCATCAATCTGTCGGGCCTGCCGCTGAACTCGACCAATACGGGCGTCGACCTCAGCACCCAGACGGTTAAGCCCGAAAAGGTCAACCATTTCGAAGCGGGACTGAAGACCCAGTTTTTCGATCGCAAGGTGACCGTGAACCTCGCCGGGTTCTGGGACGAGATCAAAGATTACCAGGCAACCGTGAACAACAACGCCATCAACGTGATCCGCGGCTATCTCGCAAACGCGGCCAAGGTTCGGGTGCGCGGTTTTGAATGGGATTCGTCATTCCGCCCGAGCAGCCGAGTCAGCACCTATTTCAACGGCGCGTTCACCGACGCCAAATATCTGGATTTCAAAAATGCGCCGTGCCCGCCCGAACTGTCGGGCGGTTCCGCTAGCCCGCCCTTCTGCGACATCTCGGGTCAGATCCTACCCGGCATCTCGAAATGGTCGTTCTCGTTCGGCGGCGAAGTGAACGTGCCGGTCAGCGGCGGGCAGGTCTATCTGGGCTATGACGGCAGCTATCGGTCGAAATTCTCGTCCAACCCGTCGCGCTCGCTGTACACCGACATCAACGGCTATTCGCTGTCGAACTTCCGGCTCGGCTACCGCAAGGACAAGTGGAACGTCTACGGTTGGGTCCGGAACGCGTTCAATCAGAACTATTTCGAGTTGCTGAGCACGCAATCGGGTAGCACGGGGCTGATCGTCGGCCAGCCGGGCGATCCGCGCACCTATGGCGGAACGGTGCGAGTCAGCTTCTGATCGAAGAAGGCCCCACCGACGCTGACGTCACACTAGCAAATGCCAACGTCACCCCAGCGCAAGCTGGGGTATCAGGCAGTATTTCCAGGCATGAGATGCCAGCTTGCGCTGGCATGACGGGGTGTGGGTGGGCGCGCGTCGGTCGACGAAGCCGCTATCGCTCGGGCCGCGGTGCGCCCCGGCGGCCGTTCGGGGCGATGCGCTTTTGCGCACGAGCGTCGAGTGTCGCTGCTCGCCTTCGCCTCAAAAGACAAACGCCCGGGCCGTTTCCGACCCGGGCGCCTGCGTGACGATTGCTCGTCAGCCCCCTTGTAACTTCCGCCCGCGCGCCTTCTTTTGAAGACGGAGCTGGAAGTGATCCCCGAACCACGGCCATTGACCTGCGTTTCGTGAGGCTGATTGCTAGGCGGCCACCGGTGTCTTGTCATCGCCAAACAACCGGTCGGCGCACGATTGCGGCGATCCTGTGTCGAATCCGCCACAGCACCGCCTCGGTTGCCAGTCCGCTCGCCGCCGTCTAGCACGCCACGATCCGGGGGCGGATCGCGAGGCCTGATTGATTCTCCTGTCGAGCTACGAACGCCTGATCGCCGGCCGCTATCTGCTGCCCGGCAAGGGCGAGCGCTTCATCGTCCTGGTCGCCGGGTTCAGTCTCGGCGCGGTGATGCTCGGCGTTGCCGCGCTCGTCATCGTCATGAGTGTCATGAACGGCTTCCGTGCCGAGCTGTTCGACAAGATCGTCGGCCTGAACGGTCACGCCGTGGTCCAGGGGTATAACGGCCAGCCACTCTATAACTGGCGGCGGATTCTCGAGCAGGCCAAGGCGACTCCGGGGGTAACCAGCGCGACGCCGATGATCGAGCAGCCGCTGATGACAACCTATAACGGGCGTGCGGAGGCGATCCTGCTGCGGGGGCTGACGGTTCCCGACATCCGCAACAATCCGACCATTTCCAGCCACATCGTGGCCGGCGACATTGCCAACCTGACCGCGGGCAGCAATCGAATCGCCATCGGCTCGCGGCTCGCGGCGACGCTGGGTGCCGATGTCGGCAGCCAGATTACCATCTGGAATCCCGCCGGGCAGTCGACGCCGATGGGAGTCGTGCCGCGCATGGTTACCTATACGGTCGGCGCGATCTTCGAGATCGGCGTGTACGATTACGACAAGGCCTATGTCATCATGCCGATGGAGGATGCCCAAACCTTGCTCCTCTACGATCCCGACACGGTCGGCATGATCGAGCTCAATACCGACAATGCCGACAAGGTCGGGCAGATCCTCGATCCCCTGCGCAAATGGCTCGGCGACAGTGCGGCGATCAGCGACTGGCGCCAGATGAATGCGCAATTGTTCGATGCGCTGGGGATCGAGCAGGTGTCGATGTTCGTCATCCTGTGCATCATCATCCTGGTCGCGGCGTTCAACATCGCCTCGTCGCTGATCATGCTGGTCCGGGCGAAGACCCGCGATATCGCGATCCTGCGGACGATGGGTGCGCCGCGCGCGGCAATGGTCCGGATCTTCATCACGGTCGGGACGACGATCGGCGTGCTCGGCACGATCGCCGGGCTGATCCTCGGCTTCGTGCTGCTCCATTTCCGCCAGCCGATCGTCGATGTCGTGCAGCGTCTGTCGGGGCAGAACCTGTGGGATCCGCAAATCCGTGTGCTGACCGAATTGCCGTCGAAGCCCAACCCGGTCGAGATCGCCCTGGTGATCGCGATTACCTTGCTGCTGACCTTCCTGGCGACCTTGTACCCGGCGTCGCGCGCCGCGAGCACCGATCCGGTCCAGGTGCTTCGCTATGAATGACCCCGTTCTCGCCACCAGCGGCCTGACCCGCAGCTTCGAACAGGGCGGAGAGACCATCCATGTCCTGCGCGGGGCCGACCTCTCCGTCCAGCCGGGCGAGATCGTCGCGTTGGTCGGCCCGTCCGGATCGGGCAAATCGACCCTGCTCCAGGCCGTCGGCCTGCTCGAAGGCGGATTCGGCGGGTCGATCCGGATCACCGGGATCGAGGCGGCGCAGATGACCAGCCCGCAACGCACCGCGATGCGGCGCGACACGCTCGGCTTCATCTATCAGTTTCACCATCTGCTGCCCGACTTCAACGCGATCGAGAATGTCGTCCTGCCGCAACTCGTGAAGGGATCCTCGCGGGCGCAGGCGGAGCAGCGCGCCGCCGACCTGCTCTCGACCCTGGGCCTTGATCACCGTCTGACTCACCGTCCGAGCCAATTGTCAGGCGGCGAACAGCAGCGCGTGGCGGTTGCCCGCGCGCTGGCCAATCGGCCAGCCCTGATCCTGGCCGACGAGCCGACCGGCAATCTCGACGAGGGCACGGCCGACATCGTGCTCGGCGAATTCCTGCGCCTGGTGCGGCAGGAAGGTTCCGCCGCTTTGGTTGCCACGCACAACGAACGGCTGGCGGCGAAGATGGATCGTGTGGTGCGGCTGTACGAGGGGCACCTGAACTAGGATCGTCGACATGAGCCCGAACGAAATATCGCCTCGATCCGATGCGTGGCGAGTGCAACCAACCCTGTCCGGGAGCCACGTCACCCTGACCCCGTGCGTTCGGGGCGACCGCGACGGCATTCTGGCGGCCTTCGCGATGGGACTGGACGGCGCGTTCCATACCACGGTGCCCAGGCCGGAAACGATCGACGCCTGGTACGAGCGAATCGAGCGCGAGCAGGCAGCGGAGCGATCGATGCCATTCACGGTTCGCGACGCATCGGGCGAGATCGCTGGCGTCACGCGTTTCCTCCGCATGGCGAAACAGCACCGCCGGGTCGAGATTGGTGGCACTGTCTATGCGCCGCGGGTTCAGCGCACCGGCCTCAATACCGAGGCCAAGATGCTGCTGCTGACCCACGCGTTCGAGGTGCTCGATTGTTTCTGCGTGCAGATCCGTACCGACTTCCTTAATCGCCGTTCGCGCGCGGCGATCGAGCGGCTCGGCGCACGGATGGATGGGGTCATTCGCGGGCATGTCATCCTCAACGATGGCCATTATCGCGACAGCGTGCTGTATTCGATCCTCGAACACGAATGGCCGGGCGTGAAGCGCAACATCGCCGCGCTGATGGCCGAGCATGCGGCGAGGTAGAAGAGGGGCAGACTTATGATCGCGATCACCGATTTCCACGTCAGTGCAGCCGACGGCAAGGACGTCGATCTCGGCGCCTATGCCGGCAAAGTGCTGCTGGTGGTCAATGTCGCATCAAAATGCGGCTTCACTCCGCAATATGAAGGGCTCGAAGCCCTGCACCGCAAATATGCCGATCAAGGGTTCGAGGTGCTGGGCTTTCCCTGCAACCAGTTCGGCGCACAGGAACCGGGCAATGCTGAGGAAATCGCCAATTTCTGCTCGCTGACCTACGATGTGACGTTCCCGGTCTTCGCCAAGATCGAGGTCAATGGCTCGGACGCGGACCCGCTTTATGCCGAACTCAAGAAGCAGGCGCCGGGTTTCTTGGGTACCGAAGGCATAAAGTGGAACTTCACGAAGTTCCTGGTCGGGCGCGACGGCAAGGTCGTCGAGCGTTATGCACCCACGACCAAGCCCGAGGACGTCGCTGCGGACATCGAGAAGCTGCTTTGAGGAGCGGCACGCGACGCGAAAGTTGTGGGTAAGCGAAGGCGCCGGGGTGGCCAATACGTGCCGCCCATCCTAGGTTGCCCTCATGCCCCATTCCGGCTTCGTCCCGCTCCGGATATTTTCGTCGTTCACGATGCTCGACGGCGCGATCGAGCCCAAGGCGATCGCCAAACGCGCGCGGGAATTGGGCTTCCCGGCGGCCGCGGTGACCGATCGCAACGGGTTGTTCGCGGCGATGGCGTTTTCGGGCGCGGCGGCCGATGCCGGGGTGCAGCCGGTGATCGGCACGATGCTCGGCGTTGCGCGGCCCGATCTGCCCGAAGGACAGGCGGTGCAGACCGACTGGATCGCACTCTACGCCCAGGATGACGAAGGATATCTCAACCTCTGCCGGCTGGTCAGCGAGGCGCATCTCGGACGTCCGGTCGAACTCGACCCGCATGTCGATTTCACGATGCTGGAGGCCAATTCGGCCGGGCTGATCGCGCTGACCGCGGGTGGGGAGGGCGGCATCACCCGATTGTTCGCCGAGGATCAGCCCGACCGAGCCAACGCCTATGCCGACCGGCTCCAGGCCATTTTCGGCGACCGGCTCTATGTCGAGATTTCGCGGCGTTTCGACCCGGTCGAGGCGAAGGCGGAGGCCGAGTTGCTCGACCTGGCCTATGCGCGCGGCTTGCCGATCGTCGCGACCAATCCGTGTTGTTTCGCCGAAGAGGAATTCCTGGAAGCGCATGACGCGATGCTGTGCATCGCCAATTCCTCCTACGTCGCCAGCGACGATCGGCCGAAGAGTTCGCCCGATGCATGGATGAAGCCGGCCAAGGACATGCGGGCGTTGTTCGCCGATTTGCCCGAGGCGATCGCGAATACACTGGTGGTCGCGCAACGCTGTGCAGTGGCGGCACCCAAGCGCAAGCCGATCCTGCCCAGTCTGGCCGGCGACCGCGACGGTGAGGCCGCGATGCTGCGCGAGCGTGCGCGCGCGGGGCTTCACAAGCGGCTCGAGCGGATCGCCGCGTTGGAAAACAAACCGCTCGACGCGAACGGAAAGGGGGATGGCTCCGGCGGTAAGGGCGACGACTGGACCCAACCCTATCGCGAGCGGCTGGAATACGAACTCGACATCATCATCCAGATGGGGTTCCCGGGCTATTTCCTGATCGTCGCCGACTTCATCCAATGGGCGAAGGCGCACGACATCCCGGTCGGGCCGGGGCGCGGGTCGGGCGCGGGGTCGGTAGTGGCCTGGGCGCTGACCATCACCGATCTCGATCCGATCAAGCTCGGCCTGCTGTTCGAACGCTTCCTCAATCCGGAACGCGTGTCGATGCCCGACTTCGAC
>CAZFTL010000017.1:0-100917 GCA_964521615.1 uncultured Stakelama sp. | reverse complement strand
GAATCGAACCACCGACACTGCGATTTTCAGTCGCATGCTCTACCAACTGAGCTACTTGGGCATATCCGGCGAAGCGCGGAAGACGCGCCCTCTAATCGCTCGAAACGGCGCTGTCCAGTGCTTCCGGATCGGCCGGCCCCGCGGGAAGGCGATAACCTTCGCCCAGCCATTGCAACAGGTCGCGATCCTTGCAGCCCCGGCTGCAGAACGGCTTGTGCGCCGGGTCGGTCGGGTTGCCGCACAGCGGGCAAGTTTGGGCGTTGGTCATGATGCGATCGAGATGGGGGCGCCGGTGCGTCGTGACAACTCGGCGATCAGGTCGGGGCGCGCGCCCAGCCATGCCGCGACCCGGGCCGGGGCTCGCTGGATCGCGGGCACCGGCGGCGGCGTACGCTCGATCGCGCGGAGCAGGGCGAGCGCGTCGGCCGCGACGGAATCGGCGCGCAGCGTTTCGGGAAGCGAGGCGCGTGGCCGCGGGCGCACGATCTGCAGGAAGCCGAAGCCGTTGATCGCGGTCCGCTCGAACGGTGGCGGCAGCACGGCGTCGATCGCCTCGGCCGCCGCCTGACGCTCCGCCCTGTTGCCCAGGGTCGGGAAATCGATCCCGATCGATCCGCCGATGCCGTGCCGCACGATCGCCGCCGCGGCCGCGCGCGCCGCCGCGATCGCCAGCGCGGCGGGGGCGCCCGCGCCGTCGACATCGAACAGGGTCATTGCCGGGGTCGGGCTCATCCGCAGCACGCCGCCGGTAAAACCGATCTCGCCGCTTTCCGCCTCGTCGATCACTTCCGACCAGCCCGCCGCTTCCAGCGCATCGGGCTCGTGCGCGCGCAGGATGCGGACCGCAACGCCGCTGGCCCGGCATCGCGCGAGCAGGTCGTCGGCCGGTCGCGGCGCGGCGTCGCTCGTCGCGACCTTGGCGAGCTTGGCGCGGCCCGGTTCGGGGATCGCTTCCCGGATCACTTCGACGCTCAGCGTCGCGCCGAGCGTGAGGCCCGCCGGCACGCGCTCGATGACCGCGGCGCCCTCGATGGTCTCGACCCGGCTCAGGCCGGCGGCGACGCGCTCGATCAGCCGCGCCTCGAGCACCGCGCCGAGCTTGAGCCCGCCCGGCCGCTCGATCCGCGCCTCGACGATCCGGCCGTCCTCGACCAGGGCGGCGCGCGCCTCGCCGATCCCGGCCTCGTAGAGCCATTCAGCCACGCGGCACCTCCCCGACCCACCGAATGTCCATCTTCGGATGCGAAACTTTCATGGGGATCGTGTTCCTGCGGAAGCAGGAACCCAGGGTGATCGCGTACGCCGCTATCCTGGGCTCCTGCCTTCGCAGGAGTACATTGTGCGTGCGTTCAGTCGCCCCGACAGGCCTCCGAGCCGTATCCATGGTTTGCGCCGGCTGTCCGAAGGGGGGCACGTCGGAAACCTATCCGGCCGGGGCGGCCCGCGCCGCATCCAGCGGCAGCCCGGCCGACGTCAGCAGGGCGCGCGTTTCGAACACCGGCAGGCCGACGACGTTCGAGTGGCTCCCTGCGAGATAGCGCACGAACGCTTCGGCCTTGCCCTGGATGGCATAGCCGCCCGCTTTGCCCATGCCTTCGCCGCTGGCGACGTACCAGTCGATTTCGGCGGCGGAGAGGGCTTTGAACGCGACGATCGTGTCGGCGACGCGGACGCGCGGCTTGCCGTCGGGCCCGATCGCGCAGACGCCCGAAAAGACGTGGTGCCGCCGCCCCGACATCAGCCCCAGCATGCGGCGCAGATCGGCCTCGTCGATCGGCTTTTCCAGGATGCGCCGCCCGACCGCGACGGTGGTGTCGCCCGCCAGCACGATCTCGTCGCCGGCGCGCGTCACCGCCTGCGCCTTGGCCTCGGCCAATCGCGCGACATAGGCGCGCGGCGTCTCGCCCTTCAGCGGCGTCTCGTCGATATCGGGCGCAGCGAGCCGATCGGGCACGATCCCGATCCGTGCCAGCAACTCCAGGCGGCGGGGGGACGTGGAGGCGAGGACGAGCTTCACGTTGAAGCCTTTATCAAGCCCCTCTCCTTCAGGGGAGGGGTTGGAGTGGGGCCTATCCGCAGGCGAGGTGGCTTGGGGCACTGCCCCACCCCCAACCCCTAAAGGGGAGGGGCGAGCTTATTGCGGCCCCGGTCCGCCGCGGCCCGGCATGAAGCGATAGGTGATGCGACCCTTGGTCAGGTCGTACGGCGTCAGCTCGACGAGCACCTCGTCGCCGACCAGCACGCGGATGCGGTTCTTGCGCATCTTGCCGGCGGTGTGACCCAGGATTTCGTGGTCGTTTTCCAGCCGGACGCGGAACATGGCGTTGGGCAGAAGCTCCACCACCTGACCGCGCATTTCGAGAAGTTCTTCTTTAGCCAAACAATGCCTCGTGAGTAAGCGGGCCACGCCGCGTGACGCGCGCCCTTAGCGGATGGGGAACGAAAAGGGAAGCTGCGCTGCCGTGATAACGACTGCATCGTTGCGGCTGGCTACCCCACCCCGTTCGCTTCGAGCGAAGTCGAGAAGCGCCTTCCCCGCGGCAGATATGGGACGGGCGTCCCGGGATGCAAACCAGTTTACGGCGCGGCCACGCGATCAGATCTCGTCGCAGAAGTTTTAGACGAGGTCGGCGACTGTAGTGGCCTTATCCAGAATGGCGCGTGTCGTATAGCGCGGGCCTTGCATTGCCCCCAAAGGCGCCTGCCCGAATGGAATGGGCTTGCTCAATGTGATCGGTGGGCCGGCGAATACCACCTTGAACTTGCCTTCGTCCCCGAAAGGTTCGAGATGATCGATCTGGGCGATGTGCGTAACCGCGCTGATCGGCGTGACTTGATACGCGGCGATCCACTTCAGATGCTCACGGTGCTTGGCGGCGACGCGGATCGCCCACCATGCGTGCGCGCCCAGGAAGGCCGTCTCAAAGCCGTCCCTCTGTGCCGGCACGACGATGGTATCTTTCACCGCGGCAGCCCCGGCTACCACGGCGGCAGCCATCGGCTTGATCACCTTCGCCGGTTCGAAAATGTGCACATTCATCGACGGCATCATGCGCAGCATTTCTTGCAGGAAAGCGCGCGTATCGGCTTTCTCGCTCTCGATCAGCTGCGGCTCGGAAGGGCTGATAACGTTCTGGAACTTGCAGCGCCCTGCCGCCGCGCCCTGTGCCAACAGCGCCCATTCGAGCCAGGTCGTGTGCGCGCGGTTCAAGCCACCGGCAGTCGACAGGAACAACACTGCGGTCGACCAGAAATCCTTGTTGCTTTCATGGTTGTCGATGCGATTACGCAGATTATCCGTCTGACCGACATAGCCCACCGGCTGTTCGGCACCCACTTCATCCTCTTCATAACCGATCAGCACATAGATGCCGCCGGCCTGCAGCTCCGGGCGCAGGCGGATTTCCGGCCAGTGATCGCGCGACACGAAATAGCCCCGCCCGGTCCAGTTCATTCTGTCCACGATGCGCGCGCCCTCAGGGTCGCCAGAGGGGACGAAGACGCGCAGGGTGAAGGGGTCACGATTCACAACAGATCACCTTGAACGTTGGTTAGTTGTCGGTCGCCGAATTGGTTGCCGATTTGCGCGCAATGCGGCGATTGGCCTTTACGCCCTTCGTTTCGAGCGGATTTACGAGAGCTTCGTAGCGACCGAACAGATGTTCGACGCGATCACGATCTGAGGCGAACGGTGCGGCGCGATATAGTTTGTCTACCGCGACATCGAGCGCGTGATGCGCTTCGCGCAGGCCGCCGGGCATTGTGTCGGGATCATAGAGATCCGCGAGACAGGAGGTCGAATGTTCTTGGCGCGATTCTAGTACTGCTCGGGCAAGTTGTTCAATTCTCGCACGCTGTGCAGCGGAGGCTTCAGGCCATGGAAAAGTGTTGTAATTGAGTCCGATGCCGTATTGAAAGTCGCTCTTTAGGCGTCCTCCAATATGTCGACTCCAAGATACATGGGCATGACTAGTCAGTATGGCAAATTGCCAGAGAGAAGCGTTCGGTAAAATTCGCAGCTTATTGCTAGGAATAGTCGGAGGACTAAGCCAGGCTATCGGAATGTATTCTCGCCGTTCTGAACTAACCTCAGGGATAGCCAGAAAGGGATCGGTCGGCACGATTTCAACATTAAATTTCGTAGGTTGGTCCGCTATGGCTAACGTGCTAACTCGCTGACTTTTCATGCGGAAGTTCCGCACTTGTCGTAGCCGCTCTATCACGAGTGGCATCGATTTAAGTTCGGATGGTTCCGCGTCTTGAAGAGCGAGAATCCATCGCCCCCCGCCATTCAGGAAATCTTGTCCGCTAAGATAGGGCTGCAAGAATTTTGCCGAACCTGGCTCACTTTCAACAAATTGTTGGCGTTCGTTCGAATCAAAAATCAGATAACCGCCATCGATCGGTTGGCTTCCGCTAATGATCCTGGGTGCGCCATTGATCGGACGAGGCTCCTCCTTCACGACCAAATGTCGATTTACTACGCCCCTTGCGTCAAAGAGATACGCGGTCAGAGCGTCGTGTTGGCTTTCGACTGGGTCGTTCCTAATATCTGGATAGCTGAATAGGCGCTTTTGAGCAGGTTCGTTGTCTCGGTGAGTAAGACCGATGATGACGACATGTACCTGCGCCTTGCCGCGCGCCTCGCTACCCCAACTGAAGGTGCGATGCGCGAACGCGATTTCGAGGTGGAACCGATCAAACAGGATGGGCCAAAGCTGTGCCACCTGTTCGCCTTGGCAAATGGAATTGGTCGCGACGAAGGCGATGCGGATACGGTGATTGGCGGCGACGAACTGGCCCGCCTTGATGAACCACGCCGCGACAAAGTCGAGCGTGCCGCCGCTGCCACCCAATCCGGCGATGGCGCGAACCTGCGCACGCTGTTCGGGCGTCTGGAACTTGGCGCCGACGAACGGCGGGTTGCCCATAATGTAGTGAAGCTTCTCCGGCGCGATCAGCGTCGCCCAGTCGGTATCGAGCGCGTCGGCATGACGAATGTGCGCCGATTCCTTCAACGGGATGCGCGCGTAGTTGGTCGAAAAGGCGTCGCCGAGCGCATTGTTGGCAAGATGGTCGGCCATCCACATCGCCACCTCGGCGATGCGCGCCGGGAATTCCTCGATTTCGATGCCGTAAAACTGGCTGACCTGAATGCGGCTGAGCAGGCCGAGGTCCATAAATCCCTGACGCCGTTCCTCGCCGGTATCGGTCATCATCTTCGGCCAGCGGGCTTCCAGCGCCGCAAGTTCGAGCCGGCGCAATTCCCGATACGCAATGACGAGGAAGTTGCCGCAGCCACATGCCGGGTCGAGGAAGGTCAGGCGCGAAAGCTTGGCCAGGAACTCGTCGAGCAGCGCATCCCGGCCCGTCTTACGCGCAACGATCCGGTCGAGCTCCGCCTTCAGGTCGTCGAGGAAGAGAGGCCCGATCACCTTCATGATGTTCGCTTCGGACGTGTAATGCGCGCCCTTTGCGCGCCGTTCCTTGGCGTCCATCACCGATTGAAACAGCGAGCCGAAAATGGCGGGGCTGACCCCGCTCCAATTGTGTCGTGCCGCGTCCAGCAACAGCGTGCGCATCTTCTTGTCGAATACCGGCGTGCGCAGTCGCCCCTTGAACAAGTCGCCGTTGATATACGGAAACTGGTTCAGCTCACCGGACAGGTTCGACTGCCGATCGTCCTCATGCGTGTCGAGGACGTCGAATAGCTCCATCAGCTTGGGGCCGGTATCGCTTCCATCCTCCCGCGTGTCGCCTTGCAGCAATTCCAGGAAGATGTCCTTGGGCTGGAAGATGCCGGTGTCGTCGGCGAACAGGCAAAAGAGCAGCCGGACCAGCAATTGCTCCAGGTCGTGGCCTTTATAGTTCGACTCCTCCAGCGCATCGTGGAGGCTCCCCATCAATTCGGCCGCTTTGATGGTGACCGTTGCCTGTGTCTCGAATGTCCGCTGGCGGCCGAGGATGAAGGCGAACGCCTCGACATGCTTGTGCAAGTTGGCCAGTTTGAACCGAAGCGCATCGCCGCCTGTTTCCAAATCGAGCAGGCGCCAGGTCTGGAAATCGCAGGTCAGAACGTAACGCGGCTGTTCTGGCGCCGGGAGGCCGTCGATATAGTCGAGCGCCTGGATTCCCGCCTTGTCGAGATCAAGTCGCGCGCTCTTCTGCTCGATCAGCAACATGCGCGGCCAGAACAGATCCATGAAGCCATGCTTGTTGTTGAGCAGCTTCACCCGCTGCTCGTAGGTCGCCACGGTGCGGCGCTTGACGCCGAAAATCTCGAAGAAGTCGTTATAGAAGGATTGCGTCTCGCCCTTCTCGTAATGGGCGTCCTTCCACTCATCGCTGAACCTGCGGGCGCGCCGCTTGATCTCGTCCCAACCTAGTCGCATGCCACCCCCGGTTTGAGCGAGGTTATCGCGGTCGGCAAGTGGTTGGAAGCACGGATTTCTGACCAATTCGGATGCGTCGCGCGTCGCAATCCTCCTAGCCATCCAACGCCGTCGCTGCCACGGTCGCACCTACTTCCAACCGCCGGGGACCCGACCGATGCGCCGTATCCTTGCCGCCGCCACCTTGGCCGCCTTTCCGCTCGCTTTCGCCTTGCCCGCGCCCGCCGGGGCGAGCGGCGATTTCGGGTGCGGGCAGAGCTGGCGGCTCAAGCATACCAATTTGTCGGGCTGCGACGACATGGCGATGCTGGGGCCGGGCAACGATACGCGGACCAACCTGACCCTGTTGTGGTTCGACCGGCGCGGATCGCTGCCCCGGCCGGGGCAGGGGACGCCGCCACAGCCGCTCGGCCCCCTGTTCGACTGGCCCACCTTTGCGGGCTGGCTGGCGCCGCGGGCCGAGGACGGCAATATCGATTATAGTTCGGGCGAGGGGTCGCGCTGCCTGTCCAACAGCAGCGGCGCGGCGGCGTTCGAGGCGGCGGTCAACGCCGCCAAGCTGCCGGGCGGGGAAGGGGCGGCGCTGATCGCGGCGCGGCACGGGCTCAACCCCGATTGCGCCAAGCCGAGCGACGGGGCGGCGGTGGCGGCGCTCGACGGGCAAGTGAGGTCGCCCGCGGGCAAGGCGTTCGCGGCGTATCTGGCCGGGGCGCGGGCGTTCTACGACGGCGATTTCGACACGGCGGCGTCGCGGTTCGCTGGGCTGGCCGGCGCGCGCGACCCGTGGCTGCGCGAGACCGCGCGCTACATGACGGCGCGGGTCGAGGTGAACCGGATGCAGGTCGGCCTGTTCGACGAATATGGCATTCCCAAGGATTTCAAGACGATCGACCAGAAAGTGGTCACCGCGGCCGATAGCGGCCTGCACGCCTATCTGAAGGATTATCCCAGGGGCTTGTATGCGGAATCGGCGCAGGGGCTGTTGCGCCGGGTCTATTGGTTCGGCGGCAAGCGCGACCTGCTCGCGCGGCAATATGTCGCCTTGTTCGCGCAACCGGCGGCGGCACGCGGGATCGACGATGTCGACCTGGCCGAAGAGATGGACAGCAAATTGCTGCCCGAGCTGACGATCGGCGACACGACCGATCCGACCCTGCTCGCGGTGATCGACCTCAAGCGGATGCGGATGGCGGACGACGAGGTCAGCGCGGGATGCTGCACCAACCCGATCACGCTGGCGGAAATCACCGGTCAGCGCGCGGCGTTCGCCGGCAACCAGCCCTTGTTCGACTATCTGGTCGCGGCGCATCAATTCTATGTCGGCAACAAGCCGGCCGAGGTGCTCAAGCTGATCCCCGATGCGGCGCGGCAAGCGAGCTTCAGCGACATACAGTTCAGCCGCCAGATGCTGCGCGGCATGGCGCTGGAGGCGGTGGGCGACCGCAATGCGCGCGGGTTCTGGATCGAGATGCTGCCCGGGGCCAAGCTGGAGGCGCAGCATTCGGCGCTCGAACTCGCGCTTGCGTATCATGACGAGCGGACCGGCGGGCTGGCGCGCGTGTTCGCGGCGGATTCGCCGGTCGACGATGCGTCGATCCGCGGCATCCTGTTGACCAATGTCGCCGATGCCGGGCTGCTGCGCCAGCAGGCGAAGGGCGCGAAGGCGCCGCAGGAGCGCCAGCTCGCGCTGTTCACCCTGCTCTACAAGGAACTGAGCCGCGGCGCGTATCGCGATTTCGGCAGCGACCTGGCGCTGGTGCCCGCCGGCGCCCCCAACAATGCCAATTTCTACGACCTGCTGACGTCCGACCCGTTGCCGGTGGGGATTTTCGCGCGGCCGCCCCAGGGCGCCGATATCGACTGCCCGGCGTTGCGGCGCACCGCCGCCGATCTCGCCGCCGCGCCGGGCGACGCGCATGCGCGGCTGTGCCTCGCCGACTTCTTCCGCGCCAACGGGTTCGACCAGTTCGCGCTCGACACCCAGCCGCCAAAAGAGGACCTGGGCGGGACGAAGACGCTGTTCGCGGGACCGGTCTATTCGCGGCTGGAGGTGTACAAGTCGGTCATCGCCGATCCCAAAGCGGGTGCCGACGACAAGGCCTATGCGCTTTATCGCGCGGTCAATTGCTATGCGCCGTCGGGCAACAATTCGTGCGGCGGCACCGATGTCGCGACCGCGCAGCGCAAGGCGTGGTTCCAGCGGCTCAAGACGGATTACCCCAAATCGCGCTGGGCGACGGACCTGCGTTATTATTGGTAGGATGCGCCCGGGAAGGTTCGCGGGAACATTGGGGAGTGATGACCGGAGCCGGACAGATGATGGCGGGCGCCCCTTCGCGCGGTCCGTGCTCCCGCGAAGGCGGGAGTCCAGGGTGATAACGGATGCGCATGGATTTCAGCCCTGGGGTCCTGCTTTCGCAGGAACACGGGTGGCGGCGTGATCCGGGCCGTGTTGATAATGGCGGCGGCCGCACTCGCGGTTGTGCCCGTACCCGTTGCGCGCGAGCGGCCGGTAGCGCCGGCGTATGACGCCGTCTGGCTATGGGCGGGCGTGAAGGCGCAGCCGGTGCTCGCGTCGGCGAAACGGCTCTACCTGCTCCAGGGCCAGATCGAAGCGACCGATCCCGTCCGCTATACGGCGCAACGTGCGGCGGTGCCGCGGCTGGGCAATCGCGAGACCTGGATGGTGGTCCGGGTGGAGACGCTCGACTGGACTCCGGCGATCTACGAGCAGCTGCTCGCGGCGCTCGGCCGCTGGCGCGCGGCGGGCAATCGCGTGGTGGGCGTCCAGATCGATTTCGACGCGCGGACGCGGCATCTCGAAAGCTATGCCGCGTTCCTGCGCGGGCTGCGCGCGCGGCTGCCCGGGGATTGCCGGCTGGGCATCACCGGGCTGCTCGACTGGAGCGCGAATGGCGACCCCGCCGGTCTCGACGCGCTCGCCGGCGTGGTCGATGAGGCCGTGCTGCAAATCTATCAGGGGCGGCACGTCATTCCGGGATACCGGGCCTATCTGGCGAAGCTGGACCGGCTCAAGCTGCCGTTTCGCATCGGCCTGCTCCAGGGCGGCGAGTGGCAACCGACCCCGGGGCTGGAGGCGAACCCGTATTTCCGCGGCTACGTGACGTTTTTGGTCAATCCGGAATAGAGCGGCCACATAAGCCCTCTCCCTGACGGGGACGGGCTTGCTCGTTCACTGGCCCACACAGGCGTTCAAGTCTGAGTGCAGTTGCGATCGCTCAATCCTCCCCCGCCAGGGGGAGGTGGCGCCGAAGGCGTCGGAGGGGGAGGAGGGCGATCCACTCGCCTGCGTGCTTCCTCCCCTTCCGTCAGTCCCCGCCCAAGCGGGGACCGCCACCTCCCCCTGGCGGGGGAGGATTGGTTGAGCTCAGTCAGAACCCGCGCACACCCGTCCCGCGCTACCCTTCGCCAGCAACGCCGCGCGGTTCGCCCGCAGATCCGCCCCGCTGCGCGCCTGCGGCTCCGGCCCGTCCGCCAGCCCGCGCCACAGGGCAGCGTTGAAGCGCGGCGTGTCGAGATGGTCCTCGGTCCGGAAATCCTGCCCCTTCATCGCGGCGGCCCACCAACCGGCGTCGCGCGGCGGACAGGCATTGGCGGCAACCGCCTTGGCCGCGACGAACCGGTCGGCCGGGATCGGCAGCTTGGTAGCGCGCAGCACGTCGGCGGCGCGGGCGCGGAAGGTCCAGTCCTTCTGGTTCGGATCGAACACGTCCGCCATCGGCGTCGCCAGCGCGTCATTGAGCCCGAGCGGCGGCAGGCCGAGCACCGCCTCGATCGTGCGCAGCATGCTGACCGTCGTGTAGCGTGTCGACACCACGGCATGGTGCTTCACATAGGGCCCGACGACAAAGGCGATGCTGCGCCGGGCATCGACATGGTCGCCGCCATTCTGGGCATCGTCCTCGATCACGAACACCAGGGTCGACTCCCTGAACGAACTGTTGGCGATGCGTTCGAGCACCATGCCGACCGAATAGTCATTGTCGGCCATTTCGGTCTCGACCGTGTTCACGCCGTCGATCGCGTCCTTGAAGCTGCCGAAATGGTCGTGGCTGAGCCGCAGCAGGGTCAGCGCCGGCATCGTCCCGGTCTTGTCCTGCTGATCGAATTCGCGCTGCCATTCGAGCACGCGCCAATAATCCGGCATCTTCTGGTCGAACCCGCGGAAATAGGGATCGCTGCGGCTGGCGAGGTCGCGGTCGGCGGGGGTCCAGATCGTGTGCTTGTCCTTGAACGGATCGCGCAGCAGCGGGACGAAGCCCGGCGTCCCCTCATCGTAGACCGAGGCATCGGAGAAACCGTAATTGCGCACGGTCAGCCCGGCCCGGATCGCCGCGTTCCACAAATAGCCCTGGCCCGGCAGCTTGTCGTCGTCGGCATCGGGTGCGTTGAGCAAGGCGGGGCCCGGCATCAGATCGGGATCGTCGGGCAGGCGCGGATCGGTCTTGCGCCGCTCGGCAAGGCTTTGGCTGGTGGCGACGTTGCGGTCGGCTTCCTCGGATTCGTAGGCGAGGCCGCGCGCGGCGTAATTCACCGGAGCGGTCTTTTCGAGCAGGTCGGGAACGCGCGCGGCGGTGGTCCAGGTCCAGCCGGTGCTCGATTGCTCGCCCGAATCGTAGAAATTGTCGAGCGTGACGAAATCGCGCGCCATGGCGTGATGGTTGGGGCTGAGCGGCTCGCCCAGGATTGCCAGGCTGGGATCGCCATTGCCGACCTCCAGATCGCCCAGCACCTGGTCGTAGGTGCGGTTTTCCTTCACGATGAAGACGACGTGCTTGATGCGCCTGGCGACCTCCGCCATCCGCGCGTCCGCCGCCCGACGCTGCGCCGCGTTCTGCAGGCCGATATTGTCGGCGACCTGAAGCGTGGTCTTCGCCAGCGCCCGCCCGGTCGGCATCGGGAAGTGCAGCAGCCCGGCCTTTTCGAGCTGGAAGATATACTGGTTGGCCGATCCGCACGCCGTCGGTTGCGCCTTGGCGACCGCGATCTTGGGCGCGCATCCCTTCGGATTGGGCCCCGGCGGGCTCTTGCGATTGACGACGAAGACGCGGCCGCCATCGGCGCTGGTCGCGACCGCGCTGGGATACCAGCCGGTCGGTACCACGCCGACCACCTCCGCATCGTGCGCGCGCGGCGCCACCACCGCGACCGCGTTGATGCCGCCATAGGTCACCAGCAAGCTGCCCGTCGGCGTCAGCGCGAGGCCGTTGGGGTTGAGCCCCTTGCCGAGCGGCCCCGCCGACAGGCTGTCGGGCAGGCCGAGCCGCGGTTCGCCGGTCAGCGCGTCGCTCGCGGTGTCGACCATCGCCAGCCGGTCGTCATTGTCCTCGGTCGCATAGAGCCGGTGCGTCTTGCGATCGAGCAGCAGCGCGGTTGGCTCGCCGGTCGTGGCGATGCGTTTCGTCACGCGGACGGTCGCCCCGGCAATGTCGAGCGCGACGAGTTGGCGGTCGCGCGGTGCCGAGACATAGGCGTGGCTGTCGTCGCGCCACGCGATCGCGAAGGGAAATTCGCCGCCGGGCCGGCCCGATTGGGCGGGATCGATCTTGCCCGGCCGCAAATCCTGCTCGGTGACGATCGCGCGGCGCGCCAGATCGATCAGCGTGACCGAGTCATTGTAATAATTCGCGACCAGCAGCTTTTGGCCGTCGGGACTGATCGCGACGCCCGCGGCCTGTGGCGCCACGTCGATGCCGTTGCCGGTTTTATGACCGAGCTTGATCGGCGCGCCGGACGCCGCGAAGCCCGCTTTGCCGCGGCGGAACAGGTGGACCACGTCGTCGACGCCGCCGCCCACCGCGAACCCGCGCCCGTCGGGCATCCAGGCCACGCCCGAATAGGCATTGGGCACGGTCAGCGTCTGTTCGAGCCGGGCGCCGCCGCGGTCGATCGCATAGACGAAGACATATTGCCCCGATTGTGCGGGGACGAGCTTGCCGTCCGGCCCGTTGAAGCGATTGAAGCCGCTGGTCAGTACCAACATCTCGCGCCGGTCGGGGCTGACCGCGATCGCCGCGGCGCCGTCGGCGACATAGTCCGGAAAAGGGCCGGTCCGCGTCACCAGCGGACGGAACACCGCGCCGGGGGCGGCGAGCGGGGTGAGCGACTGCCCCGTCGGCAATTGCTGCGCGACCGCCATCCCGCCAAGCGCGGTGGCGGCGATTGCCATGATTACACGCTTCCTCATCGGTCGCTCCCTTTCATCGGGAGGCGGATAGGGCGCGTGTCTTACGCTTCGATGACGCGCGCTATTCGGCCTCGCCCGATTCCTCGCCGGCATCGGCACCGGTGTGATAATAGGCTTCGACCGGACCCGACAGCTTGATCGTCAGCGGATTGCCGTGGCGGTCGACTTTCTTGCCGAGCGCGACGCGGATCCAGCCTTCGGATACGCTATATTCCTCGACGTCGGTGCGTTCGTTGCCCTTGAAACGGATGCCGACACCGCGTTCCAGCGCGTCCTGGCTGAAGAACGGACTGCGGGGATTGCTCGACAGGTGATCGGGGGGCGTATCGGTCATGGCGCGCGCTATTGCCGCGCCCGGCCTCAAAATGCAAACGGCGCGGGAAGCCGGAACTTCCCGCGCCGCTTCGTGTGTACCTGGGACCGCTTAGTAGCAGACGCGGACCCGGACGCTGCGCCCGTAATAAGGGTCGTAGCGGCGCTCGACGCGGCACGAGCGATAGTCGCGATAGCGATAGGCGTAATAGCCGTCGGTCGGGTAATAACCGCGCTGACGATAGTAGTAATCGTCATAATCGGGCCGATAGCCGCGCTCGCTGTAATAACGCTCGCGCGCATAGCGGTCGTTGGACGAGGATGCGATCGCCGCACCCAGCGCCAGGCCGACGATGCCGCCCGCGATCACCGCGCCGGTGTCGTTGTCGTGATGCCAGCGGCGATAGCGCTGCGCGTCGGCCGGGACGGCAACGGTCAGCGCGGTGGCGGCGAGCGTGGTGCCCAGCACCGCCTTGGTCAGGAACTTGTTCATGTGAACCTCCATCATCAAGCACTCGGATACCACAACCTAAACGCAGACTGTCCGAGCCTGTTGCATCCCTGTAGGCGAGTCGGGCTGAATGCCGCCTGAGATGGGTGTTAAACTGACGTTTAGGTAAGGAGATGACGGATGGCGTACTGGTTCCTGCGGTCGGAGCCCGAAGTCTATGGCTGGGACCACCTGGTCCGCGACGGCGTCACCGAATGGGACGGCATCCGCAACTATACGGCGCGCAATTTCCTGAAGGACATGGCCGTCGGCGACCAGGCGATCCTGTATCATTCGAATACCGAAAAGGCGTGCGCGGGGATCATGGAAATCACCCGGACGTGGCGGCCCGACGGCGAAAAGGGTGACTGGGCGTCGGTTCAGGTCAAGCCGGTGCGGCCGTTGAAGCACCATGTCACGCTGGCCGAAATGAAGGCCGAGCCGCGGCTGGCAAAGATCGAAGTGCTGCGCCAGTCGCGCTTGTCGGTGACGCCGGTGCGCGACGACGAATGGGCGGTGCTGATGGAAATGGGGCAGGGGTGAGCGCGGGCGCGCTCCTTCTGCTGACCGGCAAGATCGCGGCGGGAAAGTCAACGCTGTCGGCGAAACTGGCGGCAGAGACTGGCGGCCTCGTCCTCGCGGAGGATCACTGGTTGCCGACGCTCTATCCCGCGCAGATCACCTCGCTGGAGGATTATCGCCGCGAAAGCGCCCGGTTCCGCGCGGCGGTCGCGCCGCTGATCGTGGACCTGCTCGCGCGTGGGCTGACGGTCATCCTCGACTTTCCCGCCAACACGGTTGCGAGCCGGGCCTGGATGCGGGGACTGGCCGATGCGGCGGGGATCACCGCGACCTTGCATTTCCTCGATCTGCCGGATGACGTCTGCCGCGCCCGGCTGCATGCGCGCAACGCCGCTGGGACGCACGCTTATCAGGCGACCGGCGCTGAATTCGACGAGTTCACCGCGCATTTCGTGCCCCCGGAGGAGGATGAAGGGTTCGGGATCGTCCGTCATGGTGTGGGGGAACGGCTTGAACCCTGATTTTTCCTTCGAGACGGGCGGTTGGTCTCTGGAAGAGAATCGCGAAACTGTGCGTGCCTATTTTGCGATGCTGGCCGACGATCTGATCGGCAATCCATACAACAAGGCCGAAAACCGGCGATCGCTGATGCAGCGCGTAAGGCGCCCAGAGAAGGCGATCGAGTTCAAGCATCAGAACGTCAGCGCTGTGCTTCTCGGTTTGGGGCACCCCTGGATTACTGGATACAAGCCGGCACAGAATTTCCAGTTATCGCTCGTCGACGTGGTGGTAGAATTTCTCCATCAGCACCCCGACTGGTTTGACAGGCCGATGCCGACCACAACGTCGCGCGTCTCGGCTCTCGGGGAGGCGCCCCCATTGTGGATTGGGCCGCCTCCTACCTTTCAAAACGAACCGCCCGCAATCGATCTGGTAAAGACCGAGGCGATTGCTCGCAAATTCGACGTGGCCGAACGAGACGCCCGCAATCGCGACCTTGGACGGCGAGGGGAGGAATTAGTCTTATTGCACGAGCAGCGGACGCTCAGCGCCTTTGGGCGTGATGATCTCGCTGGGGCGGTGCGATGGATTGCGGCCGAAGATGGCGACGGCGCCGGCTATGACATTTCCAGCTTCGAACCGAACGGCGATGCCCGGCTGATCGAGGTGAAAACCACGAATGGCTGGGAGCGCACGCCGTTCCACATCACGCGCAACGAACTCGCCGTGGCAGAACACAAGCGTGACGCTTGGCACCTCATCCGGCTATGGAACTTCGCGCGCGAGCCGAGGGCCTTCGCCATTCGCCCGCCGCTCGAGGCGCACGTAGCCCTAACGCCGACGAGCTTTCTAGCCCAGCTCTATTGAGGCAGGCAGCACTCGCGAAGGGTTTGTCGCCATCGTCCGTTAAGCTCGCAGGGACCAGGCTGGATACGTGTTGATGCGGTTCACGAGTGCCGCACGGGAAACCGGGGCGGAAGCAGACGACGATGCGGTGATGACGCGCATCGCCGCGCGCGATGCCGTGGCTTTTTCGCGGGTTGTCGATGCCCAGGCCGCCATGCTCCACCGGGTCGCCTATCGCATGATCGGCGACGCCGCCGAGGCGGAGGATATCGCGCAGGAGGCGTTGCTCAGGCTCTGGGCGTCGGCCGAGCGCTGGCGGCCGGGACAGGCGGGGATCGCGGCCTGGCTGACCCGGGTCGCGGTCAACCAGTGTCTCGATCGCTTGCGGCGCCGGCGCTTCGCCAGCGACGAGGAACCGCCCGAGCGCGCCGACGAGGCTCCGGGAGCGGACGCCCTGGTCGAGGAAGAACGATGGCGCCGTGCCGCGCTCGCGGCGCTGGGCGATCTCAGCGAGCGGCACCGCGCCGCGATCGTGCTGACCTATTATGAGGAGCTACCCAATTCGATGGCCGCGGACGCGCTGGAAATGAACCTGAAGGCGTTCGAATCGCTGCTACTGCGCGCGCGGGGGGCGATGCGTGCGGCGCTGGCGGCGCGCGGCCTGACCTCGCTGGGGGAGAGCGCGACATGAGCGCCAACGGGATGGATTTTACCGCGGCCGAGCGCGCCGCGCTTGATCGCGTGGTCGTGCCGGCGATGCGGCCCGGTTTCGCCGCCGATCTCGTGACCGCGGCTGTTTCCGGTGCGCGCGTGCCGCCGCGCCGGCCGATCCGCCGCGGCTGGCGTGCCCAAGGACGCGTGCTGATCGGCGCCGGCGCGCTGGTGTTGGCGAGCGCGACGGCGGCGGCGACCGGCTGGTTCGGCAAGCTGCCGATCGCGATACCGGGCATCACGCGCATCACCGCAGCGGCCGAGCCGAAGAAGCCGCATCACGTCGTGCGGGTCGAAAAGCCCAGGCCGAGCAGCGGTCGGACCGAAGCGCTGGCCGCGGAGCCGGAAGCCGCGCCGGCATTGCCACCGGGCACCACTCCGCGGTTCGACCAATGGCGAGCGCAGCGCCAGGCGCGTGTCGCGGCCGGGCTGCCCGTGCGACGGCCGCTGGTTCGTCGCGCCCTGATGGCCAAGTTCCGATCGATGCCGATGGCGCAGCGCCAGGCCGCGGTGGCGGAATGGCGGCGGATCAGGGCCCTGCCCCCGGCCGAGCGCAAAGTGGAGATTGCGAGGCTGAAGGCCGATTATCTTGCGACCCATCCGCGTGTCGCGGCGCAGCTCGAAAAGAGGCTCGAAAACAAGTCGGCATTGGCTGCGTCGGCGGGCGATCCGGTGAAGCCGGCGGGGGTGCCGCCGTCCGGGCCCGGCGCCGTGACGGGTAATCCGGGCTGGCGCGCGCTGACCCCCGAACAACGCTTCGAGCGCCGCCAGGCGCTCCGGCAATGGCGGATGCGCCGCCGCGCTGCGCAGCTCCAGGCCGACCAGCCAAATTCGGGCGAAGGGCCGAGCGCGCCCATCCGTTGAGCCGGAAGACGGGACTGTCTTCCCTCCAATTTCGTCAGTCCCGTCACCCCTGGGGTTTTGGCTGCCGTAAGGTTACGCTGAGCTTCGACAGCGGCGTGCCCGTTGTCGCATCCACAACCTGCGGGACGATCGTCCGCCCGGTGGCAGTGTCGATCAATTCGCTCATCGCGCCTTCCCCGAAATGCCTGGCCGCCCAGCCGCCGAGCGCCTGGAGTACCGGCAGGTAGTCACGACCCGCTGCGGTGAGGATATAGTCGTCGCGCGGCGGCCGTTCGCTGTAGCGGCGTCGTTCGAGCATCCCCGCTTCGGTCAATGCTGTAAGCCGCCGCGTCAGGATGTTGGGCGCGATCCCCAGGCTCTTCTGGAATTCGTCGAACCGGGTCAGCCCCAATCCCGCGTCGCGCAGGATCAGCATGCTCCAGGCGTCGCCGGCGCGCGCGAGGCCGCGACCGACCGGGCAGGTGCCGAACGATAATTTCTCGGTGTCCATTGCAAAACGATAGTCACGTAACTATCAAAATGCAAGTCGCTCGACTCGGTGCCGGGCGCGAAGGAGATTTCCGATGGTTCAAGCTCTCAATCAGACCGCGCTGGTCACTGGCGCGTCGACCGGTATCGGCGCTGTCTATGCCGACCGATTGGCGCATCGCGGCTACGACCTGATCCTCGTTGCGCGCGATGCGGCGCGGATGGAGGCTCTGGCCGACCGTCTGCGCGGCGAAACCGGCCGCAATGTGGACGTGATGCGCGCCGACCTGACCGACCGGGCCGATCTCGCGCGCGTGGCCGGGCGGTTCGCGGCCGAGCGGGCGATTACCCTGCTGGTCAACAATGCCGGTCTGTCGATGACCGGTGATGCATTGTCGGTGGACCCGGTCGAGATCGAGCGGATCGTCGCGCTCAACATCGCCGCGCCGACCGTGCTGGCCGGGGCCGCCGGCAAGGCTTTCATTGCGCGGGGCGGTGGCGCGATCGTCAATCTCGCCTCGGTGCTGGCATTGCTGCCCGAGAATTTCGACGGCGTCTATTCGGGCTCCAAGGCCTATCTGCTCAACCTCAGCCAAAGCCTGTCGGCGCAATATGGCGCCAAGGGTCTTTACGTGCAGGCCGTCCTGCCCGGTGCGACGCGCACCGAGATCTGGGAGCGGTCGGGCAAGGATATCGACGCCTTCCCGCCGGAATGGGTGATGGATGCGGGCGACCTGGTCGATGCCGCGCTGACCGGCTTCGACCGCCGCGAGACCATCACCATTCCGCCGCTCGCCGATGGCGATCTGGCCGATTGGGAAAAGATGCAGGCATCGCGCGCCGCCCTGAACGGCAAGCTCAGCAATCGCGATGTCGCCGCCCGCTATCGCGAGCCGGCCCTGGCCTGAAGGCGCCACCGGGCGCCCGTTCGCCGGGCGTCCGCCGACTCTGGCAATTGAGACAAGGCATGGTTAGGCTGCACGCTGTTCCTAGGACAGGAGAGGCGCGTGGCAGAATTTTCCCGGCGAGAGGTCGGAGTTTGGTTGGGAACGTTCTCAACGCTGGCGGCGGCCACTCCGTCGCTGGCGGCGGGGGCGGTCGCTGAGCGCAGCTTTCCCAAGGGGTTCAAATGGGGCTGCGCGACCGCAGCCTATCAGGTGGAAGGCGCCGTCAAGGAGGACGGCCGTGGCGAAACCAATTGGGACGTTTTTTCGCATACGCCGGGCAAGATCGCCAATGGCGATACCGGGGACGTCGCGTGCGACAGCTATCATCGCTATCGCGAAGATCACCAGCTGCTCAGGAATCTCGGCGTTTCGACCTACCGGATGTCGCTCGCCTGGTCGCGCATCTTTCCCGAGGGGCGGGGTAAGCCCAACCAGGCCGGGATCGATCATTACGATCGCGTGGTCGACGACCTGCTGGCGAACGGCATCTCGCCGTACATCACCCTGTTCCACTGGGATTTGCCCTCGGCCCTGCCCGGCGGATGGCAGTCGCGCGACACCGCCAAGGCGTTTGCCGATTATGCCGGCTTCATGGCCGGCAAGCTCAGCGATCGCGTGAAGCATTTCATGACGGTGAACGAACTCTTCTGCTTCACCGATCTGGGCCACAAGGAAGGCATTCACGCCCCGGGCCTCAAGCTCGACCCGACCGGCGTCAACCAGGTCCGCCATCACGGCGTGCTCGCGCATGGCCTCGGCGTCCAGGCGATCCGTGCCAGCGCGAAGCCGGGGACGATGGTGGGCATCGCCGACAATCCGACGGTGACGGTACCCGTCATCGAAACGCCCGATCATATCGGTGCGGCGCGCAAGGCGATGCGCGAGATCAACGCGCCGACGCTGACGGCGATCATGGAGAAGCGCTACCTCGACACCTATCTCGCGGCGCAGGGTGCCGCGGCGCCCAAGGTCGAGGCGGGCGACATGGCTGCGATCGGCAGTCCGATCGATTTCGTCGGGATCAACGTCTATGCGCCGCAATTCGTCCGGGCCGACGACAACGACAAGGGTTATACCGTGCTGCCGACACTGCCGTCGTCGCCGCACATGGCGTCCCCCTGGCTGCGGGTCGGTCCGGAAGCCGCCTATTGGGCGGTGCGCAACGCCAGCGACCTGTGGAAGCCGAAAGCGATCTACATCACGGAGAATGGCTGCTCGGCCGACGATCCCGTAACCGACGGGCGCATCGACGATGCCGATCGGGTCATGTTCCTGCGCAATTATATCGGCCAGGCCCAGCGCGCGGCGGCGGAGGGGTTGCCGCTCGCGGGCTATTTCCTGTGGAGCCTGATGGACAATTTCGAATGGACCGACGGGTACGGCAAGAGGTTCGGGGTCCATTATGTCGACTTCAAGACGCAGCAGCGCATCCCGAAGCTGAGTGCTGCCTGGTACCGCGAATTGATCCGTCGCAACGCCTTGGTCTAGCCGACGGGGGTTTCCGTCGCCGTCCGATGCGCTATCGGGCGTCTCCTGCGTGTATGGGAGAGGTGATGTGCGTTTCGCGAAGCTGACGGTTCTGGCGCTGGCTTTGGGTGCGACGGCCGCCGCCGCGGCGCCGCAGAAATCGTCATCGGGCGAACCTCCCGTCGTACGCGTGCGCCTGACCACGGCGGCGGGCGTGATTACGCTGGCGATCGACATGCGGCATGCGCCGAAGACCGGTGCCAACTTTCTCGCCTATGTCGATGACGGGCGGCTCGACGGCACGCGCTTCTACCGTGCCGCGCGGCGCAAGGGCGCCCCGACACTCGGCTTCATCCAGGGCGGGATCGACACCGACGCCCGCCGCCGGCTCGAGCCCATCCCGCTCGAGCCCACCAGCAAGACCGGATTGCACCATGTCGACGGCGCGATCTCGATGGCGCGGTACGACAATCCGAATTCGGGCACGGCGAATTTCTCGTTGATGGTCGGTGCCAGTCCGAACATGGACGCCCGGCCCGGTTCGCCGGGCTACGCCGTGTTCGGGCGCGTCGTCGGCGGGATGGACGTGGTCAAGAAGATCCTCGCGATGCCCACGTATCCCGGCGGCGACGGCGCGATGAAGGGCCAGATGCTGATGAAGGGCGTGACCATCGTGAAGGCGCAGCGTCTCGACGGCACGCCGCACCCGACCGGCCGGCCGAAGATCTGGCAATTGTTCGAGAGCCGCTGAGCGGCTGTCCTGTTTCTCCAATCCTCTCATCCCTCGATCCGATAGCAATCGCCTCATCGGATCGGGGGAGGGGCCACGATGAGGAAGATGTTCGCGCTGGCGGCCGCGCTGGCGGCCGCGCTGCCGGTACCACTATCGGCGCAGAACGTGCCGGCGTTCGACGTCAATCCGCAGCGCGTGCGCTTCGCGGGCCCCAAGAAGTGCGCGCCGACCAAGACCTATATCGTTCCCACCGTCCAGCTCTACGTGCAGGCGCGCAACACCAGCTGGGCTAGGAATGGCGGCGCCGAGGCCAAGGCGCGCGTCTATGTCGTCGGGCTCGAGAAGAAGCTGCTTCAGGCATTGGCCCAGCGTATCCAGGACGACCTGATCGCCAAGCTGCGCGCTGCGGGCAACACCGTCGTCACCTGGGACGAGATCAAGACCGATCCCGACGTCGCTGCGCTCACCCGCCGCGACGACAATCCCAAATACGGCCTGCCGACCCAGTCATTCCGCGCCTTTCCCGGTAGCGATTTCGTCGTGACTGGTCCGAGCGACGACCAGACCCTCGGCACCGATTTCCTCGGCGGCCCGCCGATCGGCAAGTTCAGCAACGTCATCAAGGCGAAGAACGCTACGCTGGTGATGCCCGAGATCTTCCTGAGCACGCCGATCCTGGCACCGGTCAAGGGTGGCGGCTTCTCGTATCGCGAGGCCGGCATCAACACGAGCCCTGCTCTCAAGCTCGCCTCGGCGAACATCTGGCGCGTGCCGCCCAAGCTCGGCTGGTGTCATATCCTGATCGCCGAACACGGCGTGAGGATGGTTTCGCCGGCTGTCGGCGAGATAGCGCAGCTTGGCACCGAGGAGCACGATTGGGGCACCTGGTCGCGCACCAATGGCGACTTTGCTTTCGTCCTCGATTCCGACCGGTTCGCCGCGGGCGTGCTGAGCGCGGGTTACGGGATCAACAACCTGATCGCCGCTTACTGAACCGGAAAACGGGTGGTGGCCCGCCATCGGACTGGGACTCATGCAATGGCCGTGACCGGCGATCGCCGGTCACGGCTCGTTGTATGCCTCAGGCCGCTTCGGCCGATCGCTTGGCGCGCTTGCGCTCGTGCGGGTCGAGGTGGCGCTTGCGCAGGCGGATCGACTTGGGCGTGACCTCGACCATCTCGTCATCGTCGATATAGGCGATCGCCTGTTCCAGCGTCATCTTCTTCGGCGGGGTCAGGCGGATGGCGTCGTCCTTGCCGCCCGAGGCGCGGAAGTTGGTGAGCTGCTTCGCCTTCATCGGATTGACCTCCAGGTCGTCCGTCTTGGCGTTCTCGCCGACGATCATGCCTTCATAGAGCGTCTCACCATGGCCGACGAACAGGATGCCGCGCTCCTCGAGCGGGCCGAGCGCATAGCTGTTCGCTTCGCCGGCGCCGTTGGAGATCAGCACGCCGTTCTTGCGGCCCTCGATATTGCCCTTGTGCGGGCCGTATTTTTCGAACAGCCGGTTCATGATGCCGGTGCCGCGCGTGTCCGACAGGAATTCGCCGTGATAGCCGATCAGGCCGCGCGACGGCGCCGAGAAGGTGATGCGGGTCTTGCCGCCGCCCGACGGGCGCATGTCGGTCAACTCGCCCTTGCGCTGGTTCATCTTGTCGACGACCGTGCCCGAATATTCGTCGTCGACGTCGATCACGACGGTCTCGTACGGCTCGGTGCGCTTGCCGTTTTCGTCCTCACGGAACAGCACGCGCGGGCGGCTGATGCCGAGCTCGAAGCCCTCGCGGCGCATCGTCTCGATCAGCACGCCGAGCTGGAGTTCGCCGCGGCCGGCGACTTCGAAGCTGTCCTTGTCGGCGCTCTCGGTGATCTTGATCGCGACATTCGATTCGGCTTCGCGCTCCAGGCGGTCGCGGATCATGCGGCTGGTGACCTTGCTGCCTTCGCGGCCGGCCATCGGGCTGTCGTTGACGGCGAAGCGCATCGACAGCGTCGGCGGATCGATCGGCTGCGCGTGCAGCGCCTCGGTCACGCTCGTGTCGGCGATCGTGTTGGCGACCGTCGCGACGGTCAGTCCGGCGAGGCTGATGATGTCGCCCGCGCGCGCTTCCTCGACCGGAACGCGCTCGAGCCCATGGAACGACATCAGCTTCGACGCGCGGCCGGTTTCGATGACGTTGCCGGCATCGTCGAGCGCATGGATCGGCTGGTTGATCTTCACCACGCCCGAATTGACCCGGCCGGTCAGGATACGGCCGAGGAAATTGTCGCGGTCGAGCAGGGTAACCAGGAACGTGAACGGTGCGTCGACGTCGACGTTCGGCGCGGGCACATGCTCGACGATCTTCTCGAACAGCGGGGTGAGCGTGCCGGAGCGGGCAAGCGGATCCTCACTGGCATAGCCGTTGCGGCCCGAGGCGAACAGGACCGGGAAGTCGAGCTGCTCGTCGGTCGCGTCGAGGCTGACGAACAGGTCGAACACCTCGTCGAGCACTTCTTGGGTCCGTTCGTCGGCACGGTCGATCTTGTTGACGACAACGATCGGGCGCAGGCCCAGCGCGAGCGCCTTGCCGGTGACGAACTTGGTCTGCGGCATCGCGCCTTCCGAGCTGTCGACCAGCAGGATGACGCCGTCGACCATCGACAGGATGCGCTCGACCTCGCCGCCGAAATCGGCGTGGCCCGGCGTATCGACGATGTTGATCCGGGTCTCTTCCCCGTCCGCGCCCTTCCAGACGATCGAGGTCGGTTTCGCCAGGATGGTGATCCCGCGTTCCTTTTCGAGATCGTTCGAATCCATCGCGCGTTCCTCGACGCGCTGATTGTCGCGGAAGGTACCCGACTGGCGGAACAACTGATCGACGAGCGTGGTCTTGCCGTGGTCGACGTGGGCGATGATCGCCACGTTGCGGAGGTTCATGAGATATCCTGATTGGTGCGCCCGGAGGCGGGTTCGGGGGCGCGCATAGCCGAATTTGTGCGGTGCGGGAAGGGGATTGGGACAGCGGTGACGGTTAGGTCGAGGCCGAACCGTCTCCCGGCCAGTCGAGGCTATGGCAGCCGCTACCCAGGCGAGGATCGCTCATGACCGATGATCAGCAAAACCGTCTCTATGTCGACCGCTGGTTCTGGACACTCGACGCGCTGGCCGAGGCGGTGGGTGTCGCGCCGGAGCGAGTGCGGCAGCTGATCGCGGCGGGCTGCGCGCCCGGGCCGATCTACGCGTTGGGCGAGGAGGGGTGGTGGAGCGCGTTGGGGGCCGAGGGGCCGGCGCCGGCCGGCGAGCATTGGCACAGCCCCGGTGCCGCCTGGGGATTGCGCCAGGCCGAGCTGATGACTCGCACGGGAAGCACCCCGGCGGCAGCGGCAACGGCGCTGCGCGATCGCTTCGCCGCAGCCTTCGTCGAGGCGCTCCGTCATCAGCGATATGCGCGGATGGCCTTCGCCGCGTGCTTTTCGGGCGAGACCCTGGACCGCGATGCCGCGACGGCGGCGGCCGCCGACGAATGGGCGGCGTGGCTCCAGGGCGGCTATGGCGTTTGTCTGCGGGTCTTCACCGCGCAAACCTGTGTCGCGAAGGAATCGCTCGGTGCGTGGCTCAAGCGTGCCCTTGCCGAACCGGATCACGATCCCGCTGCGCTACTCGCCGATGCCGAGATGCTCTCCGGGCTGATCCTGCCCTTTGCGCCGTGGCAGCGAGCAACCGGAACGCCGGGGCGGACGATCGACCGCCTGCTTGCCGAGCGACGGCTGGGCAGCGATCGACCCTATGGCTGATCAAAACGGCGCTTGATCCCGTCGCTGCCTCCGGCGATGACGGCCATGCTGACGGGGGATGGTCATGACGCGGCTCGGGATTTCGGTGATTGTCGGCAGCGTCCGCGAGGGGCGGCTGTCCAGACCGATCGCCGATTGGGTCAAGGACCGGATCGACCAACATGCGGCGTTCGACGCCGACCTGCTCGACCTGGCGGATTGGAATCTGCCGATGTTCGCCGAGCCGAACCCGCCCGCGACGGGCCGCTATACCGGCGAGAAACAGCGCGCCTGGGCCGAAAAGATCGCGGCTGCCGACGGCTATATCCTCGTCACGCCCGAATATAATCACGGGATGAGCGCAGTGCTCAAGAATGCGCTCGACACCGTTTATGCCGAATGGGCCCGCAAGCCGGTCGCTTTCGTCGCGCATGGGACCTTCGGTGGCGCGCGGGCGGTCGAGCAATTGCGCCAGGTGACGGCGGCGCTGGCGATGGCGCCGCTCGGCGCCGCGGTGCATCTCCAGGGAGCCGCCAAGCTGCGGGAGGGTGATCGGTTCAACGCGGGCGAGATCGAGGATAAACGCCTCTCGGCACTGCTCGACGAACTGCTATGGTGGGGGCGGGCTCTGAAGGCCGCTCGTGAGGGGGAATGATGCCGAAAGTCACCACTGTGGCGCTTACCATGCTGCTTGCGGTCGCCATGCCGGCGTTCGCGCAACAGATCGTCGATCCCAATGCGGACACCAAGGTCACCGATCCCGCCTTCGCGCCGGGCAAGGGGCCGATCGTGCTGGTCGATTCGGGCCATGACGAGAATCAGACGCTGGCGAAGAACTATGCGCCGTTCGGCGCATTGCTGACGCACGACGGCTATGTCGTCCGCGATTTCGCCCAGCCCTTTTCCGCCGGCGATCTGGCGGGCGCGGGCGTGCTGGTGATCGCCGAACCGCTCAATCCCAAGGACCCGGCTGGCCAGCCCAAATACCAGTCGACCTCGGCCTTTACGCCTCAGGAGATCGCAACGATCAACGATTGGGTGAAGAATGGCGGCGCGCTCCTGATGGTCGCCGACCATCCGCCTTACGCCGGCAGCCTGCGGGCGCTGGCATCCTCGTTCGGCTTCGATATCGAGATGTATGCGGCGCAAAAGGATCCCAATGCCGAATTCTTCAGCTTCGCAAATGGCGGGTTGGTCGACGGTCCGCTGACGCACGGCCTGCCACAGATCCAGACCTTTTACGGGACCGCCTTCACCGCTCCGGCCGGCGCGACGCCGCTGCTGCGGTTCGATTCGAGTTGGCAGATGTTGGTCACCGACAAACCGCCCCGGCCGATGACCCCGAGCGATCTGCGTGGGGCGACGCTGCAAGTGGGCAAGGGGCGCGTGGTGATGCTCGCCGAAGCCGGTGCCTGGTCGGCGCAACTGGGCGGGCGCAAGGAGAAGCCGATGGGATTCAGTGCTCCGGGCGCCCAGGGCAACAAGCAGTTCATCCGCAATGTCGTCCGCTGGCTGGCAACCGGCGCCGTTCCGGACCAGCAGGGGAAATAGCGTTCCCGCCGCTGTCCGGCCGTCTTGCCATTGCCGCCATGCGTGTTACATAAGCAACACACTTGAACGCGCGGGCATTCGTGGCCAGACTCCACGGATCATCGCGAAGAGGGATTGAGAATGGCGACGACCCCGACCGAGACCGTCACGGCCGACCCGGATCTGGTGCTGACCCCGCCCGATCCGGTCCCCGCGGTATCGACGACCAAGGCGGCCGGTTTGGTGCCGGTCGACGATGCCAAGAAAACCGAACTCGAACGCCGGGTCGATCAATTCGTCGACGATCTCGTCGCGCAGGACGTTGATTCGCCCGAGTTCGGCAAGCGCGTCGACGCGATCACCTCGATGGGGCAGAAGGAAATCCGCGAGGCGGCGTCGCAGTCGAACCGGTTCCTCGACCGCCCGGTGCGCGCTATGGACAAGGATACCGGTGTGGGCGCCGACCTGATCCAGCTGCGCCAGACGATCGAAAAGCTCGATCCGGGCAATAACGGCAAGCTGCTGAAGGGCGGCCGGGGCTTCCTCGACAAGCTGTTCGGCGGCGGGCTCAACACGTATTTCGACAAGTACAAATCCTCGCAGACGCACATTTCGGCGATCCTCAAGAGCCTCTCTTCCGGTAAGGACGAGCTGTTGATGGACAATGCCGCGATCGAGACCGAACGCGCCAATCTGTGGACCGCGATGGGCCGGCTCGAACAGATGATCCATCTCGCCAAGACGATGGACGCGAAGCTCGAGGACAAGGCCAACGACCTCGATGCGACCGATCCCGCCAAGGCCAAGGCGCTGCGCGAAAGCGCGTTGTTCTACGCCCGTCAGCGGGTCCAGGATCTGCTGACCCAGATGGCGGTGACCGTACAGGGCTATCTCGCGCTCGATCTGGTCAAGAAGAACAATGTCGAACTGATCAAGGGCGTGGATCGCGCCTCGACCACGACCGTCTCGGCGTTGCGCACCGCGGTCACCGTGGCGCAGGCGCTGACCAGCCAGAAACTGGTGCTCGAACAGATCACCCAGCTCAACACGACGACCGCGAACATCATCGATTCGACGGGGCAATTGCTCAAGTCGCAGACCGCGCAGATCCACGAGCAGGCCGCGGCCTCGACCATCCCGGTCGAGACGCTGCAGCGCGCGTTCCAGAACATCTACGACACGATGGACGCGATCGATGCCTTCAAGATGAAGGCGCTCGATTCGATGAAGACCACGGTCAACACGCTGTCGACCGAGGTCGAGAAGTCGAAGGGCTATATCGCGCGTGCCGAGGGTCAGTCGCAGGCCGCGCTCGCCGGGCCGCAATCCGACAGCTTCAAGCTCGAGGCGGTGTAAATGTCCTCTACCGACGACGTCATTGCCCGGGCGCGCGAGACGCTCGACCGCACCTCCGAACGCTATCGCGCGGGGCCGGGCAGGCGGGCGCGCGTCAGCGATGTCGGCCAGCGGTTGACGCGCGCGGCGATCACCGACGCCGCGATTGTCGGGCTGGCGGTGGTGATCGGCCTGGTGGTCGGGCCGATCGGGATTTTCGGTTTCCTGCTGATGATCGTGGCCATGATCATCGCGACGATGGTGCTGCTCGCCACGCCGACGCAGCGTGCCCCGACCTTCGAGCGGTTACAGCAGGTCGATCTCAGGGCGCTGCCTGCGCAGACCGGCCGATGGCTCGATGCGCAGCGCCCCGCATTGCCGGCACCCGCGGTCAATCTGGTCGACCAGATCGGCATCAAGCTCGACGCGCTGACGCCGCAGCTGGTCGGGCTGGACGACAGTGCACCCGCGGCTAGCGAGATTCGCAAGCTGGTCGGCGAGCAACTTCCCGAATTCATCAAGGGCTATGAGCGTGTGCCGGCCGCGTTGCGCGGGGTCGAACGCAACGGCAAGACCCCGGATCAGCAACTGGTCGAAGGGCTGGGCGTGATCGGCCGGGAGATCGACGAGATGGCCGCGCAACTCGCGCAAGGCGATCTCGACGCGCTGTCGACGCGCGGGCGCTATCTCGAGATCAAATACCAGGGCGACAAGAGCACGGTTTGAGGCGATTTTCCCCTCTCCCTTTGGGAGAGGGGCAAGCCGCGTAGCGGCGCGGGGTGAGGGCAGGGCGCGAACCGCTTGCTGCCCTCACCCTTGCGCGGCCTGCGGCCGCTCCCTCCCTCTCCCAAAGGGAGAGGGAGAATAGGTCAAACCCGCAGTCCCATCACCTTCTGCGCCTGCAGCAGATGCGGTGCCGCAAGCGCCCGTGCCTTCTCCGCCCCTTCCACCAGGATCGCGTCGATCGCGGCGGTGTCGCGCGTCATCTCCGCCATCCGGTCGCGGATCGGACCGAGCTTGGCGACGGCGAGATCGGCCAATGCCGGCTTGAACGCGCCGAAGCCCTTGCCGCCATATGCGGCGATCACCGCTTCCGGCGTGCTGTCCGCCAGCGCCGCATAGATCGTCACCAGGTTGCGCGCCTCGGGGCGGTCGGCCAGGCCGTCGATATGCTCGGGCAGGGGCTCCGGATCGCTCTTGGCCTTGCGAAACTTGGCCGCGATGGCGTCGTCGTCGTCGACCATGTTGACCCGCGCCATGTCCGACGGGTTGGACTTGGACATCTTTTCGGTCGCGTCGCGCAGCGACATGATGCGCGGCGCCGCCTTGCTGATCAGCGGCTCGGGCTGGACGAACAACTCGGTCTCGTAATCGTTGTTGAACTTGACCGCGATGTCGCGCGCGAGCTCGAGATGCTGTTTCTGGTCCTCGCCGACCGGCACGTGCGTCGCGTTGTAGAGCAGCACGTCGGCGGCCATCAGCACCGGATAATCGTAATAGCCGACGCTCAGGCCCTCGCGCTTGTTCTTGCCGGCCTTGTCCTTGAATTGGGTCATGCGATCGAGCCAGCCGACCCGCGCGACGTTGTTGAGCAGCCAGGTCAGTTCGCTGTGCTGAGGCACGCGCGCCTGATTGAACAGGATCGCGCGTTTGGGATCGATCCCGCTCGCGATCATCGCGGCGGTAATCTCATAGGTATTGGCGGTGACCTCGGCTGGCGCGATCCAGTCGGTCAGCGCATGCAGGTCGGCGATGAAGTACATCGTCTCGCCGCCGCCCGACAGCACGTCGTCCTGCATGGCTACCCACTGCTTGATCGCCCCCAGGTAGTTGCCGAGGTGGAGATTGCCGGTGGGCTTGATGCCGGAAACGACGCGCATGGGGGTCCTAACTAGAGTTGTTCCTGCCCGGTCGGCTTGCCGGAGCGGCGGCGGCCGAGCAATGCCTTGAGGTCGCTGACGCGATAGGCGCCGGTGACGAAGCAGGCGACCGCGTACACCGCCCCGCCCGCCGATACCAGTGCACCCAGCCCGAACGCCCGCCGGATCAGATTGCCGGTCAGATACGGATTGACCAGCGGCTCGACCAGCCACAGCACCGCGCCCATCAGGATCGCGGCGAGCAGCAGGCGGGGAAGCCGATGACGCAGGCGAGAGTCGGTCTCGAAATGGCCGCGCTTCCGGAGCGTCAGATACAGCATGCCGACATTGACCGATGACGAGATCGCGGTGGCGAGCGGCGGCCCAACATGATGGATGGTCGGGATCAGGATCAGGTTGCCGACGAGGTTCACCGCGACGGAAATCATCGCGTAGCGCACTGGCGTCTTCGTATCCTCCCGCGCATAGAAGCCCGGGGTGAGCACCTTGACCAGTACGTAGGAAGGCAGGCCGACCGAGAAGGCGGCAAGCGCCCAGGCACTGGCGGCCGTCGCCTGCGCGGTGAACGCACCATGCTGGAACAGCCCGCGGATGATCGGCTGCGCGCCGACCATGAACGCGACCGTGGCGGGGAGAGTCAGGAACAGCGCCAGCTCGATGCCGCGATTCTGCGTCTCCATCGCCTCATCGTACTTGCCCGTCGACAACAGCCTCGAAATGGTCGGGAGCAGGATCGTGCCGAGCCCTATCCCGATCATCCCGAGCGGGAGCTGGTTCAGCCGGTCGGCATAATAGATATACGAGATCGAGCCTTGGTCGAGGAGGCCGCCAGCCAGTGCGGTCGAGATCGCCAGGTTGATCTGGACGGCGCCCGCGCCCATCGCTGCGGGCAGGATCAGCTTCAGCAATTGACGCATATCGTCGTCGATCACCGGCTTGCGGATCCGGAGGCTCACCCCGGCCCGCCAGCACGCGAACATCAGCCAGGCGAGCTGCAGCGCACCGCCGACCGTCACCGAAATCGCCTGTGCGCGAGCGGTGATGTACGCCGCCTCGGGCCCCCGGCCGTGGAAGAACCACAGCGCCGTGACCATCGAGATGTTGAGCAGGATCGGGGCCGCCGCATTCACCCAGAAGCGGTTCAGCGAATTGAGGATTCCGCCGAGCAACGAGCACAGCGAGATCAGCATCAGATAGGGAATCGTCCAGCGCGACAGTTCGACCGCGAAGGCGAACTGGTCGTGGGTCGGGTTCTTGAACCCGCCCGACAGGCCCCAGGTGACCGGCCATGCGGCGATCAGCATCACGGCGGTGAAGATCGCCAGCAAGGGCAGCAGAACCGCCAGCGCCGCCTCCGCAAAGGCGATCCCGGCCGAGAGCTCGCCCTTCTCGCCCACCTTGCGGTTGAACATCGGGATGAACGCCGCCGAGAACGCGCCTTCCGCGAACAGCGCGCGGAACATGTTGGGCAAGCGGAAGGCGACGAAGAAGGCGTCCGACGCGAAGCTCGCGCCGACATAGGTGGCCTGCAACGTGTCGCGGACGAGCGCGAGCACCCGGCTGACGAGCGTAAGCCCGCCGACCGACCCCAGCGATTTCGCCAGATTCATTGCTCGGCTCCCGCCCGTCCGGCGAGCGTCAGGCGTTGCCCGCGACGCCCTCGGCCTGCTGCTGCTGGGCCTCGAGCTGCTGCTGGTAGAGCGCGGCGAAGTCGATCGGGTCGAGCAGCAACGGGGTGAAATTGCCGTCGCGGGTCACGTCGGCGACGATGCGTCGCGCGAACGGGAAGAGCAGGGTGGGGGCCTGGGCGAGCAGGAACGGCTGCAGGTGCTCGTCGGGCACGTTGCGCGCGCCGAACAGGCCGGCATAGGTCAGGTCGACGATGAACGCGGTCTGCTCGCCCATCTTGGCGCGGACCTCGATCTTCAGCGTGACTTCGTGGAATTCGTCACCGACCTGGCTGGTGCCGATGCCGAACTCGACGTCCATCTGCGGTGCCTGCTGCTGATTCTCGCTGCTGAAGATCGCCGGCGCGGTCGGACTCTCGAACGACAGGTCCTTCACATATTGCGAGATCATGCCGATCGCGGGGCCGTTGTCGGCGCCGTTGGGGAGCGTGGCGTCGATCGCGCCGGCGGTATCCTGTTCGTCCATTTTGTAGCTACTTTCTCGTCTTGAATGGATTTTTCGCGTGTCCGGCCCCGCGGGGCGCGCGAAGTGAGCGGCGACTAGCAGGGGGATCGAGCCAGTTCAACGCCGCGGCGTGCGCCGGAACATTTGAATAGCGCGTTTCTTGTGCTTATGTTGCGGGACGGTCAAGTTGGAAGCCTAATGCCCTATATCGTCATCCTTGCCTTGGTTGCCCTGTTTCTGGGACTGCGTCTGTATGCCGTACTCGGCAAGCGGACCGGCCATGAACCGGTGTTGCGCAACCCGGCGGAGGAGCGGTCCGGGGCGCCACTGACCTTGCCGCGGTCGCCCGACGTGCGGCCCGATCTCCGCGATACTGGGCCCAGCCCGATCGAGGGCGGTGCCCAGAATGGCCTGCGGGCGCTGATCCATGCCGATCCGTCGTTCGACGTCGCGACGTTCCTGGACGGCGCCAAAAGCGCGTATCGCATGGTGCTCGAAGCCTTCTGGAAGGGGGACGAGGAAACGCTCGCCTGGCTGACCGAAGATCATGTACGCGACGCGTTCGCCGATGCGATCAAGGCGCGGGCGGCGGCCGGGCACGTGCTCGACAATCGTCTGGTCACGATCGAGCGCGCGGTGATCACCGACGCCGGCATCGACAACAAGGTCGCCCGCGTCACGGTGGCGTTCGATGCTGATATCGCCGCGGTCACGCGCGACGCCGACGGCAACGTCGTCGCCGGGTCGCTGACCGATGCAGTAGAGACGCACGACGTCTGGACCTTCGCCCGTCCGTTGCGCAGCGGCAATCCGGACTGGAAGCTCGCCGACACCGACGAGGCGTGAAGTTCGAACGCCCCTCCCGTGAAGGGAGGGGAATTTGAAGGCGCGCCGTCCCACCCCGACCTTGTTTCCCGTGGTCCGACCGGCCATTAGCGATACCCAAATCGAGTAAAGGGGTTTCGTCGATGGCCGCGCTGCGCAAGCTGATCCTGATATCGGGGCTGGTCCTGCTGTCGGCCTGTGGTGGCCGGATCGTGCCGCCCCCCACGGGCGTGGCACCGGCGCCGGTGCGCCGGCCGACCCCGGCCAAGCCGCTCCCGCCGGTGGCGAACCCGACGATCGTGCCCGCGGGCGCCAATGCGGCCGGGGCAGGAGTAGTGGCCGGGCCGCCGGTCGCCGCGCTCGGCTTGACGCAGTCCGGGGCCGCGCGCGCGCTCGCCGGCTTCCGCCTGAGCTGCCGCGAACTCGTCCGCCGCACCGACCAATCCGGGCTCACCCGCGGTGCCGACTGGGCGCCCGCCTGCTCCGCCGCGCAATCCGCCAGCGATCGCGACGCGGCGCAATTCTTCGCGAGCAATTTCGAAACGATCCAGGTCGGCGACGGCAAGGCGTTCGCGACGGGCTATTACATCCCCGAAATCGCCGGCTCGCGCGATCGCCGCCGAGGCTATGAGGTACCGATCTACGGTCGCCCCAGCGACCTGATCGACGTCGATCTCGGCAAGTTCTCCGATGCGCTCAAAGGCAAGTCGATCCGCGGCCGCGTCGACGGCAAGAACCTGGTTCCCTATTACGACCGCACCCAGATCGAAGAAGGGGCGATGACCCAGGCACCGATCATCGCCTGGGCGGCCGATCCCGTCGCCTTGTTTTTCCTCCAGGTCCAGGGATCGGGCGAGTTGCGCCAGCCCGACGGATCGACGATCCGCATCGGCTATGACAGTCAGAACGGGCGCGATTACACCGGGATCGGCGCGCTGATGCGCGATCGCGGCCTGCTTCAGCCCGGCCACGCCACGATGCAGGACATCGTCGCCTGGCTGCGGGCGCATCCCGACGAGGGGCGCGAGGTGATGCGTGCCAACAAGAGCTACGTCTTCTTCCGCCTGCTCGATGGGCCGCCTCTGGGCGCGATGGGGCTGCCGGTGACGGGCGGCGTGACGGTCGCGAGCGATCCCAAGTTCGTTCCGCTGGGCGCGCCCATCTTCCTCTCGATGGACCGTGCCGACGCGACGGGATTGTGGATTGCGCAGGATACCGGTGGGGCGATCAAGGGCGCCAACCGCGTCGATACGTTCTGGGGATCGGGCCGCGAGGCCGAGGCGATTGCCGGCGGCATGTCCGGACGCGGCACGGCGTTCCTGCTCGTGCCGGTCGGCACGCTCGCCCGCCTGCAGGGAGGCGGTGGTGGAACGGCGCCTCAGCGCTGAGGAACGCGCGCTCTGGCAGCGCGTGATGGCGACGGTGACGCCGATGCCGGGGCGCACCAAAACCACCGCGGAACCTCACAAGCCTCTCCCCCTCAGTGGAGGGGGCGGGAGTGGGGACGGGCCTAAAGCCGGCCGCCAGGTTGCGAGGCCGCACCCCAACCCATCGTCAGGTCGGTCAGGCCCCCGGCCTGACCTGAACCGCGCGGGGCGCGGCTTACATGACGATCCCGAAGGGGAGGGACTAAAGAAGGCCAAGTCCGCGCCCGTCCCCGGCACTACGCTCGACGGCAGCTGGGACCGGCGCCTGTCGCGCGGCATGGTCGAGCCCGATGCCACGGTCGACCTGCACGGGCACACGCTCAGTTCGGCCTATGCGCTGCTCGACGCCGCGCTCGGGCGGTCGGTCGCGTGCGGCGACCGGGTGATCCTGCTGATCACCGGCAAGCCGCCGCGCGCCGGCAGCGAGCGTCCACATGCGCGCGGCGCGATCCGCGCCGCGGTCGGCGACTGGCTCCACGCCTCGCGCCACGCCGACGCGATCGCCGCGGTACGCGGGGCGAACCCGCGCCACGGCGGGTCCGGCGCATTGTATATCGTGCTGCGCAAGCCCCGCGCGGCACGAAATTCTTAACCCTTTCCGGTCACAATGTCGGCTTCATCGGGGGTCGTTTGGCTGGCCCGCTAGAAGGGCATCGCGCGCGTAATGGAATCAGCATCGCTGAAAGGCCGGGCGATATCATTCGCACTGTGCGCCGGCGCGGTGGTGTTCATCCTCGCGCTGCTGGCGACGTCGCATGGCCGCCTCACGGCCGGGACGATGGGCCGCGCGCTGATCCCCGCGATCGTCTGTTCGGTATTGTCCTGGGCGGCCGCCGAGCGCTCGATCGCGTCCATCGCCGCTGCGATCGATTCGGCCATTGCCCGCCTTGCCAAGGCGGCACATGGCGATCTCGAGAGCCCGATTCCCGAGGATATCGGCGCCGCCGTCCCGCATCTCGGCGAAGCGATGCACGGCCTGTTCCGTCAGGTCGCGGCCAATCTCGACAGCGTTCACCGGCTGGCGATGTACGATCCCGTCACCGCCTTGCCCAATCGCACCCATTTCCGCCGCTCGGCCGAACGCCAGCTTGCCGAGATGCCCGCCGGCCAGATCGCGGCGTTGCTGTTCATCGACCTCGACCGTTTCAAGACGGTCAACGACACGATGGGCCATGCGACCGGCGACATGCTGCTGGGGATGGTCGCCAATCGCCTGCGCGCGGTCGCCGACAGCGTGACGATCGGCGACCTTGCTGACAAGCCGCTGATCGGCCGTCTGGCCGGCGACGAATTCACCATGTTCTTCCCCAATTTGCCCGACCCGCGCCAGGCGACGCGGATCGGCCGCGGCGTGCTCTATGCGCTGACCGAGGCGTTCGATATCGCGGGCGCCGAGATCGAGATCGGCGCGTCGATCGGCATCGCGCTGCGCCCCGATCACGGTACCACGCTCCATGACCTGATGCGCGCCGCCGACGCCGCAATGTATCACGCCAAGGCGAGCGGCCGCGGCCGCGCCGAGCATTTCTCCGACGCGCTGGCCGCCGAACTCGCCGATCGCGCACAGCTGGAGGTCGATCTGCGCAACGCGCTCGACCAGGACCAGTTCGCGCTCGTCTATCAGCCGCAGGTCGCCTTGGCCGACGGCGCGATCGTCGCGGCCGAGGCGCTGCTGCGCTGGCGCCATCCGGTCCGCGGCGTCACATTGCCCGGCACGTTCCTGCCGCGCGCCGAGGAGACGGGGCTGATCGTCGAGATCGGCGAATGGGTGATCGCGCGCGTCGCCGAGACGATCCGCCGCTGGGCCGATCTGGGCATCGAGCAGCGGCTGGCGATCAACATCAGCCAGCGCCAGCTCGACCATGCGATGTTCTTCCGTCGTTTGCGAGAGGCGATGCTGGCGGCCGATGCGCCGGCCCGGCTGCTCGAACTCGAGATTACCGAGACGCTGGCGATGCATTGTTCGGACGACGTGATCGAGGCGATCGGCGCGCTGCGTGCCGATGGCGCGACGATCGCGATCGACGGCTACGGCACCGGCCATTCGAGCCTGGCGCGCCTGCGTCAATTGCCGATCGACCGCATCAAGCTCGACCGCAGCCTGGTCGAGCACGTCACCTCGCGGCACGAGGCACGGCTGATCGCGCAATCGGTGATCGGCCTGATCCACGGCCTGGGCTGCGAAGCGGTCGCCGAAGGCATCGAGCAAGGCGATCAGGCAGAGATGCTGCGCGTGATCGGCTGCGACGTCGTCCAGGGCTATGTCATCGCCGAACCGATGGACGAAGACGCCTTCATCGCCTGGTCGCGCCGCGAAGCCGGCGACCGCGACGACGATGCGGTGCTGGCGGGATGAGGACGCGTCGCCCGGCAACCGGACTACCGACAGGTTTCGGTTCATAGGATTTCCCCGGCGAAGGCCGGGGCCCGGTTTCGTGGCGCTGTGAGGGCACCCGCCGCCGCAACCGCATCGCCGCCGGGTTCCGGCCTGCGCCGCGGCCCGTTCGGGGGGAAGCAACGGCCGTCACCGTACTCCCACCGTCATCCCGGCCTTGTGCCGGGATCCACCGGGCAACAAGCTTTATCCATCGAGGCTCTTCGGAAGAGCGGGCATTGGGGGAAGGGCGGCCCGTGCATCACGTCTCGCATCCGACATGACCTGCAGCACGGTGGATCCCGGCACGAGGCCGGGATGACGAATTGGAAGGGGTGGGGCGGCGGCTGCGCTTGATCGTGACTGCTCGTGCGGTCCGCGGCTCGCGGACGGCGCGCATCCCGAAATCCTCCCTGGCGGGGGGGGGATTGGAGCGTTGGGCGTTCGGGCCGATACACTACCATGAATCCTCCCGTTTACGGGGAGGGGGACCGCGGCACGCAGCGTCGTGGTGGAGGGGGAGGGCGGCAAGCGAGTCCGAGGAGGCGACCCCCTTCATCACGCGACTGCGTCGTGCGGTCCCCCTCCATCGCGCTATGCGCGCTACCTCTCCCTGGCGGGGGAGGACTCGAACGATGAGCGAGCGGCGCGACCGCCGGCATCAGCAATCCTCCCCATCGCAGATGGGGAGGGGGACCAAGACGCGCAGCGGCTTGGTGGAGGGGAAGATCCCCGTCCTCGCTGCGCAGCAGCTACGGCCCCTCCACCGCGTTCGGCGGTCCCCCTCCCCAAGCGAGCTCGGGGAGGATTTGAGAATGGAGAAGGGCGCGGGACTCATCGCCCCGCGCCCCCTATCTTCAATCCCGCCGCTTTTACGCCGCCAGCTTGCGCAGCACGAACTGCAGGATGCCGCCGTTGAGGAAATATTCCAGCTCGTTGACCGTATCGATCCGGCAGCGCGTCATGAACGTCTCCTTGGAGCCGTCGGCGCGGGTCAGTTCGACCTTGATGTCCTGACGCGGGCGGAGACCCGCGACGTTGCGGATGGTGAAGGTCTCGTTCCCGGTCAGGCCGAGCGTCTGCCGCGTCACCCCTTCCGCGAACTGCAAGGGCAGCACGCCCATCCCGACCAGGTTCGAACGGTGGATGCGCTCGAAGCTTTCGGTGATGACCGCGCGGACGCCGAGCAGGTTGGTGCCCTTCGCCGCCCAGTCGCGCGACGATCCGGTGCCGTATTCCTTGCCGGCGACGATCACCATCGGCACGCCCGCCGCCTTGAACTTCATCGCCACGTCATAGATCGGCATGACCTCGCCATCATAGCGGCTCATCCCGCCCTCGACGCCCGGGACCATCTCGTTCTTGATACGGATGTTGGCGAAGGTGCCGCGCACCATCACCTCGTCATTGCCGCGGCGCGCGCCGTACGAGTTGAAGTCGGCGCGGCTGACCTGATGCTCCTGCAGGAACGTGCCCGCCGGGCTGTCGGCCTTGATCGATCCGGCCGGCGAGATGTGGTCGGTAGTGATCGAATCGCCCAGGATGGCGAGCGGCCGCGCCTCGATGATGTCGGCGACCGGCGCCGGGGTCATGCCCATGCCCTCGAAATAGGGCGGGTTGTGGATGTAGGTCGATCCCGCGCGCCAGGTATAGGTGTCCGATCCGAGCACGTCGATCGCGCGCCACTTCTCGTCGCCTTCATAGACAGCGCCGTACCGCGTCTCGAACATGTCGCGGTCGATATTCGCCGCCATCGTCTCGGCGACCTCCTGGTTGGTCGGCCAGATGTCCTTCAGATAGACGTCGTTGCCGTCGCTGCCCTGGCCGATCGGGGTTTCGACCATGTCCTCGGTCACCGTGCCCTTGAGCGCATAAGCGACGACCAGCGGCGGCGAGGCCAGGAAGTTGGCGCGCACGTCGGGCGACACGCGGCCTTCGAAATTGCGGTTGCCCGACAGGACCGAGGCGGCGACCAGATCGTTCTCGTTGATCGCGGCCGAGATCGGCGCGGCGAGCGGCCCCGAATTGCCGATGCAGGTGGTGCAGCCATAGCCGACCAGGTTGAACCCGATCGCGTCGAGATCGGCCTGCAGCCCCGCTTTCTCCAGATAGTCGGTCACGACCTGCGATCCCGGCGCCAGGCTGGTCTTGACCCACGGCTTGGGCATCAGGCCCTTGGCGCGCGCTTTTCGTGCCACGAGGCCCGCGGCGACCAGCACCGACGGGTTGGAGGTATTGGTGCAGCTGGTGATCGCGGCGATGACGACGTCGCCGTCGCCGACGTCATGATCCTTGCCCGCGACCGCGACGCGCGCCGGGCGCTCCTTGTGGTAGAGCTTGGTGAGGTCGCCGTTGAACACCTCGTCGACCTTGTTCAGGCTGACGCGGTCCTGCGGGCGCTTCGGCCCGGCGAGCGACGCGACCACCTCGCCCATGTCGAGTTCGAGCGTGTCGGTGAAGATCGGATCGGCGGCACCCGCGTCGCGCCACATGCCCTGCGCCTTGGCATAGGCCTCGGTCAGCGCGATCGTGTCGGCCGGGCGGCCGGTCAGGCGCATGTAATCGAGCGTCTTGTCGTCGATCGGGAAGAAGCCGCAGGTCGCGCCATATTCGGGCGCCATGTTGGCGATCGTCGCGCGGTCGGCCAGCGTCATGCTGTCCAGGCCCGGGCCGTAAAATTCGACGAACCGCCCGACCACGCCCTTTTGCCGCAGCATCTGGGTGACGGTCAGTACCAGGTCGGTCGCGGTGATGCCTTCGTTCAGCGCGCCGGTCAGCTTGAAGCCGACCACTTCGGGGATCAGCATCGACACCGGCTGCCCCAGCATCGCCGCTTCCGCCTCGATCCCGCCGACGCCCCAGCCGAGCACGCCCAGCCCGTTGACCATCGTCGTGTGGCTGTCGGTGCCGACCAACGTGTCGGGATAGGCGATCGTCGCACCCGCCGTGGCGTGCGCACCGCTTTCCTTCGACGACCACACCGCCTGCGCGACGTACTCGAGATTCACCTGATGGCAGATGCCGGTGCCCGGCGGCACCACCGAGAAATTGTCGAGCGCCTTCGATCCCCATTTCAGGAATTCGTAGCGCTCGAAATTGCGCGCATATTCCAGGTCGACGTTATCGCCGAACGCCTTGGGCGTGCCGAACTCATCGACCATCACCGAATGGTCGATGACTAGGTGGACGGGCACCTGCGGATTGATCTTGGCCGCGTCGCCGCCCAGCTTGGTGATCGCGTCGCGCATCGCCGCCAGGTCGACCACGCAGGGCACGCCGGTGAAATCCTGCATCAGCACGCGCGCCGGGCGGTACTGGATCTCGCGATCCGGCGCGACCGGGTTCTTCTGCCAGTCGACGATCGCCTGGCAATCCTCCGGCGTGACGGTCACGCCATCCTCGAACCGCAGCAAATTCTCCAGCAGCACCTTCATCGAGAATGGCAGGCGGGAAATGTCGCCGAGCTTGGCGCTCGCCTTGGCCAGGGAGAAATAATCGTAGCTCTTGCCGCCCGCGCTGAGCGTGTCGCGGGTATTGAGCGTGTCCTGGCCGATGGCGGTCATTCAAAGGGTCCTTTCCCTGTGTGGCCGGTCGCGGGCGCGGCGGGGAGGCGGGCGCTATGCCTGGAAAGGCGAGCGTCCCGCGCGGGCGCGCCCGGACGGGCGAATGCGAGAGTCGGGAGGGCCGATAGCAGGGGGGAGGGGGTGGGGGAAGGGTGGGAAGAAACTGGCGTCGAATCGAACTAAATACCATTCGCGCTAATCGACGCTAAGTTGGTATGTCAGTCCAGAACAGGAGGAGAATACGATGGCAAACATCGACCCTGCAGTAGCAGGTTTGGTTCTGGACGCCGTGAGCGATGATGATTTCGAAATCTTCTCGCAAGGGTTGCTAAATCATACACTCGGTACGGAATTCGAACCGACGGGCGGAATGCACGACGGCGGACAGGATGGCTTCGTACGCGCGATCCGAGGAAAACCCTCGCACTTCGTTCAAATATCGACAAGGCCTGATGTAAAGGCGAAAATCGTTCATACGATAAAACGCCTCGGGGAATCAGGTCGCGAAGTCGAACTTATAACATACATGAGCAGCCGTTTTTGCCCAAATCGTGATATTATTGAGGCGGAGATCCAGAAAGAGTTCGGGGTAGAGGTAAGAATACGAGACCGTCGGTGGATAACGACGCAATGTCAAAGAGATGAAACAGTTTCTGCGATGTTTATCGATCGATTTGCTCCACAAGTTCATTCTATGATGGAGCTTCAAGGGCAAACTACACAGAGTTACGCTTCCTCTGAGCGAATGAGTATTCTTACGTATCTAGAGGTTCACTCTGATTCGGAGCCGCAAGAGCACGACCTTTTAATATTAGCTGTAGACTCGGCGATATACATGTCCCTTGAAGGAACAGATCCACAAAAGGGAATATTCAAAACCGAGGAAGATATTGTCGATTTTGTCGAATCTAAGTTTCCAGCGGTAAAAAGCAGGTCGTCGATAAACATCGGGAGGAGGATAGCGCGCCTTTGTTCGAAAACCGGCTCGCCGCGAATTAGAAACCACGGCGCTATCGGATATTGCTTACCCTTCGAGGTGCGATCTGAGTTCGGCGAGAGGAGTGTTCAGATTCGCGATATTGAAGTTGCTTTTTGGGAAAGTGTCAAAGAACGCGCCAGAATACACGGCATAAATGATGATGGAGATTTATTGGTAGTAACAGAAATTGTATCTCACGCAATTAATAAAACCTTCGAAAAGCAGGGTCTTAATTTCATTGCATCTACAAAAGGGGCGATAAGGTTTGAGGAAATAAAGACACATGATTTCGTATTAGAAAAGTGCGTGGAGAAGTTTTCAGATATAACAAAACAAAGATACTTCTCTGAAGTATGCCTGGACATAATTAGGGGGGTATTTTATTCCGGTAGTGAGGATGAGAAGGAGTATACATTTAGATTGTTTAAGGCATTTAGTGTGGAGTTTGTCATAAGGGGTGATGATAAGGTAGGTACGTATTTCAATCAGCTTGCTAGAAATCTATCTTTATTGGTGGGTTCTGATATTCTTGTTAGGGCGCTCTCCGAGATTTGTCTGCGGCCAGAGCACCAGGCCACGCAAAATACGCTACGAATGTTATCGCGTGCCGGAGCCGAGTTATTTTTGCCAGAGATGGTTTTCGAAGAGGTGTATGGGAATATACATGCTGCGCATCTTGAGTTTCAAAATTTCTATAAACCTTGGGAGTCTAGGGTTTCGCTAGATTTGGCCCAGCAATCTGACAGAATACTTATAAGAGCTTATTTTTATTCTAAGTTGGAACCGGAGCGGCACGCTCGAAGCTGCTCTTCGTGGGAAGAATTTTTGTCTCTCTTTGGGCAAGCCAGTTGGTTCGAAAGCGCCAGGGCGGATTCAAATTTCGCTGCCTATCTGCAGAGGAAGTTTGGAATGGCGATTATTCCGGCTAGCGATATACGCAAGGCCGTGAGCAGCGCTCGTGCTACGCCACTCAAGGAGCGCGTCGAGAAATATAAGAAGGACGAAAGGCTGGCATGGAATGACGCGTACTTGGCATTGTACGTGGATGAAATGCGCCATAATAATAACGAGTTTATGGGTGATAGTGTTTACGGATTCAGAACTTGGTGGCTAACTGAAGAATTTAAAGTGTTAATTGCAGCTAAGGAAGTTGGTGTCAGAAATAGCCTCAATATGCACCCGCAGTTCCTAATGAATCTCTACGCAGCTTCTCCTGGGTTAAGTTCACTTACGAAGTCATTTGAAGGAATATTTCCCGTTAATTTCGGTCTGAGAATTACGGACCGCGTCGACCAGGAGACGATGCATAGATTTTTGGAATCCGCGGTTCAAATAATAAAAACAGATGACGCGGCGGCTGCTGCCAGAATTAGATATCAGGCGAATCGTCTCTTGGGTTCGGAGTACACTTCGCCAGGAGGAATAGAATAATGGTTGAATATTAGTGATTTGGTAGTGATTTGGTAGTGATTTGGTGGGATTACGGTATTACCGTATTACCGTATTACCGTATTACCGTATTACGATGGTATTACGGTGACACGTGCAATAACCCCCAAACGCGACGCCACCGCCCTTGCGTCATCATCATCGAATTACGGTGCCACGTGCAATAACCCCTAAACGCTCCGCCGCCCCTGCGTCACCATCAATCCGCCAAGCACCACCGCCACCAATCCGCCAAGCACCACCGCCACACCGAATTACGGTGCCACGTGCAATAACCCCCGAATAACCAGCGGTTACGACGACACCTTAACACGGGCGCCGCTCGTAACCCGCCGCGGACACGCCGCTTCGCAAATCAATACCCCAGCTCCCGCGCCACCACGCTCAACCGCCCGCGATACCGCCCGATCGGCGTGACATTCCGAGCACCGCGCTGTCGATCGCCCTGGTGTTCGCTCGGCATCCGCGTACCCGATCGCCGGGCCGATCGCCGGTTATGGCACGATGGACTCGCTGACGATCCGGACCTCCCTCTACGCCCAACGCTCGCGACGGCGGGAGGAGGACGTGGGGGCCGCGGGCAAAGGCGGCGATGATCGAGCCCATGGGCATGAGGCTGCGCCCACGCCGATTGCGGCTGAATTTCGGATGAAATTGTGCCCGGTCGGTTTTCAGTGCCGCCGTGGTGGCGGCGCGGCGCTTGTATTATGGAGCAATTGCCGCCATAATATGCCGGCTAAAGTCGCATATCGACGGTTCTCGGTGCCGCGGCTCCATTTCCTTCTTTCCCTGCTCCTTGAGCGGAACGTCTCCGCTTCGGAGATGGAATTCGAAGGAAATACCAATGGCCACCAACGGCACCGTCAAGTTTTTCAACACGAGCAAGGGTTTCGGCTTCATCACGCCCGACGAGGGCGGAACCGACGCCTTCGTCCATATCAGCGCGGTCGAGCGCGCCGGCATGACCACGCTGCACGAGAACCAGCGCGTTTCGTACGATCTGGAACCGTCGAAGAACGGCAAGATGTCGGCCTGCAACCTGCAAAGCGTCGACTGACCGGACGGCGGGGAGGGTGCGTGGCGCTCTCCCCGCGCCGTTGAAAGGATACCCGCATGGCGCAACTCACCTTTCGGCAACAGGCCGAGCAGGCGCGGGCCGATGCCGATGCCGCGACGTTGGACAATGTCCGCGACCGCTGCCTGCGCGCGGCGGCCGCTTGGCTGGCGATGGCGGAGCGCCAGGAGCGGATCGATTCCGGCCGCGCCGGCCGGATGCCGGCGGCAGCGCAGCCGGAATAGGCAACGATCCCAAATAGGGGCGGAGCGAAACCGGGCGGTCCAGAGGACCGCCGGCTACGGTGGCACCTGTAATAACCCCTATCTGGTCGCGGCAACGCTTGCGAAGCTGACTGATCTTATGACGGCTCGGACGCGCGCCCCAAATCAAAACCCCACTTCCAGCACCACCACGCTCAACTGCCCGCGATACCGCCCGACCAGCGTGATATTCCCGCCCGGATAATCCACCCCGTTCATCGCCATGATCGCGATGGTCGGCATCCGCGCCGTGAAGAACGGCTGGTACGTTTTGGCGAAGGGGGCGGTGATGGTCGACATGCCCGCTTTGTCGTCGACCCAGTCGGCATAGCCCCAATTCGTGCCGGCGAGGCGCAGCCGGCTGCCGGCCGGGGGCGGAGGCGGGATGGCGCCATCTTTCCGGGGCGTGCCGCACGCGACCTTGTGCAGGCGCGCGTTCGACAGGTGCGGGCCGTTATAATCGGCGGTGAAGTCGAAGCAGCGCCCGTCGCCGAACGACACAGTGATCGGCAGGAATCCGAGCGACCAGGCGGCGGTGACGCGGGCTCTCTTCGTCTCGGCGATGGTATAGGCGCCGATGACGGCCACGTGCGCGTCCTTGCGCGGATAGCCGGGCACCACGCCGATCATGCCCGGCCGGTCGAAGTCCGTCGTGGCGGTCAGCGCCGGCGATCCCGGCTCGACGCGAGCGGCGACCGGCGGGCCGGACGGCCCGATATAGCCGGCCGGCGGGACGAATTGCGCATGGAGGCCGGCGGCCGGGATTGCCAGCGCGATGGCGGCGATTGCGATCGCCCTGGTGCCCATGGAGCGGGGAAGCGGCGATCGCTCCGGCATGTCGGTCAACGCGTCGATCCGCTATCCTGGGCCAACATCCGGCGGCGATAGCGCCAGCGCTTGAAACCCTGCGCCAATCCGCCCGCGATTTGCATTGCCGACAGGACCGAGGCCACGGCGATCAACCCGATAAAGCCACCCAGAATCAGGTCCTGCAGCAGGGAAGAATGCGAAGCGGGCGGCCTCGGGATGAGCGGCGCGCCCACGATCAACAATGCGACGGCAGCGACGATTCCCGCCATCCCGATGGCGACGCGCGCCCCCGGTTTCCACATCCGCAGCTCTTCATGCGTCCGCAGCAGCGCGAATTGCGTCGGCAGGATGCAGGCAATGATCGCGATGTCCTGAAGCTTCATCATCCCACCTCTGCCGCTACCCTATCGCTGCCATCGGCAACCCGCCAGCGGGATCGCAACCATATCAACGGCTTTGCAGGCGCCGTGAGCTTCCCTATCCTTGGCGTGCAATCGCAAGGAAGCCGTGCGTGGACGAACAAACCGGGTTGAGTACGCGTATCGCCGCCTGGCTCCGCGCCAAAGGCGGCCATGCGCTGATCGAAGTGCTGGTCAACTTCATCCTGCCCTTCGTCATCTACTCCTATGCCGAAGCCCCTTTTGGCGACGTCCGCGCGCTGCTCCTGTCCTCCGCGCCGCCGATCGTGTGGAGCCTGATCGAGTTCGCGCGGCACCGTCGGCTCGATGCGCTGTCGATGATGGTGCTTGCCGGCATCGCGCTCTCGCTGCTGGCGGTGATCGGTGGTGGCGGCGCCAAGTTTCTGCAATTGCGCGAGAACCTCGTCACCGGGGTGATCGCGCTGGTATTCCTCGGCTCGGCGCTGATCGGCAAGCCGCTGATCTACGAACTCGCGCGGGCAAGCATGGCGCGCAAGTCGGAAGGGGAGGCGCAGGAGTTCGAGGCGCTGCGCGTCCATGCCGGGTTCCGCCGTACGATGATGGTGATGACGTTGGTATGGGGGTTCGGCCTGCTGGCACATTTCGCGGTGTCGGTGGCGCTGGTGTTCGCGCTCAGCATCCGCGCCTACCTGATCGCCGGGCCGATCGTGGGTTATGCCACGATGGGCGCGCTGACCCTGTGGACCTTCCTCTACGCCCAGCGTTCTCGCCGCCGCGGCGAAGCGGCCCGCGCCGCGCGCGAGGCGGCGGCGCAGGGGGCGGCGAGCGGCGATGCCGGCACCGATGGGCAGGCAAACGGCGGGGTAGCGGCCGGATAGAGCATCGCACGGAAAAGTGGGCACCGGTTTTCCGCGAAAGGCGATGCTCCGACAAAGGCATCGCGCGGAAAAGTGGGCACCGGTTTTCCGCGGGAGGCGATGCTCCGACAAAGGCATCGCGCGGACGGCGCGATTTCGAAATCGGGCATGTAGCTCCAGTGTTCCTGCGAAGGCAGGAACCCAGAGTGATCGGGTACTTCGCTACCCCGGACTCCCGCTTTCTGGGGGAGTACAGGTCCACGGCATCCCGACCGGAACCACGTGGCGGGCGGCGGTCGGCGCCCTCAGCCCGCTCCCGATTTCCCGCCGGGGCCGGCCTTCAGCTCGGCGGCCAGCGTCCGCGCCACCCAACCCTTGGGCAGGCGGGCGACGACGGCATAGGATTTGGCCGCGGCAATGGTGGAGCCGTTCGATCGCATCTCGGCGAAATCGGAATCCTCGATGGCGGTCAGCAGGAGCGCGGCGAAGCCCGTCGTCTTTGCCACGTCCTCGATCGTCAGCCCGAGCCGCGTGCGGGCGCGCCACAGGGCCTCCCCGACCTGGCTGGGTTGGGAAAGGACCGGCGAGGTCATCAGGAGGAGCAAGGTGCGCAGCATGGCGGCACGCTTACTACCAGAATGTGACAGTTTGTCTTTGAGGAAATAGGTCAGTTATTGTGTCTGATCGGCCTTTTTCTGGATCGTGCGCGCCGACCCGATCGGCGGATATGAAAAGCGCCCGAAGTTCATCGTATAAATAGTTGAATCGGGCACATTTTGGACGATTGCGAGTGGCGTCGAGTGGGATTATGATTTGAGTATGTCGCGCAGAGCACAGTATATCATCGCCATCGGGGCGGTCCTGTTCATCGGGCTGGCGCTATACTTCATACAGTCGTCCGCGAGCTCGAGTTCGACCGACACCGGGTCGGAAGCGGCAGCGCCGGAGGGGGACCAATAAGGTCTTGCGCACCGGCGGCATCGTGATGCCGGTTTTGGGGCCGGGGCTTGTGGCGCCCGGCCATATGCGGTGATCTGGCTGACACGGGCTCGAAGCGGGCGCAGCGAACGGAGCCGCCGCCGCGATATTTGGTGTCCCCTAGTCCTTGCCCGGGATTTGCCGGGCCGGGTTCCTGCGGGAGCAGGAACCAAGGATGGCCCGGGATGTCGCTGCCCTGGGCTCCGGCTTTCGCGGGAGCCCATGCTTGCTGTATCGCGGTGGGGAGCGGGTGCCGGTCGGTCCTGGCCGGCGCAGACGAGGGGGCGGGTATGCGATCATCGGCAGCGATAGCGGCGGGGTTACTGGCTATATCGACTTCGCCCGCACCGGCTCAGGTCACGCCGGCCGTCGCGATGCCCGCGCCGTCGCCCCCGGCACTCGCATCCGAAACGCCGCCACCGCCACCCTGCCGTCCCGTCGCCGACACGCCTGCCATCCGCATCGACCCCGCCGCCGCGGCGCGGCTCGCGGAGATCGGGCTCGATCGCGCGGCGATCTTCGCGCGGATGCACGAGACGTCGGTGCCGGAGACGTCGGGCTGCTGGGCGACGCCGACGGGGAATTTCGATGGCCAGCTGATCTCGGTCGGCATGGCGCAATGGAATTTCGGTACGGGTAGCCTGCAGCCGGTGCTGGCGGCGTGGCGCAAGCAGTTCCGCCATCGGGGCGACTTCAAGCGGACCCGGCGGGCGCTTGCGCCGGACTATGGCAAATTGCTCTTCTCCAAACCCTGCCGCGCGGTGCCGCTCGCCGCCAGATGCCGCGACGCGATCCTGGCGGCGGAGGATGCCAGGGGCACGCTGTCGCCCGCGCTCGCCGGCGAACTGACCGCCCTGTTCGAGAGCGACCCGATGCTCCAGGTCCAGACCGATACCTATGTCGCGTTGCTCGACCAGGTGCGGCTCGACGTGCTCAGGATCTTCGCGGGCGAACCGATCACGCCGCGCAAGGTGCGCTGGGCGATCGACACGCGCGTGCAGCAGGGCGGCTTCCCCGCCGATGGCGACATCGCCCGGCTGCGCACCAAGCTCGCCGCGATGCCCGCCGCGGAGCGCTGGCCGCGGCTGCGCGCGATCGTCGACTGGTACGGCGCGCTGGCGCGGACGATCGACGCCGACGGCATCGGCAACGACTGGCGCTGGAATGTCGCGCAGTGGAATTGCCTGATCGATGCCGGGCGGATCGACCCCGAACAATATGAGCTGATGAACCTGACGTTCCTGCGCAGCCGCACCGCGACCGGCAATAGCGGGCGCTGGCAGGCGCTGGCGTTCGAACGCCGCGCGACGATCGTGCTGGGCGTGGGCAGCGTCAGCGGCGTGCGCACCGGGGCGTGCGTGGCGGGATAAAGGCGGGCGCGTCCGGCTGTCGCTCGGATGTCGATTCAAGCGCAAGCTCTTGGCGGCTTTGGCCGGGACCGGGCTTTCGCCCCGGTCCACGGCCGCCGCGCCGGCGGCGACGGGGGTGTCACTTATTCCGCCGACTCGTCTCACCCGCGTCTCTCATCGGGGTTGACAATGAAGCTCGTAATGCGAACTATTGTACCGCGCAAGCGGGGTGCGTGAACGGATGAAGCGGTCGACGGCCTCTTCCGCCATTTCCGGGGGGACCTGGCAATCTGTTCATCAGGTGAAGCAGCCGCCCGGCTGTTTCGGCCATGCAAGGGGGCATGGCAGCCTGCTCCTGGTGCGGTCCGGTGCATTCCCTAGCGGAATCCCTTCCGGCGCCGGGCCGCACCGTCTCTTCCGCTTGCCGCCCGCCTTCGTTAAGCTCGAATGCAGCGACCGTCCGCTACGCCGTGGAGGACGGCAAGGCGGGACGAACGAGGGGTGGCCGATGCGCGCGTGGCTTGTTGCGATGGTTGGTCTGGCGGCGGGGCTGGCGGGAATGTCCGCGCCGGCGCAGGCCGCGCAATTCGGCGTCTCGCGCAACGGGGCGGTGCCGATGATCCTGGTCGCGGGCGACTTCGCTTATGGCGACGGCGAGCGGTTCCAGCGGATTGCCGCGACCCTGCCCAGGGCGATCGTCGCGTTCGACAGCGCGGGCGGCAATCTGATGGCGGGGCTCAAGATCGGCGAGACGATGCGCGCGCGGGGCTATAGCAGCCTGGTGCCTGAGGGGTCGGTCTGCGCCTCGGCCTGCGCCATCGCCTGGCTGGGCGGGGCCAAGCGCTATCTGTCGAGCGGCGGGCGGCTCGGCTTCCATGCCGCCTCGGGCAGCGATGGCGTGTCGGCGCCGGGCAACGCGCTGGTCGGGGCCTATATGGCGAAACTCGGGCTGACCGAGGACGCGGTCTATGCGCTGACCGCGGCCAATCCCGACGAGATCGCCTGGCTCGATTTCGCCGGCGCCAAGCAGCTCGGTATCGCGGTCGAACGCTATGCCGGGCCGTCGCTCGCCGCGTCGGCCCCGTCCTATGGCGCACGCCGCGCCACGCCGGTCACCGCGACCGGCACGCGTCCCGCGCCGCGCCCGGTCTATGCGCAACCACGCTATGCCGACGACGACCCCGACGGTCCGACCCGGCACAGCATGACCTGCCGGCCGAGCGGCCATTCGGGCGGCTGCTGAGGGTCGACGTCCGGCGCCTGCAATTTGGCGCTGGGGCCTGGAGGATGTCCCGTTCGATCCGGATCGTGCTCCTGCGAAAGCAGGAGCCCAGTGTCATTGAGAACGACGCTTGCGCCCCTGGGTTCCTGCTTTTGCAGGAGTATTGCTTCGCTTCGATCAAATCAGGACATACTCCAGGTCCCGGCCTTCGCCGGGGAAGCATTCAGATCCGGCGAGTCGGCGATAGCATCGCCCATCCCGCGGCCAGGAATCCCAGCCCGAGCACCAGCCCAGCCGCCAAGAAGGCAAGGGGGGCCGTAGCCGACGCCAGCGCCAGCCCCGCGCTCGCCACCCACAGGCCCGCCGCCAGCGGCAATGTCCGCCGTACGAGCAGTACGATCGCCATCGTGCCCAGCGCCAGCACGAACATTCCCGCGCCCAGCCGGTAGAAATCGATCCCGAACGCAACGGGATCGGGGCCGACGATGCTCGCCAGGCCCGCCAGCGCCACTGCCCAGCACGCGAAGCCGATCCGCCGCAGCGCATGGGCGGCAATCAGCCCGACCGCGATCAACGCAAACAGCATCCCCAGGTCCGTTGCGGCATAGACCGCTTCCAGCCCCGCGCTTCCCGTGCGAAAGGGGATGAAGGTAGTGACCACGCGCAGCGCGCCCCCGACGATCCCGCACCAGGCGCCCCAATATGTCATCCTGTCCATTGCCGTTCCTTGCCCTGTGCGGCGCATGCCGCGTTCGTGTCCCCGCGACGGCGGGAAACGGGGCGTACTTTCTCAACCTAAGTCGAGGTCAAGCGGCTTTGGCTCACCCGTGGCGGCGATAGAGGATGCTCGCCTTGCCGCGCGCTTCGACGGGCAGGAACAACCCCTGGCCGGTCACCAGGATGCGGCCGTGATGGACCTGGTCGATCGTCGCCGTGATCTGGAAATCGCCTTGCCGCCGGGCGGCGATCGCCTTGCGCGCGGCGCCGATGACGCGGTCGTAATCCTTGGCGAAATTCTCGGTCAGCGCCGCCTGGATCGCGCCCACCGTATCGGGATCGGTGAACAGGGCGACGATCAGGTCGACCGCCTTGCTGTCGGTGCGCGTCGCGATTTTCAGGTCGTCGACGCGAATGACTTCGGAATCGGGCTCGTTGAACGGCACGCCGGTCAGCCAGACCTGCCCCCGCCGCTCGCCGAGATAGCCGCTCTTCAGCTTCGCCCGGACCGGCACGCCGACCGCGAGCCGGCCGTCGGAGGTGGCGTAGATCGTCACCGCGCCGAACGTCACGTCGACCGGCCCGAGCTTGGGAAGGGTGATGCCCTGCGCGGCGCGCTTGGCCAGCGCGCGCTCGACCACGGGTTCCAGCTCGCCATAATCGGCCAGCACCGGGATGTTGGTGCGCAGGCCGCGCTGCCCGATATCGGCCGACGCGAGGGGCAGGGGTGTTGGCTTGGGCGGATCGGGCTTGATGCCGACAAAGGTTTCGGCCAGCGCGGCCGCCGCCGCGGTCAGCACCAGGTTGCGGCCCTGGACGCTATAGCCCTGCACGCCGAGCCGCTGCGGCGTGACACGCATCCATACCGCAGGCTTCTCCCGATTGAGCTCGATCACGGCGAAGCCCTGGCGCCAGGCGTCGGCGATCGTGTCGCGCGCCTGGATGCGGGCGAGCTGCCGGGGCAGGCTGCGCTCGAGTCCGGCGATCACTCCGGCCAGCTTGGCATCCGCCTTGTCGGCGAAGGTGATGCGCTTGCCCAGGATCGTGACGCCGGGCGGGTTGGTCCAGTCATAGGCGATGCGCACCGTCGCGGTCGGCTGCCAGCTGCGGGTCATACCCAGCTTGGCCACCGCGCGGACATTGGCGGCGCCGGTCGCGGTCTCCCGCTTGATGATCCCGCCGACATCGCGCGCGGTGACCGTGGCGCGCACCGGCAAGGTGATGGTGATGGTACCGCCGCTGCCGCCCAGCGCGATCCGTCCGCGCGTCACTTGGCCGACGATGCGGCACGACAGGTCGGGCGTGACCTTCAGCTTCCTGACGCCGACCCGGCAACTCCCGTCCTTCCGCTTGATCGCGCAGGCGGTAACGCGCTGCGCGGGGACGCATTTGTCCTCGCGCCGGTCGATCGACCACAGGGTTTGCGGCGTGGTGCGGTTGAGCTCCGCCTCGATGTCGGACAGCGGGACGCTGATGGGTACGACCAGGGTCGACGCCAGCTGGGGAATGACCGGGGCGGAATCGACGCGCGGGGGCGTGGGATCGGGGCTCTTGTGCCCGCATCCTGCGAGCAGCATGGCTAGGCCTGCCAAAGACGCGCCGCGCATGGTCGATCCTCCCTGTCCGATGTTCGATACCATGCGGGCGAGACGGGGCGAGCGGAATTTCTCGGCCGGGTGGCGCTTGCGGAACCGGCGCGACGGGCCGATGGTGGTATCAGGCTGGTAAACAGGGAGAGATACGATGCGCGGGCTGGTGATGACGATCATGGCCGCACCGATGGTGCTGGCGGGCTGCGCGACCGACCAGCCGACGACGGGGGCCGCCCCGGCCCGCGGCCGTGTCGCCACGGCAACGCTGATGACCGCGGCGGGCAAGGACGTGGGCAAGGTTACCGTCCGCGAAGTGCAGGGCGGGCTCAACGTCGCAGTGTCCGTGCGCGACTTGCCGCCGGGCATGCACGGCGCCCATCTCCACACGATCGGCAAGTGCGACGCTCCCGATTTCGCCAGCGCCGGGGGGCATTGGAACCCGACCAACATGAAGCACGGGTCGATGAATCCGCAGGGCCCGCACGAAGGCGACATGCCCAACCTGATGGTCGGCGCCGACGGTACCGGAAAGCTGACCGCCCGGATCCCCGGGGCCAGCTTCGACTCGCTGATGGATGCCGATGGCGCGGCAATGGTGGTCCATGCCGGGCCCGACGACCTGAAGACCGATCCTTCGGGCAATAGCGGCGCGCGTCTGGCGTGCGGCGTATTGGCGAAGGCATAACGCCGCTGTCGCCATCCTTCTCCTTCGGAGAGAGGGAGTCGCCCGGATCAATCCAGCGCGATGCGCGTATCGCGCTGCGCGACCAGCAGTTCGAGTTCGGCCTGTTCGAGCGGATCGTCGAACTGGCATCCCGCATGCAACCGGTCGGTCCACACCACCCGGCCCGGGCGTGGCTCCATCCCGGGCAGGCGCAGCCAGATCGCGGCGCCTTCGTCCAGGTCGGTTTCGGTCTGCAAATGGACGCCGCGCCGCGAGACATTGTCTATCCGGCAGAGGCTGCGCCATTCGCGCATCGAAGAGAACCGCCCGCGGATCCTGACCGCCACGCGTTCGTCGCGGCGGCGCTCATTTTCCATCCGGATATCCATCATCGGCGTCATCGGGACCCTAACTCCGGTTATTTCTTCGCAACCCGAGCTAAGGCCAGAGCGGCCAGAGTGTCAAACGCGCATTAACCATAAGATCGTTTCAGTCGCGATCGAGTGGCCAGCGCGCAACAGCGTCGTAGCGGGCGCCCTCGCCCGTCAGGTGGCTTTCGTAGAGTAGCAAGTGACTGAATTCGAACGGCTCGCTGGCGAGCAGCGCATGGTCGGCACGCCACCGGTCGATCGCCGGCGCGCCACCGGCGCTGCGCGGGAGGCGGGCAAGCGTGATGTGCGGCAGATAGGCGCGTCCTTCGGGCGCGAGGCCGAGCCTGACCAGCGCCTGGTCGACCTTGCGGTGCAGGCGTGCCAAGTCGCCCTGTGGCGTGACGCCAGCCCAGAGCGCATCGACCCGGCCGTGTTTGTCGAACGCGCCGACGCCGGCGACGGACACGCGCGGAGCATCGGCATGCACCTGGCCGAGTGCCAGCGCGACATCCTCGGCCAGCTGCCGATCGACCTCTCCGATATAGCGGACGGTCAGATGGAGCTGATCGTCATCCTGCCAGCGGGCATGCTGCACGCCCCCCATCGCCGTCGTCAGCAGGCGGCGAATCGCTGGCGGGGGACGTAAGGCGACGAACAGGCGATGCATCGTTGGGGTGATTAACCCATTTGCCGATTGTTTCCGAATGTTGCTGCCGTCGTGTTTCGCTTGAATAGCGCACCGGGAGCGACGATATTGGCCTCATCCGGCCATCATGGCCGGGCAAAGGAGTTTTCGATGGCCAATTGGTCCGACCAACGTCCCGGCTTGGCGCCGTTCGGCGCGGCCACGGACGCCCGTGGCGCCGTGTACGATGCGGGGCTGCGGTCATATATGCTGTCCGTGTACAATTACATGGCGTCGGCCGTGTTGTTGACCGGCGCGATCGCGATGGGCGTTGCCTATTCCGGTGCGTGGCGCGTGCTGGTGAACCTGCAGACCGGCGGTCTGTCCGGTCTCGGCTGGATCGTCGCGCTGGCGCCGCTCGGTATCGTCTTCGCCATGAGCTTCGGCCAGCAGCGTATGTCGGCCGGGACGCTCCAGGCCCTGTTCTGGGCCTATGCGGCGTTGCTCGGCGCGTCGCTCTCGACGATTTTCATCGCCTATACGGCGTCGTCGATCGCCGGCGCGTTCTTTGCCACCGCGGCGGGTTTCGCCGGTCTCAGCCTGTGGGGCTATACCACCAAGCGCGACCTGTCGGCGTTCGGCACGTTCCTGATCATCGGTCTGGTCGGCATCATCGTCGCCAGCCTGGTCAACCTGTTCCTGAACTCGGGACCGCTCGGGCTGGTCATCAGCGTGGTCGGCGTGCTGATCTTCGCGGGTCTGACCGCCTGGCACACGCAGCGCACCAAGGCGATGTACAGTTATGTCGCGGGCACGCCCGATGAAGGGCGCGTCAAGATCATGGCGGCGCTGAGCCTGTATCTCGACTTCATCAACATGTTCCTGTTCATCCTCCGGCTGTTCGGTTCGAGCCGCAACTGACCGGTCGGACGGCGACACGAAGACGGGCCCGGCGGTTGCACCGCCGGGCCTTTTTCGTTGGAACACGAGTCCGCGACCGCACGTTTTGCCCGCATAACCATCAGGAGGGTGACGTGACGGACAATCCGGCCATCGACCGCGACCGGTCGGACGACGCTAGCGACCATGTTTCCCGGGACCCGCGCCAGGATGCCGGCCAGGACAGGTCGATCGAGAAACGCCTGAAGCGGGATCCGGAAAACGAGGATGCGCGGCTCGACCGTGGCCTCGACGAGTCGATGGACGCTTCCGACCCTCCATCGGCGACGCAGCCTGGCGGCGACAGAGGCGATCCGCCCAAATCCTCCGGCTTCGACGAAGCCGCGGAGGCGGAACGGCAGCGGGAGGGCTGATCGGGAATTGTACCCAGGCCGACAAGGCTGCGCGTCGCCGGCCGCGTAACAAACCGTTGCCCAAATCCCTCACTTATTGGCGGATCCACGCTTCTGCTGCGCTTCGTCGCAAACTTTGTTGCGCCGCAGCAGGTACTGTGATTCCATGCTTAACGCGGGGCGACAGGGCGTTAAGCATGGCGTTAACCATCTGAGCGCATGATCCCTCGCATTGGTAGCGGGTGGGGTGTTCGAGATGAGTGCCAGTAAGAGACCAGCCGATGGCGCAATGACATTGGCAGAAATCAAGGAATTCGCGGGCTTCTCCGCCGCGACCCAGCGGTACGTCCGGCGCAGCCTGGACGTCGGGCTGGAGCGCGAGGATGCCATGACGCGCTGGTCGCGCGATACGGTCGAGGCAGCGTCGATCCGCGCACAGGCACGGGTCTATGAACGGCTCGAGGAAATTCGCGCCATGGTCCCGGACGACAGCGGGCTCGACTCGGTCGAAATGTTCATGGCGCCGCTGATCACTGTCAGCGCGTTCGATCTAGGGCAAGGCCGGTTGACGAGCTTCTCGGCCTATCGCTTCCTGTACGAGCGCCTGGTCGGCGCCGAGGTCCGGCCGTGGCTGCCGGGCGCCTTCTGTGCCGCGGCCGCGCTGCCGCATCTTCATCCCGACCTGCGCCGCAAGCTGTTGCAGTCGATCAGCGAGGCGGCGGCGACCGCGTCGGGCTGGTCGAACCGTCAGCCGAGCTTCTTCCCGGCCTGGGTCGAAAAGGTCGAAACCGGGACGCCACTCCCGAATTGAGCTTCCCCGGCGGGCTTGCCTCAATGGCAGGCCCGCCACCCGCCGCGCGGCTGCTCGTCGAGATGCAGATGGTCGTGATGTGCGGCATTGTAGTCGGGCGACAAGGTCGTCGAAAACACACCGCACGCCCCGTCGCGCACCTCGCGCAAGAACAGTGCCTTCTCGTCCCCGCCGCGCCAGTCGCCCGCCACGGTGATCCGCCGCCCATCCGCCAGAACGAACCCGGCGATATCGATCGCCCGTGCATAGGAATGCTGGCTTGGGCTGCTGCTCCCCGCGATCGATCGGCAATTGTACTTCCCGAAATGCTCGAACGTAACGACGCGGCTGCCGAACCGCCGCAGCGCCGCCGGCTGGACGACGTTCCATTCCCACATCGACAAGGCGGCGGCGACCGGACAGGCCATGCCGGGTTTTGCGGGATTGAACGCGATCGTCCGGGTGCCGCCCGGGTCACTGATCCGTCGTGAGTGGCTCGAGCTCGGCAAACCGGACGCCCGCGCGCTTCAGCAGCGATCTGCAGAGCGGATAGTCGTCGTCGAGTGCCGCGATCTTGGCGCCGGTGAACCAGCCAATCGACCGGCGAAGGTCCAGCGGCCTCCAGGGCAGATCCTGCGGATGCCGACGGAAATGGAGCACAAGCGGGATGGCCGCGAACATTGCAGCGATCAGACTGATCGTGATCCAGCCGCGTATCCAGCCTCGGCGCCCCCGGCGCCTTCGGCGACGGGTCATCCCCGCATCGCCGACTGGAGGATTTCGCTCGTCACCGGATAGCCGAGATCGTCGGGAATGCAGAGGTGCGGCAAGCCGTCTCGTTCCTCGCTCCACGGCGTGATGGTGCGCGGGGGATAGGCATGCGCCGCAGCAACCGCTTCGTCGAAGCTTGAATATTGGGCCAGCCGTTCGAGATTGCGGCGTGTCGGGAAGATCACCGTCGCGCGGCCCGCTTCGCACTCGGCCAGCACCTGGGCCGCGCTGGCCCAGAACAGCCGAACGTTCTCGGTCGCGTCGACCGTCGCGGCGTCGGCATCCCGGGGCGCCCGAGCAAGGTAGAAGCGCGTGTCGAAAATCCGCATGTGGGCATGCGCCGGCAGCCAGCGCGCGAACCAGGTCAGCGCATCGAGATCGAGCGACAAGCCATGGCGATCGAGCAGCGCGCCGATCGTGTCGCCGTCGTGCAGCCCCTGGCGCAGGGCGGCCAGGGTCGGGGCATCGGGCATCGGGGACAAGCCCACCGGCACGCCCGCCTCCTCGATCGTCTCGCGGACCGCGGCGATCCGCGCCGGCATGTCTTCGTCATCCCCGCCCAGTTCGATCGCGAGGGCTCGGTCCCCCGGATCTACCCTCCCGCCGGGAAAGACCAGCGCGCCACCCGCGAACGCCATCGCCTTGGCGCGCTCGACCATCAGGATGTCGGGCGGAGCGCCGGCGCAGTCACGCATCAGGATCAGGGTCGCGGCGGGGATGGGGGGCTGGATATCGGACATTGCCGTCCAACTTACGCCACCCGGATCCCGCCGCAACCTCTGGCGGATGGCTCAGTACAGTCCCGGTAAATCGCGCTGCCGGGTCGACGGATGGTCGGGCGACAGCAATTCGCGCGATTGTTCCATGACCGGTAGCTGCGCCTTGGCTGCCTGCGGCGTCGCGCCGGTCGTGCCGGCGCTGGCGCTCGCGGTGATCGCGGTGCAGCTCTTGCCTTCCAGATAATCGAGTGCCCGGCGCGTCGACGCCTCGCGCGGATCGCCGAGCTGGTACGAGATGTCATCGCTCGCCTGGCACGTCGCCTCCATGAAATTGGCGAGGCCGTTATAATAAGCGCCGTTGTGTGCGGCATTCTGGATCGCGAAGGCAATGATCCGGAAGCGGTCGTCGCAGGGTGTGTTGTCGATCGCGATCTGGCCGACCGGCTTGCCATAGGTGTTGCTGCCGATCAGCGCGGCATTGGCATGCAGATAGGGAACCATGCCGTTCATCACGAGCTCGCTGGCCGACGCCGTGCCGCCGCCGCCGATGAACGCGATCTTGGTCGGCGCGATCGATTGCGACATCAAGGTGAAGGTATGGTCGCTGTTCTCCGCCGATTTTTCGGGGCGGAAGGTCAGATACTCCCAGACGTCGGTCGGCAGCCGATTCGCTCCCATCAGGTCGCCCATCAGGTCCGCGACGGAGATCAGCCCGCCACCGTTATAGCGCAGGTCGATGATGATGTTGGTGATGCCGGCGGTGCGGAATTGCAGGAACGCGTCCTTCAGCGGCTGTTCGGCCGGATTGATGAAGGTCCGCAGGTTGATATAGCCGTATTGCTGGCCGGCATCGGTGATGATCTTGGCGCCGTAACGGCTCGATACCGGGTCCAGCGAGAAATCGGTCTTGGTAACGGTCACATTGCTCGTCACGCCTGACAGCGACACGACGCGGAGCACGCGCGTCGTGCCGACGGTGTCCGGGCCGAGCGCGTCGCTGAGGCCGGCGGTGCCGGAGGATGCCATGATGTCGCTGACATTACGCAGGTTCGACGTCGTCGTCCCGATGGCGACGATTTCGGTGCCGCGGTCGATGCCCGCGGCGAGTGCCGGGCCGCCTTCGAACGCTTCGGTCACGAACAGGCGATTGGTCACGGTCAGGCCAAGGCGAATGCCGAACCCGGCGCTCGATCCCGAATTGTAATAGGCATTCTCCTGCGCGATCGACGTAAGGTAGGTGAAATAGCGGTCCTTGTTCTGCGATCGCGCCGTCGCTGTCAGCGCGTCGATATAATCCTCGACCGAGGTGTAAGGGCTGGGGTCGAGGCTCGCCGGCAGCGTGTCGGGGAACAGATACCATTCCTTGAGCTGGGCAAAGGCCCAATCCTGACGTTCGCGCAGCGAACAGCCGGCCGCCGTCGGCGTGGGCGTCGCAGTAGGGGTCGGACTGGGAGTCGGGGTGCCACCGGTGCCGCTGGCGAACCCGCCGCCGCCGCCACCACCGCAGCTCGAGACCATGGCGAGCGCGGCGACTGCGCTCAACGCCCTGCCGAAACGACTATTTCTCATGCGACCCCCTGTTTACCCGGCGCCCATTCAGGCCCCGGACTATCCTGCGTCGGACTTCGCCAGTTGCCAAGGGGCTGAGGCAGCGGCATTTCATCCATTATGGTCCGTAAGATCATCCATATCGACATGGATGCCTTCTTCGCGTCGGTCGAACAGCGCGACGACCCCGCCTTGCGGGGGCGGCCTGTTGCGGTCGGCTCGGCGAGCGGACGCGGCGTGGTCGCCGCGGCGAGCTATGAAGCGCGAACATTCGGCGTGCGATCGGCCATGCCGTCGGTAGTGGCGTTGCGGCGTTGCCCCGACCTGATCTTCGTGCCGCACCGTTTCGACGTCTATCGCAGCGTATCGCGCCAGATCCGCGACATCTTCGAATCCTACACACCGCTGGTCGAGCCGCTGTCGCTTGACGAAGCCTATCTCGACGTGACGGAAAATCTGCGCGGCCTGCCTTCCGCCACCGCGACTGCTTCGGAAATCCGCGACCGGATCCTCGACGCGACGCAACTGACCGCCTCGGCGGGCATCTCGTACAACAAGTTCCTCGCCAAGCTCGCCTCCGATCACAACAAGCCGAACGGGCAATTCGTCATCCCGCCGGGGACCGGGGCCGACTTCGTCGGGCCGCTCGATGTCGGGCGGTTCCACGGCATCGGTCCGCGGACAGCGGAGAAGCTCAATCGGCTCGGGATCGTTACCGGCGCCGATCTGCGCGCACGCGATCCCGCTTTCCTCCAGGCGCATTTCGGCAAGGCCGGTTTGTGGTATCACAAGATCGCGCAGGGCGAGGACGACCGCGAGGTCACGCCCGATCGCCCGCGCAAGTCCTCGGGCTCCGAAACGACTTTCGAGACCGATCTGACGACGCCGGAGCAGGTGATCGAACAGGTCCGCCGCATGGCCGATCAGGTCTGGGCGTGGTGCGAGCGGACCCGGACGACCGGAAAGACCGTCGTCGTGAAGGTTCGCTACGCCGATTTCCGGATCGTCACGCGCAGCAAGACGCTGGGGAGCGCGATCGCCAGTTATGCCGACCTGATCGGCGTGGCGGAGCGACTGGTCGCCACCTTGTTTCCCTTGCGGGCAGGAATCAGACTGGTCGGCGTGACGCTGGCGACATTGGAGGAAGAGGGAAGGGGGGAGCCGGAGTTGGATCTCATTTCCGACGCGAGAGGTTAGCCCGCCGGGGAAGCGCGGGTATTGGATTCGCGTTATTCAGCGAACGAACAGCCGGAACTCCGCGCCGCCTTCGGGACCTTCGCCGACTTCGATGGTCCAGCCGTGCGCGATGACGATCTGGCGGACGAGGTTGAGTCCCACACCGGTTCCCTTCGCCCGCGTCGTGAAGAAGGGCAGGAAGATGTCGCTGCGCATCGCCTCGGGAACGCCCGGGCCACGATCGGCGACGATGATGCGGATGCCCGCGCTGTCGCCGAGCAGGCGGAGGTCGACCAACAGGTGCTCGCCGCGCTCGCGCGTCGCCTGCGCCGCGTTGCGCATCAGGTTGATCAGCGCCTGGGCGAGCAGATCGGGGTCGGCGTCCAGCTCGAGGTCGGGCGTTATCTCTGCCTCGATCGCGATGTCGGGCCATTCTGCGGCGAACAGCCGCTCGAGGTCGCGGACGAAAGGCGTCGCCCGGAATCGCTGGCGACGCGGCTCCGGCACGTGCGCGACGGCGCGGTAGGAGCGGATGAAATATTCGAGCCCTTCGGCGCGCCGGGCCAGCGTCCCCGCGGCGGTCCGGGCCAGCTCGAGATCGGGATCGTCGTCCGCCAGTACTTCGGCGGTGCTCGACGCGAGCGACGTCACGGGCGTCAGCGAATTGAGAATCTCGTGGGTCAGCACGCGGACCAGATCGGTTTGAGCGGCCATCTCGATTGCGTCGAGCGTGCCCTGGACCGGTTCCACGGTGATCGCCCGTGTCATCAGCCCGAGCCGCTCGAGCGAGGCGCTGCGCACGATCGCGCGTTGCGGCCCCGCTGCCGATCGCAGCAACAGCAATTCGGCGGCTGGGCCGGTCCCGTCGGCGAGCCGGGTCGCGAATGTTTCGCCATAGACCCGGAAATCCTCCGGCCGGGTGCCCTGGTGGCTGGCGAACAGCCGCCGCGCGGCCTTGTTGACCAGGGTCACGCCATGATCCGCATCGGCGGTCAGCAACGCGACCGGTACGTCGTCGGTCAACGCCTCCAGGAATCGCAATTCCTCGATGGTGCGGTCGCGCTGCGCCTGCAATCCGCGCATCGCGGCGTCCAGCGCGCCGCCGAGCGTGTCGAACCCGGCGCCGCCGCGGCCGTCGAACCGGGTCGAGAAATCGCCGTAGCGCAACGCCTCGACGAATCGGGCGACCGTGCGATTGGTGCGGTCGATGTGATTGAGCAAGCCGGCGATCATCGCGAGCACGAACAGCCCGGCGACGATTCGCACCGCCGCAAAGCCGGGCGTCAGGATCGCCAGCGTTAGCGCGATCAGCGCGATCAGGCAGGCGACCAGCCAGGCCGTCAGCGTCAGCGCGAAGCGGCGGTCAAAGCCCATGCTTCTCCATTCGCCGATAGAGTGCGGCGCGCGACAAGCCGAGCTCGTTCGCCGCGCCCGAGATATTGTAGCCGTGCTTCTTGAGCGCCTCCTCGACCAGACGGCGCTCGACGCGGTCGAGATTCAGGTCGGCTTCCACCGGCTCGGCGGTGACGCGGGGCGCCGATACGGAGCCGATCGGAAAGGCATCGGCGCCGAGCGGCCCGTCGCCCGCGAGGATGACCGCGCGCTCGACGGCATGCCGCAGCGCCCGCACGTTGCCCGGCCAGTCGAACGCGACGAGCGCGGCCATCGCCTCTGGTGCCAGCGCGGGGCGCGGGCGCTTGTAGCGCTCGGCATAATGGTCGAGATAATGGTCGATCAATGCCGGCACGTCCTCACGGCGATCGCGCAACGGGGGCAGGTCGATTTCGACCGTGTTGAGCCTGAACAGCAGATCCTGCCGGAAATGGCGTTCGTCGCGCAGCATCGCCGGGGTCATGTTGGTCGCCGCGATCACCCGGATGTCGACCGGCACTGCCTGGTTCGCGCCGACCGGGGTCACCCGGCGCTGTTCGAGCACGGTCAGCAACTTTGGCTGGAGGTGCAGCGGCAGGTTACCGATCTCGTCGAGGAACAAGGTGCCGCCATCGGCTGCCTGGATCCGCCCGACACGATCGGTGCGCGCGTCGGTGAAGGCGCCTTTGACATGGCCGAACAATTCGGAATCGATCAGTTCGGTGGCGATCGCGCCCAGGTCGACCGTCACCATCTCGCGACCGGCGCGCAGCGATTGCTGGTGGAGCGCGCGCGCGACGAGTTCCTTGCCGGTGCCGTTCTCGCCGAGCACCAGCACGTTCGCCTCGGTCGGTGCCGCGCGAGCGATCAGCGAATGGACCCGCGCCATCGACGGTGCGGTCCCGATCAGTGGTGACGGACCGCGTACCGGTCGCGGCGATGCCGGCGCCGGGGAGGGGCCGTCAGCGGCGGCGCGCGACCGGCGCAGGGCCGCCGCGGTCCGGACGGTCTGCACCAGTCGCTCATTCTCCCAGGGCTTCGATACGAAGTCGGTGGCGCCGCGCTTCATCGCCTCGACCGCCACGTTCACCCCGGCGTGCGCGGTGATCATCACCACGATCGCCTCCGGATCGTTGGCGAGCAGGCGGTCGAGCAAGGCCAGGCCCTCGCGCGCATCGGTCGCGCCACGCGCGAAATTGGCGTCGAGCAGGATGACGTCGGGTTGGCGCCCCGCCGTCGCCGCGATCGCACGCTCGGGGGACGAGACGGTGACGAGTTCGCGGAACAGGCCACGCAAGGCGAGCCGCGCCGCGACGAGAATGTCCTCGTCGTCGTCGACGATAATGCAGAGATCGAATTCCGGCGTCGCCATGTGCCCGCTTCCGTACAGCCGCTGTCCGGAAACGGACAAACAATTTCCGTGCCAGTGAGATTGGGCGGGGGCGTGATCCTTCGAATGGCTGGCAAAGTGAGTCAGGGAAAACCCGTGCCCCGACATCCTATCGTCACCCCGGCCTTGTGCCGGGGTCCACCGCGCCGCCTCACTCCGAGTAATGGATCTGCCGCACGGTGGATGCCGGGACGAGCCCGGCATGACGGGGAGAGGTTGGTATGCCTGACAGGGGGCATGCGGTCTCGGCACAAGCCCGTCCCGTGCGACGTCGGAGGCGGTGTGGAAGGGGCCGAGATGACAGGAAAAGGAGGTCCGGCCCACACCTCAAACCCCAATTGGCACGCATCCTGCTGAGGGACCGGCAACCTCAACAAGGTGGACAGAACCGATGAAAGACCCGGCAGCCAACCGCAAACTCCTCTCGGTGCTCGCGTTCCTCGGCGTGAGCTGGTTGCTGTTCTTTCAGCCGGCGTCGCACTGGAGCGCCGCGATCCAGATTTCCTCGGTCAAGATCGCGTTTTCGCTCCAGAGCGACACTGTCCGTTTCCGGACACCCGTGTCCGGAAACGGACACTCTTTATTCCTGCTGCAGATCGGGAGCGAGCGCTCGTGAGCATTGCAACCCTGAAAGCGGCGCCCGCTCCGACCGACCGTGCGGTCAGCGGCAGCCAGATGGACAAGGTGGTCGAACGCCGCGGCCTGCCGCGCAATGCAAAGATCGGCATGGGCGTGGGGGCCGTCCTCGTCTTCGCCTTCCTGTTCTGGTGGTTCATGCCCGGGGCCGGGTCGCAGACGGTGACCAAGAACCGGCTCACCATCTCGACCGTCCAGACCGGCCGGTTCGAGGATTTCATCCCGCTGCGGGCCAAGGTCACGCCGTTGCTCACCGTCTATATCGATTCGATCGATGGTGGCCGGGTCGACAAGGTGCTGGTTGAAGACGGTGCCGACGTGGCCGCCGGGCAGCCGATCGCAGTCCTGTCCAACGCAGAATTGCAGTTGTCCACGCTCGCCCGCCAGACCGAGGTCGAGCAGCAGATCAACAATATGCGCAGCCAGGAACTGGCGCTGTCGCAGACCAGGCTCGCCAATCAGCGGGCGATCCTGGATGCCGAACTCGCGCTGACCACGGCGCGCCGCCAGTACGAGCGCGAGGCGCCGCTGGCTGCCAAGGGTTTCGTATCGGGCAAGCAGTTCAGCGACACGACCGACAATTACCAATACCAGCAACGGCGCCTGGCGGTTCTCAAGAGCAGCCAGGCCAGCGACGAGCGGCTGCAATCCAGCCAGCTCGACCAGCAGCGATCGTCGATGAAGTCGATGTCGGCGGGGCTGGGGATTGCGCGCGCCAATCTCGACGCGCTCAACTTGCGCGCGCCCGTCGCCGGCAAGCTGTCGGGTTTCTCGATCCAGATCGGCCAGTCGCTCCAGCGCGGCGAGCGGATCGGGCAGATCGACTCGCCCGGCCGCAACAAGCTCCAGGCAGGCGTCGACGAATTCTATCTCGGCCGCGTTCAAGTCGGCCAGTCGGCCAGCGTCGACTGGAACGGCAAGACCTTCCGCGCCCGCGTCACCAAAATCTATCCGCAGGTGCAGAACGGCCAGTTCCAGGTCGACCTGCAATTCCTCGGCGACGAGCCGCAGGGCGTGCAGCGCGGCCAGACGCTGCAGGCCAAGCTGACCCTGGGCGATCCGGCACCGGCCAAGCTCATCCCCAACGGGGCATTCTACAACGAAAGCGGCGGCGCCTATGTCTTCGTGGTCGCGCCTGATGGCGACACCGCGGTCAAGCGGCAGGTCCGGCTCGGTCGCCGCAACCCCGATTATATCGAAGTGCTCGACGGGCTCGATGCCGGCGAGCGCGTGATTACCAGCCCTTACACCGGTTTTGCCGACAAGGATCGGCTCGACCTTTCGAACGCGAAGGAGTGACCATCATGCTGCATATGCGTGCCCTGTCCCGGACGTACCGCACCGATACCGTGGAGACGACCGCGCTCGACGCGATCGACCTCGACATCATGGCCGGCGAGTTCGTCGCGATCATGGGCCCGTCGGGCTGCGGCAAATCTACCCTGCTCAACCTGATGGGCATGCTCGATAGCCCGACCAGCGGTAGCTATGTGTTCGACGGCAAGGAAGTCGCGGGTCTGTCGGAGGCCAAGCTGGCCGATGTCCGCAAGGCCTCGATCGGCTTCATCTTCCAGAGCTTCAACCTGGTCGACGAATTGTCGGTGCGCGAGAATGTCGAACTCGCCTTGCTCTACCATTCGGTGCCTGCCGCCGAGCGCCGCCGGCGCGCCGAGGATGTGATGGATCGCGTCGGCATCGCCCATCGCGCCCGCCATTTTCCCAGCCAGCTGTCGGGAGGCCAGCAGCAACGTGTCGCGGTCGCCCGCGCGCTCGTCGCCGAGCCCAAACTGATCCTGGCCGACGAGCCGACCGGCAACCTCGACACCAATCACGGCGAGGAAGTGATGAAGATGCTCCAGACGCTGAACGCGCAGGGCTCGACCATCGTCATGGTGACGCACTCGCCGGCGCATGCCGACTATGCCAGCCGTGTCGTCAATATGCTCGACGGACGCATCCTTCAGGAACGCCGGCGCGCCGCCTGATCCCAGCTCGATCGGAGAAGCCCGATGTGGCGCAACTATCTCACCGTCGGCATTCGCTCGTTGCTCAAGAGCCGGGTCTATGCGCTGGTCAACATCCTGGGGCTCGCCATCGGCCTCGCGGCCTGCGTCCTGATCCTGCTCTACGTCCGGTATGAGGAAAGCTATGACGGCGGTCTGAAGGGCGTCGGACAGGCCTATCAGCTACAGACCTATTACCATCCGACGCCGCAGGGCGGCGAGGAAATGTACCTTCAGATGAGCTCGCTCGCCGCCGGGCGCGCGCTCGCCAAGGATTTTCCGCAAATCGAGAAGGTCGTTTTCGTCCGCGGCTTCTCGCCGATCGTGATCCAGGACGGCGAGCCGTCGCAGGACCTGATCCGCATGGTCGACGGCAACATCTTCGACATCATCCAGGTGCCGTTCGTGGAGGGCGATCCGCGTACCGCGCTGAACGACACGCATTCTCTGGTGCTGAGCGCGAGCGAGGCGCGGCGGCGGTTCGGCTCGGCGGACCCGATCGGCAAGACGCTGACCGTCGTCGATAACAATGGCAACGTCGATTATCGCGTTACCGGCGTGTTCGCCGACTTGCCCAAGAACAGCAGCTTCAGCGCGACCATGGTCGCGCGGTTCGATCTCGACACGCAGTTCGCCGATCGCAGTCAGGCGTTCACCAACTGGGACGATCAGGAAGGCTGGCATTATTTCAAGCTGCGTCCCGGCGCGGATATCGATGCGATCCGCGCGCAGATTCCCGCATGGGAAAAGCGCAATATTCCGGACACGATCACCAACGGGCAACGCTACAATCCCGGCGACGCCCAGGACTATCAGCTGGTCAATCTGCGCGATATCCATCTCGGCAAGGCGCAGAACGGCGCGATGACGCCGGGCAACGACGTCACCACGGTGGCGACGTTCGCGGTCATCGCGATGCTGGTGCTCGGCATGGCCTGCGTCAATTTCGTCAACCTCGCCACCGCCCGCGCCTCGCAGCGCGCCCGCGAAGTCGCGTTGCGCAAGGTGCTGGGGGCGAGCCCGCGGCAATTGATCGTCCAGTTCGTCGGGGAATCGGTGATGGTCGCGATGATCTCGCTGCTGGTGGCATTCACCGCGGTCGAGCTTATCCTGCCGTTCTTCAACCGCTTTCTCGATGCGGACATGCAACTCCATTATGTCGGTGCTGGCGGCGTGCTGCTGCCGGGCATCGCGCTGGTGCTGCTGGTCGGTGTGATCGGCGGGCTCTACCCGGCGGTCTACCTGTCGCGGTTCGAGCCCGCCAAGATCCTGAAAGCTAACAAGTCCGCAGCGGATGCGCACGGATCGGGGCGGTTGCGCAACATCCTGGTCGTCGCGCAATTCGCGGTGTCGATCGCACTGATCGTGTGCACCAGCGTCATTTATACCCAGACCGCTTATGCCCAGGCGGTCGATGCCGGCTATCGTCGTGACGGCCTGCTCCAGGTCGAGAATCTCGATTTTCACGGGGTTTCCGACGCGCAGGCGCTTGCCTTGGTCGACCAGATTCGAAAGTTGCCCGGTGTTCGCGCCGCGGCCGGGACGCAGATTGCCGTCGCGCCCACCAACAATTCCATCACATCCTTCTACCTGCCCGGTAGCGCGACCGCGGCCGAACTGGGCGCCTATGGGATACAGGACGGATTCTTCCAGGCGATGGGAATGCGGATCCTGGCGGGCCGCGACTTTTCCCCCGGCTATGGCCGCGACGACGGAACTACGCCGCAACCGATGAATCCGGATGCCGAACGAGCGCTCGTCGCGCGGGGCCTCAACATCGTCGTGACCGAAAGCGCGGCGCGGCGGCTGGGCTTCGCCGACATCAGGAACGCGATCGGCAAGCAACTGAACGGAACGCTGACGCTCCCCGACTTCGGTCAGGTACCGTGCACGATCGTCGGCGTCGTGTCGGATGCGCGCTTCCGCTCGCTGCGCGAACCGCTGCAACCGATCGTCTATGTGATGCAGCGCAACGGCTTTCATCAGATCGCCGTTCGTTATGGCGGCGTCGCTCCCGCCGCGATGCGCGATGCCATCGACCAGGTGTGGCGCCGGACCGTTCCCGATGTCCCGTTCAAGGCGAGCTTCGCCGACGATCTGGTGCGTCAGCAATATGAGCGCGAAACGGCGCGCGGCCAGTTGTTCGCGGCGTTCGCGATCCTGGCAGTGGTGATCGGCTGCCTCGGCCTGTTCGGGCTGGCCGTCTTCACCGCCGCGCGGCGCACCAAGGAGATCGGCATTCGCAAGGTGCTCGGCGCGCGCACGCTCGACATCGTGCGGCTGCTCGTCTGGCAATTCAGCCGGCCGGTGCTGATCGCCAATCTGCTCGCCTGGCCGATCGCCTGGTGGGTGATGCGCGACTGGCTCAACCGCTTCGACACGCGGATCGCGCTGGGGCCTACGCCGTTCGCGATCGCCGGCGCGCTGACCCTCGGCATCGCACTCGCGACCGTCGCGGGGCACGCGATCCGGGTCGCGCGCACCAATCCGATCAACGCGCTGCGCTACGAATAAGGAGAGGGTCGATGTGGCGTAACTATCTGACTGTCGGCATCCGTGCCCTGCTCAAGAACCGCGTCTATGCGGTGATCAACATCGCCGGCCTGGCGATCGGCCTGGCGGCCTGCCTGCTGATCCTGACCTATGTCCGGTATGAGTTCAGCTACGATTCCTGGCTGCCCAATGCCGAGAACACCTACGAACTGGCGACCGAATATCTGCCCTCGCCGCAGGGGCAGCAACCCGGCCTCTCGCTGACGACAGCCTATGTCGCGGGAGCGGCGCTCAAGAAGGATTTCCCGCAGGTCGACCGCGTGGTCTGGGCATCGTCGCAGAATGTGACGTTCCTGCAGGACGGCACGCCGTCAGAGGCCAAGAAATCGTTGGTCACCGACGGTCCGTTGTTCGACATCGTCCGCGCCCCCTTCCTCCGCGGTAATCCGGCGACCGCGCTCGACGATCCGCATTCGATCGTGCTGAGCGAGAGCGAGGCCGCGGCGCGGTTCGGCGACAGCGATCCGCTCGGCAAGACCATCACCGTCATGAGCGGCGACATGACCGCAGACTATCGAGTGACCGGCGTGTTCAGGGACCTGCCCAAGAACAGCCATTTCGACATGACCGCGGTCGTCCGCGTGGATCCGGCCGAGTATTTCCGCAAGACGCCCGGAGCGGTCAATTTCTGGACCTGGTCGAACGGTGAAATCTATGTCCGGCTCAAGCCCGGCAGCGACGCCAAGGCGATCGAGGCGCAATTTCCCGCCTGGGAAAAGCGCAACATTCCCGACGATGTCGGCAGCAATCCGGTGACCAATCCCGGCCAGTTCGAGGATTTCCACCTGATCAACGTCCGCGACCTCCATCTCAGCAAGGGGCGGGGGCAGGGGCGTCCCAACGGCAATCGCCAATCGGTGCTGACCTTCGGCGTGGTCGCACTGCTGATCCTCGCCATGGCCTGCATGAACTTCACCAATCTGGCGACCGCGCGGGCCTCGCAGCGCGCTCGCGAAGTCGCGTTGCGCAAGGTGCTGGGCGCCAGCCGGCGGCAACTCGTCACCCAGTTCGTCGGCGAATCGATGCTCGTCTCGGCGATCGCCATGCTGCTCGCGCTGGCCCTGGCCGAACTCGCGATCCGGCCGCTCAATACCTTCCTCGATGCCGACATGACGTTCCGCTATTTCGGCCTGTCGGGCCTTCTGCTCCCGGTGATCGGGCTCACCGTGCTGGTTGGGCTGGCCGGTGGACTCTATCCCGCTTTCTATCTGTCGCGGTTCGAGCCTGCCCGCATCCTGAAGGCCAACAAGTCGTCGGCCGATGCCGAGGGCAGCGGGCGCCTGAGGAGTCTGCTCGTCGTCACCCAGTTCGCGGTGTCGATCGGGCTGATCATCTGCACTTCGGTAATCTATGCGCAGACCGAATATGCCCGCAATGTCGATGCCGGTTACGATCGCGACGGGCTGATCCAGCTCAACAGCATCCAGCGCGCCCAGGTCGAAACCGCCGCCCCGACGTTGCTCCAGGAACTGCGCAAGCAGCCCGGCATCGTCGACGCCGCCCGCGTAACGCTGGGTATCGCGACGGGCAACAACTCTACCACCGACGTCAACGTGCCCGGCGGCAAGCCCGTGACGCTGGGCGTCTATGGGGTCGACACGCATGCCTTCGATACGCTGGGAATGCATCTGCTGGCCGGACGCAATTTCTCCGAAGCGGTAGCGATGGATGACTCGACCACGCCCAATCCGCCCAATCTCGATGTCGAGCGCGCGCTGGTCGCGCGTGGTACCAACGTCATCCTGTCCGACTTCGCCACCGCCCGGCTGGGCTTCGCGTCGCCCGCTGCCGCGATCGGCAAGCAAATCCAGTTCGGCCTTACGAGCCCGGAAACCGGCAACATCACCGCCACCGTGGTCGGTGTCGTGAGCGATGTACGCTACCGGTCGGCGCGTGACCCGGTGCAGCCGATCCTTTATTATTATGTGACCAGCGGCAACTTCAATCAGATGATGGTACGCTTCAGCGGCGATCCTCAGGCGGCGCGCGCGACGGTGGAGCGCGTATGGAAACGGTCGGTGCCCGATCAGCCGATCGGCCTTCGCTTCGTCACCGACATCGTGCACGATCTCTACAATATCGACGAACGAAGCGCCCAGTTGTTCGGTATGTTCGCGATCCTTGCCGTGGTGATCGGCTGCCTTGGCCTGTTCGGTCTCGCCGCCTTCACCGCCGAGCGGCGCACGAAGGAGATCGGCATCCGCAAGGTGTTGGGCGCGCGCACGCGCGATATCGTGCGGTTGCTGGTCTGGCAGTTCAGCCGGCCCGTGCTGATCGCCAATCTGTTCGCCTGGCCAGTGGCCTGGTGGCTGATGCGCGGCTGGCTCAACGGCTTTGACACGCGCGTGACGTTGACGCCGATGCCGTTCGTCGAGGCTGGCATGCTGGCGCTCGTCATCGCCGCGGGCACGATCGCGGCGCACGCGTTCCGCGTCGCTCAGGCTAGCCCGATCAAGGCGCTACGCTACGAATAGTGAAAGGGAATGTGGCGGCGGTGCGATATGCTGCCTGGATTGCCCATCGAACGATTGGAGCGGGAATGTCCGGGTTGCGGACCCCATGCCATGAGGGCACAATCACGTATTGCCGCCGCACAACTCTGGTGGCGGCGATACCGGGACCTAACCTGCCGTCGGCCCGTTCGTCTGGACGGGGCCGCATCACCGCTAGCATGGTTCCCTTGATTGGGGGTGGCCGTGACCGAAACGAAGCGTTGGAGCGATTGGCTCTGGATGATCGGCCGATCTCTGTACGGCCTTGTTTTCATTGCGTTGACGATATTGGTGCTGGTGAAATTCGGCGACGTCCAGCCGCCCGCTGCCGCCCCTGCCGCCAATGATTTCACCACCGCGCTCAATCGGGCGGGGTTCATCAACCCGCTGCTGAGTGCGACGCTTCTCGTCGGCGGGACGGCGATGCTGTTCGATCGCTGGGCGCCCCTGGGTCTCTTGCTGCTGGCACCCTCTGTCGTCGTGATCGCCGGTTTTCACTGGTTTCTGTCGGGGGGATATGTCTGGGGCAGCATCTGGCCGATCTGGTGGGGGATACTCGCCTACCATTATCGCCACGTGTTCGCGCGACTGTGGGAACGACGAAGCCTGCACTGACGCGACCCCGGTCGGCCTCATGCCGACGTCTCGCGACGGAATCGGCGCGATCCGATCTCGATGGACGTCCAGGGCGCCATGCCGTCAAACGATTGACGCGATATGATCTTCCTGGATTGAATTGGTCGGGGAAAGAGGATTCGAACCTCCGGCCCCTGCCTCCCGAAGGCAGTGCTCTACCAGGCTGAGCTATTCCCCGACCGGCGCAGTTCCGGGCGAACCCGGCCTTGCGAGGGGGCGCCTATAACCACGCCCGGAGAGTCGCGCAAGCCTGTGTTCGTGAGGTGTGCCGTACACTTTGCACCAGGGTTCAGCCCGCTCGTGCAGCAAGCATCGCGTCGATGCTGGTGAACTTCTCGCGCGGCGAGCCGTCGCGCGCTGCGGCGGTTTCCGCCGCCTCGATCTTCTGCCAGTCGCGGAAGGTCACGAGGTCGACATTGCGGTCGCGCAGCAGGAAATCGAGTCCGGCACGGCCTTCCTTGCCGTAATCGTCGGGCGTATCGGCGGCGATCTGTTCGGCGATCATGAAACCGTCGGGCCGGTTCGTCCCGATCGTGCCCGTTGGGCCGCGCCGCGCCCAGCCGACCGCGTATAGTCCGGGCGCGATCCGCCCCTCGTCATTGGCAAAGCGTCCAAGCTTGGCGTCGTATGGCACGCCTTCGATCGGCGGTGTCCTGTACCCGATGCAGCTCACGACCAACGCGGCTGGAATGGCGTAGGTTTCCCCGGTCCCGCCGGCACGGCCATCGGCGTCGATCGCTGTGCGTTCGACGATAACGCGTTCGACCTTGCCGTCACCCTCTATCGCGACTGGCATCGCGAAGAAGTCGAAATCGATCGTGATCGGCTTGTCCGCGTCGATCGCCGCGAAATTGCGCAGATGGGTGACCGATTTGCGCAGTCCGGGTTCGAGTGGCGCGTCGTCGGCTTCGGGCGGCAGGTCCGCCGCGTCGACCCGCGGCGCGGCGCGTTCGAGATGGCCCAATTCGCCCAGCTCCTTCGGGGTCATGGCGATCTGGTGCGGCCCGCGCCGGGCGAGAATGGTGATCCGCTCGTGCGTCGCCCCGCCGAGCGAGTCGAGCGCGTGGCCGACAATGTCCGACCCGGTGAATTCGGAACCGGTCTTGGCGAGGACGCGGGCCACGTCGAGCGCGACGTTGCCCGCACCGACGATCACGGCACCAGGCCCGGTCAGTACTGGCGCTAGAGTCGCGAAATCGGGGTGGCCGTTATACCAGCCGACAAAGGCGGCCGATCCGACGACGCCGGGCAAGTTGTCGCCCGGTATGCCCAGCGGCCGGTCTTCCGGCGCGCCGGTCGCCAGCACCACTGCATCATAGAGGCCGAGCAATTCCGCGATCGAGACGTCTTTTCCGACCGTGACGTTGCCCACGAACCGCACATTGTCGCTGAGCGCGGTGGCCTCGTAGCGGCGGGAAACGCCTTTGATCGATTGATGATCGGGGGCAACGCCGGTGCGGATCAGGCCATAGGGGACGGGAAGACGGTCGATGATATCGACGCGAACCTGATCCTCGAACTGCTTCTGACAGGCTTCGGCGGTGTAGTAACCGGCGGGACCCGATCCGACGATCGCAACGTGACGCATGTCCCCTCCTGATAAGTCAGGAGGGGGATGCTAACGTCTGGCGATGCCTTGGCAACCCGCGATCAGGAGCCGCCGAGCTCGCTCACGAGCTTGATGTAGGCGTCGAGGTAGGCGAGCACGATCACCTGACCGATCTGCGTGTTCTGATAACCGCCGCCGCCGGCGCTCGCGAAGCCGCCCCACCAACTCGCGCTTGTCGATGCGCTGAAACCGACGTCGGTCTTGCGGTAATAGCCCTCGACGACATGCTCCTCGGTGGTGCGCGCATCGACGACCGACAGCGTGACGTTGGCCTCGCCCTTCTTGACGTTGATGCCGCCGGCGAGCGAGCCGATCACGTTCGCGCCGCCGCCGCCGAAGCGACTAAGCACGCCGCCGATCGCGCCGCCGACATTGCTGCCGCCGGAATTGTCGTTGGTGGTGACGATATTGGGTTCGAGCAGGAAATCGGCCGCGCGGACCTGCCCCTTGCCCATGTTGGATCCCGCCTGGAGTTCGCCGTTGTCGGCCAGCGCGCGCTCCATCGCACGGCTCTGCATCGAGCGGCCGCGGTTGACGAGCGTGAAGCAATGCGATTCCTGGACGAACACTTTCAAGATCGCCTCGGGACTGCCCAGATTGTACTGGCGCCACCATTGGTTCTCGGGCTCGACCATGGCGATCGTGCCGAGCGGCTTGGCGCAATGCGGCATCTCGCGCATCCCGCGATCCTGATCCTTGCGGCCCGACGACTTGTCGGGCGCCGCCGCGGCCGGCGACACCGAAACGAGCGCAATCGCCGCGGTCGCGGCCACCATCATCAACTTACGCATCTATACCTCCCCACGCGCCAGCCATCCATGGACGCCGGCGACGGATGACCCAGATCGTGCGTGTCCGGCTATTGCCGTGGCGCGGCACATGGTGATGCGGGAGATGCGACCCGCCCTGCATCCGGCGCCCTGTCTAGCAGAGCGTGCGGACCCGAAATAGGCGTTTTCCGTCATGCGCTTGATCGAGGCGGAGGGAAGCGAACGGCGCGGAAATCCTTGCCGATTGTGCGATCGGCGCTATCCTCGGTCACAATGGCATCGCTCGGCATCGTGCGCGAATTTCTGAGCGAGATGTCGCCCATCGAAGGCGTTGCGGCGGCCCTGATCCTCATCAACGTCGTCCTGATCGCTTTCCGGAGCATCTGGAACTACGCATTCGGGATCGTCGGCGTGGCGATCTACGCGGTCGTGTTCTTCCACGCCAAGCTCTATAGCGACACGCTGCTGCAACTCTTTTTTCTCGTCGTCCAATTCTATGGACTGTGGCAGTGGCGCCGGTCCGAGATCGCTGCCGGCGAGGTGGTCGTCGAGCGTCTCATGATCGCCGCCCGGCTCGGCTGGCTGGTCGGAATCCTGGTTGCCGTCGTGTGCTGGGGCTGGCTGATGCACCGTTTCACCGACGCGGCCTTGCCCTGGTGGGACGCCTCGGTCGCGATGACCAGCGTCGCGGCGCAGATATTGATGTCGGTGCGTAAGCTGGAGAATTGGTGGCTCTGGATCGTGGCGAACATCCTGTCGATCGGGCTGTACGCCGCGAAGGCGTTGTGGATCACCACCGGACTCTATGTCGTGCTGCTCGGAATTTCGGTGCTGGGGCTGGCGCGCTGGCATTCGGCGCGGCAAGGGGCGCGGGCATGAAGCTCCGTTCGATCTGCCTCCACGGCCCGGAAAGCACCGGAAAATCCACCATGGCGCCCGAACTGGCGCGCCATTTCGGCTCGGCGTGCGTGGTCGAATATGGCCGCACCTATACCGAAGCGTTCGGCACCGAATGGACGATGGGCGATCTGGTCGCGATCGCGCAAGCGCACGATGCCCAGACGCGCCAGGCAATCGCCAGCGGACGGACGCCGGTGATTCTGGATACCGACCCGCTGATGACCGAGGTCTGGGCCGAAATGCTGTTCGGCCGCCACGACGGTTGGTTCGATTCGTGGAACGGCTTCGCCGATCTCTATCTGCTGTTCGACATCGACCTGCCATGGGTCGAGGACGGCACGCGGATGTTCGGTACGCCCGACAAGCGCAAGCGCTTCTTCGATTTGTCGATGGAAGTTCTCGAACGCCGCGGCGTGCGTTGGACGATGGTCAGCGGGGAGGGCGAACAGCGTTACCTCACCGCGCTCCGCGCCATCCTGGGCACCGAGAAATCGCTGTCGGGCGCTTGAGCCAATTGGTTGTTTTGGCGTTTGCCGCCATGCCTGCTATCGGCGCGCCAATTTCCTCTTCAACGCAAAGATCACCGTGTCCACGCCGCTCGACAAAATCCGCAATTTCTCGATCATCGCGCATATCGACCATGGCAAGTCGACGCTCGCCGACCGCCTGATCCAGGCGACCGGCGGCCTGTCCGACCGCGAGATGTCCGAGCAGGTGCTCGACAATATGGAGATCGAGCGCGAGCGCGGCATCACCATCAAGGCGCAGACCGTGCGTCTCAGCTACAAGGCGCAGGACGGCGAGACCTACACGCTCAACCTGATGGATACGCCGGGTCACGTCGACTTCGCCTATGAAGTGTCGCGCAGCCTGGCAGCGTGCGAGGGCGCGTTGCTGGTGGTCGACGCCGCGCAGGGGGTCGAGGCACAGACGCTCGCCAATGTCTATCAGTCGATCGAGCACGACCATGAGATCGTGCCCGTCATCAACAAGATCGACCTGCCTGCCGCCGAGCCCGACAAGGTCAAGCTCGAGATTGAGGAAGTGATCGGGCTCGACGCGTCGAATGCGGTGCTGACCTCGGCCAAGTCGGGGATCGGTATCGGCGAGGTGCTCGAGGCGGTCGTGCAGCGCATCCCGTCGCCCAGGGGCGATCCGGCGGCGCCGCTCAAGGCGATGCTGGTCGACAGCTGGTACGATCCGTATCTCGGCGTCGTCATTCTGGTCCGCGTGATCGACGGCGTGCTCAGGAAGGGTCAGCAGGTCACCTTCATGCAGGCGGGCACCCAGCATCTCGTTGACCGCGTCGGTTGCTTCCGGCCCAAGATCGAACAGCTGACCGACCTCGGGCCGGGCGAGATCGGCTTCATCACCGCACAGATCAAGGATGTCGCCCAGGCACGCGTCGGCGACACGCTGACCGACACCAAGCGCCCCGCTGCCGAGCCGCTGCCGGGGTTCAAGGAAGTCCAGCCGGTGGTGTTCTGCGGGCTGTTCCCGGTCGATGCCAACGACTTCGAGAAGCTTCGTGAGAGCATTTCGAAACTGCGCCTCAACGACGCGAGTTTCTCGTTCGAGATGGAAACCTCGGCCGCGCTCGGCTTCGGTTTCCGCTGCGGCTTCCTGGGCCTGTTGCATCTGGAAATCATCCAGGAACGGCTGACCCGCGAATATGACCTCGACCTGATCACGACGGCGCCGAGCGTGGTCTATCAGATCGAGCTGACCCATGGCGGCGGGCATATCGAGCTGCACAACCCGGCCGACATGCCCGATCCCAACAAGATCGCGCTGATCAGCGAGCCGTGGATCGAGGCGACGATCTATTGCCCTGACGAATATCTCGGCTCGATCCTCAAGCTCTGTCAGGATCGCCGGGGCATCCAGAAGAACCTGACCTATGTCGGCGGCCGCGCGCAGGTGACCTACGAGCTACCGCTCAACGAAGTGGTGTTCGACTTCTACGATCGCCTGAAGTCGATCAGCCGCGGCTATGCCAGCTTCGACTATCACCAGATCGGCTATCGCGAGGGCGACCTCGTCAAGATGTCGATCCTCGTGAACAACGAACCGGTCGACGCGCTCAGCATGATCGTCCATCGCGGCACCGCCGAGAGCCGTGGCCGCGGCATGTGCGAGCGCCTCAAGGACCTGATCCCGCGCCACCTGTTCAAGATCCCGATCCAGGCCGCGATCGGTGGCAAGGTCATCGCCCGCGAGACGATTGCGGCGATGCGCAAGGACGTTACCGCCAAATGTTATGGTGGTGACATCACCCGCAAGCGCAAGCTGCTGGAAAAGCAGAAGGAAGGCAAGAAAAGGATGCGCGAGTACGGCTCGGTGCAGATCCCGCAGGAAGCCTTCATCGCGGCATTGCGTATGGGGGATGAGAATTAAGGTCTTCCGTCATCCCGGCCTTGTGCCGGGATCCACGGTGCCGCAGGCGTGTCCTTGAGCCCCTTGCTTCGGGCCATGCCGCCCGGTGGACCCCGGCACAAGGCCGGGGTGACGATGAAATTCGGAGGCGCAATACCATGATCCCCCGCGAACTGATCGATGTCGCGCGCATTCCCGGCACCAATGACGAACTGCGCCTGTTCCGCCGCGGCGCCGATTTCATGATCGTGCTCGACCGCAACGAGCTGATGAACAGTCGGATGAGCGGGTCGGAGGAAGTGCTGGCGACCGAGGCCGTCTCGCGGCTCGGCGGGCGCAAGGCGCCGCATCTGCTCATCGGCGGTTATGGCATGGGCTTCACGCTCCGCGCCGCGCTCGCGGTGCTCGGATCGGACGCGTGCGTGACCGTGGCCGAACTGGTGCCCGAGATCATTGCATGGGCGCGCGGACCGATGGCCGATCTTGCCGCCGGCTGCCTAGACGACAAACGCGTCGCGGTGGTTGGCGACGACGTCGCTCTGCTGATCGAACAGGGCCAGGGCGGTTATGACGCGATCCTGCTCGATGTCGACAATGGCCCGGACGGCCTGACTCGCGCGAGCAACGGCCGCCTCTATTCCGAGCGCGGGCTGGAAAACGCGTGGCGAGCGCTCCGCCCGGGCGGCATCCTTGCCATCTGGTCGGCCGCGCCCGACCCACGGTTCGCGCGGAAGTTCGCCTCGTGCGGGTTCAAGGTCGACGAAATCGTCACCCGTGCCCGCAGCAACGGTAAGGGACCGCGCCACGTTCTCTGGTTTGGGGCGAAGAGCTAGGCTAGGCCTTCCTCGACCTCGGGGGTAGCGAATGACGAAGGGCGTATTCCTGCACCGGCCGGATTCGATCTATGACGATGTGCCGGAAGAACGGTATCAATTCCCGGCACAATATCATGGTCGCGCCAGCCAGTTCGTCGGTGACTGGATCGTCTATTACGAGCCGGTGAAGAGCCGGAATCCCGGATATTTTGCTATCGCACGAGTCTTGACAATATCTCGAGATCCGACGGCTCCGGAGATGTTTCGCGCGATAATCGAGCCGGGCAGTTATCTACAATTTCCCGATCGGGTTCCCTTTCAGGACGAAGGCGGCGTAGTCGAACGCGGTTTGCTGAACGACGCCGGAAAGGTGTCGGGTCGCGCTCAGGCTGCGGTACGGCCGATCTCGGTTGCGGATTTCGATCGTATCCTTTCGCGCGGCATTCCCGAGGAGGAAACGCTGCCGCGATTAAGCGACGGCGATCTCGAGGGCGCGGTATTCCGGGAGGAGCGCGCCGATTTTATCCTTGAGGTGGATCGTTCGCGCGAGTTGCGCCTTACGTCGCGGCTGGTTCGTGACCGTGTTTTCCGTTCGCTGGTCATAGAGGCATATGACCGCCGGTGCGCCGTTACCGGGCTCAAGCTGATAAATGGCGGCGGCAGGGCGGAAGTAGAAGCGGCGCATATCATGCCGGTAGCGTCCGGCGGCCCGGACAAGATCACCAATGGCATTGCGCTTTCCGGCACCGTCCACTGGATGTTCGATCGGGGATTGATCGGGCTGACCGATGATTTCGATGTCCTGATTTCCCGGCAGGTGAATGATCCCGAGAGTGTGAAATCGCTGATAAACCCTACCGGTCGCGCAATCGTGCCCAACGATCGCGCACTTCGCCCAAACCCCAGATACTTGGCTTGGCATCGGGCGCATTGCTTCAAGGCGTAGCCTTCGCGTGCAAATTTTGATGGTGCACTGCGACATTCCTGCACTTGCGGTCTGTCCGGAACGGGCCTAGCGGCGCAAAACCCCCGTGATTTTGTAACGTTGGTCCCGTCATGGCCCGTCCCCAACCCTCTTTGCTCGTCTCGATCCACGACGTCTCCCCCAAGTTCGAAGGGAAGGTCGATCGTCTCGCCGACCTCGTGTCGCGCGGGATGGATGCGGCGGATTATGCGATGCTTGTGGTGCCCGATCATTGGGGCGACGCGCCGATCCGCGCCGGCACGCCCTTCGCATCGCGGCTGCGCGCGTGGTCGGATGCCGGGGTCGACATGTTCGTGCATGGCTGGTTCCACATCGACCGCAGCGAGCACGAAGGCGCGCTGGCGAACTTCAAGGCCAAAAGGATGACCGCGGGGGAGGGCGAGTTTCTGGGCCTCGACCATGCCACAGCACGGTCGCGCATGGCCGACGGCCGCAAGCTGATCGAAGACATTATCGGCCGATCGGCGGCCGGGTTCATCGCCCCCGCCTGGCTCTATGGCGACGGCGCGATGCAGGCACTGCGCGACGAAGGCTTCGCGCTTGCCGAGGACCATATGAAGGTCTGGCGCCCCGACACCGGCGAGGTCGTCGCGAAGGGCCCCGTCATCACCTGGGCGAGCCGCAGCCGCTGGCGGATCGCCTCGTCGCTCGCCGTCGCGGCGCTGGCACGGGCCGCCTTGCCGCGGAAACCGTGGATGAGGGTTGCCGTTCATCCTGGGGACACCAATGTACCGGCACTGACGGACAGTATCGCGCGAACGATTGCCACGTTGTCGCGCGGGGCGCGTTTTGCCCGGTACCGCGAACTTTTGCCGGCCACGGGGGCGTGAGCGGCCAGACGTCAACCCGGGGAAAGGAACGGGTAAGGTAGCGATCGAATGAACGACATGTCACGGACCGCACGCGGAATGGAGGCCGCCGCGGTTGCCGATTGGGCAAAGAGCGCGGGGGATCGCGCAGCTGCCCCGTGGCTTCGCTGGACGGGGCCGATCCTCTCGATCGCGATCATTATCGTCGTTGCCCATTTCCTCGGCCGCGCCGATCTGCTGCGCCTGCGTGAGATGCTGCCGGCATCGCCCGCCTTCTGGCTGGCTACCGCCGCCCTCCTGGCGACCCAGCCAGTGGCGGATTTCATCATCTTCCGCAGCCTCTGGCCGTTGCCACTCGCCGCTGGGCTGACGGCGCTGTTCCGCAAGTCCGCCTCCAACGAACTGTTGTTCGGCTATTCGGGCGAATTGCAATTCTACCTGTGGGCGCGGCGCAAGGCGGCCATCCCGGGCTCGCCGTTCGGCGCGGTGCGGGACGTCGCGATGCTTTCGGCGCTGACCGGGAATGTCGTGACCCTGGTATTGCTCCTTGCCGCGATCGCCATGCCCGGCCCGCTGGAGTTCGGCGCAGCGAGCAACGCGATATTGTGGTCGGGCGTCATCCTGGTCGCGTCATCGATGGTGGTGATGCTGTTCCGCCACCGCCTGTTCGCGGTGTCGCGCGCACAATTCTGGCGCATTGCGGGTATCCATACGGCGCGATCGATCCTCATGACGATCATGTTCGGGGTGCTGTGGGCGATGGTCATGCCGGGTGTGTCGCTCGGCTGGTGGTTGCTGCTGTCGGCTGCGCGCCAGTTCATTACGCGCCTGCCATTCCTGCCCAACAAGGATCTGGTATTCGCCGGTCTCGCCGCCGGGATGCTGCACGGCGTGCCGCACGTCGCCGAAACCGTCGCCCTGGTGGCCGGGATCGTTTTCGCCGGTCAGGTGGCGATCGGCGCCGCGCTGGCGGTGGTCGACCTGTCGCGTGAAGCGCTCGATCTGGAGCGGCGCTGATGCGGATCGTCGACGTCTGTGCGTTCTACACGCCCGCCGGCGGCGGGGTGAAGACCTATGTGGAACGCAAGCTCCAGGCGGGGCCGCCGGCCGGGCACGAGATCGTCATCCTGGCGCCGGGTACCGAAAATCGGATCGAGGAGGTCGCGCCCGGCGCGATCATCGCGACGATCGCCGCGGCGCCGTTCCCGCTCGACCGCAATTATCACTATTTCGACGACGAGGCGCGCCTGCATGCGGCGCTCGATCAGTGGCGGCCCGACCTTGTCGAGGTGGCATCGCCCTGGACCAGTGCGTCTATGGTCGGTCGCTGGCGCGGCAATGCGCCACGGGCGCTGATCATGCATTGCGACTTCCTGTCGGCATATCCCTATCGCTGGCTGCAGGGCTTGTTTTCGATCGAGACGATCGATCGCCAGCTCGACTGGTATTGGCGACATCTGCGCAAGCTCGACCGCCAGTTCGACTTCGTGGTCAGCGCGAGCAACGACCTGACGTTGCGGCTGCGCGCCGGCGGCGTCGGCAAGGCCCAGACCATTCCGATGGGCGTCCAGCCGGACGTGTTCTCGCCGACACACCGCAGTGAGGTGTTGCGCGCGGAAATGCTGGCGCAATGCGACCTGCCGCCGGACGCGACATTGCTGGTCGGGCTTGGCCGGATGGCACCCGAGAAACGCTGGCCGATGATCTGCGAAGCGGTACTCGCCGCGGGCTCGCACCATGCTGTGGGCCTGGTGCTGTTCGGCGCCGGCCGCGACCGAGCGCGCGTCATCCGCGCGACGCGGGGTTCCCCGCACATCACGATAGCGCCGGCAATGACCGATCGCGGTCAGCTTGCCCGGATGCTCGCCAGCGCGGATGCCCTGATCCATGGCTGCGAGGCGGAGACATTCTGCATGGTTGCGGCCGAAGGCGCGGCGAGCGGCCTGCCGTTGATCCTGCCCGATCGCGGCGGCGCCGCCGATCATCACCGGCCGGGTTGCGGTGTACGTTATGCGGCATGCGACGTGCGCGACCTGAGCGAGCGGCTGACCGCGTTCCTCGATGACGATCCCCGGGCGCACCGCATGCGCGCCGTGGCCGCCGCCCCTCGCGTCCGGCTGATGGACGAGCATTTCGCGGACCTGTTCGCGGTCTATGGCGGCGCCGTGGCTCGCGAAGCGGCCTGAGTCTCCTACATCTGGCGAAGGAGCCGGTCGGCGTCCTTTCCGGGAGTGGCCAGCACGGCCCTGATCAATCCGCTCCTGGCCGCGCAGGCCGCCGCCCCGGCCAATTTGCCATGGAGCGCTTTTCTGATGTCGTCGACCGGCATCTTCGCCTGCTTGGCGGCCTTTTCGATGATCGGCCCCGGAATGACATATTTGCCGGGTACCGGCGGCCGCACCTGATCGAATGGAACCTCAAGGAGCAAACGGGTTGCCAGTGCCTGCAACTTGTCCTGCTCTTGTTTAGCCAATGGCATGGGTGTGCCCGTTCCGGCGATGTAGGCGGCGCATTGCGTCGGGGCCACCCTGGCCTGGGCGTCGAGACGTCCGAGTTCGATCCGCCAATAGGCTTCGAGCTCGTCGCGCGGCGCATGGACAAGCATGGCGCCAAATTGGTCGGACAGGAACGTGAAGGTCTCGTGCGCGAATGCCCATCGGGACATCGATTGCGCGCGTGCGGCGCGCCAGCGTTGTTCCAGTACGGCGTATAGTCTGGGATTCTTTTTGCGGATCTGCGTGGCGGTGACCGGCGCGCCGGCGCCGAACTCCGAAAGGGCCAGGTCGAGATCGTCATCGGTGGAGGTCAGCGAGCCCAACCCGCCCTGCGGGGGACCAAGTAGGGTAGAGGCGGGCGTAGCGGTGCTGATGGGTGGGGGATAAAGGCCGTTGCTGCAACGGGCGAGGCCGGAGAGCAGGCTGATAACGATGAATGCAATCAACCCGATCGGGTATCCGCCGCTACGCGATCGCGTCGCCGGCTGACCGACCGGCTTGAATTTGGCAAGCTTCTCGTCCCACATCGCCACGCGGGCCGGGTCGAGTTCGCTTTCCATCAGTGGCTGTTCGGCGCGGATCGAGGTCAGCAAGTGATGCACGCTAGAAGCGTTGACCTTGACCGCCGGCCGTTTCCGATCGCCGAGCGGCGTGGTCAGTTCGGTCCAGGCGGCATGGAAGGGATGATCCCATTCGCGAACCGCCAGCATGAAACGTAACCCGCGCGCGCGATTGAGGACATGTTCGATTGCCGCGTTCTGATCGACCCGGCCTTCGGTTCTCGTCCAGTCGAAATAGTCGACTGCCCGCTGGACGATGCAGTCACTTCGCGGAATCGAATAGGCGATCAGATGCGCAAATTGCGACTCCGCACCGACGCGGAAGGTCACCAATTCCATGCGTGGGTCGCAGAGCAATGTCGCGAACAATCCGCTTGCGGTGCGCTGCTCGTCCGGCGTGAGCGTCTCGGAGACGCGCCCCTGCGGATAGAGCAGCGCGGCTAACGCATTATATTGTTCCGCGAAAAACGTCGCTTGCGTATCGCTTTCATCGCCGTTCGTCGGTTGCTGATCGGGTTCGATCTTGGGATCGGGCGACTCGCGCGTCCGTTGCTTGTCGACATCCTCCTCGGGCGATCGCGCGGCACCGAGGATGGACGCGATTGCCGGCGGTGTATCGATGCGCGCCGGTCCAACCCAGCCGAAGGCGCGGATGGCCGGCGCGACCAAGGCCTGCGACTGCGGGAGGGTCGTCGCGATCAGATTTGCCAATTGCGCCTCGGCTTGCGCGCGGAAGGCGATCTCTTCCATTCGATTGTCACCGAACAGCGCCTCGAACCGCGCCTGCAGGAGCGCGTCGCTTATCGGCGACAAGGACGAATCTTCATTGGCAAGAAGATTCGCAAGTGCGCTGAAATGCTCCTCGAAATTGCCGTCGGGAACGCTGATCGGTGCCGGCACCGGCGTCTGCTCGAACGGGCTCTCATCGTCGTCGTCGGCGTCCATGGCCGCGTAGCGGATCATGCCGATTGCGTGATCGCGCGCTTCCCGCAACGCGATATATGCGCGCGGGTCGGCGTCCATGTCGATCTGCTTGAGGGCACGCGCATAAGCCGATCGGACCGCGGCGATATCGTTGGTCTCGGCGATACCGAGCGTATCCCAGACGCTCCGCATCAGAGGAAGCGCTCGCCCTCGAGCTGATCGAGCGCGGAGGTGAGTTCCTGCCGTGCGTGCTCGATGGCGCGCGGGTCCTGACCGTTCAGCACCGCCTCGAACTGCATGATCCAATGCCCGATCATCTCACGCCGCTCGCCGATGAACGATTCGTAGCATCGCGCGGCGCGCGCCATCAGCGCCTGGTTGAGCGCATCGTCGCGGGGATGGGTCTTGAGCTGGGCGAGAACCGCGCGGCGCTGGTCGAGCTGCTGGTTGGCAATCGTGGCTTCCTCGTCGAAGATGACGAGGTTGTAGGTGAGGTCGGTGTCGGGAACGGTCACATCGACCTCGAGCAGACCGCTGGTATCGTAGCTGAAACGGCATTCCACGCCGACTTGACCGGCTGGCTTCGGTGGCACCGGCACGCGCATCGTGCCCAATTTGACGTTGTGCTTCACCTCGCGCGCTTCGCCCTGATAGATGTCGAAGACGATCGCTTTCTGATTGTCGCCCACCGTGTGGTAGTAATTGACCCGGCTCGCCGGGATCGGCGTGTTGCGCTCGATGATCGGCGAGAAGATGCCGGTCTGAAGCCCGCCTCTGGCATCGCGTACCGCGTGATCGACGCCCAGCGTGAACGGGCACACGTCGGTCAGCCGAACCTCGTCGAGCGCGGCGTCGCGGCCCAGCAGGCCGGCCTGCACCGCGGCACCCAGCGCGATGGCATGGTCTGCGTTGATCGTCGCGTCCGGGAAGCGGCCGAACATCCGGGTGACGGCACGCCGCACGATCGGCATTCTTGTCGCGCCACCGACCATCACCACTTCGCTCAGCGTCTCGGCCATGATGCCGCTATCGCGCAACGAGCGCAGCACCGGGTCGCGCAGGCGTGCGACCAGCGGCTCCGCGGCTGCCTCGAACGCCGCGGCGGTGATCTCGACCGTTTCCTGGCGATCGCCCATCGTGATGGTGAAATCCGCACTGTCGCGATCGCTCAACGCGCGGCGCGTGCGCTCGGCGGCGGCCCGCATCAGTTCGGCGACCCGCGGCAGATCGGCATTGACCATATCGCCGGGCAACGCTTTGCGTGCGAGCTCGACCACGACATCGTTGAAGTCCTCGCCGCCGAGCCGGTTGTCGCCGGCCGACGCACGGACCTCGATGATGCCGTCGAAAATCTCGACGATCGACACGTCGAACGTGCCGCCGCCCAGATCGAACACCAGGAACGGTTCCTTCTCGCCGCGATCCTGCAGACCATAGGCCAGCGCGGCAGCGGTCGGTTCGTTGAGCAGACGGCGCACGTTGAGCCCGGCCAGTTCGCCGGCGCGCCGCGTCGCCTTGCGTTGCCGATCGTTGAAGTAGGCGGGAACGGTGATCACCGCCTCGGTCACGGGCTCGCCAAGGAACGCCTCGGCATCGGCCTTCAGGCTGCCGAGCACGATGGCCGAAAGCTGCTCAGGGTCGAAGATGTGGCGACCCAGTTTGGTCCGCTGCTGCGTCCCCATCAGGCGCTTGAAAGCCGTGGCCGTGCGTGTGGGATGCGTTTCCCGCCGATCCCGTGCCGGCAGGCCGACGATCACCTGCTCGTTCTCCCCGATGCTGACCGCGGACGGAGTCAGCAGGTCACCCAGCGCGTTCGGTATCAACAGTGCGGCGCCGTCGCGCCAGACCGCGACGGCACTGTTGGTGGTGCCCAGATCGATACCGACAATCACGCTGAAACGCCCCCGAATGCCCCCGCAGCCGGAACAGCCGCGGCGATTTCATGGGGTGTTCGTCGCGGCGGCGCAAGCGCCCTCTTGAAGGGGAACGCGAGCAGTGCCACGACGCGCATTCCATGACTGCATCCGGCGCGCCCGTCTTTTACGATCCTTCCGGCCGCCGTCGCCGCAGGTTCCTGCTCGGCCTCCTGGCGTTCCTGGTTCTCCTTCTCCTGTCGGTCGCCGTTTTCGCGGCCTCGATCGGGATCGTGCCGACCCAGCCACTCTTGCCGATCAACACCGAGCGCCCGCTTCACCGGCTGGCGCCGCCGCACGACACCTTGCTCAAGCGGACGGGCCGCACGGTCGACTGGTACGCACGCAAACTGACGGGCGAGACGCGGGCGAAGGAAGCCAAGACGGTCGGCAATGCGCCGCTGGCGATCGCGTTCCACGTGCCGTGGGATGCGCAAAGCGCCGACTCGTTGCGCCGGCACATCAACGAACTCGACTGGGTTATTCCGGGATGGGTTTCGGTCACCGGCCCGAAACATACCATCACGACCTTCAGCGACACGGCGGGGCGCGCAGTGATCAACGCGGCACCTCGGCGGCCCCTGATCCTGCCGATGATCCAGAATGCGATCCAGGGGCAGTGGGACGCAACGGGGATGGCGGCGCTGTTGCACGACCCCCGGCAGCGAAAGGCGCTGCTCGACAAGCTGGAGCCGTGGCTGCTCGCCAATCATGCGGCCGGCGCCTTTTTCGATTTCGAACAGTTGCCGCCATCGGCGCAACGCGATTATCTCGCTTTCCTCAACGAAGCGAATACGCGGTTCGATCAGCATGGCTGGCTGCTCGCCATGGCCGCGCCGGTCGGTGATCCGGCCTGGAATCTGCCCGCTTATGCCAGGATCGTCGATCGCGTCTTCCTGATGTCCTATGACGAGCATGAGAATTCGGGCGAACCCGGTCCGATCGCGTCGCAGGCGTGGTTCGCGCGCGCGGTGGCCGATTCGGCGCGCGGCATTCCGGCCTCGAAGCTCGTCGTGACGATCGGCAATTACGGATATGACTGGTATCCGGGTGGAGCCGATCCGGTAACCGTCGAAGAAGCCTGGCAGACCGCGCGTGAATCGGACGCGATGCCGACCTTCGATCCGACCAGCGGCAATTCTGGCTTCTCGTACGAGGACGACGACAAGAAACACGTCGTCTGGTTCCTCGACGCGGCGTCCGCCTACAATCAGATCGGTTTCCTGCGCCGCGCCGGGATCGGGGGCGTCGCGTTGTGGCGGCTGGGGTCGGAAGATCCCGGCATCTGGGCCATCTTCGGACGCTCGCATCCGACGCTGCCGCCAGCTTCGGTGATCGACCCCATTCCCAACGGCACCGATGTCGATATCGAGGGGAGGGGCGAAATCCTCAAAATCGGCGCTACCCCGGCAGCGGGCGAGCGCCAGGTCGTCACCGGCCGCGACGGCAGCATCACCGGCGTCACTTTCGATCGCCTGCCGAGCCAATATCTGATCCAGCGCACCGGCTACAGCCCCAACCGGATCGCGCTGACGTTCGACGATGGCCCTGACCCGGAATGGACGCCGCAAGTTCTCGACATCCTGAAACGCTACAACGTCCCGGGGACCTTCTTCATGGTCGGCGAGAATGCCTTGACGCAGCGCCGGCTGCTCGAACGTATCGTGCGTGAGGGACACGAGGTCGGCAGCCACACCTATACGCACCCCAACCTTGCCGGAGCCTCGGCGACCGACACCGATATCGAACTGAATGCCAATCAGCGCCTGTTTCAGGCTTTTACCGGACGATCGCTACGGCTGTTCCGCGCACCCTATTTTGGCGATGCCGAGCCGACTACCGCGGACGAACTCGGTCCGGTCTATGCGGCGCAGCAGCGGGGCTATATCTCCGTCGGCCTGCACGTCGATGCAGAGGATTGGCAACGTCCCGGCGTTCAGGCGATCATCGACAATGTCGTGAATGGCGTTACCAAGGGCGGCACGGGCTGCGCTTCGGGCGACGAGTCGCAGTGCAGCCACAATATCGTCCTGCTCCACGATGCCGGGGGCGACCGTCAGCAGACGATCGCTGCTCTGCCGATCATCATCGAGAAACTGCGCGCGATGGGCTATACGTTCGTGCCCGTGTCGACGCTTGCCGGCCTGACCCGCGATCAGGCGATGCCGCCGATTTCGGCGAGCGACCGTGCCGCCGCGGAAGCCGACCTCTTTCTGTTCGGGACGCTCGGCGCTATCGTCACCGCCCTCGGCTGGATTTTCATCTTCGCGATCTCGATCGGGATCCTGCGCGCCATCGTCCTGTCGGCGCTGGCGCTTCTCCAGGCGCGGCGCGAGGGGCGCATGGTGTTCCCCGACATCGATCCGGACCGGTTCGTCACCGTCATGATCCCGGCGTTCAATGAGGAAGCGGTGATCGAACGCTCGGTCCGCACCGTGCTGGCCTCGACCGATGTCAGGGTCGAGGTGATCGTGATCGACGACGGTTCGAAGGACCGTACGAGCGAGATCGTGGCATCGGCCTTTGCTGACGATCCGCGCGTTCGTCTGCTCACGCTGGAGAATGGCGGCAAGGCGAGGGCGCTCAACCGCGGACTCGAACTCGCCACCGGCGAGATCGTCATCGCGCTCGACGCCGATACACAGTTCGAGCCGACCACGATCGCGCGCCTGGCGCGCTGGTTCGGCGATCCCAAGCTCGGCGCGGTCGCAGGCAATGCCAAGGTCGGCAACCGCGTCAACCTGATCACGAAATGGCAAGCGCTCGAATATATTACCGCACAGAATCTGGAGCGCCGCGCGCTCGCGAGCCTCAACGCCATGACCGTGGTGCCAGGGGCAGTGGGCGCCTGGCGGCTCGAGGCGATCAAGTCGGTCGGGGGCTATCCCGATGATACGCTGGCGGAGGACCAGGACCTGACGATCGCGATCCAGCGCGCCGGCTGGAAAGTCCATTACGACCAATATGCGACCGCCTGGACGGAAAGTCCCGAAAGCTTCAAAGGGCTGGCCAAGCAGCGTTTCCGCTGGGCCTTCGGCACGCTGCAATGCCTGTGGAAACACGGTTCGATCATCGGCCGCGGCAAACCGGCAGGGCTCGCCTGGATCGGCCTGCCGCAGGCGATCATCTTCCAGATCGTCCTGGCCGCGATCAGCCCGATCATCGATCTCGCGCTGATCGTCAGCTTCGTGATGACCGGGCTGGCCATCGAACAGCATGGCTGGGGCGAAAACCAGCAGAGCCTCGAGAAGATGCTCGCCTATTGGCTGATCTTCACCGCGATCGACCTGCTCGCGGCGATCGTCGCCTTCGCGCTCGAACGGCGGGAGAAATGGTCGCTGCTGTGGCTGCTCATTCCGCAGCGCGTCGGGTATCGCCAGGTAATGTACTATGTCGTGCTCAAGGCGATCACCCAGGCGCTGCGCGGGCCGCGCGTCGGCTGGGGCAAGCTGCAGCGGACCGGGCGGGTTCAGGCGGCGGGCTGACCCTCGATCAATCGTGGGCCGCTGGCGTCGATACCCAGCCGATCATCGGGGTTGCGAAGCGGGCAGTCGTGCATCGCGAGGCATCCGCAGCCGATGCAATTCCCGAGCTGATCGCGCAACGCCGTCAATTGCGCGATGCGAGCATCGAGATCGTCGCGCCATTCGGCGGACAGCCGTTGCCAATCCGCGCCGGTGAATGGCCCATCGATCGGGATCGCGTCCAGCGCCGTCTTGATCCGGGCAAGCGGGATGCCGGTGCGCTGCGCGACCTTGATTACCGCGACACGGCGCAGCACCCGCCGGTGGAAACGACGCTGGTTGCCGCCCGACCGCTCGGCGCGGATCAGCCCTTTCGCTTCGTAGAAGTGCAAGGTCGACACGGCGACGCCGCTGCGCCGCGCGACGTCGCCGACCGACAGCATCGCGGGAATATCGGACATGAGAAATCCTCTTGACCTTAAGCATGGTTGAGGTTGCATAGGCGCGTCTCCCGGTGGCTGCAACGCCGCCCTGGTTCGATCGGAGGAGACAGGAATGACCGCCCCATTTTACCGCATCGACAAGTTCGTCGTCCCGGACGAGGCGCGCCAGGCGTTCATCGACGCGGTCGACGAAACCGATGCCGTGATGCGCGTCCAACCCGGTTTCGTCCGTCACGAACTGCTCGAACAGGTCGGCGGGCCGGGCGAATTCAATTTCGTGACGGTCGCCGAATGGGAAAGCGATGCCGTGATTCCCGCCGTGGCGGCGGCGATCGCACGCCACCATGCGCGCAGCCGCTTCGATCGCAATACGTTCTTCGCACGGCACGGAATCCGCGCCGACATCGCCACCTATCGGATACTTTGAGCGATTGCCGGGGCGGTGTATGCGCCCTGGCCATGTCGTTGTTCGCGCGCCGCCTCGTATTGCTGGCCCTCGCGGTGCTGGCCGTCGGTGCCGCGCCGGCACGAACGGCACCTGTCGTGCTGGCGGCGGCAAGCCTGCAGGAGTCGCTCGATGCGGCGGCGGACGCCTGGGCCGAGGCCGGCCATCCCCGCCCGGTCGTCTCGTTCGCCGCGTCCTCGACGCTCGCGCGGCAGGTCGAAGCCGGCGCGCCCGGCGACCTCTTCGTTTCCGCCGACGAGGAGTGGATGGACGCGCTGGAGGCAAAGGGGTTGCTCGCTGCCGGCACGCGCGCCGATCTGGTCGGCAACCGGCTGGTGGTCGTCGAGCCGGCGATGCGGCATTCGGTCATCCCGGCGCGCGGCGTGCGGCTGGCGCGCGTGCTCGCGGCGGCACCACTCGCGATGGCCGATCCCGACAGTGTGCCGGCGGGTAAATATGGCAAGGCGGCGCTGGAACACCTGGGGGCGTGGAACACGGTTGCTCCGCATGTCGTCCGCGCGGAAAACGTCCGCGCCGCGCTGGCGCTGGTCGAGCGCGGCGCCGCGCCGTTCGGGATCGTCTATCTGACCGACGCAAAGGCGTCGTCGCGGGTCCGCGTTGCTGGCATTTTCCCCCGCGCCAGCCACCCGCCGATCCTTTACCCGGTCGCGCGTCTGGCGCGATCCTCCAATCCGGAAGCCGAGGGGTTCCGCCGCTTCCTCTTGTCGGCGCGCGGCCGCACGATCTTCGCGCGCTTCGGATTTTCGGCGCCGGGGAGGTTGCCCTGAGCGCCGAGGAATGGGACATCGTCGCCTTGTCGCTCCGGGTCGGGCTGGTCGCGACGTTGGCGGCGCTGCCCGTCGCCTTCGCGCTCGCCTGGCTGCTCGCGCGCGGGCGCTTTCCGGGGAAGATCCTGCTCGAGGCGATCGTCTATCTGCCGCTCGTCGTGCCGCCGGTGGTAACGGGCTGGTTCCTCCTTATGGCCTTCGCTCCCGCCGGGCCGCTCGGTGCGTTGAGCGAGCATGTCCTCTTTCGCTGGACGGGGGCCGCGATCGCCGCCGCGGTGATGGCGCTGCCGCTGATGGTGCGCGCGATCCGGCTGTCGATCGAAGCGGTCGACCAGCGGCTCGAGAGTGCGGCGCGGACGCTCGGCGCGGGTCCCTGGCGCGTGTTCCGGACGATCACCCTGCCGCTCAGCCTGCCCGGGGTGCTGGCAGGAACGGTGTTGGGGTTCGCCCGATCGCTGGGCGAATTCGGCGCCACGATCACGTTCGTCTCCAACGTGCCCGGACAGACCCAGACCCTGCCGCTGGCCATCTATGCCGCGCTCCAGCGCCCCGACGGCGACGCCATCGCGTTGCGGCTGTCCGCCTTGTCGATCCTGGTGGCCTTGGTCGCGCTGGTCGGATCCGAATTGCTCGCGCGGCGAATGCGCACGGCCATGCTCCATGGCGTTTGACGTCGACGTCACCAAGCGCCTGGGTGATGCCCGGATCGCGCTGCAATTTGCGAGCGGGGATGGGGTGACCGTCCTGTTCGGTCCGTCTGGGGCCGGCAAGACGAGCGTACTCAACATGATCGCCGGGCTGCTGCGCCCCGATCGAGGCCATGTCCGGATCGGCGACACGACCCTGTTCGATGACGATACCGACCTTCCCGCCGATCGCCGCCGTGCGGGATATGTCTTTCAGGAGCCGCGCCTGTTTCCGCATCTGCGTGTTGCGGCCAATCTGCGCTATGGGGCGGGCCGCGACGCGGCGATCGAGACGATCGCCGGAATGCTCGATATCGCGCATCTGCTCGACCGCTGGCCGCGGACTCTGTCCGGCGGTGAAGCCAAGCGCGTGGCGATCGGTCGCGCCCTGCTCAGCGATCCTGCCTTCCTGCTGCTGGACGAGCCGACCGCGTCGCTCGACCGTGCGCGCGCTGCCGAAGTCGAACGTGCGATCGCGGATATTCGCGATCGCCTCGGCCTGCCGATCCTGATGGTCACGCACGACCGCGACGAAGCGGAGCGGCTGGCGACCCGCATCGTGCCGATCCATCCGGGACGGATGTGATTTCGCGCGCCTGTCATCCGGACATGCGATACAATCGGCAGACCTGATCCGGCCTCGGGGGGAACGACCGATGGACAGTGCCAGCAAGGACGGTTTCTACCTCAAATTGTGGCGGGGCGAGCGGATGTGCCTGATCGGCATGGACGTCGACGCGCCGGAACCCGATTTCGTCGGCTTCGCCATCGAAGTCCTGCATCCGGGCGGCACCGACTTCTCGCCGCTGCGCAACCGGCTCGCCTTTGCCTATGCGGCGGGCAGCAAGGTCAATGGCGACGTCCAGTTTCCCTCGACCGAGGCGCCGTTCCAGAAGTTTCGCTGGGTGCATTTCCCCTACGATCCGATCGACGGGCTCTATTCCTACCGCGTGACCAAGATGCACATGCCGGCCGACGGTCAGTTGGTGCAGGGCACGCAGCTCGTCGCCAACATCAATCTCAATCCGGTCACCCATCCGGGCTTCCTGGATATCGGCTTCACGCGCGCTTTCGCGTCGTCCCAGGCGTATCGCGACAAGTTCGCCAACCGCGACGACATCCTGCCCGCGACCAATGCCGTGGGGCTCGATTTCAACCCGCCCATCGATCCCGCCGCGGCGGGCGACGACAATCCCTATACCTGGCTGGGGTTCGAGGCTGCGGCGATCGTCCAGTCGCTGGTCGACGAAGCCGTCGCGGACACCACGCTGACGGTCGATTTCTTCGCCTATGATCTCAACCTCGGCTGGCTGGTCGATCGCCTGGAAAAGCTCGGATCCCGATTGCGCGCCGTGATCGACAACAGTTCGGGGGATCACGTCCTTCCCGGTGGCGCAGAGGAAAAGGCGTCGGCGCGGTTGATGACGAGCACCGGCGGTCAGGTGCGGCGGATGTGCTTCCAGGGATTGCAGCACAACAAGGTGATCATCCTGCGCCGCAACGGCGTGGCCCAGCGCGTGCTGCTGGGGTCGACCAATTTCAGCTATCGCGCCCTATACATCCAGGCGAACAATGCGTTGCTGTTCAGCGATCCCGGTATTGCCGGGCTGTTCGGCGACTATTTCGACGCCGCGTTCCACGATCCGGAGACCTTTTCCGGCTCGGCAGCGGCCCGGAAATGGTTCGCCTTTACCGCGCCGGGCAGGCCGACGGTCCAGATCGCGCTGTCGCCACATCCCGACAACGAACTGGGACTGTCACCCGTCGGCGCGGCGATCGATCAGGCGACGTCATCGGTCTTTTTCTCGATCGCCTTCCTCAACCAGACCAAGAGCGGATCGGTGCGCAAGGCGATCGATCGCCTCGCGACGCGTCCGCTGTTCAGCTACGGCGTGGTCGACAAGGCGGGGGCGGTCCCAAAGGACGGCGAGCCGGCCAAGCCGGGCAAGCTCAACGTCTACAAGCCGGACGGCACCATCGGCGTAGTCGATTTCGGCTATCTCGCCAGGAATGCGCCGCCGCCGTTCGGCGCGGAATGGCAGGGCGGCAAGGGAATCAACCTGCACAACAAGTTCGTCGTGACCGACTTCGGCCTGCCGACGGCCAAGGTCTTTACCGGATCGTCCAACCTGTCGCCGACCGGTGAGAGCGGCAATGGCGACCATCTGGTCATGATCCAGGACCCGACGGTCGCCACCGCATATGCGATCGAGGCGGTGCGGCTGTTCGACCATCTCCATTTCCGCTCGAAGATGAGCGAGGCCAAGGTCAAGCCCAAGGGCGCCAAGCCCGCCGACGCTGCGCCGTTGACGCTCGCCAAGCCGACCGCCCTGAGCGGCAAGCCGGCCTGGTACGAGCGTTATTATCGCGCCGACAGCCAGTATCTGCACGACCGGCTGCTGTTCGGGCATTGAGTGCCGGCGCGCCAGGGCAGCGTGGGTCAGATGCCGCCCAGGAAGTCCATCTTGCCGATCGGCACGCCCTTCATCCGCAGGATGGCGTAAGCGGTCGTGACGTGGAAATAGAAATTCGGCTGGACGAAACCGAGCAGATATGACCGGCCGTCGAACTTGAATTCGCCATTGGGGAATTTGAGCACAACCTCAGCATCTTCCTTGCCGTCGATCACCTCGGCCGGGACCGACTTCACGAAATCGATCGTCTTCGCGATGCGCGCCTTGAGGTCGTCGAACGTCGCTTCATTGTCCTCCATCACGACATTCTCGACTCCGCCCAGGCGCACCATGCAGCCCTTGGCGGAATCACTCGCGCGCTGGATCTGTGAGATCAAATTGCCCATGTCGCCGATCAGCCTGGCGTCGAGCAATTCCTGCTCGTCCATGCCCTTTTCCGCGGCAAAGGCGCGGCCCTTGTCGAGAATCTTGTCGAGATTGTTGAGCGCACGGACGAACACAGGCGCCGTGAGGGCATGAAGATCGGTAGCCACAGGATTCTCCCCTAGAGAAGCGGACCGCCGGAGGGTGCCCGCGCCGAGGAGATAGGGTTCCCGTTGCAGATGAAAACCCATCCTCGATTATTTTTTACCGTTTCGCCAAAAAATCAGCGCGCGGCGGCCACGAATGCCTGATGGAATTGTTCGAGGTCGCCGCCCGCGACGTCCGACACCGCCCAGAAATCCAGATCGCCCTGTCGCCAATGGACCAGGGTATAGCCGTCGGTCGCCATCTTCCCCGCCGACGGCCCTTTGCCCGCGGGCCAGGCGAAGACGTTGATCGTGTGCAGGTTGCGACGGTAGACGATCGCCGGAACGACGCGGCCGCCGATATAGTCGAGCCGTCCGCCGACCAGCGGAAAACCTTGGTCCCTGAGGTCCGGTGTCGGCGGCGAGAAGTCGATCTTGCCGTTGAACCATGGTTTGACCACGTGGCGGTCGGAAGTCGGGATATCGACCAGATGGTCCGCCAACAGCGAACGGACATGGCTCGCCACCATCTGCTGCTCGAGCCCGCTCGTCTCCGAAGGGTGCGGTATCGCGAGCATCAGCGCCAGGCTCGCCGCGATCGCGCCCCCCGCGCCCCAGCCGAGCCGTGCCGGCCAGGGATTGGATGCGGCGCGCGGGCCAATCGGCAAGGCCGCGTCGATCCGCTCGCGCAGCCCATCGGGCGTGGCATGTCGCATCGCCGGATCGCCGATGATCTGGTGGAGGCGATTGAGCTGCTCGAACTCGGCGGCGCAATCGTGACAGGTCCGCAGATGCGCCTCGACCAGCGCCACATTGGCGGCATCGAGTTCGTCGTCGAGCAGCGCGTGAAGCAGCATCGGGTCGGGACAGGTCATGCCTGACGCTCCTGCTTGCTGGTGGCGTGGGCGGGGAGGAGCAATTTTGCCAGCATCTCGCGGGCGCGCGCGAGCCGTGACATCACGGTCCCGATCGGCACCCCGGTCATCGTCGCGATCTCGCGATAGGACATTTCCTCCATCTCGCGCAGGACGAGGGTTTCGCGGAAAGGTTCGGGCAGGCCGGCGATCACCCCCCGTACCGTATCGATCTCGCGCGACCGGGCCAGCGATTCCTCGGGCGTGTCGGCGTCGGCCGGGATCGCGGCCACCGCCTCGGCCTGCGCGTCGGACAGGCTGGCGTCGGACACGATCACACGTTCGCGACGGCTCCGTTCGGTGACTCGGTCGCGCCAGCAATTCCTCAGGATCGCGAATAGCCAGGCGCGCGGCGGGCCGCCGCGATACGAATCGAACGCGCGGAATGCGCGGAGGAAAGCCTCCTGCACCACGTCCTCGGCGATCGTCGCGTCATTGGCGAGGTAGCGCGCCAGATTATAGGCAGCGTCGAGGTGCGGCAGCATCAGCTCGCGAAAGCGCGACTCGGGGCCGGGCGTCACGTCCCGTCCACCGACCAGCCTTGGCCTGAAGCCGCCGATCACCCCCATGCCCTCCGATTCACCGCGCCGTGACGGTCACCTTGCCCGTCATCATCGGATGCAGCGAGCAGAAATAGGCGATCTGGCCAGGCTTGGTGAAGGTGAAACTGAACGACTGACCGGTATCGAGCACCTTCGACCGGAAGCTCTTGTCGGTCGCGACGACGGTGTGCGGGATATCGTCGTCGTTAGTCCAGGTGATCGTCTGGCCGACCTTCACCGTGACTGCTTTGGGCCCGAAAGTGAAGTTGGAGATACGAACCGCCACCGGGCCGGCGGGTGCCGCAGGCCGCGCGGACGAAGTCTTGCCCCGGGCCGATGCCGTGACAGGGGGCCTGGCGAAGCCCGGGGCAAGCGAGGTGGTGACCGCCGCGACAGGGATCAGGACAGCGGTCAACATGCGAAAGGTCATTCTGGGTCTCCGGGAGGTCAGGCGAGGGTCGAATCGATCAGCGCAATGCGCTGGTCGCCGCGGCGGAAGGTGACATCGGTGATGCCGAGCATGCTGCGGAGCTGTCCCGGCGGGACGACTTGCGGGCCGGGCGAGGGGGCCGTCCCCGGCATCGGTTGCGGAAAGGCGGTCGATCGCGCGGTGTGGAAGGTCATCCGCCCTTCGACTTTCTGCGCGATCTGATGGATATGGCCGTTGAGGATCGTCACCGAACCGAATCGCTTGAGCAGCGCCAGCGCGATTTGGGCATCGCCCGTGCCCCAGCCCCATTGCGCATAGACCGTCCATAGCGGGATGTGCGCGAAGACGACGATCGGGGTGGACGCGCTGTGGCCGGCCAGGTCCGCCTTGAGCCAGGCAAGCTGCTCGGCGCCCAGGTTTCCCATACCGCCGGGCTTGAGATCAGCGACATTGACCAGCCCGACGAAATGCACGCCCTGATGGTCGAAGCTGAACCAGCCGGCGCCCTTGCTGCCTTTGCCGTAGCGGCTCAGGAACGCCTTGCCGCCGCCTTCATCGACCATGTCATGCTCGCCCGGGACGAAGTAGGTCTGGATTCCGGTGTCACGCAGGATCTGGTCCGCATCGTCGAATTCACCGTCGCGCGACAGCTGGGTGATGTCGCCGGTATGGATGATGAAGTCGGGTTTGACCGCGAGCGCCTGCACCTTGGCGACCGCCTCGCGGAACGTCGCGCGCGCGTCGGGATTGGCGGCCTTGTCGAAGCCGATATGACTGTCGCTCAGCTGGAGGAAGGTGAAGCCGGATGATCCGGCGGCACCGTTGCCTGGGGAATCGAGGATCGCACTATGGGCGATCCCGCCGCTCAATGCATAGAGCGCCCCCGTGCCCGCCCAGGCCATGCATCTTAGAGCCTCTCTGCGGTCCAACGAAGTCGGGTTGTCGATCATGGGGGGTGCCTTTTCGAACAGTGTCGGTTGGCAAGACTGCGCCAGGCGGACCTCTATTCCCGCGAAGACCACATATTTTCGGGAAGCCCCTTTTTTGGACGAATCCGCCACTTGCGCCGATCAGCCCGCCGGGACAGGATGATCTGGGGGAAGGGGATTCGATGAAAATCACTGACGCGATGTACGTCGCTGCGATTGCCGCGCTGGCGACGGGCGCCAACGCGCAAACCATGCCAGCCACGCCGGCCACGCCGGCCACACCGGCTGTACTGCCGGCGCCTGCCCCCTCGGCAACGGCCCCGATGCCGTCGCCCGATCCTGCCTCGCCACCCGCGCGGGGCGTCGTGATGAACACGCCGGTCCTGATTGCCGTCGATGCGCCGCTGACATCGAAGACCAGCCAGATCGGGGACACGTTTCCCATCCGCCTGGTTTGACGCTGTGGGCGGGCAAGAAGGACGATAAGGGCGACGACGGCAAGTAACCGTTCCCTCGATCAGTAAAAAGGCCGCTCCTGCAACTGCGGGGGCGGCCTTTTCTTCGCGATAGGTCTGCACGCGCGGCTGCCCCTTGCAAAAAAACCGCCGCCCGGATCCCTCCGGACGGCGGTCTTTCTGGTCAGCCTTGAGCGCTGACGATCGCGATCACTCGCTCTCGTTCAGATACTCGCCGGCATCCGCATCGGTGCCGTGGCCGCTCGGCGTGACACGGGCGAGCGCGTCGCTGCCGGTGTCGTCACGCGTGTCGCGGGCCAGTTCGGCCGCACGCTCTTCCGCTGCCGAGTTCGGTGCGATCAGCGCTTCCTGCAGCGCACGCTGCTGGACGCGGAGCGCGGCGTCGCGGCTGGTGGCCGCCACGCGCAGGCGGTTCATGCCCGCGCCGGTACCGGCGGGGATGAGGCGACCGACGATGACGTTCTCCTTGAGGCCGATCAGCGTGTCCTGCTTGCCCTGGACCGCGGCCTCGGTGAGGACGCGGGTGGTCTCCTGGAACGACGCCGCCGAGATGAAGCTGCGGGTCTGCAGCGACGCCTTGGTGATGCCGAGCAGGACCGGCTTGCCCTGAGCGGGCTGCTGGCCGGGGGCGAGCTTCTCGTTGGTCTCGTCCATCTCGGTACGGTCGACCTGCTCGCCGGCGAGCAGGGTGGTGTCGCCGCCGTCGGTGATCTCGACCTTCTGCAGCATCTGGCGAACGATCACCTCGATGTGCTTGTCGTTGATCTTCACGCCCTGGAGTCGATAGACTTCCTGGATTTCCGACACGAGATATTCCGCCAGCGGCTCGATGCCGAGCACCTCGAGAATGTCGTGCGGATCGGGCGAGCCGCCGATCAGGTTGTCGCCACGCTTGACGTAGTCGCCTTCCTGGACGTCGATCACCTTCGACTTCGGGATCAGATACTCCACGACCTCGCCGCCGTCCTCGGGCTGGATTCCGATCTTGCGCTTCGCCTTGTAGTCCTTGCCGAACACGACGCGGCCCGAGACCTTCGCGATGATCGCGTTTTCCTTGGGCTTGCGCGCTTCGAACAGCTCGGCGACGCGCGGCAGACCGCCGGTGATGTCGCGGGTCTTGGCGGACTCGCGAGCGACACGGGCAAGCACGTCACCGGCCTGGACGGTGGCATTGTCCTCGACCGACAGCACCGCGCCCGGCGCCAGCATGTAGCGCGCAGCCTCGGCGGCATCGGCACCCGTCAGCGTCAGGCGCGGACGCAGGTCCTCCTTCGACTTGGTGGTGGCGCGATACTCGGTGACGACGCGCTGGGTGATGCCCGTCGCTTCGTCGGCCTGTTCGGTCAGGGTCTTGCCTTCCAGCAGGTCCTGATACTTCACCGTGCCGCCGGTTTCGGTGATCACCGGCATGGTGAACGGATCCCACTCGGCCATGCGGTCGCCCTTGGTCACGATGTGACCATCGTCGAACATGACATAGGCACCGTAAGGGATGCGATCGACCGACAGCTCGCGGCCGTCCATGTCGCGGATCGCGATCTCGCCCGAGCGGCTCAGCACCACGCGGCGGCCACGCTGGTCGACGATCAGACGCAGATCGCGGAACTCGACCGTACCGTCGGCATGCGCCTCCAGGTTAGACGTTTCGTTGAGCTGCGCCGCGCCACCGATGTGGAACGTCCGCATGGTGAGCTGCGTGCCCGGTTCGCCGATCGACTGCGCCGCGATGACGCCGACCGCTTCGCCGATGTTCACCGGGGTACCGCGGGCGAGATCACGACCGTAGCACTTGCCGCAGACACCGATCTTGGCTTCGCAGACCAGCGGCGAGCGGATCTTCATCCCCTGGATGCCGATCGACTCGATCTTCGCGACCGCCGCCTCGTCGAGCAACGTACCCGACGGGATGACGACCTCACCGGTCTTGCTGTCGACCACATCCTCGGCCGTGGTACGGCCCAGGATGCGCTCGCCGAGCGACGCGATGGTCGATCCGCCCTGGACGATCGCGCGCATTTCGAGCGCGCGCTCGGTCCCGCAATCCTCTTCCATGACGACGCAGTCCTGCGACACGTCGACCAGGCGGCGGGTGAGGTAGCCCGAGTTGGCGGTCTTCAACGCGGTGTCCGCGAGGCCCTTGCGGGCGCCGTGGGTCGAGTTGAAATATTCGAGGACGGTCAGGCCTTCCTTGAAGTTCGAGATGATCGGGGTCTCGATGATCTCGCCCGACGGCTTGGCCATCAGGCCGCGCATACCGGCAAGCTGCTTGATCTGCGCCTGCGAGCCACGAGCACCCGAGTGAGCCATCATGTAGATCGAGTTGATCGGCAGTTCGCGGCCCGTTTCCGGATCCGTTTTCACCGCCTTGATCTCGTTCATCATCGAGTTGGCGACCTGGTCACCGCAACGCGACCAGGCGTCGATCACCTTGTTGTACTTCTCCTGCTGCGTGATCAGGCCGTCTTGATACTGCTGCTCGAAGTCCTTCACCTGCTCGCGGGTTTCGTCGACCAGCTTGTCCTTGTCCGGCGCGATGATCATGTCGTCCTTGCCGAACGAGATGCCGGCGCGGAACGCGTGACGGAAGCCGAGCGCCATGATCGCATCGGCGAACAGGACGGTCTCCTTCTGGCCGGTGTGACGATAGACCTCGTCGATGACGTCGCCGACATCCTTCTTGGTGAGAAGGCGGTTGACGGTGTCGAACGGCACCTTGTGCGACTTGGGCAGGCACTCGCCGAGCAGCATGCGGCCCGGGGTCGTCTCGTAGCGCTTGAGGTAGGTCTTGCCTTCCTCGTCGGTCTGCGGGACGCGGCTGATGACCTTGGTGTGCAGGGTCACGGCGCCGGCTTCGAGTGCCTGATGCACCTCGGCCATGTCGGCCAGGAGCATGCCCTGGCCCGGCTCGTTCTCCTTGAGCATCGACAGGTAATAGAGACCGAGCACCATGTCCTGCGACGGCACGATGATCGGCTTGCCGTTCGCGGGCGACAGGATGTTGTTGGTCGACATCATCAGGACGCGCGCTTCGAGCTGAGCCTCGAGGCTCAGCGGGACGTGAACGGCCATCTGGTCACCGTCGAAGTCGGCGTTGAACGCCGAGCAGACCAGCGGGTGCAGCTGGATTGCCTTGCCCTCGATCAGCACCGGCTCGAACGCCTGGATGCCCAGACGGTGGAGCGTCGGCGCGCGGTTCAGGAGAACCGGATGCTCGCGGATCACCTCATCCAGGATGTCCCAGACTTCCTTGCGCTCCTTCTCGACCCACTTCTTGGCCTGCTTCAGGGTCATCGACAGACCCTTGGCATCGAGGCGGGCGTAGATGAACGGCTTGAACAGCTCGAGCGCCATCTTCTTCGGCAGACCGCACTGGTGCAGCTTGAGTTCAGGACCGGTCACGATGACCGAACGGCCCGAATAGTCGACGCGCTTGCCGAGCAGGTTCTGACGGAAGCGGCCCTGCTTGCCCTTGAGCATGTCGGACAGCGACTTCAGCGGACGCTTGTTGGCGCCGGTGATGATGCGGCCGCGGCGACCGTTGTCGAACAGCGCGTCAACAGCTTCCTGCAGCATGCGCTTTTCGTTGCGGACGATGATGTCCGGCGCGCGCAGCTCCATCAGGCGCTTCAGGCGGTTGTTGCGGTTGATCACGCGGCGATACAGATCGTTGAGGTCCGACGTCGCGAAGCGGCCGCCATCGAGCGGCACCAGCGGACGCAGTTCGGGCGGGATGACCGGCACGACTTCGAGGATCATCCACTCGGGGCGGTTGCCCGAATCGATGAAGCTCTCGACGACCTTCAGGCGCTTGATGATCTTCTTGGGCTTGAGCTCCGACTTGGTGGTCGCGAGTTCCTGCAGCAGCTGCTCGCGCTCGCCTTCGAGGTCGAGCTGCTCGAGCATGATGCGGACCGCCTCGGCGCCGATGCCGGCCGTGAAGGCGTCCTCACCGTACTCGTCCTGCGCCTCGAGAAGCTCGTCCTCGGTCAGCAACTGGAAGCGCTCGAGCGGGGTCACGCCCGGCTCGATCACGATATACGCCTCGAAATACAGCACGCGCTCGAGCTGCTTGAGCTGCATGTCGAGCAGCAGGCCGATGCGCGACGGCAGCGACTTCAGGAACCAGATGTGCGCGACCGGGGCGGCGAGCTCGATATGGCCCATCCGCTCGCGGCGGACCTTCGAGACGGTAACCTCGACTCCGCACTTTTCGCAGACGATGCCCTTGTACTTCATGCGCTTGTACTTGCCGCACAGGCATTCGTAATCCTTGATCGGACCGAAGATGCGCGCGCAGAACAGGCCGTCACGCTCGGGCTTGAACGTGCGATAGTTGATCGTCTCGGGCTTCTTGATCTCGCCGAAGCTCCACGAGCGGATGCGGTCCGGCGACGCAATCCCGATCTGGATCTGGTCGAAGGTCTCCGGCTTGGCGACCGGGTTCGCGAAATTGGTCAGTTCGTTCATTTCTTACCTCTTTCTCCTCTCCCATCGGGAGAGGAAGGGGCCCGCCGGCGCAGCCGGTGGGAAGGTGAGGGCAGGGTGGAGGGCTTGTCGCTGCCCTCACCCTTCCGCCGCTCTTGCGAGCGGCTCCCTCCCTCTCCCGATGGGAGAGGGAGAGTGATTGCTTACTCCGCCGCCTCGGGCAGCGCGTCCGGATCGGCTTCGTCGTTCTTGAGTTCGACGTTGAGACCCAGCGAGCGCATTTCCTTGACGAGCACGTTGAAGCTCTCGGGAATGCCGGCCTCGA
>CAZFTL010000016.1:0-104357 GCA_964521615.1 uncultured Stakelama sp. | reverse complement strand
CTGTGACCCCACCCGTGTGAAGGGTGTGCTCTACCGCTGAGCTACGCGCCCGATCGCGTTTCCGAAAGCCCGGTCCCGCAAAAGGATAGGGCGACGTCTAGCGCCGCCCCGTTGGCGTCGCCTTAAGACGATCGCCGCGATCTTGTCCAGCCCTCCTTTTCGGGAGGGCTGGCGCCAGGATCAGTTGACCGAATCCTTCAGGCCCTTGCCTGCCTTGAACTTGGGCTGGGTCGACGCCTTGATGGTCATCGGTTCGCCGGTGCGCGGATTGCGGCCGGTCGATGCCTTGCGCTTCGAAACCGAGAAGGTGCCGAAGCCGACAAGGCGAACCTCGTCGCCTTTCTTGAGCGCGCCGCCGATCACGTCGAAGACCGCTTCGACGGCCTTGCTGGCATCACCCTTGCTGAGGCCAGCCGTATCGGCCACGGCGCTGATCAGCTCCTGCTTGTTCATCGTCCTCGAAACCCCCGTTTAGAGTGCGTCTACACATTTGTTACTGGAAAGAGACTCGCGGCCCATGGCCGGGGGCGCAGTAACGCCACTCAGCGAAGCCGAGTCAAACGAATCCGCCCCAAACGTCGCCGTAACGATCGAATTTGCGGCGGAACGATCCTTTTCAGCGCATCTCCCGGCCCGCGCCCGGTGTCTGCCTGCTCCCCGGCCCGACCGCCCACAATATGTCAGTGCTGGGCGATCGGACGGGAACCGGACCGGCACCGAAAACGGTTCCCGTCGGTCAGTGCGGCAATTCCCCGGCCTGGACAACGCTGGCGGGTGGTTGCGCCGCCAGTTCGTCGGCTTCCGTCCAGTCGATCGCTTCGAGCGGCTGGGTCAACGCCAGGCGCAAGACCTCGTCGACATGCTCGACCGGAATGATCCTGAGCCCTTCGCGGATGTTCGCGGGGATCTCCGCGAGATCCTTTTCGTTCTCCTTGGGGATCAACACCGTCTCGATTCCGCCGCGGAGCGCCGCGAGGAGCTTTTCCTTGAGACCGCCGATCGGCAGCACCCGGCCGCGCAACGTGACCTCGCCGGTCATCGCCACCTCGCGGCGCACCGGCACGCCGGTCAGGGTCGAGACGATCGAGGTGACCAGCCCGATGCCCGCCGACGGCCCGTCCTTGGGCACCGCGCCTTCGGGCAAGTGGACGTGGATGTCCTTGCGCGCGAACAGGCTCGGCTTGATCCCGTAGGACGGCGCACGCGCCTGGACGAAGCTCATCGCCGCCTGGACGCTTTCCTTCATCACGTCGCCGAGCTTGCCGGTCGTCTTGACCATGCCCTTGCCCGGGACCGTGACACTCTCGATCGTCAGCAGCTCGCCGCCGACCTCGGTCCAGGCGAGCCCGGTGACCGCACCGATCTGATGCTCCTTCTCGCTGAGTCCGTGGCGATATTTCTGCACGCCCGCGAATTCGTGGAGATTGTCGGGCGTGATCGTCACGCTTTCGACCTTGCCTTCGAGAATCTGGCGCAGCGCCTTGCGCACCAATTTGGCGATCTCGCGCTCGAGCGTGCGGACGCCCGCTTCGCGCGTGTAGCGCTGGATCAGCGCACGCAGCCCCTCGTTGGTCAGCGTGAATTCGCCTTCCTTGAGTCCGTGCGCCTCGACCTGCTTGGCGATCAGATGCCGCTCGGCGATCTCGACCTTCTCGTCCTCGGTATAGCCTTCGAGCCGGATGATCTCCATGCGGTCCAGCAACGGCTGCGGCAGGTTCAGCGTGTTCGCGGTGGTCACGAACATCACATCCGAAAGGTCGATGTCGATCTCGAGATAATGGTCGTTGAACTTGTTGTTCTGCTCCGGGTCGAGCACTTCGAGCAGCGCCGACGCGGGATCGCCGCGGAAATCCTGGCCCAGCTTGTCGATCTCGTCGAGCAGGAACAACGGATTGCTCGTCCCCGCCTTCTTGAGGTTCGAAACGATCTTACCCGGCAGCGAGCCGATATAGGTCCGGCGGTGGCCGCGAATCTCGGCCTCGTCGCGGACGCCGCCCAGCGACTGACGGATAAACTCGCGCCCAGTCGCCTTGGCGATCGACTTGCCCAGGCTGGTCTTGCCGACGCCGGGCGGGCCGACGAGGCACAGGATCGGCCCCTTGAGCTTGTTGGTGCGCGCCTGGACCGCCAGATATTCGATGATCCGGTCCTTGACCTTTTCGAGCGCGTAATGGTCCTCGTCGAGCACCGCCTGCGCCGCCGCGATGTCCTTCTTGAGCTTCGACTTCTTGCCCCAGGGCAGGCCGAGCAGCACGTCGAGATAGTTGCGCACGACGGTGGCCTCGGCCGACATCGGCGCCATCGTCTTCAATTTCTTGAGTTCAGCGGTCGCCTTGGTGCGCGCTTCCTTCGACAGCTTGAGCGTGGCGATCTTCTGGGTCAGCTCGGCGATCTCGTCGCCATCGCCCTCCTCGCCCTCGTTGCCCAGTTCGCGCTGGATCGCCTTCAACTGCTCGTTGAGATAATATTCGCGCTGGGTCTTCTCCATCTGGCGCTTGACCCGCGATTTGATCTTCTTCTCGACCTGCAGGACGCCGAGTTCGCCTTCCATGAAGGCATAGACCATCTCGAGCCGCTTCGACTGATCGAGCTCGACCAGCAACGCCTGCTTCTCAGCGACCTTGATCGCTATATTGCCGGCGATCGAATCGGCCAGCCGCGACGCTTCCTCGATTTCGCCGAGCTGCACCGCGGTCTCCGCCGGCAGCTTGCGATTGAGCTTGGAATAGGCCTCGAACTGATCGACCACCGAGCGCATCAGCGCCTGGATCTCGACGCTGTTCTCCAACTCCTCGTCGATGCGCTCGACCTCGGCGGTCAGGTGCTCGCCCGCCCCGGACAGCGTCTTGAGGTTGGCGCGCGCCTTGCCCTCGACCAGCACGCGCACGGTGCCGTCGGGGAGCTTGAGCAATTGCAGGATCGTGGCGACCACGCCCATGTCATACAGATCGTCGCGTTGTGGATCGTCCTGTGCCGGGTCGAGCTGAGCGACCAGGAAAATCTCCTTGTCGGCGGCCATCGCGCTTTCGAGGGCGGCAACCGACTTGTCGCGGCCGACGAACAGCGGCACGATCATGTGGGGAAACACCACAATGTCGCGCAGCGGCAATACGGGGAAGGATTGGGTAGTCATGGATACTCCGGGGGCGCCCAACCGGGGCGCTTTTGCTTTTCTATATGGGAAGCGTGAGCATTCCATCAATCACCAGCGGTCTTTCCTCGCTGGAATGGTGGGGATAAGCTTGCTTGCCACCGCTGCAGCGGGCGCCGCGACGCTGCCCAAGAAGGGCGAGCCGCCCCTCACGCCCCAGACCCAGCGATCGGGCGGCGTGGTCGATCCCGACCAGGCCAAGCTGCAGTTCGACGCCGCCGACCTGTCGTTCGAAATACTGCCCGAGACCGAGCAACTCAGGGGCCTGGCCCGCCTGTCGTTCACGGCGAAGGCGCCGCTCGACAAGTTGGTGATCGATCTCGATCATAATCTCGGTCCGAGCGCGGTCGCGATCGACGGCAAGAAATTGGCGGGAAGCGACTGGTCCAATCCGCAGGGACGGCTGATCATCACATTGCCCAGGACCTATGCCGCGGGCGAGCACGTTCTGGCGACGATCGCTTATGGCGGCACGCCGCACGTCGCGGTCAACGCGCCCTGGGACGACGGCGTGGTGTGGTCGAAGACGAAGGATGGGCGCCTGTGGTTCGCGACGACCGACGAAGGCTATGGCTGCGACATATTGTGGCCGTGCCTCGACTTTCCCGAAGGCGAACCGGGCAAGGTCGACCTTCACATCACCATTCCCAAGGGACTGAAGGCGCCGTCCAATGGCGTCTTCAAGGGGATCGACACGGGCCCCGACGGCCGGGAGACGTGGAATTGGGAGATCAAACACCCCAACACCTATGCGATCGCGCTGAACGTCGCTCCCTACGAAGTCATATCGGGCGACTATAAGAGCCGGTTCGGCAACACGATCCCGATGTTCTACTGGTACCTGCCGGGCGAGGAGGACCAGGCGAAGAAGCTGTTCGCCGAATTCGCGCCGACGCTCGATTTTTTCGAAAGCAATGTCGGCCCCTATCCGTTCGGCGACGAGAAGGTCGGCGTGGTCGAGACCCCGCACCTCGGCATGGAGCATCAGACGATCAACGCTTACGGTAACGGCTACAAGAAAGCCCCCGAGGGTTTCGACTGGCTGTTCCAGCACGAATTCAGCCACGAATGGTTCGGCAATCAGGTCACCGCGGCGAACTGGGACGATTACTGGATCCATGAAGGCTATGCCGAGTACATGCAGCCGGCCTACGGCCTGTGGCGCGAAGGATTCGCTCGCTACGCCACGATGATGGACGAGCAGCGCAATAAGATCGAGAATCGCGTTCCGATCGTCCGCGACCGCTGGATCACCGAAGAGGAAGTCTACGAGCCGAGCAAGGGCGGCCCCGGCGGCGACATCTATTACAAGGGTGCGTGGATGCTCCACACGCTGCGCTGGCTGATCGGCGACAAGGCGTTCTGGGACGCCACCCGACTGGAAGTCTATGGCCGCCCCGATCCCAAGCCGGGCAATTTCACCCCGCGCTTCGGATCGACCCGCGAATATGAGGATTTCGTCAAAAAGGTCACCGGCAAGGACTATGGCTGGTTCTTCGACGTCTACCTGCGCAAGGCGGATCTGCCCGAACTGGTCGAGGCGCGCAGCGATACCCAGCTCTCGTTATTCTGGCTGACCCCCGACAAGCTGCCCTTCCCCATGCCAGTCGAGGTCCTGGTCGGGGACAAACTCGTCAACGTCGACATGCCCGACGGCACCGCAACGATCGACGTTCCCGCCGACGTGCATGTCGTGGTCGATCCCTATGCCCGGGTGCTCAAGCGGTCGCGCGCGGTCGAGGACTATCAGGCGGGGTTGCGCAAACGCCAATAAGTGTGTTGTACAGATAATACGGCAAGACCATGAGGCGCACGATGCTGCACATTTTCCCCAGCGACGCGGTCGGACTGCCCGGTCTCGCCGCCATCATGCTCGGCTTCCTCGCCTTCTTCCTCGCCTTGATGGCGGCCCGTCTTCGCGCGCGACGATCGGGCACCGAAGCCGTGTCGCAGAGCGCCTCGATCACATGGTTGTGGATCGCCGTTCAGGGCGTCGGCATCGGTCTCTCCGGCCTCGGCCGGGTGCGCGTCGGACTCGATCCCCTGTCTGCCAAGGCACTGATCGAAGCGGCGATCGTCCTGGCGTTGATGGCAGGAGCGGTGTGGCTGTTCGACGCGTCATCGCGCACGATGGGCAAGAATTGGGCATTGGTCGCCCGGACCCGCACCGATCACAGTCTGGTCCAGACGGGGCCGTTCGCCGTGGTGCGCAATCCGATCTACGTCGCTCTCTTCGGCTTCATGCTCGCGATGGCGATCGCCTTCGGCCACACGCGCAACCTGATCGTCGGTGCGCCGATCTTTGCGCTCGGAACCTGGATGCGCGTCGCGAATGAGGAACGCCTGCTGCGGTCGCAGTTCGGCGCAACCTATGATGACTATGCGGCGCGGGTGAAGCGCTTCGTGCCGGGAATGTTTTAGGCCCGGCTTCCGACCGGAATCTTGTCTAAGGACTGGAATTCAACATCGACCAGAATTTGGGTCCGCCGCGAGGCACGTGCCATTCGTCGATCACTTCGAACCCAAGCGACTGGTAGAGGCTGACATTGCGCGGCGTCGCGGTTTCCAGAAATGCCGGCAGCCCATCCTCCCGCGCACGGGCGAGGCCCTGACGGATCGAGGCCGACCCCAGCCCCTTGCCCTGATTCGCCGGATCGACGCCGGCGATGTGAAGGTACCAATAGGGGCCCGGCGGATGATGGGCATCGATCGCATCGCCTACCCGCATCGCGCGCGCCAGCGCCGTTCCGAATGCGCCGATCAGCGGAAAGAGTTGCTTGATCATCTCGATCTTGCCGATCTCGGCCTGGCCAGGCTTCCGCCACAGCGTCGCCGCCTCGCCGTTCCCGGTCACCAGCGGCATGCCGCCGAAATCCTCGTCGAAGATCAGCCGGAACATCCTGGGCAACCGCCGCACGCGATCGTCGCGGTCGGGGAAGATGTACGACGTCGCGGGATCGTCGGCGAAGGCGCGTGCGAGCATGGCGGCCACAGCCCCCCGATCGCTCCTGCTCCCCGGACGAATCATTCACGTCGCCTTTCCTGTTTGCTCACGATGAATGCCACCGCGATGGAAAAGGTGGTCTGCCATAGAAATATCTCAACGCCCAAGCCCGTAGACGAAAAGCTGGGGATGCCGAGCCCCGGCAAAATCACCCTGGTCAGGAGTAAAGGCATCGCCGTGATCAGGGACACTGTTACGGCACTGCCCGCGACCACGGCGTTTCGCCCGCGAAAATTCGGAACAAAGGCAAAGGTTGGAAGCGCAACAAAGGACAACACGCTCCCTATGACACCACCGATGATCGGGGCTGGCCATGAATTGCTCCCTCCGGTGTCGCTCTCCGAATACGTCAGCGCCAAGGTGACCAGACATCCGAAACCGGCCACCGCATAGATCACTGGCAACACAAGCAGGAAATAGGCCGCAACGCTGCGCCGGTGGTCGATCCGAGAAAAAACCAGCGGCAGCCCGAAAAATGCTGAAACGGCAACCAAGATGTCCCCGATCGTGCTGTCCAATTTGGGGAGAAGCGATGCCCCCACCATGATCAGCGCGCAGAGTAAAACGCCCAGGAACAGCCGCCCGAAAATGCCGCGAAAAGTATTTGGGCCAGCCTTCCCGGCATCGATCATGCTGCCTCGCATCCGCCTGCCTTGACCACGCGCCTGGTCGAGGCCGGATAGCGCACGAGCATCGCCGCCGGCCGGATCGGGCGGATAGCGAAATTACCGCCGCAATTGGGGCACACGCCGCCCAGCACGCCATCGGCGCAGTCCGCGCAAAAGGTGCATTCGAACGTGCAGATGCGCGCGTCCGGGCTGTCGGGCGGCAGGTCGCGGTCGCAGCATTCGCAATTCGGCCTCAGCTCCAGCACTGGTCCCTCCCAGAAACGAAAACGGGCGCCGGTCGAAGCGATCGGCGCCCGTATCTCGTATCGCCATTCGAAGCAGGATCAGGCGGCGTCGCCGGCCTTTTCCTTTTCCTTCTTGGCATAGACGCGGATCGGGTCCTTGCGGCCCTCGACCACGTCCTTGTCGATCATCACCTCGTCGACCCCATCCATGCTGGGCAGGTCGAACATCGTGTCGAGCAAGATGCCCTCCAGGATCGAGCGCAGCCCGCGCGCGCCGGTCTTGCGGTCGATCGCCTTGCGCGCGACCGTCGACAGCGCGTCGTCGGTGAAGCCGAGCTTCACGTCCTCCATGTCGAACAGCTTCTGATACTGTTTGACCAGGGCGTTCTTCGGCTCGGCCAGGATCTTGACCAGCGCCTTCTCGTCGAGGTCCTCGAGCGTCGCGATCACCGGCAGGCGGCCGACGAATTCGGGGATCAGGCCGAACTTCAGCAGATCCTCGGGCTCGACCGACTTGAGCACTTCGCCAGTGCGGCGTTCCTCGGGCGCGGCGACATAGGCGCCGAACCCGATCGACTTGCCCTGCAGGCGGTCGCCGATGATCTTCTCGAGGCCCGAAAAGGCGCCGCCGCAGATGAACAGGATATTGGTCGTATCGACCTGGAGGAATTCCTGCTGTGGATGCTTGCGGCCACCCTGCGGCGGAACGCTGGCAGTGGTGCCTTCCATCAGCTTGAGCAGGGCCTGCTGCACGCCCTCGCCCGACACGTCGCGGGTGATCGACGGATTCTCCGCCTTGCGGCTGATCTTGTCGATCTCGTCGATATAGACGATGCCGCGCTGTGCCCGCTCGACATTGTAGTCGGAGGCCTGGAGCAGCTTCAGGATGATGTTCTCGACGTCCTCACCGACATAGCCGGCCTCGGTCAGCGTCGTCGCATCGGCCATCGTGAACGGCACGTCGAGGATGCGGGCGAGCGTCTGCGCGAGCAAGGTCTTGCCGCAGCCGGTCGGGCCGACCAGCAGAATGTTCGACTTGGCGAGCTCGACATCGGCGCCCTTCGCACCGTGGTTGAGCCGCTTGTAATGGTTGTGCACCGCGACCGAGAGCACGCGCTTGGCCTGCTTCTGACCGATCACATAATCGTCGAGCACATCGCAGATTTCCTGCGGCGTCGGCACGCCGCCGTCCTTCTTCGAGACCAGCGCCGACTTCGTTTCCTCACGGATGATGTCGTTGCAGAGCTCGACGCACTCGTCGCAGATGAACACGGTCGGCCCCGCAATGAGCTTCCGCACTTCGTGCTGCGATTTGCCGCAGAACGAGCAATAGAGAGTGCTCTTGGAGTCGCCGCCATCTAACTTGGGCATTCATTCACCTCGTCACGCGCAGATACGGGCGCGTCCCGTTCACAGGGCGCGCATGTTAGCGCACCAATGTAAAGCCACAATAAAAATCACGCCGCGTTAACCGCGTCATCGCGTCGCGACCCCCATTTGCCGCATCCTGCCAACGACAGCGTAGCCATCGTCGGGCGTTCTGCAGGACGATTCGCGCGAGTCGATCGGTCAACTCATCCTGACACCGAGGCCGGAGGAAGGGGTCGTCCCTCCGGCCCTGCACGCGTCTCAGGCCGCCTGTGCCTGATCGTCGGCCGGCGCCGGACGCTTGTCGAAGACCTCGTCGACCAGACCGAACGCCTTGGCTTCCTCAGCCTCCAGGAAATTGTCGCGATCCATCGAGCGTTCGATCACGTCAAGCGGCTGACCGGTATATTTGGCGTAGAGGTCGTTCATCCGTTGCCGGATACGCAGGATCTCCTTGGCCTGGATCTCGATGTCCGACGCCATGCCCTGCGCACCACCCGACGGCTGGTGGATCATGATGCGCGCATTGGTCAGCGCGACCCGCATGCCGGGCTCGCCGGCTGCGAGCAGGAAGCTGCCCATCGACGCTGCCTGGCCGATGCACACGGTGCCGACGCGCGGACGGATGTACTGCATCGTGTCATGGATCGCCATGCCCGCCGTGACGACACCGCCCGGCGAGTTGATGTACATGAAGATGTCCTTCTTCGGGTTCTCCGACTCGAGGAAGAGCAGCTGCGCGGTGATCAGCGACGCCATCTGATCCTCGACCGGGCCGACCACGAAGATGATCCGCTCGCGCAGCAGCCGCGAATAGATGTCGAAGCTGCGCTCGCCGCGATTCGATTGCTCGATGACGATCGGCACGAGGCCGCCAGTCACGGGATCGACGCGGAAGCCCGGAGGAGCGAATTGGCCGGTTTCGAAGGGATTGTGCATGGTACGTCTCTTGGGTCCTTATGCCTTGCTTGCGACCTACATCGGCGCTCGGCTGGCGGGGCGCAAGGGGGCGCGATGGTGAACGGCCTTGCCGCATCGCTCGCGCGCCTTACGATCGGGCGCAACGCTTGTATCCGGCCGACCGCGAGACCAGGTCCGGCAGCAGCGCAAAGGAGGGGCGAACCATGAGCAAGGTTCTGGTGACGGGCGGATCGGGTTTCGTCGGCGGGCATGTGATCCTGCAATTGCTCGAGGCCGGGCACGAGGTGCGCACGACGATCCGCTCGCTGACCAAGGAGCAGGCGGTGCGCGACACGCTTGCCCATGCCGGCGCGGCGGGCCTAGACCGGCTGGCCTTCGTCGCGGCCGACCTGATGAAGGATGACGGCTGGGCCGACGCGGTCGCGGGATGTGAGTTCGTCCAGCACGTCGCCTCCCCCTTCCCGATCGCACAGCCCAAGGACGAGGACGAATTGATCCGCCCGGCGGTCGACGGCACGCTCCGCGTTCTCCGCGCCGCGCGCGACGCCGAGGTCAAGCGCGTCGTGCTGACATCTTCCTTCGCCGCGATCGGCTATGGCCATGGCGATCAGGCGACGGCCTATACCGAGGCGGACTGGACCGACGTCAACGGGCCGGCGGTCCAGCCCTATATGAAGTCCAAGACGCTCGCCGAGCGCGCGGCGTGGGATTTCATCGAGCGCGAGGGCAACGGCCTGGAACTCGCGGTGATCAACCCGGTCGGCATTTTCGGGCCGGTGCTCAACGAGGATCTGTCGACCTCGATCGAGATCATCAAGCGCATGCTCGAAGGCGGGCTGCCCGGCGCCCCGCGGCTCTATTTCGGCGTGGTCGACGTGCGCGACGTCGCGGGGATGCAGATCAAGGCGATGACCGCGCCCGAAGCCAAAGGCGAGCGCTTCCTCGCGGTCGCGGGCGAGCCGGTGTCGATCCACGACATGTCGGTGATCCTGCAACAAGGCATGGGCGACAAGGCGGCGAAGGCGAAATTGCGCCAGATCCCCGACTGGCTGATGCGGGTGATGGCGTTGTTCAATCCGCTGGCACGCGAGGCCGGCCCGCGCCTCGGCATTCGCGCGGCGGCAAGCAACGCCAAGGCGCGTGACGTGCTCGGCTGGCAATTCCGGTCGAACGAGGAAGCGATCGTCGCGTCGGGCGAGAGCCTGATCCGATTGGGAATCGTGCGATGAACGACAACGCGCCGTGGCACGCCCATATCTATTACGACGCGTCGGAACGGCCGGCGGCGGAGACGCTGCGCGGGGCCTTTGCCGACATGATGGTCGAGGACGTCGAGCCGATCCTGTTCATCGGCCGCATGACCGACGGCCCGGTCGGCCCGCACCCGATCGCGCAATTCGAGATCCATTTCTCCGCCGCCGCCGGCACGGCGGTCGCCCGCGCGATCGAGGAGACCGGGCTGCGGGCACTAATCCATCCGCTGACCGACGATGATGTCGCCGACCACACCACGCTGGCGCACTGGATCGGCCAGCCGCTCGATCTCGATATCGGCGTGCTCGATCCGCCGGGGCATAACCAGGGTGTAGCGCGGTTCGGGATCAGCGATTTCTGAGCGGAAGCGATGATGGCCGCAGGTCGATTGCAGACATCCGATACTTAGGCCAATGTTTGGATCGAAGCCGAGCTGCAGGTGCCGCGGACGTGGTCGAGATCAAAGATAGCGGAACTGAATTCCATTGGTCCCGGCCTAGAATCGTCGGCCTCGTCTTTGCCGCTTTCTTGTCGCCGATCTTCTTCGTGTGCGCGGCCTTCGGACATCGGAACCTGGGCACGATCCTCTGGTTCGCAGCCTGCATTGGTCTAACGCTCGCCTACGTCCGGCCAACTCGATTCCGGAAATTTGTGCAGGGTCGGATTCCCACGTGTGCGGAAAAAGCGGAACGTTCGCGCATCGACCCTGACTGAAACGGGACGACCGCTTTCTGCCCGGTTACGAACCTAGCTCCCCGGCGCCGGATGCCCCAGATAGGCCAGCCGCCGCACTTCGCGCCGTCCGCGCACCACGGTGTCGAGGATCAGCCCCGCGAACCCATTCAGCGCCGCCAGGATGACCAGTCCGGTCGCCAGGATCGCGGTCGGGAAGCGCGGCACGAGATGCGTGTGGTAATAGGTGATCGCGAGCGGGATGCCGAGCGCCACCGCAGCTAGCGCCAACACCGCGCCGATCGCACCGAAAAACAGCAGTGGTCGCTCGATCCGGTAGAGCGTGACGATCGTGTTGAGGATGCGGAAGCCGTCCGAATAGGTCGACAGTTTCGAGGTCGACCCCTCGGGCCGCGAGAAATAGCGCGTCTCGACCTCGCCCACCGGCATGCGCAATTCGAGCGCGTGGACGCTGATCTCGGTTTCGATCTCGAACCCACCCGACAACACCGGAAAGCTCTTCACGAAGCGTCGTGAGAACACGCGGTAACCCGATAGAATGTCGGTAAAACTCCGCCCGAACAATTGCGCGAGCATGCCGGTCAGCAGCCTGTTGCCCATCACGTGGCCGCGGCGATAGGCGGCGTCTTCCTGCGTTACGCGACTGCCGACCACCATGTCGAGTTGCTCGTCGAGCAACTTCTGCACCAGTTGCGGCGCCGCCTCGGCGTCATAGGTCGTGTCGCCATCAGCCATGATGTAGATGTCGGCATCGACATCGGCGAACATGCGGCGGACGACATTGCCCTTGCCCTGCATCCGCTCGGAACGGACGATCGCGCCGGCAGCGCGCGCGACCTCGACCGTACGGTCCTTCGAATTGTTGTCGTAGACGTAGATCGCGGCATCGGGCAGCGCGGCGCGGAACCCCGCGACGGTCTGCGCGATCGCGGCTTCCTCGTTATAACAGGGCAGCAGGACGGCGATACGTGGTTCGGTCATTCGGCGCCCCAGTCCCTCAACGCCCTCGCCCCCGGACAGGGGAGAGGAATACCGCAGCTTGGCAGCTTGCTGCCTAGCGGAGGTTGGGAGAGGGGTCGAGTGGCGCGTCGCGCCACGCGCTCGCCGCGCGAGCGCTCTCCCCTCCCCCAGCTCCGACTAGGGGCCGACTTACGCCGGCCCAAGTCTGCGCAACCAGTTCGGGGTAAACAGCACCCCATGCTGCCTAGGCCATGCTGGGAGCATGGCCGACCCCGAACTCCCCATCCGGGGGAGGGAAAGGGGTCACTTTTTCGCCGGCGCCTTCTTGGCGGCGGGCTTCTTGGCCGGAGCCGCTTCCGCGGTTTCCGCCTTGGCAGCCGGCGCCTTCTTGGTCGCGGCCTTCTTGACGGGCTCTTCGGCCTTCAGCTCGTCGGCCGGCGCCTCGACCTTTTCGTCGGACTTCGAAGGAGCCTTCTTGGTCGCCGCCTTCTTCACTGGCTCCTCGGCCTTGGCATCATCAGCCTTGTCCGCTTTGGCGGCAGGCTTCTTCGCCGCAGCCTTCTTGGCTGCCTTCGGCTTGTGGTTGTCGTGGTCGTGATGATGCGTGCCGGTCGCGAAGCCATCCTCGGACTCGATCGCTTCCTCTAGCTCGGTGCGAGTCACTTCACGGTCGGTGATATCGGCGGTCGAGAACAGGAAGTCGACGACCTTGTCCTCGTAGAGCGGCGCGCGCAGCTGGGCGGCAGCCATCGGCTCGTTGCGGATATATTCCATGAAACGCTGCTGATCCTGCGGCGCATACTGCATCGCCGCCTGGGTGATCAGGCGGTTCATTTCCTGATTGGTGACCTCGACGCCATTGGCCTGGCCGATTTCCGAGAGCAGCAGGCCCAGGCGCACACGGCGCTCGGCGATCGCCTGATAATCCTCACGCTCGGCTTCCATTTCGGCCAGCGCGGCCTCGGGATCGGGCTCGTGGGTCGCTTCGTGCTTCAGCTGCTCCCAGATCTGGTCGAACTCGGCGGCGACCATCGACGGCGGCACCGGGAAATCGTGGCCGGCGGCGAGCTGGTCGAGCAGCTTGCGCTTCATGTGGGTGCGGGTCAGGCCATTGAGCTCCTGCTCGATCTGGCCCTTGAGCAGACCCTTGAGCTGCTCGAGATCGTTGAGGCCGAGCGACTTGGCCAGGCTGTCGTCGATCTTGGTCTCACCCGCGGTCTTCACCGACTTGATGATCAGGTCGAACGTCGCCGGCTGACCCTTCAGATTCTCGGCCGGATAATCGTCCGGGAACGTTACGTTGATGGTCTTCTCGTCGCCCGCCTTCACGCCGACGACCTGATCCTCGAAGCCTGGGATCAGGCGGCCCGAGCCGATCTCTACCGCCATGTCGGTGCCGGTGCCGCCATCGAAGGCCACGCCGTCCTTGTCCTTGCCGACAAAGTCCAGGGTGACGAGGTCGCCCTGCTTGGCCTTGTAGCTGTCCTTGGTCTCTTCCCAATTCTTCTGCTGGGCGGCGAACTTCTCGAGCTGCGCCTGGATCTCGTCCTCGCCGGGCGGCACGGTCAGGCGGTCGAGCTTGAGCTTGTCGATCGCCGGGGTCGGCACGTCGGGCAGGATTTCGAGTTCAACCTTGAGCTCGGCATCCTTGCCCTTCTCGTAATCGTTCTCGAGCCGGACCGACGGCTGCATCGCAGGGCGCAGCTTTTCCTTGCCGATCAGCGTCTGGATGCCTTCCTGGATCGCGGTGTTGAGCGCGTCCTGGGCGAGCGCGTCGCCATGCATCTTGCGGATCAGATTGGCCGGCACCTTGCCCGGACGAAAGCCCGGCATGCGCACCTGCGGGGCGACCCGCTTGACTTCGGCATCGACTTTCGCGTCGATTTCCTTGGCGGTGATCGTCAGCGTGTAGGCGCGCTTGAGGCCCTCGTTCAACGTCTCGACAGTCTGCATAATCTCGTCTTCGTCTTTCTCGAAAAATCTGCTCGACCCCTCGCTTGCGCTCGGGAGCCACCGTACCGCGGGCGTCCCCCGGACGCCCGCGAGTCACGGCGACTGGTGCGGGCGAAGGGACTCGAACCCCCACATCTTGCGATACTGGAACCTAAATCCAGCGCGTCTACCAGTTCCGCCACGCCCGCGAGAGGACCGTCGGTCGGCGGCGTCTATAGCAAGTGCCGCCCAGTGAGCAACCCGCTTGGCAACCGCAAGCGCGACAAACGCGTTTATTGGGCGAAAGGAGCCGTCATGGCCACCAATCCGCCGCCCGAAACACCGCCGCCGAGCCCCGCCCCCCAGCCCAGTCAGCCCGGGCAACCGACGCCCGCGCCGCCAGAGATTCGGCCTCCCAGGCCCGACATCGACATTCCTGCGCCCGGCGAGCAGCCCACCGGACCGGCCAATCCGCAGGGATGATATTGAAGAGTAACCGCGGCATCGACCCAGAGACGACCGCCAGCAGTAACGCGGCGCGCGCAAAAGCTACCTCAGCGCTATCTGACCGGAGATCGCGGCGCGCAAGGGCGCCGCAAGCCCGACAGCCCGACCGCGCCGGATCTGTTCACCGGTAATGCCAGTACCGGCGGCGAGACCAAGAACCGGGACGACGGCGCGCGATAGCACCGTCGTCCCGCTGATGTTTTGATCAGATTTTGGCGCTGTCCACCACGCTCTTCGCGGCGTCATGCGTGGCATCAAAATAGTGGATCACCGGGGCCTCAAAGGTGATCATATATAGTTTTCCGCCAATCACCGCTCCAGTGGCGTCGCCCTTGCGCTTGACTTCCTCCCCCTGGATCACGAACGAATAGGTGAAGTGGAAACCGGGTTTACCTGCGAAGGTCGCTGGTTCGACAGAATCGATCGACATCAACGAGGTGCCGATTGAAACGCGATAGCTGCTTTCGAACAATTGCGCGATGTCCGGTGCCAGCATCGTCGACGAAAAACGCGGCAACGGCTCGGTCTTCTTCTTCGCGTCACGGAACAATGTCGTGTCGTTGGCGATGCCGCTGTAGAAAGTCAGGTCGTCGAGCGTAAGCCCGTCGAGCGTCCAGCTTTCGGCGTTGCGCCCCGGCCTCGCCCCGAGCCGATTCCAGTCGACCGACGGCGTGACCGTCAAACTAGACTTGGCAACCGCGATCGGCACGCCTTTCGGCACCAGCTTGTATCCAGCCAGCGCCGGCGCGGCGGCGAGGCCGATGGCCATCCCCATCAGGGCCAGCTTAGTCATGCGCTTCATTGTGTTCCTCCTGCCAGCATGGCGATCATCGATTTGTCGGACGCATCGGGTTTGCGTTCGATATAGGTCTTGAGTGCAGCCTGCCCTCCGGGCTGGTCGCCGGTGCGCAACAAGCAGAGGCCCAGGCCCCGCCATGCCTCGACCGGCCCGTCGGGCGCCTTGGTCGCGTCACGGTAGAAATCGACTGCGGCCTTCAAGTCATCCGGCCGGCCGCGCGCCCGATAGAGTTCGCCACGCGCATAATTCAGATTCGGCGTCCAGCCGTCGCGGGCCAGATAAGCAATCAGGAATTCGGTGCCGCCAAAATCGTTGCGCTTCACCTGATCGTCGATGAAGCTCGGCCAGGACGGCCCGAGCGCAACGCGATAGGATGCCTCGCCGATCTGCCACTTGTCCGACACGGCCAATTTCTTCGCCTCCGCCGTCAGTGCGGCGACGCGATCGGCGGTCGGCGGATGGCTGGCGAAAAGCCCGCCATTCTTGTCCTTGCGGCTCTTGGTACCCCTGGCCACGGCCGTCGCATCGGCTTCAGCGCGGAACTGCTCCCAGATTTTTGCCGCTTCGCGAGGATCGTAGCCGGCCTTTGCGATCAACCCCACCGATTCCTCGTCAGCGTCTGCTTCCTGCTCGCGCGAGAATTGAAAGATCGCCGATACCTCGCCAAGCGCAAGTATAGCGCCGATCAGTCCGAACATCGACAGCCAGGCCGCACTCGCCGCCTTACCCCTGATCTGGCGAAAGAGCATCAGCGAATGATGGTTCTTATAATGCACATATTCGTGTGCCAGCACCGCCGCCAACTGGGCTTCATTGCGCGTGCGCAGCAGCAATCCCGACCAGACCTGCATCATGCCGTTCGGCGCGATGTTGGCGTTGAAATAAGCCGTGCGGATTATGTAGATGCGTATTTCCGAACAACGCGGCCCGGCGACGCGACAGAACACCCCGCGGACATAGTCGTTGAGCGCCTGGTCGCGGATGACGAAGTTCGAGTTCTTGAGCTGGCGTTCCTGCTCGTCCATCTGCATCCAGAGGCCGCGTTCGTCCTTGTCCTGCGGCTGATAAGGCGGAGCAGCAACTACGCCGGGATCGGCCGGCGGGACGATGGCCGGAGAGCTGGCCGTCTGTGCCGGCGCAATCTCTCCGAACACCATCGACATCGCCGCCGCGCCGAGCGCGAGGCGACGCAACATCATTTTGCGGCCGAGGCGGTCGCGGGCAACGGCGCCAAGGTCAGGCCGGGGAAGCCGTTAAGCATCTGATTGACGCGCTTGGCGGCGCCATCCGAAGTCCGCACGTCGCCGCCCATCCGCGGATCGGCATTGAGCCAGATCACGTCGCCGGTCTTGAGGTCGACCAGTCCGGCATAGCCGACATGGACGCCAGACGGCACGATGACGCACACCCCGACCAGGCACCCCAGCATGCCCATCGCCTGCACCGCCTTGCGGCCGGCCGAACCATAGGCATCATAGGTGTAGAAAAAGAGCGCATAATCGGCGCCCGTGATCTGCCCGATCCGCGCCGCGCCGTCGCCGAGCGTCCAGTCGAACTGGTTCTTCTTGGTCGGCAAGCGGGCGCCGACGAACAGGCGATTGGTCTGGATCGCTTGTGCAACCGCGGTGAACAGCGCGCGATATTCGGCGAGATAAGCACCGTCGTCGCCGGCCGGATCATCGTCCATGAAGGTCAGCTTCGCCCCCGCGACCTCGTCATTCTTACGCAGCGCGTCGGCGATTTCCTCGCGCGCGGTCGCGGTCCAGTCAGCGTTGGGCTCCGCCACGGCGCCGGTCGTCTGCGTACCTACAGTCACATCGGGACGAAAGACGACGATCTTCACTTGCTTGTCTGCCGGGAAAGCGAAACCCGGCTTTACGGCCATCTTCTCCTGGGCCAACGCGCCGGACGGACATAGAGCGACCGACGCAGCGACGAGCGCCACCCACATTCTTATCATCGTTGTGAATCCCCCTTTGATTCGGGGATCAGGCTATCGGTGGGCTGCCGCAATGACAAGCTGAGTCGAACGGCAATTTGGCGACTGCTCCCAAAATGTGCAGGCAGCTGATTTCAGTGATCACTACGCTCCGCGGACCCGCCGTGCCGAGATGATCCTGACCGGTGCCGCGGGGACCTCTCCCTTGAACACCCCGCGCACCGTTGCACCGGAGTCCACGGGCGCGTCGAAGATCTTGAGGACGACGTCCATGCCGTCGACGACGCGCCCGAACGCGGCATAGCCGAGATTGGTGTGCGTCGCGTCGTCGGGCTTGGTCGGATCGGCATCGAACGATGGCTGATCGCCGACGCTGATGGTGAAGTCGCCGCGTGCCGATCCGGGCGCCAGCCGTGCGGTAGACAGTGTGCCGTTGAGATGCCTGAGCCCGGTGATCGTCGTCGGCTCGTGCTTGATCGGCGGCAATGTCCGCTTGGGATCGCCATTGGTGCCGAACTGCACGAAACCGAACTTGTCGGCAACCTTGACCACCCGATAGAAGGTGATGCCGTCGAGTTTGCGCTGGTCGACGTAACGCAGGAAATTGGCGGCGGTGACCGGCGCTTTCACCGTCTCGACCTCGACCGTGAAGCTGCCGACCGTCGTATCGATCTTCACCCGTGGCAGGGCCGGCGCCGGTGCCGGCGAGGCCGTGGACGTGGGAGCGGGCTGCGGCAGCGGCGCCGGGCCCGTCTGCGCCAGAACGGGCGCCGCCATCAGGCCCAGCGTCAACGGAATCAGTCGCGACATCGGAAAACTCCTCTCCAGTTCAGCCTATGGCCGCTAGCTGCGGGCGGCAACGGGCGACCAGCGATAATGCGCAACGATCTGTTCGGGTTTGCCGGGCCGCGGCGCGATCTCAGTCAGCACCATTCCCTGCCGCTCGTAAAATTCCCGCGCCCGCGCGTTCGCGGTATTCGCCCAGAGCGTGAAGCCGTCGGGCATCCGCCGTATCGCTTCGGCGAAAAGGGTCTTGCCGATCCCCCTGCCCTTCCAGGCCGGATCGAGGAACAACTGGTCGAGCTTGCCGGGATACAGCCCGAGCATCCCGACGACGACATCGCCGGCGGTCGCGACGCACAATGTCCAGCCCTTCGACAGATCCTCGGCGATCCGCGCGCGCATTTCCGCCGGCGTCGGGTCATCGCCGGTGCTGAGGCCAGTCGACAGCCAGCCCTCGAGCCAGACCCGCGCGACCGCCTCATGATCGGCGGCAGTCGCGGGGCGAACGCGAATATCGTTCAGGACAGCGCCTTCTTGAGCAGTTCATTTACCACTGCCGGATTGGCCTTGCCCTGCATCGCCTTCATCGTCTGGCCGACGAAGAAGCCGAACAAGGCCTCCTTACCGCCGCGATACTGCTCGAGCTGGCTCGGATTCTTCGCCAGCACGTCGGCGATTACCGCCTCGATCGCACCCGTGTCGCTGGTCTGCTTGAGCCCGCGTTCCTCGACGATCTTGCCCGGCGCATCCCCGGTTTCGAGCATCGCTTCGAACACCTGCTTGGCGAGCGTGTTCGACAGCGTCCCGTCGGCGATCAGCGCCAGCAATTCGCCGGCCTGACCCGGCGTCACCGGCGAATCGACAATATCCTTGCCGAGACGGTTGAGCGCGCCGAACAACTCCGACGACACCCAGTTGGCCGCGGCGACCGGCTTCGCGCCTTCGTCGAGCAACGTATCGAACCAGCGCGCGGTCTCGACCTCGGCGGTCAGCACGTTCGCCTGATAAGGCGTGATCCCCTGCCCCTCGTAGCGCGCGCGCTTGGCGTCCGGCAGTTCGGGCAAGCTCGCCTTGCACTCGTCGAGAAAGGCGTCGTCGAGTTCGAGCGGGAGCAGATCGGGGTCGGGGAAATAGCGGTAGTCGTGCGCGTCCTCCTTCGACCGCATCGATCGCGTCGTCCCGGTGTCGGGATTGAACAGGCGGGTTTCCTGGACGATCTTGCCGCCCGCCTCGAGCACGTCGACCTGACGCGACGCCTCGTGCTCGATCGCCTGCATGACGAAGCGGATCGAATTGACGTTCTTGGTTTCGGTGCGGGTGCCGAACGCTTCGCCCGGCTTGCGCACCGACACGTTGACATCGGCGCGCATCGAGCCCTGGTCCATATTGCCGTCGCACGAGCCGACATAGCGCAGGATCGAGCGCAGCTTGGTGAGATACGCCCCCGCCTCTGCCGGCGAGCGCATGTCGGGCTTGCTGACGATCTCCATCAGCGCGACGCCCGAACGGTTGAGGTCGACATACGAGCGGGTCGGATGCTGGTCATGCATCAGCTTGCCGGCGTCCTGCTCGACATGGATGCGCTCGACGCCGATCTTCTTGGTCGGGTCGGCCTCGCCCTCCAGTTCGATCTCGATCGCGCCCTCACCGACCAGAGGATGGTAGAGCTGGCTGATCTGATAACCCTGCGGCAGATCGGCGTAGAAATAGTTCTTGCGGTCGAACCGCGACCATTTGTTGATCTTCGCATCGATCGCCATGCCGGTACGCACCGCCTGACGGATGCATTCCTTGTTCGGCACCGGCAGCATACCTGGCATCGCCGCATCGACCAGAGAGACCTGGGTATTCGGCTCGGCACCGAACGCGGTCGCGGCGCCGGAGAACAATTTGGCCTGCGAGGTGACCTGCGCGTGTACCTCGAGCCCGATGATCACTTCCCAGTCGCCGGTGGCGCCATGGATACGATAAGTCGAGGGAGCGGCGGTGCTGAGATCATCGGTCATGACGCGCAGATAGACGCTAGGGTCGCGGCGCATCAAGCCTAAGCCCATACGTCCCGCGAAAGCCCGCTCCGCCATCCCGACGAAAGCTGGAAACTCGAGCCAGATCGCGCCATCGCCCGAGATCCAGGCTTTCGCTGGGATGGCAGGTCCGTGGTCGTGGACCCTCAGGCCGTTGCTTCCTGATCGAACAACGAGAAACCGCGGGGCAGACGGCGCGGGCGTGGCCGACCCTGGATAAGGCCGTCGACCGCGGCGATCGCCTTCACCAGATCGGCCGGGCGATAGGGCTTGGCGAGGCAGCCGCGCGCGAAGGCACGCCCGCCTTCGGGGCAATCGCCGGTAACGAAAATCACCGCGACCCCCCGCGCGTGCGCGGCGCGGGCGACATCGATACCACTGCCGTCCGCCAGGCTGATATCGGCAAGCACGAGATGGATGTCGGTATTGGTATCGAGAACCGCGAGCGCGTCGGCGACGCGATCGACGGTCGCCACGACCTCGAACCCTTCCTCGATCAACGCATGCTCGTTGTCGAACGCCACCAACGGCTCGTCCTCGACGATGAGCAGCCGCGTGATGATCCTTTTCCGATGCCCGAACACCATGAACATTCAACCTACTCGCGCGCAGATCGTTTCGCCCGCGCGTCGTTACGATCACGAGGCTGAACGCCCGGCAACGGGTCGGGTGCAAAAATTCCCCCGCTCTCCGGCCAATCGGTATATTGGCGCGACAATGTCCTCCTCCAAGACGTCCGACGACCAGCGAATCGCAAAATTATTGGCGCGCGCCGGCATTGCCTCCCGCCGCGAGGTCGAACGCATGATTGCCGAAGGCCGAGTCGCGCTCAACGGCGACACGATAGAGACGCCGGCGACTTTGCTCTCCTCGCTGGTGGGAGTGACCGTCGACGGCAAGCCGGTTCGCGATGCCGAGCCCACCCGGCTGTTCCTCTACCACAAGCCAAAGGGTCTGCTGGTCACCGAACGCGATCCCAAGGGTCGCCCGACCATCTACGACCGGCTGCCCAAGGGTCTGCCTCGCGTCGTACCGGTCGGGCGGCTCGACCTCGCCACCGAGGGGCTGTTGCTGCTGACCACCGATGGCGGGCTCAAGCGCCAGCTCGAATTGCCCGCCACCGGAGTCGAACGCGTCTATCGGGCGCGCGCCTATGGCGAGGTGAGCCAGACGCGGTTGGAGGAATTGATCGAAGGCGTCGAGATCGAGGGCGTCCGCTACGGCGCGATCGACGCAAACATGGAGCGGCGGACCGGCGCGAACGTCTGGATCGAGCTCAAACTGACCGAGGGCAAGAACCGCGAAGTACGGCGCGTGCTCGAACACCTCGGCCTCGAAGTCAGCCGGCTGATCCGCACGCGCTACGGCCCGTTCGTCCTGGGCGACCTGCCGGTCGGCGCGGTCGGGGAAGTTCGGGCGCACGACATCGACTCGTTCCGGAAGAACCCGACCCGGCTGGATCTGCCGCAGCCGGCCCGCGCCGGGCGGGCGGCCACCGTACTGCGCGACGACGCACGGCCGCGCCATCGCCCGACGAGCCAGGACGTGCCGTCGGAATCGCCGGGAAATCGGCGGCGTCCGGCTGCTGTCCGCAGCGCGCCGACGGACGGCTCCAGACCAGCGCGTCCGGCCAAGACCAAAGCCGGCCCGCGCCAGCGCGCCGACGGTACGCTCGCGGTGCGCTCGACCGGAACGCGCGCCGATCGCTCGCGCAGTTTCCGCAACGAGCGCGGCGAGACGGAGCGGTCCGAACGTCCGGCGGGCGGGTCTGGCGGCGGTGCGGCGCGCACCAAACGGCCGGTACGCCCACCGCGCCCGTCCGGTGCGTCACCCTCGCGCGGCCCCGCCGCGCCACGCGGCGGTCCGCGCCCGCCGCGCAAGCCGCGCTAGATGCGGATCATCGCCGGGCAATGGCGCGGCCGCCCGTTGGTCGCGCCCAGGGGCGACACCACCCGCCCGACCGCGGACCGCACGCGCGAGGCCCTGTTCTCGATGCTGACGAGCCGGCTCGGCAGTTTCGAGGCCCTCGCCGTCGCCGACCTCTTCGCCGGCTCGGGCGCGCTCGGGCTCGAGGCCCTGTCGCGCGGTGCGGCGTCGTGCCTGTTCGTCGAGCAGGACAAGGCCGCGCTGGACGCGTTGCGCGCGAATATCGCCAAGCTCGGCGCCAAGGCCGATGTCCGCGCGCAGTCCGCTCTCGCCTTGGGACCGGCGCGCGCGCCGCTCGATCTGGTGATGATGGATCCGCCCTATGGCACCGGCGCCGGGGCGGTTGCACTCGACAAGCTGACCCGGCTCGGCTGGATCGGCCCGGCGAGTTGGATCAGCATCGAAACCGCACGCGACGAGAAGGTCGAGGTGGATGGATTCGAGGTCGATGCCGACAAGGTCTACGGCAAGGCCCGCGTGACATTGCTCCGGCAAATATGACCGTAACCCCGGCGAAGGCTCCATCGCCCCAGGCGACGATAGTCCGCCTGCTTCCGACGGCTACTTTCTAGGCTGCCTTCTTCTCCGGCTTGGGTACCGGATTCGAGAACTGCATCTCGTCATCGACCGAGCCGAATTTCAGCGCCATCAAGTCCTTCACATAATTCTGGTGCACGCGCCACGGCTTGCGGTCGCCCTGGCGCGGGAACTTGTCGATCGAACGCTGGACATATCCCGACGTGAAATCGAGGAACGGTTCCTCCCCGACCGGCGTCGACGGATGCGGCGTCGCCTGGCGCAATCCCCGCTTGCGCATCGTATTGAGCAACCGGCAGACATAGGCGCAGGTCAGGTCCGCCTTCAGCGTCCAGGACGCATTGGTATAGCCGAACGACGACGCCATGTTCGGGATGCCGGAATACATCATGCCCTTGTAGTTGATCGTCCGCGACAGATCCTTGACCTCGCCGTCGACCGAGAAGCGGACGTCGCTCAGCAGTTGCAGCTCGAGCCCGGTCGCGGTGACGACGATGTCGGCCGGGAGCGTCCTGCCCGACGTGAGCAGGATCCCGTCAGGCACGAAGCGGTCGATCGTGTCGGTAACCACGTCGGCCTTGCCGTCGCGGATCGCGCGGAACAGGTCGCCGTCGGGCACCAGGCACAGTCGCTGGTCCCACGGATTGTAGCGTGGCGTGAAGTGCGTATCGATGTCGTAATCGGGCAGTTCGGCGCGGACCATGTCGAGGATCCGTTCTTTCGCTTTGGCCGGATGTTTGCGGGTCTGATTGAAGAAGAACAAGCCGAACAGGACGTTGCGCCAGCGCACCAGACCATAGGCCAATTTGGCTGGGAGCTTTCCGCGAAGCCAGTTGGCCATCCGATCCTCGGCCGGGCGCGCCACGATATAGGTCGGCGATCGCTGCAGCATCGTGACACTGGCGGTATCGTCCGCCATCGCCGGCACCAGCGTCACCGCGGTGGCCCCCGAGCCGATCACCACGACCTTTTTCCCCGAATAGTCGAGATCCTGCGGCCAGAATTGCGGGTGGACGATGCGCCCCTTGAAGTCCTCCACGCCTGCGAAATCGGGCGAATGTCCCTTGGCGTAATTGTAATAGCCCGAACACATGAAAAGGAAATTGCAGGTCAGCGTCACCGGCCCGCCGGCGGTGTCCGCCTGGACCGTCCAGCATGCATCCGCGGTGGACCAGGCTGCGCTCTTCACATGGTGGTCGTAGCGAATGTGCCTGTCGATGCCATATTCGGCCGCGGTATCCTTGAGGTAACGCAGGATAGATGGACCGTCGGCAATGGCCTTGGGGTCGGTCCACGGCTTGAACGAATAGCCGAGCGTGTACATGTCCGAATCCGAACGGATACCGGGATAACGGAAAAGGTCCCATGTCCCGCCCAACTGCGGCCGGCCCTCGAGAATGGCATAGGTCCGGTCGGGGCTCTGGCTCTGCAGATAGTAGCCCGCGCCGATCCCGGAAATGCCCGCGCCGACGACGAGGACGTCGAAATGCTCCATGGTTTCCACCTCTCCGCCATACCGGATATTCGATTCCAGATGGATTGGGAAGGGCTGTTTACATTGGTGTCAGTTGCACGAGCTAACCGCTGCTGCGGTCGTGCTGTCATCCCGGCCCCTTCGACGCCGCCAACGGCGGCGCTCACGATGGTAGAGCCTCAGAAATCCTTCTGATACTTGACGCTCGCGCTCGACCCGCTGAACGATCCGGTCTGCGACAGGATGCTCAGGCTCTTGGTCAGCGCGATCTCCAGCTGGGTCGCGGTGAAGCCCTTCGCATCGGTGATGATCTCTACATAGATGTTGTTGGTGATGTATTTGCCCGCCGCGATTGCCGTCCCGCGGCCCGATGCCTGATCGGCGCTGAGGATGCGCAAGCGATCGATTCCCGCCGCGCTGCGCAATTTGCCGAGCGGGTTGAGCCCCCCGCCCCCGCCGCGCAGCGAGTTGAGTGCCGCGGCAAGCTGGATCGCTTCGGTCGCCGACAGGTTTTGCGGGCTCGACCCGAACAGCAACCGGCTGAGCACTTCGTCCTGGGGCAATGCCGGCGACGAAGTGAACGCGACCTGCGGCCGCTGGCCGGTTCCGGTGATGTTGATGATCGCGTTGATGCCGTTGGTGGTGGTGGAGGCCGAAATGTCGAGGATCGGGTCCGACAGCGCGCCGCCGCTGAAGCGCACATTGCCGCGATCGATATCGAAGCGCTTCCCTGCGAAACTGTAAGTGCCGCGGACGATCGTCGCATTGCCGTTGACCGTGGGGGTCGTGGCGGTCCCGCCGACGCGCAGGAACAGGCTCCATTCCGACTCCAGCCCCATGCCTTCGACGAAGATCTGGTTGTCCGCGCGGATTCGGATATCGAGCGCAAAATTGCTCGGCGGCTTGGGCGTGACGTGCGGGCGCGGCGGATCGCTCTTGCGGCGGATACCCTTCAGTTCCTCGACCTCGGCCTGGCCCTGATAGAGGACCTGGTACCGCGCATTGGGGATGGTGAGGTCTCCCTTGACCAATCCGCCGTCCTTGCCGTTCGTCACCGTGAGCGTACCGGTCGCGGTGGCGCCGAGCGAATCGCCGCTCGCGAGCGTCGCGTTGTTGAGCTTCGCGGTCACGTTCATCGGAAAATTCTGGTCGGCGGACAGTCCAACCCAGCCATTGGCTTCGACCGTGCCGTCACCGGCCTTGGCCGACATCTGGCTGACCTCGAGCCGATCGTTGGTAAATCGACCGGCGAGCTTCATCCGGGTCAGCTTGGTGCCGTAGGTCGAGTTGGCGTAAGTCAAATCGTCGGCGCGCACGATGCCGTTCAGCTGCGGCGTGCCGAGATGTCCCGAAAAGTCGGCGGCGACGACAACGCCGCCGGCGACCTGCTGTCCCGCCAGGCCCGCCAGAGAGAAAAGCACGCCAGACGGACCATTGTAGCGAATGCCACCCGACAAGGGTGCTGCATAGAGCTGGTCCATCCAGGTCCCGCCGCCACCCAGAGGGGCCAGTCTGGCCTGGAACCGTCCAACCGTCGTCGGCCCGCGTTTGACCAGCGCCCGCGCGTCCGCACCGTCCGCGGTCAATCGGCCGAGAAACTGAATGTCGACCGGCTCGGACACGATCACCGCACTCGACCGCGTGAAATTGGCGATCGCCAGGCGCGCATCGATCTGCGGCACCGCGGCGTCCGGAGTCTGGACGTAATCCACGCTGCCGGTCGCGCTACCGTCGATGCCGAGATTGGGCACGAGCGCATTGGCCACCGACAGGTCGAGCTTGTCGAGGCGGGCCTGCAGCGAAAGCCCCTTGCCATAATTTCCGGCGACGCGCGCGCTTCCCTTGTCGAAATCGATCTGGGTCGGAAGCAGGCGATACTCGCCGTCGAGCGGTTCGATGTGCGCCGCGTGCGGGGTCCGGAACCCGATCCCGTTGGCTTTGCCCGACACTGCCACCAGCCAGAGCTTGGGTTGCAGCCGGGCGTTGATCCCCATGCTGAACGGCACGCCTGACGAGCCGGTCAATACTGCCTGGGCGGTACCGCTGCCATTGGCATAGTCGATCTTGGCACGTGCCGCCTGGAAGACCGTCGCCCCGTACCGCATGTTGCCGACCTGTACGTCGGCGAGGACGCGTGGCGCGTTGGGATAGAGCAAGACGCTGGCGGTGACGATCGCCCGTCCGATCGTGAAGTCGACGGTGCCCGGAATGGTCGCGTTGTAAGCGCGCGCCGCGATGTCGGCCCGCTGCACGCTGCCTTCCGCACCGAGTGTCGCGGTTCCGTTGATCCCGGATCCGGCGAATTGCAGCTTGCCGGCGAACGGCCCCGCCGCGGTCTGTTCCAGGGCGCCGGCCAGCGCCATGCCGGCGAACGTGCTGCCCTGGTTGACCTGGATCTGGAGCGTTTTGCCGCTACGGACCAGGACGTTGGCGGCAAAGGGACCGTACGTGGTCGTTCCCTTGGCAGCGATCGCATAGGCGTCGCCCTTGCCGCGGATAGTCGCCTCCAGCCCTGCCAGCCCGACACCCACGCCCGGTCGCGGCGCCCGGATCACGACAAGCGGGGCCGTGGCGGTGCCGATCACGCGCGCCGAGATCGGACCATAGTCCTTCGACGTCGCCTCGGCGGCAAACAGGATCTGCCCGTCCGGCCGATAGCTGCCCGATCCGCGATAGACGCTGAGCCGGGGCGCCGCGAGCTTGACGTTCGAAAAAGTGAACACACCATCGGTGCCGTACCGCACGTCGCTGGTCACGATCGCCTGACCACCGAGAAAACTCTCCGCGCCGGAATTGAAGATACGCCGCGTGCGCGCGGCAAAACGCCCGGTGATCCCGAAACCACCCTTGGGATCGGTTTCCAGTTTCGCGTCGGTTGTGAGATCGACGATGCCCACCCCGTCGATGGTATAGTCGTTGACTCTCCCCTTGAGCGCGCCGGCATAATGACCGCTCGGCAGGTCCGCGACCACGACCGCGGTGGCGTCGATCCGGTCGGACTTGAGTTTCAAATTATCCGACAAGAGCTTGCCGTTGGCATATGCGAAATCGCCGACCGCGGTAACGTTGGCCAGCAGCCCGCCGGCGGCGGCGTTCAGACCGGTGACGCGCCGCGCGCGCGCATTGACCGGCACCAGCACGTGCCGGACATCGACCGTTGCCTTGCCCGAGGCGGAAAGCCCCTCCAGCCCCGTCCCGTTGAACGCGAGCGCGGCGGCGCTCAGGCTGTAGCCGATCGTCGGCGTCGCGAACGGCCCGTCGAGCGTGAGGTGCGTCATCACATCGCGGCCCGACAGATTGGGCAGGATCGCACCGGGTGACAGCAACCGGGCGTCGATCACGAAACTGCCGAACCGGTTCTGGCCCAGATCGAGCAGGCCGTTGGCCGCGACCGCCAGCGCGTCGGACTTGAGCGTCATCCGCGTCGTCGCCTTGCGCTTGTCGAGCGTCGAGACGATGTCGACCGCCAGCCCCGGCGCGGTCAGCCGATCGACCGGGCCCTTCAGGTAGAGCCCGGGATGGGTGATGCCCTTGATCGAGAATGTCCCGTCCCTCGCGGCCAAATCGAGATCGGCCAGGCTCTGGCCGCCAAGCGCGGCGACGCCTTTCCCTTTCCATGATTTCCAGTCGCCGGCGCCGCCGATACGAATGGCGATTGGCGCCTTGATCCCGGTCATGCTCGCCGCGACGCCGTCGGCCGGCGCATCGAATCGCACCCGGATGCCCAGCTTGTCGGTATCGGGCTGGGCGTCGAGCACCAGCCGGAGCCGGTCGCCGCCTGCGATTCCCGGACCGCGCACGGCATCGGCATTGGCAACCAGCTGCGCGCGGCGGTGGGCGATATGGGCGATGCCGTCGAGCCGGATGACATGCTGCTGTCCTGTCACCGCGGGCTTGAGCACCAGCCGGTCGACTTTCAGGCTGCCGATGTCGATGTCCAGGTCGGGAAGGATCGGGGCATTGGGGTCGCCCGGCAGAAGGTCGGGCGAGCGCTGCATCACCACCGTCGGCGCCGCCATCGAATTCACGTCGATATGGTTCCACAGGAACTGGAAGGGATTCCAGTCGATGGTCGCCGAAGGGGCGGTCAGAAACACGCCCTTGGTGTCGCTCACCCTCAGGTCGAGCAATTCCATCTTGTTGTAGATCGACCCGCGAATGCGCCCGACCCTGATATTGAGCCCCGTCTCCGTCTTGTAGCGTTCGAGCTGCGACACGATGAAGCGATGCCCGGGCGCGGTATCCAGTCCGAAATAGACCAGGACCAGCAACGCCAGCACCGCGGCGCAAGCGAATACGAGCCCCCGCACCATGCGCAGCCAGAATGGCCGCTTGACCAGGGCCGTCCCGGTTGCCGGCCGCTCTTCCTTGGGCGTTTCGTCGGTCATCAGAACGCCTGGCCGATCGAAATGTACAGCGCGATCCGCGAGTCGCCCTTGCGCTTGTTGAGCGGGGTGGCGACGTCGACGCGGATCGGACCGAAATTGGTGTAGAACCGCCCGCCGATGCCGGCACCGAACCGCCAGTCGGTGAACTTGGGCATCGTGCTCTCGTACGAATTACCCGCATCAAGGAACGGTACGATGCCGTAATTGCCGAACCGGTAGCGCGCTTCGAGCGCGAATTCGTTGACGCTGCGGCCGCCGACCGGATCACCGTTGGGATCGAACGGCCCCAGCCGCTGATAGCCATAGCCGCGCACCGAACCGCCGCCGCCGCCATAATAACGCCGCGACGGCGCCAGATCGTCGCGCGCGATGCCCAGGATCGATCCGACCCGGGCACGGCCGGCGAGCACCAGGCTGCCGGTCACCGGATAGTAGGCGCTGGCATCCAGCATCGTGCGCGCATAGGGCCGCAAGGGCCCGCGTACCGAGCTTTCCGGGCTGAGCGTCAGCTTCACCCGATACCCCTTCGTCGGATTGAGCAAGTCGTCCGACGTGTCCCATTGGATCATCAGCGGCAACGCGGCGATGAAATAGGTCCCGCGATCGCGCTTGCCCTGATTGAAATCGTAGACGCTTTCGTTGGTCCCGGTCAGCTCGAAGCCATAGGCATAGGTGATCCGCTTCTGCCAGATCGGCGTCGAATCGTATGAAACGCGGCCGAACAGCGACCCGGTCAGGGCATTGAACGCGTCGTAATTGGTATGCCCCGCAGTGGCCCCGAACGTCAGGGTACGATCGCGTTGCCCCCAATTCGACCGACGGAATGTCACCGATCCGCTCTGTTCCTGCGTGCCCGCCACTGCCCCGACGATGAACGCACCTTCGGGTGGGAAGGCGTTGCGCGCGGTATAGGTGCCTTCGAGCCGGAATCCCTGGCCGGTGCTGTAGCCGCCGACCGCTGCGATCGACCGCGTGCGGCCGACTCGCTGCGTCACGGCGAGATCGACGATACGCGTGCCGTCCGGCGCATTCTTGCCGGTATCGACCGGTTCCACCGTCACGGTCGAGAACAGCCCCGTCGCCACCAGCGCTTTACGCAGATCGTCGACCTTGTCGGTGTCGTAGAGGTCGCCGGGCTTGAAGCGCCGCAGGATGCGAATGTGGTCAGGTCCGAACGCCAGCCGGCCACTGGTGCTGACGTCGCCGAAGCTCGATCGCGGCCCCGTATCGACGGGCAGTGTATAGTCGCCCGTGAACGTCGTGTCGTCGAGCAGGATGTCGCGCGTGCCGAGCCGGGAGAACGGATAACCATTGCGCCCCAGTTCGAGCGTGACGTTGGCCTCCGCCCCCTGGACGCGTACCGTATCGATCGGCTCGCCGGCCTTGAGCGGCAGATTCTTCGTGATCAGATCGCCCGGCACGACCGGCTGCGAGTCCACGTTGACCGAAGAAAAGGTATATTGCTTGCCGGGCACCGCGTTGATCACGACCCGGACTCGACCCGGCTCACTGGGGATGTTTTCCACCGACGACAGCGCTGTCGCATCGTAATAGCCGCGCGAATGCATCAACCGGATGGCCAGCGCTTCGTCTTCGCGTCCACGCGCCGCGACCATCGCGGCATTGGCCGCCTTGCCGCCACCTTTCCTGAGCGACGAGAATGTCTTGAAGTCGCCTTCAAGGCCGAGTTCGCCGAGCCCCTTTAGGTCGGTGTCGTAGCGGATCTGCGCGCCCTTGCCGTTGGGGATGTCGGCGACCTCGGTCACCGGGGTCGTGTCGTAACTGCCGAGCGAGGGCAAGGGTTCGGCCAGTTCAGGCGCGGGTTCGGGCTCGGGCGGCAGCGTCCCCGGCGGCACGTCCGGCGCGGGCGTCGCCACCGGTGTTTTCACGCTCGCCGGCGCCTTGTCGGCCGTCGCCGGCGTGAACGGCGCGTCCTGTGGGATCGGTTCGAGCGGGGCATTGATGTCGTTCGACAACGGCGGCAGCGATTTGTCGAACTGATCGTCCGGCACGATCGGCTTGTCGCCGAGCGGATCGCTGGTCGGCGTCGGCACCGGCTTGGGCACGCCCGATTGCCTGGCCTGATCCGGGTTCGACGCAGCGGGCACGGCCTCGCCGTCCGGTCGTGACGATGCTGGCGTCTGTTGGGCGATCAGCGCACCCGGAAGCACCGCGCAGACGGCAATGGTCAGACAGCAATGCGACACCAGACGCGACACGACAGCCCCTTTGCAGGGGTCGTGCATCGCCCCTTTCCCGCCTGCCAACGCGCCGAAGCCGGTTCGGTTCACCCTCAATCGGCCCCGGTACCTTCGGGGGCCACCGCGGTCGCCGCCGCCTCGATGCGATCGAGCATCGCCGACAGGGCGGCGCGTTCTTCTCCATCGAGCTGTTCGAGGATCCTGGCTTCGAGTTCGAGCGCCTTGGGCGCCACCTGATCGTAGAGCGCCCGGCCGGTCGCCGTGAGCGCGAGCAAATGCGACCTTTTGTCGCCTTCGTTGGGGGCACGCGACACCAGCCCGCGCTCGACCAGCGCTTGCGCCGCGCGGCTCACCGTCACCTTGTCCATCCGCGTCGCCACACCCAGCGCCTGCTGCGTGATCCCAGGCCCTTCCGCAATAACCGCGATCAGCCGCCATTCCGGAATCTTGAGCCCGAACAGGCGGTCATACGCCGTCGCGATCGCCGCCGAGACGCGGTTGGACACGACGGACAGCCGGTACGGCAGGAACAGATCGAGCTTCAAATCGGCCATTTCCCGTCACCTTGCGGCGTTCGTGCCTGCGAAACAAGCGTTGCGTGACATGCGTTTGGGACGGTGGACGCGCGTATCCACTTCCTATATAGTTTCACTTGAAACCACTTTCCCGCTGGGAGCAAGTTCCGATGACCGACGTGCACGACAATCCGATGGGCCTGGACGGATTCGAATTCGTCGAATTCACCTCGCCCGACCCGGAAGCGATGGCCGATCTGTTCGAGAAGATGGGGTTCACCCATGTCGGCACGCACAAGTCGAAGAACGTGCGCCGCTATGCGCAGGGCGACATCAACTTCCTGCTCAACATGGACGATGCCGGTCAGGTCGCTGGCTTCCGCAATGCGCACGGGCCGAGCGCCAACGCGATGGCGTTTCGCGTCGCCGATGGCGAGAAGGCACGCGATCTCGCACTCGAGCGGGGGGCGACCGAAGTGAAAGGCGCGCACGGTCCCGGCGAGCTCGACATCCCGGCGATCGAAGGGATCGGCGGCGCCAACCTCTACCTCGTCGACAAGAAGTCGAAGATCTACGAGACCGACTTCGTGCCGACCGGCAAGAACGTGGACGACAACAGCGTCGGCCTGCATACGCTCGATCACCTGACCCACAATCTCAACCGCGGGCGGATGGATTATTGGGCGGACTATTACGAGCGGCTCTTCAACTTCCGCCAGATCCGCTATTTCGACATCGAGGGCCAGGCGACCGGCCTGTTCTCCAAGGCGATGACCGCGCCCGACGACAAGATCCGCATTCCCCTGAACGAGAGCCAGGACGAGCATTCGCAGATCGAGGAATTCATCAAGGACTATAAGGGCGAAGGCATCCAGCACCTCGCGCTGGCGACCGACGACATCTTCTCGACGATCGACCAGCTGCGCGCCAACGGCATCAAGTTCCAGACCGCGCCCGACACCTATTTCGACATGATCGACAAGCGCCTGCCGGGCCACGGCCACAATGTCGCGGAAATGCGCAAGCGCCACATCCTGATCGACGGCGCGCCCGAGACCGGGGGGGGCCTGCTGCTGCAGATCTTCACCGAGAACATGGTCGGCCCGATCTTCTTCGAGATCATCCAGCGCAAGGGCAATGACGGTTTCGGCGAAGGCAATTTCAAGGCGCTGTTCGAGAGCATCGAACTCGATCAGATCCGTCGCGGGGTGATTCCGGCGAAGGCAGAGGCTTAATTCCTTCTCCCGTTGGGAGAAGGATAGCGAAGCTTGGATGAGGGTGACTCCGCTCGACCCTCACCCTTCCGCCCGCTTCGCGGGCTCCCTCCCTCTCCCGGTGGGAGAGGGAGTCTGAGGCGAGGCATGATGACGAACTACCTAACCGGCTTCGGCAACCACTTCGCGACCGAGGCTGTCCCCGGCGCCCTCCCCGCCGGCCGCAACTCGCCGCAGCAGCCGGCATTCGGCCTCTATGCCGAGCAGCTATCCGGTACCGCCTTCACCGCGCCGCGACACGACAACCGCCGCACCTGGCTCTATCGCCTGCGTCCGTCGGCGGCGCATCCGGCGTTTACGCGGTACGAGGGCGCGAAACGTTTCGCGCCCGGCCTGAGCAAATCCCCCCTTGCCCCCAATCGCCTGCGCTGGCGCCCGCTCGACGACGCGCTCGATGCCGACTGGCTCGACAGCCTGACGACGATGGTCGTCGCCGGTGACGGCCCACGTACCCAGGCCGGGATCGCGATGCATCTCTATCACGCGACACGCGACATGACCGACCGCGCTTTCGCCTCGGCGGATGGGGAGTTGCTGATCCTGCCCGAACAGGGCGCGTTGCTGCTGCTGACCGAGATGGGGCGGATCGACCTCGCCCCTGGCCAGGTCGCGGTGATCCCGCGGGGCGTGCGTTTCCGGGTCGAACTGCCCGAGGGCAAGGCGCGCGGCTATGTCGCCGAGAATCATGGGGTCCCGTTCCGCCTGCCCGACCTCGGGCCGATCGGGTCGAACGGTCTCGCCAACAGCCGCGATTTCGAGACGCCGGTTGCCTGGTTCGAGGATCGCGAGAGCGATTTCACGCTGATCCAGAAATTCGAAGGGGCGCTGTGGCAAACGCAGCTCGGCCGCAGCCCGCTCGATGTCGTCGCCTGGCACGGCAACTACGCGCCCTATCGCTACGACCTGAAGCATTTCAACACGATCGGCACGGTCAGCTTCGATCACCCCGATCCGTCGATCTTCACGGTACTGACGTCCCCCAGCGACGTGCCGGGCACCGCCAATGCCGATTTCGTGATCTTCCCGCCGCGCTGGATGGTGGCCGAGGACACGTTCCGCCCGCCCTGGTTCCATCGCAACGTGATGAGCGAGTGCATGGGGCTGCTCTATGGCGCGTACGACGCAAAGGCTGAGGGTTTCCGCCCCGGCGCGATGTCGCTCCATAACATGATGTCGGGTCACGGTCCTGACGTCGCGTCGTGGAAAGGCGCGAGCGAGGCCGACCTCAAGCCGCACAAGATCGACGGCACGATGGCCTTCATGATCGAGAGCCGCTGGGTGTTCCATTGCACCGATCATGCGTTGGAGACGAGCGCGCTCGACGAAGAGTACGACCAGGTCTGGTCGGGATTTCCGAAAGCCAAACTGCCCTGATAGGCGGTCAATCCGGTAACACCGCGATCGGCGATCCGGCACCCACACGGTCCAACCGGGCAGGTGTTCCGGCCGGCGCGGTCAGCCGGCGCTTCTCACCCCCGCCAAATAGGCTTTGGTGCCCGCGCAGAGATTATCGACGAACAAACTTCCTGGCGCCGGCGCCCAGACCATTATTCGGGTGTTCGCATCGCGCATCTGGACGAAGGCGATGCTGAACCTGCTCAGTGCGATGCCGCCACGCTCGTACCAGAGGAACCAGGTGTCCCTGACCAAATAGGCCCTGAGGAACCTCGCCTGCGGGTATTTGCCGCTGATTACGTCGGTGCTCTCGAAATATTCGCCGACATCGGCAATCCCAATAGGCGCGAATGCCTTAGCCACCCCTGCGAGCACTTCCGGCGGCAAGCCGCTCTTGCGCTCGACACGAAGGTCGGGCTCGTCGAACACGCAAGGCGCGATACTGGGCATCTCGGGTGGCCGTAAAGCGGCGGGAGCGGCCTGCGCCGCCGACGCGATCAGCAGCATCGGGATAATCATGAGCAGCCTTTCGGAAACGAACCGCGACGATCGTGCGCCAACGCGCGATACGTGGCAATCGTCCGTTCTGGCGCTCTTTCCTCAGCGTCTTTTGCCGCCCAGATTCGCTTCGGCAGCAGCCTTGACAAGTGCCTTGAACGCCGCCTCGTCGATCTTCCCTCCTTCGTGGAAATCGATCGCCCGGCGGACATTGCCGTCGAGGCTCGAATTGAACAGCTTCTTCGGATCATCGAGCGACGCGCCCCTGGCGAAGGTCGTCTTGACCGCGTTCTTGTAGGTCTCTCCGGTGCAGATGATGCCGCCATTGGCGTACCAGGTCGGCACGCCGCGCCATTTCCATTCCTCGACCACCCCGGGCTCCGCCTCGTGGATCAGCTCGCGAAGTTTCGCCAGCGTCGCACCGCGCCAGTCGCCAAGCGAGTCTATTCGCTCATCGATCAGGTCGGATGGCGATTTGGACCCGGTTTCGTTCGTGCTCATCGCTCTCCCTTTCGTGCCGGCCGTTCAAACGGCTTCCCGGGTAGACCGTACGCCGCGGCTCCTCGAGAGATAGGGCAAGGCGAACAGATAGAGCCCGGTTATCATCAGCGCGATCAACGGAAACAAGGCCATCAGCCCGATCCATGTCGCCTGCCTGTTCGTGACCAACGCGATGGTGTTGATGGCGACCATCGCCATGAACGCGATCGACGTCCAGCGATGGAATTGTCTGATTCCAGCTTTCATCCTGTCCTCCTGGTCATGATCTCAAACAACGCTCAGTCGAGCCGCGCCGCGACCTCATCGAGATTGCCGAGGAATTTCTGCCAGCCGAACCTGGCCCCGGCGAACGCCTGTTGCTGGTCGGGGCGGAAACCCGCCTGCTCCATCCGCACATGCGTACCGCCTGCAGAGGGCGTCAGCGTCCAGGTCACGACGCTCTCCAGTCCCATCGCGTCCCAGCTATAGACGAGCGACCGCTGTGGCTCGATTTCAAGTACGCGACAGTCGACCGAACCCCAATCCCCGGTCAGCGTGAAGCGGTGATCGAGTGCCGGCACGAAGTCGTTCTTCATCAGCCACTCGGCGATCAGGTGCGGCTGGGTCAGCGCCCGCCAGAGCTTCTCGGGCGCGTGCGCGAACTCGCGTTCGATCACGACGGCACGCGTTTCGGTCGAGACATCGGTCATTGGTCCATCCTTTTCAGCAAATCCTCGAGATCGTCGAACCGGCTTTCCCAGAAACCGGTCATCCGGCTGGTCCAGTCGACCAACGGTGCCAGCGCCGCACGGCGCGCGCTGTAATGCGTCTGCCGCCCATCGGGCCGATCGATCACCAGTCCTGCCTGTTTCAGTTGGGCAAGATGTTTCGATACGGCAGGTTGCGAGACGCCCGCCTGGCGCGTCAGCATGGCGACGGTCTGCTCGCCATCATGGCACAGTCGCTCGAAGATCGCGCGACGCGTCGGGTCGGCGAGCACGCGGAACAAACTATCATTGGCGGTCGACATAGATCGAACTATAACCCACTGGCTATGATTTAATCCATAACCGTATGGTTATTTGTTGTCAATCTTGGAGGCCCCGCTTTGCCTTTCGGGTCGGCCGGGCGCGCTCCGCCCGGTCCATGAGCATGCGATGAGCGCGGCGCTGCGTCATCGCTATCTTGCTAAACGAATTGGCAATTTGGCATAAAGTCGCCGCTTTGCGGAGGGGGCGATGGTTGCAGCGACTCTAATTGCACTCTTGGGGGCGCTCGGCGCGCCGATGCCACCGGCGAGCAAATGCCACGCCGAAGTCATTGCCCAGTTACCGGTGACGATGGTTGGCCGTCAGCCAATGGTCGATGCGCGTTTCGGCGAAAAATCGGCGCGTTTCATTCTCGACAGCGGCGCCTTTTACAGCACGATCTCGCGTGCAAGCGCCGAGGAATATGGACTGAAGGTGGACATGGCGCCGCCGGGCTTTCACCTCGTAGGCGTTGGGGGCTCGACGTCGGCCGGCATTACCGAAACCGACACGGTCTCTTTAGCCGGGATCAAGCTCCCCAAGGTCCTGTTCATCGTCGGAGGCAGCGACATGGGCGCCACAGGCCTGCTCGGGCAGAACATCCTCGGTATCGCAGACATTGAGTATGATCTGCCACACGGTGCTGTCAGGTTGATGAAGACCACCGGGTGCGCCCGGACCGGCCTCGCTTATTGGGCAGGCGACAAACCCTACACCACGCTCGAGCTCGAAGCTTCCGACAGCGCGTTCCGTCCCCATACGATCGGAACGGTCGTGTTGAACGGAGTCAAAATCAGGGCAATTTTCGATTCGGGCGCAGCCAGTTCGCTGCTGTCGCTGTCCGCCGCAAAGCGGCTCGGCATGACGCCCGATTCACCCGGGGTGGTCGCAATTGGTGAAGGTACCGGCATCGGCACCCGTACGGTTCGTACCTGGATCGCGACCTTCGACAAGATCGACATCGGCGGGGAAGCGATCGGCCACCCCAAAATCCGGATCGCGCAGACAGATCTGGGGAGCGCCGATATGCTGATCGGCGTCGACTTCTTCCTGACGCATCGCATGTTCGTATCGAACACCAACCATCGGATGTACATCACCTACGAAGGCGGGCCCGTATTCGGGCTTTCGCCCAGAAAAGCGCTGTCGTCCGACGGAAAGCCGCTCGACCTGACGGACACCTCTGCCGAACCGACCACCGCCGAAGGGTTCAGCCGCCGGGGCGCGGCCTTCGCTTCCAACAACAAGCCGACCGAGGCGCTGGCGGACTTTGACAAGGCGATCGCGCTCGCCCCGAATGACGCCCGTTTCGTCTATCAGCGTGCCATGCTCCACTTCGCCCATGGCGACCGCACCGCCGGTGGCACCGATCTCGACCGCGCGATCATCCTTGCGCCAGGCAATGCCGAGGCCAGGCTTTACCGGGCACAGATCCGGCGCCACGACGGCAATCTCGACGGCGCCAGGGATGACGTCAAAGCCGCAGAAGCCGCCCTCGCGCCGTCGGCCGATCGGCGCCTTGCGGTTGCCGCGATGTACGACCTCCTCGGCGCGCCGGAGGCAGCGCTCCCGAATTATGACATGTGGCTGCAAAGCCATACCGAGGACAGCAGCCGCGCCGTCGCGCTCAACGGACGGTGCTGGGCTCGCGGCCTGCTCGACCGAGAACTCGAGAAGGCGCTGGACGATTGCAACGCGGCGTTGCGCGCGCGGCCGCGCGATGCCTCGATCCTCGATAGCCGCGCGTTGATCCGAGTACGTCGCGGCGACTGGAAGCGGGCGCTCGAAGACTATGACGCTGCCTTGGCCATCGACCCCAAGAGCGCGTGGTCATTGTACATGCGCGGGCTGGTCGAAGCGAAATCTGGACAGGCCGAGCAGGCCAAGACCGATCGCGCCGCAGCTGTCGCCAGCGATCCCAAAGTGCTCGACCGAGCCCACAAATATGGACTCGACTACTAACGCGGCAGGGGCGGCGGCCTTCAGGGCCGCTCGCAACGCTTCTCTTTGCGAAAGGTTCCCCGAACTGGCCATGCTCCGGCTCGATTTGGGTATGCGAGTTTTGCCCGCTCCATTGCGAATCAGCGCGTTTCCGTCCATATCGGGCCTACTGCTTTGGCAAACAGCAGCATCCCTCGGGGCCGCTTTAGGGCGGCCCCAGTTTTATCCGCCCTATTTCATCTGCCGTTTTGCCGAAGCCATCGTCGCCTTGCCATAGGGCGGCTTCAATCCGGCAAGCTTGGCGATATCGAACCGCGACTGGCGGTAGATCGTCTTGGCGTGGCTGAATGTCCTGAACCCGTCCTGCCCGTGATAGGCGCCCATTCCCGACGGACCGATGCCGCCGAACGGCAATTCCTCGTTCGAAATGTGGAAGATGACGTCATCGAGCGTCACGCCGCCTGAAATCGTCCGATCGAGCACATGTCGGCGCTCACGATCGTCGCTACCGAAATAATAGAGCCCGAGCGGCCGGTCACGGCGATTCACTTCTGCGATCGCACCCTCGATATCGTCGTAGCGGCGCACCGGCAGGATCGGCCCGAATATCTCCTCCTGCATCACCGTCATGTCGTCGGTCGCATCGCGGACGATATGGAGCGGCATCTTGCGGCTGTTCGACGCCGCGAAATCCTCGTTCGCCGGATTGACCGTCTCGATCGTCGCCCCCTTGGCGCGCGCATCCTCCAGCCAGTCCTGCAGCCGCTGATGATGGCGATCGTTGATGATCGACGTGTAGTCCGGATTGTCGAGCAAGGTCGGATACATCGCCGAGACCGATTGCTTTAGCCCGTCGATCACCGCCTGTTCCTGGTCGGCCGGTACCAGCATGTAATCGGGCGCGAGGCAGATCTGGCCGGCGTTGAGCATCTTGCCGATCGCGACCCGCTCGGTACCGCGTTTCACGTCGGCCGATCGGCCGAAGATGACCGGTGACTTGCCGCCGAGTTCGAGCGTCACCGGCGTCAGATTGTCGGCCGCCGCGTGGAGGATATGCCGACCGATGCCGGTGGCGCCGGTAAAGATCAGGTGGTCGAACGGTAGCCCGGAAAACTGCTTCCCGATCTCCGGTCCGCCGGAGACGAACGCCAGTTCCTCGGCAGCGAAATATTGCGGGCAGACCTCTTCGAACAAGGCGGCGACGCGCGGCGTGAACTCACTCGTCTTGACCATCGCGCGGTTACCCGCCGCGAGCACCCCGGCGAGTGGCGCCATCACCAGGTTGACCGGAAAGTTCCAAGGCGCGATCACCCCGACCACGCCCTTGGGCTGGAATTCGATCCAGCCTTTCGCTCCGAGCAGCCCGAGCGGCGCCGTCACCGGGCGGCGCTCCGGGCGCGACCAGCGATCGACATGCTTCAGCGCGTGTTTGAGCGGTGCGACCGACGCGGCGATATCGGTGACCATCGACTGTTCGCGGCTGCGATGGCCGAAATCCTCGCTTAGCGCGTCGCAGAAGCGGTCGGCATTGTCGGCGATCATCGCCGCCGCGCGCTTCAACCGGTCCTTGCGGACGGCGAGTCCGACCGGCAGCTCCGCCTGAAAGGCCGCGCGCTGCGCGGCGAGGATATCGTGCATCGTCATTTCCTCTCCCCTGGCTTGCTCAGGCGCAGCCGATTGCTCCGGCGACCGGTACCACAATGCTGTCGCGTCCCGTACGGTCGATGCGGAGCGTGGCGTCGGCGATCGATCCGCTTTTCGGCGTCCCGGCGTCGGTCCTGACCGTGATCTGCAACGTCGCCGTGACGCCCTTGCTCGCATATTCGGTGATCTGCGAGAAACCGAGCCCGCCGATCCCGTTCTGTGCGCTGATTGGCAAGTCCGCCTGCTTGCCGTCGATCGACAGCCGCAACGACGCCGGATCGGTCGTCGCCATCGCGACCAGCGCCATGCTCGGCGTTCGCGTCCACAGGAATGCCGCGCAGCCCCTGTCCGGCAATCGTTGCGACGGGAGCATGCCGATCGGCAGGCCGTCGACCGAGGTGAGCGGATCGATCAATCTCGGCGTCGCCGATGCGGCGGCGTCGGCCGGGGCCCCCTGCTGCGCGGCCGCCGGCATCGCGATCGACAACAAAGCGAGTGCCACGATCTTCATCACCGCGATTGCTATCACGGGTTGACGTTAAGGGTAAGCGGCGATCACGCGGCGCCGACGTTCTTCTTCCGGATCAGGTAGCGATAGACTCCGAACAGATCGATCGCGAACAAGGCGACGTTCTGCGTCCCCAAGGCGCCATCCCGCGACAGCGCCGCACCGGCGATCCAGCACAGGGCCGACCCGCTGAAGAGGACAAACCCCCAGCCGGTGATCCGCCGCCCCGAATCGAGCGACACCATCAGCGCGGCGACGATCCCGCTGATCGAGGCAATCCATTTGAGCGCGGCGACGAGCGTTTCCATCCTCTCTCCATAACGAACGAACGGCATGGTCGAATTGCCGCAGCGCAAGTTGCATGATTTGAATTCGCCGTCCGCCGCCATTAGATCGCGCGCAACAATCCCTCCGGAGTTCGATCATGTCCGCCGATCCCGTCGTCATCCTGTCCTACGCCCGCACGCCGATGGGTAGCTTCCAGGGAACGTTGACCGGCGCGAGCGCGACCCAGCTCGGGGCCACCGCGGTCAAGGGCGCGGTCGAGCGCGCGGGGGTCGACCCGAAGCAGATCGAGCGCATCTATATGGGCTGCGTCCTGCCGGCGGGGCTTGGCCAGGCGCCGGCGCGCCAGGCGGCGATCAATGCCGGTCTGGGCGAGCATGTCGAGGCGACCACGGTCAACAAGATGTGCGGGTCGGGCATGCAGGCGACGATCATGGGCAGCGAGGCGCTGGCGGCCGGATCGGTCGATCTGATCGTGGTCGGCGGCATGGAAAGCATGACCAATGCTCCGTACCTCTCGATGCGTCATCGCGGCGGCGCGCGGATCGGGCACGATGTGCTCAAGGATCATATGTATCTCGACGGGCTCGAGGATGCGTACGAGCCCGGCAAGCTGATGGGCGCGTTCGCCGAGGAAACCGCGCAGGAATATCAATTCACGCGGGCTGCGCAGGACGATTACGCGATTGCCAGCCTGACGCGCGCAAAGGCCGCGCAGGACTCGGGCGCGTTCGATCGAGAGATCGTTGCGGTCGAGGTGGTCGGGCGCAAGGGCACCGACACGATCGCGCGCGACGAGCAGCCGGCCAAGGGTGACCCGTCCAAGATTCCCACGCTCAAGCCGGCTTTTGCCAAGGACGGTACGATCACCGCCGCCAATGCCTCGTCGATCTCGGACGGCGCGGCGGCGCTGGTGCTGACCCGCGCTTCGATCGCCGAAAGGCTCGGCAAGACACCGGTCGCGCGGATCGTCGCCCAGGCCGCGCATGCGCACGCGCCGGCAAAGTTCACGACGGCACCCGTCGCCGCGATGCAGAAGGCACTCGACAGGGCCGGCTGGACCGTCGCGGACGTCGACCTGTTCGAGGTCAACGAAGCCTTTGCCGTCGTCGCGATGATCGCGATGCACGATCTCGGCATCCCGCACGACAAGATCAACGTGAACGGCGGCGCGTGTGCGCTCGGTCATCCGATCGGCGCGAGCGGCGCGCGCATCCTGACAACCCTGATCGCGGCCTTGCAGTCTCGCGGGTTGAAGCGTGGCCTGGCGTCTTTGTGCATCGGCGGCGGCGAAGCGACCGCGGTCGCGGTCGAGCTGATCGACTGACCGGCGCAACGTCGCACGCCAGATCTCCGGCAGCGACCTCGAAGTGTATTATTGCACTCAATAGTGCATTGCATGCGGCCGGTTCGCCCGCTAGGGCCGCTTCCACTGGCGAAGTAATGGAAGCGAGCGACATTGGCCGTGCGGTGGTTCACCTGTCTGGCGGGCTTGGCGGCGTTCGCCGCGCCGTCGATCGCGCATGCCGATGACGGCAGACCCTCCGCCGACCTGCGCTACACCACGGACATTGTAGGTACCGTCGCGGGCGGCGAGCGGCAACGGCTGCGCGGGATCGGACGGCTCGACCTCGACCTCGACAGCGGAACCGGTCTGCTCGGTATCGAGGGGGCGCATGCCCATGCCGACATTTTCCTGCTCCATGGCGGCGGTCTCTCGGCCCGCGACGTCGGCGATGCTCAGGTCGTCAGCAACATCGACGCCCCCTACGCGCTGCGCCCGTTCGAGGCCTGGATCGAGGCGCCGATCGGTAACGGCGTTCGCGCCAAGGCGGGGCTGGTCGACCTGAATGGCGAATTCGACATCCAGACGGTTGGCGCCCTGTTCCTGAACAGTTCGTTCGGTATCGCGCCCGATTATTCGCAATCGGGACGGAACGGGCCGTCGATCTTTCCGGTGACCTCCCCGGGCCTGGTGGTCACGATCGAGAAGCCGCGCTGGACGCTGCGCACCGCGATATTCGATGCCGTCTCCGGCGACCCGGATCGGCCGCACAATGTCCTTCCCGGGCCGCTCTTTCGCGGTGGCGCCCTGCTGTCGGGCGAAGGCGAACTGAAGATCGGGTCAGGCGGCGAACTGCAGGCGGGACTATGGTATTATACTCACCGGTTCGACCGCCTCGACGGCACCGGCAAGGGGCGCAGCCGGGGTGCGTACGTCCAGTACGAACAGGTGCTGGCCGGCGATGACCGGACCGGCGCGCTGCGCGGGTGGCTGCGGGCAGGCAAGGCCGCGCGCACGGTCAACGAGATCGATACCTATGTCGGCGGCGGGTTCAGCTGGGGGATCGACGGCAAGTCCTACGGCATCGCCGTGGCGCACGCACTGCTTGGCGATCCCGGCGTCGCCACGCTTTCCGCGGCCCTGCCACACGCCTACCGCGCCGAAACCACCGTCGAACTGACCGCTACGCGGCGGGTCGCGGGATGGCTGATGCTTCAGCCCGACATGCAATATGTCCGGCATCCCGGATGGGGCGCCGCCCCGAACGCTCTCGTTCTGGGCTTGAGACTCCACTTTTCGACCCACTGACGATCGAAATAAGGGCAGGAGGCGTCAGCGTTCGCCCCCTGCCCTCTCAAGCGCGGGTCAGAATTTGAGCCGCGCCGAGACCTGGAACGACCGCGGCGGCAAATAGCTGAACTGGTCGGCCTGGCCGTATCCGGTTTGATATTTGGTCCCGTTGATGAGGGTGGTGGGCGCGCCCGACGAACTGTTCGCGATCGCGGTGAGGGCGCGGTTGTTGAACACGTTCGAGACGGTCACGCCGAGGCGGAGATTCTTGCCGATCTCCTGACTGATCGCGAACTCGCCGTAGCTGTAGGGCCTCAGACGATAGAGCCTGATGGTCGGATTGCCGTCGAACTCAGTGGCATATTGCACACCAGTATATTTCTGATTGAACGACAAGCGGAAACCGTCGCGGCGATAGATGAAGCCCGCCGCCGCGGTCGTGAACGGAGCTTTCGCGATCTGGGCGCCCGTGCTCACGCTGTGCGCGTAATTGTACGAGCCATTGGCGAACAGGGTCAGCCCCTTGAACGGCATGTAGCTGACCTGACCCTCGGTACCCTTGTAACGCACCTGACCCATGTTGATCAGCAACGTCGAGTCGCAGGCGGGCAAGGTGCCGGTACAACTGCCGATCTTGTTGTTGATGTTGATGATATAGCCGTCGAGATCGAGCGATACCTTGTTGCCGTGCCAGACCGTGCCGATCTGGTAGTTGGTCGACGTTTGCGGCTTCAGCGCATCGAGCGCGGTCGAAAGCTGGCCCGACGTCGAATAGAAGCTCGACAGGTCGGGCACGTACATGCCCTGCGCATATTGCGCGTAGAACGACCAGTTGCTCTTTGCTTGCCAATTGATCGTCAGGAACGGCAGCGTCTTGGTCCAGGTCGCGCTGGTATCCAGCGGGAAACGCGACTTCTGATTGACCGCCGCGTCGATGCCGCGTTCGAAATGCACGTATTTGACGCCCGGCGTGATCGACAGGCTGTCGATCGGGCGGAACTCGAACTCGCCGAACAGTTGATACTGATTCCAGTTCGAATGCTGGACGTAGTTGAGGTTGGCGACGTCGGTTGAGGGGTAGGCGCTCGTCGCTGCCGTGCCCAGATTGGCCTTTTCGTTATAGCTGTACGCGCCGGTGGTCAGGTCGAAGTCGACCGTGTGGCGGTCGGTCACGGCATGTTCGTACCATCCACCGACCCGGATCTTGCCCATCGAGAAGTCGTAAGTGAGCTGACCGATATAGCCCCAGACGCGATATTTGTTGAGCTTGTTATAGCCCAGGATATCGGTCGCCGGACCCTTGATTGCCTTGTACGGATCGAGGCTCGTGCCGCTGCCGCTGAACCCCGTCACGACACTGCCGGTATTTCCCGACCAGGTGTTGTTCGTGTAGCCGTACATGTACGCCCGGTTATCCATGGAGAATCCGGAGCCCAGGTCGCTCTGAAGGCGCAGATACGAGAAGTCGGTGGTCTTGTCGGTGCGGTTGTACTTCCAGTAATCCTGCTGGGTCGGATCGTTGCCCAAGCCGTAGTTGCGGCCATAAACGCCGACTTGCGACGTCGCGGCACAATTGGTCCCGGTGAGTTGCGTGAGTGGCAGACCATCGGAACCGAGAGCAGTGCCCCCGGGTCCCACCTGAGCGCTGCCGCAGGTAGTGCCCTTCAGCACGTCCGACTGATAATAGAAATTGCGATTCCAGGTGCTCATGATCGTCAGCGTGTTGGCGCTGCCGATCGGGATCACCGCCTTGCCGTACAGGTTCTTCGACCCGACCGGCGAATAGGTCAGCGCCCCGTCCGAACGGAGATACTGGCCGGTCAAGACGATGCGCGTCCCGTTGAGGCTGTCGATCTTGCCCGACTGAAGCTCGAAGCGGCCGACAAAGGTATTCCAATTGCCGAGGATCCCCTCGACCTGGCCGCCCATTTCGTCCTTCACGCCGCGCGAATAGAGATTGATGTTGCCGCCATAGGTCGCCTGGCCGAGCTGGCTGGCATTGCCCGGACCGCGGTCGACCACGACCGTTTCGATCGTGTTCGACGGGAAGAACGATGTCGAATGGTGGGTCGGATTGTTGGTATCGGCGAACGGGATGGAGTCGTAGGTGACGTTGTATTCGCCGTCCTTGAACCCGCGGATCGTCGCCTTGGTTTCCGTCAGGCCGTAGCCATTGCCAGCGCCGGAAATCGATACACCGGGCGTCAGGGCGATGAGCTCGTTGAAATCCGCAGTCGCGGTCGCATTGTCGATATAGTCGCGGCTGACCGCCGATTGGGGCTGCGTCGTGGTCAGCGACGCGGTGATCGGCGCGCTTTCGGCGGTGCGCGATCCGGTCACGATGATGTCGGAAGAGGTCAGCGACTGTTTGTCGTTGGCCTGCCCCTTCTGATTGGCGCTGGTCGACTGGTCGTCGGTCGGCGCGGCGGCCGGATCGGCCGACCCGGTGTCCTTCGCCGGCACGGCGGCGACGGGGTCAGCCGTAGCGGCAAAAGCCGCGGCGGGAAGCACGAACGCGGTCGTGCCGGCGGCGGCGAGCAAGGCGGCGCGTAGGGCAATTGTCTGCATGGTCGTCCTCTTGGTTCGGGGAAAAGCGGGAATCACGGCTGCGCGAGTTCGCGGCGGGCGGCGGCGATCTGATCGGCGAGGCGTGGGTCGGCGAGCAGGCGATCGGCGATCATCACCGCGACGCCGTGGCTGGCCTCGAGATCCGATTGGAAATGGACGCCGCAAATCTCGCGGCTGAGCGCATAATCCTGCGCACGCGCCAGGAGCGCAGGCGCGCGGTCCGGCATCAGCTTCGCCAGCGTCCAGCCCACCGACCATCCCAGGCCGGCATGGCCGCTGGGATAGGAGCGATCGACGCTCTTGCCCTTGCCACAGTGCGGCAGTGACGGATCGATGCCGTAAGGCCGCAACCGATGAAAATAGACCTTGCCGGCAGCGATGACGCGGCTGGTTTCCTTCTGGACGCGGACGAGCAGCTTGTAGGTCGCGGGCAGCTTGGCGAGATCGCGCCCGGCGGCATCGTCGAACGCGGTCGGATTCTCCGTGTCACCGTCATGTTCGGCCTGGGCGATCCGGGCCGGAGAGGAGGCGGCGCGCAGAGCCTTGAGCCGAGCGAATTCCAGCCGCTCGACCAGCGAGTCGCGGGCCGGCGGCGCGGCGAACACGCGGTCCGGCGCGAACTCGGCGGGATCGAGCAACGTCGTCTCATCGACCGCAGCCGAAGCCGCAACCGGCTGTCCGGACGAGGATTTCGGTCCCTCGGCCTGGGCGCAGGTCAAGCAGAGGCAGGCCGCAAGCGCGGCCGAGGCCAGGTATCCGGCGTTCATCAATGAATCCCTTTTGTCTCTCGGCGTCCATCGCGTGCGGCGCCGATCTCCCGAGCGGCGGCTAGGTCCGCGTCATGACGAATCCGTGACTCCCGCACCCGCCGGGCGGCGAAAGTTGCGAACATTGCAAACTTAGAATTTTCGCATCACCGAGCTGTCACATCCCCGGTGTCAAAACGCGCACGGCACCTCGCAACGGGGTTCCGTCCACCTTCATCATGGGACCTCGACGATGCGCCGTTGGCACAAGCTGCTTGCCCCCTGGTTCGCCCTGTTGCTGTTCGCGATCGCCGTGACGGGAGCCGCAACCCAGGCGACCGCGGTGTTCGACACACCCGCAACCGGCGCAGGCGCCGCCGGGCACGCCGCCCGACCGGCGACAGCGCCCGCCGGGGAAAAAAGGTCGGCGATCGGTGCCTGGAATCACTGGCTCAAGAAACTCCATTCGGGCGAGGCGCTCGGACCGGCGGGGATCGCATTGAACCTGGCGGCCGGATTCGCGCTGATCTTCTTCGCCGGTTCCGGTTTCTGGATGTATCTGTCGATTTGGCTCAGGCTGCGGCGAAATCGCCGGCTGAAGGCACGCTGACGCCGTCATTCGCCGGCAGCCGGACCCGGACCTCGAGACCCGGCGCGGCATCGGCGAGGTCGAGCTGACCGTTGTGGAACCGCACGATCGCCTGCGCGATGGCGAGCCCCAGGCCGCTGCCGCTCCGCGCAGGGGCGGTCACGCCGCGCTCGAACGGGCGAACGACGCGCGTCAGATCGGCCGGCGCGAGTCCCGGACCATCGTCGCGGATCGTGATCACAGCGCCCTCGAGGTCGCGTTCGAGCGACACCCGGGCGCGCGTCCCGGCGGGCGTGTGCGTGGCGACGTTTTCGAGAAGGTTCACGAGCAATTGATTGATGAGATCGGCATCGCCCCTGATCGCGACATCGTCGAGCCGTCCGACCACGAGCGCGCCGCCGCGATCGGCCAGCACCGGGTCCATCGTATCGGCGACATCCTCGATCAGCGGACGGAGCGGAAGGCGCCGCATTGCCGACGGGTGCCGGCCGGTCTCGATCTCCGCGAGCCGCAGCAAGGCATCGAAGATGTTGATGATCGCGGCACATTCACGCTCCGCGCGGTCGAACATCCCCGCCAGCCGGCTGTCGCCGTCGAGCGATCCGCGCACCAGCAGGCTCCGCAAGCGGGTCAACGGCGTCCGCAAGTCATGCGCGAGGTTGCTCGAAAACAGCCGCTGCGCCCGAACCAGCTCCTCCATCCGGTCGAGCATGCGGTTGAGGCTCGCTGCCTGGACGGCGAACATGCCGTCGAGCCGGTCGGTCGGAATACGGCGGCTGAGATCGCCGGCGGCGATCGCGTCCGCGGTATGCTGGGTTGCGGCAAGCCGCCTCGCGGTCGAGCGTGCGAACAGCAGAGTGGCGGAGACGCCCATCACCAGCGCCGCGAACGCGATCGCGACGACGACCGCCGGAAGCAGGGCGTGAAGGCTCGCGGCTGCCTCGCTGTGTTGCACGATCACCAGCAATCCGCCGCTCGGCAGGCGGGTGGCGAGCGCCCGTCCGGTCTGGATCGACTTGCCGCCGCCGAAGAAACGTACGTCGGAAAAACCCGGCGGCGGTGGGGCGATATCGAGCCGACCGGCGATCCGGTTACCCTGCCGATCGAACAGGATGTAGGTCCGTTCGCTCAGCACCTTTCGCCTCTGCCAGTCGAGGATTTTCCAAGCCAGGCTGGCATCGTCGACCGGGCGCCCATCGACCGGCGCCGTATACTTTGCCGTGTGGTAGCGGAGCGATGCGTCGATACGTTCGGAGACCCACGTGTCCGCAACGCTGAAACCGACCATGCCGACGACGATCATCGCGATCGCGAAGGCGACGCCGAACTTGATCGCGAGCCGGCCGATCGCCACGCGGCCCAGCGCCGGTTGGGCGGTCAGGCGCACAAGTCGCTGCGCAGGACATAGCCGACGCCACGCTGGGTTTCGATCGGGTCGCAACCGAGATCCTGCAACGCTGCCCTCAGCCGGCTCATGTTGCTTTCGACAATGTTGGTCGCCGGCGAAAACGAATAGGCCCACACGCCCTCGAGCAGCATCGACCGCGTTACGACGCGATCGGCGTGCCGCATCAGATGCGCGAGCAGCGAATATTGCTTGCGATTGAGCGTCACCGCGGCGCCCCGATAGAGCGCACGATGGCCGCTGGCATCGAGCCGCAGGCCGCCCACCTCCAGGGTCGGTCCGTCCGATCGGTGCGGATTGCGCCGTGCGATCGCGTTGAGCCGTGCCGCCAGCTCGTCGATGTCGAACGGTTTGGCCAGATAGTCATCGGCGCCCACCTCGAGACCCTCGATCCGGTCCTTCACCGAGCCAAGCGCGCTCAACATCAGCACGGGAACGGTATCGCCGCGGCTACGCATGTGGTCGATGACCGACAGACCGCTGATATCGGGAAGCAGCCGGTCGAGCACGATCGCGTCGGGCGGGACGCGATCCACTGCCAGCACCGCCTCCGATCCCGTCTGGACGAGCATCGTTTCATGGCCATGCGATTCGAGGCCCGCCACGATGTGCTCGGCGATGACCGAATCATCCTCGACAATCAGAAACCGCACGCCAGCCTCCGTCACGGACGGCAATGCTTGCGTCACGGATGTGACACGCCCGTGTCACTCTGCCGGCAGGACGACCGCGCAAGGTTCGCCGCCGGTGTCCTGCGTTCAGATTTCGAGCGTGAAGTAGCGGCTGAAACTGGTGTCGGTATAGGCGCCGAACGGGCCGCACGGGATGAACCCGGCCCGCTCGTACATCGCCCAGGCCGGAGCGAAAGGCGAATTGCTGCCGGTTTCGAGACTCAGCCGGCGATAGCCCCGGCTGCGTGCCTCGGCGACGACGTGATCGAGCATCCGGCGACCGACACCGCGCCGCAGGGCCACCGGCGCCGTGCGCATCGACTTGATCTCGCCATGATCGGCATCGATTTCCTTCAAGCCGCCCATACCGAGCAGATCGGAATCTTCCCACAGCGTCCAGAAAGTCACGCCAGGCTGGCGGAGCCCCGACAGGTCGAGCGCGAACACGCTGTCGGGCGGAGAGATTTCGCGCATCGCGCGCAGATGATATTCGACCAGCGCGACGACCTGCGGCCGCGAGACGTCGTCGATCTCGATCCGCATCATTCGATCGTTTCGTCCGCGTCGACTCCCCACAAATGGCTGACCTCGACGAATCCGCCGCGGCCCGACACGTCGAGATAGCACCAACCGTTCCCGCACTTGCTGATCCGGCCGACCACGCCGGGTTCGGCGCGCCAGTTGACCTTGCCGGCAAAGCGCGGCGAGTCGCGCAGTTCGACGATGTCGCCCATGACCATTGCCGTGCGCTGCTCGCTGATCAGGTTCGACTGCATCCAGCCCTGGGTGCCGCCGGGGTCCTCGACCTTGCGCCACATCGCGCCGCCACCTTTTTCCTTGTAATTTTCCAGGACTTTCACCGGCAGACCCTGGCGCTGATATTTCCAGCTGACCGGATAGATGCGGCTGGGACCGGTACGCATATAGGCCGCCTTGGGAGCGATCGATGCGAAATACGGCGGTTTTTTCTCAACGAGCGCGGCAATCGACGGCACCGTGATTGCAACGGCGGCGATCGCCGACAACGCCCAGCCAATCCGCATGGCCATCCCCCTTTTCAACGCTACACAACCGAATCGCACCTATCGCGCAGCCACGCCGGTGCATCAACCCGATTGACCAAAGGCCGTTACGCGGCCAAGCCCGGTACATGGCCGGGTCAAAGCGCAAACCTCGGGTGATCGTGACGCGCGAACTGAGCGATGCGGTGATGGACCGCATGGCCGAACTGTTCGATGCGCGGCTCAATCGTCAAGATGTCGCGATGACGCGCGAGCAGTTGATCGACGCTGTCCAGGACGCCGATGTCCTGGTGCCGACCGTCACCGACACGATCGACGCCGACCTGATCGAGGCGGCTGGCGACCGGCTGAAGCTGATCGCGAATTTCGGTAACGGCGTCGACCATATCGACCTCAGGGCGGCGCGGGCGCGCGGCATCCTTGTCACCAACACGCCGGGCGTGCTCACCGACGATACCGCCGATATGACGATGGCGTTGATCCTGTCGGTGCCGCGTCGGCTGGCGGAAGGCGAGAAACTGGCGCGTTCGGGCCAATGGCGCGGCTGGAGCCCCGGCGCCATGCTCGGCCATCGCATCGCTGGCAAGACGCTGGGCATCGTCGGCATGGGCCGGATCGGCCAGGCGGTCGCGGCGCGCGCACGCGCCTTCGGGCTTACCGTTCACTATCATAACCGGCATCGCCTGCCCGAGGCGATCGAGCAGGAACTCGCCGCGACCTGGCATGCCGATCTTGACGAGATGCTCGGCAACAGCGACTTCATCTCGATCCATACGCCGCATACTGACCAGACCGAGCAATTGATCGACGCGCGGCGCCTTTCGCTGCTCAAGCCCCAGGCCTATGTCATCAATACCTCGCGCGGTTCGGCAATCGACGAAGGCGCGCTGATCGCCGCGCTCGAGACCGGCGCGATCGCCGGCGCCGGACTCGACGTATTCGCCCACGAACCCGAGATCGACCCGCGCCTGCTCGCGCTGCCCAATGTCGTGCTGTTGCCGCACATGGGATCGGCGACGTACGAAGCGCGCGCCGCGACCGGCGAGCGCGTCATCCGCAATATCCAGCATTGGGCTGACGGCCATCGTCCGCCCGATCAGGTTCTGGAGGGCTGGGTTTGATGGTCTTTCGGGGGGTGGCCATGGCGGCCGCTGCGCTGTTTGCCGTGGCGGCGGCGCCCGCTCACGCGCAGGCTGACGACGCCAACAGCGCGGGTTGGACGTTGCCGCGCGATCAGATGGCGGGGATGCCGTCGACGGCGCCGACAACGAGCGACTGTTCGAAAAAGGCCTGCATCTACCTCGTCAATCTGAGCAACCATCGCGTGACGCAGTTCCGCTATGCCGTCGCGCTCAAGAACGGCGCGCCATTATGGAGCGGCAATCAATTCCCGAGCAATTACGACTTTTACTCGAAGCGCTGGACGATGTGGTATCCGCCCGAAAAGATGGGGTGTCGCCTCGACCTGAAAGTGGTGATGACCGTCAACGGCAAGAACCATGAGGAGAGCGGGACGTTCGACGTCTGCGCCAATCCGACCTTGCTTTTCACCATCCGGGACCCGTTCGAAAAGGACAAGCAGGGTCGTGTGACGGTCGATCCCGTCCCCGGTAGCGCTCCGGCAACGGGAGCAACCTCAGCGAAGCGCTGATCCCGCGCGGAGCCCGGCAAGCCATTCGGCGATCATCGCCCGGCCGGCGGCCGCGGCAGCCGGCCCGAGCCGTTCGTGTGCCGCGCGCTCGGCCTCGGGGGTCGATCCCACCTCGGCGATGTCGGCGGCATCGTTGACCAGCCAATGTTCGAACCGCTCGTCTTCGCCCATTTCGGCGTGAAATTGCAGCGCGAGCAAATTGCGGCCGCGCGCGAACGCCTGGGCATAAGGCGTCGTGCTCGCCAGAAGATCGGTTCCCTCGGGCACATCGAACGTATCGCCATGCCAGTGGAGTATGTCGACGCCGTCGAGGTGTCGGAGCGGCCCTGCCCTACCCGCCGGGGTGAGCGCAAGTGGCGCGAACCCGATCTCCCGCGCGGGTCCCTTGCGGACGCTCGCCCCGAGCGCGGCCGCGATCAACTGGCTGCCCAGACACACGCCGAGCGTCGGCAGATCCGCCGCCAGCCGGCGCCGGATCACCGCGACCTCGTCGTTCAGCCAGGGATAGATGTCGGCGTCGTAAACGCCCATCGGCCCGCCCATCACGACGAGCAGATCGGGCGACAGAATGTCGAGTTTCGCGCAACCGGCATGGTGGGCCGCTACCCGATCGATCGCATAGCCGGCCGCCTCGATCGGCTCGCGATAGCCGGCAATGCCTTCGTGATCGACATGACGCAGGACGAGAGCGCGTTTCATCGTCCCGCAGGCTAGCGTGTCATGGTTTCCCGGCAATTAACCGTGTTGTTGACTCGCCGATAGCTCGGCTTCGGGCTCAGTCCCCGGTCAGGATGCGATCGACCAGCTGCTTCACCGTCGGCACGAAGCCGTTCGAATAGAACGGATCCTTCTTGAAGTTATAGGCGCCGTGCCCGGCGAACATCAGGTTCTGGTTGACGTCGCCGCCATGCGCGATGTCCTGCAGCGTCTTCTGGATGCAGAAGCTGCGCGGGTCGGCCAGCCGACCGGTCGAATTGGTCTCGCTGTCTGCCCAGCTCGAAAACAGGCACTGCGACAGGCAGCCCATGCAATCGGCCTGATCCTTGCGGATCTCCGACTTTTCTGCCGGCGTCACGAACACCAAAGTGTTGTCTGGGGTTTTGAGTGCCTCGGTAAAGCCGTGGCCGAACCATTCGCGTGCGCGCAGCAGGTCGTTGCGAGTCACCCAGAAATTCTTGCCCTTCACGCCGACGTCCAGCTGGAAGGTGTGATCGCCGGCCTCCTGGGTCGAGAAAGCGATCTGACGATCCGACCGCGCTTCGAGCGCGCGGAGGAACGGATTGCGCACCGCCGACGAATAGAAACCGGTCGGGGAAAAACGGTGCAGCAGGACGCCGCCTTCCTCGATCTGGGTCAGTTCGGCCTTCCACGCATCGGGGATCGGGCTTTCCCTGGTCAGCAGCGGCCGCGTCCCGAACTGAAACGCGATCTGGCCGAGTTCGGGATTGTCGATCCAGTCGTTCCAGTCGCGCAGGTACCAGACCCCGCCCGCCATCACGATCGGCACGGTGTCGGGAATACCGCCCTCGCGCATCGTTTCGCGCAATTCCTTGACACGCGGGTACGGATCCTGCGGCTCCAGCGGGTTCTCCGCATTCGACAGGCCGTTATGTCCTCCGGCCAGCCAGGGATCCTCGTACACCACGGCGGCGAGCCATTCGGCCGCCTTCGAATAGGCCCGCTTCCACAGCGCGCGGAAGGCGCGGCCGGAGCTGACGATCGGCAGGTAGTTGACGTTGTAGGACGCCGCGATCTCGCTGAGCTTGTACGGCATGCCGGCACCGCAGGTGACGCCGGCGACCAGGCCGCGCGTGCGCTCCAGCACGCCATGCAGCACGCGCTGCGCGCCGCCCATTTCCCAGAGTACGTTGATGTTGATCGCGCCCTTGCCGCCGGCGATCTCGAACGCCCGCCTGACCTGTTGCACCGCGCCCTCGATCGCGTACTCGATCAGTTCCTCGTGGCGCTCGCGGCGAGTCAGCGCCTTATACACCTGCGGGATGATCTTGCCCTCGGGATCGTAGCTGTCCGCATTGACCGCAGAGACGGTGCCGATGCCGCCCGCCGCCGCCCAGGCGCCGGCGCTGGCGTGATTGGTCGCGGCGACACCCTTGCCGCCTTCCACCAGCGGCCACACTTCGCGGCCGTTATAGACGATAGGCGTCAAGCCCTTGAACACGTACTTCTCCTGCGAACAATGAAGCAGCCTATAGCGTTTCGGTGCCCGTACGCGAGCAAATACTATTCTCCCGCGGGGGTGTGCCGGACGCTCGGGCTCACCCGCCCAACGCGCCGGGCCGTCCGATCGCTTCCTCGTACAACGCCCTGTAGGCCGCGATCATCGTCTTTTCGTCGTATTCGGCGACAGCCTTCGCGCGATTGGCTTTCCCCACGGACGTACGCAGCTTGGCGTCCGACGCCAGCGCCTGGATCGCGTCGCGCAAATCGACCTCGCCCGAATGCGGGGTGATGTAGGGCCGGTTTTCTTCGCTCACCATGTGCGCGATGTCACCGGCCGGAACCGACGCGATCGGCACGCCGGCCGCCATCGCTTCCACCACCGAGATCGGAAATTGCTCGCTGAGCGACGACAAGGCCATGATGTCGAACAGGCCGACATAACGATGCGGCTGTGGCAGGAAGCCCGGCAGCAGCACCTTATCGTCCATCTGCAACGCTCGCACGGCCATTTCGATCTTCGGGCGTTCAGGGCCTTCCCCGACGATCACCAGCCGGACCCTGGCCGAACAGCCGGCCGCCGCCCGAACCAAGGCAGGCAGATTCTTGACCTCGCGCAGCCCGGCCAGTGCGCCGACGATCACCTCGCCCGGCTTCCGGACGAATCCCGGAATCGCCTTGGGGTCGGGTTTGCGCGCGTAAAGCGCGGTATCGATACCGTTGGGGATACGCCGCAGGCGAGGCGCAGCCTGCTTCCAGACATTGGTCGCGACCCATTCGAGCGTCATCGACGGCACCACCACGGCATGCGCGGCGGGAAACGCCATGCGTCGATAGATTGCGCGCTGCGGCTTGAGCTTCATCGCCTCGTCGGCGTTGAACCCGTCCTCGTGATGGACGATCGGCGGCATCCCCTTGGCGAAGACGCGCTTCGCCATCACCGCATCGATCGCGCCCCAATTGTAGCTGAGCACCAGATCGAACCGCCGCATGTACTTGGCGATCGCCTCGTAGCGGCCGACCGACGGCTTGCCGGTGAGTGGCGGCGGGTTCTGCGCGATCTCATAGGCGATACCCTGCGCGATCGCGTCACGGGCGGAATATTGATCGGGCATCCCCGACACGATCGTATGCCGGGCACGATCGCCGAACGCGTTCATCAACTGGATCGCGCGCGCTTCCTTGCCGCCCAGATTGAACGACGAATGCATGTGCAGGATGTTGAGCGGTGCAGGCATGTGCCGCCCCTACCCGCCGCGGCGCCCCTGTTTCAAGCGAGGCCGAATACGCGCTTGGGAACATGGGTGATCCTGCAGGCCAGGTCGGCTTCCCCGCTTGCCACGACGAAGTGGTCGCCGCCATCGGCGATACCGGTCGTGAACACGACATTGTCGAGATAGATCAGATCCTTGATCGCCTCGGTCAGGTGCGGCGCGGGTTCCAGTATCGGCACGTCGCTGGTCGCGACCGTTTGCGAAGGGTCGCGCGGGTCAAGCAGGCTCCAATAGGTGCGATAGATGCCGACGACCCCCGATGGCTCAACCCCGTGCCAGAGCGTGAGCCAGCCGCGGTCGGTCATGACGGGCGGCGATCCGCCCCCCATCCGCGCCGTGGCCAGCGTTGCCGAATGCGGACGGATACCCGGCCGCTCATGGGGCTTCCAATGGAGTGCATCGGGCGAGGTCGCGAGGTTGATCGACGGCCCCGCGCGCCATTCGCTGCCGGGCGGATAGGCAAAATAGAGGTCGCCCAGCGGCCGCGTCTGCGCCCAATAGTTCCTGCCGATGCGATCCTCGAAGATCAGCATGTCCTTGTTCTGGTGATCGAGGACGATCCCTTCGAGCAGCCATTCGCGCGCATCGCCCGAAGAATAAAGCGTGGTGCATTGCCGTTCGGGGCTGACCGAACAGGTCGTCATCAGCCAGCGTCCGTCGACCCGGCTGATCCGCGGGTCCTCGACACCATAGCATTGATAGGGCGCGCGCGGTCCGATCGCGTGCTCGTAATGGATCGCCTCGACGTTCTTGCCCTCGGCGTCGAGCTCGACCGGCAACAGCCAGGACAGGCTGGTCAACCCGATGACCTTCCACCCGCCGCTGCGCATCGCGAAGGCGCGAGGGTCCGCCGTGTCGACCATCTCCAGCGGCCAGCGGTCGAGAACATACCGACCCGCATCCCACCGGATGGCGTGGACGTGCTGATCGACGATCGGCGTTCGCAACGCCTCCGCAATGCGGACCATCATCAGCAGGTTACCGCTGGGCAGCCGGGTCAGGCCGGGGTTGAAGGCACCGAGGCAATGAGTTTCGGCGTCGAGGTGGCCGGCCAGCGGCCCTCGCGACAGATCGATATCGCGTGGGTCCAAGACAATCTTATCAAAGGAATAATCGGTCATGCTCGCTCCCGGATCAGGGTAACGAGACGCGTCACGCGGTGACCGGTTCCTTCGCCACCGTCGCGAGCAGGCGGTCGATCGCGGCAACCGCCTCCGGTTCGGTAAGGGTTGGGGTATGGCCGACGCCGGGTATCGTCACCAGCTCGGCGCGATCGAGCCGCTCGGCCATCTTCCCCGCGGTTGCCGCCGACAGCACGTCGGAGCGCGCACCGCGCAGGATCAGTGTCGGCACCGTTTTCAGTGCGTCAAGCGCGCGCCACATGTCGGGACCGGCCTCGTTACCGGGCACGCGGAACGGCTCGGCGATCTTCATATCATAGTCAAGCACGACGCGGCCGGCGCTGTTCAGGCGATAGAGGCGCTTCGCCATCGCCAGCCAGTCCTCCACCCCATAATCGGGATAGACGTCGGCATTGCCTTCCTGCACCCCGCGCGCGGCATGCATCCAGGTCGGCCAGCTGTTCGCCTTGCCGACATAGGAGCGGATCCGTCCGAGCCCGGCCGGTTCTATTTCCGGCCCCACATCGTTGAGCAGGGCACCCGCCAGTTTCTCATGCCCCGCGCTCGCAAGGAGCATCGTGACGATCCCGCCGAGCGACGTTCCGAACGCGACATAGCGCTCGATGCCCAGCTCGCCGAGCAGCGCCTCGATGTCCTGCACATAGGTCAGCGGGACGTAGGTCATGGGATCCTTGGCGTAGCCGCTGTCGCCGCGCCCTCTCAGATCGACCGCGATGATACGCCATTCGCCCGCGAGCCGTTCGGCCATGTCCTCGAAATCGCGCGCGTTCCTGGTGAGCCCGGCGATGCAGAGGATCGGCGGGCGGTCGGCGGGCCCGTCATAGTCGCGATAGTGCAACCGCACGCCGTCGTTCGACCACCAGTAGCGATTTTCATACAATGACAAAGGTTGCGTCCCCGCTGCCGGTCCACCCATATTGCCGCATGGCCGCGCCATCGCAAGCTTATCGCCCCGAAACCGCCATTCTCGATCTTGGCGAGGCGTTCTACGATCAGGTCGCCCCAGCCGATTTTCCACGGGCTATCCTGCGCTTCCGCAACGATCGCGCCGCGGCGCAGGTCGGACTCGATCCGCTTTCCGACGACGAATGGATCGCGCATTTCGGCCGGTTCGCGCCTCTGTCGGGATCGCTCCCGCATCCGCTGGCGCTACGCTATCACGGCCATCAGTTCCGCACCTACAATCCGGAGATCGGCGACGGGCGCGGCTTCCTGTTCGCGCAGATGCTCGACGGCGCCGATCGATTGATGGACCTCGGCACCAAAGGATCGGGACAAACGCCGTACAGCCGATTCGGCGACGGGCGGCTGACGCTGAAGGGCGGCATACGCGAGATCCTCGCAACCGAAATGCTCGAAGCGCTCGGCGTCCCGACGTCGCGCACCTTTTCGCTGATCGAAACCGGCGAGGCATTGCAGCGCAACGACGAACCCTCCCCCACGCGCTCGGCGGTGCTCGTCCGGCTGAGCCACAGCCATATCCGCATCGGAACGTTCCAGCGCCTGGCCTATTTTCGGGAGACCGACGCTCTCGCCGCCCTGCACGGATACGTCCTTCGCCAGCTCTATGGCGAAGAGCCGGGCGAAGACGCCCCGGCGCGCCTGCTCGATCTCGTCATCGACCGCACTGCCCGGCTCGCCGCCAGCTACATGGCGGCGGGGTTCGTCCACGGCGTGCTCAATTCGGACAATATCAACGTGACGGGGGAGAGCTTCGATTACGGTCCCTGGCGATTCAACCCGACCTGGGATCCGGGCTTCACCGCCGCCTATTTCGACCATGCCGGGCTCTACGCCTTCGGTCGCCAGCCCGAAGCGATCCATTGGGACGTCATGCAGCTCGCCGTCTCGCTGCGCGCGATCTCGGCCGCCGAGCCGCTGATCGCAGCGCTCGATACATTCGGCGATCGCTACCAGCGCGCGGTCAGCGGCGCGATCCTGTGGCGGCTGGGCCTGGCGCCACGCGATCCCGACAGCGACCGCGCGCTGGTACAAACGATCGAGCCGGTGTTGCGCGGCACCGCGACCGGGATCGACCGGTTCTTTTTCGACGCCTTCGGCGGCGGCTTGCCCGAGACCTATGGCGAGCCATGGAGCGGCGTCCGCGATGCGCTCGCCGCCTACACGCCGCGCGCCGACCGCCACCATCCTTACTGGTCGGGCGAGCCCTGCTCGATGCTGATCGAGGAGGTCGAGGCGATCTGGTCGGCGATCGCCGAGCGCGACGATTGGGCGCCGCTTCATGCCAAGGTGGCGGCGATCCGCGAGATGGGAGAGGCGCTCGCATAAATCCTCCCTGCGCGAAGCGTGGGGAGGATTTTGATACTCACCCACGCCGCGCTGGCGAGCCGCTCCGCGAACGGCTAGGGCTCATGCATGTCGGCTGAAATCCTTTCCTTCGAACCCGCGACCGGTGCCGAACTCTGGCGTCATCCGATCGGCGATGCCGATGCCGAGGTCGCGATCGCGCGCGAAAGCTGGGCCGATTGGGCGGCCAAGCCCGTTACGTTCCGCATCGAGACGCTGCGCCGCTATGCCAACGTGATCCGCGCGCGAACCGACGCCTTCACCGACCTGATCGCACGCGAAACCGGCAAGCCGCTCTGGGAAGCGAAGACCGAGGTCGATTCGGTGATCGCCAAGGTCGACATCTCGGTCAACGCCTTTGCCGAGCGCACCGGCCAGCGCCAGCTCGACGCGCCAATGGGCAGCCGGATGGCACTGCGCCACAAGCCGCATGGCGTGCTCGCCGTGTTGGGACCGTATAATTTTCCCGCGCACTTACCCAACGGCCACATCGTACCGGCGCTGATCGCGGGCAATGCGGTGGTTTTCAAACCATCCGAAAAAACCCCGGCATCGGGCGCGTTCCTGATCGACAGCCTGCGAGAGGCGGGCGTGCCGGAAGGTTGCGCCCGCCTCCTGATCGGCGGACCGGCGGAGGGTAAGGCGCTGGCAGGGCATCCGGGCATCGACGGCCTGCTGTTCACCGGATCGGCGCGCACCGGCATCGCGCTCAACCGCCAGTTCGCCGAGCATCCCGAAAAGATCCTCGCGCTCGAAATGGGCGGCAACAACCCGATCATCGTGTGGGACACGCCCGACCTCCACGCCGCGGCGATCGTCATCATCCAGTCGGCCTTCACCACCGCCGGCCAGCGTTGCACCGCCGCGCGCCGGCTGATCGTCGACCAGGCGCTCTACGAGCCGCTGATGGCGGAACTTCTCAAGCTCACCAACCGCCTGATCGTCGGCGATCCGCATGCCGACCCGCAACCCTTCATGGGGCCGGTGATCGACAATGAGGTGGCCGATCTGCTGACCGAAAGCTTCCTCGAGCTGATGATGCGCGGCGGCCGCCCGCTCAGACATATGGAGCGGCCGGTCGACGACAAACCGTTCCTGACGCCCGGTATCCTCGACGCGACCGAGATGAAGGACCGCCCCGACATCGAATTGTTCGGCCCGATCCTCCAGGTGATCCGCGCAACCGATTTCGACGAAGCGATCGCCGAGGCCAACAACACCCGCTACGGCTTGTCGGCGAGCCTGATCAGCCAGACCCCAGACCTCTACAACCGCTTCTGGGCGAATGCGCGGGCGGGCATCGTCAACTGGAATCGCCCGACCAACGGCGCCAGCTCGGCGGCACCGTTCGGCGGGATCGGGTGGAGCGGCAACCACCGGCCGAGCGCATATTATGCGGCGGATTATTGCGCCTATCCGGTGGTGTCGAACGAGGCGGACCAGGCGCGGGCGTCGATCGGCGTGGGGTTGCGGGAGGGGTGAGAGGACCGGCCGAATTGGGAGTTTTCGCAGGCGTCACCGTACCCCCCGGGTTGACATTCGGGACGTGGCTACGGTGATTAGCTGATACGTCGTTACAGAACCGCCCGGACCCCAGAAGGTCGTCGGGCGGTTTTTCGTATCAGGCCGTCGCCGATAGCCGGAGAGATAATCTCAATCCGCCGCACTCGGCCCGCGCCACAGCTTTTGGCGCCGTTCGATTCAACGGCCCGAGCATCGGTGGTTTGATCATCCACATGACACCAAAACGATCCCTTCTCCAGAGCGGGGAGTGTTAGATTTGGTTATCACTTGATGGAGTGTGTCCAAATGACATGGCGATATCCCGGCGACGGTGAAACCGAGCAAATCGGGAAGCTGGTAGATAGCGGCCATCCGAAGCTATTCACAGCATTAATGATGGTTCGCTGGATCATTCGGGGTGGCATCGTTGCAGGCATCATCGTTGCGTGCCTTCGCGCGCCCCCGATCGCTTCGACGCTGATCTCCCTTGTGCGCTGACGGGCGATCACTTCGTGGCGTGGATCTACGTGACGATAATCCAGCCCCCCATTTCGCTAAGCTCGCCATTATCTACATCAACCATGAACCACTTCATCATCATCTCCGGCTGCTCGGGCGGCGGCAAGTCGACCCTGCTCGCCGAACTCGCGCGGCGCGGCTTCGCGACGGTCGACGAGCCCGGCCGCCGTGTCGTGCGCGACGAACTCGCCAAGGGCGGGGCCGCCCTGCCGTGGGTCGACGCGGCCGCCTTCGCACGCCGCATCATCGCGGTGGCCCAGGCCGACTATGACGCGGCACGCACGCTGGCTGGCCCCGTCTTCTTCGACCGCGGGGTGATCGATGCGGCGGCGGCGCTGGAGCATGCGACGGGCGAGCCGGTCCTCGCGACCCTCGCCAAGCGATACCGCTACGCCCCGACCGTCTTCCTGACCCCACCCTGGCCCGATCTGTTCGCAACCGACGCCGAGCGCCGCCACGATCTTGCCGCCGCAATTGCCGAGCATGAGCGGCTCGCCGCCATCTACCCGGCGCTCGGCTACGAAGTGATGCAGCTTCCCAAAACCGGCGTCGCCGAACGCGCCGCCTTCGTCCTGGACCGGATCGGTGCCGATTGAGCGATGGTGCGACGGGGCGTGGAACCGTGCGCGCGGCCGCGAACCGCGCGCGACGTGAGGGCCGCTTTCCCCATACCCCGCGCTACGGGGACGCGACCCGATTCCCGCAAGTCCAAGGCTGCGTCACTCCCCCGGGGCAGCGCGACCGGCCATAGACGCGAACGCCATGCGTCCGACGCCCCGTCTTGTCATCGTCTCTATGGTGCGGAAATCGATCGGCATATCGCTATAAATAGCGACGCGACGCGATGACGGGCTGTGATAGGATGGCATCGAGCGGCCGTTGACCGACGGCCTTAGGGGGCATTCGCCCGGGGGGAAACGGACGGCCGATGACTGCGACCAACGGCTCGGCCCTTCTGCGCGTCGCCCTCGTCGAGGATGATCTTTCGTTCCAGGACAGTTTCGCCGCCGCCATCCGCGCCGCCGGCGACATGATCCTTGCCGGCACCGCGCACAATGTCGCGCAGGCCGCCAAATTGCTGGGGGGCGAGCCGCTCGACATCCTCGTGGTCGATCTCGGCCTGCCCGACGGGTCGGGGATCGACGTGATCCGCGCCGCGCATATCGCCTGGCCTGCCTGCGGAATCATGGTCAGCACCACCTTCGCCGACGACCGGCACGTCATCCCGTCGATCGAAGCGGGTGCGGCGGGCTATCTGCTCAAGGACAGCTCGGCCCGGACGATGGCCGAAGAGATACGCTGCCTCCATTCGGGCGGCAGCCCGATCAGCCCGCGCATCGCCCGCCAGATCCTGCTGCGCTTTCGCCCGCAGGATCCACAGCCCGAGGCATTGGCGCCGCTCGCCGCCCCCCTGTCGCCGCGCGAGCGCGAGGCGCTCCAACTGATCACCAAGGGATTCAGCTATGACGAGATCGCCGAATTGATGGCGGTATCGCGCAACACCGTCATGACGTTCGTGCGGCGAATCTATCAGAAGCTCGAGGTGAAATCGAAGGCCGAAGCCATTTTCGAAGCCAGAAGCCATGGAATTCTTTAGGGATCTCCGTAACTATCTGGTCGTCGTGCTGGCGGCGACCGCAGCGTTGGTCGGCGTGTTCGCGATCAGCCGGCCGAGCGGACTTCATCTCGCCGAGGCGAACATCCTCATCCAGAATACCGACGGCTATGCGCGGCCGCCGCGCATTGTCGATCCGCACGCGATCGCGGGTAGCTGGCAGCGCGTCCACCTGCCCTATGCGCCCCGCCCGAAGATCCTGCCCAAACAGGACGCCGACGTCGCGATCACGCCGACCCAGACCACCTGGTATCATTTCCGCCTGCCGCCCGGGGCCAAGACGCCGACCGAGGCCTATCTCTACATCCCGCGCTGGAAGAGCGACGGCGAGATCGCGATCTATGTCGACGGGGCACTGCACTACCAGTCGCATGCCAACCTGCAATGGAACGGCTCGAACCAGCCGCTATGGATCGCGTTCGACGATACCGAAGGGGGCGTTCCGCCGCACGACATCCTGATCCGGTTGCGCCATGTCCGCGGGATCGGCGGAGCGCTGTCGAGCCTGTGGGTCGGCAGCTATGGCGAGGTCGCTCCCGCTTACATGGTGCGCAACTTCTTCCAGGCGCAATTGCCCTATACCGGCAGCGCGGCGTTTCTCGCCTGCGGCATCTTCGCCTTGTTCGTCTGGTTCGGCCGGCGGCGCGAGACGCTCTACCTGCTCTTCTTCACCATGACCGTCCTCACCTTCGTGCGGACGATGCACAATTACATGGGGCAGGACCGGCTGCCGATTTCGGACGCCTGGTTCGGCTGGCTGACCGTCAATTCGATCATGTGGATGATCCCCAATTTGCATCTGTTCCTGACCAGGATCCATCTCCATCGCCAGCCGCTGCTGACCTGGGCGGTGGCCCTGATCGCCGCCTTCTTCGCGATCGCGACCCTGCCGCTGCGGGGCGGGTCGCCGGACGCGACCATCGTCGCGCCCGTCATCTATCCGGCGATGTTCGTGATCGGCAATGTGGTGTGCCTGAGCGGATTGTACTGGAGCTGGCGCGCGCGGTCGCTCGAAGGCTGTGCGCTCGCCGCCTGGGGCGTGCTTGGCGCGTTGCTCGGCGGGTATGATTGGCTGCTCCAGAACAATCTGGTCAATATCGAGAGCGTGTTCCTGTCGGTCTATGCGCAGATCGCGACCACCATCGCCTTCTGCCATATCGTCCTCCGCCGCTACACCAAGGCGGTGAGCGAGGTGGAGCGGGCCAATATCGTCCTTGCCGAGCGGCTCGCCGAGCGCGAGGCCGAGCTGCTCGCGAGCCATCAGCAGCGGCGTGAGATCGAGCGGCGCGACCTGCTCCACCAGGAGCGCCAGCGGCTGATGCAGGACATGCATGACGGGCTGGGGTCGTCATTGATCACCGCGCTCCGGGTGGTCGAGCATGGCAAGATCGACGAGACCGCGATCGCCGACCTGCTCAAGAGCTGCATCGACGACGTCAAGCTGACGATCGATTCGATGGAGCCGGTGGAAACCGACCTGTTGCTGCTGCTCGGCACGCTGCGGTTTCGCCTCCAGCCGCGGCTCGAGACGACCGATATCCGCTTGCGCTGGGAAGTCACCGAGGCGCCGCCGCTCGCGTGGCTCGACCAGCGCCACTCGCTTCACATCCTGCGCATCTTGCAGGAGACCTTCACCAACGTCGTCAAACATGCCGGCGCAAGCGAGATACGGGTCGCAACGCGGGCCACCGACGACGCGGTGATGATCGACGTCATCGACAATGGCCGCGGCTTCGATCCCGCGCTGGCCCATCAGGGCCGCGGTCTGCACAACCAGACCCATCGCGCCGCCGCGATCGGCGGACGGGTCGAGATGCGGTCGGGCCGCACCGGCACGCACTTCACGCTCGTCCTGCCGATCCGCCAGGCATCGACACCATCGAGCCCGGTGGAAGACGAGAGTGCCGGGGGTGCGCGGTCGCCGGCAACCGGCCATCCCTTCGGTGTGCCGGCCCGATAATACCGCACATTATTTCGATTCCGTCACTATTTGTAGCGACATACGGCCCCCCCGCCCTGCGGTAAGACGCGCCCCGGCATTCCGATATAACTTTGGAGGGGCGATTTATGACGGTAGATACGGTGATGGTTGCGCCGATCGATGCGCCGGACGACGCGCTGCTCGGCTATGGCATCAATCAGGTGACTGGCGAGCGCATCGCGGTCAGCTGTCTGCAGAATATCCCAGACCCGACAATCTCAATTCCGTCGGGCAATGGCGATCATATGACCACGCTGATCGTCCAGGATAGCGAAAGCTATTCCGAGCTGATGAGCACCGTCGCCAATATCAGTGCATCGGGCGTCAGCTGGTCGGCGTCGGCTTCGGTGTCCTATCTGCGCGAGCAAGCCAATAGTGACACGTCGATCACCCTGACATGGACTCGCATCGTCCGCACCCAGGACCGCGAGATCGACTGGACACAGGCCAAGGTCACGCCGGATGCGCTGGAGTTGCTCAAGACCCAGGGCGCCGATGCCTTCCTCGCCAAATACGGCACGCATTGCATCATCGGTATCGCATATGGCGGCTCGTTCTCGGGCTATTCGCAGATCAAAACGCAATCGGTCAGCGAGAAGCAGCAACTGATGACGTCGATCAGCGGATCGCTCTCCGGATTCGGTGTGGACGGATCGGTCTCCGCCAGCTTCGAACAGGATCTGCAGAGCAGCAGCGTCCATTTCACCTCATCGCAGAACACGTTCGTGGTCGGCGCCACGCCGATCTCGTTCAACGGCCTCGACATTGCCGGGATGCAGAGCGCGATCGAATCCTTCGCGCCGAGCGCCAACGGCCCCTTGCCGGGGGTCAGCGGCGCACCGGTAGCCTTGATCTGTCTGAGCTGGGATCAATTCACCGACATCTACAACGCGCTCGACGGCAACGTCAGCGAGATCGGCCTGTCGGCCGAAGAACACGCTCTGGTGTCGTTGTCGTCCGAATATTCAGCGCTGTCCTATGTCGCCGGCACCGCCGCCAACCTGCAGAATTCGCCCGCGATCATCCCGGCTTATGCTCCGTTGTTGACCCGGATCGGCAACGAAGCCGACGCCGCCTGCAACACGATCTCCCAACTCGGCATCCCCGACATTCGCGCGTATGCCAGCAGCGGCACCGGAAGCTACGTCATCTCCGCGAGCCTCAAGCCGCAGGTCGACCGGATCGCTGCCGGCTACGGAGAGGTGCAGGTCAGCTATGCGCTCGACGGGATGTTCAACAATGGGGCCAGCGAAGGTATCCAGAATAGCTTTACCAACCTCACCCTGCCGGGCGGCGGCGAGCACAATCTTGGCGGGTTCGTCCACTACCGGGCCGAGGGCAATGACGAGGGCGACCAGATCCTGACCCTGCTCTATACGTTCGACCGCGATGCCAACGGCATCCCCTTCATCGCAGCGCGGATGCACTATCAGGATCCGTACGCGCCGCCGGAGACCCAGCAGCAGGACCTGTCGGTCGTGCAGCAATATCTCAACCAGACGACCACCCTCTCCTGCACGGCGGCATGGCCCGCTTATCCATGGAACGAGATCACCGTCACCCTGATCCCGCCGACGGGCTGAATTGGGTTCGGTGTCCGGCACGACCCGGTCGGACATCGCGGCGGCGCTCGTTCGCGGCATATATCCTCCGCACAACGGGCGTCGCCCAACGGGTCGGCTCCATACGGGAACGAGTCGGGACGAGCCGAACCGGGTAGCGACGGCCCGTGGAACCGCGATGCGTTTCGCGGATTGCGCGCAATACCATGCCCATCCGATCCGTGTCCGCTTTCCCTCCCCGCGCCCTCCGTCTGAAGACCCAAGCCGGCAATTGCCTGGCGATCGCGGTCGGCCATGGCGACCCGGTCTTCGCCGGCGAGCTGATCGACGAGGCACTGCGCCTGATGCGCCGCGCCCAGGAGCTCGCGCGTGCCGCCGCCGGCAAGAGCTGAGCGCCGACGCAAAGTTTCGCTATTCCAGCCAGTAGGAAGCGTCGGTTGCCCGTGGCACGGTCGCGGCCCATCTGCCCCGCATCATGGCAACACTTCTCGATCCGCAGGCGCGTGGGCGCGTCATCCTGGTCGGGGCCGGCCCCGGCGACCCCGGCCTCCTGACCGTTCGCGCGGTCGACGCGCTCAAGAGCGCCGACGTCATCGTCCATGACGGGCTGATCGACCCGCGCGTGCTCGACATCGCGCCGGCGGACGCGCACCGCATCTCGGTCGCTAAGCAGCGCAGCAAGCACACCTTGTCGCAGGAGGCGATCAACGCGCTGATCGTCGCGCACGTGAAGGCGGGCGCGATCGTCGTGCGGCTCAAGGGCGGCGACCCGTTCATCTTCGGCCGCGGCGGCGAAGAAGTCGAGGCGGTGCGCGCCGCCGGCCTGCCGGTCGAGGTCATTCCCGGCGTCTCGGCCGCGCTCGGCTGCGCAGCGGAAGCGATGCTGCCGCTCACCCATCGCGATCATGCATCGGCGGTCAGCTTCGTCGCCGGCCAGTGCAAGGGCCTGACCGACCAGGACTGGTCGGGGCTCGCGGGCAAGGCTCGTACGCTCGTCATCTACATGGGCGTTGCGACCTGCCCCGACATCGCCGACAAATTGATGGCCGACGGCGTCGCGCCCGACATGCCGGTCGCGGTGCTCGAAAAGGGCACGCTCGCGGGCCATCGCGCGATGAAGACCCTGCTCGCCGATCTCGGCCCGATGGTGGAGCGCGAGAAGGTGCAGAGCCCGGCGATCATCGTGGTCGGCGATGTCGTCGAATTGTCCGATGCCGAGGATAAGCTCGCGCGCTGGGCACGAATGGCGGAGGCTGCTGCGTGAAGATCCTGACCGGCAACGACCTGCCCACGGGCGATGTCATCTGGTGGACCGGCGCCGGTTGGTCGCGCCACGTCGAGGATGCGGCGGACGTCGGCGACCAGGGCGAGGCGATCCTGCAGGCCGAGGATGGCGCGCGCCGTGTCAATGGCGGCTACATCATCGACGCCGAGGCGACGCCCGAAGGCCCCCGCCCCGCGCATATCAAGGACCGCATCCGCGCGCTGGGCCCCACCGTGCGCCCCGATTTGACGCTCAAGCCGAGCGACCCGAATGCGGGGAGCTGGGTGATATGAGTTTCTCACGCGAAGGCGCGACGGCACGAAGAAGAAATAGTGTTTTTTCGCGCGGAGGCGCGGAGGACGCGGAGATGTCCCGCTCGGCTGCGCCAGCAGCCCTTCATTCCCGATCGCTAGAAAAAAGAAGCGCGCTGACGCGCGCGGCAACTCTGCGCTCTCTGCGCCTCTACGCGAACTGCTCTTCTTTCTCCGCGCCTTCGCGCCTTCGCGTGAATCAAATCTCCGCGCCCCCGCGCCTCCGCGTGAACCAGAACCAGGCGAGCCACTGATGTACCGCTACGACCAATACGACCAGGCGATCGTCGACGCGCGCGTCGACGAATTTCGCGACCAGGTGCGCCGCCGCCTGGCCGGGCAGATCACCGAGGACCAGTTCAAGCCGCTGCGGTTGATGAACGGGCTCTATCTCCAGCTCCATGCCTATATGCTGCGCGTCGCGGTGCCCTATGGCACGCTCGACAGCCGCCAGATGCGGATGCTCGGGCATATCGCGCGCAAGTACGACCGGGGTTACGGTCATTTCACCACGCGCCAGAACATCCAGTACAATTGGATCAAGCTGGAGGACGCACCCGACATCCTCGCCGATCTCGCCACCGTCGAGATGCATGCCATCCAGACCAGCGGCAATTGCATCCGCAACATCTCGTCGGATCAGTTCGCCGGCGCGGCCACGGACGAAGTCACCGATCCCCGCCCCTGGGCCGAATTGCTGCGCCAGTGGAGCACGTTCCATCCCGAATTCAGCTATTTGCCGCGCAAGTTCAAGATCGCGGTGATTGCCTCCCCGGAGGATCGCGCGGCAATGCGGCTGCACGATATCGGGATCGAACTGGTAAAGCGTGACGGCGTGCTGGGCGCGCGGATCTTCGTCGGTGGCGGCATGGGCCGCACCCCGATGATCGCCCCTGAGATCAAGGACTTCGTCACCGCCGATGATCTGATGAGCTACCTCGAAGCGTGCCTGCGCGTCTACAATCGCTACGGCCGCCGCGACAACATCTACAAGGCGCGGATCAAGATCCTGATCCACGAACTCGGCGCCGATGACTATCGCCGCCAGGTCGAGGAAGAATTCGCCCATGTGAAGACTTTGGGCATCGACCCGCCGGCGACCGAGCTCGAGCGCATCACCGCCTTCTTCGCGCCGCCGCCCTTCGACGCCGCGTCGACCGATGAGGTAGACCGCAGCGACCCCGATTTCGCGGTCTGGCTCGACCAGAACGTCAAGCCGCACAAGCAACCGGGCTATGCGATCGTCAACATCAGCCTGAAGCCGGTGGGCGGCATTCCGGGCGATGCCTCGGCCGACCAGATCGACGTCATGGCGGACCTTGCCGAACAATATTCGTTCGACGAATTGCGCGTGACGCATGCGCAGAACATCGTCCTGCCGCACGTCCGAAAGGCCGATCTCTATGCGGTGTGGCAGGCATTGTCGGAATCGGCACTCGCCGATGCCAATCTCGATCTGATCAGCGACATCATCGCCTGCCCCGGCCTCGATTATTGCAGCCTGGCCAATGCCCGTTCGATCCCGGTCGCGCAGAAGATCGCGACACGCTTCGCCGATCTCGGCCGTCAGCGCGAACTCGGCGAACTCAAGCTCAAGATTTCGGGCTGCATCAACGCCTGCGGCCACCACCATGCCGGGCATATCGGCATCCTGGGGGTCGACCGTAAGGGCACCGAGAATTATCAGCTGCTGCTCGGCGGATCGGGCGCGGAGGATGTCAGCCTCGGCAAGATTACCGGCCCGGGTTTCGACGAGGACGGCATCGTCGATGCGGTCGAGCGCGTGACCGACAAATATCTCGAAGTGCGTGAGGACGGGGAACGCTTCCTCGACACCTATCGCCGTGTGGGCTTCGATCCGTTCAAGGAGGCGATCTATGGCTGACGACCTGCTGCGCTTCCGCGACGACGATGCGCATGACGAGCCGGCGGTGACGCTCGATTCCTTCCTCGCCGACCAGACCAACGCGACGGCGGTGCGGCTCGAATCGGGCGACGATGCGCGCCTGCTGCTGCCGTATCTCGATCGACTCGCGCTGATCGAGGTGTCGTTCCCGGTCTATCGCGACGGCCGCGGCTATTCGTCGGCAAGGGTCCTGCGGGAAGCCGGTTATGCAGGCGAGTTGCGCGCGGCCGGCGACGTGCTGGTCGACCAGGTGCCGTTCATGCGCCGCTGTGGTTTCGACAGCTTCGCCCCCCAGGCGCCGATCGATGCGCAGGTATTGAAGGCCTCGCTCGACCGCTACGATTTCCATTACCAGGCGGCGGCCGATGCCGCGGTTCCGGTATGGAAGCTCCGCCATGGGTGAAGCAGTAAAACCTCCGTTCGTGTCGAGCGAAGTCGAGACACGGTCGCCGGCGCTTCTCGACTTCGCTCGAAGCGAACGGGAGTGGTGGCATGGGTGAGGCGCTGCGCAAGATCGACGTGATCGACACGACGCCGGCCTTTACGCAGGCCGATGCCGACGCGCTCAACGCGCGCTTCGCGGGTGTCGACACGCTCGCGATGCTGGAGGCGCTGTTCGCCGAGGGAATATTAGGCAACACCGCGGTCGTATCGTCGTTCGGTACCGAGAGCGCGGTGCTGCTCCACCTGATCGCGCGCGCCAATCCGGCAACACCGGTGATCTTTGTCGACACGCTCAAGATGTTCCCGGAAACACTTGAATACCGGGATATTCTGCTGGCGCGGTTCGGGCTCGGCGACAGCCGCACGGTCAAGCCCGATCCCGCCGCGCTGGCGGCCAGGGACGCGCAGGAATTGCGCTGGTCCTACGACCCCGACGGCTGCTGCGAGATCCGCAAGGTCGAACCGCTCAAGCGCGCCAAGGCCGGACTCGACAGCTGGATTTCGGGCCGCAAGGCGTTCCAGTCGCAGACTCGTCAGAACATCGCGCGGTTCGAGATCGAGGACGGGCGGCTCAAGGTCAATCCGCTTGGGGATTGGGTGAAAGCCGATCTCGACACCTATTTCGCCGAGCACGATCTGCCGCGCCATCCGCTCGAGGCGGACGGCTACCCGTCGATCGGTTGCCAGCCCTGCACGTCCAAGGTCCTGCCGGGCGAGGATCCGCGCGCCGGGCGCTGGCGCGGGTGGGAAAAGACCGAATGCGGAATCCATGTGCCCGAAAAGCCGGGCGAAGAGCCGGTTTTCTAGCGGTCATCCCAGCGAAAGCTGGGATCTCATGCCTAATGCCTGACGATAGAGACCCCAGCTTTCGCTGGGGTGACGGATCACTCATAATCCGGGCTGGAATATTCCCCGGCATAGTCGCTGAACCGCGTCACTTCTGGTTCGAACTTCAGGATCACCTTGCCCGTCGAGCCATGGCGCTGCTTGGCCACGATCAGTTCGGCCAGGCCGTAGACGCGCTCCATCTGCTCCTTCCACTTGGCGTAATCCTCGAACGCGCTCGCATCGTCGCCTTCGACCGGGTGTTTGGGCTCCTTGGCCGCGACGTAATAATCCTCGCGATAGACGAACAGGACGACGTCGGCGTCCTGCTCGATCGACCCCGATTCACGCAGGTCGCTCAATTGCGGACGCTTGTCCTCGCGACTCTCGACCTGGCGGCTGAGCTGGGACAGTGCGAGGACGGGCACGTTGAGGTCCTTGGCCAGCGTCTTCAGCCCGCGGCTGATCTCCGAAATCTCCTGCACGCGATTGTCGCTCGCGCGCGCACCGCTGCCCGACAGCAGCTGGAGATAGTCGACCACGACCATGCCGATGCCGTTCTCGCCGTGCCGCCGCTGCAGTCGCCGCATCCGCGTGTGCAGCTGCCCGATCGACAGGCCCGCCGTGTCGTCGATCACGAAGGGCAGATTCTGCAGCTCGCCCGCGGTCACCACCAGCCGGTCCATCTCCGACTGACTGATCTTGCCCATGCGCAGGTTCTGGCTCGAGATACGCGCCTGTTCGGCCAGCACGCGCGTCGCCAGCTGGTCGGCCGACATTTCGAGGCTGAAGAACGCGACCTTGGCGCCGATCCGCTGCTTGGGATCGATCCCGTCCTGTTCGTCCTGCATGTAACGCTGCGCCGCGTTGAACGCGATGTTGGTGGCGAGCGAGGTCTTGCCCATGCCCGGCCGCCCGGCGAGGATGATCAAGTCCGAGCGATGGAAGCCGCCCATCTTGGCGTTGACCGATGACAGGCCGGTGGTGACGCCCGACACGCCGCCGCCCGAATTGAGCGCGCGGTCGGCCATCGCCACCGCCAGCGTCGAGGCCTGGGCGAAGGTTTTGACCGAAGCCTCGCTGCCGCCATCGCCGGCGACCTTGAACAATTCCTCCTCGGCTGCCTCGATCTGGGCGCGCGGATTGACTTCCTGTGAAGTGTCCATCGCCTTGTCGACCAGGTCGCGACCGACCCCGACCAGAGTCCGGAGCAAGGCGAGATCGTAGATCTGCTGGGCGAATTGCCGCGCGCCGATCAATCCAGCGCCCGATCCGGTCAACCGCGCGAGGTAGCCGGCCCCGCCCAGTTCCTTCATCGCCGGATCGGCCTCGAACATCGGCCGCAGCGTGACGGGGGTGGCCGGCATCTGCGCATCGACCATTTTCTTGATCGCGCCGAAGATGCGGCCGTGCAGCGGTTCGAAGAAGTGGTCGGGGGTGAGCTTGTCGATTTCCTCCGCAATGCGGTTGTCGATCATCATCGCGCCAAGCAAGGCGGCTTCCGCCTCGACATTCTGCGGAAGCGCGGGCGCCTCCGCCCCCGGCACTGACTGAATCGCTGTCGCCATGTCCCCCTTCTACGCCGCTCGCTCGCCCCGACAACCGGCCGCGAACGTCGAGGCGACGGGCGCTGTGGATAATCGCGTTGGATGCGGTTAATCGCCGGTCTGTGGCCAACCATCGCATCAAGGATATCGCTCTCGACGACCGCACCATCCTGTGGCGGAGCGCGGATGTCGAACAGGAACGCCGCATCGCGATCTTCGACCTGCTGGAGGAAAACAGCTTCCGCCCGTTGCGCGACTATTCCGACGGCTATCAGGGCCCCTATGTCCTGCACCTCGGGGTCGAGGAAGGCCGGCTCGTGCTCGCGATCGCGCGCGAGGACGGATCGCCGCTCGAAACACTGATCCTGTCGCTCGGCACGCTGCGCCGGCCGATCAAGGATTATTTCGCGATCTGCGACAGTTATTACGAGGCGATCCGCAATGCGACGCCGCAGCAGATCGAGACGGTGGACATGGCCCGCCGCGGCATCCACAATGACGCGGCGGAGACGCTCAAGGAACGGCTGGGGGGTAAGATAGAGGTCGATTTCGCCACCGCGCGGCGGCTGTTCACGCTGATCTGCGTCCTGCACATCCGCGCGTGATGCGGCGGCTGGTGCTTCCGATCGGGCTCGCGCTGTCGGCGCTGGCGCTGGCCGGCGCGCTCTATCTGTTCGCGCGGAGCTGGCAGCCCTCGGCAACCGATTACCAATTCCAGGGCGTCGACGTGACCGACGCCAATGGCGATGTCGACTGGCCCGCGGTCAAGGCGGCGGGCGCCGACTTCGCCTATGTCCGTGCCACGGCCGGCGGCGATCGCGATGCGAAGTTCGAAGACAATTGGCGGGGTGTCGCGGATGCCGGCATGCGGCGCGGCGCGATCCATGACTGGTCGCTATGCCGGCTTGCGGTCGACCAGGCGAACAATTTCAATACCATGGTGCCGAAGGTCGACGACGCCCTGCCGCCCGCGGTCGAGATCGATTTTACCGATGGCTGCAACGATCGTCCGTCCCGCGACGTGGTGCTGGAGGAACTCAAGCGCTTCATCATCATGGTCGAGGCACATACGCAGCGTCCGGTGCTGCTGCTGGTATCGAAGCGGTTCGAGGAGAATTACGGCGTGACCTCTGCGCTGGACCGCCCCATCTGGAGCGCGCAGGACTTCTTCCCGCCCGATTATGCCGCCCGGCCCTGGCGGATGTGGCGGGCGAGCGACATGCGCCGGATCGACGGGGTCGAGGGACCGGTGAATTGGGATGTGGTGACGAAATGACCGACGAGAAGAGCGAACGGCTGATCGAGGCGGCACGGATGGCCGCACGGAATGCCTGGGCACCCTATTCGAACTTCTCGGTCGGCGCGGCCCTGTTGATGGCCGATGGCAGCATCGTCACCGGCGCCAATGTCGAGAATTCGAGCTACGGCCTGTCGCTGTGCGCCGAGACGGTGGCGGTGGCAAAGGCCAGCGCCGAGGGCCGCATGCGCGACGTCGTCGCGGTCGGCATCGTCGGCGGGATGGCCGGCGAGGACGGCGTCGAACCGATCCTGCCCTGCGGCCGCTGTCGCCAGGTGCTCAACGAAGCCGCGCAGGCGGGAAAACGCGACCTCGACGTTTGGTGTTCCGGACTGACCGGCGGGCCGGTCGCCCACTACATGCTCGGCGAGCTGCTGCCGCATGCGTTCGGGCCGGCGAACCTCGGAATCGACTGATCCTCAGCCCCTGCGCCGGGGCGAGGAATTGAGCGACCCTAGCGCAGCGTCCGGGTTACGTTGCCCGCCGCATCGCGCAATTCGATGCTCGGCACGCCGTCCTTGCCCACACCGAGCGTCAGCCGCGGCCGGCCCGCGGGATCGCTGAGCACGAGCGCGACGCTGCCGTCTTCCGACCGCCCGAGCCATGCCCGCCGTGCGTTGCCGAACCCGGCCCTGGCGAGCAGCGCGCCGCGCGCCGGTCCCGGCGCCATGGCCCGCGCCTTGAGCCCTGCCGCGACATCCATCGGCGCGTCGGGGCGGTCGTTGACCGCCAGCCCGACGCGGCGATCCTTGCCGTCCTCGGTGCTGATCAATTGCAGCGTCTGGTCCTGATGCCAGCGGTCGAAAGTGAAGCTCCCGCCATTGGTCGGCTTGCCGTCCTTCAGCCCGCCATCGAACACCAGCCCGCCATTCTCGTCGCCCTGGTCGTTGTAGAAGATCATCCCGGCTTCGGGCCGATTGGGGTGCGGATATTCCTTGCCGCCATAGATGAGGCCGGGGATCAGTGCGTGATTGGAGATGGCGAGACGCAGGGTTCCGTCGGGCTCGCGAATATTGATCCGCTGAACGTCGATCGTGTCGAATTTCCGTACCGCCGGCGCGACGCCCGCAAGGCCGAGCCAGGCGGCGGCCAGGGTCATTACCGCGGCATAGCCGCCGATCGCGCGCGAGGCATCGATTCGCATCCGGTCATCTCCTTCGATTTCGGCAAGCGACGGCATCGCCCCTCTTGCCCCGCCGCCTTATTGCCGCGAAAGCTGGCCCCGAACAGGGAGTAGACGATGGCGATCCTATCCGACCGCTGGATCCGCGAGCAGGCGACGCAGCATGGCATGATCGAGCCCTTCGTCGAGGCGCAGCGGCGCGAAGGCTGCATCAGTTACGGCCTGTCCTCCTACGGTTACGACGCGCGCGTCGCCGACGAATTCAAGATATTCACCAATGTCGATTCGGCGACGGTCGATCCCAAGGACTTCGCCGCCAACAGCTTCGTCGATCGCAAGACCGACGTCTGCATCATCCCGCCCAACAGCTTCGCGCTGGCGCGCACGGTCGAATATTTCCGCGTGCCGCGCGACGTGCTGGTGATCTGCCTGGGCAAATCGACCTATGCACGCTGCGGCATCATCGTGAACGTCACCCCGCTCGAACCCGAATGGGAAGGGCATGTGACGCTCGAATTCTCCAACACGACGCCGCTGCCGGCCAAGATCTACGCCAATGAAGGCGCGTGCCAGTTCCTGTTCCTGCAGGGCAACGAGCCGTGCGAGACGAGCTATGCCGACCGCGCCGGCAAATATATGGGCCAGCGCGGGGTGACGTTGCCGCGGCTTTGACGAGCGATGTTAGATAGCACCACATCCGACCCATCTCCGTCACCCCGGCCTTGTGCCGGGGCCCACCGGGCCTCAGGCTGTGAGATATGGTCCTGGAGCGAACGCCTCGCATCTATACATGGCCAGCGCCTATAACGGCTCGCTTTCCGTAGGCGTGACGTCGAACCTCGTCGGCAGGGTCGTTCAACATCGGACGGGCGCCTTCGGCGGCCATACGCGTCGATATCGAATATATCGCCTCGTCTATTTCGAGACGGCGGATACGATGGAAACGGGGATAGCGCGCGAGAAGCAACTCAAGCGTTACCGGCGCGATTGGAAACGCAATCTTATCGAGCGCGAGAACCGCGCCTGGAACGACCTCGCGGTTGTGATGTTCGGATTAGAGCCGCTGACCGCACCCCTTGTCGCCCGGTAGGCCCCGGCACAAGGCCGGGGTGACGGTTCGGAGGACCGTTGCCTTCCCAAGCGAACTTGACACCCCCGAAACGAAAAGGGGCGGCCGCTTGCGCGACCGCCCCTTGGACGACATCGAAACCCGAAGGTCTCAGAAATCGTTCGCGTATTGCTCGTTGCCGATGAAGCCGAGCTTGCTGATCCCCGACCGCTTGATGATCGCGAGGACCTTGTCGACCTTCTCGTAGCGCGCGTCCGGCATCGGCTGGAAGTGCAGTTCCGGCTCGGGCTGGATCTGCAGCGTCGCCTGGAGGTACTGATTGAGCTGGTCGTCGCTCGTAATCGGCGTGCCGTTCCAGGTCACGTTGTCCTGCGCGTCGATGATGATCTTGTTCTTTTGCGCATCGACGGGCGGCGGATTGTTCTGGTTGTTGACCGGAAGGTCGACCTTCACCGCGTGCGTCTGGACCGGGATGGTGATGATGAACATGATGAGGAGCACGAGCAGGACGTCGATCAACGGCGTCATGTTCATGTCCATCATTGGCGAGCCATCATCCTTGCCGCCACTCATTGCCATGATTCAAAACTCCTGAGCTAGCGGACGGTTAGGCGCCGCGGGGCGGCGGCTGCGAGATGAAGCCGACCTTGATGAAGCCGGACGCCTGCATCGTATAGATCGCCGCGCCGATGCACCGGTACGGGACGTCGACGTCGCCGCGAATGTGCACTTCGGGGATGCTATCCGGGTCGATCGGGCCAGCCGCCTTGAGTCGCCTGAGGTCGGCCGTCATCTTGTCCGTCGCCCTCTTGAGCAGTTCTTCATGCGTCATCCGGGTCATCCCCCAATAGACGGCGCACTGGCCCGCATCGTCCTTGACGATCGACAGCGACACGTTTTCCGGCTTCGTCTGCGTCGGGTCGTAGCGGACCTCCGGCAGCTTCAGCTTGATGTTCTGCACCACCACCGGAACGGTGATGATGAAGATGATCAGGAGCACCAGCATGACGTCGACGAGCGGCGTCGTGTTGATGTCCGACATCGGAGTTTCGGAGGAGCCTCCGGTGCTAATAGCCATTAAGCATTCCTATCCTTGCTTCGTCCCGCCCGGGCCGGGACCCGGGCGTCGGGCGGAACCGGGCCCGACGCCCGCGCTCTGCCACGAACGTGCTTACGGCTTGGTCGTCACCCCGCCGGTCTGACCGGCAGTGGTGGTCGCCGGCTTCGCGGCGGGAGCGGCAGCCGGCTTGCGGATCGAGACGGTCGGCTTCACCGCGCCATTCGACGCCAGATAACCCAGCACGTCGTTCGAGAACGCACCCAGCGCTTCCTGGATCGCCTTGTTGCGGCGCTGCAGGAAGTTGTAGCCGAGCACGGCCGGAACGGCGACGACGAGACCGAAGGCGGTCATGATCAGCGCCTCACCGACCGGACCCGCGACCTTGTCGATCGAGGCCTGACCGGCGGCGGCGATGCCGAGCAGCGCCTTGTAGATGCCGACCACGGTACCGAACAGACCGATGAACGGCGCGGTCGCGCCGACCGTCGCGAGGAAGGCGAGACCGCCGCCCAGCGCCGAATTGATCGTGTCTTCCGACCGCTGCAGCGAGCCGTGCAGCCAGTCATGCGCCTCGACCGGATCGGTCAGCTTGGCATGCTGTTCCTGGGCAGCGAGGCCGTCATCGACCAGCTGCTTGTAGGCCGAGTTCTTCTCGAGCTTGGCAGCGCCTTCGCGCAGCGAGTTCGAGTTCCAGAACGTGGCGCGCACGCGACGGCCCTGATTGATGATCTTCTGCTGCTCGAACACCTTGGTGAAGAAGATGTAGAGCGTGAAGAACAGCATGACCAGCAGGATGCCCGCCGTGGCATAGGAGATCACGCCGCCATTGTGGAGCGCGTTCCAGAAACCGAATTGTTCCTGGGCGGCACCGGCCGCACCAGCGTTAAGGATGGAGATGCTCATTCGGATGCTTCCTCTTTAATATCGTAGTCTAGATGCTAACTCGGCCGGCGCCCGCGACGGGCACCGGCTTGATCAAATCACTCGTCCTTCAGCGTCCAGCGGATGCCCGGCAGCGAATAGCTGTAGGGCTGCGCGTTGCCGTCGGAGTCCTTCTGCACGGTAAACCGTCCGCGGCGCTGGGCAAGACGACACGTCGTCTCGTCGAGCGAGCTGTTGCCGCTCGATGCCGTGACACGGCACCCCGTGACCTTGCCCGAGGTATCGATGCTGAGACTTACCGACACGCGCCCCTGGGCACCGGCGCGCTTGGCGTCGGAAGGATAGTCGTCGTCGGTAAACCAATTGCCCGGATTCCCCCTGGGCACACCCCTGACCGCGACGGGCTTCGGCGCAGGCGGCGCTGGCGGCGCGGGCGGTGCGGGCGGCGCCGGCGGCGTCACCGGAGGCGGCGGCTGCGGCACGTTGGTCGTCGCGATGTTGACCGGCGACGGCACGGGCGGCGTAATCGGCGGAATCACGACCTGGGTCGGCGGCGGCGGCAGGTTGGGCTGGTCCGGCGGCGGGGGCGGCGGCTTGTCCGGCGGCGGCGGCGGCGGCGGCGGCGCGACGTCGAATGCGTTCAGTTTTTCGGCCGCTTTCTTGGCGAAGTCCATCGCCAAGCCGGTCACGAATGCGTAGCCGAAGCCTGCAACGATCAGCGAAACGATGATGATCGCTACGATGCGGCTGCCGGTTTGATCACGATCAGCGTATGACATTCAGAAACTCAACTCCCTCGTGTCCGACCCGCGAATGTCGCCCGATGTTAACCGTCCGGCAACAAACCCCTCGGCTAGCGCCAGATCGGGCAGAGCGCGAGTCTCTATCCTTAGGTCCGCAATGACGCAAACGCTTTGTCGGACGCAACAAACGTACAATCGCTGCATGGCAGAATTATTTCTGTAAAGGAACGAGCCGATCGCCTAACTCATTCGCTATGTCACGCGTTCCCATGACCCGATTCCTCTCCGTTTTGCTCTGCGCAGCTGCTTTTCCGGTGTTACCGGTGTCAGCAACCAGGGTGCCACCGCCGCCGCCGGTTTATCGTTATGCCGATATGGCTGATCTGGCGACGAAGGCGCCGATGGTCGTCGACGCCACTATCACCGACGCAGCGAAGATCAAGCCGGTCGAAGCGATCGGCCTCGCACCCGGCCATGTGCGTTATTACCTGACCGTCACGATCAACGCGCTGATCCGGGCGCCGGGCGGCCTTCCGCCCGAGGTCGGGTACCTGTACGATGCGCCGCTCGATGCCGACGGTCGCCCGCCCAAGCTCAAGAAAACCCGCGTGATTATTTTCGCGCGCGCGGTCAACAACGCGTCCGATCAGCTCCAGCTCGTCGCGAACGGCGCACAACTGATCTGGTCACCGCAAACCGATGCAACGGTGCGCCGGCTGGCCGCCGACCTGGTCTCACCGAAGGCACCGCCCCGGATTCTCGGGATCAGCAACGCCTTCCACGCGGCGGGCGTCCTGCCCGGCGAGGGCGAAACCCAGATATTCCTCAAGACCACCGGCCATCCGATCTCGCTCGGCATCCAGCGCAAGCAGAATGCGACGCCGGTCTGGACCGTATCGCTGAGCGAGGTGGTCGAGGACGCGCTGCCGCCGCCGCAACGCGACACGTTCCTGTGGTACCGTCTCGCTTGCGGCCTGCCGGGCGAAATTCCCGCCGACACGTTGTCGGGACTCGAACCCGCCGACGCCGCGGCGGTGCAAGCGGATTATGCGCTGGTGAAAAGGAGCCTGGGGCCGTGCCGTATCAGCGGCGATGCCGGACCAGGCTGATACCGATCGATTCGCCGGCTTCGGCGATGGCCAGCTTGACGATCTTCACCTCGACTCGGGCGACCCGCTTGTCCTGCAGGAACAGCGTCTCGCAAATATGATCGGCGACGCCCTCGATCAGCGTGAAATGCACGCCGGGTGGTAGAGAGGTCGTCGCAGCACGCTTCAGGTCGAGATAGTTCTTCGACATCGACAAGGGTGATTCGGGACCGAATCGCCCCGGCAGGTCGAGGTCGACCGTCACCGATATCCGGAGCGGTTGAGGCAGGTGCGTTTCCTCGGAATAGATTCCGGTCAGCACCATGACCTCGATGTCATGCACTTCGAGCTGCAGGCGGTCTTCCAAGTCGCGTCACCATATCCGGGATGGCCTCGGCGCGCTGAACCGGCTGCGTCTCCGGCCTCGCCCGACCAGACCGCCCATCGGGATTTCATGGGGGTCGGGTGGGGCGCGGGCTGATGCAGCTTCAGCGCGGTCGAAACCCAACAAACAGCGCGCCCCTGCCCTTCCCCGCGCCGGCGATCAACCCCTGCCGTATCGGCGGCTCGTGCATTCGCCTTGAATTCGGCCGCAATGCCGATAAAGCGCGCGCCCCCGGGCAATGATGCCCAATGACCGAGGAGACGTCCCGAAGTGACCGAGTTCGTGCCGATCAGCGCCGTGGATCCCGCCGCCGTCGAGGCGCTGTTGGATCGCGCGTTCGGGCGAGACCGGCACGGCCGCACGGCCTATCGCCTGCGCGAGGGCGTGGAAGCGATTCCCGAACTGAGCTTCGCCGCGATCGAGGATGGCTTGCTGGCCGGTACGATCCAATGCTGGCCTGTCAGCCTGCACGGCGACGACGGGAGCCACCATGCGCTGGTACTGGTCGGCCCGGTCGCGGTCGAACCGTCGCGCCAGCGTGGCGGGCTGGGCAAGGAACTGGTCCACCAGGCGCTCGACGCCGCGGTCGAACTCGATCTCGACAGCGCGATGGTGCTGGTCGGCGATCCCGAATATTATGGGCGCTTCTGGGGCTTTTCCGCCGACGCAACCGGCGATTGGCGTCTGCCGGGTCCGGTCGAGGCGCGCCGGCTGCTTGCGCGCGGCATCGCCATCCCAGCGATCGCCGGCGAGATCGGACCGCGCGCGATCGTGTCGGCTTGAGGAGCGCGCGGGAGCTCCGCACGCGGTTGCAGCCCGCCCCTCCGTGCCCTAGCGATCCTCCCATGCCGATGGAGCCTCCGCCCGATCTTGCCAGCTTGTCGCTTGCCGACGTGGCCCGGCTTGCCAGCGAGAAGCGGCTGCCCCCGGTCGAGCGGTGGAACCCGACGCATTGCGGCGACAGCGACATGCGGATCGCGCGCGACGGTACCTGGTTCCATATGGGTTCACCAATCGGCCGGCCGGAAATGGTGCGGTTGTTTTCGACCATCCTGCGCCGCGAGCCCGATGGCAGCTACGTGCTGGTCACGCCGGTCGAGAAGCTCGACATCGCGGTCGAGGACGCCCCGTTCGTAGCGGTCGAGATGAAGGCCGAGGGAGATGGTCGGACCGCATCCCTCGCCTTCCGCCTCAATACCGGCGAAATCGTCGCCGCCGATGCGGACCACAAATTGCGCTTCGTCCAGGCCGCTGACGGCCCGCGTCCCTACCTCCATGTTCGCGGCGGGCTCGAGGCGCTGGTCGCTCGGTCGGTCTATTACGAGATCGCCGATCGCGCGCTGGCCTGGGACGAGGCACCGCCCGGCGTCTGGAGCAACGGAACCTTCTTTGCCCTGGATCCAGCGGCATGACGCTTGCCGAGCAATTGCGCGTCGCGCTCGATCATGTCCACGATCCCGTCCTGCTTCCCGGCGACCGCCCGGGCGTGACGATCGAAGGACCGCACACGCCCGCCGCCGTGTTGATCGCAGTGGTCGATCGTCCCGCACCTGGCCTGATCCTGACCCAGCGCACCGAAAGCCTGCGCCGCCATGCCGGACAAATCGCGTTCCCCGGGGGACGGATCGACCCCGGCGACAGCGACGCGGCGGACGCCGCCTTGCGCGAAGCCGAGGAGGAAATCGCGCTGCCCCGCGCCGCGGCCACCGTGGTTGGGCAGGCCGATCTCTACCTGACCGTCACCGGGTTCGAGGTGACGCCCGTGGTCGCGGTGATCCCGCCCGATCTCGATTATTATCCCAACGAGGCTGAAGTGGCCGACGTCTTCGAAGTTCCCCTCGCGTTCGTGCTTGACCCCGCCAATCACCTTCTGGCCACCGCCGAATGGCAGGGGCAGACGCGGCATTTCTACGAGATTCACTGGGGCGACCGCCGCATCTGGGGAGCGACGGCCGCGATGCTGATCAACCTGTCGCGACGCTTGCGGTGGGCGGCATGACGCGGCTGCCGGCAGCATCATGGCGCGACCATCCCGGGCTGGCGCGCGTGGTCGCGGCGCTCGGTGCCGGCCACGCGCGGATCGTCGGCGGCGCGGTGCGCGACACGTTGCTCGGGATCGATACCGCCGATATCGATATCGCCACCCCGCACGACCCTCGGCGCGTCATCGCGTTGCTCGAGTCCGCCGGGATCAAGGCGGTGCCGACCGGGATCGACCACGGCACGATCACCGCGGTCGCCAGCGACCAGGTCTATGAAGTGACGACACTGCGCCGCGACGTCTCGACCGATGGTCGTCGGGCAACGGTTGCGTTCACCGACGACTGGCGCGAGGATGCCGCCCGGCGCGACTTCACCTTCAATGCGCTGTACGCCGACCCCGACACCGGCGAGCTGTTCGATTATTTCGGCGGGATCGACGATCTCGCGGCGCGACACGTCCGCTTCATCGGCGACCCCTATCGGCGCATCGCGGAGGACCATTTGCGCATCCTGCGCTTTTTCCGGTTCCTCGCGCGGTTCGGCGAAGTGGCCGATCCGGACGGGTTGCGCGCCTGTACCGACCGCGCCAACGATCTGATGGCCCTCTCTCGCGAGCGCATCGCCAACGAATTGCTGCGCCTGCTCGTCACGCCGCGAGCGGTCGAAGTGGTCGCGCTGATGATCGAGCGCGGCATCTTCGTTCCGGTCATTCCCGAAATCACCGACGTCCGGCGCTTCGACGCACTTGCCGCGCGCGAGGCGGCAGCCGGCGTGCCGCCCGATCCGATCCGACGCCTCGCGTCCTTGATCCCGGCCGATGGCGAGGTCGCACTGAGCGTCGGCGCCCGGCTCAAACTGTCGAACAAGCAGCGCCAGCAACTGGAGAATGCAGTATTGGCGCCCGAGGGCGAACCCCGCCCACTCGCCTATCGGATCGGCACCGGGTTCGCGCTCGATCGCCTGCTGCTTGCTGGCGCCGATATCGGTTCGCTCCAGGACTGGACGCCGCCGGTCCTGCCGATTTCAGGCGGGCAATTGGTGGCACGCGGATTGAAGGCCGGCCCTGACGTCGCGAAGACGCTGCGCCGCATTCAGGATCGCTGGGTCGCCGAGGGATTTCCCGACATGGCCCGGGTCACCGCAATCGCCGACGAGGAAGTGGCTCAGGCCCTGGACGCGACCAGAAACTCATAGGCCTCGTCGGCCTCGAGCGGCTTGGCGTAGACGAACCCTTGACCGTATGTGCACCCCAAGGCGGCGAGCGTCTGCGCGAGTTCGTTGGTCTCGATGCCCTCGGCCGTAGTTTCCTTGCCTAGCGCCTGGGCCAGACTCAGGATCGCGCGAACGATCGCGATCTTGTCGCGGTCGGCCAGCATCCCGGTCACGAAGCTGCGATCCATCTTCAGCACGTCGATCGGCAGCTTCTGGAGATAGGCCAGGTTCGAATAACCCGTGCCGAAATCGTCCATCGCCAAGGTCGTGCCGAGGCTTTTCAACTGGTGCATCGTCTGCGCGACACGTTCCGGATCGGAAACCAGCGCACTTTCGGTCAGCTCGAGCGTGAACCGGCTGCCCGCGAGGCGGTTGCGCAACAGCGCGTCCTCGACCACCGGAGCGATGTCGTCGCGCTGGAGCTGGATCGCCGACAGGTTGACCGCGACACGGACGCCGCAGCCGCCACCGGCCCGGACATCCCAGGAGCGAAGCGTTCGCGCCGCCTCGTCGATCGCCCAGCGCCCAAGCGGCACGATCAGGCCCGATTCCTCGGCAACCGGAATGAAGTCCGCGGGCGAATGATGCTGTCCCCGCTCGTCGCTCCAGCGTGCAAGCGATTCGAAGGCGACGACCTGACCGGTCGCTAGGTCGCAGATCGGCTGATAGGTCAGTCGCATCTGGCCGTTCTCGATCGCGCGGCGCAATTCGGTCTCGATCCCGAACTGCTCGCGGGCAATGTCGAATGCCAGCGTCTGGTAATATTCCGCCTGGCCCGAATTCTTGGAACGTTTCACCGCGAACTGGGCGTGGCGGATCAGATCCTCCGAATCCTCCACCGCCTCGGTCCCGAACGCGATGCCGATCGAGCACGACACCCGAACCTCGAAATCCGACATGCGGAACGGTGTCGCCAGCGTATCCTGGATGCGGCGGACGACCTGTTGGGCCTCGGCCTCGCTTTCCTCCAGCATCAACAGGATGCCGAACTCGTCTCCTCCCGTACGCGCCAGCGTGTCGGCGGCGCGCAAGGCACCCTTCAACCGGCGCGCCAGCGAGATCAGCAATTCGTCGCCGGCCATCGATCCCAGGCAGGCATTGACCCGGCTGAACCGGTCGAGATCGATGATCAGAACCGCGAAGCGCTCGCCGTGGTCGCTCCCGGCGATCCTCTCTTCGAGCAATTCGCTGAACCCCGACCGGTTGGGCAGGCCGGTCAGGCTGTCGGTGATCATTTCGCGGCGCAGGTTGCGCGCGGTGCGCAGTTCGCCAGTATGGTCGACCAGAGTGATGAAACAATATCTCGATTGCGCCGACCGCCGCGCCAGCGTGACGCGAAAATGGCGGCAATCGACAGCGTCGCCGAATTCCCAGGCGAAATCCTCCTGGGCGGCATTGCCCGACAGGAAGGCACCGATGCGATCGCGCAAGGCGACGAGCAGCGGCGATTCGGTGCCTGTATTGCCCAGGCCGGCGACGCGGAAGGCGCGATTCGCCGCTTCGACCAGCACCTGTTCGCGCGGGCATCCGACCAGCGCCAGGGGAACGGGTATCAGCTCGATCGACGTCGCAATTCGGGCGATCTCTTCAGGGCGCAGGCCGGCCACCGCCTGTTCAGCGGACGCGGCTTTTGCCGCCTTCGCGCGAGATAGTCCGAGCGCCATCGCCACCCGCTTAGGAGCGATTGGTTAAAGCGTGCTGAAGCTTTCGAGATTTCAGCCACTTGCAAACCGTCGGCGGCGGCCCGACCGTATCGCTTCAGAAACGATTGTCGCGCGGAAAACCCGTCGGCGGCATGCGACCCGCCGCACCGCGCGCCGTACGCCATGGCTGGAGGTCGTTTTCGGTGCGGGTTCGCCCGCTTTCGCCGCCCATTGCCCAGCTCAACCCTTCGGAAAATCTGAAGGTTATAGCGTCCGACAATCCGCCGTCGCGATAGCGCTGGAGCTGTACGCCCTGCCCCTTTGCCAGTTCGGCGACCTCGGCGAGCGGGAAGACGAGCATCTTGCGATTGTCGCCGATCGCCGCGACGTAGTCATCGTCCGGTCCGATCGGCTTGACCAGTTTGAGCTTTGCGCCGGTCCGCACATTGACCACCGCCTTGCCCTTGCGCGTCTCGGCCACGGCGTCGAGCGCCTTGAGCACGAAGCCACGCCCGTCGGTCGCCGCGACGAGCAATTTTTCCGATCGCGTGGCGGGAAACAAGGCGACGATCCCGACCTCACCGTCGAGATCGATCATCAACCGCACCGGCTCGCCGAACCCGCGCCCGCCCGGCAGTTTGTCGGCGGCAAGCGTGTAGAACCGCCCGTTCTCCGCGGCGAGCAGCAGCTTATCCGTGGTTTGGGCGTGAAAGGCCAGGAACGCGGCATCGCCTTCCTTGAACTTCATCGCGTCGGCCGAAGCGAGTTCGACATGCCCCTTCATCGCCCTGATCCAGCCGCGTGCGGACAGAATCACGGTGATCGGCTCGCGCTCGATCATCGCCTCGAGCGGGATTTCACGCGCCGGCGCCGCTTCCTCGATCAGGGTGCGGCGGCGGCCAAGCTCGGTCTCCGGGCCGTAGCGGTCGCGCACCTTGCCGAGATCGCGCTTGAGCCGCGTGCGCTGGCGCGCATCGGACGACAGCAGCAAGTCGAGCTCGGCCTTTTCCTTTTCGAGCCCGTCGCGTTCCTTGCGCAGCTCCATTTCCTCGAGCTTGCGTAGGGACCGCAACCGCATGTTGAGGATCGCTTCGGCCTGGCGATCGGTGAGTTCGAACTCGGCGATCATCACCGGCTTCGGCTCATCCTCGGTGCGGATGATCTCGATCACGCGGTCGAGGTTGAGATAGGCGATGATATAGCCGTCGAGCAGTTCGAGGCGATCGGCGATCTTGTCGAGCCGATGCTGCGAACGGCGGCGCAGCACGATGAACTGGTGGTCGACCCAGGACTGTAGCGCTTCCTTCAAGCTCATCACCCGCGGCGTACGCGTCGCGTCGAGCACGTTGAGGTTGAGCGGTACGCGGCTTTCGAGGTCGGACAGCCGGTACAGGCTTTCCATCAACGTGTCCGAATCGACCGTGCGGCTGCGCGGTTCGAGCACGATACGGACATCCTCGGCGGATTCGTCGCGGACATCGGCCAGGATCGGCAGGCGCTTGTCGTTGATCAAATCGGCGATGTTCTCGATCAACTTGCCCTTGGACACGCCATAGGGGATTTCGGTCACGACGAGGTGCCAGCCCCCGCCCTTTTCGTTCACCCGCTCGATCTTCGCGCGCGTGCGGAACGCGCCGCGGCCGGTGGCATAGGCTTCGGCGATCGCCGCCGGGCTGTCGACCACGACGCCGCCCGTCGGGAAATCAGGCCCCTTCACGTAATCGAGCACGTTGGCCTGGCCATTGTCGATCAGCGCGATCGCGGCATCGAGCAATTCGGCGGCATTGTGCGGTGGGATGCTGGTCGCCATGCCGACCGCGATTCCGGCAGCGCCGTTGGCGAGCAGATTGGGGAACGCGCCCGGCATCAGCTCGGGTTCCTGATCCTCGCCATTATAGGTGGGACGGAACCCGACCGCGTCCTCGTCAAGGCCATCCATCAGGTCGGTCGCGACCTGGGTCAGGCGCGCTTCGGTATAGCGGTAGGCGGCGGCATTATCGCCGTCGATATTGCCGAAATTGCCCTGTCCGTCGACCAGCGGGTAGCGCAGCGAGAAATCCTGCGCGAGGCGGACCATCGCGTCATAGACCGAGGCATCGCCATGCGGGTGGTATTTGCCGATCACGTCGCCCACGACACGAGCCGACTTCTTGTAGGCGCCGTTGGGATCCATCCGCAGCAACCGCATCGCCCAGAGCAGCCGACGATGCACCGGCTTCAACCCGTCGCGGACGTCCGGCAGCGAGCGCGCCGTGATCGTCGACAGGGCGTAGACCAGGTAGCGTTCGGAAAGCGCGCTGTCGAATGGCGCGTCGAGCACGCCTACGGACGGGTTGTCGGGAAGGTCGGTCGTCTCTGATGCCATTCAGAAGCGGTTAGAGCCTAATTCGCCACGAGGAAATATCGGACGCGCAGAAGATGTGGATGGGATCTATCGGGCATGCGCGGGACGAGTGCCGGAGGGAAATGGCCCCGATCCGATGGGAAAGTGACCGGTTCGCCGCAGAAGCGGCCCGGCCGCGCGGTGCGGCACCCCGCAAAAGGGGCGCCGCCGGTCGCGTCAATATTTGATCTGGCCGCTGGTCGGCGCCTTGAATTGATTGCTCTTGAGCTGCTCGCTCTTGAGCTGCGTGCTCGACGGCGCCTTCCACTGATTGCTCGCCGGCGCCTTGAGTTGCGTGCTCTTGAGCTGTTCGCTCTTGATCTGCGTGCTGTCCGGCTTGTTCAACCCGATCAGGACACCTTGTGTGTCGCCGGTCGGGACGCCCGGCTGCTTTTGCGCCGCGGCATCGGTTATGCCCAGCGACAGGCCCAGCATCGATACGGCCGCCGCCAGCGCAGGTTTCATGAGATCGGCCATGCCATCCTCCCTGCAAACACGAGAACAGGCCCCAGGATCGGGGCGACTCTCGACACCCAGCAAAATACCCCCATCCTGTCGTCGTTTATTGGCCGAATGCGACATCCTGCGTAACCGGCATATCAGACCGGGCTGGGCAGGTCGCGCGCCAGTTCGGCCATCAGCCATTCGCGGAAGCGGCGGATCTTGACAACGCCGCGTCTGCTGTCGGGATAACATAGCCAATAGGCGTAGCCACGCGTCGACACCTGATCGAACGGCCGTATCAACCGCCCCTCGGCAAGGTCGTTGCGCCAGAAGAACGGCGTGAGCATCGCGACCCCCTGCCCCGCCATGGCCGCGTGACCTTCGTGCGCCTGGCTGTCGAGCCGGACACCGGCGCGCGGTGGCCCCTCCGGCACCTCGACACCTGCCTCGCGCAGCCAGAACGGCCACCAGGGATCGTGCGGGCTGATCTGCGGCACGCGCAACAGATCCTGCGGACCGGACAGATTGTGCCGCCGAAGGAAGCCGGGCGAACACATCGGCGTGAAATCGATCGGCACGAGCAATTCCTCGTGCAACCCTTCCCAACCGCCCAACCCGGCACGGATCGCGATGTCGACATCGTCGGACGCGAAATCCGACAGCGCGTCGCTGGTCAGCAACCGCACCGCCATCTCGGGGTGATTCATCTGAAAGCTGCCCAGCCGCCATGCCAGCCAGGTATTGGCGAAGGTATTCGAGGTGGAAACGGTCAGCACCGCCGCATCGTCGGCGCGGATCGCCCCGAACGCGGCATCGATCGCATCGAACGCCCGCGTGATCTGCGGCGCCGCCTTACGCCCGGCATCGGTCAGCACCACGCGGCGCTTTTCGCGGCGAAACAAAGGTGCGCCGAGCCGCTCCTCGAGCAATTTGACCTGATAGCTTACTGCCGCCTGGGTCATTCCCAGTTCGTTGGCGGCGGCCGTGAAGTTCTCGTGCCGGGCAGCGGCTTCGAACACCCGGACGGCAGCAAGAGGCGGCAGGCGGCGCATGGATTATTGATAAGCATGGCTTGTTAATTCTGTCCAACGATTTGTTGGCGCCGCCGACACCGCGCGAGCATATGCGATTCGTCATCAACGCCGGATTTCATAAGGAGGACTCGGCAATGCGCGACGATTTCCTGGGCGGCGACTGGGCCGCGAACAAACCCCGTCTGACGGCGGATATCAATAAGCTGAACCGCGGTCTGATCGAAAAGATCGGCGGCAGCTTCGACGTACTCAACCGTGTCCAGTTCGACGCGCCATGGCACCGCCCCTGGCGCAAGGTCAGAATTTCCGGCCTGCGGTGAGCCACGACACCACCGATGCCGGGCGCACCCCCTCGATCGTCCGGCCGGATTCCAGCAGCCGCTCCCTGGCCGGCGGCCGTAAAACGGCAGACCCCGCTTCCGTCTTGCCTTTTTTCGTGCCGCCGGTCTTTTCCTCGCAGATGAGCATCGATTTCGTGCCCCTCGCCTGGGCCGACCTGACCAACCGCCCACGCCCCGAGCCGCAAGCCGCGATCGCTTATGGTGACGACCCCTGGCAGCGCGTCGATTTGTGGCTGCCTGACGGCGCAGGCCCCTTTCCCACCGTGCTCATGGTTCATGGCGGCTGCTGGACGACGAGCATCGCCGACCGTACGCTGATGAACTGGGTCGCCGACGATCTGCGGCGCGACGGCTATGCGGTGTGGAATATCGACTATCGCGGTGTCGACCGTCCGGGCGGCGGCTATCCCGGGACATTCCGCGATGCCGCGACGGCGGCCGACGCGCTGCGCGGCTATGCGCCGAAATACGGCCTCGACCTGCGCCGGATAGTGGCGATCGGGCACTCGGCCGGCGGACATCTGGCGCTCTGGCTCGCCGGGCGCCATCGCTTGCCGTCGGACAGCGTTCTGCGATGCGCAACGCCCTTGCCGATCGCGCATGTCGTGGCGTGCGGTGCGCTGCCCGACCTGGCAGCAGTCGCCGCGAGCCCCGATAATGGCTGCGGCACCGACGTCGTCCGCGATCTGGTCGGCGGCCCGGATGGCGGCGATCGCGACGTCTATGCCGATACGTCGGTCGCTCGCCTTCTCCCGATCGGCGTATCGCACGACCTGGTCAACGGACGCGAGGATCGGATCGTCCCCTATCGCCTGGCGACTGACTATGTAGCGCTGGCAGGCGACGAAGCGACGCTGCACGCTGTGCCGGACACCGGCCATGTCGAGTTGGTGGCCCCCGGAACCCCGGCCTGGTCGACCACCAAGAATCTGATCGCGCAAGCCTTTCGGCGGTAACCCATGGCGATTTCGACCGGAAAAGACAGCTCTGGGCCCGGCACACCGCCCTCGGCCGCCCGCGATTGCGCCTCGGAGTGCGTTCCGGTATAGCCCGACACTTCCAGCCCCGGCGCGCCGCTTGCGTTGCCGGGGCCGCTCATTTCATGAAGGTAAGCGCCGACGATGGCACGCCGCCGCCAGATCTACGAAGGCAAGGCCAAGATCCTGTATGAGGGTCCCGAGCCGGGCACGCTGATCCAGTATTTCAAGGACGATGCCACCGCGTTCAACGCGCAGAAAAAGGGCACGATCAGCGGCAAGGGCGTGCTCAACAACCGGATTTCGGAGCACATCTTCACCCTGCTCGGCCTGATCGGTGTGCCGACGCACTTCATTCGCCGTCTCAACATGCGCGAACAACTCATTCGCCAGGTCGAGATCGTGCCGATCGAAGTGGTGGTCCGCAACGTCGCCGCCGGGTCGCTGTCGAAGCGGCTGGGGATCGAGGAAGGCGTCCAGCTGCCGCGCACGATCATCGAATATTATTACAAGGACGACGCGCTCGGCGATCCGATGATCACCGACGAGCATATCGCGGCATTCGGCTGGGCGAGCCAGGAGGAGATGCACGACATCGCCGACCTGGCGATCCGCACCAACGATTTCCTGTGCGGCCTGTTCGCCGGGATCGGCATTCGCCTGATCGACTTCAAGCTCGAGTTTGGGCGGATCTGGGACAATGACTATAGCCGCATCATCCTGGCCGACGAGATCAGCCCTGACGGTTGCCGCTTGTGGGACATGGAAACCAACGAAAAGCTCGACAAGGATCGCTTCCGCCGCGACCTGGGCGGCGAAGTCGAGGCCTATCAGGAGGTCGCGCGGCGACTGGGCCTGTTGCCCGACGGCGCCGACGGCGCGGTGCTCGATCTCGAATCACATCGCCAGAATCGCGGCAAATAGGTCCCGCGCCTTCCCGCGGTGACGCCGGACGCCGACGACGTCAGCCCTTGACCTTGACCCCGCAGATGATGCCGAAAATGAACGATGAGGCGAGCGAGAGCTGAACCCAGCCTTCGGGATCGCTCCAGCCGAAATATTGGCCCCCGAACGCGAACAGCGAGATGAAGAGGATCATTGCCAGTCCGGCCATGTCCGATACCCCTTAACAGGCAGGAACGACCCCCCAGCGAGTCGCCTGCCGGGCGGAAAGCTGCGCCTGGCGGGTAAACGAAGTGTAAAACTTGCGGCGAACCGCCGGCACGGCCATAGGGGCGCCGACTCCACCAAGCCAGGAAAGAGCCGCCCCATGAAGGTCCGTATCGTCGTCACCCTCAAGCCCGGGGTGCTCGACCCGCAGGGCAAGGCGATCCACAAGTCGCTCGAAGGACTGGGCTTCGGCGGTATCAACGACGTGCGCGCCGGCAAGGTGATCGAGCTCGATGTCGCCGACACGGTAACCGACGACGAGCTCGACGGGATGTGTCGCAAGCTGATCGCCAATACGGTGATCGAGAATTACCGGATCGAACGATGACCGCCGCGGTCGTCGTTTTTCCGGGCTCCAATTGCGACCGCGACCTCGCGGTGGCGATAGAACAGATCATGGGGCGCAAGCCCAACATGGTGTGGCATGCCGACACCGACCTGCCCACCGACACCGATCTGATCGCGTTGCCCGGCGGATTTTCCTATGGCGATTATCTGCGCTCGGGTGCGATGGCCGCGCGATCGCCGGTAATGCGCGCGGTGGTCGATGCGGCCGGACGCGGCGTGCCGGTGCTGGGCGTGTGCAACGGCTTTCAGGTGCTGACCGAGGCCGGTCTGCTGCCCGGCGCGCTGATGCGCAACGCCGGCCTCAATTTCGTGTGCCGCGACGTCGAACTGTCGGTCGACAATGCGCAATCGGCCTTCACCAGCCGCTACGCTGCCGGTGAAAAGATCCTGATCCCGGTCGCGCATCATGACGGCAATTACACCGCGGATGCCGAAACGCTCGACCGGATCGAGGGCGAAGGCCGCGTCGCGTTCCGCTATACCGGCAACGTCAACGGTTCGGCACGCCAGATCGCCGGCGTGCTCAATGCCGCGGGCAACGTGCTCGGCCTGATGCCGCATCCCGAGCGCAAGATCGAGGCCGCGCATGGCGGCGACGACGGCCGCCGCCTGTTCGAAGGGCTGATGGAACTGGTTTCCGCCTGAAGATCAGACGCTCGCGTGGAACGGACCGAAGTCCGTTCCTTCGTCATAGATGTCGACGCCTTCCTTGCGCTTCAGGAAGCCGACCACGGCGTAGGTGACGGGCGTCAGGATGACTTCCCAACCAACCTTGAGCACGAACTGGCTGAGCATCACCATCAGCATTGCGTGGATTGGCCAATCAGGCGCGCCGTAAAAGGCGATCGGGTAGAAGATCAGGCTGTCTGCCCCCTCTCCGATGATCGTGCTGCCGATCGTGCGCGTCCACAGCATGCGCCCGCTGGTCCAGATCTTCATCTTGGCGAGCACGTAGGAATTTAGCAGGTCGCCGACCCAGAACGCGCACAGCGACGCGAGTGCGATCCGCCCGCCGATTCCCATGCTGACGAAAGGGAAATGATCGATCAGCCTGGGCGGCAGCCCGAATACATATTCGTATTGGGCCTGGCCGTTCCAATCGGCCGCAGGCGGAAGCGCAACGACGGTCCATTCCATCAGCACCAGGAATGCCAGGGCGGCAAAACCCGTCCAGATCACCCGCCGCGCGCGGGCATAACCATATACCTCGGTCAACACGTCATCGAGAAGGTAGGAGAGCGGAAAGAACAGGATTCCGGCACCGAACGGCCACAACCCGATCCACGGCAGATCGATAACGGCTCGCTTGCCCGCGCCAACCACGTTCGACAGGACGAGGATGACGACGAATGCCGCCATGACGAAATCGAAATAGCGGAAATGTCCGCCCGAAACCTCTTTCGCCGTGACTCGCGTCAATGCCATGCGCCACCCCGATCGTTATGGCGCCGGACTATGATGACTGTTCCGCTCGCCCGCAATCCACGCTAGGCGGATCTCGGGCGCCCGTAGTTCAACTGGATAGAGCACGAGCCTTCTAAGCTTGGAGTTGCAGGTTCGAGTCCTGCCGGGCGCGCCAATCTCTCTGTTCCGGACGCCTTGCGGAAGGTCGTTGCGCAGCGCGGCCTCGATCGGAAGCCGCCGCCGCGCATGTCGGGCGCGGATGCGGAGACATCCGAGTCCGGTTCCGACCTCGGGCGAGGAAGCGGGCCGTCGAAACGGGCGACAATGCCGTCGGGTGCACGAGGGTCCGTGATCGAGCACGCCGGTCGTCGACATTGCGACACATCCCGCTTGCCTGTTGAAACGCGGGGCAAGCGCTTATCCCCAGCGGCGCGCGGCAATATTTTTGCCAAACCTACTCCGCGGTTGACGTGGCGGCGGCGGGGGACGATCGGACGCGCATGGCATCCCCTTCCCTTCGCAACGATCGCGGCTGGGCCGACGAAGCCGTCCGGCTGATCGACGCCGACTATAACCGGTCGGCGGACACCCACCTCATCCCGATCGCTTTGCCCCGGGCGCCTGGTATCCAGCTCTACTTAAAGGACGAATCGAGTCATCCTACCGGCAGCCTCAAGCACCGGCTGGCGCGGTCGCTATTTCTCTATGCCCTGTGCAACGGACGCGTCGGCCCCGACACGACAATCGTCGAGGCGTCGAGCGGATCGACCGCGGTGTCCGAAGCCTATTTCGCGCGGATGCTGGGGCTCGACTTCATCGCCGTCGTGCCGCGCGGTACTTCGACCGAGAAGATCGCCGCGATCGAATTTTACGGCGGCCGCCCGCATTTCGTCGAGCAGGCGGTGGAATGCGCCGGGGAAGCCGCACGGCTCGCCGAATCGCTCGGCGGCATATTCCTCGACCAGTTCACCTTCGCCGAACGGGCGACCGACTGGCGCGGCAACAATAACATCGCCGATGCGATCTTCAGCCAGATGGCGCTCGAGCAGCATCCGGTGCCGCAATGGATCGTGTGCGGCGCGGGCACCGGCGGCACGTCGGCGACCTTGGGCCGATACGTCCGCTATCGCCGCCTCGCGACGCGGATCTGCGTCGCCGATCCCGAAGGATCGGTGTTCCATCGCCACTGGGCCGACCGCGACGTGGAAAAGCTCGACCGCTGCGCCAGCAAGATCGAGGGGATCGGCCGCGCGCATGTCGAGCCGTCCTTCGTTCCCGAAGTGATCGACCGGATGGAAGTCATCAGCGACGCGCGCAGCATCGCCGCGGCACGCCTGCTGAGCGAACGGCTCGGCCGCCGTTGCGGCGGATCGACGGGCACGAACCTGTGGGCGTGTGCAACGCTGGCCGAGGAAATGACTGCCGCCGGCACGCAGGGCTCGATCGTCACCATCCTGTGCGACGACGGCAATCGCTACGCCTCGACCTATTTCGACGATGCCTGGCTCGACCGTTGCGGGATCGACTGGAAACCGGCGGCCGCCGAACTGGCCGAACGACTCGGCTGGTGATGCGCGGCGTGCCGCCCCGGCGCGGGACGGCACGCCCGCCGGTTACTGCGCCGGTTTGCCGGTCGTGCAATTCTTGTCGTCGCCGCACACCGCGCCGGTATCGAGGTTGACCGAGGTGCCGGATGAGGCGTCGACACCCGTGCCGATCTGCGACGGCAGCGGCTGCGCCTTCAGCGCCGGCTGGAGACCTTCGCTACCGAGCGGCAGGTTGATCGTGAACGTGCCCGGCGTGAAGGTGATCGTGTAATTGTCACCGGCCGTCAGCGTCCCGATCTTGATCGCGTAGGTGCCAGGATTCTCGCCGCCATCGCGTGCCACGCCACCACTGAACGCATCGCCGGTGACGAGCGAGCCGGAGGTCAGCGTATAGGTCAGCGCGGGATCGGGATCGTTCTGCACCTTGGACGCGTCATCCGCCGTTACCGACAGCGCGCGCTTGAGGATGTCGCCGAGCGCGCTGGCCGGGATCGTGATGGTGTAATTGCCCGCATCCGCGCCGCCGACCGTCGTTCCGGCCACCGCGACTGCCTTGCCCGTGCCGGCATTCTTGTCGGCATAGGTGAAAGTGGTGCCGCTGGTGGTGACGTTGTCGCCCGCGACGACACCGTTGAGGGTCACGGTGCCGGTACCGGCGGTGGTGCCGTCATAGGTCTTGCTTACCGAGAAGCTCGCGGTGATCGCCTTCTTCAGGATGTCCGCCAGTGCACTGGTCGGAACCGTCACGGTATAATTCCCGCCATCGGCGCCGGTCAGCGTGGTCCCCGCTACCGTGACGGTCTTGCCAGTGCCGGCGTTCTTGTCGCTGAAGGTGAAGGTCGTCCCGCTGGTTGTGACGGTGTCGCCGCTCAGCACGCCATTGAGCGTTACGGTACCGCTGCCGGTCGTCGTCCCGTCATAGGTCTTTCCATTCGCCACGACGCTCGCGGTGATCGCCTTCTTGAGGATGTCGGCCAGGACGGTCGCCGGAACGGTCAACGTATAGTTGCCCGCATCGCCCCCCGTCAGCGTGGTGCCGCCAACATTGACGGTCTTGCCGGTGCCCGCATTCTTGTCGGCGAAGGCAAAACTCGTACCGGCGGTCCCGACCGTATCGCCGGTAACGACACCGCCAAGCGTCACCGTGCCCGTCGCGGCCGTCGTGCCGTCATAGGTCTTTCCGTTCGCCACGACGGTCGCCGTGAGTGCCTTCTTCAGGATGTCCGCCAATGCCGATGCCGAAACGGTGAGCGTGTAGTTGCCCGCGTCCGCGCCGGTCAGCGTCGTGCCGGTGACGGCCACGGCCTTGCCCGTACCGGCGTTCTTGTCGCTGAAGGTGAAGGTCGTCCCGCTCGTGCCCACGGCGTCGCCGGAGACGACGCCATTGAGCGTCACCGTGCCAGTGCCGGCGGTCGTGCCGTCATAGGTTTTGGTGTTGGCCACCACCGACGCGATCAGTGCCTTTTTGAGGATGTCCGCAAGCGCACTTGCCGGGACGGTAAGCGAGTAGTTGCCCGCGTCCGCGCCGGTCAGTGTCGTACCGGCGACGGTAACCGTCTTACTGGACCCGGCATTCTTGTCGGCAAAGGTAAAGGTCGTACCGCTGGTGCCGACCGTATCACCCGAAACCACCCCGTTGATCGTCACCGTGCCGGTACCTGCGGTGGTACCGTCATACGTCTTGTTGTTGACGACCACCGATGCGGTCAGCGCCTTCGTCAGGATATCGGCTAGTGCGCTGGCCGGGACGGTTACCGTGTAATTGCCCGCATCCGCTCCGGTGAGCGTGGTACCGGCGACGTTGACCGTCTTGCCGGTCCCGGCATTCTTGTCGCTGAAGGTGAAGGTCGTACCTGCGGTGGACAGGGCATCCCCCGTAACGACGCCGTTGAGCGTAACCGTGCCGGTGCCTGCGGTCGTGCCGTCATACGTCTTTTGGTTGACCGTGACCGTGCCGGTGATCGCCTTGGCCAGGATGTCAGCGAGCCCGGTTATCGTGCCGATCGCATAATTGCCAGCATCGCCGCCGGTCAGCGTGGCACCGGTTACCGTTACGGTCTTGCCTGTCCCGGCATTCTTGTCGCTGAAAGCGAATGTGACGTTCGACGTCCCGACGGTGTCGCCGGCCAGCACGCCACCGATCGTCAGCGTCCCGGTCGCATCGGTAGTGCCGTCATAGGTCTTGTTGTTGGCGGTAACCGTGCCGGTCAGCAGCTTCTTGAGGATGTCCGCCAGTACCGTAGCGGGCAGGGTCAGGGTGTAATTGCCCATGTCGGCGCCGGTCAACGTGGTGCCGGCGACGTTGACCGTCTTGCCGGTGCCGGCATTCTTGTCGGCAAAAGCAAAGGTCGTGCCGGTCGTGCCGACGGTGTCGCCCGCTACCACGCCGTTCAGCGTGACGCTGCCAGTCGCGGCGTTTGTGCCGTCATAAGTCTTGTTGTCGGCGATCACGCTGGCTGTGAGCGCCTTTGGCGTGACAGTGACCATGCCAGTCGATGTCGGCGCGATCGCAATCGTATAACCGGCGTCGCTCTGGAGATCGCCGGCGGCGATCGACTGCGAATAGGGACCGCCTGACACGCTCGCGCGCGCAGCGAAGCCGGCTGACGTGATCAAGGGTGCGCCGGAGAAAGCAGTGGCGGCGGTATCGGCGAGGAACGCACCTGCAACCCCCGACTGATAGCCGGTGACGGTGAACGGGATGCCTGATGCGCCACCCCCGGTCAGGTCGGTCCCGTAGATCTTGCTGAAATCCTGAGTCGCAAAGGTCAGGGTCGGACTATAGGCGAAGACATAGCGATTGCCACTCAGCGTCTCGGGTGCGCGCGTCGCGAAGGTGGCGTTCCAATATGCTGTGTTGCCGCTGTCGAGCCCCCCGAAGGAGTCGAGATCGGGCGACGTTGAATAGATGACCCAGTGCCCGCTCGCGGTGATCGCGTCGGCACCGCGTGCATTGACGAACGCGCCCGGAGTCGAGAGCACGACGTTACGGCCGGATAGCCGGCCATCGACGTCGAAGCCGATTCCCGGCGAATTGGTACGGATCTCGATGTCGCCCGATGCAGTCATTGGCAGGTTGATTGCGAAGGGGCTGTTCGTGGCTGTGGCGATCAGGCGGATGTCGCCGTTGCTGACATCGACGGAAGCGCCATCGCTGAACGCTACCGACGCCCCGCGAACCGAGAAAGTGTTGGTCAGGTCGATCGAGCCGTTGAATGCGACGTACGAACTGGTGACGAGCCCGTTGGCGAACGGATCGGCGCCCGACGCGCCGAGCAGACTGCGCGCCCGGACGCCACCCAGGACGAAGCCCTGGCTGGCATCGAACCGCAACCGCACGTCCGATTGCCGGTTCGTGCCGCCGACCAAGGCGCTGGCGATGGAAATCTGCCCGCCCGATTCGATGGTCAGCGCTTCATTGCCAATCCCGTCGCTATTGCTCTGGATCGTGCCGGGACCAAAATAGTTGGTCACGCTACCCGCACCGGCATTGATCGAGATTGCTCCCGCGGCCCTGATGCTCAACGGCGCGAAGCCGGTGCCCGAATCATAGGTGGACTGGATATCGACGCCGTTGCCCGACGCAGTCAGGTCTCCACCGCTGTCGATCGAGGTCGCGTACAGGTTCATCTTACCTGTCGCGTTGAGCGTGATCGAGCCGGTCGCCGAAGTCAGACCATTGAAGGTCAGGTCGCCGCCATTGGCGGTAAGCATAATCGTGCCGTTGCCGGCAACCGTGTTGCGGACAGAAACCAGCGTCCCGTTGCCGACGACATATTGTGCGGCCTTTAGGTTGCGATACACCTGTAGCCAGCCGCCGGTACCGGCCAGCGAAACGAACCCTGTCGTCGCGACGAGGTCAGTCGCGCCAATCCCGATCGCGGAGACTTGGATATTGCGGCCGGCGCGCGCATTGGAAAGGTACGCGCCATAGTTTGACAGCAATGAGTCCGATCCGCTGGCCTGAATCGAGATATCGCGCCCGGCGTCGATAACCGGGGTAGCGCTGGTGGAACCGAAGACCTGAAAGATGCCGGGTGTGGTGACTGTGACATCGGCATTGGCCGCGGTGGCGAGCGCCCCGGCAATCTGTATGTTGCCCTGGATGCCATTGGTGCCAAGCGATTTCAGCGTTATGCCGTTGGGTCCGCTTAGGTAGCGCAGCGTGATCGCTCCGCCGGCGGTGACATCGATGCGGTCGCTCGCCGACAGCCCCGTACCGATGACATTGCCAGCCGCGTCGATGGTGATGCTGCCGCCGCGCGCGATGATGTCGTTGTAGCCGATACCAACGCCGCCGGCCGCTGCAGTCTGCTTGATCGACACGTAGCCGCCGGCGTCGATTGTCATACCCGACGAGCCACCGCCGCTGATGCCGTCGACCACGTTGATCGAGATGTTGCGACCCGCCTTGATGCTGTTGAGACCGCAGCACGAAAAGTTCAGGTTGTTGATCGATGGGAACAGCAGGTCGCGTGCCGCATCGACATTGCCCTGCAGCGTAAAGTCGGTCGCGCCGTTGAATACGATATCGCCGACCGTCGACTTCAGGCCGTAGAACAGGCCGCTTGTCGCGTTGACGATGATGTTACTGGCGATCACATCGGCAGACGTACGGAAATTATAGCCGGTACTGCCTAGAATCGCATTCTCCGTTGCCGTGATCTCGGTACCAATGAAGACATGCCCACCGGTAATGGACACGTCCTTAACGCTGGTGATCGGCCCACCACCACCAAACTGGTTGATCGACCAGTTCGGGCCAAGTGGGCTAGCGACCGAATTCTTATCCGTACTCTGGGCATATAGCACGACGCCGCGATCGGTCGCTGCAGCCCCGGTCGCCGTAATCACACCGTTATAGGTATATTGCACGAAATCGCCGTTGCCTGAATAAAAACCGCCGATCGTGACATTGCGTGCGGTGATATCGCTATACATAGTCGCCGCGGCTGCGGCTTGAGACACGACCAGCGATAGCGGGCTGCCGGGCGCGTTCTGGAAAGTGAAAGTTTGCGCGTTGGCGATCAACACATCGCCAGCCGCTTTGATGACCACCGGCGCACTCGAGCTTCCGAAACCGAGGAAATTGCCGATAAGAACGACATCCCCCATGCGGCCACCGGTCGTGCCACCGGCATTCGTAGTCGTTATGCGCACATTGCCGATGGACATCGGGGCTGCCTGATTGGACGCCTGCGAGAAATTGAGCGTTGTCGCGCCGTTCAGGAATGAATTGTCGTCGCCGATGTCCGATGTGCTCGCGAAGAACGATCCAGTATTGATCGTACTTTGCGTTGGGTCGAACACCCCTATCAGCAGGCCACTTCGATTGATCACATAAACCGCGACGTTCGGATCTGAGTTAAGCGATCCGCTGATGATCGATGCATTCCCGCTCAGATCGCGATTGAGCACCGCGATATTATCGGTCCGCCCAGTCACACCCGACGTGGCGCGCGCATCCTTGAAATCGACCGTGTTGCCGGCGGCGACGTTAAAGCCGCTTCCGCCCCAGTTCAGGATCGTCCGATTGTCCTTCAGATCGACGCGCAGCGTCTGCGCGCCCGCCGCGCCCGAGGTCGAGAACCCGGGATCGGTCGATCCGGCTGCCCCGCCACTCAGGCCGCTGGTGACGGAGGACACATTCCCCGTATCCGGCAGATTCTGCGCGCGCGCCGGCGCCACCACGAGCAGCAGCCCGGCGGCGAGGATGGTGGAAGCGGAAAGCGAGGTGCGCAGGCGGGTCGACTTGATCATGACTGGTCCCCTGAAACTCAACGGCGCGGAGCGAATTGGATGGTAAGCGACAGCAGCACGCGGTCGGGCGCGCGCGGTGCGCCGGGCAGGTTCAGCTCGGGATCCTGCGGGTGCGCGTACATCGCCTCGAGCGACAGCACGCCGGGCAGGATCGCGCGCATGCCGCCGCCGAACGAGGTCAGCGCCCGGCTGCCTTCGTTGGTGAAAGTGTCGTCGTTCCAGATGTGCACGGTGTCGTAGAAGCCGAACGCGACAAACGCGGCGCGCGACTTTACCGGCAATTGCCAGCGCGGCTCGAGCCGGATGCCGATCGCCTTGTCGCCCGCGGTGACGCCGGGATCGTAGCCGCGGCCGAGCGTGAGATTGCCGACCGAGAATTCCTCGAAGCTGAGCAGCGGACCGCTCGCCCACTGCCCCTGCGCCACGGCGGCCAGGCTGAAGTCGCGGCCGATGCTGACGAAGCCGTTGAGCCCGCCGCGCAGGACGGTCGCGCTCGCGCTGCCCTCGAACCGGCTCGGCCCGTAGCCCGCCGGGGTGATGACCCCGGTCTTGGTCGCCCCCAGAATGTCCAGCCCCTGGCGCAGTTCGAGCGAGCCGCTGATCCCCCAGGCGTCGGGCTTGTTGAAGCGCGGCGCGCGCTTGCTGGCGGACAGGCGGAGATAGCCGACGCGCAACTTGTCGAGCGTGACCGGGATACCGGTCTTGCCGACGAATAACTGGATACGCTGTTCGATGATCTCGACACCGCCGCCGATATCGGCATTGACACGGACCGACCTGAGCAACGGCGCCGACACGTCGAGCCCGCCGATCAGCGAGCGCGAGCGCAGATCGAGCGCGCCGATATCGGGCTTCGACCAGGCATAGCTGAAGCGTCCGCCGATGCTGAGCCCGCCGTCGGTCGCGAAATAATGGCCGACCTGGAGCACCTGTTGTTCACGGAAGTCGGCGGTCGAGGTCGCGCCGATAAAGGTGCGGTCGGAGAGGCCCGTCAGGCCGTAATATTCGGCGCGCAGCGTCCCGCTCTCGCGCCCGATCGAGCGCGATCCGCTGTTGGTGACGTTGGCCAGGATGGTGAATGGCGTGTACTCGACCGCTACCTCGCCGATGACCTGCCCCGGACCGGTGCCGGCGGCGCGCAAGGCCATCTTGACCTGCAACCCCGGCACGTCGTTGGCACCGAGCAGGATGCTCTCGATCTCATGCGTGTTGAGCGCCGGCAGCGCCTTGAGCTTGTCGACCCGCGCAGCGAGCGTTCGGCCGAAGCGCCCGGCCGATCCGGAGATGCGGACATCGACCAGATGCGCAGGGATGACGATCAGCGTCGCGTCACCGGCATTGATCTCCTGCGGCGGAATGGTGACGCCGGCGATGTAGCCCGCATTGCTCAGCGCGCTCGCCGCGGCATCGCGCAAGTCGCAAAGCTGAACCAGCTTCTGCTTGCCGGGCTGCGGCTTGATCCCCGTCAGGATGTCGAGCAACGCCGCGGGCAGCGCCGATCCGTCCGGCGCGGTGAAGTGCAGCCGATCGATTTCGACCTCGATCGGCGAATCGACGAACGGGCAATTGACCGCGCGCTTGGTCTCATCGGTGACGGTGATCCCCGATTTCGGCTTGACCGTATCGACCTTGGGAAGTTCGACCTGTTCCCGGCTCGGCAGCGCACCCGGAACGGACTGCGCAATGGCTGGTTGGATGAAGCCCGTTGCAGGCACGACGAACACCGCAGCGCAAAGAGCTGCGCGATTGAGGCTACGCGACACGAATCCCCCCGAGTTTTCCCCAAGCGTTCCTGTACCAATTCGCCCCGCTCGAGGAAAGCGCAAAGCCGCTCCGAAACGGACCTATCTTACCTTGAAAACTCGATTATTTCGCGAACGACTACTCAGGATGGCAACCGGCGGGCACCGGCCGCCCGCACCGCGTTCAGCGTCGGCATGCCGTTGACCGCCATCATCAGGTCGGCTTCGGCGAGAATGCATTTGAGCACGTGCGCCGCGCCGGCGGCACCATCGAGCGCCAGGCCGTAAGCGAAGGGGCGGCCTATCCCCACCGCACGAGCACCAAGCGCCAGCGCCTTGATCGCGTCGCTGCCCGACCGGATGCCGGAATCGAACCAGACGGGCAGATCGCCGGCCGCCTCGACCACATCCGGCAGCATGTCGATCGCGGCGATCCCGCCATTGGCCTGGCGGCCGCCATGGTTCGAACAGAAGATCGCGTCGGCGCCCATGTCGACCGCCTTGCGCGCATCCTCCGGGTGACAAATGCCCTTGAGCACGATCGGCAGCTTGGTCACCGATTTGAACCAGGCCATGTCGTCCCAGGTCAAGGGCCGCGCGAACAGCGATCCCCACAGCATCACCGCTTCGGGTAGCGCCTGGGCGGGGTCCTTGCCGAGCAGTTTGCGGAACACGGGATCAGCGAAATAATTGGTCAGCACGTGCCCGCGCAGCTGAGGGAAATTGCCGGCATTGAGATCGCGCGGGCGCCAGCCGGTCACCCAGGTGTCGAGCGTCACCACCAATGCGCGATAGCCCGCCGCCTCTGCGCGGCGGATGAGACTCTCGGCGAGATCCTTGTCGCGCGGCGTGTAGAGCTGGAAGAAGCCGGGCGTGCCGCCGAGATGCTTCGCGACATCCTCCAATGTATCGTTGCCCAGGGTCGAGACGGTCATCGGCACGCCGGTCATCGCCGATGCCTGCGCCGCCGCGATATCGCCATGCTGGTCGGGGGTGCAGATCCCGGTCACGCCGATCGGACTCATGAAGAACGGGCTGTGATATTGATGCCCGAAAATCTCGGTCGAAAGGTCGCGACTGGTCGTACCGACCATCATCCGCGGGACCATCCCCCAATGATGGAACGCCGCCGCGTTCTGGTCCTGGGTCCATTCGTCGCCGCAGCCGCCCTGGACGTAGTTGAGCACGTGCGGCGGCATCGCCGCGGTCGCGCGCTGGACGAGCGTCGCATAATCGACCGGCACCTTGGGGAGCACGCCGCGCAGACCGGCGCCGTAGACCTCGTTCTGATAGTCGCCGAAATGCGGCATCGTCGCTCTCCCAATCGTGTCAGTAGCGCGGCGGATCGCAGGGCGTCGCCGAATAACGCGGCGCCGGCGCGGGCTGGACGACGCCGCCGACCTCCACGAACGTACCGCGCGCGGCATTGTGGGGATGGGCCACCGCCTCGTCGAAGCCGAGCACGGGCGCGAAACAGATGTCCGTCGTTTCCATCAGCGCACACCATTGGTCGCGGGTTTTGCCCTTGAAGATCTCCGCCAGCCGCGCTTTCTGCGCCGGCCATTGCGGGCGGTCATATTGCGCGTCGAACAAGACGTCGTCGGCGATCCCGAGCGTCTGGCGCAACAAGGCGTAGAATTGCGGTTCGATCGACCCGATCGATACGTAGCGGCCGTCGGCGGTCTCATACACATCGTAGAACGGCGCGCCGGTATCGAGCATGTTGGTGCCGCGATCGTCGCTCCACATGCCCTGGGCGCGGAAGCCCCACATCATCGCCATCAACAGCGCGGAGCCGTCGGTCATCGCGCAGTCGATCACCTGGCCCGGCGCACCGTTCTTCACCGCCAGCAGCGCGCTGACCATGCCGAAGGCGAGCATCATCGCGCCGCCGCCGAAATCGCCGACCAGATTGAGCGGCGGGGTCGGCTTCTCCCCCGCCCGTCCGATCGCGCCGAGCGCACCGGACAGAGCGATATAGTTGATGTCGTGTCCGGCGGCGGCGGCGTAGCTGCCCGTCTGTCCCCAGCCGGTCATCCGGCCATAAACGAGCTTCGGATTGTCGCCGAGCAGCACGTCCGGCCCGATGCCCAGGCGCTCCGTGACCCCGGGGCGGAATCCCTCGATCAGGCCGTCTGCCGTCTTCATCAGGTCGCGCAGCTTGGCGATGTCGTCGGCCGATTTCAGGTCGAGCTGCATCGTCGTTCGCGACCGGAGCAACGGGTCGCGCGGATTGGGCGTGGTACCCGGCCGGTCGACCCGGATGACCTCTGCGCCATGATCGGCGAGCATCATGCCGCAGAATGGCCCCGGCCCGATCCCGGCGAGTTCGACGATACGGATTCCCGCGAGTGGGCCGGGCATCAAGGTCTCCTAATCCTTTGGCCCCTCCCCTTTAGGGGAGGGGTCGGGGTGGGGCCTATCCGCAGGCGATCGGCTAGAGGCACTGCCCCACCCCCAACCCCTCCCCTGAAGGGAAGGGGCTCGTTATTGCTTCAATTCACCGCGGCGCCATGCGGATGGCGCCGTCGAGGCGGACGTCCTCGCCGTTGAAATACCCGTTCTCGATCATCGTCAGCGCGAGTTGCGCATATTCGGGCGGATTGCCGAGGCGCTTGGGAAACGGCACCGACGCGGCAAGCGCGTCCTTCACGTTCTGCGGCGCGCCCTGCATCAACGGAGTTTCGAAGATGCCGGGCAGGATCGTGTTGATACGGATGCCCTCGTTCATCAGGTCGCGGGCGATCGGCAGGGTCATGCCGACCACGCCACCCTTCGAGGCCGAATAGGCCGCCTGGCCGATCTGGCCGTCCTCGGCCGCCACGCTCGCCGTCA